>WGNA01000030.1 GCA_016124755.1 Bacteroidota bacterium | reverse complement strand
GGAGGGGTGGCAATAGCCCGGCAGAAATGTAGCCCCTCAATTAACTTCAAAAAAGAAATGCGGTTTTGAGTTCAAGTAGGCAGATTTTACCCTACCCAATAATTATTTTTGGTTGTCCTGCACACTCGCGTGCAACCTCTGCGAACTCAAGATTCTGTTTCTGACGTTAGTCCCACACCAATCATTAAAAATCAGATTCCGCAACAAAAACATCTGCGACTCTGCGTGAAAAATACGACGCGTGTTAACTCAGTTCCACACAACAAATAAGTACTTAATCAACCTTGGTTTTTTGCGACTTCATTCTGAATTTCCGAACTTTCGTATGGGGAGGGGTGGCTATAGCCCGGGAATTTTTCAGGACAATTTATCGATGCGATTAAGAACATATTTTCAAGAAACACGAATACGAAAAATCCTTCATGTTATCTTGGATTCATTCAATACCATTCAACAAAAAGAGGGGCACAGGGCCCCTTCTTTTCATTGGTGTGTATGTAAACAAAGTTCTTTGGAAATCCTCTTATTGGCAATGGACAAAGTTGACTTCAATAACATCATCAACCAGATCGTCGGTTGTCTTGAGATTGGGTTTGGCGCATTGAATCATTACCGATTTCGCTTCGATACCCGATGGCAAGTTGAACATCGCAATGAAGGAAGACAACAACATGCTTTTTTGAAAAGTGCCATCGCCTTTATTTTTCATTTGAAGTTGCGGGTAATCGCCGACCTTTTTGGCATTCGGTGCAATCCGGTAAACCTGATTATCCGAGCCGGTTAACTCGATATACAAATACATATCGGTAACACCTTTCAGACTTTCTTTTGTCTCTTCGTTGTTGTCGTAAACAATAGAGAAAACATCGTCGAGTTCGAGTTTTAACGAATCGAGGTCTTTTCCGAATGGAGATGGAAAGCACGAGAATACGGAAGATGGTCCTTTCGGATATTCAAAGGGAAGAACCAGATCTTCGGTTTTTGTATCCGGGTCGCCATATCCTCCACCGTCTTTTGGCTTTACTAAAAAATGTATGTCTTCGTCGTAAACTGTTTTTGCATCCACTTCATAAAACTCTGTTGGGATCATCGTAAAACTGTATATGCCTTCAGACTCTTTGGTCATTTTCAGAATTTCATTACTGCTTTTCCAGGGAGTTGGTCCTGTTCCGTTTGCTTTTGAACTGCTCGCCGGAAATTCGTATGGTTTCCAGGTCCAGATGTACATATCCTCACCGGATGCAGCGGCTTCAACAATTCCCCATTCGTTTGTGGTTTTGGTGAGATCAACAATAATTTTTATCTCTTTGGTCGGATCCATATTGTCAGGATCCGCAACGGTAACCGCTTGTCCGAAAACAAATCCTGGTGCCATCGAAACCAAGAGATAAACTAAACCTCTTAATGCTGTTTTTAGGTTGATGTTTCTTTTCATTTCCTTAAACATTAATTGGTTCTGGCAAATTTGAAATTATAAGAAACGTATGGTGCATCAGCATTAGAACATGTACGCGCATACGAGAATTGCAAATAGGTATCAACCGGGCGGATGGTGTGCAACAACGGACAAACCTTTACATCTCCGGTGGAAGTTGTAAGTGTGATTTGAGTTGGATATTCATTGTCGTCGAAAGCCCAGCTTCCACTATTTCCAAAATAATTCGGCCCGCTTCCGTTGGTAACGGAATACGTGAAATCGGAGGAATTGAATTGAACCTGCATGGCAATGTCGCCGATAAAAGCTTCTGAAACATCCAGTGATTTTTGTTGAAGGGAAGCGATGTCAACCTGATCAACTCCCACTAAAATCCAGGACGAGTTTATTCCTTCCAGCTTGCTTCCCGGAGGATCGAGAACCGGTCGGTCTTTTTTGCAACCGGTGAAAATCAGAACCGGCAGCATGAGTAACATCAGTAAATTTTTCATTTTCATAAACACCAATCTTTTAATTACAACCTCCTTCCGGATTGAATTCAAATCCTTTTGTTTTTTCACTTGCGGGGAATTGCAGAACACTACCTGCGCAATTCCAATCGGCCCCGCGGATTACAACCGTTTCTCCTTTAGCTCCCATTCTCTTTAATTGAATGGTGCGGTCACCTTCAAATGCAAATTCTTTCCTTCGCTCAAGTCGAACATCTGCCAACGTAATGGAACCGGAAGACACATTGTACTTATCCGAACCGTAGGCTCTTTCGCGTATTGCATTCAGATCTGAAGCGGCGGTTTGTTTGTCGGTATTGAGTTCGAGCAGACTTTCGGCGCGAATCAGATACATGTCTGCCAGATTTAATAAGGCGACACCAAAAAAGTCTTTATCAAACTTGTGGCATTTAACTACCTGAGACGGCAGGTCGGGATCCACAACTTCAATCCAAACCTTTCGATGATCTGCTGTGTCGTACATCGTTTTAAAATCTGTGGCTGCTTTAATTCCCGGATTGTCGGTTTTATCTGACCGGTACGATCCGATAAAAGATCCACCTCGGTTATCGCTTGGGCCCGTACTAATGGTTTTAAAAATCACTTCATTTCCCTGATCGGCAATGTATCTTTCAACGGTGTCTGAAAGTTGGTAAAGTCCGCTGTTAATTACCTCACCGGCTTTTGCTGCGGCATTGGTGAAGTCGTTCATAGTGAAATACACTTTAGCCAAAAGTGCTTTTGCAGCATTTTTATTGGCATAAACTCCATTGTCGTCGGGAAGGTTTTGCTCTGCGAACTTTAGGTCTTCTATTATTTGATTGTACACATCTCCCACGCTGGATCGAAGTTCAACACTATAGTGCGAATGAAGTTTTATCGCAATTCCCGGATGTGAATTATCGGAAGTAAATCCATAAGGCTGCGCCCACAATTTAACGAGTTCCCAATGACACCAGGCTCTTAAAAATTTGGCTTCTCCGTCCATTTTATTTCCGTTCAGTTCTTCCGGAAAGCGGTATAGGTTTTCACTCATAATATTCACCCGGTAAATACAACGGTACAAATCGAGTAAAACCCCGTCGGCGGTTCGGAATGAAAAAGTTCCGCGGTTGTAAACGGTATAGTACAAGCTACCGGCAGCATTTTGCGGAGCAGCGAGATTGTCGCTCAGCAACTCCTGAAGATTCTGAACATCTCCATCCATCACATTCGCGAAAACATCGTAACAAGAGTTGAGCAATGCCTGAATATTCTCGGGAGAATTGAGTGCTTCTTCCGTATCGATCTGGTCTTTATCCAATTCGAATTTCAGGCTTTCCTTGCAGGCGTTGAACGAGAAAATCATCAACGCGAACACGGCAATTTTGAAATACTGTTTTTTCATTTTCTTACAGGGTTACGTTGAGGTTGAATAAAATTGATTTTTCCTGAGGAGCTGTGAGATAAGAGATGTTCGAACTCATATTCCGGTCCTGTGGATTTTCAAAATCCCGTGCGATTTCCGGATCACCACCTGTGAATTTGGTAAAGGTTAAAATGTTGTAACCGGTAATGCCTAATTCAATTCTACGCAATTTGTCTTTCAGCAATTTCTTGGGAACTGTGTACGTAAGGCTGATGTTCCGGAGTCGCAGATAACTGCCGCTTTCTAGAAATAATGTTGTGTTGTACTGATATGGATCCGGTGGCAAACCATACGAAGCCGTGTTCATGGAGAGCATCGGATATTTGGCAACATCACCGGGTTGAGTCCAGCGATCAAAATAATCGGTGGTCATGTTCCAGTCGGTTACCACTCCGTTCTGACGTTTTGCGGATGAGTTGTAAATATTTCCACCGATTTTGTAGACGAAGGTTGTGCTCAGATAAAACTGTCCCCAGCGAATGTTGTTGCTGATTCCTCCGAATGCTTTGGGAAGAACGGTTCCCACAGCTACCCGGTTATCATTGCTCCAGGTGTAGGTTTCATTGCCGTCTTTGTCGAGATAAACCGGCTGACCTGTTTGCGGGTCAACATGTGAAAATTTAACGAGGTAATTTGTTCCGAGTGGTTGTCCCACAACAACGCGGGTATCATTCGTTCCGCCGGAAAGTGCGTCCTGGAAATAAATTCCGAGATCAAGAACTTTATTGTAGTTGCGGGCGATGTTGAATTGCGTTTCCCAACTAAAATTTTTCTTGCTGATGTTGCGACTTGTGATCGCATATTCAACTCCCCAGTTTCGGAACTTACCGGTGTTTTGCCAATAACTGCTGAATCCGGTTGAAGACGGTGTTGCAAGTTGCAGTAAAATGTCGGTCGTGGTTTTATTATAAAATGCGATGTCGGATGTAATTCGGTTTTTGAATAATCCGATTTCCAGTGAAACATCAAAAATGTGGGAAGTTTCCCATTTCAAATCCGGGTTTTCGTGATTGGTCGGGTAAACCGTTGCTTCGTTGTTATAGTGAATGTTATTGGTCGATCCGATCCACACCTGTCGGAATGCGTTGTTTTCCGTTGGAACGTTTCCGGAAATTCCGTAACCCGATTTTAGTTTTAAGAAATTGATCTGCGGTATCAGATGCATGAATTTCTCTTCCGAAATAATCCAGCCTGCACCAATTGCCGGAAAAAATCCGTACAGATTGTTTTCACCGAACTTGGAAGAACCATCTGTTCGCATGGTGATGTCAACCAGATACCGCTTTTTATACGAATAGTCAATCCGACTGAAAACACTATTTAATGCCCATGGAGTGCCGGTTTCAATTCCCGCAATTTTATCGCTGATAAGTCCTTTGTTTTTGTAAAAAGCAGAACCGATCGAATCCATGAAATAATTTCGGTAATGACTAGTGGCATAAACTCTTTCAGCCCCGAGCATGATAGCCAGATTTTGTTTTTTCGTATCGATCGCTTTGTAATTGATACGGGCGTTCATGGTTTGTGTGAGGTTTTTAACAACATCCCGGTTTGCTTGTCCGGCGTGATCTGCAAAAATGAGTTTACCGGGAAGGAACAGATCGTCGGTAACATTCGAAAAATCAAATCCGGCAAAACCACTTACACTAATTTTTTCGGTGATTTTATAGCTGACATTTAAACTCGAAATGCTTCGTGTTTCAAATGTTTTCCAATCCATCAGGTTTCTGTACGCAACCGGATTCACAATGGAAAGGTTGTATTCACCCGTAGAATCGTAAATCGGATATATCGGCAATGCAGTTGACATGGCAGCTCCCAGTCCACCGCTCCATCCGTTGTAAACCCTGTAATTTGTCGCTTTCACAAAAGATGATGAAAGCTGAATTTTAAAGTCCTTTATCGGTTCATAATCGACATTGAGTCTGGCACTGTTTCGAACATAGCGGTTGTCGCGCAAATAACTTCCGTTGTCGTCGCGGGTCATATTTAAATACGCTCCCCATTTGTTGGCTTTGTATCCTGTCGTCATCGAATACATCTGTTTTACACCCGTATGAATGGTTTGATCAACCCAGTCGGTATTGGTCTTCTGAGCTTCTTCCCATGAGATTCGGTTGGGAAGTGGAGCCCGCCCTACTCCGCCGTCGTTTTCCCACGCTTCCTGATACAACTGTAGATATTCCTGACTGTTCAGCATCTGCGGAACATAGGTCGGTTTAGAAGTTCCGACCCTCGAACTGAACTCGAAATTCCAGCCTTTCTTTTTCGCTCTTTTTGTTGTGATAATAATAACACCGTTTGAGCCGCGAGCCCCGTATATCGCAGTGGCCGCAGCATCTTTCAGTATTTCGATGTTTTCGATATCCAATGGGTTTAAGGTTGCCAATGGATTCTGATTCATCGCACCCGAATTTCCCCTCGAGAAATAATTCTGATTTACCGGAACTCCGTCGATAATGTAAAGCGGATCTCCCGAAGAACTAACCGAAGCTACTCCTCGAATCCGGATTAAAGACGGCGATCCTGCAAGTCCGCTGCCCACGGTTACCTGAACGCCTGCTGCTCTTCCCTGCAATGCTGCTTCAAAACTCGGTGTTGGCTGATCAGCGACTTCTTTACCCTTTACGGTTACGATGTTTCCGGTAATTTCTTCTTTGTGTTTGGTCCCGTAACCGATTACCACTGCTTCCGAGAGCAACTGATCATCTTCCTTCATTTGAATATTGTAGGTAACCGTTTGATTGCCTGTCACCGTAATACTTTTCGAGATTTCCTGATATCCGACGTAGGAAGCTTTAATGGTGTAGGTTCCCGGATTCAACGTTAAGAGGTATTCGCCGGTCTGACTTGTCGTTGTCCCAATTCCAACGCCTTCTGCATAAACAGCAGCACCTGCCAGAGCGCCACCATCCGGTCCGGTAACCTTCCCGGAAATGCTTCCCGTCTGAGCCGAAACCCATCCGCTTAAACACGTGAAAAGTAAAATGAGTAAAAGTCTATTGCGCATACGTTCGTCAAATTAGGGTTAACAAATGTATAGGAATTTTTTAATTAGTGTAATTATGACACTTAGTTTTTCGGATGAATAGAAAACTTCCAGAACACCACCTGCAATGAACCGAAGTTTTGGCAAAACCAAATGTGATACGCTTCAGATTTTTCTGTGCGATCCGTCAGTAATTAAAGGAAGGGATTTTCAGGAAATCCAGGTGGCAACCGTTTCCGGACTCAAACCCGGAATGTCGAGTTTGTTCTTTTTGCGGAAGCCGTTCAGGGTTTGCGAAAGTTTGCCGGGATTGTCTTCTTTCTTTAAATCTTCTACCGTTTGAAATCCGTTTTTGCGAAGTGCATCAACCCATTCTGCCGGAACTCCTGCTGCAATAAATTTTTCATCGCTGTCGGCAGTTCTGATTTTCTCAGGTCGCATTTGTGGGAAGAGCAGAACTTCCTGAATGCTTTCATTATTGGTGAGCAGCATCACCAAACGATCGATTCCGATTCCGATTCCGGCTGTTGGAGGCATACCGTATTCAAGCGCACGTAAAAAATCCTGATCGATAAACATGGCTTCGTCGTCTCCGCGTTCCAGCAATTTGGTTTGATGCTCGAATCGTTCCCGTTGATCAATCGGGTCGTTTAACTCACTGTAGCAATTCGCGATTTCTTTTTTGTTGATGATGAGTTCGAATCGCTCGGTGAGGTTGGGATTATCGCGGTGTCTTTTCGTGAGCGGACTCATTTCAACCGGATAATCCATTATAAAGGTAGGTTGCACCAGATGATGCTCACAGGTTTCTCCGAAAATCTCATCGATCATTTTTCCGGAACCCATGGTTTGATCAACCTCAACTTTTAGAGATTTCGCAATATCCCGGATTTCGTCTTCAGATTTTCCTTCGAGATTAAAACCTGTGTATTTTTCAATAGCACCAAAAAGTGTAAGGCGTTCGAAGGGTTTTCCGAAGTCGATAGTGTTTTCACCAAATTGAACCGAAGTGCCACCGGTTGCGTCCATGCAAATTTTACGGAGCATGTCTTCGGTTAAATTCATCATCCACTTGTAGTCTTTGTAAGAGACATACAATTCCATCTGCGTGAATTCCGGATTATGTGTTTTATCCATTCCCTCGTTCCGGAAATCCTTGGCGAATTCGAACACGCCTTCGAACCCACCCACGATGAGTCTCTTTAAATAGAGTTCGTTCGCGATACGCAGAAAGAGTGGGATATCGAGTGCGTTGTGATGAGTAATAAACGGACGGGCAGCAGCGCCTCCGGGAATGGCCTGAAGAATTGGTGTTTCCACTTCGAGATAGCCTTTCGCCTCAAGGTAATTACGCATACTTCTTATCACCGCCGAACGCTTTCTGAAAGTGTCTTTGATTTTCGGATTTACCAATAGATCGACGTATCGCATGCGGTACCGAAGTTCCGGATCGGTGAAAGCATCGTACACTTTGCCATCAACTTCTTTCGGCAATGGCAATGGATTGAGTGATTTGGAAAGAAACCGGAATTCTTTAACATGAATGGAAATTTCACCGGTTTGCGTTCGGAATACAAAACCGTTCACACCAATGATATCACCCAGATCGATGTGTTTTTTAAAAACATCATTATACAGGGTTTTATCTTCCCCGGGGCAAAGTTCATCCCGGTTGAAATAGGCCTGAATTCTCCCGAACTCATCCTGAAGTTCTGCGAAACTGGCTTTTCCCATGATTCGTCTCACCATCACCCGACCGGCGAATGAGATGTTGGTCAGCTCTTCACCTGCTTCAAACCGTTTCTTCAATTCATCCGAATTTGCGGTTATCACAAATTCATCTGCCGGATATGGGTCGATGCCCAGATCACGCAGTTGCTGAAGAGTTTGTCGGCGTTGTATCTGCTGATCGTTCAGAACCATGTTTTAAAAAATTTGCGCGAATATACTGGAATCAGCACACGTTTAAGGCCGATGCCGCGTCATCACTGAAAGGGTGCGAGTGTCTGATTTCAAATCACAATTTGAATTTATGTGTACGTATGCTGACAAGTGTCGGCAACAACTACTCACCCAGCCTTTAACTTTGTGGTTCATGCACAAAATTCTGCTGGTTATTCTGGTAATAGGTTCGTCTTTTGTTCTGAGGGCGGAATCAGATGAATTGGCGAAGGTTAATCCAAATCAAGCGTTCTTTCTTTTTGAAGAAAACAAAGGCCAGTTCGATGATCAGATTCTGTTTCGTTGCCGGTTGCCAAATGGTTTTATGTATCTCGGGGAAAACGGAATTACCTATTTGCTCGAAGATCAGGAAGCCCTTCGCGAATTGCATGAACGAATGCATAATTATGATTTCATCGGGCCGCAGCTACCGGTGATTCTTAAGCAGCATGTTGTTCGATTGAAATTTATCAATCAAAAGAAACCAACGGTTAGAGCATACAATCCGGCAAATTATTATTTGAATTATTACAAAGGTTCTGACTCATCGAAATGGGCAACCGGAGTAAAGATGTACACAGATATTTTATACGCTAATGTGTTTCCGGGAATTGATCTCAGAATTTATAATACAACTAATGGTGATCTCAAATTCGACTGGATTGTAGGTGAAGGTGATGCCCGCGACATCCGGTATGCGGTTGAAGGCGCTGATGATTTAATGATCCGGAATAATGAACTGATTATTCAGACGTCCGTCGGGGAGTTAACAGAAACGGCACCTTTACTAATTCGGGATAAAGCACAATCGAATAATTTTAATCCAAACGAATCGTGTTTTTTTCTGCTAAGGGATTCTGTAGTTCAATTTGGTTTTAATAGCGAAGGAATTAAAAGCAACCTGATTGTGGATCCGGCGTTGATCTTTTCAACGTATTCGGGAAGTCGCGGGGATAATTTTGGATTTACAGCTACTTATGATTCAAGAGGAAATTTGTTTGCGGCGGGAATAACGGATGGTGACGACGGACAATACCCGGTAACAACCGGTGCTGTTCAAACTATTTATGGTGGAGGTGCTGGAAATTTTCCGGCTAATCTTCCGTGCGACATTACCATCAGCAAATACGATTCATCCGGAGAGCATCTTTTGTGGGCAACCTATCTCGGAGGTGATTTGGATGAATATCCGCACAGTTTGGTGACCGATCGCGATGATGATCTGCTGGTTTTCGGAACCACCTATTCTCACAACTTTCCGACATCATCCAACGCCTATGACCGCAGTTTTAACGGAGATGTTGATATTATTGTTTCCAAAATTTCATCGGATGGAACTGTATTAATGGGTTCAACATTCATCGGAGGTTCTAAGAACGACGGGCACAATTCCAACTCACAGCTACGGCATAATTATGCTGACGATTTTCGGGGAGATATTATTCCGAATGAAAACAAAGAAGTGTTCATCGCGTCGTGTACAGAATCGGAGGATTTTCCAATGCTTCATCCGGTAGATTCGGTTCAGAAATTTCAGGAAGGATGCATTGTGCAGTTGAGTCCGGATTTGTCTCAATTGCTTTGGTCAACTTTTTTGGGAGGCGACCTTCGGGATGCTTTGTATAGCATTCGCATTGACGGAGACTCTTTCATTTACGTGGGTGGAGGAACTTCCAGCACCGATTTGCAGACAACCGACAGCGCGATTTTCAAAACGTATCAGGGACTTGTTGATGGATATGTCGCGCGGTTGAATACACAGAGTAAGAAACTTCTCGAATTGAGTTACTGGGGAACCGACCAATACGATCAGGTATATTTTCTTGATCTCGACCAGAAAGGCCATGTGTATTTAACCGGCCAGACCAATGGAAATATTGAACCATCGCCCGGTGTTTATGGAAGCGATAACAAAGGCCAGTTTATCGTAAAGCTCGATACTTCCCTGAGTCACATTGTTTGGCAAACGAGTTTCGGTGTTAAAAAGAATGCTATCGATTTGTCGCCGAGCGCATTTTTAGTTGACAACTGCGAACACATTTATGTAAGTGGGTGGGGAAGCAGCGTTCGTCCGGATTTGAATCCGGGAAGCACGAATAATCTTCCAACCACATCCGACGCGGTACAGAAAACTACGGATGGAAACGACTTTTATATTCTTGTCTTAAATAAAGATGCCCAGGGACTTCTGTACGCAACGTATTTCGGTGGTGATACAACCGCTGACCACGTAGATGGGGGAACCAGTCGATTTGATAAAAAAGGGGTGATTTATCAATCGGTGTGCTCCAGTTGTCCGAATGGTTTTGAAAAGGGGCATCAGGATTTTCCGGTAACTCCGAATGCTGCGTTTACGACTAATTTTAGTCCGAGGTGCAGTAACGCCAGTTTTAAAATTGATCTTCAGATTAAATCTGCCGTGGATGCGTATTTCGTTCCGGATCCGGTGATTGGTTGTATGCCGCTCACTGTTAATCTTGAAAACAGAAGCGACATCGTCAAAAAATTCCGTTGGGATTTTGGAGACGGAACATCCGACTCTGTGAATCTTGAGCCCGCTCATACTTATTCTAACCCCGGAACTTATACCATTACACTAACGGTGATTGATTCCAACACCTGCAACATTTCGGATCAGTTTAAAAGAACCATTACGGTTTTAGAAAACGGTAAAGCTGATTTTAGCTACACTTTCGATGCGTGTACGAATCTGGTACAATTTACCACATCAGCCCACGGGCCCGAATACTTATGGATTCTCGGTGATGGGGATTCTTCGAGTTCGAAGTCTTTTCAGCATGTGTATCCTCCCTCCGGAAGTTACGAAATTTGGTTTTATGAAAACCCCGGAACACTTTGCGCCGACTCGGTTAAGAAGGTTTTAAATACGAATGATCCGAGTAACAGATCACTGTTAGTCCCGAATGTTTTTACTCCGGATGGTGATGGATACAACGATGAATATTGCCTGCAAGGATTTACGCCGGGTTGCGACAGTATTCATTTGTACATTTATAATCGTTGGGGCGAACTGGTTTTTGAAACAGACAAAATTGATGATTGCTGGGATGGTTCGGTTTTAAACCGGAATCGAAAACATCCTCCCGGAACGTATTTCTACATTCTCGATGTCTTTTATGGAGATACGAAAAAAGATGACCGGATTTCAGGAACGATTTCGCTGATTACCGGAGCTAAATAAGATGGGTTTGTTGGAAATTACTTGGAAGAAGTAGAAAGCACTTCCGCCATTTTCTTTCCGATTTGTGCAGGAGAATCCACAACATAAATTCCGCAATCACGCATGATGGCTTTTTTGGCGGCAGCGGTATCGTCTTTTCCTCCGACGATTGCACCGGCATGACCCATACGTCGTCCTTTTGGAGCTGTTTCACCCGCGATAAATCCGACAACCGGTTTGGTTCCGTTTTCCTTAATCCATCGGGCTGCGTCGGCTTCCATGCTTCCACCGATTTCACCAATCATAATGATTCCGTCGGTTTCCGGGTCGTTCATTAAAAGTTCTACTGCTTCTTTGGTGGATGTTCCGATAATCGGGTCACCACCAATTCCGATGGCCGTGGATTGTCCGAGTCCGGCTTTGGTAATCTGGTCAACCGCTTCATACGTCAGCGTTCCGGATTTGGAAACGATTCCGATTCTTCCGGGTTTAAAGATGAATCCGGGCATAATTCCTACCTTGGCTTCACCGGCAGTCATCACTCCCGGGCAGTTCGGGCCAATCAAACGGCAATCGCGATCGGCAAGGTAGTTTTTAACCTGAATCATATCGCGGGTAGGAATTCCTTCTGTTATACAAACGATAACTTTTATTCCTGCATCGGCGGCTTCCATGATCGCGTCGGCGGCAAAAGCCGGTGGAACGAAAATGATGCTGACATCGGCGCCGGTTGATTTTACGGCTTCCTCAACTGTGTTGAAAACCGGTTTGCCAAGGTGTTCCTGTCCACCTTTTCCCGGAGTTACACCACCGACTACGTTTGTTCCGTATTCGATCATTTGTCCGGCGTGGAAAGTTCCTTCGCTTCCGGTAAAACCCTGTACGATGATTCTGGAATTTTTGTTTACCAATACGCTCATTGCATCCGTTTTTTAGCGGGGCAAAAGTATCAATAAACCATTAGAAGACCGTCGATGTTCGGTTGCAAAATGAAACGTATTTCAAAACACTATGAAACCCGCGATTATCTCAAAACTTTAATAGTTCCTATGTGCCCGTCCCACAAATGTGTTTCGTAATTAATGTAACGAACCTTGTATCCATAGTTTCCAGCCGGAACAGGAACCCCCTGATAGGTTCCATCCCAAACCTCATCGGTATTTTCCGATTCAAACACCACTTGCCCCCATCGATTAAAAATCTGAAGGGAGTATCCCTGAACTTCATTGAAGATTCCGTGTATCCGGAATACATCATTTAAACCGTCATCATTGGGAGAGAACACTGTTGGTATCCAAATGAAAAAATCGAGTTTAACATGAACCGGTTGGGTCGCGGTGTCTTTACACCCGTTGCCCGCAGTTGCAATTAATACAACATTGTAATCCCCGGCACCAGCGTATGTGTGATAAACATTTTGTGTAGTGTACGTGCTTCCATCTCCGGTTTCCCAATAAAATGAAACCACGTCCGGAGACGACGCGTCTGTGAAGTTCACATCCGGAAATAATAAACTCGGTTCGAGGGGATCGTATGTGAAATCGGCAACAGGTGCCGGTAAAACGTTAATTTGGGAAGGCGCCGTAAATGTGTCTTTACAATCTGAATTCGAGGTACCGTAAACCACAATTTGATAGAGTCCGTCGGATGTATACACATGTGATGGAGACGATCCCGATCCTGTGTTACCATCACCCCAATCCCAACTATAATTTGTTATTACGCCGGAATTAATAGTGGAGTTATTCGTAACATTCACCAAAACCGGTTGGCATCCTTGTGTCGGGGTTATCAGGAAATCGAGATTGGGTTTTGGTGCGATGTTGAAGTTTCGGGTGATGCTGTCGGAACAACCTTTATCTGAAATTACTTTTAGCATAACAGAATAAGCACCATCACTCCCGTACAACCTTGCAACCGAAGTTCCGGCATCTTTTTGTCCGTCGCTGTATGTCCAGTTATAACCTGAAATGGAACCACCTGAGATAGATGAGTAGTCATTAAAGTTTGTGAATAATCCCAAACAGGTATCGCTGTAAGTAAATCCGGCATTCGGCACCGGATAAATTTCGAAGTTTTTCGTAAGCTCGTTTTTACAACCATGATTGCTTACGACGGAGAGTTTAAGTGTAGAACTTCCGGCAGGTGTGGCAACAATAGTCGGATTTTGAACCGTTGACACTTTGTTTCCGTTAAAATCCCATGCGTAGCTCGAGATCGTTTCTCCATGTCCGATGGTTGTAGTATTCACTGGTGCGAGGGAATATCCTTCACATACATTCTTAACTGTAAATCCGGCAACCGGAACATCGTAAACTTTAAAAGAATCCAATTTACTAAGGGTACATCCGTATTTGGTTGTCACCTTGAGATTGGCATGGAAAACTCCGACATTATTAGAAGTGAAATAGATCGTATCGGTTGATGCCGTAAAACCGTCGATGTTCCAGTCATACGTTTTCAAACTGTCGCTGTCCAACGAATACACGCCATACATTTTAGCATTGTCACCAAGACAAACCGTCGGGAAGGAAAGACTTGAAATTCTCGGATCGTAAACCGTGATTGTGGTCGTTGCCGTGTCAGAACAACCCGCATCTGATTTGGCAATCATCTGAATATTCTTGGTTCCTTTAACCGGATATTTCACCGAGACTTTGTTGCCTGAACGTGTGATGCCATTGTCAAGAGACCATGTAACCGTGGCAACACTTCCACTGGCGACGGTTGAGGTGTTGGTGAATCGAACCGAATCTCCCATGCATTTACCGGATGTAGTAAAACTGGCAGCAACTAATGGATCTACAATTACAGTTTGAACTGAAGAATCGGTGCAATAGTTATCCTGCGTTCCGGTGAGCTTTACCTTATATGAACCCGGATTCGGGAATTGAAACTGAGCATCTGTGGTAGTAAACTGAGTTCCACCGGGGAAATCCCAAATGAAATCTCCCAGCGTTCCGGCAGTGGTTGTAGATTTATTGATAAAGTTTAGAGCGAATCCCGCACAGGTATCTGTGTGTTTGAAATCCATAGTGAATTTCGGATGTTTATACACAGTGTCCATTATGCTTCCTGCACATCCGCTGTCGGTTTCTGTTTGTAAAGTGATATAATAGGTTCCGGAATCTGCATAGAAATGTTTTGGATGATAGGCCGTGCTGGAATCTCCGTCTCCGAAATACCATTTGTTTGAGGCGATTTTTCCTGTTTTTACCGTCGTTATGTTGCTGATGTATGCGGTGTCTTTAAAACATAAATCATCGAGGTTGATTCCGGGAACCGGATTCGGATTTACCACCATATCCCATTTTATGGTATCGTAGCATTGTGCTTCCGTTTTTACCACAAATGCGACTTTGTAGGTTCCGGCAGTATCGTAATATTTGGATGTGTTTGTAGCGTAGGTAGAACTGTTATGGAATATCCATTGTCTTGCCTGAATCTGCTCCCCAGGGGGAGGTGCGCTTGAATCCCAGAACTGAATGGTGTTTGCTTCGCAACGCAAACTGGTCCCAAAATTTGAAGTAGGTGGCATATTCACCCGAATTTCTAAATCAGAAGAATCGTATGTTGAACAACCGTCGAAATTTGTTTTATAGGTATAAAGTTTAACTGTGTATGTGCCTGTATCTTTAAAGGTGTGAAACTGATATTGCCCGTTGGCAGATGTTCCGTCTCCGAAATCCCAGACCCATTTGCTTACCGTATATTCTGCCTGGCCTTCTAATTCTGCCGAGTCGCCCAAACAAAGAGAGCTGATATCATTTTGTGCGCTGTTGACCAATTCTAGTTTGGCCGTTAAATCCTTCACGTTTGCACCGGCGGCATATCCGTAACTTTCATAGTCACCAAATCCATAAGCGATAGCGATGAAGCCGACATCCGAGACCAGATGATGGTTGCCTTTTGTAACGGTGATTTGAGCATAGGAGTAACTGGCCAGTTTGGGCACTTTTGTAAAACTGGCAGTATTGCCATCAATTCGGAAAGAATTAACCCCGGAATTAGGAATAATTACATTGATGTAGTGATCATCAATATCTTCATATTGGGATGAGTAAACAGTGATTTCTTTTAACGTTTGCTCAATCGGACTTAGAATAGTCATCGATGGATCTCCCTTGCCTCCGCACTTTTGAGAAATCTGATATTGAGCAACACAAATAGGTTTATTGGCTACGATGTATAGACTAACATTAACATCTTTAATAAAATTCGTACTTGTGGAGGTAAGTATTTCACCTTGATTTAGATAAAATGTTTGTGGTGTTCCGGTTGGTTTATAAATGAGAATACTTGTATTGTCTTCTGAAGCGCAAATTGAAAATTCATCAAAGCTTCTTCCTTTAAAAGGAATGGTTACGTATTTGGTTCCCCAGGATCGGGTTGGATACAATTGTTGGTAGAGATTATCTCTTGATGCAATCCCTCCGTTTGGTGAACAGCCGATAAAACTGTTGCTGCTACCTGAAAAAAGGGCTACTGTTCTGCAATTGGCAGTAGAACCCGTATCAATCACTTCTATATGAGTGCCGGTAACATCCTGAGTATATGTATTGGCACGACCCTGATACACTTCACCTTCGTCAAGAGTAATAGTGTATGGCGTACCGGCAGCATGGCCTCCTCCCAAAGGAACAGTTGGAGTGATTTTTACCTTGGTGTCATCCTGATTGGCAATAATCATAAACTGGGACCGGTCTGTGGTTGGTCCGATTTGGTCATAAGCCATTGCATAATATTCTTTACCACAGGCAGCCGTCGGTAAAACCAGTGTAGCATCGGAGCGGTACTGATAATAGATGTGGGAATACATAACAATCTTCTTTTGAGAGACTACATGTATTCCTTTTGATTGTATGCAATCGGTACAGGAAACATAGGCAACGCTCGCCGGAATGTTTACTAATGTCATCTGGTTGGCGGTTACTGTAAAACTCTTCGACCAACTCTGCCCCGGAACCGAAACTGTTCCCGAGGTACTGGAATCCGATGTGATATAGAAATACATCCCCGCATTAGAACCATCGCCATGAGCAGGGAAGCCAATCCAGAAATCGGTTCCTTTGTTTGAACTGTTTTGAGCGGAAACACTCGTTAATCCGAACAGCAACGAATACAATAAAAATTTGATTTTCGATTTCATCGCAAAATCCTCTTAAATGGAGTTGAAAAGTAACCGGTGATTGTTTTGAAAACCATTGATGACCGTCAATCCCGGTCATGTTTAATAACAGTACAACGGTGTTCAGAATAGCACCTACTTCTCTATCAATTGTTTATACTACTTTACTCAATGCCCACCCACCGGAAGGGCGGAATAAAATTAATAAAAAATCTGAAACCACCAACAACAGTTGATCAGAGCACGATAGTCATTTTTCTCAGTAGATCATTTTTGTGATAGAGGTCACGACTTGTTGCCTTCGATCGATGAGCTTGTTCAAGAAAACTTGGAATTAGTCCAGAATAGGTCTGAGCCATTTGGTGACTTCTTCAACCTCAAGTTTTTTATGGTTCGAATATTCTTTCAGTTGATCCGAATTGATTTTTCCAACTGCAAAATATTTGGACGCGGGGTGTGAAAAATAGTAACCAGAGACAGAGGATGCAGGGGACATGGCGAAACTTTCTGTAAGTTTCATTCCGGTATTTTCTTCAACCTTCAGCATTTCCCAAAGCTTTTGTTTTTCTGTGTGATCCGGACAGGCCG
Source organism: Bacteroidota bacterium (assembly GCA_016124755.1). Classification (GTDB taxonomy): domain Bacteria; phylum Bacteroidota; class Bacteroidia; order NS11-12g; family UBA9320; genus WGNA01. The sequence continues at coordinate 90,182 of WGNA01000030.1, read as the reverse complement.
GGTACCCGGGAGCCGGTCGTATTCCCCGGTATTTTTCACTTATTAGTTCTGTGTTTGAGAGATGTTCATCTGGGCCGTAACCCCAATCATTTTTACGAATTTGTTCATGGAGAAATTCTGCAAATGCTTCTGCAAGTCGGTCGGCAATAACCTTCACCATGATGCTATTATAATCATCGTGATCGTCTTCAAATTTTTTCGCTAATTCCTGTGCTCCGTGAACGCTAACTGCGAACGCTCCGATATAATCTTCAATTCCTTCAGGTGCTATAAAATCAACCAATGAAAGATTGGGAATTCCATCCGACATTTTGCGCTGCTGGCGAAGAAAAACCAGTTCCTGTATTATCTCATTCCGACTTTCATTATTAAAAATCAAAACCTTCTCACCTTTCCGGTTTGCCGGAAATATTCCGGTAACCCCTTTAGCATTCAACAGTTTTTCTGAAATAATTTTATCCAGCAACTGTTTAGCGTGCTCAAAAAGTTGAGTGGCCTCTTTACCAACTACCCGATCTGTTAAAATATCGGGATAACGTCCGCTTATTTCCCAGGCCTGAAAGAAGGGAGTCCAATCAATATAATTGGTGAGTGTTTTTAAATCCGGGTTCCATTTTTTGATTTCGGTCTCATTCGGTTTCGGGGGCGTGTAATCGAGCCAATTTGTTTTAAAACCATTTGCAATTGCTTCTTCAATGCGGAGGTATGATTTCAGACCCTGACGATTGGCATGCTCAGTAGCTATAGTCTGATATTCTGAGCTAATCGAGTTAATAAAATCGTTACGTGATTCAACCGAAAGAAGTTTTCCAACAACGGGTACACTTCGGGAAGCATCGATAACATGCACCACACCTGCAGAATATTTCGGTGCAATTTTCACCGCTGTATGAACACGGGAAGTGGTCGCTCCGCCAATCAGAAGAGGCGTGTTAAAACCCAACCTCGTCATTTCTGACGCGACATGAACCATCTCGTCGAGACTCGGGGTAATTAAACCACTCAATCCAATAATGTCGGCGTTGATCTCGCGGGCTTTTTCTAAAATTTTTTCACCGGGAACCATTACACCGAGATCGTGTATTTCATAATTGTTACAGGCCAGAACCACGCCGACAATATTTTTTCCAATATCGTGAACGTCGCCTTTAACTGTTGCAAGAAGCACCTTACCTTTTGTGGATCCGGATTGCTTTTCAGCTTCCAGATATGGCGTGAGGTAAGCCACCGACTTCTTCATCACCCTCGCACTCTTCACGACTTGTGGAAGAAACATTTTACCCGATCCGAATAAATCACCAACTACGTTCATTCCATCCATCAGCGGACCTTCAATAACTAACAGAGGGGATTTTAATTTTAATCTGGCTTCTTCGGTGTCGGCTTCAACAAAGTTGTCGATGCCTTTTATTAAAGCATGTTTAAGTCTTTCTTCAACGGGTTCCAGTCTCCAGCTTTCATCTTCTTTTTGAACCTTATCCTTTTGCTTTACCTGTTCGGCAAAATTGATAAGTCGTTCGGTTGCATCTTCGCGCCGATTGAGAATTACATCCTCAACCCGTTCCAGTAAATCTTTCGGGATGTCGTCGTATACCTCGATCATTCCGGCATTAACAATACCCATGTCCATTCCCGCTTTGATCGCGTGATACAGAAATGCCGAATGCATTGCTTCCCGAACCCGGTCGTTGCCCCGAAACGAAAAGGAGATGTTGCTCACACCGCCACTTACAGAGGCACCAGGTAAGTTTTTCTTTATCCAGTGCGTCGCCCGTATAAAATCAACTGCGTAGTTGTTGTGTTCTTCGATACCGGTTGCGATTGCCAGAATATTGGGATCGAAAATTATGTCGTATGGATTAAATCCAATCTTATCTGTTAACAGGCGATAACTTCGTTCGCATATTTCAATTCTGCGTTCAAAGGTGTCGGCCTGGCCATTTTCATCAAACGCCATTACAACTGCTGCGGCTCCGTATTGACGAATTTTTTGAGCCCGTTTCAGAAATTCATTTTCTCCATCTTTCAGACTAATGGAATTCACGATTCCCTTTCCCTGAAGACATTTTAAACCGGCTTCAATAATTTCCCATTTGGAGGAGTCGATCATTACCGGAACGGCGGAAATATCGGGTTCGGCTGCAATCAGGTTGATAAAGGTCTGCATAGCATGCACTCCGTCGAGCATGCCCTCATCCATATTCACATCAATGATCTGAGCTCCGTTTTCAACCTGCTGACGGGCAACCTGAACGGCTTCATCGTAATTTCCGTTGAGAATGAGTCTGGCAAAGCGTTTCGAACCGGTAACATTGGTTCGCTCTCCAATGTTAAGGAAGTTCATATCTTTTTGAATATTCAGCGCTTCAAGTCCGCTCAACCGCAAATGCCGGTGAATTGATTTCATACTTTAACTTTTGAGAAATCGGTGGAAGCAGGTTGTTCGGGAAATTATCTTTTCTGCCAGTGTTTTTAGCAGATAGGATGTGGCACCACACACAAACGGCAGGTTGCCAAGACTTCACAGGACCTATCCCTCCGTCTTTCTTGATAACGTGCGCGAAAATAGGTATAAGTAAAATCCTATTAGGCAATAAAAAACCCGGCTCTTTTCAGAAGCCGGGTTCTTATTCATGCAATTAATATGATTACCGGATCAACGTAACGGTTCCGCTTATCGGACCGTTGCCATCGTTCTCGGGTCTGTTTTTCAATTTGTAATTGATAACATAGAAGTATGTACCACCCGGGCATTTTGTGCCTTTGTTCATAATGGTACCATCCCAACTGATGAGCGGATCGTCGGTTTTGAAAACCACTTCACCCCATCGGTTGTGAATTTCTATTTCATATTCCTCCCAACCTTCAATGTCGATTACGAAGTTTCGGTTAACTGCGTCTTCGTCATCAGGAGTGAACACGTTATAAGGAACAATCTTAACAAAGAAGTCGTTTTCTATTGTTTGGCAGGAAGTGTCTTTACAACCTTCCGGACTGGTTACAACTAAACAAACTTCAAAGGTTCCTTTTGTTTCTCCCCAGTTGTAGCAGGTGTTCTGAGAGAATACCGAATTGATACTTCTGTCTTCTCCTTCAATCAACCACTCGTTTAATGTCGGGTCGTGTCCGGAAGATGAATCGTTGAAGCAGAATTCCGGTTTGTCTTCTTCATCAATCGAGAAGTAGGATTTAACATCAACAATGTTTACATATCCCCAGGCAGTATCGATACATTTTGGCCCGAAATCACCCGGAGGTAAGTCGTAGTTCGGAACCATCTTAATCGACTTTCTACCAACAGTAGGGAAGCTCTTGGTTACAGAGTAATCCGGAGCAAATCGGGTAATCGTATCACCCTGACCGAAATCCCAAGTGAAGTATTTGTAGATGGTGTCGGATGTGCTGGTGAAGATGATCGGTTCATCACGACAAACAACAGTATCAGATATTATGAAACTTGCAGGAGCAATCGGTTGCACAATTACCTTGATCTCACGAGGAATTTTTCCATCGAGTGTTGATGTGTCCGGGAAGAGGCTACCACAACGGATATTGGTTCCTTCTACTTCATCCACCTGATAAAGGCTCAGATAGTAAGTTCCTGCTTTTTTGTATGAGTGAATGAAAGCTTGTGTTGGATCAGAAGAGGATGATGTTGTACTATCTCCCCAATAGAACACAAAGTCAGGCGTGTACATCGGTTCCTTACTGTTGTTATCCAACTTCACCTGATCTCCGATACATATTATCATAGAGTCGTTACCCCACGGATTGAAATCAGAGAAGGCAAATTCAGGTTGAGGACCGGCTATGAAAATAGTTTCGGTAATTGTATCCTGACATCCCAACAACGACCAGACAACCAGTCTCACTGTGAAGTAACCGTTTGAAGTATAATCGTGTGAAGGATTTTTCAAAACACTGGTTCTGGAACCGTCTCCGAAGTCCCACTCGTACCATACGATACTGTCGCAAGGTTCGTAGTTTGAATTCGGGCAGGTATCACGACCACGACATGGGTCGAATACCTTAGTGGTATCATAGAACGATACGATGTTTTTACAAGTTCCGCCATCGAAACCGATATTGGATTGGAAACCAGCTTTTATTCCGGTAACAAATGCTGTAACATAGGAAGTGTCGGTACAACCAATACTGTCTTTAGTGGCAATTCCCACTAAATATTCACCCGGATCGGCGTATACGTGAGAGAACTTAATAGATCTTTCGTAGGTGTCAGATGGGTCATTTACGTCCCAGTCAACTTCCTTAATTTCTTTGTTTGCTAAATATCTCGCAGGGTCTTCCCAGAAAGGTCTCGGATCGATCGGGTAATCATCCGGGAATGCCTGATCGCCGTACTGCCAGTAACGAATACTGTCGTCGATCACATGAACATCTCCCTGACAGACCGCTTCATTCTGGAGTTCGAACAGATTGAGATATCCGACGTTAATGAGAGCTGCACCTGTTTTTTCACAACCGGTTGTGTTGTTCATAAAGATACCCGGTATCATCGGACCGTTGGAGTTTTTCCAGATCGTATCTTTCTGAGTCGGGTCACAGAAATTCAAATGAACTTCCGCATGTCGGTAGGTGAACTTATACACTCCCGGAATTCTTTGACCCACCTTAAAGATCTGCCCGTCTGCGGTTACATAATCTTTTGGTGCCACAAGCGTATCGAAGCCCTGCATGGATGAATCTCTGAAGTGCAGAACTTCCTCGACTATTTCAGCATTAGTGTGACCGGCATCCGTGTAATGATATTTATAAGGTCCGTCGAAATAGATATCCTTGCTGATACCTACTTTGCTGATTACGAAATATTCACTCAAGCCGGTGGTATCGATACAACCAAAGGTTCCGTCACCGAGCATCAGCGGTAATTGTCCTTCCGGTATATCGCGGATGTCGAGATCGAGACTCTTCAATAGGTCTGATACAACTTTATCCGCCCGGTAGGTATTAATTTTCACATCCCACTTTCTGTAAATTCTGGTTACAATGGTATCAATTACTTCATCGCCGAATACTTCATCAAGTGTGTGACGAACCACGTAGTTATATAACCATTTATCGGTTTTCTTCCAGCTAACTTTTTCATCGTTTCGGCCGGCAACCGGGCCGTTGTAATCCTGGAAGTATTTGAATTCTTCGTAATAACCGGAGAGTCTGTCCGGATAACCCCAGTTCCAGCGAAGAGCTGCAATACTGTCCTGAATCGGATTTACCATTCGGAAATAAGCAGTTTCACCGGCGCAAAGTGCCAAAGGATTGTTGTAAGGTACGAGTACTTCGAACTGAGCGTCGAGATATTGGTAACGGAACATGTCGCTGTACCAGGCAGTATCTGTACATTCAGGAGCGATTGGGTTACCGGCTTTGTCGAATCTTGGAGGTCCGTTTCCAACAACGAGTCCGATTGTGAAGGAACCGTTCGGACGAGCATCCGGATCATTTCCAATTTCACCAGAAGAATATCCTTTTACGAATTTAGTTCCCCACTGACCGATGATATCATACGGCAATACGAAAGGAATCGGCAGGCCCGGAGGCGGCGGAGCCAATACTGCACCGCTTTTATAGTTAACCCAACCATTAGGTGCTGTAAGAGAATCGTAGTTCACTTCAAACCATTGCTGAGTACAACCGGGTTTGGTATCCTGCATATTAAAGATCAGGTAGTACTGAAGTTTGTTACCATCAAGTGGACAAGGTACACCACTTTCCCATTTCAAACCTCTGGCATTCGGTGGAATAAGTGCGAGAGAAATATTGTTGGAGCTCTCGCAGTAAAATGGATGTACGGTATCCTGATGATAAAGAGTTACGCTGTTACAAGCGGCAACGTTATTATAGAAATAGTCACGATGAAATGCTGAGTCAACCAAAATCACACTCCGCGTAAAGAAGCTGTCTTTACCGCTTGCCGTGGTCGTATCAACAATGATGGTACTGGCTGCGGCAATTACAACTCTTTGTTTGTTAATAACCATTTTGGATCTTGAGAACAAGGTATCGCCCGGTGATACTTCGAATTGCATATCCTTATCAATCGTTTTTACACCTGGTCCTGTTTCGTAAGAATAAGTTGCGTTATTCAGATCTTTAATTGCGAGAGTACTTCCCGACTTCAGATAATAATCCTGATCTTCCCAGATGATTGTGTTTTTGCACGGATACATGGTGTCGTGTGTAATCACGAGTCCGGGAGAATCCGGATCCGGTGTATAATAAACACCCGGTGCGTCTGTGTAATAATTCTTTGGTCTCCAGATTTTCAGGCGGTAATTGTGTCGCCATTGTATTTCCGGATAAACGGTGGAAACCTCTACTTTGAAAGTATCTGTTCTGGCAACTCCCACTGAATCCGTGTAAGGAATAATGAAGGTTCGTGAAGAATCAAACGGAACGAAGAGCACTACTTCCTGTGGAACAATCATAGTGTCTTTCGGGTACACAAACACCTTATAACAGGTTCTGGAATTTGTACTGAAAAGAGTTTTCGGAGCCGGAGAAGTGTACCGGTTTCCGTTTTGGCTGTAATGATAAATATCGTCCCACGGGGTATACCAGTGAACCGGCAACGAATCCAACGTGAAGTTACAATTGAGATTTACGTTTTTATTGGCTTTGGTGTCGGTGGTACAGGTAGGGGCGAAGTTGTCGCCGAGAGTCCAGAGTCGGAAAACATTGTATTTATGCTTTCGGGTTTCGGAAACCAATGGAATTGCGGTTTGATCGCCGGCTCTGGTTTTAGCATTAAAGTTAAATACGTATCGTCTTTGAGCGTTGATACCGCCTCTGGTTTTGGGGTCGGTGAAAGTTCCGGTAGCATCACTGATTACAAACGAATCTTTCGCCTGATCGAAATAAATTTTATAACCGTTTTTGAAGATGGTATCGGTTAAGGCGTATTTCGAAATGAGCGTGTCCATGTTTCGGTAAGTGTAAATACTATCTACACCGGTAACCACATGTTTAACCACCTTGAATGAAAAATTGTAGAAAAGTACTGTTGAGTCCTCATCGAAATAATACCAGTCGTCGTGGCTGAAAGACGAGTTGTTTACGAAGTGAACGCTGTCTTTAATGTTACACTGATATTTTTCAGATTCAAGTACCCGAACAAACGGAACCTCGATGGTAGAAGACGGGCCCATTTTGGAAATGGTATCGTATAACTGAATATCACAAGGGCCGGATTTTATTCGGAGAGAAATCATCCACGGACCACCACCGTAGGAATGGCAGGGAGTCCAGGTTTTATCATTTGTATTATCCGGGCCAGACGGAGGATCTCCAAAGTTCCACAACCATTGTGCACCCGGAATTGGGCCGGGGGCTGTCGGATCAGTTGGGTCAATCACTTTAAAACAGGTTTGTGGAGTGGAAGTACAGGTAGAATCATTATCGGCTACAATGATTCGGTTGATCTTAATGTTTGTTGCAGCAGCTTTGTACTGATACGTTTCTGTACATCCGAATCGGGAAGTAACGGTAAGCTTGGCGTTGAATGTTCCGTTTTTACGGTACCATTTTCCAACTTTTCCGTCGAGTGCTTTACCCGTCCAATAGGAAGTATTTGTTACCGAATCTCCAACGATTACCTCTCCGTCACCGAAATCAAAAACAAATTTTCCAACGTCTTTCAGACCAATGGTTTCAAGAGGTTTTGCTTTCCAGTCGATATAGGTCTGGTTTACGATTGTTGCTAATGTCGAATCACATTGGGTTGGCTGGTTACTGGTTATGGAAACACCCAGTCTTGGCCATACCCGGATTGCATCGCTGATTTTCGTTTTAGTAACACAACCATTAGCATCTTCCAGTTCGATTGTGAGGTCGAAGTAACCTCCTTTTGGATCAATAACGGTGTGGCAAACTTCTTCACCTGCAACCGGATTGATTTTGTCGTACTTGGCACCATCACTAAAAAGGAGAGTTCTTCTCACAATAGTGCTCGAAGAAGTTGCTGCCTTGTTACTATCGATAAAACAGAACTGGTTGTTCTCGAAACATTGTTCTTTTTGTTTAACGAGAATCATGTTCACCACCGGACTGGGCTGAATCGTAACGGTAATGGACTTGGTACACGTAGGCAACGTACCGGAAACCGTAAGTTTTACGGTATAGGTTCCGGGAGCAGCGTACGTGTGAACCGGATCTCTGTCGTTGGCGGTAGTTCCGCTTTGAGATTGAGAATCGCCGAAGTCCCACACCCAGGTACTCGAACCTACGGTGTAACCAACGGAATTAGCTTTAAAGCTAATAGGTGCGCCAACACATTCTGCTCCTGTATAAGCCGGGTTACAGGTTTGTGCATCGGCGGTGTTAAACTGAACTACCAGTAAAAACAATGGTAGCAGCAGTAGCCATGCTGTCTTTTTAATCATTTCCATAAACATTTGATTTCGGGCATTAAGAAGTTTTTTATGCGCGAAGACCCGTTCCAAAAAAGGGCTCGCCAAATTATTGATATTTCCTTGTTTATTCAAATTCATTAATTACTGAATATTCACCACTCCCTGCACAAATTTCATCGTGCCGTTGCATTTGTATCTCAACTTATAATAATAGGGTCCGTAGGGGAGTGCTTCACCATCGTTAAGCATAGATCCATTCCAAAGAATTTTTGGTGAGTTTGATTCAAATACAACCTTGTTGTCTCTCGAATATACCACAAGATAATAATCCTCTTCCGAAGGGACATTTATTTCGAACACATCGTTTTTTCCGTCGGCCAGTTCAGGCGTTAATATGTTTGGAACTGTATTCGGGTCTATTGTACAGGAGCGGATATTCACCGGTTGAACAACGGTATCACTACAACCTGCGGCATCACGGGCTATGTGCATCACCTGAAGTGAACTCATTTCCGAAACATCAACCCGGATTTCACTGCCACTTCCATATTTCACACTGTTTACAAACCAACTGTTCAAGGGGGTGGATTCGTTCGCTTTTATCGAAACAAAACCCAGATCAATTTCGGATTGATCAACACTGAATTTTGCCGAAACACGGCGTCCATCTATTGTTTTATTTCGTTCGTAAATCCGGCCTTTGCTGTCTTTTACTTTAACATAAAGTGTGTTCAGGCCGGTGTTTGTAATGGCAATTTCGAGTTGATCAGATTTGGAAGTAAGTACCTTACCGTTTAGTTTCCATTCAATAACCGTAATGTGTTCATCTGTTTGTAAACCGGCGGAAATAGTTCCGGGGACACAGATCTGATGTTTGTTTATCACCAGATTGATTTCAACTTCCGGGTTCTCATTAGTCTTAGTGGGGGTTAAAAGATTTGGTGTGTGTTCACCATGAGAACCCGGGTAAGTTGGGGGTAAATGATCTGAACTGGTTGGAGCCAGAGTACCATTGTTTGCAGGTTTATGTGAAGTGTTTTGAGGAGAAGTTGAGTTCTCGTTTTTGACAGTCACATTTTCACCTGCGGAAGTTTGATCTTCAGATTTTTTTAATTCATCATTACTGCTGATCACCGGATTCGAAACATCATTTTGGGTTTCTGAGATCTGGTTTTCAGGGGCTGAACCCGTAGTAGATGAATCTGGTTTGTTTGGTGCGGTTAAGTTAGTGATAGTTAACGTGGTTATAGTTGCAACGGTGCTGATGATAGCAACTCCTTTCCAACCGAGAAGCTTGGTAAGCCATGTGGATGTTGTTGCAGTTGTAGCGGCACCGGTAGTTGCGGTAGAAATTCCTTCCCAAACGCCCGGAGGAACCGGAGTCTGGGCACTTTCAAACGTTTGTTTAAAAAGCTCGTCGAAGGATTCTATGTTGAAATCGTTTTTCAAACGGCCGGTTTGTTTAGTTTTTTCTGAAGTGCCAGTCTTGCCTTGAAAAGTTGGGTCTTACTGGTGTTTTCACTTATTCCTAATGTCTCTCCGATTTCTCGGTGGCTGTAACCTTCAATTACGTACATGTTAAAAACCGTACGATATCCATCCGGAAGAGACCGGATCATACCCATCAAATCCTGCATGCTCAGTTTTTCAAAACTTTTAGCATCCACCGAAATGGCATCTGTAGTTTCGATGTCGTCGAAAGGATGACGGTTTCTTTTTCGGATGTGTTCAATTGCGCTGTTCACAACAATTCGCCGGCACCAGCCTTCAAAAGAACCATTGAAACGAAAGGAGGAGAGATTTTTATAGATACGGATGAAAGCTTCCTGCAACACGTCCTGTGCGTCGTTGTCGTCTTGCATATATCGAAGGCTTACCGTGTACATTTTTTCTGATAAAATCTTATAAAGTTCTCCGAACGCAGTTGAATTTCCCTTCAGACATTCCTCTATTAATCTCCTCTCCGTATCGTACTTTTCCGAAGTCATGAAGGAATTTCATTCTGCATCCTTTGAACCCAAGATGTAACACACGTTGGGTCGGTTGCCTGTACTAATTAATTTTTTCAATTTTTTTGAGATCGTATTTCGCCGAAAGAAATTCCCTTAGGTTTTCAGCGTAATATCCGATGGCTTCAATGGGCTCTATCATTTCAACCCGATTGAGACCTTCCACCAATCTTTTGTGAACGATTGCCGCCATTTTTTCTTCCGGATTTACCGTAAATGCACCGTAAAACATGTGGTGGTTTATATAAAGAAGTTCTTCGTAAAATGCCTTTGTCAGACTTTGATCTTTGGGAATATAACACACCGGAGAAACCACCTGAAACATGGCAGACGGCTCATCTTCCCTGAAATATTCCCATTGATGATGATCTTTGGGCTGCCATATATCAACGTAAATTTCAATTTCTCCTCTTTCCAGCAACCACTGGCCTTCGCCGGCACATCGGGTTGTTTCCGGGTCAACACCTATTGTTCGGATTGCGTCTTCCGCAATGTCGAAGTATTTCCTGAGATCCATCGGGCAAAAATAGTCGTGATACGCCGGCTCACTTCCATCCGGCTTCATTTACTTCAACTGGGGTCTGTGAATATATGAGCACTTTAAAGCACTTAATCACCTCATGATTTAAATTTGGAAACCTTCATTAATTGAATGAGTATGGAGAATTTTAACATAAAGCGTTTTGTAAATCCGGCCACTGGGATTTATACCCTTTTCTTCTTCGCACTTTTATTCCTCGGGATCAACTCATCTTTTGCGCAGAATAGTAAGAAAGCCGCCGCCGAATATCAAAAATCAAAGGATGCTCTTGAAAAGCAGGATTATTCGAAAATGGCAGGACTCATGGTTTCCGCAATGCAAACAGAGCTGACCTATGAGAAGCCGGATTATACTTTCATCGGACAGATTCTGGAAGAACTGGGCAGTTGGCTTATTTCAGACAATACCTATCTGGCACAGTCTTCTGAATATTATTTTCTGGCTTCGATCAATTATGCGAGAGGCGGAGATTACGAAAAGGCAAAATCTGCAAATGATAAAGCCGCCGATTTGCAGGACAGCATTAGAAAATACGATGTACAACTTCCATTTCCGGAAGGCGATGTGTTGTACGACAACCTGTATTTTCCGGTTGGAAAAATCTTGAAGATTAAAGGAGATACCACCTGGTTTGAACTCGAAGCCGGGAAAAACGAAGGTGTTGAAGCCGAACAAACCGGTTGGATTCTCACCCGCTACGACAGTGACTCCGAAAGGGGCAACCGGGAGTACGGGAAGTACTTTATTACCGAAATTCACAACACCTATTCAATTGCAAAAGCCGTTCGTTCGGGTGACGGCAAAAATCTCACATTGCTTTCTGGCGATAATGCTTTGGTGAGAGTTCCGGTTCCTGTTAGCACCTACAAAGGATTGTTGTTTGAACTCACCAAACTCAACGTAATTTTCGCTAACGACTTCAAAAAAAGGCTCTTCAACTATTGCCAGATCCGGAGCATTACAAAAGAAACTTCAGAAGAAGCAATTGTATCTGTGATGCGAAGAATTGTTTATGAAACTGCAGACTACCTTTACAACCCCAATGATTCAACCGACAAGCTAAACATTCCTCTGGCTGGCGGCAAATACCAGGGTTCCAACATGTGGGAGGCAATGTTGAATACCCGCAATCAGGACGTGTTTGATTTTCTCGATTTTGTGAAATCGTATCCGGCCAAATACATGGGCCGCAAATACCGTATCGATGAAACTTACGCCACATGGATAATCAACTTTACGCCGTTGGGAGAATCCACCATCGAGACACTCACAAATGATTTCATTTATATGTCTCAACACGACTCTCTTCAAGAGTGGGTTGATCAGAATATGGGCTATATAAACAGCGAAGGACTTGACTATAAAAAATTATCGGATACGTATTACAACCTGATTGGAGACTCGGCTTACGATGTGGTGAACCGTTCGGCTGATCAGTTAATCGGGATTGCCAAAAAATTAAAGAACGACAGTCTGGTCGTTGAATTCCTCAATTTGAAGGGACAAAATTTAGACTATCAAAAGAAATATGAGAGCTCAATTGATACCTATAAAGAGGCTTTAAAGGCAGGTTTTCAAAACGATAATACAAACTGGTTTTTGGGCAATGCTTATTTGAGTAATGAAGATTATAAACGGGCATTAGAACAATACACCTATCTGATGGAAAGGTACCCCGAATGGGCCGGGGGTTATGGAATGTACGGCTGGGCTCAGTTAAAGCAGGGGAATTTTCCGGATGCCTTAAAAAATTGTGAGAAGGCCTTTCATCTCGATAGTTTTAATACCACCTACATCATGAATCTCGCACATGCTTATTTGCTTACCGACAATCAGAACAAAGCCCGTGATTTATATATGATGTGTCTTGAGAACATGAATTACACATCCAGTTTTACCGAGGGAATCATGAAAGATTTTCAGTTCTTCATTGATAAATACTGGCAGCCGAATGTGGTTCGGAGAGAACGGGATTTTCTTCAGCAGCAATGGGACAGGCATTATAAATTTAAAGTTGAGGCAAATGAGAGTTTCGAAGAGGGAAAGAAACTTCAGGACAAAGGGGAATATGCCCAGGCCGCTAAAGCATTTGAAAATTCCATCAGTAATGAATTGAAAGGCGAATCTATCCGATACGATTGGCTTCGGTCTTATTACAGGTGGGCGGCATACCAATATTATAAAAACAAGGATTTCGACAAAGCGGTCGACCGTTATCAGGCAGGCTGGGAAGTAAGCCGCACAAAACTGAGTGATCTGAGCAATGAAATCAGTGATCTTGAAAATATTGCTAATGTTTACGATTGGCTGAATAACGATGTGCAGGAAGATATGTACCGCAAAATGCAATATGCGGCTCAACGAAAAATGCAGATTCAAACCCGAAGTAACAATCTGTATGTGATCAGTATCGGATCGAATAACTATCATGGAAATGGTTACCGGTATGCTGAAACCGATGCCGATTTAATTGCGAATACCATCCGTGAAAAATCTACTCAGGTATTTGATAAAACCGATATCCATGTTTTTAATTCTAAAAATTCATCGGCTCTCGAATTGAGGAAAGCGTTTGAACATGTTATCACCGACTCGAAACCCGGTGATTGTTTTGTTCTTTATTACAGCGGTTATTCACCAAAGAACGGAAACGGTCAGATGATTTTCGGTATTGATACCTTAAATAACCAACATCTGATCGGATGGATTAAGATGATGCAGGCCGACAAAAAACTCATTCTGATGGATGCGGCTAATTCATCTTTTATTAAACAATATGCTGAGCAGAAGGAGACATCTGAAATGTTATTTAATAATGAGAACCTCACCTTTATTCTTTCCGATGGAAGAGTGGAATTACCGAATGAAAAATCCGGGTTGTTTACATCTTATTTAATAAAAGGTCTGAGCGGAGATGCAATGGTTACGTGGAATTCAAGAATAAAAATAGAAGGAACCGATGCCGGAACTTCCATGGCTCAGATTTCTGCGAAAGGTCTTGAGGGATATATGTACGGAAAACTCAGTCGTAACAACATGCAATTTGAATTAAAGAGCTACAGTTACGGAGCCGATTTTCCGGTGGCATATTCTCCGATTTATAATGAAGCTGGTAAAGACACAATTCCTCCGATGATTTACATATCGGGTGCAGTTGGTGGTGAAGGAACTCGTGGCGGGAAATCAAAATCGGTTTCTGCCGAAGGAAATATTAACGGTCAGGCGGTTGACGCAAGTGGTATTGAGCAGATTCTGATAAATGGGAAACCGGTTGATTTTACGCAAAACGGTAAGTTTAATCTCACGTCAGATTTTGTTAAGAGCTGGACTAAAATAGTTGTGAAAGCCAAAGACAAAAATGGATTGTGGGGAACAGACTCGTTCTATCTGAACCGTGAACTATCCAATTCTGCCATGAGCAAAGGACCGAACGACAACGCACAGGGAACCAACTATGCTTTGCTTTTCGCAACCGACGAATATGATTTTTGGTCTGATCTCAAAAACCCGATCAACGATGCCGAACAAATCGGAGCGATTCTGCAGGCAGACTACGGTTTTAATGTTAAAATAATTCGCAACGCAACACTCAATCAGATGAAAGATACCCTGATGAGTTACTTCTCAAAACCATACGGACCCAAAGATCAGTTGTTTGTTTTCTTCGCAGGTCACGGCGTTCACCATACCTTTCTGGGCGGACAAATTGTTTGCAAAGATTCAAGACCAATAGACGAAGAAAAGACCATGTCTTCTTACCTGTCTTTTGAATGGGTGAAAAATGGTTTGAATAATATTTACAGTTGCCAGCATGTGTTGCTAACGATGGATGTATGTTACGGAGGTGCCGGATTTAATCAAAAAACAGCTCCGTATTATGGAGATCAGTCGGTTAATGCCATGATCGCAAACCCGTCTCAGTTCTTCAGAGATAATTTGAAATTTAAAACCCGGTTGTATCTCACAAGCGGTGACAGTACGTATGTTTCAGACGGACGCGGAAGTCACTCTCCTTTTGCGGAAAGGTTTATTGCCACTCTTAACACAAAGGGATCTTCTAAAGGAGGCATTCTTACCTTAGCTGATTTTGCCGGCAACATGCGGTTTACCGAAGAAGGCAGACAAAAAGTTTGTTATGGTTCCTTTGGTGATTCGAATCCCGATGGTGATTTCATCTTCCTGTATCAGGGAACTTCACTCAAACAAAACGCTTCGGCAGGTGCAGTTTCGTCTGGAGGTTAACCAACCGGTTTAAAACCTTCAAAGGCCTGCAGACAGTTGTTGCAGTAATGAAGACTTCGGCATAATGTAGGGCCAAAAGGACTTTTCAGGGTTGTATTTCGGCTGCCACAATAGGGGCAGGGAGTATCGGATAAAACATCCAGTTCGAGATAACCTTCGTGGTGTTTGGGTGGAGCGAGTCCGTGTTTCAGCAATGCTTCTCTTCCCGCATCTGTAATCATGTCGGTATTCCATTGCTTGTCAAAAGTGGTTTCAACTGTGATTTTGGCAATTCCCGGTTCCTGTGCCAAACGATCGCGAACCATTTGCTCCATAATTTTAAGTGCAGGACAACCGGCAAAAGTGGGTGTGAGCTGAACATATACCGCATCCCCGTCAACCTTAATATCGGTGACAATTCCAAGATCAACAATGCTGATGGTAGGAATTTCCGGGTCTTTAACTTCCAGCAGAATTTCCCGGATAAAATCGCTGTCAATTACAGTTGTTGACATCACTTAAAATATCACCATTCGGCGGTCGGGTCGATCGAATACACTTCCGTCATTTCTGTAAGAAGCGGTTGGAGAAATTCTGTGTGAAAGCCTTTTCTGCCACCATAAACCGGCGACCATTCTGATTTTTCCGGAACAGAAAGTCCGGCTTTTTCAATCAGTGGTAAAATGGTTTCGAGCCACTTCTCCTGTAGTTCTGCTTCTCCGGCAAAAATTCCGCTTTCGTTCAAAACCGATTCATATTCTCCTCGCTCGAATATGCCAAGTGCGAGATTCCAGCAATCGTTCAAAGCACTTTGCATGCGGGCTTTGCTCTCTTCGTTACCGTGAGATAATTGTTGGAGCCAGGTGTTTGCGTGCATTGTGTGGTACTTGATTTCCCCTTTGTACTTTTTCGCAATGCGGGCCAGATTTTCATAACTCGAGCCGGTTAGCATTTCAAACCGAATATATTCAGCCATGTCGAAAAGGAAATGGCGTACAAGACTAAAGTCGTATTCTCCGATTGGGAATTCCACGAATTGACAACAGTGAAACTGATTTGCATTTCGGGTGAAGGCAACTGTATCGGCATCTGCTTCTCCAAGTTCGTGAAGCAAATTGTACAGATGCTCACTCTGTCCGATTTTGTCCTGAGCCATACTGCTGAAAGCGATGTCTTCTTCGAGAATAGGTCCGAGTCCGGTCCATTCACTGTTACGGTGACCAATGATCAATTGATCATCAGCCATTTTATACAGCAGATCCTTTGCTGCGTTTACGTGGTTTTCGTTAAAAAAATCCATGCTGTTTCTTACGATTGGGTTTGTGCTTTTCTCTCTTTGTATGCTTTGATGCGATCTATCACTTTATACGTTCCCGGATCGCGGTAAATCTTTTCTTCAGTTGTGCTGAAAATATCGTCGTCGAAATATTCGGTTGCGGTAACACAACTGGTTGGAACCACCCATAGGTTGGAAGTCTGTCCGCGTCTCGAATATTGTTCTTTAGCATAAAGCAGTGCCATCTCCGGGTTGGGTGCGTGAACAATTCCTACATGAACATGTTGTTGCCCGCGTTTTTTTTGATGAAAGACTTCGAAAGTCTGAAACTGATCCAACGGTGTCAACGGATCAATAGCACTATCCGCTTCAATGTTCGCCCGCGTGATGCGCGGATCAAGAGATTCAATCATTCCTTGAGTAAAATTTTATCTGTATTAACGTATCGGCCTTCGATATGGAGGAAATAAATACCGGCTCCGGCATCCCGCATATCAATGGTCATTTCTCTGTGTACTTCACCGGATCTGAATTCTTTTCCGGTTGCATCCCGAACCGAATAAGTGGCTCCGTCAACCCGATCGAGTCCGGTAATTTTTATTTCGTCTTTAAAAGGGTTCGGGTAAACGGTGAGCTTGCTTCGGGTAAGATCAATTACCCCAAGATTATGATCGGAAAACATCACATCATCAACATACATAATGGTTCCGGTTCCTTGCGGATTATCCGGGTTGCTGTTAAAAATAACAACGGTTGCGCTGTCGGGGACAATGTCGATTGCATAACCAATTTCCACTGCGAAGTATGTCCAGGCATTTACGGTTTGCTTAATAACAAATTGAGCATTGGCAATGGGTACTCCGTTTTTAAAAAGGATGGCCGCAATCACGGCAGTGTCTCCGTTTTGCGGATTGTATTTATAATAACCCGATAAATACTTCCACTTCTGATTCATCCGGAAAGAAGGTCTTTCAATTTTGGATATATCGGTTCCGGTAAAGGCAACTCCGGGAAGCAAATCCGAACCCACTATCTGATTTTTCAGCAACAAAGCTTTCCCTGCTTTTCCGTCTGTTGTTGAGGAAACAATTGCCGGATCGAGTCGCACTCCAGAGTTTTCGTAATAGAAATCATCAGTTGTGTACCAATTATCCAAAACCGGATAACTCTTGTTGTTCCATTTATTAAAACTCCCGTTTTGGATTTCTTTATTTCTGGTGCTGATGGAGGCGAAGTATAAATCATCAAATATGATGTAACCGTCGCCGTTCACTTCCTGCGTATTGAGATCAATTGAACTCAGAATAATGCCAACAGAGTCGGGTATTGAGGAGAGCTGCCAGGTAATCGGAACCGAGAAATAACCGAAAGTATCTGCACTGTTTCCTTCAATGTTTATGGTAACATACCCAAGTGCATTTCCTTTTAGCGTGAAAATAGCTGCTACCTGAGCTTTATCTCCGGGAGCCAGATCGTATTTGGCATGAAACCTAAGACTGAGCGGCTGCTCATCATAGGCATAACCCCCAATTTTTCCTTCTGAAAATGCACCGGTGGAAACAAAGCTTCGGGTGTTGTTCTGTTCTTTATTTTCTAATTTGATCGCAAAACTCCCTTCGAAGGTTTCTTCACATTGAGATACCGGGCCGGCAGTTATCCATGATGTTGGAGAAAATGCGGTTTGGGTCGACCAGGTTTCAAACGAACTGTTCGGGACGTTTTGCGCTAAAAGCTGGAAACCGGAAAAAACTGCCAACATGGAAAGAACTACCTTCTTCATCGCAAAAGTGAATTGATAAAACCTACCAAATTTAACAGAAACTTCCATCCTTGCAAGGTCAGAATCAGGCGAGTGGTACAGTGTATTTTGCATTGTCACCCAAAATCGCCCGACGAACCCAACGGCCTTTTTCTTCGGCCATTCGTCGAACGGCAAGTCGTTCGGCGTTACACGGACCATTGCCGTTAATAACGCGCTTGAACTCTTCCCAATCGGGTTCGGTGAATTCCCACTTACCGGTTTCTTTATTTTTCTTCAGGTTCGGATCCGGCAGAACGAGATCGAGATCCCAGATTTTGGGAACGTACATGTCGAGGTATTGCTGACGCATGTCGTCGTTAGAAGCCATTTTAACTTTCCAACGCATCAGAATTTCGGAGTGCACGGAAATTTTATCACTCGGTCCAAAGAAATGCATAATCGGCGGCCACCATCGTGTAAGTGCTTCCTGAACCATTTGTCGTTGTTTCGGGGTTCCGGTTGCGAGATGCACAACGTTGTCGTGTCCGTATTTCAGGTGAAACGACTCTTCGTAACAAATGCGTTCCAAGGCACGACAATAAGGGCCGTAACTTCCTTTTGAATTTGCGAGCTGGTTAACAATTGCACCGGCATCAATCAACCAGGCTATGATTGCGGAGTCGGCCCAGGTAATCGCCGGGTAGTTGAACACATTCGAATATTTCGATTTGCCGGTGATCAGATCATTGATCATGGCTTCGCGGCTTTTCCCTAATGTTTCGGCGGCTGAATACAAGAGCTGAGCATGACCTACTTCGTCCTGAACTTTTGCCATCAAAGCGAGTTTACGACGAAAACCGGGAGCTCTGGTAATCCAGGTTCCTTCCGGAAGAGCACCGATAATTTCGGAATGAGCGTGCTGCTCAATCATGCGGATTAGCTGCTTCCGGTATTCCCTTGGCATCCAATCCTGCGGTTCAATTTTTTCTCCGGCCTGAATTCTGGCTTCGAACTCGGCAAGCAAAACCGGATCTTCTCCCTGTAGGATTTCCGGTGTTTCATTAGGATCGATATAAGCGTTTCCGTACATAGCGTTACAATGTCTTGTTGATTATAAAGGGTCTTTTCTCAGACCGGTGAGTATAAATCCGTATAACTGATCGGCAATTTGTTCGGCTCCTTTGGCTCCATCAGTGCGGTACCATTCCACAATCCAGTTCAGACTGGAAAGAAGCGTAAGTGTTGCGATCTTAATATCAACTTCGTTAAAGAGTCCTTCTTCAATACCGTTTTCAATTATTTTCCGGAAACCGTCTTCGTAGCGGTTTCTCAATTCAATAAATTCTGATTTCCGGGGTTCACCCAGATGCCGCCATTCCCGCTGAAAGACATACGAAGCATTCAGGTTTTCGGTGAGAATTTTAACGTGGTTGTGAACAGCCATGTGCAACCGCTGTTCGGCATTAAAATAAATGTCGTTCACCTCTTCGATGGCTGTCAGAAATTTTTCCGCCATTTCAAAACAGGTGGCATCGAGTAAATCTTCCTTTCCGCTAAAGTGACTGTAAAGACTTGCCGGCTCAACATTAGCAGCCTTTGCAATGTCGCGAACTGATGCAGCAGCGTATCCCTTTTCCTTAAAAAGTGCTTGTGCGATCTGAAGTAATTCGAGTTGTCGGGAAGTCATAAACGAACATTCGTTAGGCAAAGTTAAAAATGGATTTGAATCCTGCAAGTGATATTTGTCAGGCAACAAAAAAAGGAGACCTGCGCCTCCTTTTTTTGAATCACGTGATATTGTAAATCAGTTCCCTATCCCTCCTTAAAAACAAAACCTTTTTTGCCCGCCTGTTCATGGATTGTGTTAATCATCTTCACACCTAAAGTATTGTTGTTTGATGAATCCGATGAAGTCTGATTGGTGATGTAATTCTGCCGTTCAACCCCAAGGTGTGAAATTTCCTTTTTCAATTCAGATCGTTTTTCATTCTCTGCCTTCACTGTCTCTTTCAGTTGAGTTGTGGTCTGATTGCGGTACTTTTCCGGAAGAGTTGATTTATCAACTTTGGCAATAACCGCTGAATCTTTTTCATACGCATCCACCAAATCCCAGCTCTCGTTAGAATAGATTTTTGAAGATTTTGAAATCGCCCGTTTTGCGGTGTTGGCAGCAGAATATTTTCCGGCATTTGCATCCTGACTTTCCTGATTCGCTTTTTTGGTTTCTCCTTCTTTTCCATAATAAATATAGGTCTGATTCAACTGCTGATTGAGTTGGAGAATCTGTGCATCATACGGAGTAGCAACCTGAACCGTTCGCTGGTCGCTGTCGATGTTGAGATAAATTCCGCCTCCGATTTCTGCTCCTTTCGACCAATTAGTTGCCAGTCCACCTGCATATTGCCCACAAAAAATAGTGTTCACATTAATGCCTTTAGAATGTGCGATCTCACATGATTCTTTAAAACTTACCGATCCCTGGTTAAATGGTTCATTGCCCGCTATATATATTACTTTGTAGCAACTGTCGTTGGTTGACCACTTTAATCCGTTCACCGCATCCCGGATTACCTGTCCACAGTACTCGCTTCCACCATTAGTTTTTAGTTCAAATAATTTAGCACTCAGATTATCCAGATCGCTGCTAAAAGCTGTAACCTGCCGTATATAACCCGAACTCACCGAAAGCCAGTCGTTGCCGTATTCGTATAAGGCAATTTCAATATTTGCTGATACAGAGTCTTTGGATGCCCGGGCCAGTTCATTCACAATATTCCAAAGCTGCTGTTTGGCCTGATCAATTAACCCGTCCATGCTGTTGCTCGTATCCAATAAAAGAGCGAGCTGAATTTTTTTCGCTTCCGTAGAAGTTACATCCGTTACCTGATTTACCTCAGGAACGGGAAGGGAGATCTGTTGAACATAATTGTGCGACCGCGATCCGGAAGCTCTGTTCAAAAGCAAGGTTGAAAGAGCAACACAACCAATAAGGAAAGCCGGGAGCCAGATGAGTTTACGTTTCATGAGCTGTATTATTTTCTAAATCGTATGATCAAAGGTATCGGCGGGAATAGAGCGGAAACAGGCGGAAAGAGTTAACGTAATCATCGATTTAGAAAGCGTTTGAAACAACATGGTGAACGTTGCATTTATACAGAATTGTGAAGAGCAATCCGGCATCCGGCTTCGATTCGCGTGTTTATCTTTGTTTCGGATGAAGAGTAGATTCCTTTTCAGCGCAACTTTAATTTTAATAGCCAGTTCGGTTTTCGGGCAGAGCAAGTCGTCGCGTTCTCTCGAATCTCAGGAAGTTCTTAATGCGGAATTATTCGAATCCTTGAATAAGGCGAATAACATGATGAATTCGAAACCGGAAGAAGCGCTCACAGAAGTTGAATCGGCTCTTACAAAAAGCTACAGTACCGGAAATAAAAGAGGGGAAGCTTACTCCTATCAAACGTTAGGAGCAATTCATTACAGTCTCAATAATTTTCTAGAATCGGTTTCTTACTACGAAAAAGCTTTAGAAGAATTTAAAAAACTCAACGACTCAAAGGCACTTTATTCTGTTTACAAACATCTCGGAGCCGCGTATGAGTCGAACAAACAGTTCAAAAAAGCGATTGACATTTACTCGCAGTTTCTGAAGATGGCAACAAATTCGGGAAATGTAGAAGACGAAATTCAAACCAAAGAAAGTCTGGGCAGGTTGCTTTTCAATACAGGCAAATACACCGAAGCAAAAAACTATTACCAGCAACTCCTTTCGTATTATCAATCCAAACAAGAGAAGCCGCAGATTACCGGAACCTATGATAACATCGGGAAGTGTTTTGCCGGATTGAAAGACACGACGATGGCGCTGCGGTATTTTAAACTGGCGGGAACATTAGCCGACACAGAAATTCCGGAAGAACAACAGGTGAATGCATACAGAAGTGTTGGCAACTCTTATAACTCGGTTGGGAAATACGAAGTGAGCAATGAGTATGAGAAGAAAGCACTTAAGGTTAACAAAAAGACCGGGAATAAAGCGGAGATGTGGACCAGCAATTCCATTATCGCCAACAACTATCTTTTTATGAACCGGGCGAATGAGGCCATTCCCTTTTTAAAGGAAAACATTAATCTCTCGGAAGAACTGGGGGAAATTAAAAACTCTGGAGAAACCTACCGCGCTTTGAGCGATGCTTACGTTCAATTGGGCCGGATCGACGATGCGAAGAAGACATTTGAGAAATACAAAAGTTTGCAGGAGGAAATTCTTACTCAGCGGGAAGAAGAATTAAACCAACGGGATCTGAGCAACAGCAGTATTCAGAATAAAGAGAAACAAATTGCGCTTTTGGTTCGGGATAAAGAATTAGACGAACAACGGATTGATCTGCTGGAAAAACAAAAATCTCTTCAGGAACAAACCAATCATGATCAGCGGCGGATCAATTATTTTCTGATTGGCGCCATGCTCTTATTGGGTGTGGGAATTTTAATTCTGTTCCGGAGCATTAAACAAAAACAACTCGCGAATAAACTGTTGTCGATTCGATCGCTGAGAAGCCAGATGAATCCGCATTTTATCTTTAATTCTCTGAACTCGGTAAACAGTTTTATTTCTAAAAGTGATGACCGGTCGGCGAATAAATATCTTACCGAATTTGCCCGTCTGATGCGAACAGTTCTCGAACATTCGAAAAAAGATTTTGTGACCTTGAGTGAAGAGATTTCGGTTTTGGAAAAATATCTGAATCTCGAGCATCTCCGGTTTCATGAACATTTCGAATTTGAATTATATGTTGATGAAGATCTCGATTCGGAGCGGCTTTTAATTCCGCCAATGCTGGTTCAGCCGTATATCGAAAACGCGATATGGCACGGCTTGCGATACCGCGAAACCACTGGGAAACTCAATGTGAGTTTTATCGCCGAGGAAGAAAATATACGGATTGAAATCATCGACAACGGAATCGGTCGCGAACGATCTGAAGCACTGAAAACCCGGAATCAGAAAGACGGAAAATCAACCGGAATCAGCAATACCAAATCGCGTCTGGAACTATTGAATCAGGTGCATAAAATTCGTTTGAGCGCCGATATCCGAAACCTCGAAGAAGACGGAAGCGGAACGGTTGTAATTATTCATTTGCCCTACATCGACATCGACGAAAAGAAATATGCAGAGACCTGAAATAAAAGCGGTGATCATCGAAGACGAACCGGTGAGTCGCGAAACCCTCAGAAATTATCTGGCAAAATATTGTACCACTGTGTCGGTAGTTGCCGAAGCCGGAAATATTCGCGATGGTCAGTCAGCAATTGAACTTCACAAACCCGATCTTGTTTTTCTCGATGTTGAAATGCCGTATGGAAATGGTTTTGATTTACTCGAATCGGTTGATGAAGTGGATTTCGAACTGGTGTTTGTTACCGCTTTTAGTCATTATGCATTAAAGGCGCTCAACATGAGTGCTTCGTATTATTTGCTAAAACCGATTGATATCGATGAATTGGTTTCGGCGGTTGAGAAGGTTCAGGATAATCTCAAGAATAAAGATCGGTTGCTTTCGGCGAGAATTTTAAAGGAAAATCTGAACACAGGGGAAAACCGTTTGAAACGGATTGTACTTCCGGAACTCGACGGGTTTGAAATCGCACAGTTGAAAGACATTCTGTATTGCAAGGCAAACGACAATCTCACCGATTTTTATTTCACCAACGGAAAGCGCAAAACCATTTGCAAAACCCTGAAACATTTTGATGAGATGTTGGCACCATCCGGGTTTTTACGAATTCATAAAAGCCATCTTATTAATCTTGAACATGTTAAAGGATATAAGCGCGGTAAAGGCGGATATGCTCAAATGACCAACGGCGATGAATTAGAAATTGCCGTGCGCAGAAAGCAGGAATTTCTGGAAGAATTTAGTAGCTGAATTCTTCTCTCGGTTTCCCGGTTTCCCGGGTGGTTCTCTTAAAATGAAGATCGCCGGAGAGTTTTAAGCAAACCGGAACATGCCTGAATTTCAGGATTTCGCTTTCGTGAATGTCGGCATCGCCCATTCGCTGACTGGTTGAAATAAAATTGAGACAACCATCGGTTCCAATCCACTTCCATTTCCATTCGCCTTGAACAAAACCGACTGAACATTCAGCGGCGGTCATTTCGAAAGTATTGTTTTCGAATAAACGGATTTCGACCTTGCCAACATCTTCGGATTCCACGATATAGGTTCCGACAAAATTTCTCTCGCGTATGAAGGACATCAGTTGCAGACTGAAATACACCAGCATCGGAATTACACCGATCAGAATTCCCCCGACAATGAGTCCGGTTCGCAATTTTTTTCTTCGTCGATAAACAACAGACAAGATAAACAGTACGATGCCCGTTGACAGAAGGATTATAAAGATAATTCCAGCATTCATTTTACGGGTTCAAACTTATGGTAATCTCGATTTATTCCTTTTCGTTTCTCAGGGTTTTTGCCGTATTTCGGTTCACACCTGTCAGACTACTGGCCATGAATTTTAAATATATTATTTCCATCACGCTTTTGCTTTGTGTGCTGAACAGCGAGGCGCAGAATATTCCGGATGATTTTAACGGGTTGCGCTGCGAAGGTTCCATTCCCTTGGATTTTAGTAAGAGTCTGGAACAAAAAATAGATGATGGAATTCGGGAAATCCGGCAATCGGGCAAACTCAATAAAAAGAACAGCCGCAAGTTTTCGACGGTAATTAATTATCACAACGATTTGTTGTTGTGGAGCGGAGAAGTTTCGTACGGTGATCCGATTACTGCTTATGCACAATCGATCGTTGACCGACTCACTAAAAATCTGAATCTCAAAAAACCGGTTCGGGTTTACCTTGTAAAATCTGATCAGGTGAATGCGATGACAACCGATGAAGGAATTATTTATCTCTACCTAGGATTGGTTGCCCGTGTTCGAAATGAAGCAGAACTCGCATTTGTTTTAGCACATGAAATCGGGCATTATGTTAATGGCCATTCCATGCAAAAATTTAGCAGACAGCAAGAACTTAAAAGTGGGAAATCCTATAAGCATCTCAATTTTATTGAGCGGATTTTAACCTCACTTCAATACGATCGGAAAGATGAAACCGAAGCCGATGAATTCGGTTACAAACTTTATGTGGAAGCAGGCTACCAGTCGAAATCTTCGGTGAGTGTAATGGATTTTCTTCTGTACAGCTATTTGCCGGCCCAGGAGGTTGATCTGGATTGGAATTATTTTGAAACAAACGGTTTTCATTTCCCGGATAAATACAAACTGAAGGAATTTAAAAAAATTGAAGTTGAGGAAGATATTAATGACATGTGGTACACCCATCCGAATATTAAGAAGCGAAAAACAGCTTTGGGTTTTCTGATGCGAAACGATTCTGTCGGTTTATCCAATCCCGAATTTATTTTGAAAGACAGCAATGAATTTAATTATCTGAAAAAGCTCGCTGCCTTTGAAATTGTGAATTGTTTGTTGCGGTCGGCGGATTATCCGATGGCTTTATATCAGATTCAAATGCTGAAGCAGAGCGACCCGAAACATCCATTTCTATTAAAAGCGGAATTGATGTGTTGGTACGGAATGCAGATGTTTATTAATAATTCGCAGAAGACCGTTTATTCTAAAGGCTACAAAGATTTTGAGGGAAAACAACAGGCGATCCGGTGTCTTACATCGAGCCTTAACCGAAAGGAGATGAACACTTACGCGGTAAAATTTATCTGGGAACATGCAAACGCGATTTCAGATACCGCATTTTCATCATCTCTGAAATTTCAGAGTATGCGAGAACTCGCAAAAAGGTCCGGACTCAAATCCGATTTTTATAGCCGTGTTTCAGAAAGCGATTCAGTTTATTCTACCTATCAAACCAAAAAACCGGATCGATACAGCTATTGCAACTCCGCCTTTGAAAAACTATTCACAAACGCGGAATTCGAAACAGTCTTTAGAACCATGTACGGCGAATTCACGAATTATCAGGACACGGCTGATTTTGATGCACAACTTGCCTTACTGGAAAATACCGATAAAGATGGTTCTTACTCTAAATACGATATCCGTGAAGTGCGGAATCTGATGATGATTTCGCCGATTTATTTTGGGTACGACAACCGGCAAGCCATGGAAACAATGCTTCGAAAATCCAAAGAACGAGAGGCTGAAATGTTAAATGATTTGAAAGGACTAACCGATAAAAACAGTTTGGAAGTTCAGTTGCTGAATAACCGCGTTACGGATACAATAAACACGGATAAATTTAACGAGTACTGCGAAATGCGCATGTGGCTTGACGAAGAAACACTCTACGATGGCGACGGTTTTACATCCTTTCATACTGCTGAAATTTCGGAACTTGGCAAATTGCACAGCACATCTTTTTTAGGATTAAACTATGTTTACAGTTATACGTATTCGAAACATTTTCGTCCCGGTCTTTTTATCTTATCCGTAATTGCCTTGCCCGCATTGCCGGTTTATCTCTACTGGCAATTGAAACCTGTACGCCAGAGCGAATACACTTTTTTGGTTTTTGATCTGAAATCCGGTGATGTGGAGTATCTCGACTTCATGCGAAACAAGAAGAAATGCAAACGGAAACATTCGAAAAAGGAGTTGAAGAAATCAATCGGGAAATTGGCAGCTTAGTGCATGCATTCAACGGTATTTTTGAAATAGCTTCTAAAGACTTCCTGAAAAAATTAGGAATGGTTAAACACTAAATCATATTTAGTAGTGAACCGTTGGGTAGCGAAAATTCTCGGAAATCGGTATTGTTTTGAGATAGAAGTTAGCTACCGATTTCCCTGAAATATTCCCGTACCTTTTCTTTATAATAAGGTGTAAGATCCGGCGGGAGGGTTTTCAGAAGTTCCTGTTCTTTCTCCTTTTGTTTCAGATATTCCTCGATGTTGGGTGGAAGTCGTTTCTCTTTATCTTTCCCTTCATTCGACTGACGCTTGTTGTCTTTCTCCTGTTCCTTTTCCGCTTTTTCATGTTCGAGTAGCCTTGTGAGAATTTCTTCCTGACGTTTGATCAAATCGGGATTCATGCGCTTGTTGTACAAATCCTTTTCTATGTCGTCCATCATTTCTGCGGTTTTGCCAAGGTCACCCAACTTGCCGGATTTGCCTTCTTTCTCAAGTTGCTTCTGCAAATCCTGTAGCATCTTTCTGATCGCAGCTTGTTTGGCCGCAGCTTCCGCAAATTGTTTGCTTCCCGGCTTTTGTCCTCCTTCTCCGTCTTGCATGCCTTCCATCATTTTCTTCAATTCTTCCTGCATCTGGCGCATGTTTTTCATCGGCTGACTGCTTCCTTCTTTTCCCTGACCTCCGGGGTTCTGGCATGATCCACTTCCGGGCGAACTCTTCATTTGCTGTTGCATTTGTTTGAGACTTTCGCTCAGCATCAGTGCGAGGTTGTTCAGGCTGGTCATAACATATTGCTGATGATTTATCACCTGACCCGTGTTTCGTTCACCGAGTTGCGACATCGCTTTGTTCATGTGATCGTTAACAAGGCCAATCTCCTTATTGATAAAAAACTCAACCTGTTTCACCCGTTTGCTCAGGGCTAAAAGTGAGTCTTCTATCATTCTGGTGTCGTCACGAATTTTCTTTTGCTCCTGACCCAGTTCTACATATTTCGGATTGTAACCCCGAATTTGTTTGAAGGATTGCATCAGGTCTTCCTGGTCTTTACTTACCTGAATCAGGTTGTCGAGAATTTCGCGTAATGTGTTGTAGTCTTCTGCCTGTTGTTCTTTTTGTGCCTGTTGCATCTGAAGGTCAAGCTTTTCACCTTCTTCTTTCATTTCATCGGCAGCCTTTTTCTGATTCTGAGATGCTTTCTTCTGTTTATTATTTCCCAGATTTTGGGTGCCTTCATCCTGTTGTTTATCGACCTCATCTGATTTGGGTTTTAAATCTTCCATTTTCAGATTCATCGGTTTTTCTAAATCCTGATTTTTCTTGTCTATGTCTTTCAGGTCTTTTTTAAGGTCTTCGAATTTGTCGTTGAGTTTTTCTTGTTCCTTCTTAAGTTCCTCAGAATTCTTCTTGCCTTCTTCCGATTGTTCAGAAAGTTTTTCCTGCTCCTCAGAGAGTTTCTCAAATTTCTCAACCGTCTCATTCACCTTTTTTTCGAGTTGCAGATGTTTGAGTTGTTCGAGCATCCGGTCTAATTGTTTATCAACTTCCTTGTCGTTGAGTTTGAGTTTGTCGAGTTGGTTTTGAAGCTGATCTTTTTGGTTCTTGTCCATCAACTCCTGAATCTTGTCCATCAGGTCTTTAATCTCGTC
Organism: Bacteroidota bacterium; assembly: GCA_016124755.1. Classification (GTDB taxonomy): domain Bacteria; phylum Bacteroidota; class Bacteroidia; order NS11-12g; family UBA9320; genus WGNA01. Next base: position 61,699 of record WGNA01000030.1, on the reverse strand, counting down.
GTTCATCACTTCGTTGAACAACTTTTCTATTTCCTCCTGTTTGTCTTTTATCTCCTGATCGATTGGTTTGAATTCTTCTTCCCGGGTATTGTTCTTTTTGTTTTGTTCAACAATGTTTTCAAGATTCTTCTGGAGTTCTTCATGCTTTTTCAGCAGTTCCTCAATCTTCTTTTTTTCCTCCCAGGTGAGTGTTTTCTTTTCCGTTAATTTTTTTTCTAACTCCAGAATATCTTTTTCCAGATCTTTCAAATCCGATTTGCGTTCTGAAATATCCGATTTGATCTCATCGGTTTTTTGCTGGGTTTGTTTGTTGATCTCATCAATGCTCGGTGCTTCGAAAACTTCGGTTTTGCTTTTGGTGGATTTACTTCCGTGAACGCCGTCGTTGTCCCATATCTCAAAATAATATTCAACCTTATCGGATGATGTTACTCCGATTTCCGCCAAATCGAAAATGTGATAAAAGGTTTGTGTACGAGCCCGGCTGTCTACTCCGATTTTTGCACTGCCCGATTTGCCGATCTTACTTTTATCGTCGCTTGAAACGAATTTGTATTTGAATTCTAATTTCGAAAATCCGTAATCGTCGGCGACTTTTCCAATCATATAAATTAATTTGGAACGAAGCGAATCCGGCTTTTCATCAATCTCAATTACCGGATATTCATCAGGAATAACCTGAATCGAATAGTAGAGGGAATCGCCGTTTTTAACTCTGGAGTTGCTCGTTTTAATCAGGTATTTACCCGATTGCATAGCACGATGCGAGAATTCAAAATTCTTGTTTTCCCGTTTTGCTTTTCCTCCGCTTAATTGAGGAAAGAAAGTGAGACTGTCGGCATTGCGAACGTTCATTTTCCAGGCGATTTTGGTTCCAACCGGAAGCGTTACATCCGCAGTGTTTTTTAATTGTTCATCTGCTAATCCTGTGTAAGCGGGATAATCGAGGAAGGTTTCAAATTCTATCAGAGTAGGTTTGGGAATAACCTGCATTTCATATTCCCGGCTCGAAAAACCACTGGCTTCAAAATGAAAATTCTTGTTGTCGGAAAGTCGTTTTAGTACATAGCTGAATTCGCCGTTTTCATCTTTTCGCATTTTAAAATCGTTGCCGTCGATATGAATATATGCGTCAGCCGGAACAACGCTTCCTTTGGTTTCCAGTTTGATCTCAACATCCTGATGCTGCAGACATTCCAGATTCTGATTTTTTAGAATAAAATCGAATGGAGCTTTTCTTTCATAATGCTCACTGTAATTAACCAACCGACCGGTACTTTCTTTAAAACCCGGAGCCACGATCAACAAAATCAACAAACCAAGAATTGGCAAACCCGCATATTTAATATACCGGATGTTGGCTTTGAAATTTACTGCCTGTTGAAACGGTACCGGACTCAATTGAGCTGTCTTTTGTTCGATGGCGGCTTGCAGGAGCAGGTTGTTCCCGGCATCTTTTCCGAGTTGAAGTGTGTTGAGCAGTTTGTCTCCTACTTCTTCGAAATGTTTTCCGACGATAACAGCCGCCTGATCATAATTTAGTCGCTTGCCTAATTTATAAAGTCGAAGCAGCGGAACAATTATATAAAACCCGGTGATCGCCGCACTGAAAATTGCGAATGCGAAGAACAAACCGGTTCGAACTTCCTTGTTAAAATGACCGAAATATTCCAGCAATGAAGCCAGTGTAAAGGCGGTTGCGATTCCTGCCAGAACCCAAAGTCCTCCTTTGATGAGTTGGTTCTTGTAATACTTTCGGATGAACGCCTCAAGTTTGTCGAGCAATATGTTTCTTTCAGTATTCATGGGGCTTGTGTTGCAGGGTCAACGGGTAAAGATATCCAATTATTTTTGATTGCTCAGGGCTTCGTGAGCGACCTTGTACGGAACCAGTTTTCCATCGATTCTGCCGACCAGTTTCACATTTTTTAAACCTATTGTTTTTAAATCATTTTCGTAAAGCAGGGCTTTTTTGAAAGACCGGAATCTCCCGATCACGACCATTGCTTCACCATTATACTCTTCGTTTCTAATCTCTGAAAGTTCCCGCATGTAAGCGTCGAGATTAAAATCTTCAAAACCTCCGATCATTACATCGAAGAAAATTCCATCTGCCATCTGGCTATTTTCCGCGAGCAAATCGTTCTGATGCTGCATCATGGCATTTCTCAGCTCCAGACTATCGTTGTGTTGTTTGCTCAACTTTAGTTTTCGGCCGAGACTGTCGGCTTTCATTTGCAAAACCTCCAGTTGCTGAATTTGTTTTCCCTGTTCCGATAACCTGAAAAACAAAAAACCGACAGTAACAAATGAGATTAGTAACAGAACACTTCCTGTAATGAGAGTGATGTTACGGTTTCTCAGTTGCCTTTTTAATTCATCTTTTTCGTAAGTCGATTCTCTTTGAGTAAGAATCTCTCCTTCCAGTTTAAACTTGTTTGGCTCGTCCACTTTGGTTCCTTGCGGCAATATTCAAACTTTCCGGTTGATTAATGGTTGTGTATACTCAATTGAGACAAAAAGAAAACGATCGGTGAAGCAACGGAGAATGCCATTCCTTCGTCCAAAAAAAGAAGGCATCGTCGATTGCGCTTATAGAAATTATAACTTCGTGTCGGTACACAGCATTAAGGCAAAAACTCAACATGATTAAATTAATTAAACTGGTTCCTGTTTTACTACTTCTGCTCACGGTTTCATTTACAGAATCCCGGCAGACAGCAGAGGTAAATTGGGTTCATTGGAACGATGGTTTTGCCCGGGCTTCTAAGGAAGGTAAAATTGCACTGATCGATACGTACACTGCCTGGTGTGGTTGGTGTAAAAAAATGGATGCAACCACTTATATGAGTGCAGGAATTCAGGAAAGAATTGAAAAATATTTTGTTCCTATTAAATTTAATCCGGAACTCTCGGATACATACAATGTCGGGGATACTACAATTTCCGGCAGAGCATTATTGGGTGCATTAAGTCAGGGCAGATCTTCGGGTTATCCAACCACCTTTTTCTATGTTCCGGCTAAAAATGTAATGTATCAGTATCCGGGTTATATGGACAGTGTTCAGTTTGCACAGGTTCTTGATCAGATGATTGCCTTGCAAAATGAAACAGCAAGTCCCAAAAGTTCAAATCCCTGAAATTAATTTCGCCCCCAATTAATTCTGTTTATGGGGAGAAATCGCCGTTTTGGTGAAATACATGAGAATGTATTAATTAAGAGTGCCGGGGCTGAGGGAGTTTGTATCGCATACATCGATGGTCAGGTTGTTTTTGTTCAACAGGCAGCACCGGGCGATCTGGTCGATTTAAAAATCACCGGCAAAAAGAAAAAGTTTCTGTACGCAGAAATCACAAAAATTCACGAAGCCTCACCTCAGAGAACTACTCCTTTTTGCGAACATTATGGTTTGTGCGGCGGTTGCAAATGGCAGCATCTTTCGTATGAAGCACAACTTCAATATAAAACGCAACAGGTTAAAGATGCATTTATAAGAATTGGCAAACTCGAATTTCCGACAATTCCGGAAATTTTGGGAAGTGAAAAGACGACGCACTATCGTAATAAACTTGAATACACCTTCAGTAATAACCGATGGCTTGAGAAAAGTTTAATAGATAGCGAAGATTTTATAACCCGAAACGGTTTGGGTTTTCATATTCCCAAGCGATTCGACAAGATTATTCACATAAATAAATGTTGGTTGCAGGATGATCTTTCAAACGACATCCGGAATTTCACCTACGAGTTTTGTGAGAAGGCCGGTGTTCCTTTTTTTGATCTGAAAAACAAGGAGGGTCTGGTAAGAAACATCATGCTCCGAAACAACCGAAAAGGTGAGTGGATGGTTTTGATGGTGTTTTACAAAGAAGATGAATTCAATAAAAAATACCTGCGGGCCCTTGCCGATCAGTTCCCTCAGATAACCTGTCTGGTGTATTCCATCAATCCGAAAGTCAACGACAGCATTTACGATCTGGATATTCAGTTGTTTGCCGGTGAACCATTTTTACACGAAGAACTAAGCGGACTAAAATTCAGAATTCGTCCGAAATCTTTTTTTCAGACAAACCCTGCACAGGCCGAAGTTTTATATGAGACAGCATTAAAAATGGCATCTCTGAATGGAAGCGAATGTGTGTACGATTTGTACTGCGGAACCGGAACCATTTCTCTTTTGGCAGCCCGAAAAGCGGCAAAGGTTGTCGGGATTGAAGCCGTGCAGCAGGCAGTTGACGATGCCAATGAAAATGCGGTGAACAATGGTGTTTCTAATGTTGAATTTGCAGTTGGCGACATGAAGGATATTTTTAACGAAGACTTCATTCAGCAACATGGTAAAGCCGATGTAATTATAACCGATCCCCCAAGAGCGGGCATGCATCCGGATGTGGTGGATCAGATCAACAGATCCGGAGTACCCGTTGTAATTTATGTGAGTTGCAACCCGGCAACGCAAGCCCGGGATCTCGATATGATGCGGGAGTTTTATTCGGTCTCAGCGGTTCAACCGGTTGATATGTTTCCACATACTCACCACGTGGAAAATGTGGCGCGGCTCGACAGAAAAGCCGGAGTTTAGCCCCAGATATTGACTTTTCGGGGTTTGGCTTTTTCTACGACAATCGCTTTTCCGCCTATTTCTTTCCCATTCAATTCTTCCATCGCGGTTTGAGCTTCGTCGTCTTTGGTCATTTCAACGAATCCCATTCCCTTGTGTTCTCCGGTATGACGGTCGTACAGAACTTTTGTGGAAACAACTTCACCGTATTTGGTGAATAAAATCTCAAGATAATAAGCGTTTACTGAGTCGGACAGGTTCTTAACTACAAGATTCATAATGTATCTTCGGCTCCAAAGCTATTACTAATATCGGTACCAGCATATTCAAACCACTTACTTTTGCCCGATGACACAGGATCCACAGGTCGTAATCGTAATTCTTAACTACAACACTATTGATCTGTTAAAGCGATTTCTGTCACGTGTTAAATCTTCTATGTATGCCGATTTTAAGGTGGTGGTGGCCGACAACGGCTCAACCGACGGCAGTGCAGAATATGTGAGGAGTTATCATCCCACTATTAAACTGATTGAACTCGACAAGAATTATGGTTTTGCGGGTGGTTATAACAAAGCGCTGGAACAGGTAGACGGAGAATACTGGATTCTGTTAAACAGCGATGTTAAGATAGACTTATACTGGATTACCCCGATGATCGATATTATGTTGGCGAACCCGAATGTCGCAGCAGTACAACCGAAAATAATGCAGATCGAAGAATACATCCGGTTTGAATATGCCGGGGCTGCGGGAGGTTTTATGGATAAATTCGGTTATCCGTTTTGCCAGGGCAGAATTTTCGACCGGTGTGAAATTGATCTGAGTATTTACAATGAGCCCAAACAAATTTTCTGGGCCACAGGTGCGGCGATGCTCATCAGAAGTAATGATTTCAGAGAGGCTGGTGGGTTCGACGATCACTTCTTTGCGCACATGGAAGAAATTGATCTGTGCTGGAGATTGCAAAACATCGGAAGAGAAGTCTGGATTTGTCCGGATGCGAAAGTCTATCATATCGGTGGTGGAACTCTTTCCGCACAAAGCAGCCGAAAAACCTTCTTAAACTTCCGAAACAACATTGCGCTTTTATATAAGAATCTGCACCGCAAGGATATTCCCTGGATTCTTTTTGTAAGACTAATACTCGACGGGGTTGCCGGATTAAAATATGTTTCCGAGGGGAAGTTCTCTCATTGTTGGGCGATTGCCCGTGCGCACTTCGATTTTTACCGGAATATTCGTTACTGGAATCAGAAGCGCCGGGAAATTCTGGTTAAAAAAAGAACCCGGGATCTGGTTGGTTGGCTTGATGTAAGCATCGTGTGGCAGTTTTTTGTTAAAAAGCGAAAAGAGTTTTACAAACTGCCCACATGGAGAAAACTCTATGCTAAGCCCAATCCTGATTTTATTAAGAAATAAAAAAGCCGGCTCTTCGAAGAGCCGGCTTTCTAAATTTTATACTTCCCGAATTATTGAACTACAATTCTTGAGAAAGACTGCATCTCTCCGGATGAAATCTGAATGATGTAAATACCACCTTTCAAACCTTCAAGAGAAACCGATTGATTTAATGACTTGTTGCCATCAAATGAGCGAACGGTTTGCCCGGCTACATTGGTAACGTTAATACTTCCAATCGCCATTTTAGAATTGATAGTCACCATTCCGCTCGTAGGGTTCGGATAAATTACCGAAGTAAAAGTTGTGTTCTCAACCCCGCCTTTATCTTCCCATTTTTCAATATCACTGAGACCTCTTGGGAAAATCTGATATCCTGAATTATAAGGAGCGATGTTGTCGTACTGATTTCCGATACCGGTAATGTTCATTGTGTCGTACAAAACTTTGGTTCCGATAACATCAACTAATGCGTCATCGATACGAACAATGAATGTATCTCCCTTTTCATTGGCAACCATAACGTTTTTATAGGCCCAAACAGTAGTGGTATCAACGATCCAGATTTTTTCTACTTTAATGAGTGCCGATTCGGTTTCTTCGGATGGCTTCTGAACCACTTTTGGTGATTTCAAAGCATTTCCGGAAGAGTGTTTTTTAATGCTGTCCGCAAAAATTTCAGCAAGACCATTATAAAAATCAGCATGACCGCGAACTGTGATGCTGTCACCTTCCATAGACTGGTAAGTTCCAACGTCTACAAAGTTGAAGATGTTTACTGCTCCGGTTGCATCAACGAGAGAGAAGGAAATACCAGCATTCGGATCATAGTCTGGCCCGTAAACGATACCGGTAACTTCTACATTTTCTCCTTTGTTAGATGTATATAAATCGGCGTCTTTAACAATCGCATCTGCAATGGTGGAAACTCTGTAATCGTCGTCGGTGATCGTAATGATCATGCTGGAATCGGCACCAAGATCAACACCGGCAGAAGGCGCAGAAAGTGTTAAAATGAGTGTTCTGCTTCCCTGAGCTGTACTGTTGTCAATTAGCGTAAGCGTTACTTTTTCATTTGTTGAACTTCCGGCGGCAAAACTCACGGTTCCCGGAATAGAAGCATTGTAATCAGTTCCTTTTACGGCAGTTCCACCGGTTGCGCTGATAGTTGCAGAGGACGCAATTGAAGACGATGGTGATTGAATCATTACTTCAATGTCGTAGGTGCCGGCAGATTCTTTTACGGAAACGGATGCTTTCGCAAATGAGATTACCGGTTTTACGGGAACATAGCAATCACTGGTGTGAGAGCCGAGGTACATCATGGTATCTATTGGGTAAACATCCCATTGATTTTGGGCTGTATTCCAGTCTTTAGTACCACCTTTTACGCTCGACATTCTAACGAGTGAGTGGTCTTTGGTAGAACCGGAACCTACAGTCCATTCAGTTCCCGGATCTTTCCATCTTTCTCCTATACAATCGATTGTGTCGGTACCTTTTAATAAGGCAACCGCATCATCACCGTTAAAAGTTACCACACTCGGGAATCCGAACATGGTATCTTTCACTGCGAGAATTCTGGCGTTGGCGGCATTGTTCGCAATTACATAAACATCATACGGTTGAATCATACCGCTCATTTGAAGTTCTGCTGTTGATGAACCGCCGTTGGTGATCATTAATACTTTGTAAGCGCTCAGGTCGATGGCGCTGGAAGAAGGATTGTAAATTTCAATGGCTTTGTTGTTGCCACTTCCCTCGATGTACTCGGAGAAGAAGAGCTCATTGCACTGGGCAAAAACTCCCGTTGCCATGAACATTGCTCCGATCAGGGAGAGTAATGTCTTTTTCATTGTCGTATCTACTTGTTGTTCGTTTCGGGCAAAAATAGAATTTAACGTCAACTTCAAGGTTAAGTCTTCTGTTACCACAACTCATTGTTCTCACTCACAGTCGAAAGCAATGTTCCGTTACTTCATCAGAACCGGTAATTGGTGAATTCCTGTTTTGATCTCAATCACTTTATGATCTCATTCGGGTAACAATCAAAACCCCGATACCATGTACACCAGAAGAGCCATCAAACAGGAAAGCGGCCCACTCGCCGATCTCGCCTTTATGTTATTGTTATTTTTTATGGTAACAACCAATATTAATCGCGATGAGGCAGGAATTCCCGCTCAACTTCCACCGGAAGGAAGATCCGGAACACCATCACTTTACACAATGCATGTGATGCTAAATGGTGAAAATAAATTCTTAATCGACGGAAAAATTTACCGGATGGGTGATGAGATTCAAAATTATATTCACAATCAACTTCGGTCTTACGATAAGCTCAATATTGAACTGCAAACACACGAAGCTGCCAACTACGATACCTATGTTCAGCTTTACGATCAGGTTCGAAGAGCCTATCATTTATGGTACGATGAGCTTGCAGAAGAAAAATTCGGGAAGACATTCAGCCAGATAGGAGTCGGCGAAAAATCGGAAATCGTGTCCCGGCACCCGATGCGTATTTCCGAAGCGATGTGAGAATCAGAACTCCAGGAGTCTGTTCAATGTTTCGTTTAGCCGGGCCGATGCCATAAAATTATCTTCGAGATTTTCTGCCAGAGGAACCGGTGTATCGAGACCGGAACAACGCATCACGGGAGCATCTAAAAATTCAAAACAATTCTCAGCAATCCAGGAAGCGATCTCTGCACCTATACCGCCGGTGTGTGTATCCTCATGCAGAATTAAAACCCTTCCTGTTTTTTTTACACTCGTTTCAACCGCTTCTTTATCCCACGGCAACAAGGTGCGCAAATCAACAATATCGGCATCTATCTTTTCTGATGAACAGATTTCTTTAGCCCAATGAACACCCAGACCATAGGTAATAATACTAACATCGTCACCTTCCTCAACCCAGACAGCTTTTCCAATTGGCAGGTTGTAATAACCGGATGGGACATCGCCTGTGATGCTGCGGTATAATTTCTTGTGTTCGAAGAATAAAACAGGGTTCGGATCTTCTAATGCAGAAAGCAGTAAACCCTTCGCATCAAAAGGATTGGATGGATAAACAATCTTCAAACCCGGTACATGAAAAAACCAGGCTTCAGTACTTTGGGAATGAAAAGGCCCGGCTTGCACTCCGGCTCCGGTCGGCATTCTTACAACCACATCTACTTGTTGGTTCCAACGATAATGCGTCTTTGCCAGATTGTTCACGATCTGATTAAATCCGCAGGTAACGAAATCAGCGAACTGCATTTCCACAACGGATTTAATTCCGGAAATGCTCAAACCTAAGGCAGCACCTAAAACTGCCGATTCGCAAATAGGTGTGTTTCGGATTCGGTCTTTTCCAAATTCTTCGAGAAAGCCCTCGGTTATTTTAAATACTCCGCCATATTCTGCCACATCCTGTCCCATCAGAACAGTTTCGGGAAATTTGCGAAACCCCTCTTTTAATGCGTCGCTAATGGCATCGACTAACCGCATTTCACTTTTATCGCTTCCGGCCGCAACTTCAACCTGACCAAAAGGAGCGTAAACATCTTTTAGTTCTGAAAGCGTGTCTGCTTCCACTTCCGGCATGTTTAAAACCGCATGAACTCCATCTTCTATTTCAGCCCGGATTTCCTGTCGCATTACATCGATTTCTTCCTGAGTAATGATTTCTTCGGACAGAAGGAATTTTTCATAAACCGCAATCGGATCTTTTTTCTCCCACTCGGCAATCAGTTCCGGTGGAACGTATTTAACTCCGGAGGCTTCTTCGTGCCCCCGACGCCGGAAGGTCTGACATTCCAAAAGAAACGGAGCGGGATTCGAACGCATCTTTCTTGCCTGCCGGTCAACTTCACTGAAAACCGTGAGCACATTATTTCCATCAATCGTTTTAGATCGAATTCCATATCCTTTGCCTTTGTCGGCAATATGCGCACACCGGAATTGTTCGGATGTGGGAGTCGATAAACCATAACCGTTGTTCTCAACCACAAACAGAACCGGCAAATCCCAAACGGCTGCGAGGTTCATTGCTTCGTGAAAATCTCCTTCACTTGTGCCACCTTCCCCGCTGAATACACAGGCAATGTGTCCCGATTTTTTCAGGTTCGATGCGAGTGCGAGACCATCTGCCACGCCGGTCATTGCCCCGAGGTGAGAAATCATTCCAATGACATGGTCTTCCGGTGAGCCGAAATGAAAAGAGCGATCACGTCCCTTTGTATATCCTTCAGCTTTTCCCTGCCATTGAGCAAATAATTTTTCAAAAGGCATATTGCGGGAAGTGAAAACACCGAGATTTCTGTGGAGTGGTAAAATGTAATCCTGACTTGCAAGAGCTTCCGTAACACCTACCGAAATTGCTTCTTGTCCGATTCCGCTAAACCACTTGCCGATCTGCCCCTGTCTCAACAATATCAGCATTTTCTCTTCAATCATTCTGGGTTTCAGAAGTGCTTTATAAAGATGTTTGAGTATGCTGTCGGGGTATGGATACTTTTTAAACTGCATAGGAATAATGGCAAACAAAATTAAGAAGCCTCAACCGCAGAACACACGAAATCCGGTTTTCAACTCACTCAAAATCTGTAATACTTTTGAACGCTATGTTGAAAGTTCTTCTTTACGACAGCTACGATTCCTTTACCTACAACCTGAAAGATTATCTCGAACAGGAAGGTGCCGTGGTGAAGGTTGTGTGCAATGATGAACTGAGTCTGGAGGAGATTATTAAAATAAAGCCAAACGGTCTGGTAATTTCTCCGGGTCCGCGTCATCCTGAAGCATCCGGAAATCTGATGGAAGTTCTGAATCACTTCTATGATAAAATACCGGTACTGGGTGTTTGTCTCGGGCATCAGGCGATCGGAATTAAATTTGGTTTCCGGCTTGTTCGAAACGGATATCCGATGCACGGAAAGGTGTCGGATATTCTGAGAAGAGAAGATCAGTTGTTTAAAGAAATACCGGAAAAATTTCAGGTTTGCCGGTATCATAGTCTGGTGCTTGCCGGAGAATCACCGGAAGAATTACAGATTTTGGCCACCGCATCAGACGGCAGTATTATGGCAATCCGGCACAAAGAATTTCCGGTTTGGGGGGTTCAATATCACCCGGAGGCTATACTTACAGAATACGGCCATGAACTAATGCGCAACTGGTTTGAAGTTGTTAAAAATCATGCTTTGCAACACGCAGAGAAAGTGTATTCAAATCATTCCGGCGGTTGATATGAACCGTGAATGGATTTCAATGTTTTAAATTAATTTGCAATGGCTTAAGTAGGATATGGAGATAAACATCATCAAGGAGGACGGTTACGAATACATCGAAGAAGGAGAGGGACCGGTTTTGTTATTACTCCACGGCTTGTTCGGAGCGTTGAGTAACTGGAAGGATGTTCTTGACAAATTTTCGGGAAATTATAAAGTGGTGATTCCGCTGATGCCGATCTTCACCATGCCGATGACCGAAGTGGGTGTTAAAGGTCTTGCCAAATTCGTAGATGGTTTTGTACGGTTTAAAAAATTTGAAGAAGTAACACTACTGGGTAATTCATTGGGTGGTCACGTGGCGTTGGTGTATGCTAAATATTTTCCCGGTAAGATCAAGGCAATGATTTTAACCGGAAGTTCCGGTCTTTATGAAAATGCGATGGGTGGTTCGTATCCAAAACGCGGGGATTACGAATACATAAAAGAAAAGGTGGAATACACTTTTTACGATCCCAAAACTGCCACACAAGAATTGATCGACGAGGTTTTTGAAATTACGAATAACCGCCTGAAGGTTATCCGGATACTTGCGATGGCAAAATCGGCGATCCGGTATAATATGGCCGATGATATCAAAGATTTTAAAATGCCGGTTTGCCTGATCTGGGGAAGAAATGATAAAATTACTCCTCCGGATGTGGCAGAAGAATTTCACAAACTGCTGGAGTTTTCGGAATTGCACTGGATCGACAAATGCGGTCATGCTCCAATGATGGAACGAGCCAAAGAGTTTAATGAGATTCTTTCTGCATATTTGACCAAACTTTTTAATCAGCAATAACGTCTAACATTATAGATGCTGGTCAGAGGAATCACAACAAACGAATTTACCCCGCTTAAGTCAGGCGACTCAGTTCAGATCGCGCTTATAACCATGGAAGATTTTGGCATCAGCAACATTCCGGTTGTTGATGAAAATACACTTAAGGGTTATGTGACAAACCATCATCTTGAAGCATTGGATCCAATGGGAAACATTGGAGGGAGCGTTCATTTCGGTGAATATTTTCTAAAACCCGATCACTCCTTTTTTGAAGCCATTTCGGTTTTTGCAAGATCAGGTCTCGAAGTAGTTGCCGTTGCGGAAAACGGTCAGTATTTGGGCTTGGTTTGGGTGAAAGATCTGGTAATTGCTCTTGGCCGAAGTTCAACCATTCAAAGCGAAGGAGCTGTTTTAGCACTCAAATGCCGACAGTCGGATTACTCCATTGCACAGTTGGGAAGAATGATCGAGTCCTCAGATGGAAAGATTCTCGGTATGTGGACCTGGGCCGGTGAAGATCCGAATACTCTTGAGATGATGATAAAGTTAAATCTGCATCATGTCGACAACCTTAAATATCTTTTGTCTTCCAATGGATATGAAGTTCTTTACAGTCTGAATAATGAATCCGACGATTACAATGAATCGCGATTCCAGTCATTGTTGAAATATCTGGACTTCTGAAAATCCGAAATACAACTCAACCCTCTTTTTTCAACTTTTTGAGTCTGGCATTTTTTGCCGCTTTTCCTTTTATCGCGAATTCTGCAACCGTTCAGATTGATTCCATTATTATTAAAGGTAACGACCAAACCAAATCGCAGATCATACTTCGGGAGCTTTCAATAAACCGAAATACATCGTACGATTCAACCGAACTCTTAGACGTTCTTATTCCCCGCTCGATTTATAATCTTTACCTCATAAACCTCTTTAATAAAGTCGAAATAAAAACGGTTGAAAACGGAAATGACCGCCGTTGTAATCTGGTAGTTGAATTGGTGGAAAAGTGGTACTTCTGGCCAATTCCGTTTGTTGAATATGCCGACCGTAATATCAATCAATGGATCGGCAACGGGCTCGATCCGAAACGAACCAAATACGGCATCTACCTTTTTAAGTATAATTTTTTAGGATTAAACCAAACTCTGAAAATCAATCTGATTTCGGGGTATAATCAGGCAGCCGGAATTGAATACCGCGCTCCCTGGTTTTTAAACAATCCCAAACTGGGTTTTGAACTAAAAACAAATTGGAAGAGACAAAAAGAGGTTTGGTATAAGACCGATCAGAACAAGGTTCAGTTTTTTAGAAATCTCAATCAGGAGCTGATACGACAGGCGCAAAATTCGGTGCTGATTAATTACCGGCCTGGACTATACAACTGGCACAAACCGTATGTAAGTCATCTATACACGCATGTTGGTGACACCGTTTTAACCGAAAATCTTAATCCTGATTTTTTAACTTCCGGAACACAGTCCCAACATGTTTTCCGGATCGGTTATATATGGAACCGGGAAAAGAGAAATAATAAAAGTCTTGCAACCACCGGCTATTATCACTGGATCGAAACTTCATATACCTGGCTTTCAAAATCGTCATCCTATCCGATGTTATATGCAAAGGCTTCGGTTTATAAACCTTTGATTAATAAAGAACATCCCAGAATATCTGTGGCAGGTTTGGTTGCCGGAAGATTAATGCCCGATCTGAAATTGCCTTACGAGCAACTGCGTTCGTTGGGGTACGATGATATAATTCGCGGATACGAATTTTATGTTATCGACGGAACCTCGTATGCGCTAGCCCGCACCGAATTCAGGTTTCACATTTTTAACGATCGCTATTTTCACCTGCCACTTATGCCTTTGCACAACTATAAAGACATGCCGGTTGAATCTTTTATATCCTTTTTTTTCGATCATGGATATGTGGTAAATCATCAAACCTTGCTCAACAACGATCTGGTAAACAGCTGGCAATATGGATACGGCATAGGAGTAAATACACTTCTGTATTGGGACAAAGTGGTTAGATTTGAATACTCATTCAATCGCATGGGAGGGTCCGGAATCCGGTTGAATTTTAAACAGGCTATCTGAACTAATAAATCAAAATCCGAATTTGAAGATTGGCATTTACACCCGGAGTTTTCAGAATACCGAACAACTTGCTTTTGCGCAGAAGCTGGTAAATCTGCTCAACTCGAGGAACATTGAGTCACTGGTGTACAAACCCGTATTGGAGGAACATCCGGAATTGGGTAAAAACGCATTCGACAGTCATGATTTACATCCGGAAAGTCTCGATTATCTGCTGAGTCTTGGTGGAGACGGAACGATGCTCGATACGCTTACAATTGTCAGAAATAACCGCATTCCGGTTCTGGGTATCAACATGGGTCGGTTTGGTTTTTTAGCCAGCAGCCAACAGGAGGATATTGAAAACACGATTAACGAATTAGAGAATAAGACCTATTTTATTGACCAAAGATCGGTGATAAAGCTTGAGTCAGATCGACAGGTATTCGACGACTTTCCTTATGCTCTAAATGATTTTGTAATTCACAAAAAAGATTCGTCAAGCATGATCACCGTTCACTCTTATATGAACGGAGTCTTTCTAAATTCGTATTGGTCGGACGGATTGATCTGTTCCACGCCAACCGGTTCGAGTGGTTACTCTTTGAGTTGCGGCGGGCCCCTTTTGTTTCCGGGTTCCGGAAGCTTTGTGATTACTCCAATTGCACCACACAATCTAAATGTGAGACCTGCTGTAGTTTCAGACGACAGTGTACTTTCTTTCGAAATTGAAGGCCGAGATAATTCATTTTTGGCGACTCTCGACAGCCGTTCGGTAACAATTCAAAAAGGAACACAGCTCGCGGTAAAAAAGGCAGACTTCCGTTTTTGTATGGTGCGATTACAAGACGAAAGCTATATGGATACCATTCGAAAAAAACTTATGTGGGGACTTGACAACAGAAATTGAAATGAATTCCAAAAGAATAAAATATCTGATGATGCTGATCTTTTCGGTATCGTTATTAGTGCAGGGTTGTAAAGATGATTCGGAGCAAATTGCTGCTGATCAGATGAAAAAAGATCAGGAAGCAATTGATGCATGGCTCACAGAAAACAAACTGAATTCGGTAAAGACCGATTCGGGTTTACATTATATCGAAACCAAAGAAGGAGAAGGAGGACACCCGGCAGGCAATTCTGATGTTACGGTAAATTATAAAGGGTCACTTCTCAACGGTCACGTATTCGATGAAACCAAAACAAAGCCGGCAACTTTTAATCTTCAGGGTTTAATTGAAGGTTGGAAAGAAGGAATTCCGATGATGAAAAAAGGTGGTAAAGCTACGTTGGTTGTACCTTCGGCATTGGGATACGGCTCGCAGGCAACTTCCGGAATTCCTGCAAACAGCGTTTTAGTCTTCGAAATTGAGCTGGTCGATTTCAAGTAAAAAGCACGTTGCAATAACTGATTTGAGGAAGCCGTTGCCTATTGAGGTTTCACGCTTGTCTTTTATGTTCAAAAAACTTAGGTTTGTCAACTTGCCAAAACGAGGTAGAATGTTATCAGTTATAAAAAAGGTACTTCCGGTTGTTTGTTTAATCGCGCTCATGCCGGATTCGCAGGCACAAGG
Source organism: Bacteroidota bacterium (assembly GCA_016124755.1). Lineage (GTDB taxonomy): Bacteria > Bacteroidota > Bacteroidia > NS11-12g > UBA9320 > WGNA01. Next base: position 46,033 of record WGNA01000030.1, on the reverse strand, counting down.
CTGGAAGAGAGAAAGCTCTCTCGAGTTCGGGCTGATGTTTGGCGGAAGCAATTACAAAGGGGATTTGGTTCCTAAGTTTTTCGAGTCCAGAGGAACACACGCCAATGGAGGAATTCTGATTCGATACAACCCGGTTCAAAGATTTTCTTTCCGGCTCGGAGTTAATTACGGATCTATTTCCGGTGACGATAACTGGTACGGAGAAGACGAAGTGAGAGCCGCGAGAAATCTTCATTTCAAATCAGACATTTGGGATATTCATGCCGGATTCGACATAAATCTAAATACCTTCCGGTACAAACAGGAGAGAGGTATTATTCCTCACCTGATTCTCGGAATTGCGGTTTTCAAATTCAATCCGATGGCACAGTTTACCTACGATCCGAGCAGCTGGCAGGCAACGGCACTGCAGAGCTACGACAATCTTCAAAGCAGAGATGGAGACTGGGTTGAACTTCAGCCTATCGGAACTGAAGGACAGGAAACCACAGAATACAACGACCTGAAAAGATATTCCCTGACAAGTTTCGCGATACCGGTTGGTGCCGGATTTAAATTTAAACTCAGCCGGCAATGGACTTTCGGCATTGAGTATACAACCAGAATCACTTTCACAGATTACCTCGATGATGTGAGTGGTAAGTATGTTGAACCTGTGTTTTTAGAGTCTCAGTACGGGCCGATCAGTGCAGCTATGTCTGACCGATCTAAAACACAAAATCTCGCGGGTACTCAACGCGGTGATGATTCGAAACGCGACCTGTATTCCATATTCGGAGTTACACTCACATACCGAATTATGAGATCGGGCGACAGATGCCCTGCATTTCTCTGAGAATTTAATTGTTCTGTAAAGAACGATTCAGCCATACAATCAAATCATTGGAATCCGGTTCCATGAAATATGTCTATCATTTTGCCACTACGTTTCTTGCATTTGGATAAGCAATTCCGGAGAGCTGCAATATCTTGTTTAATTTTGCGCTTTGGATGTAACCAATATCATCCGGGTTTCGTAATGAATACGAATATGAAGTTAGTGCTCAGGAATTTTTTACTCGTTATTCTGTTTTCAGGATTTGGGTATGTGAATGCCCAAAACTGGGAGCACGGCATCATGATCGGTGCGAGTAATTATCATGGGGACTTAGCCTACAACATTGTTCCCGGAGAAACCAAGCCGGCTTTTGGCTTACACACCCGATACAATTTTACTCCCTATTGGTCTTTCCGGAATGCTCTTAGTTACGGAACCATTAGCGGGAGCGACAAGAATTTCAGCGACTATCAATCCCGGAATCTCAGTTTTAAAAACAACATTCTTGAATTCAGTTCTGTATTTGAATTCAATTTTCTGCCCTTTGGTTCAAGAATTCTCAGCAAAGATTTTTCTTCCTATGCGATGTTGGGAATTGCAATTTTTCACCACAATCCTAAAGCATATTATCAGGGGCAATGGTATGATTTGAGAAAGTTGTATACCGAAGGTCAAAGTAACAAAGATCAATATGGCGTACTTCAAATGGCCATTCCCTTTGGAGGAGGAATAAAATACAACATCACTAAAAATCTGGTTGTAGGTTTTGAAGTCGGTTGGAGAAAAACATTTACAGATTATCTTGATGATGTTTCTAAAAACTATCCCGACTTAAAAGAATTAGCCAATACCAGAGGAACACTTGCGGCATCGCTTTCAGACAGAAGCCGCGAAGTAGATGGTGTCGGAGAACCTTTGTCTTTGCCCGGCGACCGAAGAGGAGACCCTGCCTTGAAAGACTTTTACTTTTTTACCATGTTTCAGTTCAGCTATCGTTTAACACCGATTGCCTGCTGGCCCAAGTATCACAGAGAGTTTCGTTTCAAGTGAGCAATTCTATTCCAGAAACCATTGACCTTAATTTACTCCCGCGCCATATAGCCGTGATAATGGATGGCAATGGAAGGTGGGCGAAACAACAAGGAAAATATAGAATATTCGGGCATCAGCATGGTGTTCAATCGGTTCGTGAAATAACCGAAGGATGTGCCGAGCTGGGGGTTGAATATCTTACCCTTTATGCATTTTCCACCGAGAACTGGAACCGGCCCAAATTAGAAGTGAATGCTCTGATGACCCTTTTGGTGAAAACCATCCGAAAGGAAACCAAAACCCTGATGAAGAATAATATCAGGCTTGATACCATTGGAGACAGAGACCAGCTACCGGATGATTGCAGAGCAGAATTAGAAGAGGCGATAGAAACTACATCCGGGAATAACCGAATGACTTTAATACTCGCTTTGAGTTACAGCTCAAAATGGGATATTGTTAATGCCGTTAAGTCAATTGCCAGACGCGTTAAATCCGGAGAACTCGATCCGGAAAACATCGACGAGCATATTATTTCTAACACACTTACTACTGGTAAATATCCGCATCCGGATCTGATGATCAGAACGAGCGGTGAACACCGGATCAGTAACTTCCTTTTGTGGGAGTTAGCCTACAGCGAATTTTACTTCACCAATGTTTTATGGCCTGATTTCCGGAGGGAACATCTTTACGAGGCCATTAGGGAATATCAAAAAAGAGAGAGAAGATTTGGTAAAACTAGTGAGCAGGTTTCGAACGGCTAAACTGCTGTTTTTAACCGTAACATTCGCATTATTATCATCGGGTAATTTACAGGCACAGGATCAGGAAATTCCCATCGACTACGACAATCCGAGAACTTTTATTCTCGGAGGTGTTCAGGTAGTCGGCGGAGTTTCGATCGACAATAATATTCTTGCTATTCTGAGTGATCTCGATCGTAATAAACCCTTAAAAGTTCCCGGAGATGATATCAGCAGGGCCATCGAAAAACTTTGGAAACAGGGGATTTTTTCAAATATCGAAATCGTTGTGAGTGCGATTCAGAGTGATACCATTTACCTTAAAATTAAGGTTCAGGAAAGGCCAAAGCTTTCGAAATATTCTATCAGAGGGTTGAGCAAGACAGAAACGAAAAATATCCGGGAAGAAATTTCACTTCGAAAAGGAGTTATCGTTACCAACAATCTTATCGCAAAAACCAAGAGAGAAGTACTCGATTACTTTTTCGAAAAAGGATATTACAACGCAAAAATTGAAATCAAGGAAGAAACCGACACCAGTATGTTCAATGCTTCCATGCTCAGGTTGTTTATCAAACGGGGTCAGCGGGTAAAGGTTCAGGAATATCTGATTGCCGGAAACGACAATGTTACCGATAAAAAAGTACGGTCGCTTTTTAAACCGAAGCAGATGAAAGGGAAACTCAACATTTTTGCTTCATCTAAATTGGTTGAAACCGAGTATAAGACCGAGAAAGATAAAATTCTGGAATACTACCGTTCGATTGGTTATCGCGATGCAACAATTGCTTACGACAGTATTATTGCGATCAGCCCGAACCGGGTTGAGGTACACATGAAAATTTTGGAAGGAGGTAAATATTTCTTCCGGAATATTTCGTGGACCGGCAATACACTTTATCGATCCGGCCAGCTCGACACCATTCTTGGAATAGAAAAAGGAGACATCTTCAATCAGGGGAAACTGGAAAGCGCGCTTTACATGAATCCAAACGGGCTTGATGTTTCCAGTTTGTACATGGATAATGGTTATCTGTTTTTCAACATTACACCTGTTGAAGTGAAAGTTGAAAACGACAGCATCGATCTTGAAATCCGGATATACGAAGGAAAACAGGCTACTATTTCAAGCGTTACGGTTACCGGTAACGATAAAACCAGTGATTATGTAATTATTCGTTCTCTCCGAACGAAACCCGGACAGAAGTTTAGCCGAACAGATATTCAGCGGTCGATCCGTGAATTGGCGCAACTCGGATATTTTGATCCGGAAAAACTCAACGTAAATCCGGTTCCGAACCCGGCAAACGGAACCGTGGATATTGAGTATCAGGTGGCCGAAAAGCCATCAGACCAGATTGAAGCATCCGGCGGATTTGGCGGCGGTTTCGGTTTTGTGGGAAGTGTGGGTCTGAGTCTGAATAATTTCTCCTCTAAGAAAATGTTCCAGAAAGGCGGTTGGAATCCGATTCCTTCCGGAGACGGACAAAGACTTACGCTACGTGCTCAGTCAAACGGTATCGGATATCAATCGTATAATTTCTCTTTCACCGAACCCTGGTTAGGCGGTAAGAAGCCAAACTCTTTTACGCTGAGTGTTTATCATTCCATTCAAACCAATTATCGTCCGAAAAGCGACCCGAACAGACAGGAGTTTCAAACAACAGGAGCGTCCATTTCTTACGGTAAACTACTCAAATGGCCGGATGACTTTTTCGTTTGGAGTAATTCATTGAGTTATCAGCGATATCTTCTCAAGAACTGGCAATCGTATGGTGCCGGGCAAATTGGGTTTACCAATGGCTTTGCGAATAGTGTTGCTTTTAATACTGTGATTTCACGAACCTCAACTTCTTCTCCGATTTACCCGACAGACGGATCTGACTTCGCACTTTCTATTCAGGCGACTCCTCCTTATTCCCTTTTCGGCGGTGGCTCTAATGGATTGTTCGGGAATAAAGATTATTCAACGATGTCGCCACAGGATAAATTCAAGTGGATCGAATATCACAAGTGGAAAATGAATGTGAGCTGGTACATGGAAACCCTGCCGAAGCTGGTTCTGGTTCCGCACTTTGAAACCGGTATTATCGGTCTTTACAATAAGAAACTTGGGTATTCGCCATTCGAACAGTTCCGTGTTGGAGGTTCCGGTTTTGGTGCCTGGGCATATTATGGAACTGAAATCGTTCCGCAAAAAGGATATGATTCGGGTGAAATCTCTGCCGATTCAGACGACAGTCAGGATGCAGATCCGGTGTATGCCAAGTACTCTCTTGAAATGCGTTATCCGTTGTCTCTTAATCCGAGTGCGACCATTTATGGTTACACCTATTTTGAGGCGGGAAATACCTGGAATTACGTGCGCGAATTCGATCCGTTTAATGCAAGAAGAGCAGTAGGTGTCGGGGTTAGAATGAACCTGCCGATGTTCGGACTTCTGAGTTTCGACGGAGGTTGGGGACTCGACAAACCACAAGGACAACAAAAATTTCAGTTCCTTTTCTCAATCGGACAAACCTTCTAATTATCGGTTGGCTGATACGTTAAAAAAGAAAGGTTTTCAGCTTTGAATAATTCCTGAGCAACATCGCGGATTTCTTCGGGTGTAATCTGTTGAACTCTTGAAAGAATGTCGTTCAGCGAATCAACATATCCCAGATCCAGAAGGGAACGCCCAATCACAAACATCATACTGCTGTTGCTTTCTTCCGCCATAATAAGTTGTCCCTGAAACTGGGTTTTATACTTTTTTAATTGCGTTTCACTCAACTTGTCGTTTGCGAGTTTGTCCATTAACCCAAGAATTACCTTCCGGCTTTTCTTCATGTTTTTATCCTCGGTACTCCAGTAAATCGTGAAAAATCCGGAGTCCGTCAGTGCCTGATACGAACAATCGACACCATAGGTATATGCCCGCTTTTCTCGCAGATCTAAATTTAAAATAGAATTCATACCGGGGCCGCCAAGCAAATTAGTTAGCAACATCGTTACCGGTCTCTTGTCGTGATTTAAAGGAAATGCGTTTCCACCAATTAAAGCGTGTGCCTGACTCAATTGTTTCTCAACCAACAAATCGAAAGTCGAACTTATTTGAGGTACAACCCGGTTGATCTGTCCGGTTGGCAAAACGATGGATTCGAAATATTTCCGGCAGATTTTTTCTACTCGTTTTAATGAAATGGGCGCAACAACCGAAACAATAATTTCATTGGCATAATAGGCATGACGGACAAACTTTCGCAGATCTTCCGAGTGCAGATTTTCTATGGAAGAGCGGGAACCGAGTATATTATTTCCGAGCGGATGATTTTTATAAAGGTGCTCCTGAAAGTCATCAAAAATCTGTTCATCCGGTGAGTCGAAATACATGTCGATCTCTTCGTAAATCACCTTTTTTTCTTTGGCTAATTCCTTTTCCGGAAATGAAGAATTGAATGTAACATCAGCCAGTAATTCAATCGCCCGTTCAAAATGTTCTTTCACCACACTTGCGTGAACTACCGTTTTATCTTTGGTTGTGAAAGCATTCAAATCACCGCCAACAACTTCCAGTCTGTTAATTACCTGATGCGAGTTACGCTTGTGCGTGCCCTTAAAGAGCATGTGTTCCAGCAAGTGAGCGATCCCGACTTCATTTTCAAATTCGTCGCGGCTTCCGGCATTAATGAATATTCCGGCATGAGCAATTTGCGTGTGAAACGATTCGCGAAAAGCAACGCGAATTCCATTTGAAAGTGTAATTAATTCGAATTCCAAACCCTGACCGGTTTCTATTGAACTACCGTTGAACAATAATTTCAGATGCTTTGTTTTGAGAGTTTTTGTATTGTGAGATTGTACTCTTCACGAATTTGCGAAACGATTTCGGAGACCGGAAGCACTTCATTCATGTAACCACTCACCTGACCAATTTCTAATTCTCCGTTTTCAAGATCTCCTTCGAACATTCCTTTTTTTGCCCGGGCCCGACCTAAAAATTCTTTGCGTTCGTCTTTCGATGCACACGCAGTTTCCATTTCGATCATTCGGTTTGCGAATGGATTTTCCAGCAACCGAACCGGAACGATATCCTTCATCATCAGCTTTGTGCTTCCTTCTCTTGCAGAAATAATCGCGTCTTTAAAATGTTCATGCGCTGATGATTCCCGACTTAAGGCGAATCGACTTCCTATCTGAACTCCGTCTGCACCCAAAGCCATTGCGGCAGCCATGCTTCGTCCGTTTGCAATACCTCCGGCAGCAATTACCGGAATACTAACTTTATCGACAATGCCGGGAATTAAAACCATGGTTGTGGTTTCTTCTTTACCGTTGTGTCCGCCGGCTTCGAAGCCTTCCGCAACAATTGCATCTACTCCGGAATCAGCAGCTTTAAGCGCAAATTTTTCGTTGGCAATTACATGCACAACCGTAATTCCCGCTGCTTTTAAAGTGGATGTCCACGTAGAAGGATTTCCGGCGGAAGTAAATACGATCTTAACGCCTTCTTCAATAATGATGTCGATGATTTTATTTATCTCGGGATACAAAAGGGGAACATTAACACCAAACGGATTTTCAGTCGCAGCTTTGGTTTTTTGAATATGTTCTCTCAGCACATCCGGGTACATACTTCCTGCACCGATGAGTCCGAGTATTCCGTTGTTGCTTGCAGCACTTGCCAAACGCCAACCGCTGCACCAGATCATGCCGGCCTGAACGATGGGATATTTAATGTTGAATAGTTCGGTAATCCTGTTATTCATGCTCGTTAAGCCGGCGAAGATACAATTTAGAAATACGCATTGATGGGGATAATTGGTGGCCGATATGCGATCAATCAAGAGATTTGCAACATGTCTTTCTGGAATTCCTTCATCCATCCGAAGTACGACGCATTCATCATCGGAGCCGGTTTTACCGGTTTGCGAACTGCGATTCTTTTACAATTGAAACACCCGGAATGGAATGTAAAAGTTGTGGATGCACTTCCGGTCGGAGCATTAGCAAGTACGCGAAATGCCGGATTCGGTTGCTTTGGAAGTCCGGGAGAAATTCTCAGCGATCTTGAAAAGGGAGGTGAACGAGATGTTGTCAGATTAATTCAAAGTCGTTTTCGCGGGATTCAAAAACTTCAGCAAATCGGAGGAATTGATGTTGAGATTGAAGGAGGTTACGAAGTCTTTATTCCGGAGAAGGAATCAGAATTTAGAAGAATAGAAAAGTCGTTGCCCGAACTGAATCGCCTCTTGAAAGAAGTTACAGGAAGCGATCAAACGTATTTGGTGAAAGATATTTCGGGATTTAAAATGAACTTTCTTCAAAGTGCTTTTTACACTCCTTTCGAATTTCAATTGAACCCGGGTTTATTATATCGCAAGTTGCTCGAAGACAGCAATCGGTTGGGAATTGATGTGCAGTATTCGGTTGAAATAACAAATTATTCTAAATCGAATACGGGCTGGGAAATGAACTTCGGCCATATTTCTTTCCAGTCGCAGCGATTAATTATTTGTTCTAATGGCAATACTTCAAAGCTTTTAGAACAAAGTGAAATTTCACCGGCGCGCGGACAAATTATTCTCACCCAACCCATCAAAGAATTACCATTAAAAGGAAATTTTCATTCGCATGAAGGTTATTATTATTTCCGGAATGTTGGCAATCGTATGCTAATCGGTGGAGCAAGACATCTTGATATTTCGGGGGAAACTACAACGGAATTGGAAACTTCCGAAATCATTATGAACCATTTGCAAAGCTTCACAAGTCGATACATTTTACCGCAGAATTCCTGGAGTATAGACACGTCATGGGCCGGCATCATGGGAAGGCGTTCGGGGAAAGGGCCTTTGATAAAAGAGCTGGATACTAATCTATGGGTCGGTGCCGGACTCAGCGGAATGGGAGTCGCCCTGAGTGAGTCGGTTGCGGAACAATTAGCCGAACTTGTGCTGAGTAACTATAGCCAATAAACCCCGGGTGAGTTTAAATGTATTAAGGAATTTCCTTTCGAATAAACAAACAAGCCATTCGGTAGCCTTGTAAACCGAAACCAAATAAACACGCTTTGCAGTATCCGGCGAGCAAATCGATATGCCGCTCCACTTCCCGTTTGTAAATATTACTGATGTGAATACCGATTACCGGAGTTTGAATAGCTGCAACAGCATCGGCAATGGCAACGGATGTGTGCGTGTAAGCTGCAGCATTTAGAATAATGTAATCACTGCTTTCATCGCATGATTGGATGAAGTTCACAATTTCACCTTCGATGTTCGATTGGTAAAAGGAAAAATCAAAATCCGGGAAATCGGATTTTAGTTCAAATAAAAATTCCTCAAAACTTTGGTTTCCGTAAACATCCGGTTCGCGTTTTCCCAGCAGGTTGAGATTGGGTCCGTGAATAATTGCCACCTTTATCACGGGTACAAAGAACGGTTGCGAACAAATACCTGCAAAAGTTGTTTTGCAGATATGAGAATTAGCACCTCATCAAAATCCTTTATTAAAATTACTTTTGCCTGCTCAATTCCTCTGAATGAGTGATCCCATAAAGCACGAATGCGGGATAGCCTTTATCCGCCTTTTACAACCCATCCGTTATTATCAGGAGAAATACGGTTCGGCTCTTTACGGGCTGAAAAAACTCCAGCTCATGATGGCCAAACAATTAAATCGTGGTCAGGACGGAGCGGGAATCGCAACCATAAAACTCGATCCGGAATACGGAAAAAGATATGTTGCCCGGAAACGCAGCAATTCAAAAAATGCATTAGCCGACATTTTTGAAGAAGTAAATCATGCCTACAGTCTTCTTGATAAAACCAAGGTGGATGATGTGGAATGGTTGCGGAAGAATTTTCCCTATGCAGGCGAATTGCTTTTGGGGCATTTGCGATACGGAACGCACGGCAAAAACAGTATTGAAAATATTCATCCGTTTTTTCGTCAGAACAACTGGATGAGCAGGTCGCTTGTACTTGCCGGGAATTATAACCTCACCAACGTTGACGAACTTTTTGATGTACTGGTAAACCTCGGTCAGCATCCGAAGGAAATTTCAGATAACGTGACGATGCTGGAAAAAATCGGTCACTTTCTGGATGAAGAAAATCAGCGACTTTTCCGTCAGTACCGAAGTGAAAATCTCGACAATCTGGAAATCGCTACGCGCATTAAAGAGAATATTTGTGTTGAAGACATTCTGAAAAATGCTTTCCGTAATCTCGACGGAGGTTACAACATGGTGGGAATGATCGGAGACGGAAATGCCTTTGTTGTTCGCGATCCGAACGGAATCAGACCTTCTTTCTTTTATCAGGATGACGAGGTTTTGGTGGTTGCATCCGAAAGACCGGCAATCATGACAGCCTTTAATGTGCGGTTTGAAGATGTTCAGGAATTAACACCCGGAAATGCATTAATCGTAAAGCGGAACGGTGAAATTTCCGCAACCGAAATACTACCTCAAAAGGAAAGATTGTCGTGTTCGTTTGAACGAATTTATTTTTCACGGGGAACCGATGCCGAAATTTACAAAGAGCGTCAGGAGCTCGGAAGAAGGTTGTCGAAAGAGGTTTTAAATAAACTCGATTACGATGTTCGTCCGGTAGTATTCAGCTATATTCCGAATACAGCGGCAACCAGTTTTTACGGAATGGTGGATGGCATTTACCGGTTTTTAGACAGGTATAAAAGGGAAGCTATTTTAAAACTCGGACCCAATGCTAGTCCGGAAGAGATCGATAAAATTCTGGCGATAAAAATCCGTCGCGAAAAAATTCTGGTGAAGGATGTTAAAATGCGAACCTTCATCACGCAGGATAAAGACCGGGAAGACATGGTAGGTCATGTTTACGATGTTACATATGGCGTGTTGGATGAACATCGGGATACCCTTGTGATTCTCGACGATTCCATTGTTCGCGGAACAACTTTAAAGACCAGTATTCTCCGTATTCTCGACCGGCTTAATCCGCGTAGAGTCGTTGTTGCCAGTTCTGCTCCGATCATTAAATATCCGGATTGCTACGGAATTGACATGAGTAGAATGAACGAGTTCGTGGCTTTCAGAGCGCTGTTAAAATTGCTCGAACGAAATGGTTTAACGTACAAACTTCAGGAAGCCTATCAGGAATGTAAACGCCAATTAGAGCTTCCCAAAGAAGAAATGCGTAATGTGGTAAAGGATCTGTATGATTTGTTTTCAGATGAAGAGCTCAGTGATGAAATCGGCAGGCTGGTAACTCCTTCAGACATGAAAGCAAGAGTTGAAATAGTTTTCCAGCGCGTGGAAGACCTTCATAAATCTTGTCCCGATCATCGCGGCGACTGGTACTTCACCGGCAACTACCCAACTCCCGGAGGCAACAAAGTGGTGAACAAATCCTTTGTTTATTTCATGGAAGGAAATCAGGCGAGGGCTTATTGAGGGAGATTGCACTCAATAGTACCGAAGAATGATTAGTAAAATTCATATTTAAGAATTCATTAAACCTATTGTAAAGAGGAAATTCAGGTTCAGATATTTCTTAAATTTGGCGAACTGAACATGTGATATGAATCACGCTGAGCCAGAATCTAACCTCTCCTTCAACAAGTCTTTTAATTGGACAGTTGTAATCACTTTTTTAGTTGTATTAACTTTTTGTATTTCAGATTCATTCGCGCAAAATGAAAGGAACATCTGGTATTTTGGGAAATATGCAGGTGTTGATTTCAGTTCCGGGTCTCCGGTTGCCATAACCAATAGCAAGCTTACAACGGACGAAGGCTGTGCAACGATTTGCGATTCAACCGGCAAGTTGTTGTTTTATACTGACGGGGTTTCGGTGTGGAATCGAATACATATGGTAATGAGTAATGGTAGTGGTCTATTGGGTAATTCATCCAGTACACAATCGGCAGTGGTGGTGCGTCAACCCGGTTCTTCGAAATTATATTATGTTTTCACGGTTGATGATATTGGTGGATCTGATGGGTTGCAATATTCGATTGTGGATATGTCGCAGGTTGGTGGATTGGGAGCTGTTACGAGCACCAAAAATGTCAAGATTACTTCCCCTACGAGTGAGAAAATCGGAGTTGTAAAGCACTCCAACAAGAAGGATTTCTGGATCATAACACACCAGTACAAGAACACCAAGTTTTCTGCTTTTCTGCTAACCTCATCAGGTGTTTCAACAACTGCGGTAGAAAGTACATTAGGTACATCCTTGTCGGGAACCTATGGATACACAACAGGTTACTTAAAACCCAGTCCGGATGGAACCAGATTAGCATGTGCAAGTTATAATAACGATTATCTGTTACTCGCAGATTTTGACGCATCAACCGGGAAATTATCGAATGCAATTAACCTTACTACAAAAGGAGCAAGCAGCCAGAATGTATATGGTGTTGAGTTTTCTTCTAATAGCAAGGTTTTGTATGCGACTCAAATTACGGGTTACAACAGAATCGTTCAATATGATCTGACTCAAACTACTCAAACCGCTATCCAAAACTCAATGGTCACCATTAAGCAGTACGGAACCAATTTAGGTACTCTTCAAATGGGGCCTGACGGTAAAATTTACATTACTTACGAAAATGGCAAATACCTATTGGCTATTCAGAATCCCGATTCTCTCGGAACTAAATGTAATTTTAAAGATAGTGCTGTTTTTCTCAATGGTAAATTAGGGATGTATGGTCTGCCTACCTTCATTGGTACAATTACCAATTCAATTCGTTACGATAGTTTTTGCCCTGGAGAATATACCTATTTCAGAACTGTGTCAGCCGTTGCAGATTCAGTGTATTGGAATTTTAATGACCCCGGAAGTGGTAAAGACAGTGTTTCCCGAAATCTAAATCCAACTCACCTTTTTTCTGGTGCAGGTGCCTACTTCGTACAGACAATAATTTATTATGGCAACGAGTCAGATACCTTGGTTAATAAGGTTTTCGTGCCTGAATTTATACCTGTAAATCTTGGAAATGATACCACAATCTGTAACGGTGATACCGTTTTTCTGAGTGCCTTGCCTAACTCAGGACCTTATAAATGGCAGGATGGGGCTTATACTTCTGGTTATAATGCCACCAAGAGTGGTCAGTACTGGGTTGATGTTTCCAAAGGAGAATGCTACAACAGAGACACTATTAATGTTACCGTAATTAATAATGCTGAAATAAATCTGGGGAAGGACACCATGATTTGCTTTGGAGATACATTGTTGCTCTCAGCTCAGCCTAATCCCGGACCTTATAAATGGCAGGATGGTTCCAACGGTTCATCATTTAAAGTTACAGATCCGGGAGAGTATTGGGTAGATGCATCTATTGGAAATTGTTTTTACAAAGACACCATTGATGTAAAGGTTTATACTGAGCCTAAGGTGGATCTCGGTGCCGATACATTAATATGTTCCGGAGATAGTGTGGTGTTATCCGCATTGCCAACAAATGGACCTTATGTATGGCAGGACGGTTCTACTAACTCATCTTTTATTGCACGGGATTCAGGTGAATATTGGGTTGATGCAAGTTCAGGAAAATGCATTAATAAAGACACAATATTAATCTCTGTTTATCATGAGAAACAAGTGAATCTTGGCAACGACACATTGATTTGCAATGGAGATAGTTTGATTCTGAATGTTGGAACGAATCCCGGGCCATACCAATGGAGTTCAGGCAGCACTGGTTCAACTCTAATTGTTACCTCAGAAGGGGAATATTGGGTAGATGTTTCTGTCGGGAATTGTATAAATCGGGATACGATTGAAATCACAATTTATGATGAACCAAAAGTTAATTTAGGAAATGATACCACAATCTGCGAAGGTGAGAACCTAACAATAAATGCTCTCCCCAATCAGGGGCCATATACATGGAATGATGGTTCAACTCAATCATCTCTTTTTGTTAATGCTAAGGGAAGTTATTGGGTTGATGTCTCAGTTGGCAATTGTGCGAATAGAGACACTATTGAAGTAACCATACAGCAAAATCCAATTGTTGAGCTTGGTAAAGATTCAACGATATGCGATGGAGACAGCGTTCAGTTTTCTGCTTTACCCAATACGGGTAATTTTAGTTGGCAGGATGGGTCTACCTCATCTGATTTTGTTGGCAAGAAATCTCAGAATTATTGGGTAATTGTTCAGGATGGAAATTGTATTGGATCGGATACTGTTAATTTAATTGTGATCAACCAACCCAATCTATCATTAGGCAAGGATTCAACCGTTTGTGATGCTGATAGTTTTATTGTGATTCCAAAGGGTACTTTCAATAATCTGGTGTGGAATGATGGAAGTTCAGGTTCCTATTTTACCGTATATTCGGGTAGCATTGAAAATGAAGTTTCAGCCAAAGCTTCGATTAACAAATGTTTTATTGAAGATACAATTCAGGTGATTTTTAGATTTTCACCTGATGTCTCATTTGGTAAAGACAGTGCCGTGATTTGTGATGATGAAGAATTAATTCTTGATGCTTTTAATGCCAATGCGACCTATTTGTGGCAGGATAATTCGACAGCAAATGGTTTAAAAGTTACTAAGTCGGGAATGTACTGGGTTAAGGTCGCAAATGTATGCGGTAGTGCTTCAGATAGCATAGGAGTTTTAATCAAATCCTGTAAATGTTTAATTTATATTCCTAATGCATTTTCACCGAATGGGGATGGGACTAATGAAGGTTTCGGACCGTTTTTCTATGGTTGCGAGTTTGTTTCTTCTGAATTTAAAATATATGATATGTGGGGTGCGAAAATTTTTGAAACGAATGTTCAGGATCAAAAATGGGATGGAACCTATTTGAATAAATTGGTGAAAGGAGGTGTTTATTTTTACATGTTTGAGGGTACCTCCACCCGGTTTGAAAGAATTCATCGATCAGGAACCGTGACAGTACTTAGATAAAGCAGAACCCTATTGTCGGAATTCAATTACTCTTGAAATCAAACCAAAATTTGTACTTTCTTGAGTGAATCTTAACACTAAAAATAAAAGTAATTTTCTAACATTGTTTTGTTCTTAACCGTACTGATGATCGAACCATTTGAAACCAGGAAAATATTGTTGAATATTAAATCCAAACTGAGTTTGCTCATGTTAATTATACCCGGGTTGATATTCAACTCAAATTTAGCATCTGCACAGAAGGAGAGGAATGTTTGGTATTTTGGTTTTGAAGCCGGAATAGATTTTAACTCGGGAGCTCCGGTTGCCTTAACCGATGGTAAGTTAAGCACGGAAGAAGGCTGTGCTACGATATGCAATAGAAGGGGCGACCTTTTATTTTATACAGATGGTGGAAAAATCTGGAACCGAAAGCATAATGTTATGCCAAACGGAGATGGGTTGAAAGGAAATCTTAGTAGCACTCAATCTGCAGTAGTTGTTAAAAAACCGGGATCAACCCAGTTGTATTATGTTTTTACTGTTGATGATATCGGAGGAACAGACGGACTAAGATATTCTATTGTGGATATGACTCTGGATAGTGGATTAGGAGATGTTACAAGTACTAAAAATGTGATGGTGATGTCACCTACTTGTGAAAAAATTGCAGTGGTGAGGCATAGTAACAATACTGATTACTGGATAATTACTCACAATCTTAATGATACCAAATTCTCAGCGTTCACACTTTCGTCTTCAGGCATGAGTACTACTCCGGTCGTTTCAAATATTGGAAAGAGTATTACCGGTGTGCAATACGGATATATAGTTGGATATCTCAAGGCTAGTCCTGACGGGAAAATGTTGGCGTGCGCTACTTACGACAGGGATTATTTATTACTAACCGATTTTGATGCGTCAACCGGAAAGTTATCTAATGGTCGAAATCTCAATACAGGTGGTAATTCGGGTCAACGCATTTATGGGGTTGAGTTTTCATCATCTTCAAGATATCTGTATGCTTCACAGATTTTAACGCCTCATAAAATTGTTCAATTCGACCTAGCTAAATCTACCGAATCTGCTATTCAGAATTCGATGGTTGTGGTAAAACAATACAATCAAAATGTTGGTGCCCTTCAAATGGGCCCTGATAATAAAATTTACATCACCTATGAAAAGTGCGACTATCTGCTTTGCATTAATTATCCTGATTCGCCAGGTAGTCAATGTGGTTTTGTTGATAGTGCAGTTTATCTTGGAGGAAAGCAGGGAGATTTTGGTTTACCAACATTTATCAGCTCTGTTCGATCGGAAATTTCATACGATAGTTTTTGCCCCGGAGAATACACTCAGTTTCACGTTAATGTCTCCGAAATGGATTCTGTTCGCTGGAATTTCGGAGATCCGGTTAGTGGAACAGCAAACAACACATCTACCTTGATGGAGCCAACACATAAATTCTCTTCGATTGGTACATTCAACGTTTTTGTCGTTATTTTCTATTCCGGAGTCAGCGACACTTTAAAAGTGGATGTTGTGGTTAAACAAATTATAAAACCGGACCTAGGAAATGATACAACCATCTGTCGCAGTGAAAAGATTATTCTTAATGCCTCTCCTGCAATAGGACCTTTTATCTGGAGTAATGGTTCCTCCGATGCGACATTGGAGGTTACCGATTCAGGAACTTACATAGTAAAAGCTGATGTTGGAATTTGTCAAAACAGAGATACAGTTGTTGTTCACATTTACAATCCAAAGCATGTGGATTTGGGTAAAGATACCTCAATGTGCGAGGGAGATAGTATCTATCTGAATGCATTGCCGAATACAGGACCTTATTTATGGAGTGATGGCTCAACATCATCTGGAATATTTGTTAAAACAACAACTCAAATTTGGGTTAAAACCATTGATGGGAATTGCAGCACTTCTGATACGATTGTTATCGTGGTTTACAAGCAACCCACTATTGAGCTTGGAGAAGACACAATTATCTGCGACACCAATCAATTTTTAATTACTGCTAAAGGATTCTACGATGAGGTTTTATGGGAAGATGGTAGTACTAATTCGATATTAAGAGTAAGTAATAACGGAACCTACCACGCTACGGCTCAGATCGCGAAATGTCTTGCAAAGGATTCTGTAAAAGTTGAATTTGGGGTTAAAGCTGAACTGGAGTTGTCCGATTCCACAGCTCTTTGTGAAGGAGAATTTATTGAACTATCTGCCAGATCCGAAAATTCAGAGTATGAATGGCAGGATGGTTCAAAATCGGAAATCCTTCGAATTGCTAACGCAGGGAAATACTGGGTTACTGTAACAAATAATTGTGGTAATTTTTCTGATACGACGGTAGTTTACGAAATCTCGTGTAACTGTTTTGTATTTGTGCCGAATGTGTTCACCCCGGATCACGATGGTATAAATGACCAATATTGTCTTGACGGATTTGCCCCTGGGTGCGAAACTTTTCATTTGTATATATATAGTCGATGGGGAGAATTAGTTTTTGATTCGGATGATGTCCATGAATGTTGGGATGGTTCTGTTCACAATAGCAACAGAAAATGTCCACCGGGGACCTATTTTTATTTGCTCGATATTTTTAACGGAAACTCTAAAAGCAACGATCGGATATCTGGGACCGTTACTCTTATTTCAGGCAAAAACTAATTCATAAATTGAAATCAGCTATTGAATACATTTAGGTTTCAGATTTTTTGGCTGCAACAGTGTAAATCGAAAGATGTCGAAATCATTTATCTCTTCCCAACTTATCGACTTCAGTAGTATTGAATTCTTGTCACAAACTGAAATAATAACATTACAGATAGCATAAATTTTTTTAACATTGTTTAACCCTAATAGATGTTATTTAGGAAGAGCCATTTGAAACCTTGAAATCTAAATCCTCAGAACTTTCGAAACTGATTTTATTGCTGTTTTTCGGCCTTGGATTAATGTTCAGTTCGGAAATAGCTTCTGCACAAAAAGAGAGGAATATCTGGTATTTTGGATTTGGTGCCGGAGTGGATTTTAACTCAGGATCACCCGTTGCTCTTACGGATGGCAAATTAATTACCGAAGAAGGATGTGCAACCATTTGTAATGCCAGTGGTAACCTTTTGTTTTATACGGATGGAGGCAAAGTTTGGAACAGAAATCATACTGTGATGCCTAATGGTACCGGTTTAAAAGGTAATCTGAGCAGTACGCAATCTGCTGTAGTTGTCAAGAAACCTGGGTCAACGAATTTGTATTACCTTTTTACAGTAGACGATATCGGTGGCAGCGACGGACTCGAATATTCGATCGTAGATATGACTCTGGATAACGGTCTTGGAAATGTTACCAGTACTAAAAATGTGTTGATGATGACACCTACTTGTGAGAAAATAGCAGTAGTTAAACATAGTAATGGAACGGACTACTGGATAATCACTCATCACCTTGATGAAAACAAATTTTCTGCATTTACTTTAACTGCTTCGGGCGTAAGTACAACACCTGTTGTTACAACAATAGGAAAAAGTATAACCGGAAAACAATATGGATATACAGTTGGCTATCTAAAGGCCAGTCCTGATGGTAAAATGTTGGCTTGCGCAACTTATGACAGCGACTATTTATTAGTTACAGATTTTGATGCATCATCTGGTAAGTTATCGAACGAAAGAAACCTGAATACAGGTGGGAGTTCAAATCAAAGAATTTATGGGGTTGAATTTTCTGCTTCCGGCAGATATCTCTATGCAACTCAAATAACAGGATCACAAAAAATAGTTCAATACGATCTTTCAAATTCAACGACTTCGGCGATCCAGAATTCAATGGTGATGATCAAACAGTACAGCCAAAATCTGGGAGCAATGCAAATGGGGCCGGATGGGAAAATTTATATCACATACGCTAATTGTAGTTATCTGTTGTGTATTCAGTATCCGGATTTACCGGGGACACAATGTGGTTTTTTGGATAATGCAGTTTATCTCGAAGGTAAACATGGTGATTTCGGACTTCCAACTTTTATAAGTTCCGTAACATCAGAGGTTACGTATGATAGTTTCTGCCCAGGAGAATTTACCCAGTTTCATGTTTCATCTTCAGAAATGGATTCGGTACGGTGGAATTTCGGAGACCCGTCAAGTGGTTCGGCCAATAACACTTCTACCGAATTGGAGCCCAAACACAAATTTTCGGCAGTTAAAACTTTTACGGTGGAAGTGACGGTTTTTTATTCCGGAGCCAGCAAGAAATTAACACTTAAAGTTACTGTCCCCACTTTATTTAAACCCGAATTAGGTAAAGACACCACTATTTGTAAGGGTGAAAAAATTGTGCTCAATGCTTCTCCGGCATCAGGCCCGTTTGTGTGGAACGATGGATCTACAAACGCCACACTTACGGTTACTCAAGCGGGAACCTATGTGGTTAATGCAGATGTCGGTGAATGTCTGAACCGGGATACCATTGTTGTAAATGTTTATAATCCTGTTCCGGTTGATCTTGGGAATGATACATCGATGTGCATTGGTGATAGTATCTACCTGAGTGCACTACCCAACCCAGGACCTTATTTCTGGAACAACGGATCTGCCTTATCCGGATTAATGATTAAAAAGAGCGGACAATACTGGGTGAAAACAACTGATGGAAATTGCAGCTCGGGAGACACAGTAAATGTTGCCGTTTACAATCGTCCAACAATAGAACTGGGCCCGGATTCATTAGTGTGCGATACCAATCAATTTTTGGTTACGGCCATCGGAGTTTATGACGGAATTGTCTGGGATGATGGCAGTACCAATAAAGATCTCATCGTTACGAGCTCATCAACTCTTCATGCAACCGTCAACATAGGTACGTGCAAAGTAATGGATGCGGTTACGATAACTTTTGGAGAAAAGGCCAATCTGAAATTCGGAGATTCCACGATTCTCTGTGATGATGAAGTTGTAAAGTTGGATGCTAAAACATTTAACTCTCAATATCTGTGGCAGGATGGTTCTAAACAGGAAATACTGCGCATCACTGAACCCGGTAAATACTGGGTGACTGTAACAAACGACTGCGGAATATATTCAGACACAACCATTGTTTACAAAGCCTCCTGCAAATGCTTCTTGTATATCCCGAATGCGTTTACACCGAATCACGACGGGCTTAATGAAAACTACGGACCTGTAACCGATGGATGTAATTTTATTAAATATCACTTCGCGATATTCAACCTGTGGGGAGAAAAGATTTTTGAATCGTTTGTAGAAGGCGAAAAATGGGATGGAATTTATCGTGGGAAAATAGTTCAAAGCGATTGTTACGTTTATCTCTTCGAGGGAACGACCTGGCGATACGTAAAGGTAAAAGATAGTGGAACGGTAACCGTTTTGAGATAACTTCAATTTCTATTTAATTCTACCTTCTATAGTCACGTATGTATAATTTTTAACATACAAATGCTTTCCCGTTTCAGAAACCAATACGATAGTTTTAACATTGTTAGACTAGAAACGAACTGGTTTTATTTTGCATAACTTAGTTCGGATTCGGTGAATCGGGCTTTCAGAATCGTGTTAAACTAACATTTTGTTAATGTGATTGCACGATCATTCCATATTTTAAAGTGGGTGCTTACAACCATTACTATTGTAGGGTTAAGCATTTTTTCTGATTTCGTTCAGGCGCAAAAAATAAATAACATCTGGTATTTCGGTTTATACGCCGGTATTGATTTTAATTCTGGCTCACCGGAAGTTATTACAGATAGTAAGATGTATGCCGGAGAGGGGTGTGCAACTGTTTGTGACAACTTTGGTAATCTTCTGTTCTATACAAACGGTGAAAAAATTTGGAACCGAAGACATCTGGTAATGGATGGAGGTGAAGGATTAAACGGGCATATAAGTTCATCTCAATCTTCTGTAATTGTTAAAAAACCGGAATCAAAACACATTTACTATCTGTTTACCCTTGAAAACGAGGGCAGGAGTAATGGTTTGCAATACACCATGATTGATATGTCACTTTCAGGCGGTTACGGAGCAGTTATCAGTAGTGCCAAAAACATAAAAATAGCAGCTCCTGTATGCGAAAAAATAGCCGTCGTTCTGCACAGTAATCAGAAGGATTATTGGATAATAACCCATCAGGTAGGGAGCAATCGTTTTTCTTCTTTTCAACTTACATCCGGAGGAATAAACCCCAATCCCGTTGTGAGTTCCGTGGGAAAAACACTAACCGGTTTTTTTGAATATAAACTGGGTTATCTGAAAGCGAGTCAGGACGGAAGTAAGCTGGCATGTGCCAGTGTAGAAAATGATTATTTTTTAGTCGCCGATATCAATACATCCTCCGGATTTATTTCGAATGGAAAAGATCTCACAACATTCGGAGCCAAACAACAAGGCACTTACGGGTTGGAATTTTCCGAATCCGGCCAATATTTGTATGTCGGGGAATACTGGGGAAACACGCGCATTTTTCAGTTTGATGTTTCGAAAGCAACAGCAAATGAAATTCAGCAATCGATGTATAAGGTGGCTGATTGTAAAGCCGACGTGGGGGCAATTCAAATGGGACCCGACGGTGTTATTTATATCGATGTTTCGCTCAGTGAATATTTAATGACGATAGAACATCCGGATCTTCCGGGAGCAAAATGTTCGTATAAGGAAAATGCCATCTACCTGAAAGGTAAACAATGCTCTTTAGGTCTTCCCACATTTGTGAATTCCTTTGTTTCCGGTGTTACCTACGACAGTGTATGTCCAGGAGAGTACGTTCAATTTCATGCTCCCGCAGAGGATTTTGATTCTGTTCACTGGGATTTCGGAGATCCTCTAAGCGGTTCAGATAATACTTCAACACAGTTCAATCCGAGGCATAAATTTACGGATGGTGAATATTTCTGGGTGGAAGTAACTTTATATCATGCCGGTTCATATCGCACTATTACCATTAAAATAATGGTTCCTGATTTCCCAAAACCCGATCTGGGGAAAGACAAAACCATTTGCAAGGGAGATAAAATTATCTTGAAAGCTTCACCGGTCACCGGTTCATTCCAATGGAATGACGGATCAACGGGATCGACATTAACGGTTACCGAAGCGGGGGTATATAGTGTAAAGGCAGATGTAAATAATTGCCCGAACCGCGATACGGTAGTTATTAATGTTCAGGATCCGATACCGGTTGATCTCGGGAGAGATACTTCCTTTTGCATGGGTGACAGCTTGTATTTAGATGCATTGCCCAATCCCGGATCTTTTGTCTGGAACACCGGTTCTTCAGAGTCTGGTATCTTTATTAAGCAAAGCGGGGAATATTGGGTTAAAGCTATAAATGGAAAATGCGTGTCGGGAGATACTATCAATGTGACAGTTTATGATCTTCCTGTTATCGACCTGGGCCCTGATACGTCAATATGTGATACCGACCAATTTTTACTTAAAGCAAATAGTAGTTATGAAGAAATTGTCTGGAGCGATGGATCCCGGGCGGCCGAATTAATGATTACACAAAGTCAGGTACTATGGGCAAAAGCTATCAACGGAACTTGTGAATATGCGGATACAGTAAAGGTCACTTTTGGCGAGAGTGCAAATCTGAGATTCCAGGATTCTACTAAGCTGTGTGATGATGATGTTCAATTGTTGGATGCGACCACACCTAACTCACAATATTTGTGGCAAGATGGCTCCAATCAACCGACTTTTCTGATTAATTCTCCGGGTATTTACTGGGTCACAATTACGAATACTTGCGGTGAATTCTCCGATACAACCGTTGCCTATGAATCATCTTGTGATTGTTTCTTTTTTGTACCCAATGCTTTTACACCTAATCATGACGGACACAACGAATCGTTTGGGACTGTGGCAACCGGTTGTGATTTTATCGTGTTTCATTTAACTATTTATAATCTTTGGGGAGAAAGGATCTTTGAATCGTTTAATGAAAGTGAAAAATGGAATGGAAAATTTGATCAACACTTTCCCCAAAGCAATGTTTATCTGTATCAGTTTGAAGGAATCACCCGAAGAAACCACAATGTCAGAGACAACGGAACCATAACCGTTCTGAGGTAAAAATGTCGTCTATTGAGTTCCGGAAAGTCTTTGAGGAATCAGAACTTACTGATCCGTCTCGGTATTAAAATACGGATTATAAATCAATCCGATACAATTTCCCCACGGATCAAAAACAGAAGAAACCATCAATTCGCCACCGACATTAGTTGGAGTTTCAAGTTCCTTTGCTCCCAATTCCAATAACCTTTTGTGAGATGATTCAATGTCGTCAACAGCCCAGTAGCTTCGAACATTAGAAACACGTTCACGCTTCTCACCACTTTCATCAGGCATTAATCCCAACTCATATCCACCGATATTAAAACCGACATAAAACGGTTCATCGAAATAGGGTTTTGAATTAAAAGCATCGGAGTACCACTCCTTCGCCGAATCGAGATCCGGAACCAGATAAATGGTTGTGCGAAGTCCTTTCACAGAATCACAAAAACGGCATCTTCACCACCTGAGCTTTGAGCGCTTTGCCCCGAATTTCAACGTAAATCTCGCTTCCGGTTTTAGCAAAATCAGAAGTTACGTATCCCATACCTATGGCTTTGTCGAGACTCGGGCTTTGTGTTCCGCTGGTAACTTCACCGATGTTATTGCCATTAACATCAACTATCGGATAATGCTGACGTGGAATTCCACGATCGATCATTTCAAAACCTATGAGTTTTTTAGAAGGTTTATCTGCTTTGATTTTGGCGTGGTGTTCCCAATTCACAAACGGATGATCAAATTTGGTAATCCATCCCAAACCGGCTTCGATCGGTGAAGTCTCATCATTAATGTCGTTGCCGTACAAACAATAACCTTTCTCGAGTCTGAGTGTATCCCGGCACCCTAATCCGCATGGAAGAATTCCGAATTCTTTTCCGGCTTCCATAATGGCATTCCACATTTTTTCAGCGTCTTCATTGGCGAAATACAATTCAAATCCGCCGGCACCGGTGTATCCTGTATTCGAAATAATTACGTGTTCAACTCCCGCAACTGTTCCTCTGTTGAAGTGATAAAATTCAATTTCAGAGAGATTTACATCGGTAAGTTTCTGAATTGTTTTTAATGCATTAGGCCCCTGAATGGCAAGAAGCGACATTCCATCCGAAAGGTTTTCCATTTCGGCACCGAAGCCTTTTTCCTCGTTTTGTTTTACGATCCAGTTCCAGTCTTTTTCAATATTGGATGCATTAACAACCGCATAAAACTCATTTTCATCCCAGCGATAAACAATAAGATCGTCTACAATTCCTCCGGATTCATTTGGCAAACAACTGTATTGAGCCTGAAGATTTACCAGCTTGCTCACGTCGTTTGAAGTCACCCATTCTAAAAGTGCCTGCGCTCCCTTTCCGGAAATTTTAAATTCACCCATGTGGGAAACATCAAACATCCCAACCGAGTTGCGAACTGCCATGTGTTCTTCTTTCAAATTAGAATATTGAACCGGCATATTGTAACCCGCAAAAGGAACCATCTTGGCTCCGAGATTTATATGAAGTTGGGTGAGCGAAGTTGACTTGAGATTTTCAGTACCTGACATGATCGTATGTTTAGGCGGCAAAGATATACGAGAAGCTGAAGCAACATCCATTGCTTCGGGAAACATGCCTATTTATACTTGCTCAGGTGCGCATATTTTTCACGTACCGGTGATGGAATCGCAGTCGGGTCACCTGCTTCATCAATCCGAACAAAGGTGATCATGGTAGATACAACCAAATCTTCATCTCCTGAGTAAACACTTCCTTTTCGCGCTTCTATTTTTAATGTGAGGGATGATTTTCCCATCACCGCCACTTCACCATATATTTTAATTAAGAAACCTTCCTTCACTTTTTTCTGGAAGATTAATTCATCCATTTTTACGGTTACCATGTTGGGTGTGTGGCAAACCTGACATGCCATTACGGAAGCTGCTTCGTCTATCCAGGCCATCATTATTCCGCCAAAAAGATTTCCGTGCACGCCCATGTCGCGGGTCATGGCGATGTGTGTTGTTACGAGTTCCATGAAGTTATCGTGTTTTCGATTGTTCGATAAAATCACTCAAACGGATCATTCCGTGTGAGGCGTTGTAAATGGCTTTTCCGTTTCTCAGCAATATCATCTGCGGACTCTGATGAGGCACTCCGGTTTCATCCTCAATGTGGTTTGATAATTCGCGATACGCAATCAAATCTAAAAGGTAGAGTTCGGGATGACTCTGTTTTTGGGAATCATCCTGCAGACGTGAAAATGCCATATCGCTGATTCCGCAACGGGTGCTGTGTTTGAAGATCAACACATCTTCTTCAAAAGATTTTTTCCAGATCTTGTCGAGCTGGCTGCTATCTTTTATCCAGTTTAAAGATCGCTGAGGTGTTTCTTTTTGAGTTTTGAAAAGCATATTAAAACGGCCGCAAAAGTACGTTCACGACCACACTTTTCAACTCAACAACCATTTAACGGATACTGTTCACAAAGACCTCAACATTATAAACATATCGTTCGCGAACGTCGAGACTAAAGGAAGTGTACTGGCCTGGATTAAGGTTCACAACGAACTCAGTGAATACCGATGAAATGTAATAATTGTACTCATCGTACATTCTGATTTCGAGTTCAACATTTCGGATGAAGGTATTTCCATCGTTGTAAATCTCTCCGTCAACTTCCACATTTCGGGCACCCGCCCAGAAATCGTAGGAAACATTTGCAACCGGATTTTGGGGAACTACGATGACTTCTTCTACACAACCATTTATCCCAAAAAGTGTAAAAGTCATCATAAAAAGAGGGAGTAGTAATCGTCTCATAAATCGTACATAAATTAGGTTAAAAATTGATTTCTGATCGCCGGAAACGCCTGTTATTACTGGCGTCCCAGATTGATCTTCTCAGAAGCCAAAAATTGAACCATCAAGAGGCTCAGTACGATTTGCAGAATGATTTGCTATTGAATAAGATCCATGATCTTGTGGTAAATTCCTGTGTTCAGATAAATTCCCCGGAAATTTTCGGATCCGGGTCCGAACGCAAAAACCGGAATGAGATCATTTGTATGGCCTCCTGTATTGAACACACCTTCTACCCGATTGTAGTCAGTTGTAATTTTTCCGTTAGCATCTTTCTCGGCATGGGAAGCGAGTGCAAGTCCGCCGGTTTCGTGATCAGCTGTTACGATTACCAATGTATTTCCGTCTTTAGCGGCAAAGTCGAGAACCATATTTAAAACCTCATTGAAGTCTTTCATTTCTTCGACAATGTAATTGTAATCATTCGCATGACCACCCCAATCGATTTGGGAACCTTCGATCATCAGAAAGAATCCGTCTTTGTCTTTTTTGAGCTGGTCGATGGCAATCCTCGATGCATCTCTTTCAAAACTTCCTCGGCCTTCCTGCATTTTCGGCATTCCATCGTCAGCCATCAGAAAACCATATCGTTTGTCGGAATTCATATCGTAAGGAAACCGGAATTGATTGGATGTATCAATTACCCAGCGCCCGCCGGCATTGGGAGTGTTCCAGATTTCCCGAAAGTACTGACGACCGCCGCCTGCGAAAAAATTCAAATTTGAAGCAAGCAGTTGTTTGGCGATTTCCGATTCGTTTTTTCGACTGGCTGTATGTGCGTAAAACGAAGCCGGTGTGGCATGCGTAACAGAGGAAGTGGCGACAACTCCGGTAGCCCAACCTTTGGCTGACAGAGTTTCTAAAATGGTTGTTGCATCTGAAGAATCGGATTTTACACCAATTGCTCCGTTGTAAGTACGGATGCCGCACGAAAAGGCCGTGGCTCCTGCCGCTGAATCTGTGATCTTGTGACTCGCAGACGAGGTATTAATTAAACCCATAAAGGTGAACCGGCTAAAGGCGGATGTGTTGTCCTGATCCTGATGGAGAGTTGAAATCTGAGTTAAACCCATACCATCACCAATCAGCAGAATTACATTTTTAGGCTTAACCGATTTTATAGTCGAATCTCCTGAATTGGAATTCTGATTTTTTACTCCTTTGCAACCACTTAAAATTTGAAGGATAGCCGTTAACACGATTAGTTGAGATGCCCGCATTTCAATTTCATTTTATCCCGCAAAAATATCTGAGAAGTGTTGCCCGAACATTATTTCAAACACCACGGGATTGAAACACTTAAGGTATGTTTGCTTTGTTTTTAAATCGTTTGAAGAATTTTCTGGTAGTATCTCACATCTACCCATCGATTCAATTTGTGACCGACTTCGCGAAAAGTACCCATGAGTTCAAATCCGCATTTGAGATGAAGTTTTTCACTCGCTTCGTTCGGCAGCGAAATTCCACCGATAACCAAATGAATATTCTGATTTAACAGTTCTGTAAATAATTGCCGGTATAATAAAAAACCAACTCCTTTTCCTGTATAACCGGGTTTTAAGTAAACTGTACTTTCTGCTGATGAAAAATAGGCCGCTCTTGGTTTCCATTGAGTGGCGTAAGAATAACCCACAATTATATCATCGGCCTCAGCAACAATAAATGGATAATTTTTTATAATTAATTCCATTCTCGATGACATTTCATCTGCGGTTATAACTTCTTTTTCAAATGTTACGACCGTATTTTTTATATAATAATTGTAAATCTCCGCGATTGAACCGGCATCAGAAAGAGTTGCTGATCTAATAGTAACCGACATCAGAGCCCTGCTTTTCGGAGACAACTACTGCAAAGATTCATTCCCTCCTGATCAATAGTGTTTATCGACTCCACAGCATCCTGCATAACACATCCTTTTGTTGAACAATGATTTAATCCGAGGTTATGTCCGACTTCGTGAATTGCAATTTTTTGAATTCGTTTAATAAATACCTTTTTGTCTTTATGATGAATTCTGAAAGTAGAAATTACACAAGCATATCCGGGTACGTAGCCCAATCCGAAGATTCCCCAGTCACGGTATTTAGAAGTTGGTTCCTTTACTTTGCCATTCGCCGCTTTTTTAGTGCAGGAAATATCCAAATCAGTTATTCCGATATTGATCGTATTTTTTTTATGCTGAGCATTTAAAATGTGAATTAAAGTATCTGCCCTGTAACGAGGTAATTTAATATTGGTAAATGCAGATTCAGGTATCGGTTTTTCGCGCAGAATATTCACATCGGTGTGGTACGTTCTGGATAACGCCGAACTAACCGAATCAATCACATTTAACGAAACACCAATATAGGGTTGAATCGAAATGCTCATATTTTCCACGTCCGGTTTGTTGCATGCCGTATTAAAAAGAAATAAAAAACATGCGAAAATGAGAATGGTATTTTTCATGATTATCAGCCAAAAATTCGGGTGGGTTTTCCGTCGAGACTTATTTCGTTTTTAGATTTCCAATATTCCTTAATTCCTTCTTCCCCTTTCTTTTCTGCCCATGCTCTCATTTCAGTTCTTTCGTGTGAATATTCTAAATACGGAACACCGTAACCACAGGAAGTTGCCACGCGTGATAAACGCATTACCATTATTTGTCGGGCGCCTGCTATCGGGTCAAATTGAGAATACATCGAATGCCATTCTTCATCGTATTGATGTACCGCCCGACAATGACCGTATAATCGTAAAATGAGCGGTGATCCTTCAAATGCGCAAAACATAATTGTCATTCGGTCATCTTCAAGAATGTGCGCTGCGGTTTCGTTTCCGCTACCGGTAAGATTTAACCACAAAACAGTTTTTTCATCCAAAACCCGAAAGCTGTTCAAACCTTTTGGTGAGAGGTTAATGAATCCGCCATCTTTGGGAGAAGTAGCTACAAAAAATACATGTTGATCAGCGATGAAGTTGATGTGTTTGGGTAGCAGTTTGTCTTTTGACATGATGGTTGTTTCAGTGGCACAATGTTACCGAAACCAAGTGTAGAATTGGAACGGTAGAAATCTCATTTTTTCTTCTTTTTACTTGATTTTGCCTTCGGATTAAATTCAAGACAGCGATGAATCCATTTGTTTAAATCGTCTTCGCGATCAATTCCTTCCGGACGAATCAGTACAAAACCTTTCATAATTTTACCGGTAAAATCCATTTGATGGCAACCTGTTTCATGTAAACTCGCCTCATAAATTTCAGGATCGATTCGGGCCATTAATTCGTCTTTCATTATACCGACACACATTTTATCATCAACCAGAATACACAATCCGCCCATCATTTTTTTCTCTTCGAAGGCAACGTGTTTTTCTTTTAAATTTTGTCTTACCCGATCCGCTAAATATTCGTTGTAGGCCATAACCATAATCTTTTAGAAAGTAGATACGCAATTTAAACCGAAGCCGATCAGGTTTTAGGTACTTTTTAATTCAAATGGCTTCGGGCACCACTCTGTTTTATCCTATAGTACATCACATCTGCCAGAAACCTGTTGGTGATGAGTAAACATACAAAGAGAAGGATTTGAAAATTTCTCAAAGGGATCGTTGAAATAAGAGGTTAATTACTTTAGCATTAAATGATTCGGGTCGCAAAAAGCTATTGCATTTTACTCCTATTTATAAATTTACGTTTTCTGGTTTTTGCATTAAACACAAATCGAAATTCAAAGGATTCTTTAGTGAACATCCCTGTTATCGGAAATTATTTTTATTTGCTGAGCGACATTGGTGTTGGTGGCGGAAAACTGTGGTTCCGGACTCAGTTGCCGGCAATAATGCTGGGCCCGGGATTATTTGCCTGCGAAAATGTTTATCTGAGCGTTGCATAAAGTTTTGTCTTGTTTACTTATTCGGGTGTGGATTTTAGAATGCCGAATGAATGAGAAAATTATTGAACAATTCAGTCAAACTTGGTATAACCGTATTCATAATTGTCTTGTCTTCTTCTTTAATCAAAGCTCAAACGGATTCAGACACTACAGAACCGGAAATACCCAAAATTGAATGAATGCAGTGGCTGGGTAATAATTTTAATCCGGGAATAAATAACGGAATCGGCGGTTCACATCCGTACGGTTTTGTTCCTTCGCTCAGCCTAAAAATTTGGAATGTTACCGGGGAATTGTGTTTTATAAATAATAAAAATCCAAGACATTTTGAGAGTGCATAAATAAATGTGGATCTGTTTTCATTAAACCGTACCCACACATTACATCGCGATTATGTGAGCTATACTTATGCTTATTTCTGGTCAAAAGTTCGAACACAGAATTATACGCTTCAAAGGGTCTTTGTAGGTTTAGGTTGGACCCGATATTTTGTGGATAAGAGATACTTTTTTGCAGCGCGTATAGGGATGGCAAATTTTGAAAAACACATTTCTGTAACCGGATTGAAAAATGAGTACAACATACACAATGGTTTATATGGTGAATTGAGTTTTAATTATGCTTGTTTCGTTACCATGTAAAACCAACATACGAGGAATCATTTCGTATTTGCAGCAAGATGTTCAATCCGTTTTTGTCGTTGAGAATTGGATTCGACCGGATCTTGATTTCACCAACTGTAGGAGTTAAATTATCAAGACTAAGTGTGCAATTGGGTTATTTCAGATTCTTTTGGCACGATGAGTTTTCGACCTCAGTTGAATATTTAATTCCCGGATATAAATTGGTTCACGGCGATATCGCGGGGGTGCATAGTATTCAACTTACTTCCTGGAATTCCGGTAATGGCGGTTTCTCACCCTATTTGTTTGTATTGCAATTCGGAAATCTTTACTTTAAATCGGCCGAAACAAAGAGTCGATTTTTTCGATGGGGCATTTTAAATATTCCGTACTACTCCAGAGATAAAGGTCTTACTGTCGGCAAATTTTTCCCTGCAATTTCGGTCGGATATGTATTTCACGCTTTCCCGATTTACAAGCGGGATTTGCAATGAAAAAACAGCCCGATTATTTGCTTTAATCGGGCTGTTAAAAATTAGTTATTTGGTTATCGCCATCCGCACAGTATTGGTGGCGCCGTTTTTCGATAACCGAACTAAGTAAACCCCGCTTTGAACTACTTCATGCACATTCAGCGGTATTTCATTAATTCCGGGAACGGCATTTATTTCCATCGATAAAATGTTGCGGCCATTTAAATCCATTATTTCAATGGTGCTTAAACCGCCATCTTCACAGGAGAATTTAATGGTTGCGTTTCCATCAGAAGGATTCGGATAAACCGCAAGCTGAATTCCCTGAACCACTTTAGAAATATTTGGAATGGAAACTACATCATTCAAATTGCTGAAAACATACGGCGTTGCGGGACTCCCCATTACACGGTTGGTTTCAAAGTAAACGGAATCCGGAACCGGGTAAAGCGTTCCCAGATTATCTTCAATTACGAAATGAATAATTTCACCTTCTTTTTCACCATATACGAAGAGGTTCATTAAATAGCGATCGAGTTTGGAAACATATTCGAGTTTGCCCTGTCCACGACATTCGTCTCCTACATACGCTCTCACTTTATAAAATGCATTGCGTTGCTCTGTTCCGTTTAACCTTACAGCCGCGAGGAAATTATGACTTCGGTCAAATGCTTTGGGATTTAGATTGTCGCATGAAGAACCTGCTTTATTTAATTGGTATTTAAACTTATCGACTTTGCCGTTTTTAAGCATATACGATTTGTTAACCATAAGCGTGGTAATTCCATTCCAGGATGCGGCGGCGCTATCGAAATCACCGGTTTGCAGATCATTTTTTATGAGTGCACCGTCTGAAAGTCCGGTCCCATTAATTGCAAGATCAATTGCAACATTATTCCGGTAGGGATTTCCGATAATATTCCAGCCCGAATCTAATGAGATTTCGAGAAGCGTATCTGTGAGATAATTGCCAACCACTTTGAGCGTATCGTCTGCCGGAAGCTTCAACAAATACCCTTCTCTTACATCAATTTTATCGGTTCCGTTGCTCATAATTACCCAACCCGCATCAACATCGTAAAAAGATGATTCGTCAAGAGTTTTAAGAATAATTCCATTGCCGGGTTTTAAAGTTGAAAGAACCGAATTCACCGACATATCACTTTGGGTTGTGTTAAAGGCAAGCCAGTTCCAGCCTTTTTTCAGCGGAACAAAACGCACACTGTCTGATTTAGAATTTACATCGAGCACTACCGGCTTGTTCGTTGATCCGTATTGTCCGTCGGGTTGAAAGGTGAACATACTTCTCGGATGGCCTTCGTACTGAATTCCTGTGGTTGCATCCCAGACATAGAATTTCATCTTGCCGGTTTCGCCATAGTTTCCGCTAACGGTAATGTAAGCTCTGTATTTATTTCCAAATTCCGTAATGTTGGCCGTACCACGCAATTCCCCGTTAATAAAGACGGCAATTTTATCGAGTTTATTTGAAGAGAGGTATTGATCGATGACCGTAGCGGTGGCGGTTTCCGATTTGTCGATTGCATAGTTACAAATCACCGTTGCTTCGGTTTCGTAATTCGATCGGTTCACTACCCATTTAACCGGAGTCGGATAAACATTTACAACAATTGGCAATACTAAAACACTATAGGGCTTGGCCCCGAATGAAGCGTATAACGTATCGTGATATACACTATCGGTTAAAGCGGTTGCGTCAATTTTCAGAGTAAGTTCCTTCAGGTTGTAGGGGGCTACCGTTCCGGATGTAACCGGTAATTGAAGCCAGGGTTCCGACTGGCCGGAAATTGTGAAAGATTCGCTTGCTCCGAATGTGTTGATAAGAGAAGCAATAAATTCCGTTTTGTCGCCGCGATAAATATCGACCACAACCGAATCGGGATGCCAGTAAACCGGATTATTGCTGATTTCAAATTCCCAGAATATGGTATCTCCCAGATTGTTTCCATAAATATCATAAGCCTCATTCACCTGAGCCAGCACTTCAATGCCATCGAGATCGGCAATAGCGTCAACCGGTTTGAAGATCACTTTACTTTCTGATTGTCGGCATTCGTGTGTAAACTGGATCGGAGCAAGATTCGCTTTGTTGTAAAATGCATAACTGGTATCGGTGAAGGTTGGGCAATAGAAATCCTCAGAACTGAATTGAACGGAAACCTCATCTCCGAGACTCAGTAAACCGTCTTTGGGCTCCGGAGTTCCGAATAATCCGACAACCTGTCGATTAATTATTCCCTTGAAAACATTCGATAACACATCAACACCGGATGCACTGCATTCAAGTCTTCCCCTTATTTCGTAAGTTCCATCCAGAATTTCATCGTTTCCGGTGATGTCCCAATCATAAACAAATGTTGGAACCGGATAAGAGGTACTCAGCGAATCATAATATTCCTGAAGGAAATTAGGGCTTAATGAAACAATGGTTTTCCAATCGTATTGTCCGCCACCGATTCTTCTGTACTCCAGATCAATACCGATGAGCGATGGAATATCGAGATCGTAATCACTCATTACAATGGTGACAAATTCTCTGTCGGCAGTATCGAGCGGATTCGCGCGGTTGATTACCCAGTTATCACCCGGTTCACTCAAACTGAGCTGAGAACAAGGATTTTTAAAATACACTTCAAAGTTTTGCTCGGTGCCGTTTCCAGTGGTGGTATATGCCGACTCGGAACAGGAAGGAATCATAACAAGTGTTAGATCGGGATAATCGTATGCAATCGGACCGATACCCACATTAAACAATTGTTTTACGGTTTGTCCGGGAGGAATTCCAACAGTGTACGGATAATACTGCCCCACACCGTCGGCGGTTAATGTTGCGCCGTTGCTGTTTGCTCCGGCAGCAATTCCAATTTCGTAATAACGCCAGTCGAGATATTCGGAGCTTGCGGCGTTGCCCAGAGTAAGAGGGAAAACCACAACACTGTTCGGGTCCTGATCACGAGCCACATAGTCTTCAACCGAAATCAAAGGCAGGTCGCGTGGCTGGGTTCCGGGTTCGTACGGGCACGACGACCGGCCGATCGGTCTGGTAAAATATGGTGTGTGAGCCGGGTCGATTCCGCGGAAAACAAATGTGTTGAATTGGTCACCGATGTCGTCGTCTGTGAGAACATAACCGGTTGTGTTGGATTTGCCGATGGTGTTGCCTTCAGAAGAATTATACGTATGTGTGTAACCCACCTGAAATCCTGATTTTCCCGTAATTTTTGAAACATCCTTAATTACAATTGAACCTACACCTAATCCGAGCTTCAACTCGCCGCCATACGTCACCCCGAATTTCGCATCAACATCAAATGATGAAAACTGCTTGAATTCCCGACTTTTACTTTGGCTTACACCAACAGACTTTTCTATGATAACACCTCCTGAGAAGGCAAGTCTTTCTGCATCTGCACCATACTGTGAATTGTATTCCTGATCAATTTTTACATTTTTTAACCGGCTCTCTGAGAAGCTATATCCCGACGGTTTGTTTAATTGATAGTCTGAATTCTTCAAATCACGTACAACCTGACTTACGGCATTATAATTATTAATCATTTCCTGAGTCCACACAATGCTGTCAATAGGTTGATTCAAACTAAATTCTCCGGTAGTTTTATCATACCTGCCAATTGATTTGCAAAATCCATTTCGCCTCCATTCACCAAGTTGACTTTTGAAAGGCTCTTTCACATTATAATCTTGTGATGGATCACACAACTGAACAAATGGAACAGTATTAATCCGGTGATACTTTAATACTTCCTCCCAATTCATAATAATCCGGTGATAATAATCTGCACCTTCTTCTGGGGTTAATTCCGAATCGGCGAACGTCACGGTTTTTTCACCAGATAAAGCACTTGCAGAATCCTGTTTGTATTCTTGAATAAGTCGTTTAATCTGGCTTAATGTATACGCCCAGGTGGTTTTAACATCACTCGGTGAAATAGCCAATGCAGTACTTTTAAGAACCTGACAGGATTCTTCTGAATAAAAAATCTGATCAGAGGTGCCATACTTCATTGTTAAACCGATACCAACTAGTACATCACCTTCTTCACCAACCATAAAACCGCTTCCATCTGCGTTGTCGGTATTTGAGTTATCTGTAGTTTGAATTCGTTGATTGGTCTCAAAATTTACTTCAAATGCCGCAGCGTTTCCACCTCCGAAAGTTTTCTTTATTTCTCCTTCAAGGAAAAATCCGGTGCCTATGTTAATAGTGTTTTCGGTGATACCTCCCAGGTAAGAATTGCTTTCATCTTCAATGGAAATGCTTCTTGAGAATGACTCCCCCTTTTCGATATAACTGTAGCTTCCATCTCCCGGAGGATCCCGTAGAATATGCAGTGGCCACTGCCAACCTCCTTCGCCAAGGTCAATAATAAAATCGCTGCCGGGCTGTGCTTTAGATCCAAGAACAACCATACTTTGCTGAGTTTTACTCATATATCCGTCGGCAGGAGTGTGGTATTCAACGTTGAGATAATGTTGGAATGGTGGAATTACGATTGGGTCGGAAACTGTAAACTGATAATAATCAAATCCCTGAAGCGAGTCTGAAAATTCAATCGTAGTATTCGGAGATGTTGCAGCACCGTTCCTGATAACCAGAGAACCTTCTGTCACCGGACATTGCTGGCCATCATGAATTTCAAACACTTCGAATTTGTAGGTTTCGGTATTATTTTGAGTTATTAATGCTGATTTGGACGGATCGTTACAAACAAAATCATGAATTCCCTGAATCGTAATTTTGGGCTGAGCATGATAAACGATCGAAAGTTTTTGATTTTCCAACTGTTTGGAATAAGCCAATTTGTTTAAATCCTTGTTGTGATCAACAGATAAATCCAGATCTAAAAAACGTGAGCTTAAGTAGTCTGTAATCGGGCGGATTTTTGCATTTAACGGAGAGGAGTTTACAACCCTGAAAGAATACACATCATCAGGAGGTAATTTGAAATGAGCTATGCCGCTAACATTCGTATAAATGTGTCTGTTATAGCAACCTGCTCCTTTCGAATTGATTTCTATTTCAAATGCATACCCCGAGATAATCTTACAGGCATTGCGCACATCAAGGTCAACATAGTAGCCTAAGGTGTCTATGATGTCCAGCTTATTTTCAAATTGGATTGACTCCATATCGCTGAAAATGGCCGATCCAACAGATATGAACCTGTGCCAGGTTGTATCTGCGCTGTTTTTAGTAGATTGGGTATCGCTTACATATACTTCAAAACTGCTGATGGTTGGATCATATGGTTCCAAAGTGAAGGAGTATTTGCCCTGATTATCCGTGATGGATGTTTTGCTGATTACACTGCCGTCAAATCTTTTTACCTTTAACTCAACTAACATACTGTCGAGCGGGCAGCTATTTTCTTTTGAGACTATTCCCGAAAGAATGTATGCTGTTTTGTCTAAAAAGGGCTCGAGTTGACCATTTGGAAATTTGGGTTCAACGGTGATAGTTTGGGTTGATTTATCGAAGAGATGTCCTTCCAGATTTACCGTAACCACGTACTCTGCAAAATCCCCGTAATACACATTATACAAGGTGTACTCTCCGTTCGCATTGGTAACGGTTTTATAAACCCGATACTCTCCATCTAGAAATGCCTTTGCTTCAACCGAAACACCCGGAACTCCGGATGCCCCGGTAATATTAAGAACCTTGCCGGTGATTCTTCCATCTGCTTGTTTCCAACCTATATCAACCGACCTTCTATATCGCTTTGTTGAGCTGTCATCTGCTCTTATCTCGTATTCATAATGTTTACCCGGTATTCCTGAAATATCGAAATATCGCTTTGCATCTGCAGCGACAAAAGCGATTTGAGTTGTGTCCCGGTAAATATTGAAGCCGTTATTATTGGCTTTATTCCCGGAATAACTCCACGTTAACAAAGTATTTACTCCGTTTGTACCCTTTGTCGCATTCAAATTTGTTACTGGGTTATTATCTATTTTATCGGTTATCCAATTTCCGTTTACAAATTGCATACTGTAACCCTTACCGGATGCCGATACGGAATTTACACTTTGATTAGGAGCACAGGTAACTACTTTATTGCCACAAATAACCGT
This sequence comes from Bacteroidota bacterium, assembly GCA_016124755.1. Classification (GTDB taxonomy): domain Bacteria; phylum Bacteroidota; class Bacteroidia; order NS11-12g; family UBA9320; genus WGNA01. Next base: position 9,548 of record WGNA01000030.1, on the reverse strand, counting down.
TCTCTGACCAAACTTATCTGTTGGATCTTCGGATTCACTTTGCCAAGAAAAATAATTGGTTTTGTACTGATAATTATTTGCCACATTCAATTTAAATATTTCTATTTTGGCATTAGATGTTCCGATGTTAAAGCCGGCAGCTATGGTACCTGATTTTTCATCGATAGCCAGATCGTCAAATGTTGAGACATAATATATGTCATATATATATTGATTGAATACATTATTTGTGTTGTCATATCTCCAACCGTGCAAAGTTTTATTAGCATAATTTTTATAGAAAAATTGATTACTGTCAGTTAAATAAAGACTACTTAATCCGGCGGCGGTTTGAGGAATGCTCTGAACTAATGAATATGTGGATCCATTCCATTTATATATTTCAATATATTGATAGTTGACTTTATTAGATGATAGTGCAACGCAATATTCGTCGTTGATCGCCAGATCCCAGCCAGTTTCCCGGTATTTGCCATCTCCAGTGATATTAGCATTTAACGACCATTGTGATCCATTATAAATATAAATATAAATTTTGCCCCGTTGATCTGTACCGGAATTGAAATTTGATGCAACCATCCGGTTACCTCTCACTTCTATTACCGCAGCAAAATTTGAGTTTTTGTTAACTCCTCCAGGTTCTTTAATTGTTTGAATATATTTCCAATTTCCATTTTCCCTGTGATACATAAAAATAATTCCGGATTTGCCATCATAAGATGGAAAGGAGACAGCTAAATGTTCATCGGTAATGGCAATTTGTGGAGCAGATGCCATATCTGAAACAGATAATGTTTGCGGGAATTTTAATCGGTGGTCATTTACCCATCGGTTATTATATTGCCTGAACATAGTTACAGGAACATCGTAATTTTTCCCATTAGTGAAGGCTAAAAAACTATCGGATAATGCAATATCTGCAGCTCCCATTTTTGCATCTTCAGGATTTGAACATTCATATAATCCCTGAGAATAATCGATTGGTAAGATCGAAGAAACAGTGAGATCGGAAAAATAGTAGGTGCCATTCACTTTGAGGAAACTCTGAACTGAGATTTTAGTGGTAGTGTCGGGGCAGTCTACTTTCAAATCCGGCAAAGCAAGTTGCCTGATAGTTGGAGATAGTGTATCAATGATATTTCCCGACTTTCTTATTATAAAACCTGAGTGGTTTATGCTGTTGTAATTCCAGGTAATGGATAAAATATTTCCCGTTTCGTTATTAATTGCCAAGAGTGAATCGGTACCATTTAATAGCAGTTGATTCGGTGCACTCAACTTTGGAAATATAGTCGTTACAGATGCCGTAACATCACTCTCCGCATATTTACCATCCCGGTTATCTGAAGCCCTTATCTCAAAGCGATAATTATTTTCGGGTAAGCCGGCATCATAAATAAAAGAATAAACCGAACGGTCTAAAGTTGCAATAGTGTCTTTGTGACCTGTATTAATATTGGTCGCGTAAATATGGAAAGTGGTATAACCTGAATCCAACTTGTTCTTCCAATTCCAGTTCAGACGTATGTAATTGGAGTCCGCCACTACTGTTGCTCTGAATGTATCTAACGGGTAAACAACAGGAAATTCCTGAGTCAACGATGTTTTTCTCGATTCGTATTCAAATCCGTTACGGATCGAAACCGCCGTTACCGCATATTCTTCTTTATTTAATGGAAATCCGTTAAAGTCGTTAAATGAAAAAGAGGATTCGCCGGAATCCGGAAGAGTTGCAATTACTTTTCCGTTTCGGTAAATCCGGTATTTATGAATGTAATCAGAAGCTGGTTTCCAACTCAGCTTTACGGTATTCCGATCGGTTGAAGGTGTGAGCTCCGCCACTTCACTGATTTTAGGATAAACCACGTCGACCGTGGTTGCAATACTTAAAAAGGTTCCGATATTTCTGATTAAAATCGCTTTAACCGAATATACATAACCTCGTCCAGGCTGTCCGGTGGAATCAATAAACATGAGTTTTTCGCCCTGTGGTACAATTCCGAGTGTGTCGTTACCGCGCATCACTAAATACGAACAATTAACCGATCCTTCGTGCGTCCAGTTCAATCGTATATGATCGTTTCTCTTTGTGGCTGTGAGATATTCTACCCATTTTAACATCGGGTAATTAATCAGAATGGTATCGTATCCCGATTGCAATGTGGTAATCGGATCTTTATCCCAAACGGATTTGATCCGATAAACAAACTGATAACCCGGAGCTCCTTCATCATCGATAAACGACATATTTTCACCCCGATTAATTGTTTGAAGTTTGTTTACACCCCGGTAAACTTCTACTCTGGAGAAGTTTGCCCCATTCATACTCCAGTGGAGCATCACACTGTTATGACTGGTCATTCCTTCACCGCTAAATTGAACCGCGGTCGAAATCTTATTATCTTCTTTGCCGGAAGATCGTTTTACCTGATCAACAATTGTGAGACTCGTGTATGGATTCCCGCGATCAACATTGAAATTAGTTGTGTCCGGAGCAAAAATGTGATTGTCTTTTTTAGCTGTAATGCGGTATTTGTCTGAACCGGAAAAGTCGAATTCTGTAAATGAAAAATATCCGGTGGAGTCGGTTACGGTTCGGTAAATACCAATCGCTTTCGAGTCTGAATTATCTTCCGGAGATTCAACAATAAGAGTAACTTCTGCATTTTCGATTCCGAATTTACTGTACTTATTTATGGTAAATCCATCAATTCTTTTTGAGGGAGCAACCGCTCCGTATGCATATTTAACAGAAGATATTTTATTGCTGTTTGTGGCATAAACACCATAGACATATTCTCCCGTTGGTTCGCCGGCAACATCATAATCGTAATAAATGGTTTCATTTTCTTTTAAAGTTGCAATTTCAACCCCGTTGCGGGTCACATGAAAAATTGAAAGGATGTATTCGGGATATTCCCATTTAATTTTAACCGCATTATTGAGATTCATGGAGGCCGTTAAGTTGGTTACGGCTGTTAAATTTCCATTTATGTTCTGAAGTGCTTTGCCTTCGGTATGGCTTTTAGTTGAATAACGTTTGGTCCCGTTAATTAACCGGTAACTATATACATCAATTGATAAGGTTTTGTCATTGCCGGTTTGATATACCAACTGAGATTCGGATGCCTTTGCCCACAAGGTATCTTTTTCAATAATTAGTCGATAGCCATCAATACGTCCCGAATTATTTGTACTCCAATTAATCTGAATGAGGCCTTCTATATCATTACTAGCGGTTACATTCGACGGACTCAGTAATGCCTGCGTAGAATGACTCACCGCAGATGTAGCATTACTTCTCGAAAAGAGTTCATCTTTAAAAGACAGAACAGAGTAGTCGTAAGAAATTCCGGGTTGGGCGGTATAATCTATTAACGACATAGGTACATCGGAGTAAATGGTTCCAATAGTGTCGATACCGGCCCCGTTGCGAATTATTTTAAATCCGGTGTAATTGTAATCGGTGCATTCATCAAATTTCCAGGATACAATTGGCAGCCTGTCATTTGTATTTAGCACTTTTACATTGGTGGGAGTTCGCAGGGCGGGATAGGTTACGGTTGTATCGCCAACCTGTTTAGAAAAATCCGATTGGTTATTATGTAATCGCGACGATTTGCTTCGTATAGCATACGTATAACTGGTCCCCGCTTTTCCGGTATAATCCGTAAATCGCGGCTCATCAGAGGTGCCGATTACTTTTCCGTTTCTGAGAATTTCAACGGTTTTATTGTGGTCGCTGGTTACATCCCAGGTCATGTGAACGGTTGACCAGTTGGGTCGGGGTGTTACATCAAAAAATCTGGGATTTGCCAGGTTTGGGAAAGTGTCGGAAACCGAAACTCTCATGGTATCATATTTCCAATCACCACGGTATAGCCATCGGTTGTATGCGACTACTGTGTACGTATATTTTTCTTTTGGGAAACCGGTTGCATCTTCCCAGTGGGTTGAATCTCCGCTGTTCAACCTGAAGATATCCTGCAATTTTCCGTTTCGAAGAATTTTAAAATAAATCTGATCACTAAATGTGTATTTCCAATTCAACTGCATTTCATCTTCAGTTGTGAGCGGTTTGCTTTTTAGTTTGCTAACACTCACCGGACGGGATTTGTCGCGGTCGGCATTTATGATCGTTTCAAAATCGAGTCTTTTGATGTGATCGGTTAAAGTGAGTTTTTGAGCGATGTTGTTTTTAGTGAAATTAACATCTCCATTGCCTGCGGTTATTGTAAAATCCGCAGCCTGATGATAATACACTTCAGTAAATTGATAGGCTCCTGTGCCATCGGTTATTGTGGTGTCTTCATGTTTAACCCCTTCAATAGATGCCGAAATGATTACCCGGGTATTCGGCACTCCAAATCCACCGTTTTTATTTAATATCCAACCGGAAATTTCTCCGTTTGCATCTACTCCGGCTTCAAGTTCCTGAAAGGTTACGAGATTAGAGTTCTTATATATTTTTAGTGCATACGTATGCGTATATCCCGGAATTGGATATTCATCAACAAAGGTGGTGTCATCCGAAAGGGGAGCGCCGAGTGTTTTTCCATCCCGTTCAATTACAAAGTAATCAGCATAGGCCGATAAATTTGCCCACGATAATTGAATTTTATCGGGGTACTCATTTCCGGAACTGCTGAAATTAATTGCAACGGTAGATCCGGCAACATACGAACGACTGCTTATGTCTCCGTAATCCGAATTAATGGATTCGAGGCTGTAAGAATAAGTCTTCCCGTTTTCAATTGCATTTGTGTCGCGGATGTTTACAACCTGATCGTATTGTCTTGTGTTCGTATCAAGCGTGGCGATTAATTTATTATTCCGGTATAGCCTGTATTTCGAACCAAAATCAGAATAGGTAAACATGCTTAATTCTATCCGGTCGATAAAATTATTCGTAGCACTAATATGGGGTGTAATAAACGGTTTGGTGCTTCCCGAATCCTGCCATTCCGGACAAACTTTGGTGCCCTGTCCCACTTCATAAATATTGATGCTGTAATGAAGCGTACTATCGGGTTTTACCGGATGTCTCAATGTACCTTTTATTATGTCGTAATTGTTGATACTGTCAATATGATTCGACGATAATTTAATTTCCTTTTGATTGGTATTGTCCATCAACTGAAAGTAAATCTCCGGGTTTTTTAGCGAGTGGGCACATTTAACCGGTACGGCCCATTCTAAGTCGATAAAACCATCGCTTTCTTGTTTTGCTGCGTGAATAGCCTCACTTTTCCAGGTGTAAGCAACACCGGTATTTATAACACCACCGAAATCAAATTCTGGTGCTCCGATACAAATATCTGCTCCGTTAAATGCAATGCTTTGTCCGAAAAATCCTTCTGAAGAATTAGAAGGCATAAGGAAGGTTCTGATTAATGTTGCTCCGCTGCCATTTAATTCATACATTTTTACATCTCCGAATTTTGTGGTTGATTTGGCTGAATATATCGCCACCAGGTCATCGCTAAGTGCGAGATTGTTGCCGAATAAATAGGCAAAAGCAAACCCCGTTTGGTGAATATCTCCAACATATTCCGTTTTGTTTTGATTAAAGGTGTAGTAACAGACCTTGCCTCTGTTAGCTCCGTATTTACTGCTACTATCCGCACCAATTACCAGAAAGTCATTATTTACTGCGATCGACTGACCAAAATTTTCGTGACTGGCGGGTGTAGGATTTGGAATTGAATCGGTTAAATTCCACAAATTATTAATTAGTGAATATTGGTAAACTTTGCCGATTCCCTGATAAAAATTACTATACTCCGGTTGCGTAATAAATAAATATTTACTGTTACAATCGAAAGCTCTGGCAAAAGTTCCGTTAGAATGACTGGGGGATTCTATTATTTGTTTTAATGACCATACTCCGTTTTGGTTTTCGTAAACATGCAGGTAACCGGGTTCTGTTTCACCAACACTGGAACTGATGAAAATGTATTTCCCTTTAATCAGAACCTTGGAACCAAAATTTTTGTATTTGGAGGAATTGCTTTCCGTGAATGTTTCGGTATGTTCCCATTTGTTGGTAGAAGGATTTCTTTCGAAAAGAAAAACTAGATTGGGGTTTATTTGAGAAACCAATAATTGATCCCCAAAGCAGGACATGTAATAACCGAAATTCTCATAACCACTTGATTGAGGCGAAAAAATGGTATCGAATAAATTCCAGGAGCCACTTACTTTTCGATAATGCAGAATTGGAGCAATGTAGTAATTGTTATTACTGATAAATAAATCACTACCGGAAATGGCGGATGCGGTTCCGAATCTTGTGTATTTCTCACCGCCATTTATTTCCTGTCTTGTCGCATCCGGAAAGGTGCGATCAATTTGGGCAAAAACGGTGATTTGGAAGAACAGCAACCAAAGGACGAAAGAGATTGATTTTGACATGACACGAATCTTACAAAATCAAACATAGGATAAATGTTGAAATATTAACTAATTTCAGAAATATATTGTCAATATAATATTTGCTGAAATAGCAAATACGTATGACCAAGGTCACGTTGTGCCTGATAATTATTTCAAAAAATACAGGATTAAAGATTGCCTAAAATCGCCTTGGCGTAATTCTCCCAACTTAAATCTTTAGCTACTTCGGCAACATTCGATTTGGGTAAAGGAAAATCCAAAAATTTCTGCATGGTATCTGCCATGGAATTGATGTCTCGATCTTCAGCGAGATATCCGTTAAAACCATCTTTAATTGTTTCCGGGAAATGCCCGACTTTGGTTGCCAGAATAGGCAATTCGAAATTATAACTCAACGATTCGATTCCGGAAGGTGTCGCCGTTAAATAATATAAAACAACACAGTCGCTCACCTGAAAATATTTGTGTACGTCTTCGTTTGCAATAAATTCATTAAATACAACCACTTTGTCGTCTATCCCCAATTTATGAATGAGTTCCAACGGACGGTAATCTCTTTCATCATCCGCTTTTTGAACTACTAGTTTTTTAGCTAAACCGAAAAGAAAATTTTTAATCCGGGTTTGCCATTTTGTGTTATCAAGTGTATGCCAAAAAGATTCGCCACAAATCAAAAGGGTAACATCGTCTTTATCTTTCGCAAATTGTGCAAACGATTCAATGGTTTGATGTAATCCTTTATACTTCCGGATAAAACCAAAAAACAAATACACATGCTTCCGGATGTTATTGGCTTTTTTAAATTCTTCGGTATTGAAATTCGGATCCGCTTTGAATAAATCATAAATCGGATGGTAAAGCTTTATTACTGTTTGTATTTTTTTATCCGGATTTCGTGATCCGTCATATACAAGATCAAATTTCTTTTTAGGATAAAATTCCTGAAGTTCCCGAAAGGTTTTTAAACTATGAACAATGTAACTATCCGCACGTCCGATTCCGATGGATAAAAAGAAGCGGTCAATTTTGCTTTTTTCTTTTTGCAAAACGAAATGCAAATCCACCACAATTTCAACGTTCGAATTTCTCTTTAACCAATTGATAATTCTGCCAACCGGCAATCCCTGTATAGCAATCGACCATTGGATTACCAGAATATCGGTGCCTAATTTTTTTATATATCGGGCTGTTTTTAGCCACGACAACGGATTGTTATAATTGGTTAAATACGCAACCTGAATATTCGTTCCTTCCAATAAATCCGACTTGCTGCTCTTATCTACAAATTCTCTGGGAATTATGGCCGGATATTGTTGAGTCCACGAAACGATGTGAACCTTTGTTCCGTCTATTTTGTCGAGTGCTTTCGCAAGCGAAGTATTGTAATTGGAAATACCGCCCTTGAATTTTGGGCCGGGTCCGAAACAAACAACGGTTTTAGCCATTTGTAATTCCTGCTGCCGCCCGCTCTTTGGCTTTTTCGTAAACTCTTCGCATTCCTTCCTCGATGGAAATTTTGGCTTCCCATCCGAGTTTTTCTTTTACAAAATCCATATTGCAATACCGGCTGTGAACTCCAACGGGTTTGTCGAGCAATGGTTTTATTTCGGGTTCGTATCCGGCAAACTTTGCAAACAGTCCGATAATTTCCCGGAACGTTGTGAGTCGGCCCATGCCGATATTAATCGCTGTGCCGTCGTGAATGTGATTCATCGCCAGTAAAATGCAATCGATCACATCGTCGATATGAACGAAGTCGCGTCCCTGATATCCGGATCCCCAAACTTCGAACGGATCTTCTTTATAAGCCGCTCTCAAGGCAATGGCAGGAATCGGATAACTCAGATCCTGATCTTCGCCATATCCCGAAAACGGTCGGATGCAGGTGATTTTAACACCGTAAAATTTAGCGGCAATGTGCGCGAGGTATTCACCGGTAAGCTTGCACCAACCATACGTCATGTCGGGTTGCCCCATATTGTTAAAATCAATATCGGATTCGCTGAGAGCAATGGCGCTTTCTTCGGTTTGTTTACTCACCGGATAAGCTGCACTGCTGCTCGGATATAAAACCCGGTCTGGTTTATTGGAGCAGACCCATTGAAAAAATTCGGCATCGATACTCAGGTCTTGCGCAACCATCATCGGGTCGCCGTCGATCTTTAATCTTCCTCCCACGATTGCGGCAAAATGAAACACATCGTTAAAGCGATCGATCTCAAAACCGAATTGATGAAAGTAATTTTTATCCTTCGAGAAATTGCGGATTACATCGCGGATGTCGCATTCGAAAAACAGCAGTCTTTCGGTATTTCCATAAATTTTGGCACCGTTAATTTCCCGTACCATCGGTTCGTCGAGCCATGTTTCGGGTGCTGTTCCGATTGATAAATCGTCAACAAATACAATTCGGTCTTCGGTGGTGTTCAGGATTCGCTTTACCATGTTGCGACCAACAAATCCGCATCCGCCGGAAATAAAATGAGTTTTCGTCATGTGGGTTTCTAATGCCTTTCAGAAAGGAGGACAAAATTAAGTAAGTATGGCAAGAAAGACTTTTGATTCATCTAAGGCTAACATCAAAAAAAAGGGGAACCGTTTCCGGCTCCCCTGGATAATTAGTAAAAGAGTGTCAAGTCATCCATTAGACTGACGATCTCCTGACTATACCCGCTGCTTTGAGTTTAATAATTATCTACGGTTTCTCGTACGCTCCGATATCGCGGTTTCCGGAACGGTTAATTCCGCGGATATCTTTTGTCGGCGTTCCCGAATTGGTTCCGGCATTAATGAGCGGACTACCGGAATTGGGAATAAGTCCGTCGTCGGAAGTCATCCACACGCCGTCGCTTCCATCGGGATTTGCACTGTTGCTGAAGGATGGATTAACACCAAACTGATTGTTGCTTCCGCTTCCCAGGTTGTTGAAACTTTCGGAGGAATAATCCGCCGAATCCATCTGCATCGCACAATAGCTGAAAGAAGGCGAAGCACTGAAGTTGTAAATCTCGGATCGGTTGGAGAGGGTGGAACCATTCGCCTGATTGCTGTTGGACACACAGTTTACCACCGACGGAGAACAGGTTCCGCTTTTACCGTAATTGCCCATCATACCGGCGGCTGTTCCGGCGGAGTTGGCAAAGAAGGTAGAG
>WGNA01000032.1 GCA_016124755.1 Bacteroidota bacterium | reverse complement strand
CCCCAAGTTGATTCGCTTCGCTCAACATGACCAACGCTTTTATCAAAGGAATTGGGATTCTTCGCTTCCCTCAGAATTCTGCGCTCTCCGCTCTTTCGCTCTTTCCCCGTTACCGTTCCTGTTACCGTTACAGTTACCGTTCCCGTTACCGTTTCTCTTCCCGTTCCCCTATATTTACCCCATGATCCGAAAGTTGATCTTATTTGTTTTGATATTCGTACCGGTTTTATGCTTTGTTGCGTGCAATCAGGAAGATCCCGATAAAGAGGTAGATTTCTTTCAGGCTACCGTTTTGTACCGCGATGGAAATTGCGATTCGGCGGTAGATGTTCGAATGAGTGAATGGGTTCCTGACTTTTCTCAATTCGGCGATAACGATACCTTTTTGGCGGTAAACATGCCTCAGCATTTAAAAGTTAATAACAAAAAAGTCACGATAAAATTCAGAAAACCCACAGAAGACGAAGGCCTGTATTGTAAAACACTGGGTATTAATTATCCGCAGATTTACATCGAACAGGCTTATTAATTCAGCAATTCATGAAAAAGAAACTCCCAGATTTTTGGAAAAACATTTTTATGGTATCTGGTATTCTATGGTTTCCGGCCAGTATTCTGATACTAATCTCCAGATCGAGCATTAACGAAGCCGGCATTGCCATCATGACCATTCTCCCCGTTGCATACGCCATTATTCAGCATTACGATTTTGGATTTGGTTCTAAAAAATCAACTGAAAATCCGGAAGAAATCCAGGCTTCGGAAGCCGATTAAATTATGTTTCGGCTGCTGAGAGGTTATCTCGCCTTTTTTCTGGCGATAAGTCTTTTAACAGGGGCATTTCCATCAGTCAGTAACCTTACATTTCTGGGTTTAGCCTTAATCGTATTTTTATTATCTGTCAAATATGGAAATCCGGTAATAACGAAATTTCATCAATTTCAGGTAAGTCGATTTTCCAATCACACAATTATTCTCGCCGGACTAATTCTGAGAATTATTTATGCGCTGATTTGTGGATTCGAAAATTGGCAAAATGACTACCTGTATTATGAAAACAGTGCATTGTACATAGCCGGCGGCGGCGATTGGATTGATCCGTTCAAACAATCCGGACCCTCATTATTAATGGGGGCTTTGTACTATTTGTTCGGAACACATCGCTGGCTTGTTTTACTTTTCAACGGTTTCTTTTATTTGGCAGGATGCGTATTAATATTGGCGATTGCCCGTTCCCAAAAACTCAGCAAACACCGCGAAATTCTGCTGCTTATTCTGTACTGTTTATTGCCGGAATCCATCTGGTTTTTCAATCTGATTAATTCGGATGTTCCATTTTCTGTATTTACACTGGCGATTCTTTTTCTGGTTTTAAATAAAAAGAATCCCTATTTAATGGGTGCTGCCATTGGATTGTCCGTTTGGTTCAGGCCACTGGGAATCGTGTTTCTTGTGGCAACGATACTCTACTTTTATTTATCCGATAAGTCGCAATTTGCCAAGAAATCCGTACGCGTTACAACATCGTATCTCATTCTGCTGATTCCGTTCTTCATCAGTAATTACCAGAAGTTTGGAATTACGTCTTTTAAACCGGTTCACATGGATGGCTGGACGTTACTCCTCTCCTCCCAAACCGAAAATAAAGGAATGTTTGACGGTGAATTATTAGATAAATATCTGACCCGATATCCGGAAGAAAACAGTCGGATCGCAACGTATAAAAAGCGGCTTATAATGAATCGGGAGATGAAAGAAGATGCCATTCAAGCCATTCGAAAATCACCTTTTAAATGGTTTCGTTCTTTTTATACCGTAAAATCCGGACAACTGATCGGGAAATCGGCGGTTTCGTACTATCCGCAGATCGAGGGACTTCGAACCGCAACATTTCTGAGAGCTGCCGACTCAATTAGCTATTATCTTGTGGTTCTATCTGTAATTCTGGTTTTACTACAATTCAACACCATTAATATCAACCCTTTTATTATTCTCCTCCTGTTTATCGGAACGCACATTTTCCTGTTTACGGAAATTAATTCGAGATATCACCTATTTCTTACTCCGGTGTTTCTTTTTATAATGATAAGGAATGCCATTTTTCCTAAAATTATTCACCCATGAAGTCAGCCAGAAGCTTGCCGCAATGACTAATATACGACAGAAGGAAAGTTGCATTGATTTTAAAAGCTTACAACATTAGCAAACCAACAGTATCTTCTCGCCATGATTAAATTTCTTCGAATAAATCTCGTCTTTGTTGTTTTTTATTTAATGTCCTGTGGAACTGCCACATTCGATTGTTCATCTCATTACCACCTTACTGATGAATCTAAGTTTATGTCATTTTTTTTGCACGAACAAACCAGTTTAACTTTCCAAAGAATATATAAGGGCATCACCGACACGATAGTGATTGAGAGAATTTCTGAAATCGATGATATTTTAACTTTTGACTCGGATATTAGTGGAGAGAATAATTGTTCAGATATTTCATTGTACTGTGATAGAAATGCATATCTCTATAAAGATAGCGAAGGATCAATATGGAGATTTGAATTGTTTGTATCGAATCCAGACGTTCAAAATTTTTGTGTAATTCATAAAAAAAGAGTAGTAGCAGATATTGGTGTAAGGTGCTTTATGTGCAACGAGACGACTGTGGAAACAGCAACTGGAAGATTTGATAGTGTTATTAGTTTGAAAGATTATATTAAGTATAAACCATCAGATAAACTAAGTGCTAAGTATTTTACTGATGGTTATGGTAATATAATTGAAAATATTCCTGAAACAATTAATTCTGGATTATACAACAAAAAATATGGGTTACTTCAACTTCATCTTTTTAATAATACAGATTCAAACATTGTATATAACAGAATTCCGTAAAATATAAGAAATCTATTTTTAATATGGTTTGCATACCGGAGCTGATCAGGTTTTAGGATTCTGTCAATTTCGAAGACTTTGAACTTCTGCAAAACTACCTTTGTCGACACCCAACAACAATTATACTTTGAAAATAATAGCAGAAACCGAACGACTGATTTTGCGTGAAATGACCCCGGATGATGCAGAATCTGCGTATTGGCTGAACCTCGATCCCGAATGCCTTCAATTCACAGGCGATTCCCCGTTCACATCCATTGAAGAAGCCCGTGCATTTTTAATAAAATACGATCATTACAATAAATACGGATTCGGCAGATGGGCAGTGATCCGTAAATCAGACCGGGAATATTTAGGTTGGTGCGGACTTAAATATACTGAAGATAAGAATGAATTTGACGTAGGTTACAGACTTATGAAAAAATTCTGGAATCAGGGATATGCCACAGAAGCCGCAGCGAAGTCCGTCGAATTGGGATTTTCGAAATTCGGAATGAACGAAATTGTTGGTCGGGCAATGAAAGAAAATCTTGCGTCTATTCAGGTTTTAAAGAAAATCGGAATGCAATATCAATACGATTTTATTCTTGATAACCAATTATGGGAACTGTATTCTGCAACTAAATCATAGTACCACCTTAATCATATATCCACACCGCCTTCGTAAATCGTACTTCAAAATCTAACATAAAAATGCACTATCTTATCATCGCTCACGCCGTTTTGGGAGGAATTGCTCTGCTAACCGGAACGCTGGCGGTCGTATTTAAAAAAGGAAGTAAAAAGCATAAATCTGCCGGACGTATTTTCTATAACAGTATGTTGTTCTCAGCGATGATTGCTCTTATTATTTCTATTTCTCCCGGACACGAAAATCCGTTTCTGTTTTGCATCGGATTGTTTTCGACCTATTTTGTTCTGAGTGGGAAACGATCTTTAAAGTACCGCAATAATTATAAGCTAAAACCATTAGACAAAATCATTTCCTACACAATGGGAATAACTGCCTTATGCATGATTTTTTCTTTTTTGTTATTCGATAAATTCAATTTGGTGTTAACCATTTTCGGCGTGGTCGGATTGAGTTTCAGCATCCGGGATATCTTATTATTTCGAAAACCCAAAATATTACCGGAAAACCGGATCAAACTGCACCTTGGCAAAATGATGGGAGGTTATATTTCCGCGTTTACTGCTTTTCTGGTGGTAAATGAAGTACTCCCGGGACTTATAAATTGGTTTCTTCCCGGCATTCTCGGAACCTTTGTTATAATTTATCACATTCGAAAACAAAATACAATTCAGGCTAAAAATTAAAGATCCATCCATTTGATTCGTAGTATTGTATCACGAGTTTTGAAGCATTGAAATCTGTTAGAATAATCCTTCTGTCGGCGATTTTGTTAATTGCCACACTCACGAAAACGGCCTGTGCACAGGAAAGAAAAATTCATTTTGTGCAATTCGGAGACACAATTCAGGAGCAGAACGGAATGATTCAACTTGAACGACAGTATTTCGATATTCGGTTACATCTGAAAAATAAAGATGAACTCGTAATGAACATGTCGGCCGATTCTACAACATATCATTTAATTAAATCAGGGGTTCCGATCGACAGTTTTAATTGGTTCAGAAACGGCACCGGGCTTTTAAACCATCCGGATTACCGAATGAACTGGTTGCTCTTCGACAAAACCGATTACATGTCGTGGACATACAAATACGGAATGGAAAATACTGCCCGGTATCGCGACAGTTCTGTTAAAAAAGGATATGTGGTATCGCGAACAATAACCAGTTTTGATTTCACGAACGAAGGAGGAATTGACGGAGATTATTCTATTTATATTGTTCCGGTTACATATCTGTATGTCGTGTATTATGTAAAATACAAAGGCTGTTTTAGACGAAAAAAGCGGACTCCCGTTACGGCTGTTAAAATCCGCGTTATGGGATTGTGAGCGGTTAAAACAACAACACAACATCGGGTTGATTTCCCATTTCATATTCTGACAAAAAAGAATATGAGCGGGATCGCAAAAAATCCGAAGTTTCTTATAACTTGCATCACCTTTTATAACTGCGAAATGAAATTACAAGTTAAATTACTATTGGTTCTGTTCATCGGTGGCGTAGTGGCTTTCTCAGCTTGCCGCGATAGTTCAGACCGTGACGACCTGCTCCGTTTTTTAAGACAAAAGAAAGAGCAAAAGAATCCTGCAAAAACGTATGACTGTCCGAGATTGAAACTCAATTTCAAAGACAAATGTTCCACCAGCGACAACCGCGAAGGTTTTGTAAACGAAAACTGCGAGTGTCAGGCGAAAGACAACAACACGGGCAACAAATTCGATTGTCCGAAATTAAAAGCCAACTTCAAAGACAGGTGTACAACCGCTACCGGAAAACAAGGATTCATCAATCAGAACTGCGAATGTCAGGCAACCGACAACAACACCGGAAACAAATTTGACTGCCCGGATCTGAAAGCCAATTACAAAGATGCCTGTGTGACTTCAAGTGGTCAGCGTGGTTTTGTGAACGAGAAGTGTGAGTGTCAGGCGAACACCAATTCGAACAACAATAACAACAACAATAACAACAACAATAACGGGAACAAGTACGATTGTCCGAACCTGAAGGCCAATTACAAAGACGCCTGTGTTGATGCGAGTGGCAATCGCGGCTATGTCAACGAAAAATGCGAATGCCAGACAAAATAATTGCCCCTGATTTATTTTAAATAAAACTGTAAATCCGGAATGAGCGCAAGTTCTTCCGGATTTTTTTTGCATCTGCCGCGCTATCTCAATTTTCTTTTTACCACAGAGTCACGCAGTTTGATTTCATTCGATTTGAGTAGAATTCAACACTCTTCTGCTCTTTCGCTCTATCGCTCTATCGCTCTTCCGCTCTTTCCCATTCATTGTATCCGCCGTAGCCAAAGCAAAAGAGGACACCGTTACTGTTTCTACCGGAGTTCATTCGCTCCGCTCAAGATGACCGTCGCTCTTAGAGGAGAAAACGGGATTCTTCGATACTCTCAGAATTCAAATCCTTCCCAAATTCCACCCGCTCTAATGCTCTGCTGCTCTCTCGCTCTACCGCTCTTTCCGATTCATTGTATCCGCCGTAGCCAAAGCGAAGGAGGGCCGTTACCCTTTCTTTCGTAAATTCCGCCCTCAAACACAAACACTAAAAACTTGCGTATGCGCAAAATCACTTTTCTTTCGATCGCCTGTTTTTTGGCGGCTTTTCAATGGACTTCAGCTCAGGTTTCAACTGAGAAACGACTCGAATTCGAACTAAAAGACGACTATGTCGGCGAAAGCATTTACACTTTTGGAGAAGAAGGACTCATTATGCGATCTGTATCGCAGCGATCGGATGGTGGAAACCGCGAATGGAAATTTGATTTATACGATACCGATCTGGAATTAGATAAAACAAAATCGGTTGAAATGCCGAAAAGCTATTATTCGGATGAAACGACTTTTAGTGACGAGCGGCTGCACACCTTCTTTCGCGACAAACGTGGCAATTGCAAATTAGTAACTGCCGAAGCCAAAAACCTGAACATTATTGAGGTGGAAGGAAAAATGAACCGTAAACTGTATACCAGTCAGTTGGCGGTTCTTGGAGATTTCTGTTATCTCAAAGCAACCAAAAAATCGGGGGGTGCATTTCTCATTTCCATGAACTGGAAAAACGGAGAGATGAAAACCATTCCGGTTACGATTTCCGGTGTGAACGCCAAAAAAATTCAGTTAAAGAATTTTCAGGTCTTAAAGGAATCAAACGAGATCTTTCTATATGCGCAGGTTGCAGTCAGCAAGAAAAAAACGGAGAGTTATATCATCCGGCTGAACGATGCCGGCGAAATTGTTTCAACTTTTAAACTGAGCCGGAAAGGTGATTATAATTATCTGGCGATTACCGCATACAAATTAGATCAAGACAAATACATCTTCACCGGTACGTATTCTTCCAAATTCACTGCGCTCAGTTCCGATGGTATGTTCATTTGCAAAACGGAGGGCGACGAAATTTCTCAGCTTGAGGTTTATCGCTTTATTGATCTCGACAACTTCCTGGATTTTATGCCGAAGAAAAGCAGAAGCAAAATTGAAAAGAAGAAAAAGAAAATGGCCGATAAAAACCGGGACTTCGCAATCAGCTACCAATTAGCGGTGCACAACATTATTCCGGTGGAAGACGGATTTATCTTTCTCGGAGAAGCGTTTTATCCGACCTACAGAACCGAGACCTATACCACCACATCCTTTGTGAACGGCCATGCAACCACCACAACCCAAACCCGAACTGTGTTCGACGGATACCAGTACACTCATGCTTTGGTTGCCAAATTCAACGACGAATGTGAACTTGCCTGGGACGTCTGCTTTAAAATGTACAGCATCACAAAACCCTTTTATGTTAAAAAATTCATCTCCGTTTCCGGAATGGAAGAGGATGAACTGAAACTCGTTTTTGCCGATTTCGACCGTATTATTTCGATGACCGTTGATATGGAAGGCGATATCTCTCAGGATAAAGAGTCAAAGGTGATGGACAAAGAAAAAGTCGGCGACAAAACACTGTACTCCAGCACTTTCATCAGACACTGGTACGACAATCACTACCTCGTTTACGGAACCCAACTCATTAAAAACAAAGAGGATAAAAGCGTTAAAAAGAAACGAAGTGTTTTCTTTATGACGAAACTTGCTTACGAGTAATAATGGGCAATTCGCAACACGTTGACATTCCGACTGACCGGAAAATCTGGGAGGGAAATATGGCGACTTATTGGTTTGAAGGTGAGATTTTGGTTTCCCTTTCAAAGAGTGTTAAGCGAACGGTGGATTTAATTAACGAAAATGTCGGGCTGGTAAAATCGATCACCGGAAACAAACCGGTTCCGTTGCTTATTTACTTAGCCAACTCACCGGTTCCCGATAAGGCTACCCGAAAATTGTCGACAGAAAAACTTCCCGAAATTTATTCCGCAATGGCCATGGTCTCGGAACCCGGATTGTCGAAATTTATCATGAACATCCTCTTCGCACTCAAACCACCTCCGATTCCGATGAAGTCGTTCACCCATGATGAGGAGGCAATAAGTTGGTTGCGACAACTCTCTCAATAATCCGATTTCCCGATTTTTTTCTTCACCGTCAGGTTTCGAATCTGCGCCCGACTGCTAATGGGTGATGTACCGTTAAAAATCTTTTTCATTTTTTTACGGAACTCCCCCAACCAAATAGAAATTAGTGTGTTACAAATAACAGGCGTGCAAGTCAAACGGAAATAAATGGAATTAACGAAACAAAAAATTCTCATCACCGGCGGAGGCTCCGGAATTGGCCTCGGACTTACAGAACGGTTACTCGAATTGGGTAACACGGTGATCATCTGCGGCAGGCGCGGAGATGTGCTAAACAAAGTGCACGAAAAACATCCCGCGGTTATTACCCGGGTTTGTGACCTCACAGACGAAGACGACCGTATCGACCTTTTTCAGTGGATTCAGAAAGAACACAACGACCTCACCGTTCTCATCAACAATGCCGGAATTCAGCAATGGATGTCGATCACCGATGAAGATTTCATGAAGCGAGCGAATCAGGAAATCAGCATCAATATCATGGCGCCTTTGCACCTCACCTATCTGTTCACACAGCTTCCGAAATTAAAGGTGCTCGCCAACGTTTCCTCCGGGTTATCCTTTGTTCCACTTACCCGAACTCCGGTTTATTCCGGAACCAAGGCTTTCGTTCATTCCCTCACACTGTCTCTCCGCTACATTTTAAAAGGTCGCGGAATCGAAGTGATCGAAATCATCCCGCCGGCACTCAACACAGATCTCGGTGGAAAAGGACTTCACGATCACGCTCCACCGGTAAGCGATTTCATCGACTCCATTTTCAAACAATTAGAGGAAGGCGAAACCGAACTCACCTTTGGCTTTAGTGATGTGGTTTCCAAAGCAAGTCAGGAAGAATTGCAGTTGGCCTTTACCCGACTCAACCCGTAAGAATTAAAAGCGAAGAGCAAAAATTGAAAATCGAATTTTAGTTTTTCGGTTTTCATTTTTCATTTTTCATTTTTCGCTTTTGGATTTTCGTTTTTCGTTTTCCTTCTGTGGCTTTTCGCGCTTTCCGCTAAAACACACAGTCGGTTTGTGTGTAGTTGCATGCTGTCAAAAGAGCTCACTGCCGGTCGCTTTTTGCCTGCGGCAACTACTGCCCAAACTGCCTGTTTAGTAACCGCTTCAATCGCGGCCAGGCATTTTCATTCATCAAAAGATTGGCGCCAATTCTACACGTTGCATGAAGCAAAGTGAAAATTTTAAAGTGCTTACTTCCTTTCTGCAAGATCTGGCTCAGCAGGCAGAAATTTCATTTCTGATCCCCAAATAATATTATCTGTATCTGATTCTGATTGGACAAGCTTCTGCGCCACATCCTGGTAATCCTTCATGGTTTTTAAATCAAAATATTTATTAACGGTTCTTAGGTTTTCTAAGTAACCGGGTGAAAAGCGATGAAGATTGTTCCAACTTATCACATGAGGTACGGATAAAGCATATTCGGGAACATTTAGCTGCGTAGCGAAGTTGGTTTATTTAGGGCTGAAGGTAATCTAAAGAACGAAGCCGGAATTTAGTACTATACAGTTGTACAAACACCCAACTTCCCTTTTGCAAGAATGCAATTCGCAGTTAGGAAGCTTTAGTTGGATTCATTTTTATCGGTATGTAGTTCCTTAAATTGTTCTTTTAAAAGCCCAACTTTGTATTCAGCTTCTGCATCGCCAACCGTAAGTCCAAATGAGTAAGTTTTAAGTCCGTAGTTAAATTTAATTTTTCCTGGTCCAAGTCCCCAAAATGCTCCGCGGTTGCCACCAAGCCAACTATTATTTCCAAGTTATGTCCGAAAGTTTTTAATCGCAGAAATGCCAAATCTGTTTTTCTTTCCGATTCCAAAAATGGATTTTTCAAATACAATTTGACTTCTGTCTGTTGTGAATTTTTCTTGTCTGAAATATCCCCAAAGCAGAATAAAAGTGATTGCTCGTCCGCCAATAATCCAACATAAAAACCAAAATGCGATAAAGCCTGTTACTCCGCTATGGTCAATATCTGAAGAAAACAACATACCAGATACAATTCGTAACGCATAAAACCAACCACCTATCCATGCCGTTCCAAATAAAAGCGCAAACCAATTTTTCTTTGAGGGTACGGTTACGTTTAGACCACCAATAGTTTTTTCAATTTTGGCTTTTCCGTTGTTAAACATTGTTAAATATTATCTTGTTCGTTTGTGACTTCTTTGTTTTAAGTGGGACCATTATCGTTTTGACGAAATGGCGTTGTGCTGGATTGGGAACACGAAACTTTCATTTATTGTTAATATTCAATAGAAGCAGGGAGTTCTGAGCCTACACGTCAGCTCGCCAATCACAAAACCTGTGTTTTGGACAGCATTTATTTTCGATATTCTCCATCGTTAGAGTATCCACTTTCTATATCAAAATTATATTTAACAATCTCTCCTGAGATACTAAGTAATATTGATTCTTCATTACTAAAGTCACTGTCTTCAGGTTTGAATAAGACTTCGGAGTTGAGGTTCACTGATAGTCTTTTAAAAAAGTCCAGAAACTTATTCCATTGATCTTCGTTCTCCACCTGTTTGGGATCGAAGTCGAAATGCTGATCAGAGTTCATATAAAAGCAGACTTCCACGTCTGCAACATCTAACAAGTATATTCCTGTGAATTTTGATGGCCTGATATAATTTGACAATACATCTTTTATCTGGGAAGATGTTGAATTTCTAATTCTGATAGATGTCCAATCACAGCCCATGTACGAAAAAAGTATTTTTTTCTTTATTTCAATCCAATTTGTCATGCATTCAGATGTCCTTGAGAATTTATGATCTTTAATTGTTGCCTATAACGGATGGCGGCCAAACTCAGTGCGGGATTTTTACCGCAAACCATTCAAGCGAAGGTAAACGATTCAGTGAACCGATCACGCAGTTCGTAACCTAAAAACCCGTATTGGGTGTGCCGTGTGTTAGGGCACAACTGATTTACTCCTTACGGGTATAGTTAAAGAATCTAAAGTGTACTGAATTCCGTTGATACGCGTCTTAATTTGAATTTGTAATCCATCAGAGTAATCCATGTTTTGTATTCTGTTAACGACGTAACAAACTGTATCCGATTCCTCATTTCGGACTAACCGCATGATGGCGTTACAAGCTGTTCTAAAACCCATAGAACTAATATTCGGGATATACAAACAAAAGGTGTCCTCCATCCTATTGAATAGGCTGTCAGGAGAGATTAGCGTTAAGGATTGAAGAATTTCATCACTTGAATTATAATACGTAGCAGGATAGAATTCAAAACCAGGATATCTGATGTCTGCTTTAAAAAAGTGAGTCTATTGGAAACACTGTCGATATAGGTGTAAGTCTTTAGCATTATCCTTCCGACAGAGTCAAACATTGTTGTTGACCCAAGTTGTTTACCGCGACTCCAGTATTGTTTCAATTTAATACTGCCATTTTCATAGTATTCATGCACGTATCCTTGTTGAAGTCCATTGATGACTGTTGCCTTAAAATTTAATTTGCCAGAAGGATAGTATTTAGTCTTTTCAGCAATGACTGATTTTGATGTATCTGAATCAACTTTCGATACATCGTTGCAAGAACATACAAGGATTAGAATCATTGTCCCACAAAGCTTTTTAAGAATCATCAGTTATGCTGCTAACAATCCGATACACCCTGTTTTACCATCCTTATTCCCCCCATCACTCAACCCCCAATCTCGAATATCCCGACTTTCCATCACAATTCAATTCGAGAATATAAATCCCGCTTGGCAGTTCGGAAACGGAAATAGGTGCCAATAAATCCGGGAGAAATATTTCTTCAACCAAGGCTCCGGAAGTCGAAAAAATTCTAAGAGTAAAATCATTTGTGTTGTTGAATAAACTTCCGCAGCTAATCCGGATAGATTCGTTCGCAGGATTGGGATAGACACTGAATTGTGCGTTTTGTATTTCCCGAATTCCTATCGAAAATAATTCTACTGTGTCGGTATAAACAGCCAAACAATTCGGTTCGTTTTCTACAACGGTTTGCATCACGTATTTGCCCGGAAATTTTGTGGTCACATAATCTTTTACATTGTTGCTTTCATACGAATGGTTCGATGCAAACTCAATGCTGTCAGTACTTTTAATGATTTTTCCGTTTTGCAAAAAAGAAATAGTCACGGTATTAAAAAAATGGAAACTGTCTTTTTCATTAATGCGGATGGCAATTCCGCTATCGGCTGTGTGACGGATTTCCCGGCTTGCCACCGGATACGGATTTACATGAATCGAAATCGTTTTGGTGCTGGTTAGGTTGAACGGACAATGATTATCTCTCGCCGTTACGGTAAAAGCATACGGTTTTTTTCGCGCGTCTGAAACTTGAGTTTGCCAAACCAATCGTCCTGTTTGAAATTGTGAATCCGGATTCATTATGGTAAAAACTGCGTCCGGTATTCCGCGATTCCATTTCAACGAAATCGAATCGGCCGGCGGTGTTTTTTGTGGCGGAACCGGAATTTTAACTTTATCATCCGTTTTAATAACCAAAACCACTTCGTCACCGGCGCATACTTCCACATCGTTTGCATCAATAAATTCCGGAGCATTATTTCCGGAAAATTCCTGTACTTTTAATTTATAGAAAATCCGGGAATCCGAAATTTCAACATCTTTATTCGAAAAGTTCTGAAATTGTTTTAAACTAAAAAACACCATTCCAAGGTCTCCGCAAGTGGAAGGTTCTGCATAAATATTTCCGGTGGCAGAATCCAGTTTAAAAGAATTAGAATTTGTTTGTATCGGCTGGTCAAAGGCAAATCCGGAACGAAGTGCTATCACTGATGACGGTGCGTCCATCGGCATAGCAAAATAGCATCGCACTTCGTCGTATTCAACTGCATCCTGAGCATTCAGAAAAGGATATAATTCCATACCGAAACCCATGTATTTAAAGGCGAACGGATCTGGTCTGGGTGAATAAATATCCTGTCCGCCGTCGCACGTATTTCTCTCTGTATAAACATAAATATTCTGCACCGCATTCGCCGTTGTATTAAAGGCGTTGCTGTTGACGCAGCATATTTTCATATCAAAACGCAACCGACATTTGTTTTTAAAATCGACAAATTCGGTATTGTTTAAATCCAGATTTGAACGATAACGGAATTCGTAAAACAAAACCTCATCATAACAACCCAATTCCTTTTTCTTAGAGAATTCTGCAGGCGAAAGCGTCATCTGTTTTCCATCATCCGCACTCACCAAATTCGCTGTGAAATCATTCGCATTAAATGCAGAATCATCCGCTGAAACCAACACAACATATTCGATCTGAAATTTCCCGGGCCCGGTTCCCGAATACGAAACTGCCGCGTGATAGAGATCCACTGCCACAACCTCAAAACCCGACATTGCGAATAGAAGAATTAAAAAGAAATGAGTACACTTTTTCATAAGTCTGTTTTGGTTTTGTAAATCTAAGAAAGGATTTTGATTTGGGGATTATTACGATTTGATTTAACCGCAGAGTAACGCAGAGTTTTTTCACAAAGACACGCAGTTTTTACCGGGTACCGCAACCATATTCTATTTTCATTTTAATATTCTGAGCACAGCGAAGAATCTCCTTTCATGCAATCAACATCGTCATGCTAAACGCAGTGAAGCATCTTATCGAAGTGAAGCATCCCGTCTCTGTCCGTAGCGTCCTCGCTACGGACTTAAATCTTTAATTCATTTAATTTTAAATTTCTTTCATTGTTTTCATTGGCATAATTGTCCCTTGTGTTCTTTCGCCATGCTCAAGATGACGATTCTTCTTCATGTGTTCAGGGGATTCTTCGCTGTACTCAGAATTCCCATTAATGCTGACAATGCCTTCTGTTATTTTTTTCTTATCCATTATAGAATCAGGCATTCGTCAGTATTTCATTTCATTTTTTTCATTGGGACCGGGATTGGGCTGCGGCTTTTGCGGGTTTTGTAGGGGGAAGGCATGCCTTCCCCCTACAAAAAACCGAAACCCCGAAACCCAAAACCGTTCTTCCCCCGTAAATCTCCCTTCTAAAATCTTCTTAAAACATGATAGGTCTCACCTTGTTAGTTTAATTAAGCGTACAACTTTGCATCATGGCTGAACTTACACACGTTTCGATTCCGGTTGACAGCATTTCCGATGAACGCGACGGCCGGATTATCATACAAAATATTTCTCCTATCAAAGGAGTGAATAACCCCAATATAAACTGGCATCTGCATCAGGTACATTACGACACGGCTTCGGTTTCGGAGAGTTTTGAGCCGGTGATCAAAGCCATCCGGAAATTGGGTTTTCCGATACAATCCAAAAAAGAAAATCTCCCGGTTTTAAACATGACCTGCGCGGCCTGTGCCAACAGTGTTGAAACCCTATTAAAATACCAACCCGGCGTTCTCGATGCGCATGTAAATTTTGCTTCTGCCCGTGTTGATGTGGAATACATCCCGACCATGATTGACGAAGCGGGATTGCAAAAAGGAACGCGTTTGCTGGGTTACGATCTGGTAATCGATCAATCGGAAGGCATGCCGACTCTTGAAGAAATACGGAAAGCTTCCTATAAAAAATTAGTTCGCAACACCATCGGTGCGTGGATCTTCGCGTTGCCGGTAATGATTCTCGGCATGACGGTGATGAATCAACCGTGGATTAATTATCTGCTGTTTGCATTGTCTGCTCCGGTTGTGCTGATTTTCGGAAGACGTTTTTTTGTGAATGCCTTCCGGCTTATCCGACATGGCGCGGTGAACATGGATTCGTTGGTTGCCGTGAGCACCGGACTGGCATTTTTATTCAGTGCCGTAAACACCTTTCTTCCGTGGATCTGGAATTCCTCCGGCTGGATGCCACACGTTTATTACGAAGCTTCTGCGGTGGTGATCGCCTTTATTTTATTGGGAAACACCTTTGAGGAACGCGCCAAAAAACAAACGGCTTCTGCCATTTCTTCCCTCATGGAATTGCAGCCAAACGAGGTTACCGTTGTGATCGGGGATAAAACTGAAGTCCGGAAAATAAAGGACGTGAAGGTTGGTGATGTGATTCGTGTACGATCCGGAGATAGAATCGCTGTCGACGGACAAGTGATCGACGGGCAGACGCTGATTGACGAAAGTATGCTCACCGGAGAAGCGGTTCCGGTGCAGAAAAAAACTGGAGACAAGGTTTTTACCGGAACGATTAACCAAAAAGGAAGTATAGACATTCGCTCTTCGAGAGTGGGAAGTCAGACCTTTTTAGCACAGATAATAAAAACGGTTGAAGCCGCACAGGGCAGCAAGGCTCCGGTGCAAAAACTCGCCGATAAAATCTCTTCCGTTTTTGTTCCCGCCATGATGATTATTTCCCTCATTACCTTTTTAGCCTGGGGATTTCTGGGAGGAGAAGACGGCTGGATGCGCGGACTTTTATCTGCCATGACGGTTTTGGTGGTTGCGTGTCCGTGTGCGTTAGGTCTCGCTACACCAACGGCTATTACTGTCGGAATGGGA
Organism: Bacteroidota bacterium; assembly: GCA_016124755.1. Classification (GTDB taxonomy): domain Bacteria; phylum Bacteroidota; class Bacteroidia; order NS11-12g; family UBA9320; genus WGNA01. The sequence continues at coordinate 12,447 of WGNA01000032.1, read as the reverse complement.
AAAGGAGCGCGAAATGGAATTCTCATCCGCAATGCCTCCGGACTTGAAAATCTGAGTCATATTACCGATCTCGTTTTGGATAAAACCGGAACGCTTACCGAAGGGAAACCGGTTGTGGTTCGTACCGAAAAAATGGCCGGTGCCGATGCATTTCTTCCGATGTTAAAATCGATGGAAGAACGTTCCGATCATCCGTTGGCAGGAGCCGTTAAATCACATTTGAAGAATGTGGATCCGGTAATCGTGAAGAAGTTTCATGAAACGGCTGGAAAGGGAATTGAAGCCCGATTCAATGATCAATTATTTCGGGTTGGAAAACCGGCATGGATGAACGAACTGGGAATTAAAAATGAGCTTTTCGATTCATTTAAAAATGCAACGGGAAGTCTGATGGCTTTTGCCGATGAAACCAATGTTCTGGCGATGATGGAAGTTTCCGATCCGTTAAAAGCCGATGCCGGAAAAACGCTCGAAGAATTAAAATCAGCCGGAATTCAATTGCACATTTTAACCGGAGACCATAAGGGAAATGCGGATCTTATTGCCAGAGAAACCGGAATTTCGTCGGTTACGAGTGATGTGCTTCCGAACGAAAAAGCAGAATTTATTCAATCGTTAAAATCAGGGCAGAAAGTGGTGGCCATGGTGGGTGACGGAATAAACGACAGCGCGGCAATGGCTACTGCAGATGTGAGTATTGCCATGGGAAAAGGAAGTGAAATCGCGATGGAAGTGGCGGACATCACATTGCTTAATTCCGATATCAGTTTAATTCCAAAAGCGATTCGGTTGAGTAAACAAACCCGCAAAACAATTCGTGAAAATTTGTTTTGGGCATTTATTTATAACATAATATCCATCCCGATTGCAGCCGGCGTTTTTTACCCGATCTGGCATTTTCAGATCAACCCGATGGTGGCGGGAGCGGCGATGGCCTTCAGCAGCGTGAGTGTAGTGCTAAACAGTTTGCGGTTGCGAAGTCGAAGAATTTAATCGTGAATAATAAGGCCGTTATAAACACTGCTTGAATCATTTCCATATAAATAAACGGTGTAACCAATTCCTGCCTGAGCATCAATCGCTGTGTTACCTATTATGGTACTGTCCGCTACATTTTTAAAATAAAGATTAATGTTACCGGCATCCATATCTACAAAATGATAATAGCTATTGTCAAAGTTAACAGTATTATTTCCTTCATAGACGCGATCGGCGAACAGCTCGTTGCCGGAATCATCACTAACCGAAATATGCGGAATGTTTTTGCAAAAATTAACAACTCGCACAGAAGCAGAGCTGGTTTCCGTAAAAGCATCACTAATTATTTTACCGTTTATTAAAGAATCTCCGAAAGCATAAAAACTAACGTGTTCAGCGGTAGAAATATTAAAACTCGCTGTATATACCTGATTTCCGTTTTTATCAATTTTTATATCCAAATCACTTGAGGTTAAAAAATCACCGGTACCTGCACTGCCAGATAAAAGAGTTTCTGATTTGGCTCCGTAGTGAATCACTAAATTCGGATTCCCCTCAAAGAGATTAACTGGTATAACATAATGCTGCGCTGCGCCCGCCGGGTGATCCGGACATCCGGAGCCAATAAATAAAAGTGAAAAAGAAGTTGCGAACAGCAGGATATAGCTGAGATATTTCATGTGGCTTTTATTTTTAGTTCATCAGTTTGATTAAAGGTTCATAACGAATCTATTTATTTCTGATAAATAAACAAGAGACAGCATCCGTCATTAAAACTAATGTGCTAAAAAACAGGAATAAAAAAAGTCCCGTTCAATTGAACGGGACTTTATCGTTTTTGAGAAAATTATTAATCGGGGGAAGATTAATTCCCTTACTTATTAATTTTTAATTCTTCGACAAGTAGTCAGCAACACCTTCGTGCGTCGCTTTCATGGCAGTTTTGCCTTCGTCCCAGTTAGCCGGGCAAACTTCGCCGTGAGTTTCGAGGTGGATGAGTGCTTTCAGCATGCGCATCGCTTCGTTCACGTTTCTTCCGAGTGGAAGATCGTTCACGATTTGGTGACGAACCACGCCATTTTTATCAATCAGGAATAAACCTCTGTATGCGATCATCGGACCGGTTGCGGTGAGGTGGTCGTTTTCGTCGTATGCATAATCACCGGCGAGAACTCCGTAGTTGATGCTGATAGTTTTGGTTGTGTCGGCAACAATCGGGTAGGTAATTCCCTGAATTCCTCCTTCGTCTTTGCTCATTTGCAACCATCCCCAGTGCGATTGTTCGGTGTCGGTTGAACAGGCAACGATCTCGCAACCCAAAGCTTTGAACTCATTGAGTTTTTCCTGGAAGGCGTGCAATTCAGTCGGACAAACAAAGGTGAAATCTTTTGGGTAGAAGAAGAAGATCACGTATTTCTCTCCCTCGAACTGAGAAATTGAATAATTGCTAACGATCTCTTCGCCATTGATTACGGCTGAAGCTTTAAAATCAGGAGCTTTTTTCCCTACTAATACTGACATAGTGTTATCTGTTTTATAATTGGCCGCAAAACTACGTGGATGATGTTACGCCACAAAGACCCACATCATCACTTATTCTGATTTTGTCATTAACCCGCCAAATATTCTTTTGCCCGCTCGCGATACACTCGTGCATTTTCTTCGATTCTGATTTTTCCATCGGCATCTACGGTTCCCACAATTTTTCCGGGTACGCCCATCACAACCGAATACGGCGGAATTTCTTTTCCGGAAGTCACCAATGCATTTGCACCAATAATGGAATATTCACCGATTCTCGCACCGTTTAAAACCGTTGCATTCATTCCAATCAAAACGTTGTTTTCCAAAAACGCACCGTGCACAATAGCAGAATGTCCGACTATGCAATCCCGCCCAATCACAACCGGAAAGCCGGGATCGGTATGAATCACGGCGTTGTCCTGAATGTTGCTTCCCTTCCCAACAACAATTGGCTCCGTATCTCCGCGCAACACCGCTCCGAACCAAACGGAACTTTCTTCCAGCAGCGTAACCTGACCAATGACTCTGGCATTGTCGGCAACAAAAGAAGTATCATCAACATCGGGTTCGAATTCGCGGAAGGACAAAAGATTTTGCATGATTGATTTTTAGGCAAAAATACCGAGGGAAGTATGAAGTACGATTTGCGAGGGTTGAACGGTAATGGCTGTTTTGTAGGGGAAAGGCATGCCTTTCCCCTACAACCAATTTCTTCACCTTTACGATAAAAGGATTAATGAAAACGGATGCCCGCGTTAGGGACAGCAACGGAAAACCCGCAGCCTGCGCCGTTTGGGTTGACCCGCAGGAAACAGCGACCGGCAGGAAGCTCGTTTGCGCGGAAGACATTCTTCTTTACCTAATGGTTTTGGCGAATGACAACCCTGCGGTGCAGGCGAGGATTTGAAGTGAATGGCCCGAAAACGCCCGGAGGAGAAATAAGAAAAATTAAGAAATTAAGAAATGAAAAAAATGAAATACTGACGAATGCCTGATTCTAGTATGGATAAGAAAAAAATAACAGGAGGCATTGTCAGCATAAATGGGGAATTGGAGAATTTGGGAATTCTGAGTACAGCGAAGAATCCTATGAATACATATAGAAGAATCGTCATCTTGAGCGTTGCGAAAGAACATAAGGAAAAGAAAAATTAAGAAATGAAAAGAATGAAAAAAATTAATGACGAATGCCGTTCAAATTTCCGGATAACAACTCATTGACGGGTTTGGCATTGTCAGCATAAATGGGGAATTGGAGAATTGGGGAATTCTGAGTACAGCGAAGAATCCTATGAATACATATAGAAGAATCGTCATCTTGAGCGTGGCGAAAGAACACAAGGAAAAGAAAAATTAAGAAATGAAAAGAATGAAAAGAATTAATGACGAATGCCGTTCAAATTTCCGGATAACAACTCATTGACGGGTTTGGCATTGTCACCATAAATGGGGAATTGGAGAATTGGGGAATTGGGGAATTACATACGAAAGCCCGAATGTGATGGGAACAAAAGAAAAAATAAGGTACGGCTTTGTGAACATAAATGGGGAATTCTGAGTACAGCGAAGAATCTCCTGAACACATACGGAAGAATCGACATCATGAGCGTGGCGAAAGAACACAAGGAAAAGAAATATTAAGAAATGAAAAGAATTAATGACGAATGCCCTTGAAATTTTCGGATAACAACTCATTGACGGGTTTGGCATTGTCATTATAAATGGGGAATGGGGAATTCAACCACGAAGGTCATATTGAGCATGGCGAAAGATCCCAAAGGAGAATTAAAGAATGAGTCCGTAGCGGGGACGCAACGGATAGGTTGTTGTTTTTGGTAATTTGTAGGGGTAGTAGGGGTAAGGCATGCCTTACCCCTACTACCCCTACAAATTACCCCTACAAATCTCCCCTACAAGTTACCAAATCACCTTCCTGTATTTTCGCAGCATGAAATCAACCGTCTTCATTAACATTTCGCGGATTTACGGCGTGGAGAACAATCAAATTCGAACCGGAGTTGAGATGTCGGATGTGCCGGAAATCACGGATGCCTGGATGCGGGTGATTGATGGACGAATCGCTGGTTTCGGGAAGATGGCGGATTTAGAAATTGGCAGCGACCATGTTGTTGATCTCGAAGGAAAAGTGGTGCTTCCGTCGTTTGTTGATGTTCATACACACACCGTTTTTGCGGAAACCCGGGAACAGGAATTCAGCGACCGGCTTCACGGAATGACGTATCAGGAAATTGCCGAACGAGGCGGCGGCATTCTCAATTCTGCCCGAAAACTCCGCGCGCTTTCTGAGGAAGAATTGTACAAACGTTCGAAATCAAGACTGCGAAAATTGATTGAGCTCGGAACCGGTGCCATTGAAATTAAAAGCGGATACGGACTCGACACAGAATCGGAAAAGAAAATGTTGCGCGTTGCCCGTAAATTAGGAGAAGAGTTTAACCTACCTGTAAAAACTACTTTTCTCGGAGCGCATGCGGTACCCGAACGATGTAATGGAAACACCGATGAATATGTTCGGGAAATCATAGATGAAATGCTTCCCGAAATTGTCCGGTCGGGACTCGCCGATTATGTGGACGTATTTTGCGAAAAAGGCTATTTCGGCGTTGAACACACTGTTTCCATTATTGAAGCTGCACAAAAACTCGGACTAAAAGCCCGCATTCATGTTAATCAGTTTAACTCGATCGGGGGAATTCAAATGGCAGTTCAGCACAAAATTTTAAGCGTTGAACATTTAGAGGAAATGAGCAGTGAGGATTTTAATTTTCTTGAAAATTCAGATTTGTTCGCAGTGGCCTTACCTGCCTGTTCTTTCTTTTTAAAAATCCCTTATACGCCGGTTCGGGAACTCATCAAGAGAAATGTTCGGGTTGTTCTGGCCAGCGATTTCAACCCGGGGTCCACACCTACCGGAAATATGTCGTTCATTTTCTCGCTCGGCTGTTTGTACATGAAGATGACGCCGGAAGAAGTTTTTAATTCCGTTACCATTAACGCTGCGCATTGTCTGGAACTGGGCGATGAAACCGGAAGTATTTCAATTGGTAAACGCGCAAATTTTATTACCCTCGAAAGAGGAAGTTCGCTGGCAACACTGGCGTATTTCTTCGCCGACGATATTCTGCAGGATGTGTATCTGAACGGCGTTCAGATGCGGATGTAGAAATACAAACCGGCAATCGGGAACAACTTGCTGATTTGATCGCTGTTGGTTTGTTTGCGGGTATTCTCTTGAACAAATTCTGTCGGATTAAAAGACGAAGATTGTTTCATAATAAAATGCCCATACTCGGTGGTTTGCCACAGTTGATAAACCGCCTGAGTTTCCAAAGCGATTCGGATATTATGCGACACGTCTAATTGAATTCCGGCAAGGGGTGCCGCTCCATAAATAGTGGTGAAACTCTTTTTCTTTTCGGAAACATCAATAAAACTTTTTTGTCCGGACCCGAAATCCTGTTCAACATGAAACTCCCGTTGGGTGAGGGAACCCATTTTCCTGAATTGAAAATCCAGTCCGTAATAAAAGGAAAACTTTCGCCCGAGGTATGCGGATTGAATGTAGCCTAGACTCAGATTAAAAGTACTGTTGTTGTAAGGATTGGAAATAAAAGTTGTGTCGAGACGGAACGAACTTGAAGGTGCGTTGGTTTCAGCGGTGAGATCTCCGGAGCCACTTTGTGAAGAGAAGCCAAGTTGAAATCTGACATTGCGGTTATCCTTGAAATTCCAGTTTACCACAACGGAAGGGGTGATCGAAGGATCTTTTACAATAACATCTCCGGCATTAATTCCCACCCAAATTCGGGTTTTAGAAAAATCGGATGAATCGTTCTGGGCAGCCAAAGTGCCCGTAAACAGTGCCGATAGCAGCACTGCAGAGGTTAAAATTTTTAGCATACAATTACTTCATTCTGAAGCCGATGCCCCCTGATCTTTCGGCTACGTCGTCGGCTAATTTAATAGATTTTAAATCATCCGTTTTTAAGGTTCCGACCATTTTTTTAGTACGCTTCGAGCTGGCGATTCCACTCATCCGCAAGTGTTGATTGCGCACTGCTTCCTCCACCATTTTGCGAACGGCACGACCATTTCCGAAATATTTATCCCGCGTGTTATACATCTGTTCCATCATTTTCCCGAGCAGTGCCTCTGCATCCGCATCGGGTTTCAGATTGTTTTCGGCAAACTGATTATTGGCGATCAGATATAATTCGTGTGCGTTAAAATCTTCGAAGTGGAAGGTTCTGTCGAAACGCGATTTCAATCCCGGATTTGATTCCAGAAAGCGTCGCATATTTTCGGTGTATCCGGCGGCGATCACAATGAAGTTGCCCCGAAAATCTTCCATTCGCTTCAGAATAATTTCAATGGCTTCTTTTCCATAATCCGAATTTCCTCCTTCGGTAAGCGAGTATGCTTCGTCAATAAAAAGCACTCCTCCCATCGCTTTGTCAATAGCTTCTCCGGTTTTGATTGCGGTCTGTCCGACATATCCGCCAACCAATGTCTGGCGATCCACTTCAATGAGATTTCCGCGTTCAAGAATTCCGAGTGCTTTGTAGATCTGGGCTAAAATACGGGCAACGGTTGTTTTACCCGTTCCAGGATTTCCGGTGAATACGGCGTGAAGTGAAAACGATTTTCTAAAATCTTTTCCGGTTTCTTTATAAAAGCGAACGAGTTTGATGAGTTCCTTGATGTCGTTTTTCACTTTTTCAAGACCCATCATTCGATGCAGTTTGTCAACCGATTCGCGCAGCAATTCCTCGTCGATCGGAATATCGGGAATCACATCCTGTTTCGAAATGGAAAGGTGATCAACATCCTCTTTTGTAATGGTCGAAAGTTCTTCCATGTTCAATGATTCCGGATGTTTGGCTTCCATTACGCGAAGGCCGAGATTGAGTTTGCATTCGTCAACCAATGAATTCACCAGACGCGCGTTTCCAAAGAATTTGTCCCGGTCGCGATAGGCTTCCACGAGTTTTTTATAAAGTGCTTCCCGTGCCTCTTTGCTGAATTTAATTCCGCGTTTGTCGGCCGAAAATTCTGCGATTTCAATGAGTTCCTGCGGAATGTAATCGGCAAAATCGAACACCATATTAAAGCGCGATTTCAAACCGGGATTCGATTCGAGGAAGGTGTCCATTTCATCGGGATAACCTGCAGCGATTACAGCCATATCCGGCTCGTCCGACATTTCCTTGAGCAGAATTTCAATGGCTTCTTTTCCAAAATCTTTTGCGTCGTCGTCTTTTCGGGCTAATGAATACGCTTCATCAATAAAGAGGATTCCGCCTTTAGCTTTTTTAATAGCCGCTTTGGTTTTCGGGGCAGTCTGACCGATGAATTCCGCCACCAGATCAGCGCGATCCACTTCATGTACGTGTCCTTTACTGAGGAGGCCGAGTCGTTTATAAATCTTACCGAGTTTACGGGCAACCGTTGTTTTACCGGTTCCCGGATTTCCTCTGAAGATCGCGTGAATGTTAATGGGTTCGGTTTCCGAAATCCCCTTTTCTTTTCGGAGGGTAATAAACTGAAGATAGTTGCTGTATTCTTTAATACGCTCCTTCACTTCTTTAAGACCAATAAGATCTTTCATCTCCTCCATCACATCTTCCTCCGCATTGTGAACATGCTGTTTAGCTGTTTTGGCAAGTGATGTTGATGTTCCGGTTTCGTCGGTCTCGGGATGCAGAACCCGGTTTTCGGCGTCCTGGGGTATGCGGATTATTTCGTAATCTTCCGGAGCGGCTTCGATGTAGTCGTCGCCAATATTAAAGCTGCGACTTGCGAGCAGTTTATCCTGAAAAAGGATATCCATGTAATAGCTCCCTTTTCCCCAGGTTCCGATTACATCAGCCCCCCACCCAACTGTGATGGAAAAGACCGGTTCCTGCGGATACACAAAAAACAGCTTATTCACCGAGCCTTTGAGAAGATTGGAATTGGTTCTGAAATTAAAGGTGAGTTCGCAGGTCCAGTAGTTTACGTCCTGAATGAGACTTTCGGCGTTGAATTCAGCCCAGATATACCGGGTGAACTGATGATGAAAAGTTCGGTAGTAACGCCGGTTTTCGGGAAGAACATTTGCGTCGGGACCTTCGTAAAACTTAATAGACTTAATATTAAAGAAGGGTTTTCCGAGCCCGGAAACGGAGCCGTAACTCTGTATATAAAAGTTGCGTTCGGCAATGAGTTCGTCGTCGAGCCATGCCTCCCATTTATAAACACCGGTTTTCCAGAAACCACCCGGATTGCGGGTTCCCCAACCTTCGCGAACGAAGATTTCGAGGTTGTTCTGGGAAACGGTTCGCTCACAATTGAGATCACAGATTTCCTTTTTCTGTTCGTCGATACACTTCAGACGCAGGTTGAGAGCCCAGTCTTTTTTCTTGTATTGTAGATTTATAAAAGAGAACTCACAATAGACATAGCCGCATTCCGAGGTATCGAAAACGGAGCGGTATTTTTTCTTGTTATCGGCCAGCCATTCGGTTGAGCCGTAAGTTCGTATGTCGTTGAACTGGTAGTTCTTCTGCTTTGGAGCCGCCATAGGTACGGGTCAAAATTGATAAAAAAGGCATATAAAATCCCAACAAACTTTTTGACATTTTATTTTTTGACAAATTCAGGTTGAGGTTATTGTGGTTTCAAAAAATTGCTAATTTTGCCGACCCATTCGACGGCTGAGATCGTCAACCCGGTGAGATGGGTGAGTGGCTGAAACCAGTAGTTTGCTAAACTGCCGACCGCCTAAAGTGGTCCGCGGGTTCGAATCCCGCTCTCACCGCCTTGTCAGTCTGAGCATTGTTATGCACCGAAGCTTTGGTGAAGGTGTATAGTTGAGGCTGAAAATAATGTTCCTGAAGTCTTAAGTGAATCAAGGAACGGATCTGAAGAAACCATTCGAAAGTTTGGAATCGTAAAAGATCAAAAGAGACCGTACGTGGTCTTTAATAAATTGACATTAATTCTCTTTAACTCTAATAGCAATTTGAGTTTCGGTGCTACTATTCTTTATCGCTCTCCGCTTTTAGAAAGTTTTTTGAGATTGAAAATAATTCCCTTTCGCTCTATGTATAATGGAGTTGAGAGGTTCGCCTTCGCTCGATGCACTGCTCGAGTTGATAGGTATGAAAAATTGAATTCGCCTTCGCTCGGCGCTTTGTTTGAGCTGAGAGGAATTGTAAATTCAATTCGCCTCCGCTCTGCGCTTCGCTTGAGCTTCGGCGAATAAAACGGGGTGTAGCGTAGCCCGGTATCGCGTCTGCTTTGGGAGCAGAAGGTCGTAGGTTCGAATCCTGCCACCCCGACCAACAAAACCGTCCGCCAGCCGGCGGACAGTTTTGTTATTACAAATACAACTTCAGGATCGCGCAAGCAATCCAGAAGAAAAAGAGCCCTGAGTTCTCAGGCATCACGAAAACCACTTCTGGTCTCGTAGCTCAACAGGATAGAGCAACTGCCTTCTAAGCAGTAGGTTTCAGGTTCGAGTCCTGACGGGATCACTACGTGATGCCGGAAGGACGAGAAGTTTATCCCGACACCGAAGAGAAACGGAGGTTGACGGGAAGTCCTGACGGGATCACTACGTGATGCCGGAAGGACGAGAAGTTTATCCCGACACCGAAGAGAAACGGAGGTTGACGGGAAGTTCTGACGGGATCACTACGTGATGCCGAAAGACGAGAAGTTTATCCCGACACCGAAGTGCAACGGAGGTTGGCGGGAAGTCCTGACGGGATCACACCTTTTCTATTTTTGATCGCAGATTTCAGATCTTCGATTAAGGTTTCAGCCAAATACATTGCAAAGTCTATAAGCATATCCAGTCCGAATTTTAGGGATTCTTATATGAAAGTATTCTCAGAAATTTAATCGATACTTAAGTTGATTAGAATTATGGTTTTTGATTTTTTCCTGTTATTCTGTTCACCAATTGTGTTTTACTAGAATAGTGTGTTAGTGTAAGTATTCCCGATGTTTAAGCGGACTTAAATCATTTAAGGATTGATGTGGGTGATGATCATTCTCTAATTCTCGATTGACATCCATTACAGATTTCCCGTTTTCCAATTCTTTGGTGCATTTATTATTTTACTTTCTTTCCGACTTGATTTTTTGCTTAATTTTTATCAAGAAAAAAGTAAGAAGAAAAGAGATTGTTCATCGTACCTCATACCAATTTACAATCTTGGTGAATCTATATGGAGTAGTACTAAAAATTAAGACTATTACCTAATTTTTTCCAATCCGAAATAGGCGGATCTTTTCTCTCCCGAGAATTAGATTTTTGAAGCTTTTAAATTCATTAGTCAACCTCGCAGATTCTCTTAACAACGTTTGTTAAAATAGATGGGTCACGTTCTAAAACTTCACTTTTCGAAAATTTTATCCAGTCCAACTCCATTTTAAATCGATCCTTATATTTGAACGAACACAAAACCAATATAATCCATGAACATCCGCATTACTATTCTCATACTGTTCTGCGTTGTGCGATTCGTACCGGCACTTGGTCAGCAGATGGTTGATTTCGATACGTCCACCTATTTATCAGAACCGTTTAACATTGTTCCGTTCACTCAGAATGAGATATTGATTAGCGCCTCTCTAAAATCAGACACCTCATTCTTATCCGGAAACTCAATTGTTAAAAAAGGTAAATCGGATGCAATTGTGTTCTGGCATTCCAACCACCAAATATCGAATTGGGTGCATTTTTACAGTGAGGGAAAAACGGAAATTAATTCCACGATTATTCGGGATAGCAGCATTTTTATTAGTGGGAAGTACAAAAAGGAATTAGTGTTTGGAAACGAACATTTGTTTAGCACGGGTACTTACGGAAGCTTTCTGGCCAGTTTTGATCTTTCCCTGAAGTTACGATGGATAAAGCCTATCGGTACTTCAGACGATACAGCCTATTCTGAAATCCGCTCTTCTGTTGCTGCAAATGACGACTATATTATCACTTTCAACACGCATTCAGCAATTTCCGACACTGCTCGTTTTACATTAGGAAACACCACGTCCCCGCAAGTTGGCCCGACCAAATATCAGGTCTCCATTTTTTCCATTGTTACCGTCTGGGACAAATCCGGGAAGGTGCAGTGGTATAAAATATTTGAAGGTCTTCAGGGATCAGTCGATTGTTCTGATTCGTTGGTGGCAATATGTTATTCTCCGCCACCAACAGCCATTATTGACAGCATTTCATATCGTAACCCATATTTCGCTGCATGGCAAATATCAGTCTCCTTACGTATAAAAAATGGGAAAGTGAAATGGGTTGTACCGATATACTTAACCGATATTGGGTCAATACATTTATACACAATAAAATACAGTGCAGGATCTGATCTTTTTGTTATTTCCGGCGGTTTTTATGGCGAAAGAATTCAGGCAGGCAAACTGTCAATAAACAACACATTTATTTATGGAGGCTTGGATGTTTTTAACCTCGGGATTAATTCTCTTGGCAAACTAGTTTGGTACAATCATCCGTTTGGCGGTGGATCAGATTACCCAGTGTCAGTTAGTATTAATAAACAAAATAAAATGGCGTTGTGCGGGGTGTATGAAACCAGTATATATTGTGATCAAGATACCTTATCCTTGGGCGAAAGAGGGAAGCGTGGATTTGTAGAAATATTTAATCCGGAAGATGGAAGCACTGAATTACTGTTTGGTGTTCGTACCTTAAAAAGCACCAGTTTTATAGCTGATTGTCAATGGTTGAATGATTCCATATTATTTCTCATCGGTCAAAGCGATTTGGGATCCGTTAAATTCTCACCACTGGATTCCATCGTCTTAAACAAAAAGCAATTGGTTTACTGGGCTTCTTTTAATGTAAAAAAACAAAGCTTGTTTCTGCATAGCGGTGAGATCAACCCAAACGTCTATCGCATG
>WGNA01000037.1 GCA_016124755.1 Bacteroidota bacterium | reverse complement strand
TTTAGACGAACCGTTTGCATTGGCACCGGAGATCACAAAGCCATCGATCACAAAGGAAGTATCGAGGGGTTCTTCACCACCGGAAACCGGCCGGGTGTCGATAATGGAAAGCACATGGAAACAGTTGTCGGAACTATTCCCCGGAATACCGATGTCTCCGGAGAGCACAGTTCGGTTATTGGCAGGATCGCGCTGATCGCGGGAAGATTCAGAACCGTTGAAGCCGCCGTACAAACGGGTATTGATATTCGTAAGCAGGAAGGTAGAAGTTCTTCCCAGAGCAGGGGTATGCGTTCCGGCTTTCACCCAGATTTCAACGTGATTGTTGGTTTGATTAGCGGCAGCCAAAGCATCGCTCAGTGAATTAAAAGCCTGACTCCAATTAGCTCCGGTGCCGGATGAAGATGCGGACTGATCAACAAAAAGTCGGTTAACAATAGTAATGTGATATGTCGTAATCGAATCGCAACCGGCTGTATTTGTGATTGTGTCCTGATAATTTCCCGAATGGGTGAACACCAGTCCGCTTGCAGAAGTATAGTATCCGACTGCGGTTTGAGTAACGGTCGCGTAAGTCGTGTGTCGTACAATCAGATTCACCGAAATAATGGAATCACATCCGGCAGCATTATTTAGCGTATCAGAATAATTTCCGGATGTCGTCCAAATTTTTCCGGAGGGTGATACATAAGAATCGCAAACATCCGGTGAAATCGTCGCGTAGGTTTTTTGCCGTACAATCAGATTTACCGAAATAATCGAATCGCATCCCGCAGCATTATTTATCGTATCGGAATAATTTCCGGATGAGGTCCAGATTTTTCCGGAGGGTGAAATAAATGAATCGCAAACATTGGGTGAAATCGTCGCGTAGGTTTTGTGCCGTACATTCAGATTTACCGAAATAATCGAATCGCATCCCGCAGCATTATTTATCGTATCAGAATAATTTCCGGATGTCGTCCAGATTTTTCCAGAGGGTGATACATAAGAATCGCAAACATCCTTAGTAATAGAAGCGTAGGTCTTGTGTCTTATTGTTAAATGCACAGAAATAATCGAATCACATCCGGCTGCATTGTTTATCGTATCGATATAATTTCCGGATGTAGTCCAGATATTTCCGGAAGGTGAAATAAACGAATCACAAACATCCGGCGTACTGGTCGCGTAGGTTTTGTGACGTACATTCAGATTCACTGCAATAATCGAATCGCATCCCGAGGCATTATTTATCGTATCGGAATAATTTCCGGATGTCGTCCAGATATTCCCGGAGGGTGAAATAAATGAATCGCAAACATTGGGTGAAACGGTATCAAAGGATGCGAATCCGGCTGCCATGAAATTAATCACGAGAATGCTATCTCCGACAGAACCGGAAGTTGTGTCAAGATAAAAAGCATCATTCCTGAGAATACTATCTCCATTAGGTGAATGATAAACAAAGGGGCTGCATTGGGAATAATTCAAAAATGTGTATTTGGATGAGTCAAATTCATAAGCTCCCAACGAGGTGTTGTTGTATCTCATAAGATCTGTTACATCTTTAGAAGGAACACCGGATGTTGTTTTCTTGATAACAAGCGAACCGGGAACCGGAATTAATCCGTCGTCTCTTGTTCCCCATATCAGATCTTCTCCCACCGGATTTTCATTAGAAATAATTTCATAAACCGGAAAGGATGAAAGATCGTATTTGTATGAACCGGGAAGCAGATTAACATTTTTATCAGCACCATTTCGATCCCCGGACAAAATTGGATTTAACCCGTTATTTACGGCTACCGACCCTCCTGTATTTGCAGAATTTTGGAGAAATAACGAATTTTTCAGAACTGCTGTTCCAATATGTGTTGTCCCTAATGTTACATAATGATTATATAAACCACCGCCCGTGGTTGCTGAGTTTCTGAAAAAAGTACAATTCTGAAGTTCACAATGGGAAACATCACAATAAATTCCTCCTCCTCTCGTCGCAGAATTATCCACCATTACGCAGTTTATAAAAACGGAAGGAGAATTATACAAATAGCAACCCCCACCGTTAATTCCTCTGTTTTCTATAAATATCAGATTGTTGAATTTCCCATCATCATTAATTATATAAAAACCACCCCCTTTATTTTTATCTAAACTGGTTGATGCATAATTTATTGAGCCACTGATTCGGGCCTTTCCATTGGCTACAATAAAGTTTGACATGCGAAAAGATGAAGGCATATCAACGGCAACAAATACATGATATGCACTGTCACTTGCGATTCCAGGAGTCACTAAGTCTCCGTTTAACACAGATGTAATTCCGGAAGGTTTATTCGTAACCGGATCCACACTTCCTATTATTTTTATTGCCTGATTGTGGATGTGAAATGCAAAATTTCGTTTATCGGTGTTCGTATTATCCGGAGATTGTCTTGGGTAATAATTGCCCTGTGCGACCAAAATCGAATCCACGCCTGAACAATTCATGGCAACATCTAAAGCATCCTGAAAGTCGGTAAAAGCGTTTGTCCACGATGTGCCGGTATGGTTACCACTGGCATTCACATCCACATAAATATTATTGCCGGAAATGGAGCAGTAATCCAGGTATTCGTATGCACCGATGGTAGGAGAGGCGGGTCGGGGAAAGTCGGTAATATCTTTTGAGGGTGCAGCAGAGGAACTGGCTGCGCCTTGTAATGCAGATGAAGAATTCGGGAAGAAACCGTCATCCCTTGTTCCCCAAATACTGTCGTTGCCAATTGCATCAGTTGGGTTTAGAAAAAGATTATTCAGCGTAAAGGAGCTCAGATCTATAAATCCCGAACCAACCGATTTGAGTATAGAACTGCTACTGTCTGATGCATTATGTGTTGATGAAGAGCTAAGGTTATTACTACCCGAAGTATTTTTAACCCAAACATCGTTGACTATGCTGTTGGCTGTATTTCCATAAAAAACAGAATTGCTGATTTTTCCGGTGCTGTCTGATCTTTGAAAAACTGCACTGCCCATGCGGTTGGAGAAAAATGTGTCGGTTGAATTATTAATAAAAGTTGATGCGTTAATTTCCAAACTTCCATCAATTTCGACACTAACAGCACCACCGGCCAACCAGGCAGAATTCGCATAGAACAGGCAGTTGGTGATATTCAGAGCAGCCCTTTGACTTTTTATTGCGCCACCGTAACAAGAAGAATGGTTGCTATAAGTTCTGTTTTGTATAAAAGAACAAGACTCAATTGTAGCAGATGAAGACAACATAAAAAATGCACCTCCGTCGCAATCACCATTTGTGCTACTCGTTGAGTTTTTCGTAAATATGCAATTGCTCATGTACAAATCAGACTGAAAAAATAAAACCGCTCCACCCGAAGCACTATTTCCATTGACCTGATTTGATTCAAAAACACATTTTATGATTGAATAATCCGAACTGTTGTCGCAGATTGCTGCACCTTCCTGTATGCCGCTGCCATTGAAGTTGATTGAGTTCTCTTTGAAATTGCAGGAATGAAGCATTATTTTATTCGATAGCTTAGAATAAATGCCTGCTCCCTGTATCTGACCTGAAGCGACAGATCCGAATATGGAATTATCTTCAAATTCACAATTATCTAATCTCAGGCTGTCTGTATAATTCACATATAATCCGGCACCTCTGCCAGCTATGTTGCGAATTCGATTATTTACAAACCGAACGCGCTTTAATCCGGGGGCTCCCCGATAAATTAAAATACCGCTTCCTGTACCGTCGAAATTGTTTTGGATTAGAAGATCTGTAAGGCGGATCGAACAATTCTGAAGATTTAATCCATTTCCCTCATCCGAATAAAAAACTCTGCCGGAAAAAGTAAACCTCGAGGAAGATGAGTTTGATTTTCCATTAGTAATGGTGACATTCCGGAGTTCACTGTTTGCGCTGATATTAAAGAGAATCATTACGTGATATGCGCTATCAGATGCGTAACCTGCTGTTACCAGATCGCCTGATAAAACAGTTGATCCAGTACCCGGGATACCGGAAGTTGGATTGTAGCCACCAATGATAATTGCATCCTGGTTTGCCCAATGAAAAGCCTTGTTGAGGGAGTCGGAATTTCGGTTATCAGGCGTTTGATTCGGGTAATAAATTCCTTCAGCTATTAAAACCGTATCGCATTTTCCGGCCATTACACTATCCAGTGCGTCCTGAAAATCAATTAGCGCATTTGGCCAGTTAGATCCTTTGTTCGAACCGGTTGCATGAACATCAACGTAAAGTGTTTTTGCCGTTGAAATTTCGGTTCCGAACAGAAATATTGTGAGAATTGTAAACAGGTTAATTGCGGTTGTAGTTTTCATCTTCAGTGTATTGATTTTCTTAAAACCGAATCTTCCAATTCCATAAGTTCGAGCTCAATTCGGCGTATGCCCTTCTGGAGATCTTCGGAGATTTTCCGCAGATCGCTCAATTGAGTTTTACATTTATTAACTCGCCAGTTTTGGGAAATTTTCAAAGCGGTTTCTTTACGACGAAGTTGCTTTGAGCCCGCCGAAAAAAAATCAAAAGAAGGGGGACACCTGAGTGGACAATCGGTGAATGCTGGTGATTACAGAGTTTTGTCGGAACAAAGTTTAACCGATAAATCCGATAATGTCTTCTGCAGATAGATCGCTGG
This sequence comes from Bacteroidota bacterium, assembly GCA_016124755.1. Lineage (GTDB taxonomy): Bacteria > Bacteroidota > Bacteroidia > NS11-12g > UBA9320 > WGNA01. The sequence continues at coordinate 6,809 of WGNA01000037.1, read as the reverse complement.
AGATAGAATAGCGCATCTTAAACCGCCGTAAATTTTTGGAAACACTTTTAGAAAGTATCCCCAACATTGAAGCAACTTCAGAAGATTTCATACCGGTTTTAAACAAACAAAGAAGTCTCTCTTCAGATTCGGAAAGTCCCTCGAATTTCTGATGTGCCTTTTCCAGAAATTCAGGATAAATCATTTGAAAATAGGTTTTGAATTTTATCCAATCTTCCCGGGTAAGAATTTTGGATTCCAAAAGGTTTTCGAAATCTCCTGTTTCAGAGTCTCCATTAGAAAATAAAGCACTTAAACTTTCATTTAATTCATCGATAATCCGGTTTTTTTCTAAAATTAACTGACTCTGATTCGACAGAATTTCCCGTGTATATGCTATGGTTTTCTCAGCCGAATCCCTTTGTGATTGAATTGTAAGTTCTTTTTGAATTTTGTATTTCCGGAAATAAAGCAGAATTAAAATGATACCGGTAATTGCAATCAAACAAATGATGAAGAGAAAGAATTTCTGATTTCTTTCCCGAACAGATACTGCTTCCGCGAGTTTGGTTTTATAAGCAAGTTCGTTCACTTCAAATCTGGCAAACTTGGTGTTTAAAGCATCTCGCGATTCTTTATTTTCAATGCTGTCTTTATATAATTGAAACAACATAAAATATTTAATAGCCGAATCACTTTGTTTTAATTCTTTAAAAGACCAGGCAAGTCGTTCGTAATTCAGATATTCGTCGCGCAGATTAAATTGTGTACTGAATAGATTCTTCAGTCGGAAACATGAATCTATGCATGCCTTATAATTACCCGTTAAATACAATAAATCGGCTTCGCGGTGTTTTACCTCAATCTTTTGGTATGGTTCGCCAAATTCGTCGGCGTATTTTTTTGCTAATTCTAAATCCTGCCACGCTTTTTCCGGTTCTCCGTTAAAAAAAAAGGCGGAACTTCTTCCGGTAGCAGCCAGAACCAAAACATTTTTATTTTTATCTAATTTGGGTTTTAATTCTAATGCCCGGCTGAACCACATAATACTGGAATCCAATACATCAAGCGCTAAATAATCCCCACCCAGATTATTCATCAATACCGCCTGATTGTCGTAATCCCGGGTTGCGAAAAATGTAGAGAGTGCATCCAGTTTGTATTTTTTACTCAACTCAAAGTTGTTGAGTTCAGAGTATATCAATCCAAGTTCATTGTACACTTTAGCCAAATAGGTTTTGTCATTAATTTTCTGGAAGTGTTTCTGTGCTTGAATCAGAATGAAAGCTGTAGTGTCGAAACGAAAATTGGCTTTATAAAATTGAGAAATCAAATAAAGTCCTTTCCCCATCCACTCATCAGATTCATCAACCCCGGGATGTTCCAAAATCTTATTGGCAAAGACCGGAATAGAATCAGTTTTTAATTCCAGAATACAGCGTGAACCTTCATTGAACAAGTGATTTAGTTGTCGTTCATTTAATGCAGGATTATTTGCCGCCTCTGCATTTAATTCAAAACTGAAAACCAGAAAAATAATCAGTGCGAATCGTGGCATCGGGTTATTTCTAACGCAATATACAAAGCCCACTCGTTTTCGGGCAAGGCCTTCACCTGTGTTGTGATTGACTAAATTCCGTAGTTGTTTATTTCAAAAAGGAAACAGTAAAAACAAAAAAGGAGGACAATTTTTACTGCCCTCCTTTTTTATGTGATTTGAATAATTCTTCACGGTTTCTCGTATGCTCCGATATCGCGGTTTCCGGATCGGTTAATTCCGCGAATATCTTTTGCCGGCGTTCCGGAATTGGTTCCGGCATTGATGAGCGGACTGCTGGAATTGGGGATGAGTCCGTCGTCGGAAGTCATCCAGATTCCATCGCTTCCCACCGGACTCGAAGAATTGGTAAACGACGGACTTACCTGAAACAAATTATTACTTCCTCCCAGATTGTTGAAATTGGAAGTGGTGTATTTAATGGATTGAAGCTGCATCGCACAATAACTGAAAACCGGATATGCATTAAAATTATAAATCTCGGCTTTGTTTGAAGTTGTGAAACCACCCGCCTGATTGTTGTTCATCGCACAGTTTACAACCGTTGGTGTGCAGCTTCCGGAATTTCCGTTGTTGTACATTACGCCTCCGGCACTTCCAGCTGAATTAGCAAAGAAGGTGCAGTTTGCCACATAGGTTGAACACACTCCGGCGTACCCCGAATTGTAAATCGCACCACCCTGAGTAATCGCAGTATTTTGGCTGAATACACAATTTAAAACCGTTGGACTTGCATCGCCGTTGTATCCGTAATTGTAAATTCCGGCACCGGAAGTATTCGCCAGATTCTGATCAAACACACAATTGGTGAGCACCGGTTTAATTACACCGTTATTTCCATTGTTATAAAAAGCGCCGTACAGTGCCGTGTTATTTTTAAAAACACAACCGGTGAATTCGGCATGTGAAGATCCGTTGGGAACTTCGATATAAACCGCAGCACCATAGTCGGCGTAGTTGACTTCGAAAACACAATTGTTCACCAACGGACTCATTTGCCGGTTGGGAGCATCGCTGTATATGAGCAAACCGCCACCCTGATTTTTCCAGATATTTTTTCCGCCGATCATTGATTTGGAAGCACCATCTGCATTGCCACCGGTAATTACAAAACCATCGATCACAAAGGAAGTATCGAGGGGTTCTTCGCCACCCATCGCCGTGCGATTATCGATTACGGTTAATACGTGAAAAGAATTGTCGTTGGGGTTTCCGGGAGTTCCGATATCACCGGAAATTACGGTTCGGTTGTTAACCGGATCGCGCTGATCACGGGAAGTCTCTGATCCATCAAAACCACCGTACAGTTTGGTGTTAATGTTTGTGAGGAGAAAGGTGGAAGTTCTTCCGGAAGACCCGTCGTCGGTCGGATAATAGGTTCCTTCTTTTACCCAGATTTCAACCGGATCATTAGAGGTATTAGCGGCATTTACGGCGTCTTTAAGATTGGTAAAAGGAGAGCCCCAACCTCCGCCATTTCCGGCATCGGCTGCGTTTCCATCAACAAAGAGTTGTTTAATAATAGAAACCTCGTAGGTGAGTATACTGTCGCAACCGTATTGATTTGTGGTGGTATCGAGAAAGGTCCCTGATTGTGTAATGGACTTCCCGCTTGCACTAATGAAAGTGCCGGTTGCATTGATGGTTACGGTATCGTGTGTGGGAAACAGAATAGTAAGGTTTATGAGCAGAATGCTGTCACAGGTATTCGCGGCAACAAGTGTGTCCCTGTAAATTCCGTTCGAGGTCCAGTGATAGATACCGCTTGGAGAAGTGTATGTTTCGCATCCATAAACAGCAATGGTGTCATAAGATGCTTCGAGAATGGTAAGATTAATTGTTAGAAATGTATCACAACCATTAGTCGTAACCGTGTCGAGATATGTTCCGGAAGTTGACCAAAAGTACTTTCCGCTTGGTGATGGATACAAAGAGCAATAGGTTACATCAATGGTGTCGAGAGCCGGAAAACAAGGAATAAAAACGGTGTCTTCGTATGCTCCGGGATTTATATTAGTTCCCTGAATTCTGTCTTTGCCTGCGAAGTCATTTTCAACTCCGGAAAGTTTTGTACTATCGCCGGCATCCACTAATTTGGAAATGGAACCGATTCTCAAACCATCGTCTTCCGTACCAATAATATCATCGGCACCGTCGATATCCGACGCATTAGCGAAATACGGATTTTGCTTATAAAGATTTCCTGAGACCGATGAACCGAGATTATTGTGATTCGCAGAGGTGTATTGGTTTTGGCTACTCTGCAATGAATTGTTATAAAAGTTGTGACCTGTTCCGGTACTAAAAAAATCGCAACCCGGTAAAGTATCGGATCCGAAGATCGTGTTTCCGTAAAAAAGATTATTGGAAATAGTAAGTGTGCTGTTCGCTATATCCATCGCGCCGGAGCCACTTGTGTTTGAATGATTTTTAAAAAAGGTATTGTTCGCAAGTACACCGGAGACTTCAAGAAAATTGATGCATGGTCCGGAGTAGGGGGTTGTGTTGTTATAAAACAGATTGTTGTATATGTTAACAGATGTGTAGTTTACATTAACCGCGGTGCCTTTGTTTGAATAAAAATAATTTTCATGAGCGGTCACCATTCCGCCACTGGAAGAATATATCGCACTTCCCCACGCAGCGGAATCATTCATAAATACACAATGACTTGCTGTTATGGTTCCATTGATAATTGCCGCAACGGCGCCACCAAAAGAGGAATAGTTGTTTGTGAATGTACAACCATACAGAGTTACTTTTCCTGTGGCGTGTACCTTAATCGCCCCGCCTCTTGTTATGGAATGATTGCCGGTAAACTTACAGGAATCGATATTTACATTACCTTCTAAATTATATAATGCGCCGCCCTCTGAAACTGCCGTATTATTTTCAAAATTGCAATGCGTAACACGGTACTTTCCTGAGTTGAGCATTATTCCACCTGCGATGGTTCCCGCATTATTGTTTTTAAAATCGGTATACGAAAGATCCAGATCTGCCTGATCATGATATACTCCTCCACCAGAACTCTTACATTGATTATTTTGGATCACACAATTGCTGATTTTACAGGTGACATTCATGATATAAATACCACCGGCATACGTCCTGAAAATCGATTTACTGTTTAAGGTAATGCCGGTACTGGTTGCTGTTTTTCCATCCTGAATAACAAATCCATCCAGAACAGTTGTGTCGTTTGCTGTTGCCCAGTAGTTAGATGAATCCATTAGAACCACATGATAAGCCGAGTCCCCGGAAACACCTCCGACATTTTTACCGGATAGGATAGTAAGATTGGTTTTCGGATTTCTTGTTCCCCCACCATTCGGAAATCCACCATATACTTCCAGACCCGGTCGGATGTGAAATGTTTTATCGCGATTGTCGCTGCTCGAATACAAAGTTCCCTTTTGGGTTGCCGCCATGTTGTACGGCAAGGTGGATGGAACATACGTTCCCTTTGCGACATAAACGGCGGTTATTTCCGGGTGTTTCCACACTGAGTCGAGAGCTTCTGAGAGTGTTTTAAATGCAGTCGCCCAACTGGAGCCATCACCGGATGCAGAAAGGGAACCATCGACATAATATTCATACACAGGTGATTTGATGAATACCCGAGCCTGACCAGTCCATACCGGGGCGTGATATGGTGAACCGATTGCAACCGTATCACCACTTCCTGAAATAGAAACCGAAAACCCTGAGTGATCCCCAGCACTTTTTCCATCAATGTCAGAGCCGACTTTAACCCAAGCTGTGCCATTGAAGGTGTACATTCTTGCATGACCGGATTCAGATCCATTTCCCGAATTTACTTCTGCTCCTATTACGACCTTATGCCCATCGGAGGAAAGAGCGACACTGCACCCAAAATAATCAAGGTCTGCTTCTCCATCGATATCAGAACCCAATTGAGACCACGCCGAACCCGACCAAGAATAAACACGAGTGTTGCCCGTTTGACCTGCTGATGAATTGTTGTCTACTGCACCAATTGCCACAACATTTCCATTTGAGGATAACGAAACAGACCACCCGGACTTATCGCCTCCATCTCCATCAATATCGCTTCCTATTTTGGTCCATGTGCTACTACTATAATGATATATTCGAGTTTGGCCACAGTAATTGCCTGAACCTCCGCTTCCATTATTGAAAGGGGCACCAATGGCTACGGTATAGCCATCAGCAGATAGAGATACGGAAAACCCCGAACGATCACCGGCAGCCTCCCCATCAATATCGGAACCTACCTGAGTCCAGGACCCGCTGCTGTAATGATACACCCTAACATGTCCCGCCTGGTTTCCATTCCCCGCGTTGTATGGGGCGCCAATGGCAACGGTGGTGCCATCTGCCGAAATTGCAACCGAGTATCCGGAAAGATCGTTGTTATTTTCACCATCGATATCAGCCCCTAATTTTGTCCAGGCTGAACCAGACCATGTGTACACCCTTACATGACCTCTGGTATTTCCTCCTCCGGGATTATAGATAGCACCAATGGCCACGGTATTTCCATCGGCAGAAAGCGACACACTGCTACCACTAAAATCGTAGTTATTTTCACCATCTATGTCTGAGCCCATTTGAGTCCAGGAAGAACCGGATAACGAATAAACCTTCACGGTTCCGGGAGCTGAAGTTGGTGGTTTAGCCGGTGATCCGACCGCCAACCGACTCCCTGATGATGAGAGAGATACTTTGTATCCGCAGTAATCACCATAGTTAGATCCATTAATATCCCCGCCCAATTGTGTTTGACCGGAAACTCTGGAAATCAGAAAAACAAAAAATAAAAACGCAACTCGTTTTACGACCTTCATAAAATTTCATTTTAGTTCCTGAAATTCTTCCCGTAGTTCTGACGCAGATCGATGCTGATTAAAGATGAAACTAAAATCAAAATCATTATCACGACTTCATCTGTCGTCGCAACAGAGAAGAAATAAAAAATACAAAGTGGTAACTGACCTGGTGTTCGTTCTGGGTAGAACTTAGATTTCATTCATCCAACAACACGGAATGCATAACACCACGGATGAACAAAGTTACTTGCTACTACGGCCGGTCAATGGCCAAGGCGATAATACATTTTTTTCTGATCTGATTCGCATTTCTCAATACGTTGGAAAAACAAAAAAGGAGGACAATTTTCACTGCCCTCCTTTTTTTATGATTTGAGTAATTCTTTTTACGGTTTCTCGTATGCTCCTATATCGCGGTTTCCGGAACGGTTAATTCCGCGGATATCTTTTGCCGGCGT
>WGNA01000012.1 GCA_016124755.1 Bacteroidota bacterium | reverse complement strand
TTTCTTCTCACTTTTTTCTTGATAAAAAAGTAAGCAAAAAATCAAGTCGGAAAGAAAGCTGCCCAAGCGCCCTTTATCATTTGTTGAAAATCTGGGGAAAGAGGTGTCAAGCACTTTCCCCGATTTTCTACCAAATGACAAATTCGCTCCGGGGCTATCCCGCCTTTCCGACGGCCCACACACGCGATCCTATTTATGTTTTAAGATCCGCTTCGCACAATTCATTTTGTTCTTTTTACATCTAAAATGGAAGTAATCCATAAGTTGGTTGTTGGTTTTAAAAAACGGAGAAGCATTTTAGGTTATTCTGGAAATTTTAATTCAACTCAAATTAATTATTGAATTAAGGTATATACTTCACGAATAGGTGTTCTTGGAATATATGAACTATCAAGGGTATTTGAAGCCCTGAAAATTAGAAAGTCCCAAAAACCTGATCAGCTTCTGTAAAAGATGGAGAATATTTCTTATCGGCTAATCATCAAAGGAAAGCGCCCGGTTTGATCTTTATAATGAACTTCGAGAAAATATAATCCTTCGGGTAATTCACCGATGAAAAATCTGCCATTTTCAGCTGACGGATTTGAAACCAGAAGTTCTCCGGAAACCGAATAAATGCGACAGAAAACGGGTGTGGGAATTATGGTAATGTAATGGTCTGCCGGATTGGGAAACACTTTCACCAAAACCGAAGGATTTTCAATTCCAAGAAGCCTTTGGTACAGATTGTCAATAGTATTTTCAGAGTCTTCAATCTCAACATTCCCGACGCTATCGGTAGCCAGAACCACAAATTTGTGAACTGCCGACGAACTCAGCGTAAGATTGTATGAGGTGTCACTTGGGATTCGTGTTGATGTGAAAAGTTTAGTTCCATCCTTGTAAAGAGAAATTTCGTATGATTTTAAACCCGAATGTTGATCTTCAGAACCCCAATGAAGTTGAATATTATTACCACCTGTTGGTGCGAAGCGGAGAGTGGTATTGGGCGCAAGCTTATCCATTATGAGCGATGATTTAGCCGGATCAGACATAAAACCGCCGTTGACTTCTGCAATTCCATCGAAAGTAAATTCAGAAAGATGCGGAAAAGTCCAATCAATATTTTGTCTTAAATACCAGGAGAATTTAACCGGTAATGAAGATTTTAATTCTGCAATGCCGTCGATGTTTCCTTCCACATATTCTTCACCATTAGATGTCAGCGCCTTTACTGTCAGGTTTATGGAACTATCAGTGGCAATAGCCCAATATTCTACTCTTCCAAAAGAAGTGTTCAAACTCAACAGTTTGTTCGAGCCATTCATCAGGCTTTTGTTTACAAAGTATTTGGTACCATTAAAAATTACAGAATCGATAAAACAAGACTTAATAGCCAAAGGATTTTTATTCAGTTTTACCAATACGTCTTTAATCCAATAGCTCGTATCCGATGGGTTTTTTAATGCAACATTTACTACATAGTTCACCTGTTTGTCGTTCTCGCCGACATAAAAAGACTGGCTTCCTTTTCGTGAACCTTTAATTTCTAAATTGATGTCTAATTGATTTACGATACTGCAATCCGGGGTAAAAGAATATTCAGAAAGAACTTTCATGTTCTCCGTATTTCCGGCCTTGTCGGTAGCAATACTGAAGAAATTATATTCTACGCCGCAGGTTGTACTTAAATAAGCACTTTCGGAGGTTGTATGGTAAAGCCATAGTTTAAAAGGACCGTTATTTTCAGATTTATAAATATCATAATGGTATTCCTCGGAAACATTGTCGGTAGCTTTCCAGTGAACTTCTGCATAAGAATTAATCCCTGAGGTAACGGAAGAAATGCTGCTCACGGGAGCCGTTGTGTCGGCTGTCAATTCCCAGGTATTGGTCTGAATCGGTTGATTGTAATCAAATACGATTGAAGCAGAATTTTTTGCGGTAACAGGACTAACGCCGGGTTTAAATTTTACTTCAAAGTCGACAAAGCCCAAACCGATATCATCGCTGTTATTCGGGGGGAGTAAACCTTCCGTGGCTTTTACGTCTTCAGCCTTGCCGGTCTCTGCATTGACGGATAGCAAATCAATTTGTAGGACTCCGGTTTTCGTATCCAGATACGATGTTGTTTTTAACGCAATATCGTAAATACTCGTAACCGGTATTAGATGGTTGAGCCGGTCGGTAGAATTATTAATTACATATTTAGAGCTTCCAAGTTTGATAGCGTTAAACCTCAGAGTGCTGAGATCAAAAAGATTTAAATCCAGCGTATCGGTAATTACAATGTGTTGGGCAGGAGCGGATGCACTTTTATCATTTTCAAATTGAATTCTGAACCCGGCATCTTCGGGGAATTGTTTTACGAAACGAGTGCCATTGAAGCCTAACGGGCCCGATTTAATATTGGGATCCAAAGAATTTATCACGGTGAATGATCCGACAATACTGTCAATACATGTATACGACAAACCTTTTGAATCTTTGAGATCACAGGAATCGGACAGCGGTTGATTCATTAATTTTAAAATCATGGTTTGTGCTGAACGCTTCCCAAGTAAACCCCAATCCGAAGAGGAAGTTTTAACACATTTAACAAAGTCGGTGGTGTAATCTGCAACATTTATTACATGTGTTACTGCGTGTTGAGGAGCGCGGTTGGGATCTGTGAGAAAGGTATTATCTGTTAACCAAATCGATTCATTTATAGAAGCAAGATTTCCAGCTAAACGATTTTTGAAAATTTCATTAAAGCAATTAGTCTGTTTCGCAGTATCTCCCAAGAATTCACAATTCATGTAGTGCTGAATCATTCGAAATTCTGAGGAATCCCAATTGCGGTTAACTCCGCCCAACAACGGATTTCCAATTCTTATTTCATAGGGAACAACACCTTCTGTTGAGGAAACAAAATTGAGTTCTAATTTAACATTTGAATTGGCACTTATTTCCGGAATTAAAACCAACGTATTACGATCACCTGAAACCGGGATACTATTTATTTGATAGTCTGAATATTTAATAATTTTTAAAGTCGAATCTTTAACGACGTCAGTCAGGGGGGTAATAGTGAGATTGCCATTGGTGTGAATCAGCAGAGGAATTAAAAGAGCATCTGTATTACCGGTGTTTGTAATGGTTAACTGCGTAGAATTAGATAAACCTTTGCGCAGATAAGTGTGTGCCTGAAGTGAGAGTTTAAGAACAGGAGATGTTGCAGTTTCGATAAAAACGGCATTCGGAATTAACAAGGTAGTATCGGAGGGAATAACGATTACCAGATCAAATGATCCGGATCGGGATCTGAAATCTACAATGGCGGATAATTCTGCTCCGTTTTTATTTACAATGTCTTGCTTATCAATAAAAATAGTGTCTGTTCCATTCGTGAAATAAAAATATGCGTAGCCGGGCATATAAGCTGTGGAGATTTTGAAATCGAGTTTAGATGCTCCTCCAACGTGCGGTTGATGCTCATAATAACGGGCTTCTGTTTTTGGCAAAAAATTGAAACGTGAAAACACGACGTCTTTGTAGAATCTGGAACCGTCGGGTTCGGTGATTACTTCAAGTTGAGCACCGATTGCTTCAAATTGATTCCCTGATTTTTGAAGATAATAGTAGGTCGATGAATCAGTGTCCCAATAAAAAAAAGTTGAATCAATCAGACCGGTAGGCAGGTGGAAAGCCATCATTTTATAAGGATTCACAACCGGATTCGGTTGCTTAAAAACTAAAAAATCGCCAACCTGTTGAAATGTTAACAGCGTTGTGCTGTTCATTAAAAGGATCTTCGGGATGTCTCGTTGAATCAGAATTTCACCATTGGCATTGGCGAGTCGATAGGTTGTTCTGCCGGATGAAGTGTTTCGGGTAAAAAAACTCAAACAATGATTACTGGTTTTATAAATGTTGGAAATACCTCCAATTAGATTTTCTGAAGACGGATAAATGCACTCCGATTTTAATCCGCCATGGATTACATCCGTACTGTATATTTCGTTCGTTTGTGAGCTTAGTTTGCGGGATGCATAAATGCGTGCATCGATCATTTTACCATATAAAGAATTAACATTCTTAACGACAGTACCGGGCGTCCTGAAATTGATGCTGCAAAGATTGTTTGACAGGTCATAGAAGAAGATTGTGTCGCCATGTTGGCTTATACTATTCCTTGATTCTAAATCGTCCACATTATAAAGAACCGTGTACTCCCCGGTTTTCAGGTTTATTCTGGAAACAGCTTTGTCTCCCTTATATTCACAAGACAACAACAAGAAACTGTCGACATTTATGGCATCGTTTATTTTGTCGATGGGAATATTAAGCAGATTTCCAAGAGGTTGTCGGGTGTGCAAGTTCACACCTGATACTCCAGAAGAAAAGATTTGAATATCTTTATCAACATTGGTTATCAGCATTTTTCCATTGTCCATCAATATTTTGCGATCTGATATGTTGGTGAATTTACCTCCCCTGTTAAAGGCAAAATGTTGTGGTGGGCTTGATAAATTAAAAACATCAATCGTATCAGATGTATTTCTTAACGCATAAAGCCAATCTCCGTCAACATCAAAACTACTACAGGTATAGTGGAGCCAGTTAGAAGCATAAACCAGAGGTAAAGTATTCAAAGAAACCACTTTAATTATCCCATTTTTTACATCAGTTATTTTTACATACAGTTTGTCTTTATAATTAATTGGGAAATCGAATAGCAAAGAATCTGATTTTAGTCGGCTGGTTATTTCAAATGGATAACTTTCGGGAATTGAGTCTCCTGTAAACTTTAAAGGTTTTAGAACATTTTGAGAAGACATCAACTGACCTGCGTCACTTCCCGCAGGTAGCATATTGCTTGAAGAAAAATAACCCCCGGCAAAAAGTGAATTACACAGAAAATTTAGGGTGGCTATTTTTTCATCGAATAAAGTATTGAATTCTAAAGGTTGAAGTGTTTTAATATTAAACGCAATAATTTTAGATTCCCCATCAGCAACTGTTGTATAATAGGCAATAAAGAGCGTGTCTTTTTTACGAATAATACTCACGATACGAATTTGGTTTTGGTGCAACAAAGTGTCGGGATGCGAGGATGAATTAAGTAACCGAAATACTCCCTGCTCCGTTGCATACAACAGCGTATCTGATGAAACCGCAAGTATTTCAGTGGGTGGATTATCTCTGGGAATTAATAAATTTAGTGTATCTCCGGTGTATCTGTTTAATGCCAGATGTCCTTTAAGTGATTTACCAGCTGAGCTAACAAACAGGTCTCCGCTTAAAATCAGAAAAGAATCTTTGATAAATAATTTGCTGTACGCCGGAATTTTAGTCAATACCCAATTCGTGTCAATTTTTAGTGTTGATTTGGATATTCTGAGATGATGTTCATAGGCACGGCCTGCGTAATTGATTTTAAAATAACCGGAAGCATAAATAAAATTTTCATCTTGCGCCATTGAGGTGACTTCTCCAGTAGCAGAAATCAGGGATTTAATAACCTTGCCAGTCGCTGTATCCAATATCCGGATTAGAGAATCCTTGCTGTAATTAAGTATGTCAAATTTTCCGCCTAACCAGAGTTTATTCTCATCAGCAAGCATAGAAAAAACCTCGCTTGTTTCCGAAGTATCTTCATATCGAAATGTAGGAGACATGTTAAAATCACAGTCGAGTTTTCGCACAATTAGCGGAGTGGTTTGAGCGGAGAAATACAGATCTCCGTGAACATCTGTTGCCGAAGCTTTCACCACACCATTGTTTTTAAACGAATAATTTTTAAAATCGGATCCAAGCCTAATGGGGTTGTTTGAAGAATTCAAATTATAAGTAGGCAATCCGGTTTTGAGATCGAGCATCGTAATTCGCGGACTGTAGCTTCCAATTGCTTCCGTTTTATGAAAACAAATGGTATCATTCTTCAGGAAGATTTGATGATTCAGTTTCCCTTTTAAAATTGAAACAACAGAATCGGCAACCAAATCGTAGATTATGATTTTGGGATCCAGATTAACGATTTGCAAATTGTCTGCATCGAAGCTGTTAATAATTAATTTTTGATCAACGGATTGAAAGCCGGTGATCCGGGCATTCATTTTTTTTGATAATCCGTTGAAATCATACTGCAGAAATTCCTGTGTATTGAGGTTGAACGCATAACTCCTCATACTAAATACGCCTTCATCCGGGTAACACATGAAAAGTGTGTCGTTAACAATTCCGAAGGATGCAAAAGGATTAGCCTTGAAATTTTTAAAGTTTTCTTTGTAATAATCAACACCATCTTCTTTGGCAATATAAATATCTGTTTTCCCGGAGGTGTCGATCCGAAGTACACAAAAATTATGGTATCCGTTTAGTCCGAAAGAATAGTAAAAATCATTGTATTTAAACAACTCGAATAACTGATATCCGTCTTTATAACGCTGGTCAATTACGTCTTTAAAGATAGGAGGACCGTTGAAGCTCTCATAGTAACCAACACCGTATGCCGGTCTGGAAAGGTAATTTGGATCCGAATCAATAAGGTAAATACTATCGCCGTACGTGAAGATTTTTGAATAGGAATTCCGGTTGTCGATTACTGGAATCCCTGTATAATAGTTTGCTTGCTGGCCCCAGACGTTGAGACAGGTCAGACACAATAACAGCGTAAATTGAGCGGATCTTTTCATGTTTAGATTTGAGGCTAATATATGGTTTTGTTAATTCAGAATAGAAGGGATTACCTAGAAATTTTTGCATTTGATCTTTTTAGAAGGACGGATTAAATATTGTTAACCAGAAATATCTACGACCCCGAAAATTTTATTAACCTTTGGGTTTAAATCAAATTTATTATTTCGTACGGTTCCTATTTAACATTCCACAGACGAACCTCTAACCAACAAACAATACATTTGTGTTGATGGTATTACGTAGGTATTTTGTCTTTGGCTTTTTTCTATCATTCGTTTTTCGGTTAAGTGCACAGCCACCAACTGTTCATGCTTCAAACATTATCATATCGAATGTTTACTGCCATTCTTTCGATGTTACGTGGACAAGCGGTAATGGTCAGAAACGTGTTGTATTTGCCGGAGAAAATGCACCTGTAAAGACAACTAATATATATAATTCGGCATTTGTTGCGGACGATTCATTTGGTGGAGGTTTTAACTTAAATATTGGTGTATATGCGGTTTATAATGGAACCGGCAACAGCTTTAAACTTCGGAATTTAAAGAATAATACCACTTATTTTCTGGCAATATTTGAATATAACATCAATTCCGGTGTATATGAGTATTACACAGCAAGCGGATATGCAACCGGAAGTCAGCTCACCGAAAATATTTCACCCAATTTTACGATCGACGATACGTATCAATGTCTGGCGGATAACTCATATTCATTCACAAATTCTTCTTCAAATTCCAGAGGTGAATCAATGATGTACAACTGGGATTTCGGAGATAGTACCATAGACACAACAACTAATACGGCGCATGTGTACAGCAAAGGAGGAATTTTCAAAGTGGCGCTAACGGCATCATCTCCAGGATGCAAAGCAGCTATTACTAAACAGGATACTGTCTGTGTTCCATTCATAACCTATTTTGAGTTGGATAATACCATTCCGGGGAACGATAGTGTGCAATGTTTTACGGGTAATAGGTTTCAATTGTTAAACAAATTCAAATACCCACCTCCGATTTATGGTACTTGGGACAGAGCAAAATTTTCATGGAGTACTTCACAGGGCCACAAAGGCAGCTCATTAAATTTTGATTTTACGGCTAGCCAATATGGAAAAATCACTGTTAAACTTATTCAATCACGTCAGGTTAGCAAAGGAGGAGAGTTTTGTGCCGACAGCTTTCAAAGAGATTTTTACTTATTACCACCGCCATTGAAAGATGTGGATGTAAATTTTTCAGATACCGTTCTGTATCTAAATCAAGGGGCGTTCACATTCTCGCATAACGGCAATCACATCACGAATACAACTTGGATTTTTGACGATGGAGATACTTCTCACAAAAACCCTGTAACACATAGCTATTCATCAATGGGTAAATACAAGGTTCAATTAAAAGTTATAGACAGTATGGGGTGTGAAGATACTTTATCGAAGGAAGTAGAAGTAATTGTTCTGGGAATCGCGAAAATGCAATCCGTGAAACTGAGTATTTATCCTAATCCCGCAGCAGAATTCATCCGGATTGAATCTGCAAATTCATGGGAACAATCTTCATCTTACTTACTTAGAATTTTTTCCGCTTCAGGTGCTTTGATTTCAGAATCTGAGACGTCAGATTTATCGCATCCTGTTTCAATAAATCATCTCACAAAAGGGATGTATGTTCTTCAATTAATTTCGGATGGTGTTTCGGGTTATACGCAGTTTGCTGTTGTTGGGGAATAAAAGAAAATAAATGCATCACATGTTATTACATAATTGAGTTTTCGTTCGATAATTAAAATGCAACTTGCACTTTTATTTTTAATGCTTCTCCGTTTGGATACACCAAGATTGTACATTGGTTGGGGATCGATGTTCAATCTCTTTTCTCACTTTTTTCTTGATAAAAAAGTAAACAAAAAATCAAGTCGGAAAAAAAGCTGGCAAGCGCCCTTTATCATTTGTTGAAAATCTGGGGAAAGAAGTGTCAAGCACTTTCCCGATTTTCTACCAAATGACAAATTCCCGCCTTTCCGACGGCCACCCACGCGTTCCTATTCTTGTTTTAGGATCCGCTTCGCACAGTACATTATGTACTTCTTACTACTAAAATGGAAGCGATTCACAAGTTGGTAATTATGCGTAGAAACATTTTATTTTTTTATTCCTCATTCGCATCCGGACAATACTTCAAGCTGTATAGAGATGTGCTGAGCCGTAGTGGTAAATACTTCATAAGCTCTGGTTTATTATTGTCAACCTTGTTTCCGACGATAGACTATCGATTTAATGCGAGCCAGAATTTATTTGGTGTGCCTCAATAAATGAGTGTTCCATCTTTAATTATCGCCAAGTAATTAATAAAAATGCACCTTTAGAATAGCCATTCAATAAATGGTATCGGAAACGGTGAAATTAGATTTACCTCCTACCTATTTATTCTCCAATCAAATTATACAAAGTCCCGCTGAAATAATGATGTTTTCCATAAATATCCACTACTTCCAATGTGTAAGCGTAAATGCCATAAGGCAGATCTTCATTAATCAGGTTTCCGGCATCTTCTGATTTTAACATGTGGCCACCCCAGCGATTGTAAACATTAAAATTGACCGCCTTAACATATTTCTCCGGAACAATATTGAACTTGTCATTTCTTCCGTCGCCATTATTACTAAAGGAGTTCGGAATATAGAACGTAATGTTGGTGATATAATCCAGACTTTTAATCGTTGTATCTGAGCAATCGCCAAAACCTTGTGCAATCAGCATAACGCTGAATTCGCCCGGTTCACTAAAATTGTGATCCACAAATTGATTATTATTCATCACCGGACTTTCGTTTTCAAAACTCCAAAAACTGTTCATCTGATTTCCGGATAAATTGGTGAACTGATATTTGCCCAATGCGCCATCAATAAGTTGCATGGTAAAATCTGCACTGGGGAATTCAAAAACGGTAGTGCTGTGTTCCATTGTATCAGAACAAGCATCAGTTCTGGCAATCAAGGATACCTGATATGTGCCCGCTGTGTAATAAATATGTTGATCAGTGATCAGATTTGTATTAAAGGAGGTGCTGTTACCATCAGCCCAATTAACTGAATACTGCGTATTGGATTTTGCATTGGTAGTTGCATTTATTAAAGTAACCGGAATTCCTGAACACGCAGAGTCAATGGAGAATTCACTTACCGGAGCATCCTTCATTTCAAAGGGTTGACTAACGGTGTCGAAACAATGGGTGCCGGTTTCCGTCCACAATGTAACGATGTAATTTCCGGGCACAAGTGACGATACATCCGGTTTAATTGTATGTCCGGTGTAGGAAGATCCTGCAACATCCCAATGATAAATAGTAATGGGATCCAATACCGGACAATTAATGGAAAGTTCTTCGTTTAAACAGATTTGTGTTGGAACCGAGAATGATGCCTTTTCAATATCATAAATTGTATAAGTGGTTTCCACAGTATCGTTACAACCGCCTTCCGCCAAAACAATTAACTCAATCGGGAAGGTTCCGGTTCCGCTAAATGTATGGGTGAAATTTGTTTGAGTATAATTTTTTGAATCAAGTGTCCAAACCAAGGATTTATAATCGTTTTGAATATTTGTTTTCAAATAAAGTTCCGGATGATTGCTGCAACCAAATGTCTTGTCTGTTTCGATATCAGCAACGGGCCCTTTAATTACTCGTACGGAAGCTGTGGATGTATCTGAGCATCCAAAATTATCCTCCGCGATCAGGGTAATATTATACGTTCCGGAATCTGCATATTGATGTTTAATTGAATAATCAGAGTACGAATTAGCATCGCCGGTTTTTAAAACAGATTTACTAAGAGAACCAATTTTGAAGGTTACGGAACCGGGAATTTCAAGAGAATCCGATTCACATATTTCCGTTCGCATTCCGATGATCGAAGTCTGAGGAGATACTCCAGAATGGATTGGACTGTAAGCGGTGTCAAGGCACATATCATTTCGTGCCACAACGCTGGCAACAAAGTCGCCGTTTGAATAAACGTGAACAGGAATGGGATCTCCGTTCGCGGTTTCCGAATGTTGTCCGTCGCCGAAATTCCAGAATAATGAATCAATCTGGCCAATTCCGGCAGTCGTATTCAGATTAATTTTAAAACCGGGGAATGTTGTGTTTTTACAAATTACCGAGTCGATATCAAAATTAATTTCTGGTTGAGCAAATACTGAAATACTTACCGAATCGGTGTTCTCTGTACAGCCATGTGAAGAAGTTTGCCGGAACCAAAAGATATCATTGTTTTTTACCGTGTCTGAATTATAAACACCGGAACTGATATCTTTAATCAGATTTCCATTAATAAATAATTTATTAGATGGATGAATTTGCGAAGGCTGAATTTGAAATTCCGAACCACTACAAATTTTTGAATCTGCATAAATTAATTTGGAATCAGGTGCCCGGCTTATTTCAATATTTTTCAGATACTTCTCTGTAAACATTTGTGAGGGGAAATCGGATGTTCTTATTCTGAATGTGTAATGTTTTCCAGGGATCAGAGCATCGGGGACAGGCAGATTAAAAATATCGGTTTGCGCCTTTGAATAAAGGGTGTCTATTGCTTTAAATGTATTCAGATCTCCTGAAGAATCTGTGGCCTCCAGAATGAAATAATTAGTAATAGAAGGAATTAAAGTTGAATAGAATGGTAAGTGAAGTGAATCATTTGCACAGAAGAATCGTTTTGTCGTATCCGTAAATTCAACCGGTGATTTGAAATGATTAATTTGTGTATTAGTCATTACCACTTCTTCGAAATCGAAATAAATTCCGACCCGGTTTTTAACAAATTCCTCGTGATAAATTGTATCCCGAAGTGAAATGCTGAATTGAATGGAACCCACACTTCCGGCAGTATCCTGACTTTTCGGAGGAAGGTTAATGTCCTGAAAATTTATTAGCAGAATATTTTCTTGAAGCTGATATGTGAAATACGAGCTTGCACTATGCAATTCTAATGTGGCAGGATCTAAATTTTTCGGCAAGGTGTCTAACAACATTACATTTACCGCATTTCCGGTTCCTTCATTCTGGAACCGAATCGTATAATTCAATTTGCGATCATCAACTGTGAACACACTGTCGGGTTCAGCAGTTTTTAGATTCGGGTCATAAGGTTTAACAATTTTAAAGGTGATTGAATCGCTGTTGTTGGTCCAGTCAGCATCTTTCTTTAAAACCGATGAATCTGTAAATACCAATGATAAAAGCGTATCGCCCAGATACATGGTTCCGGATTTAATGTGCATTGTCGCAATCTTTTTATACCCGGGAACAAGGTTTAAAAGTGTCATCTGGTATTTATCCCAGGCTACTTTTTTCCAGATCGAAGAACTCTTGCTGGAATCCACAAAGCCAGATGGAACCTGCAAAGTCACAATTGCCGTATCCGCTGTATAGGTTCCTATATTTCGAACAGTTACAACCAGATTTACATCATCACCTTTGCGAACTACTTTTCCGGAATTACAGGTAATTTCAACCTGAATATCACTCCTCGGAATCTGATAGGTGAGAAAAGTATCCAGCATTACGGTAGTGCTGCTTGACAATGAAACCGATTGTGTATCGGCACATCTTGTAATGAAATTAACCGAATCCGATAGTAATCGAATTTTATAACTTCCGGGTGGAACATCAAATAAATAAAACCCTTGTTCGTCGGTGGTAACAATGTGATCGCCCGGAGTTGCTATCAGTTTTTGATTTTTGATCGGAATAGAGCCGGATTTAACATTGCAACTTCCTTCATCAGAATATACATATCCGGCGATGCCATATTTTAACCTTGAAAATAAGGTTCGGTCGTAAACAGAATCTTTTCGAATATTAATTTGGAAGGTGTCACAATTGGTGACTGTCCAGAGATTGCTCATTAATTTATAAATGTGCCATCCGGTATCAGAACACATTTCAAAGATTCCGTTCTTGTCTGTTTCAATATAGGTAAGCTTAGATCCCTTAAAATTATAATGACCAATTGCCCGAATAAAATTGTGTTTTCCTTCACCGGCATCATACGCACAATTATCGTTGGGATCGTCAAGTATTCGCCCGGTGATTTTACCAACCTGAGTGGTAGTGTCGAAGGTTATCAGATATACTCTGGTACTTACAGCAGTTAGCGGGCAGGCGTTATCTTTAGCGGAGACTTCAATGCGAAGCGGTTCATTCACAAATTTGTTAACATCAATTTGAGAAAGATCAAGACAAACGGTACCTACAGGATTTTTTTCATTGGTAGTCGGAGCATAAAATGTAACGCCATCAGGAAGCACAGTATTTAAAAAACGAACCGTATCATAAAGCAAGGTGTCCTGATTTGGCGGTGGTAATTTTATCTTATCAGTTGTTTTTACGTTGAAACAAAATTTTCCGGATTTTTCACATGCTGTTGCTTTTATTTTATACGAATACGGACTAGCTAATAAAGGGGTATTATTTCCGACACAGTTCTTAGTTTCAAATTGCATGTCTCTTCGCACCATTCCGATTAGATTATATTGCCCGCTTGTATCTTTTCTCCATTCTTTAACTTCAAATACTGCAATTGTTTTCTCATCACATTTAACAGGAGTAAAAGTTATTTCACCTGTTTGTGAGTTTACATATAAACCCTGTGGAGGTACCGCATTGGGATTTACCACTCCTTTTCCTGTAGGGTCGTAAACTTTAAATGGTTGTGTATAACTATAAGATCCGCTGTAACTAATTGGCGAATTGAGTGCTTTAAGCGGCTTCGCTAATTCATAACTAATGGAATCGTAGTCGTAATAATCATATGCACCCATTGATGTGTAAACCGGTTGGTTACAACATTGAAAAGCAATTGGTGAATGAAGATATTGAGGAGAATTATTAACAGGTGCCTTGCAAATATCCAGCATGGCATATGTGTAGAAGTATTGATTTGCGGCCCCGGTTGTGATATCTGAATTTCGGCAACACTGACCGGTTTCAAAAATCATCTGACAACCATTGGTTAAAAGAATGCTGTACGGTGATTTATTAAAGTCAATATGTCCTTCATAGATATGTGCCTCGACTCCTTCACCGGTCGAGTATGTATTTTTAGGATTGCAATGTGATTTCTCTGAATCGCAATAAGGCGTAACATCTGTAATGGAAATCAAATTAAGGGAAACACCAATAGAGGCCCCACCGGATGCACATTTAACCTTGGTCTCGCTACTTGGATTTGCAAAAGGAACTCCCTGGCAAGACCTGTAAAAAGTTATTCTGAATGTATATGCTTTGGCCGAATCACAGGTATACGTTACATCGGCACCCATTACATGTGTGGCTTTAACGCTTTCTGTCTGATAAAAAAGAACAGAAAAAACAGCGTAAAAATTCTGAGATGTCTCATGGTTCAATTTAAGGAAATCAATATTAAAAAATAATCTCCTTACATTATCCCCATAATTGCGTTTTAAATTACAAAGTGCCGGGTTGTGTCAGGTTTGAATTACCCCAACATTAAATTTCTCGACAGGTGCATGATTGGCCATTTCAATTCCGGTTGAAATCCATGTTCTGGTTTCGGCAGGATCGATAATCGCATCAACCCATAAACGGGCTGCGGCATAATAAGGAGTTGTCTGGTCGTTGTATCGTTTTATGATTCGGTCGAGTAATTCTTTTTCCTTTTCTTCACTAATCTGTTCACCGGATTTTGCCAATGAAGCCTTCTCAATCTGAAGTAAAACCTTCGCAGCCTGTTCTCCTCCCATTACGGCAATTTTAGCAGTTGGCCAGGCAACGATAAGTCGCGGGTCGTAGGCTTTTCCGCACATAGCATAATTACCGGCACCGTAACTGTTTCCGATAATTACCGTGAATTTGGGAACTGTGCTGTTGCTCATGGCGTTCACCATTTTAGCACCGTCTTTAATTATGCCGCCCTGTTCAGATCGCGAACCAACCATAAAACCGGTAACATCCTGAAGAAATACCAAAGGCACTTTTTTCTGATTGCAATTCATAATGAAGCGCGCTGCTTTGTCTGCGGAGTCCGAATAAATTACCCCGCCAAATTGCATTTCTCCTTTTTTGCTTTTTACTAACTGGCGGTTGTTGGCAACAATTCCAACTGCCCAGCCATCAATTCTGCCATAACCGCAAATGATGGTTTTACCATAAGTTTCTTTGTATTCTTCAAACTCACCGGCATCGACAAGTTGTTTGATGAGATTGATGGATTCATAGGGTTTTGCCCGGTCATAAGGAAGAATTCCGTATACATCCTGATTTTTAGAAACAGGAGGCTTGGGCTCTGCTCTGTCAAATCCGGCTTCTTCAAACTTCCCGATTTTATCCATCAGAAATTTAATGCGGTTGAGACAAGAAGCATCATCCGGAAAACGATCGTCGATTACACCCGAAATATCGGTTTGTGTTACCGAACCTCCAAGTGATTCGTTATCGATATCTTCACCAATGGCTGCCCGAACCAGATAAGAACCCGCCAGAAAAATTGAGCCGGTCTTATCAACAATCAAAGCTTCGTCACTCATTATTGGGAGATAGGCACCACCGGCAACACAACTTCCCATTACGGCAGCAATTTGAATAATGCCCTTGCTGCTCATAATGGCATTATTCCGAAATATTCGTCCGAAATGTTCTTTATCCGGGAAAATCTCATCCTGCATGGGAAGATAAACCCCGGCACTATCAACGAGATAAATAATGGGGATCCGGTTTTCCATGGCAATTTCCTGAAATCTCAGGTTTTTCTTTCCGGTTATTGGGAACCAGGCTCCGGCTTTAACTGTGGCATCGTTGGCAACAATTAAGCACGTACGGCCGGCAACTTTAGTTATTCCACCGACAACACCACCTGCAGGACAACCGCCATGTTCTTCATACATTTCGAAACCTGCGAAGGCTCCGATTTCCAAAAATTCCGCATTCTTGTCTTTCAGGTAATCGATGCGTTCGCGGGCAAGCATCTTACCCTGACTCTTTTGTTTTGCTGCGGATTTCTCACCACCGCCTTTATAAATGTGATCGAGATGTCTTTTAACAGCCGAGATCTGAAGTTTGAGCTGATCTTCGTTTTTGTTGGTTTCCAACTCTCTTTGATTCATGGGTCAAATTTATCACAAACAAAAAGTGAACACCCGAATTGGCTAATTTTAACTTTCAACCATAAGTGGTAACGTACGATCGGTTTTATCGTGACAGGTGTCATATAAATGGTATGATTCCAACTTGTCACTCAGGTAAGTGTTCGACACTTATTTACAATGAGAAACTACCCATACAGAATTTTCATACAGTTATTTAAAAAGTAGAAAGGTCTGATTTGGATGAAGAATGTTGATACATACTTTTGCAATGCATACAGTTTCCTAAAGGTCAAAACCATTTTGGACGATTAGATCGAATCATTGTGTAGGGCACGTTACATGTGAACGATCCGGCTTTTAAACTGAATGTTTCATTTCATGCACGAGTGTGAAATGTTTATTTATACAGCTTCCTCGTTGGGCACGTCTCGGGGAAGCTGTTTTTTTTCTACAGAATTTAAATTCAGTTTGAGGTTAGATACCGGAAAGATATACCTTTGCCCCGGCTGACACGACCAGCTCCCTTTGAACTCCCCCAGGGCAGGAATGCAGCAAGGGTAGAAGGTCGTAGCGGTGCGATGTCAGCCATTTTTATTTTATCTCAAATCACTTCCAAACAATGAAATTTTTTGTCGATACAGCCAATCTGGATCAAATTCGTGAAGCACAGGATTTAGGTGTACTTGATGGTGTCACCACAAATCCCAGTTTAATGGCTAAAGAAGGAATTACAGGAACCGATGCTGTAATGAACCATTATAAAGCTATCTGTGATATTGTGGATGGTGATGTAAGTGCTGAAGTGATTTCAACCGATTTTGAAGGCATGATCAGAGAAGGGGAAAACCTGGCTCAGATTGATGATAAAATTGTGGTGAAGGTGCCAATGATTAAAGAAGGAGTGAAAGCACTTCGTTGGTTCAGCGACCATGGGATTAAGACCAATTGTACTTTGGTGTTTTCTGCAGGACAGGCAATTTTGGCGGCAAAGGCCGGTGCAACGTATTTGTCTCCGTTCATTGGTCGTATTGATGACATCAATTGGGACGGAATGGAACTGATTGCTCAGATTGCCAATATTTATGCGATTCAGGGATTTAGTACCGAGATTCTCGCAGCTTCAATCCGAAATCCGTTGCACATCGTTAAAGCAGCAGAAGCCGGAGCAGATGTTTGCACTTGTCCGTTAAGTTCAATCACCGGATTATTGAATCACCCGCTCACGGATATCGGACTTGCGAAGTTTCTCGAAGACCATCAAAAGTCTCAAAGTCTTTAAACAATAGCATCTCGTCGAGATCTGAAAATACAGAACCCCTTCATTGGGGTTTTTTTATTTAAACTTACCGGCTCTAATGAAAAGGATCGTCATTATTCCTACATACAACGAGATTGAAAATGTTGAGGAGATGATTCGCGCTGTGCATAAGGTCGATTCCGACATGCATATTCTTATTGTAGATGACGCCAGTCCGGACGGAACCGGGGAGAAAGTGGAGGAATTGAGAACAGAATTTCCGGAGACGTTACATTTAATGAAGCGAAAAGGAAAGCAGGGTCTCGGAACGGCCTACATTCACGGGTTTCAGTGGGCACTCAATAAAGGCTATAAATACATTATTGAAATGGATTGTGATTTTTCCCACAATCCGGAAGACTTACCTCGACTATATAATGAATGCCTTCAGGATAATGTTGATGTGGTTGTAGGTTCACGATATGTAAACAATCTGGTTAATGTGGTTAACTGGCCAATGGGGAGAGTACTTCTGAGCTACTTTGCATCTATCTATGTTCGCATTATCACGGGTATGAAAATAATGGATACCACCGCAGGATTTGTTTGTTATTCAAGAGACGTTCTGGAGAAAATCGAATTAGATAAAATCAAGTTTAAAGGTTATGCCTTCCAGATCGAAATGAAATTCAAAGCTATTCACAAAGGTTTTAATGTTGTGGAAGTACCGATCATCTTTACCGATCGCACCAAAGGGGAATCTAAAATGAGCAAGGGAATTGTTCGGGAAGCGCTCATTGGTGTTCTTCAAATGAAGCTTTCCAGCTTATTCAGAAAATAACCTTGATCAATCCCAAATCGAAACCCGATTATCCCGATATGGGAATTTTGGGAATCTGCAAATTGTCATTTTAAAAAATTAAGTTCTGTAAATCAAGGTATTACGATTAAAATGTTTTTGGAACGTCACTTGACAAAAGGTTGACAGTCGCAATAAAATTTTAGTCGCATGTTGTATTTTACGCTCTTTCGTTGGAGGAAGAAGTATGTCTACTCCTTCGTAACGTTTCTGACACTTTTGTCATTTCCTGCACGCTCATCAGCCACTGGTACCAACCATGGTTGCACCCGTGTAATTTCAAACACTACTGGTTGCAGTAATCACAATTACATTCTGTATCTGGAAGATAAATACGGTAATTCCTACTATCTGGATGGAACCACCGCAACTTATCAATGGATAGAGCAGGAGGATGGGACTGTTCGCGTAACTGCAACAGGATTAACTTCAAGTGGTTGCAACGGTGATGTTCTTACTCTGGACATCACGCTGAGCGATAAAACCACTACCGCTCCTTCCGGAAGTCCGAAGTCGAACTGGTGCGGATCTACCGGCAGTACAAGTGATTGGATTTATTATCAAACCATAACCGGTACTATCACTTCTAAAAGTCATGGGATTTTTGATGTGAGCAGACGGGGTTCTGCTTTTCAGCAAGGTACCAATGCTAATGTTACCCAACAGGGTTACGGAGCATCAGGTTGGTTAGATATCGGAGGATCTCAATGCAATGGATATTACACAAAAGCTGATGTGAATCTCATTCTTTCTTCAACCAGTACAAACCGTGTGGTTGAGTGTGAAAGACATGTTACCAACACGGTGGGATGTGCGTATGAACCTTATGTTCTTTGGTTCAAGAACAAGTATAACAATGCTTATCATTTCGATGGTGATACATCATCTTATAAATGGATCAAGTACTCGAATGGTGATGTTCGAATTGTTGCTAATGGCCTAACACATCCTTCGCTCAGCGGGGATGTTTACGACTTTGATATCACTTTTAGCGGAGCAACTACTACAGCACCGTCTGGAAGTCCGAAGGCCAGTAACTGTGGTACCGTAGGCAGCACAAGCGGGTGGATATATTATACATCAACCCTTGGTGTAGTAAGATCTACCAAACACGGAAGTTTCATCGTAACCAGACAAGGCCCGGCATTTCAGCAAGGAAAGGATGCAAACATTACCCAACTTGGTTATGGGGCATCTGGCTGGCTTTACATCAATGGTGGAGATGGTTATATTTTGAACGGAGACATCAATTTGATGCTTTCTGAAAACTGTCAGACTCCACAAGGTGAATGTAATGGTACCGCAAATTCATACGATCCTTGTATTATAACTCTTGGCAAAGGTTCAACCGGAAATTCGACTACCACAATCGGGATTTCAGAAGACGTTTCTCATATTAAGGAAATTGTAGTTGAGGGAATATATAAAGATGCTCAGCCTACATACGGAAGTTTTACAAATGGTACAACTACCGTGAACTGGACAAGCAGCAATGCAAAGACGCTCGATAATTACACGAATACATCTTACAAAGGATATTACACAGCTACACTTCCTGCAGCATCTTCCGTTTCAATGACTGTTGGAAACAACAAATCATATATGCACGGGTTGGTTGCCTATGTAAAGTTAAAAAGTGAGTACTGTGCTTCTAATAACACATCCTTAACAGATGACCGTTTTTACGAATATCACAGCAGCAATACAACCAGCATCACCATTCCTGCTACAACTAAGTCTAAAACTATTACAGCAGTAATTCCGGTAGTGGAAATGAACAACGATTCAAGAACCGCCACCTTTACTTTAACTGCCGGTACACTTACAAAATCGGTTACGATTAATACATATGATCTGGGACAGTCAATGTCACTCCAAACCCTGACATTGGAAGATGTTCCTGGAAATATTACCTCCGCAACGGTCAAATTTTTATCTGACAACAGTTATGGAGACAGCTACATCGCGGGTAATGTTTCATTCAATTGGTTTGAGCCATGTGGTCAGACCACAGATGAATGTGACGGCAACTCGGTGAGTCTCGATCCTTGTATCATTGCTTACGGAAAAGGAGCTACAGATAACACCTACACTACCATCAACATTGCAGAATCCGTTTCTCACATTAAGGAAATTTATGTGGAAGGAATCTACAAAGGTGGTTTGCCGACTTCCGGATCATTTTCAAATGGCACTAATACGGTTAGCTGGACCAGCAGCAATGCACATGCGCTGAACAACGTTTCAGGCACTTCCAATAAAGGATATTACAGTGCAACTCTTCCGGCGGCATCATCAGTAACCATGCATGTTCAGAGTTGTTCGAATTACATGCACGGATTCACCGCTTATGTAAAATTGAAGGATGAATATTGTGTTGATAATAACACCAGTTTGAGTGGTGAACATTATTATAATTACCACAATACATCATATACCTATTTCACGATGCTGGCAACCACTAATACTAAAAACATTAGTGTGGTATTACCCATTATTAAAATGAATAACGACAGCCGTACCGGTACCTTCACTCTTACGGCAGGAACGCAGAGTTCTACGGTAACCATTAATACTTATGATCTCGGTAAGTCTGAAACCATTCAAACACTTACTATAAATGATGTTCCGGGAAATGTTACCACTGCAACACTTACATTTATTTCAGATGCAACTAATGGTGACAGCTATGTTACCGGTAACGCCATTTTTAACTGGTACCTGCCCTGTGGAAATCACGGAAATAGTGTAAATGTAATTTCTGGCTACACCTATTTCGACAGAAACCGTGACACCATACAGGATAACAATGAAGAAGATGTACCGGGAGTTACCGTGTACCTGTATGAAGATCTCAACCATAATGGAATAATTGACGTAACCAATGGCGAAGGAACTCCGATTGATACAGCAACAACCGATAACAATGGTTATTACGAATTTGAAGTGAATTATGAATGTTCACCTAAATATGTGAAATCAGTTAAGTACTCCTCAGGATTTAATGATGCAAGCAACGCTGTTGGTGCTCCGGGCAATACTTATGCAAGCTATACGATGGACGATTATAACTTGATCGTTGAGTTGAACGGTGAAGTACAAGCAGGCAATCAGTACACTGTTTATCTTAAAACAATTGAAGACGGTGCCTATGCAATAATCAGTGAGTCTTCTGATGGAATCAATTTCTATCACAATACAAACATTGCAATCACTTCTTCCGGGAAACTGGCATATACGGTTACAGCGGCCAGAAATACCAAATACATCAAATTTGATAAAGATCAGATTAACACCATTTCAGGATATAATCAATATGGTTCTACATCAACCAACATCAAGGACTACGCTATTTATGGTGTTGAATTGTGTGATGGAACAAAGAGCTATATCGTTTCAACAAATACAGGTACGTTGCCAGACAATGGCGAGCTTACATCCGACAACATTGAAACAGCATCCTTTACTTCTGGAGGTAACACCGATTCATTAAACAACTTCGGTATCAATGGTCCAGTGTTGATAGACGGATATGTATTCCGTGACGACAATGCGAATGGTACAAAAGACGGTGGTGAGAACGGACAAGGTGGTGTTACCGTTTATCTGTATAATGATCTCAATCTGAACGGAGAGTTGAACGACGGAGAAAACACACCGATTGACAGTGCAATTACCGGAACAGATGGTTACTACTCATTTGAAAAACCATTTGGTTGTATGAATGAGAATTTCAAAGTAGTGACCTATTCAGATGGAATTGTTGATCAAAGTAATCTGCTTGACGCGCCAGACGGACGATATGCAAGTTTTGATACCGACACAGATAATCTGATCGTAGAACTTGATGGTACTGTACCGGCTGGAAACATTTACTCTCTCTATCTGGGAGCTATAGAATCCGGAGCCATTGCCATCATTAGCGAATCTGCTGACGGAACCAACTTCCAGTACAATACAACCATTAATATCACTTCAACAGGTGAGGGAGTTTACGATGTTGTAGCTTCTACAGATACACGCTTTATTAAGTTTGATAAAAACTCCATTAACAGTTTAACCTGGGTAAATCAGGTAGGTGGAACAACAACCGGCAACAGCGCAGATTATGCTATTTACGGTTTGAACTTCTGCAATTCTCAGGAAAATGGATACATCACCAACACCAAATTGAGTGATTACCCATCCGGATCCAGCCTTACAACCGATAACATTGAAAATGCTCAGTTCGACAGCTACGGACAGGAAGACAATAACAATAATTTCGGATTTGTTTCAGAAGTGGGAACGGGTCCTTTCTGTGGTTCTCTCAAGATTACCATCAATCACGAGAAAGTTGACGGAGATAACAACCTCACCAACTTCCCGGTGTATTTTGATATCACCCGGGATGAGTTGAAGAAATACGTTTACGGTCAGGGTGGTGGAATTGCCAGCAACGATGGCTATGATGTTCAGCTTACCAATCAGGCCGGACAACGACTGGATATTGAAATCGTGAGCTACGACGGAGCAACAGGACATCTTATTTTCTGGGGTAATGTTGATGTATTGAAATACAACGAAAACACCATTCTCTATCTGAGACACGGAAATGTGGATTCGGCTAATGTGAATCCATCATCAACTTCAACATGGAATTCTTCTTACCGGGCAGTTTATCACTTCGAAGATGTGAACGACGCAACCGGTAACGACAACGATGCAACAAACTATGGAACCAGCAACACTTCCGGTTTCCTTGGTAATGCTCGAAACTTCGGCGGTAGCTCTTATATGCGGGTTTCTCACAACAACAGTCTTGATATTAACGGTAAGAATCTTACCATGTCTGCCTGGGTGAGAATCAGTGGAACACCGGTTGACGATGCTCCGTTCGCGGTAAAAGGATCAACCGTGAATCAGGAAGAATATATGTTTGGTGTTGACGGTGGAACCAATCCGGTTGCAATCAATTCAAGAGTTACAACCAACACCGGTCATTACAGAGACGACAACGGATCTGTTTCAACTTACACCTGGGCACTTGTTCATTTCGTATATGATGGTAATCTTGGTTCAAACCAGAAGAAAGTTTACATCAACGGAAGTCTTGCTTATTCTGCTTCTGCTTCCGGAAATATTAATGCCGGAAACAACGACCTCTTCATTGGTAAGAGATTGTACAGCGATAACCGTTACTTCAAAGGCAAAATAGACGAACTCAGAATTTCCTCTGCATCACAATCATCCGGTTGGGTTAAAACGGAATTCAACAATCAGTTCTCTCCAAGCACTTTCTTCCAGATCGAAACCGGAACAGAATGTACTCAGCCGGTGCCGGTTACCTGGGTTGATTTCCAGGCCAGACCAGAATCTGTAACAACCAACCGACTTACCTGGGCAACAGCTTCAGAACAAGACAACGATCATTTTGAAATTGAGCGCAGATGGGAAGGTGAAACAGAATTCACAACAATTGGTAAAGTTACCGGAGCGGGTAACTCTTCAACCATGAGAAACTATGTGTTCCCGGATTACTTCGGTGAGGCAAAGTCAAACATTGTTTACTACAGAATCAAACAGGTTGATTTTAACGGTGACTTCGATTACAGCGTTACCAGAATGATTGACCTTACAAAAGGAAATAAAGGAGAAGGACTTGTGTTGAACATGTTCCCGGTTCCTTCACGAACTGATGTATACGTTGAGTTGAAATCAACCGACCAGATTACAACTGCAGTTCCTGAAATCAGGATTACCAACATGAGCGGCCAGGTGGTTTCTCAAGAAGTTAACCAGAATGTTGACGGGAATTACATTCATCTGGATGTTTCTAATCTTCCAACCGGCGTGTATGTGCTCGAAATTTCGGTAGGGTATAACACCGAAGTTCTGCGACTGCTGGTTGACCAAAATAGAAACTAAAATTACTACCAAAGTCAATTAGCAAAGCCCCGGTCGTTTGATCGGGGCTTTTTTATTTATATCGTATTTGAAAAAGGGTTAATATTTACGGTGGGATTTGCAATCAAACCCGCAGTTAAATTCGGGTTGATATTGGATACTGAGCTGGCTACCTGGTATGCCATCACAGCTAATCAATTGGACAATTTGATCAAATGTTAATTATGACAGAAGAATACGCAACGGAAATTGAATGGACGCCTCAATGGGATACGGGGGCGCCGATGCCACAGGTTTTTTCTAATGGACACAGAGTATATTTAATATATCGGATCAATGAATATGATCCGGATTGGGACGGCACTTATGTGAACATGGTTGACAATACAAGCACTACCTCATACCCATTGGCTCTTGTTGAATTTGCCGGTCATACTTTTCGTTTTGGAATTGCAAATGATGAGGTGTTTAGTGGCCTTCCACTTTGGAGTAAGGGACTCTCAGGTTATGCTGCTCACATCATTGAAAACTCAACCTGGATTACCGAATTAAAAAATATTCATAGAGTGCATCCATATTATGAAGAGGATAGGTGGAAAGATAGAAAACACTTCGCGCTTCTATTTCATGACGAAATATTAGAAGTAATTGCAACAGACTATACAGTTGAAACATTCATTACAACCTTTAAACAATTAGCAGCAGAAGTTGTAATTCGAATGAATCAATAATGAAACAATACATGCCATAGACCGGTTAGTTGGCTTTTAAAATAATTGGTCACTTCTGATATTGAATTACCTTAATCAATGCTTAAAAAAAGAGCATAAAAAAACCGGTCAGAGACCGGTCTTTCTATTTCTAATAACCTGATTTCTCAATCAGGCGAGTACAATGATCTTGTTATTAAGAACTTCAACAATGCCTCCGCTAATGTCGAAATTCTTTACGCCTTCAGACGTCTTCACACTGAGTGTTCCTTTTTCAAGGCTTGAAATAATCGGAGCGTGGTTGTTCAGAGTTTCAAATTTTCCGGCAGTTCCGGGAAACTTCACTGAAATCACTTCTCCTTCAAAAAGTGTGGTGTCGGGCGTGATAAGTTCGAGATACATAATTAATTGTTTTCTGCGTCCTTCAACATTTTTTCTCCGGCTTCAATCGCATCTTCAATAGTTCCTTTAAGGTTGAAGGCCGCTTCCGGATACTTGTCAACTTCACCGTCCATAATCATGTTAAATCCTTTGATGGTTTCGTTGATGTCAACCAAAACTCCCGGGATACCTGTGAACTGTTCAGCTACGTGGAAAGGTTGAGAAAGGAATCGCTGAACACGACGTGCGCGGTGAACCACCAATTTATCTTCTTCGCTCAACTCATCCATACCAAGAATGGCAATAATATCCTGCAATTCTTTATATCGCTGAAGCAACTCTTTCACTCTTTGAGCTGTGTTATAATGAGCATCACCCAAAATATCACGGGAAAGAATTCGTGAAGTTGAATCCAACGGATCCACCGCAGGATAAATTCCTAAAGAAGCAATCTGACGGCTTAATACAGTGGTTGCGTCAAGGTGAGCAAAAGTTGTTGCCGGCGCAGGGTCAGTTAAGTCGTCTGCTGGTACGTAAACCGCCTGAACAGAAGTGATAGATCCTCTTGTGGTAGAAGTAATTCGCTCCTGCATCACACCCATTTCTGTTGCGAGTGTTGGCTGATATCCAACCGCTGAAGGCATACGACCCAAAAGAGCCGATACTTCAGAACCTGCCTGTGTGAACCGGAAGATGTTATCAACGAAGAAAAGAATGTCTCTTCCACCTGATTGCTCATCACCGTCACGGAAATATTCTGCGATACTCAAACCGGAAAGTGCAACTCGTGCACGTGCTCCCGGAGGTTCGTTCATCTGACCGAAAATGAATGTCGCTTTTGATTCTTTTAATTTAGCTTCATCAACTTTAGAAAGATCCCATCCGCCTTCTTCCATTGAATGTTTGAAATCGTCACCGTAATTGATAATTCCGGATTCGAGCATTTCCCGCATGAGGTCATTTCCTTCACGGGTCCTTTCACCAACACCTGCAAACACCGACAAACCGTCGTACGCTTTCGCGATGTTGTTGATCAATTCCTGAATCAATACGGTTTTACCAACACCGGCACCACCGAACAAACCGATTTTCCCTCCCTTTGCATAAGGCTCGAGAAGGTCAATTACTTTAATTCCGGTGAACAAAGGCTCAGTAGCTGTAGAAAGATCTTCGTATTTAGGTGCTTCAGCGTGAATCGGACGACCACCTTCTTTGCTAACGGCTTTAATTCCGTCGATGGCATCTCCAACCACATTGAAAAGACGACCTTTAATAGCATCGCCAACCGGCATTTTGATGGAGTCTCCGGTGTCAACTACTTCCATTCCCCGAACAAGACCTTCGGTAGAGTCCATCGCGATGGTTCGCACTCGGTTCTCGCCAAGGTGTTGTTGCGTTTCAAGAATAAGGGTTCCACCGTTTTCCAGTTTAACGTGCAGGGAATTCAGGATTCGCGGAGGTGTAGAACCTTCTCCTTCAAAACTCACGTCCACAACCGGGCCGATGATCTGTGCTATTTTTCCAGTATTTGCCATAGCTTATTTGATGTAAAGCTTGTGTTGAAATTTGCCGCGAAATTATATTTCTAAACCATATAAATACCATGTAATCCTGAAAAATATCAAAGGAGTTTTTGGCTATCGAATTTTGATTCCGATGTGAGATGACATAAAATATTTTAAAAATAAATCTCAAAATTGGAGTTGTTCCATATATTTGCATCAGACTACTATAAAAACTGTGTTATGGCAGACGCTTTCAAGATCTTCATTGTGGAAGATGATGTATGGTATGGTGAAGTTATCGAATACCACTTATCCCTCAATCCGGATGTTACCGTTAAAAAATTTACAACCGGAAAAGACTTTCTAAAATCGCTTGATGAAGAACCCAATCTGGTAACCCTCGATTATTCGTTACCCGATATTTCCGGACAAGAGGTTCTCAAGAAAATCAAAGAGTACAATCCTGAAATTCCGGTTGTGATTATTTCCGGTCAGGAAGATATCGGAACCGCCATTAAACTTCTCAAAGACGGAGCGTACGATTACATCATTAAAGATGATGAAACCAAAGACCGAATCTGGAATGTTATTAAAAACATTCGCGAGAAGGAAGAACTCAAGGAAGAGATTTCTCAACTGAAAAGTCAGATCGTACAGAAATACGATTTCACTAAAAACATGGTGGGGAATTCCTCGCCTATGAAGCGCGTTTTCAATCTTCTCCAAAAAGCAATCAGCAGTAACATTACGGTTTCCATAACCGGCGAAACAGGAACCGGTAAAGAGGTTGTGGCCAAGGCAATTCATTATAACAGCCCGAGAGCCAAGAAACCTTTTGTTGCAGTGAACATAACCGCCATTCCGTCTGAGCTGATTGAAAGTGAACTGTTTGGACACGAAAAAGGATCTTTTACCGGAGCGATTAACCGCAGGATCGGAAAGTTTGAAGAAGCTTCCGGCGGAACGCTCTTTCTCGATGAGATTGGTGAGATGGATATCAATATGCAGAGCAAACTGCTTCGGGTGCTCCAGGAAAAGGAACTTACTCGTGTGGGGGGGACCGGTGTAATAAAAGTGAACTGCCGAATTCTCGTAGCAACGCATAAAGATCTGGCAGAAGAGGTGAGAAAAGGAAAATTCCGGGAAGACCTTTATTATCGTTTGCTCGGATTGCCCATCAGTTTGCCGGCTCTGCGGGAAAGAGGAAACGACATTCTTTTACTGGCAAAGCATTTTATTGATGAATACGTAAAAGAGAATGATCTCGGCAAGTTGTCACTCACTCCTGCGGCACAGAATAAAATGCTGAAATATCCGTGGCCGGGAAATATCCGGGAATTAAAAGCGGTAATTGAATTGGCTTGTGTAATGACCGATACCAACTTTATCGACGACGAACACATCACCTTTAATTCAACCGGATCAATTGATACTTTGCTCCAATCTGAGATGCCTCTCAGAGATTATACAAACCGAATCGTCAAGTTCTTTTTAGACAAGTACAACAACGACGTGGTTACGGTTGCCAAAAAACTGAATATCGGTAAATCCACAATTTACCGGATGCTGCAGGAACAAGTGATTTAGAAATTAACTGTTTCTGTTTTTACTACTTAACACATGAACGAACAACTTTACAGTCTGGAACAATTGGAAGCCATGTCGGCAGGCGACGAGGTTTTCATCAATAAAATGGTGGAGATGTTTATCCACATGACACCCGAATCGGTTGACCGGATGGTGACTGCCCTCGCCAATGGTGATTACGAAGATCTCGGCGCGGCTGCACATAAAATCAAACCATCAATCGATATGATGGGAATCGTTGCACTTCGTCAGAAGATTCGCGATCTGGAACAATGGGGGAAAAACAAAACCAATGTTGATCAGATTCCGGCACTTCTCGACGACGTGATCAACACATTACATCAGGTGATTCAGCAGTTGAGAAACCGATAATTATTTCGACGCATCGGGTTTCCAATCCGGATGCAGACAGTTTTTATAGGCAACCACTGCGTTTTTTAACCCGATGTATAATGCATCGCTGATCAAGGCATGGCCAATCGAAACTTCGAGAAGTCCGGGAATATTTTTATAAAAATAATTGAGGTTTCGGAGGTTCAGATCGTGACCTGCATTTAAACCAAGGCCACATTCGGCAGCAACTTCCGCGGCTTTAACATACGGTTTTATCGCTTTGGCAGAATTGTCTTCAAACCCGCTGGCATACGATTCGGTGTAAAGTTCAATCCGGTCGGTTCCGGTTGCAACCGAAGCTCTTATCTGATCTTCCACCGGATCCATAAATATGGAAGTTCGTATTCCGGCAGTTTTAAGTTTGGAAATGATGTCCTTCAGAAATTCACCGTTTTTGAGACAGTCCCAACCGGCGTTTGAAGTGAGCACTTCCGGTGGATCGGGAACCAGTGTAACCTGATCGGGTATAATCCGCAGCACCATTTCCATGAATTCTTCCGATGGGTATCCTTCAATATTAAACTCGGTGAGAACGACTTTTTTTAATTGCTCAACATCGTTCCGGGTGATGTGTCTTTCGTCGGGTCTCGGGTGAACCGTAATTCCCGCAGCACCAAATTCCTGAATTCGTTTTGCCGCTATTATCACATCCGGAATACTTCCACCACGGGCATTTCGCAACGTCGCGATTTTATTAATATTAACACTCAGTCGGGTCATTTCAGATTCGGTATCGGATGAGGAATTTCCACCCCCATTTGTTTTGGCCGGCAATATACAGTTGCGAATTTTGATAGCCGACCGACTGTTTCCCAAAATCTGATTCCACTTTTATCCAGCACTGAATTGCACGATTGAATGAATAGTTCATTAACAGATAGCATCGCGATGGATATGCGTACAGTGCCGGGAAACTGTATTGCATCGGAATATCATTTTCGTAGGTATAAATGCGGGTTGAAAAATCTTCGATTCGTATGCTGTACCACCGACAACTGAAATTCCATTTGCCGCGAACGGGTTTCCATTTTAAGTCTTCATAAATCAACCAGCCGTTTGAGGTTTGTGTTGTTGCATTACGACTGATTTCAATCCGCTGTCGATAGGTGAGCTGCCGGTTGATCTGATATTGCAAATGAAATCGGAGCGAGGATTTCCGGCTAAAACTGTTTGATGAATTCTTAATTTCATTCCGAAAGCGGATCGTTGAGTTAAAACCGTTTTTCCATTTTTTATCCCATTGCAAAAGATAGTCGTTCCCGGTTTGAATCCCGAATTCACCTTCACCCGGTGATATATTTTTATAATAATCGGCGTATCCGCTGAAACTCCAGTATTTCCGGTAATAACGAAATCCCGAATACATCCCGGATTCGTTTTGAACCGACCTTGATTCACTAAATGCCAATCCGTGAACGGAAGAATAATTACCACTGTATCGCCGGAAAGAAACCGAAAGATCAAACCATTTCCAGGGTGTGAATTGCCAACCGGAAATAAGTGCTGTATGCTTCCATTGGTCAACGGCCGCTTCGCCGAAAGTTCTTGCTCCCGGCAAACTGATCTGCCATGAAATTCCAGAATTCAGAAGAAGATTGGTGGAATTTCCCGGATCAGCATGAAAGGGGATATCCGACTGAGTTAAAAGTCCGCACCAGGAAACTTGCACACCACGATTATGATAAGACAAACCGCTCCCGATTTCATTCAATAAAAGCGCATCGTTGTGTTCAAGCTCCGAATTTGTTCGGTGATAACCTGTTGTTTGCAACGATTGAACTTCACCATTTTTGATAATAGCGTCGCGATGATGGCGGGAGATTAATAGGCTTCCGGTAAAATTTTTCGTACTCTTTTCAACAGCAAAACCGCGAAAGAATTTGTTTTCCTCGGCTGAAGTTTTAGCGCGTAAACCCGAATGACTTCCGGAAATATTCATCACCAATGCCGATTTCCCCATTTGAAATCCTTGTCCGCAAACCAGACCTTCTCCAGTGTTCCAAAGAAAGTCACCGAGCAGAAATCGCGTATTTCGGTTCGGATCGAAACGCAATGAAAAACCGGTAAAATCCGGACCCTTAAACCATTTTTCAGGAAGCCATTTTTCACCCGCATCCTTTTCAAAAAATAGGGTGGATTGAATTCCGATTTTTGGCCTGAGTTGAATACGGGTTCGAAAATGAAGATCGTCTCCCGAGTAATTATTTTCGGTCGCCTTATTAATGGATTCACTAACCGAAGTGGAGATTTCTAATTTCCAGTTTTGCGGTTTTCGTTTCACTTCCTTGTTTACAAAAAGATATGGTTCAAGTTGGCGAATCCGATCGACATCAAAAATTTGTTGCAATTCTAGCAGGTCTTCAATCGCACCGAACCGCTGAATATGTTTTAGAATTAATTGAATTTCTTCATCATTAAAAAGTCTGGATTCTGCGAGTTCGGTTGAATCCGCTTTTTTGAGATTGATCTTCTTGATCTCCCGGTTTAAAATAATTTCATCGTCTATTTCTTCAGCCGCTTCCAACATTTCCTCACCCGTTATTTGGGCTAATACGTCATTAGAACAAAAGCAGAAAAACAAAACCAAAAAGAATAAAAACCTTTTCATTTCTGAAAGCTGAGCTGTGCCCCCTGAAAGAATCCAACGTTGGAAACAGCAGAGGAATTCGAAACTGAAATGGTATTAGAAACAGCGTATTGAATTCCTAAACCAAATTGCCAGGGCATGGAAATCACTCCGATCAGAATTTTAATTTTAGCATGGGTTTGATGGAGATAAAAGGCGCACCCGCGAACGGAGTTATTGCCAATCGTTAATCCGGCGAAAAATCGGGATGTGTCGCCAATGGGAATCGCCAATGTGGTTTTAAGGCAAGATTGATAAACCTGATTTTTGGCCGGAAACGGATCTTCCAGAACGATTGAAAATTGATGTTTCCCGAAATCGTGATAAAAGGAAAGCGTTGCATTTAAAGCAAAATTCACCGCTGAATATCCTTCCGTAACAAACCGGCTTTCGTGAAAATTTAAACCTGTCGTAGTGCTTTGGTTCCAGTTTTTGCGAATGGCAACCGAGTACTTTTTTACCGAAGATACTTCGTAACCAAATTGCTGAAATGCCAGTCCGAATGCATTAGTACCGAATGCCCGGCAAAATGCGGCAGAGGAGTAATTGAGTTCTGTCGTTACAAAGCGCACATGAGAAATTCCGGCAATAAAGTGTTGATCATTACACATAATCGCGGCATTTGAAAAAATGGAATTGGTTCCCGGAATCAAGGGTTGGCAATCAACGGGAAGCACATTATCCGGAATGATCCCCGGTTGGGCAAAAACCGGAAAAGCGAGAAAAAACAGGCAATGGCGGAACAGCCGGAAAACGATGTTTTTCATGGTACGAAAAGTTTGGTGAAGCGAAATTAACGCTTATAACTTTTCGCGAACGTCTTCGAGGAAGCGTTTGATTTCTTTTAAGACGCGGATAGTTTCTACTTCTGTCTGAACTCCTTTTTTGTTGAGTTTCAATTTGTCTTTTGCACCGCTCAGCGTGAATCCCTGTTCTTTCACCAAGTGGTAAATCAACCCGATTTGTTCGAGGTCTTTTTTGGTGTAAAAACGCGTCCCTTTCTTATTGCGTTTGGGCTTGATGGTGTTGAATTCAGACTCCCAGTATCTCAGCAGAGATTGCGCAACATCGAAATGTTCCGAAACCTCGGAAATGGAATAATACAGTTTGTCGGGAAGTTCTTTCTTGAGCATGGCTCTCTCTTAGTCAAACGATTGGTTTGGATGACTGGAGAGTTCGATCATCTCTTCGTATTGTTCAGCCGAGAGATCGTTGTAATAATAGTTGGCCGGATTCCGCTTTTCTCCGTTGACGATCACTTCGTAGTGAAGGTGTGGAGCGGTTGACTTTCCGGTACTTCCCACAAGTCCGATGATTTGTCCGCGGGTAACTTTATCGCCCGGCTTCACATTGAACTTGCTCAGGTGAGCATACAAAGTTTTATAACCGTAACCGTGATTAACAATGATGTGGTTTCCGTAACCCCATTTTTTGGATGTAACCGATTCCACAACACCGTCGCCGGTTGCGTGAACATCAGTTCCCTTAGGAGCCGTGAAGTCCATTCCGGTGTGAAATTTACGGGTTCGGTAAAACGGGTCGATGCGGTATCCGTAACCGGATGCCATTCGTTTCAGATCTTTATTCGGAATAGGCTGAACAGCAGGAATAGAAGCCAGCATACTTGCTTTTTTCTTGGCCAGTTTCAGCAACTCGTCGTAAGACTTATCCTGAATATTGGCTTTTCGGGAGAGCTCATCAAGCTTCTGATGCATCTGTCGAAGGCTGCTGCCATGGGTTAATGCATTTAACTCCGGATATCTTTTAGAACCACCAATACCGGCATTTCTTAAAGCGTCGGGAAGCGGGGCACCAAAAATCTCGCGGTAAATTTCTTCGTCGCGCGATTCTAGAGCGATCACCTGCTCGTTGAGCGTAGTTACTTTTCCCTTGAGTTGTTCAATCTGAAATTCGTACTGACTGATTTCCTGTTTGAGTTTCTTCTCGTTCGGAGAATTTACAAACTGAAAGGAAGCCTGAATAATGATAAGGGAAAAGACGGCAGCGGCAGACAAAAAACCAAAAACCTTTAGCGCAACAACCCAAACTTTGGTATGTACTTTATCGTAGCTTAAAGTGTCGGGGTTATAGCGATATCGAATTTTTCTCATTGGCACCTCAGGATGTCTATTTGTTTAACTTTGCCTCCTCTTTCGGCAGGGCGAAAGTCGGCAAAATAATTAACAATTTCAATACATTAAAAAGCAGTCATTCCATGACGTCAGAAGAAGTAAGGTCAGCCTTTCTAAAGTTCTTTGAATCACGCGGTCACGCAGTCGTTCAGTCGGCTCCGATAGTCGTTAAAAACGATCCGACACTCATGTTTACCAATGCAGGTATGAACCAGTTCAAAGACTATTTCCTCGGAAACAAAAAAGCACCTTATACCCGGGCAGTGGATACACAAAAATGTCTTCGTGTTTCCGGCAAGCACAACGATCTGGAAGAAGTGGGTGTTGATACGTATCACCACACGATGTTTGAAATGCTCGGGAACTGGAGTTTCGGCGATTACTTTAAAAAGGATGCGATTGCCTGGGCGTGGGAACTGCTCACCGATCATTACAAACTCCCGAAAGACCGTTTGTATGTAACCGTTTTTGGCGGTGATCTGGGGGATAATCTTCCGGCAGATACCGAATCAGAAGCGTTCTGGAAAGAGCACATCGATGCCAACCGGATTATCCGAAGCAGCAAAAAAGACAACTTCTGGGAAATGGGTGATACCGGTCCGTGCGGTTCGTGCAGCGAGATTCACATGGATTTGCGAAGCGATGAAGAGCGAAATGCGCAGGATGGAAAGGCATTAGTGAACGATGATCATCCGCAGGTTATCGAATTGTGGAACCTCGTTTTTATGGAGTTCAACCGGTTGGCCGACGGATCGTTGGTTTCTCTTCCCGAGAAACACGTCGATACCGGAATGGGACTCGAACGTGTGGTTCGCGCAACCGATTTACTCAATTCTAATTACGACACCGATTTATTTCAAAATACGATTTCGGAGCTCGAAAAAATCTGTGGTCAGTCGTATGGAACTTCCGAACAAACGGATATTGCTTTTCGGGTAATTGCCGATCACATTCGGGCGATCACGTTTTGCATCGCCGACGGTCAATTGCCGTCCAACACCGGAGCGGGTTATGTGGTGAGAAGGATTTTACGCAGAGCAGTTCGATATGGATACAGTTTTTTAAACCTCAAAGAACCTTTCCTTCAGGCATTAGTTCCTTCACTGGCAAACCGTTTTAAAAATGTATTTCCCGAAGCCGAGAATCAGGTGGATTTTCTTCGGAATATTATCAGAAAGGAAGAAGAAACTTTCTTGCGAACATTAAATATTGGTTTAGAAAAACTCGGACAAATAACGACCAACAGTTCCGGTAAAAGCATCGACGGTAAAGTCGCATTCGAACTTTACGACACGTATGGTTTTCCATTAGACCTAACGAAACTCATCGCTCACGAAAACGGATTTTCAGTGGATGAAGAAGGTTTTAAAGTTGAATTAGCCGAGCAGAAAAAACGTTCGCGGGCCGATGCTGCAAAGACAACCGGCGACTGGATAATACTTCAGGAAGATGCCCATCAGGAATTTATCGGATACGATCATCTCGAAGCGAACATCACCATTTCGAGATACCGGATTATTGAGCAAAAAGGAAAAAAGCTCGTTCAACTCGTTTTTAATCTGACACCATTTTATGGCGAAAGCGGCGGTCAGGTTGGCGATACCGGAACATTAACCGGCACTGAGGATCAGGAGAAAGTGCACATCCTCGACACCAAAAAAGAGAACGACCTGATTGTGCATATTGCCAATGCGCTTCCCGAAAATCCGGATCAATACTTTAAAGCGGAAGTGAACCGAAAACGTCGCGATGAAATCACCAAAAACCACAGCGCAACGCATTTAATGCATTCTGCTTTGCGAAATGTTCTCGGAGATCACGTTGCGCAAAAAGGAAGTTTGGTGGATGAAAACCGGTTGCGATTCGATTTTTCGCATTTCGAAAAAGTTACATCCGATCAGATGGCTTCGATCGAACATCTTGTAAACGAAAAAATACGGGAGTCCGTTGATTTGTGGGAAGACCGGAGCATGCCGTATCAGCAGGCAATCGACATGGGCGTAACAGCACTGTTTGGTGAGAAATACGGAGACGTGGTTCGGGTTGTTGTTTTTGATAAAAATTACAGCATGGAATTGTGCGGAGGAACGCACGTGGCCAATACTTCTTCTATCGGAGGATTTAAAATTATTTCCGAATCGAGTGTGGCGGCCGGTGTTCGTAGAGTTGAGGCAATTACCGGTGAACAATACGAGGCATATCTCCGGGAAGAACTGTCTCTGTTGCAGGAAGTTCGCGAACAACTCGGACATCCAAAAGATCTCGTAAAACACATTACGCAGCTTATCAGCGAACACAAATCACTTTCCGATAAAATTGAAGATTTCAAACAGCTTCAAACCGATGCTGTTTATTCAGAACTTAAAAAGTCGGTCGAAAATCGAAACGGTGTAAATGTGGTTATTAACCGCGTTGAAGTTGCCGATGCAAACGCCGTAAAAGATTTGTGTTACCGGTTAAAAAATGATTTCGAAAATCTGTTTTGTGTGCTGGTTGCGGACTTTGAAGGGAAACCAAATATTTCCATTATGATTTCCGACAATCTCGTTCAGGAAAAACAGTGGAATGCCGGACAACTTATTCGCGAATGGAGTAAACACATTAGCGGTGGCGGGGGAGGACAGTCATTCTTTGCACAAGCCGGCGGTAAGGATGCTTCCGGATTAGATAAGGTT
This sequence comes from Bacteroidota bacterium, assembly GCA_016124755.1. Lineage (GTDB taxonomy): Bacteria > Bacteroidota > Bacteroidia > NS11-12g > UBA9320 > WGNA01. The sequence goes on along the minus strand of WGNA01000012.1, from coordinate 47,659 downwards.
TTGGAGGATGCGAAAAATTTGACGTATTAAAACCAATTTATTTCAGGCTGTAACTAAAAGAAATATTGGTCTGTAAATAATGCCACGAATTTGTGTTTCCAAATGAAATACGATTCAGCAAACCATAAGCGGCTGTGAGTTGGAATTGCCATCTTCGTTTCATACTTACCCCACCGTTCAGACCAAGTTTAACATCTCCCCGAGGATGTCTTAAAAGTCGGTTTGCACTTTCAGAATAAATTCCTAAACGTTCAAGTTCCTGTGCACGTGTGGGTATTAATTCCAAAATTCTGTAATCGAATTGAATAACCGGTCCTAAAAAATAACGATCGGAAATAGGTATTTTAAGATCATTCCTGAATTGAATGAAAAGTTTGTTTACCGTAACATATTTCTCCTTGGTATAGGGATAATTAATCTGGCTAACCGGGTCATAATAAAATGTATCATACCAATAATTATATACTTCATGACTGCCACTAACCATAATATGCGGGCACCAGCGAAATGGCATATTCCCCAATTTTGATGGAATTGAAATTCCGAATCCGAGAGATGGACTTAAATAGCCAAGCACATCGAACGGACTTGGCGGTCGGTTTTTAATATGGGTTTCTCCAAAATTTTCGAGAATGCTTTTACTGCCTTCAACCTTAATAAAATAACACACTCCGGAAGTTTTTACAGAATCTTCAGGAATCGATAGTCCGAATGTAACTCCGTTGAAGAAGAGAAGAAATGTAAACAGGGGGCGGTTAGCAAACATACCTAAACAACTCAATGCGAAGGTGAAAATTATAATTAAAACGCGCGTGCGATATCATCGGTTGGAAAATTTACGTAGCGTTCGGTTTTTTAAATCGCAAGTAAATTTAATCGGTTTTCTAATTTGCACCAACCAAATTTAAAACCATGAAAGAAATGATTCAGACCGGAGTTGGAACCTTGATTTTTATTTTCCGGGACAAGAAGGTGATGGTCGATGCCGACCTTGCTTTATTGTACGGTGTAACAACCAAGGCCCTTAAGCAACAGGTAAAAAGGAACGCGGAACGCTTTCCGGATGATTTTGCCTTTGTACTCAACGCAAATGAAAAGATCGAACTGGTCACAACTTGTGACCGGTTGCATATTGGAAAGTTTTCTCCGCTTAATTACACCAACATGTTAGATCACTTCCATTTTGGTATTAAAAGAATAAAATAAATGTGCGAAGCGGATCTTAAAACAAGAATAGGAACGCGTGGGTGGGCCGTCGGAAAGGCGGGATAGACCCGGTGGGAATTTGTCATTTGGTAGAAAATCGGGAAAGTGCTTGACACTTCTTTCCCAGATTTTCAACAAATGAGAAAGGGCGCCTGGGCAGCTTTCTTTCCGACTTGATTTTTTGCTTACTTTTTTATCAAGAAAAAAGTGAGAAAAGAGATTGTTCATTGATACCCAAACCGATTTACAATCTTGGTGAATTCACATGGAGAAGCATTTAATCCAAAATATTCATCTGTATTACCAATGGTGTTAAAAGAACAGGGAGTGGCCATGCTCTCTTCCGTTTTAAAATCAGAGAAAGCGATACAGGTGAATATTGAGATTATGCGGGCGTTTTCAAAATACCGATCGTATCTGATGGAAAATGAATTTCTGCGAAACGAGATCAAACGACTGGATTCGAAGTTGGATCAATCGTTCCGATATCTGCTCCAACAAATTGATTCATTAAGAGAAAAACCAAAAGGGAAAATCGGGTTTACGGCTTGAGTGTATTAAGAACTGCTATTTCATCATCTCCCTGAGTGCCCTTTCCATTTACGGGTTCAGCTCCATCAGAACAAGGCCAGATCACTGTTTTCAGTTCAGCCTGGATTTCCGCATCCTTTTTTCGCTTCTCCAATTGATCTCGGTAAAGGAATTCCTCCTGCTGATATTGCAGATCGTTCAGCAAAGACCAGTTCGAATTCGGTGGATTAATTCGTGCTAATTTTTTATCAAGTGCTTTTTCATTAATTGCATCTAGCGAAATAATAATTTGCTGGGTTTTGGTTTCCAGATTCTTTCGGTAATAAAAGAACTGACCGCCTTTTTTCCCGACACAGACTAAAGAATAATGCAAAAGATCATTCAGTTTTTCCGAATAAAAATTTCCGGATTTGGACAGTCTTTGAAAGGCAAATAAACTGTCGGGAATTACATAACAATTGAGAATATCAAAGCTTTGGTCATCCGTAATCTGCACTTGCAACGTTTGATAAACCAGTTCGATATCTCGGTTATTATATTTGAATTTACCGGTGCTGCGACTTCGGGTAATGTCTGTAACATATTGGTCGATGTTCTTCCAGCCGGTGGATGTTACCGGAAAAGTATAATATGATTTATTTACTGTAGAAATCTTCTTTTCCGAAATGTCGGCTTGTCGGCAAGCGTCTCGTAAATTGATATCTAACTCTTTAAGATAATTGGCTATAAAATCGGTTTTTTCCTTTTCCGATTTTTCGGAACGTCTTTGCACGGCAGTCGAATCTTCTTTTCTTTCCCGTTCCCAAATAGCTTGATTGGTCTTTCGGATTGCCTCGTCAAAAGCGGCTTTTTTCCGGTGGTGATATTCTGCTAATGCTGCAAAACCGGGATTTGCATTCTCCGTATTCGTTAGTTTTTCGGCGGCAAAATTCAGAAACTCTTTTTTGTATAATGCCGCAGACTGAAGAGCTGCCAGCGAATCGGAATACCATAAATCCTGGTCGAGATGTGAAAGATAGATATTCAATAAAGACTCATCACAGGTTTTAAAAATTACCTGAAGTCTCTGTTCAAATTCACGACTAGCAATAAAGGTTTTGGCGAAGGATTCCTGTTGAAGCGCATGAATAGCCGCCGGACAAATTCCTTTTTTCAAGATTGGTGATGTTTCATCGTTACTTGAGTCAGATTGCTTCTCAGGCTTTTTAAGACGGGGTTGAACATCATTAAAACTAAATTTCTTTGGTAAAGCAATTACTGATGTTTGTACAGCATCCTCACTTTCGTATTGTATTTCCTGATGAAGGGCAGCTTTACCGCATTCAAAAGAATAATACAGACTATCGTTGAATGCACGATCCGATGCATCAAAACCCAATTCCGAAACCTTTTTCAAGAATCCGGGTGGATAAAAATTGAGATCCTCGAACGGCAGATTAAGGATGTATTTTTTAATCGGTTTGGGATTTATCCAGTTCACTTCTCCGTCGGTTTCCAGTCCGTCGAAAAGCATCATACCGGGTTGAATTTCCTTTGTTGGAACCTGAACTAAAATTTCTTTTCCCGTTTTGATGGATAACGACGAACTCCCCGAAAATGCCCGGATGTGAAACATGCCGGCTGTTTCAAGGAGGTTGCTGTCCGACAGGGTTTCGAGTCCGGATTTTATAATATCGGATGCGCTGAATACTTCCCGAATTTGCAATTGAATTTCTTTCAGCGAATTTCCGGAAGAATCTACAAAGCAATTAGCCGGAATCATCAGAAGCATTCCCTTTTCTGTTTCAATTACCGTGTCTTTTTCCGAATTGATAGTAATTGAAGAAACCGGAGTTAATTCGGCTGTTACCGATTTCTTGGGATTCGAATTTTTAGAAATTAAAAAATAAAATGCGACGGCAACTATTACGGCCGTTAAAGCAAACGCCGCGTATTTCAAACGGAGCCGCCATTGATATTGCGTCTGCGCCGATTGAATGCCTTGTTTTACATAATTAATTTCCGAAGCTTCCATCAAATCGCGGAAAACCCGAACTTGTTCAGCCAATTTTGCATCCGATTGAAGTCGGGTTTCGAAGTCCGCTTTTTCGGAACCGGTGAGTTGATTTAATACATATTTTTCGAGTAATTCTTCCATGGCTTAGGCATTAAGGGTTTTTGAGAATTCCATTGTTTTTTCCTTCGCCAGATTCAGACACTTGTACTTCTGATTCTTTGCAACGGCTTCATTCCTGTAGTTCAGTTTTAAAGCGATGTCGGCCATGCTTTGTTTACCGATGTAAAAGAGTTTTAACACTTCGCGGCATCTTTCTGAAATGGCTTCCAGTGCCATAAAAGCATAGGCCAGCCGCCTTTCCTTTTTCACATGATCCTCGTATTCTGCCGTGATTTCCTGAAGCATTTCCGGATCGACATCCGAAATAAATTTGGCATCCTTTCTAGCCTGATTGTAATACATGAATTTGCAGACCGAAAATAAATACGTCTCAATGGAAGCCGTTAGTTCGAAGTCTGGTTTGCGACATTTCAAACAAAACAAGAGCAAGGCTTCCTGAAAAATATCCCGGGTTTGGTTTCGCTCACAACCGCTCTTCATAAGCCACTTCCTGATTTTTGGAAAGTGATTGTACAGCCGGTGCACATGCCGGTGATTCCCCGTACGGATCTGCTCAATTATTTCTGTGTTTTTCATGTCGTACAGGGTTTAATGTTCGAATGGGTGAAAGGTCACCTGAAAAAATTAAAAAATTAAAGAATGAAAAAAATTAAAAAATGAATTATTGGGAAAGTACGGGAATCCTTGCTGTTTCGTTATTGGAATTTTAATTTCTGCAAAATCGCTGCTTGTTCGATGTTCATTTCAACGGGTTTCAAGCATGATATCTAGCGGTTTAAGTTCGTACTTTCCATTCCACCGAGTAGAAAAAAAGTATAGAAAGCATGGCGGGATCCTGAGCAGAAAACCCGCTATATTTTATGCTTGATGTTGTACCATCGACCTTTTTATTTTGTCGTTTTCAATCGTCGAGTCTCCATGTATTTTTTAAACTCTTCGAAAGTCATGTCTTTGGTTTCTTTGGCAATTTTTTCTTTCACTTGTTGAAAGAATTTCACCGTATCGAAGTTCTTTTCTTTATTCTTCATCGTCTCTAACTATTTCTTTTGGCGTTTTGTTTTTGGGTTGACAAGAAACGATGAAGCCAACGCATATAAGGAAACAAAGAATTTTCAACGAACCACAACTCGCAATGGAAGATACCCGGAATCCGGGAAACTCAAAATGTATATACCACTTCCAAGATCCGACAAATCAATATCATTCACAATAATTCCTTGTTTTAAAATAGTCCCGTTAACATTAATTATTTCGAATTTTTTTCCGTTTAATCCGGCTTCATTAATATGAATAAAACCGTTGGTGGGATTTGGATAAACCGAGGTGGTTTTAGCAAAAACTGGAATTCCATCTGTGATAAAATCGAGATTATAATGCACTACAAAAAGATCGTTATCCCATTGGGGCAATGGGCCGGTAGAATCCGTTTTGAGCAAATATTCCTTTTCGGTTGGATCCGGATCAAACGAGCCGTTGAACGTTCCAAAAGCCACCACACCGGAGCTGAGTAATTCTATTCCCGTACTTTTTTCATTGGAGGAAACACCATCTGCTAACCACGCATTTTCAAATGTTCCGTTGGTAGTGTATTCAACAAAGCAAAGCCCGACCCCATAATCCTTTGTCCGAATCATAAACGTATCGGCACTTCCGTCAAAATCTCCCTGCCCCGACATTTCACCGTAAGCCACCAGATGATTGTCTTTTAATACCATATCAAAAAGGTTAACATCAGCACTTCTGTTCTTTGGAATTGCTTCATGTCCGCCCATGTCCTGAACCCATTGAATTTCACCTGATGAATTATATTTAATAATGAAACCGTCGGGTGACTGACTTCCGTTATACGTGCCGGCTTCACGAACAAAACTACCGGGATTTTTATCCGGGTCGAAATCAGTAGTCCAGGTAAAATATCCTGTTGCGTAAATATTATTTTCTTTATCACAAACTATAGAGCGGATGGCATCCCAACCTCCGGGTTGCCCGTTGTCGATATCGCCGAATACTTTATGCCATTTATATTCAAACGTTGAAGAATAAACAGCGATCAGAGCGTCGTATGCTTTCACGGAAGTATCCCAGTTATTGCCTCCTTTTAAATCGATATTCATGGCACCATCAACGGAAGCGGCCACAACAATTTCGTCCTGACTTGTAATTCCCAAAGCAACGGCGGTTGAGAAAGAAGCCGGTGTAGCGAGTGAATAAGCACCGATTACTTTTCCATCAGCCGAAACTTCAACAATGAAAACACCTTGTTCCAGTGTTACTGTCATACCTCCATCGAGGGTTGCGGTTGCACCGTTTTGACTGCGACCCAGAATCACCACATTTCCATTACTTTTTAAGGCAATGTGCGTTGGCTGAGCACTGGTGTTGGTGTGTGCAACCCATTTCAGATTTCCGTCTTTATCTAATTTTTGAACAAAGGCATCCAGACCTGCCGCGGTGTATTCTGATTTGGCTGCAGAAGGATCAAAGTCGAGAGTTCCAGAAAAGAAACCGGAAGTATATAAATTTCCTTCCTGATCCATGGTCATTGTGTTGATTCGCGGGTTGGTTCCGCCACCGGGTTGTTCCAAAACCCATTTTATATTGGCATTTTTATCATATCGGGCGATGAAACATTTTTTAGCTTTAAAGGCATCGTCGTGATTTTTAAGATCAACACTAAAGTTGTTCACGATGGTTCCGGTTACGGCAAATTCTTCTCCGTTGGATGCAATTGATCCGGCAACGTCCTGAATGTTTGCATTTTTAAAACTGTATGCCCATTCAAGTTTCTGAGAGAACGCTGCGAAAAATAAGGCTATAAATAAAAAGGTAAAAATGGCTCGTTTCATAACAGTGCTTTGACCTAATATACACCACAGAAACAATTAGTAAAAACGCAGGTAAAAGTACTTCCCGATTCACTCCACCACAACTTTCCTCACTTCCTGAATTCCATCTTTTGAAATAATTTTAATCCAGTACAAACCCGGCTTGGAAATATTAATGTTAAAATCGGTTGGTTGCGGATTTTGATTTTGCAATACCGAAACTCCGTCGGCTCTCAAAACTTCAATCGATTGAATACTTTTTCCGGAATGAATATTAATGAAACCGGTCGCCGGATTCGGGAAAATTAAAAGATCATTATCTGTGTTCAGATTTTCAACCGAAGAAACAGCCTGACACATCGTATGTGGCCAGTGATCATTCGGATCGACAACCAGATTTTCATCACCGGGTTGATAAAATGCAAAGGAGAAAAAGACCAGGAACATTTCGTCGTCTGTTCCTTCTCCGAGACTTACAGTTTTGGGAGGGTGATTGGGATTGTCGAGATTATCACTGGTGTTGTCGTATGTGGCTTCTCCACGCAACGTAGTTCCGATTGGCAGAATAATCGGTTTTTTAAATGTGTAGAAACCCTGCCAGTGAAAATCCCATTTCGGAATATCAACAAAAGGAATTGTGTCTTTCGCCGGTGTGATACCGTATGCCTTAATGCTTTTCCCCAACAAATGCATGTGCGGTAAAACGGCCAATACCGTCGCGGTAAGTGGAGTGGTGGCTTTGTTATAAAAAGTTTTTACCGAATCGGCCGGAATCACCAACGGGCCGTTTAGTAAGGTATTCTGATGTTCGAGAGCCGCGACGGTAATTATTTCACGAACCTTTCCACTGGCATATTTAATACGGATGTGCGACGAGTCAACAGCATTACTAATTCCCCCGGGATAATGCATCTGAACCACCAGATAGGTTTGTTTGTAAAGCAAATTCCCGAAACCAGCGGGATGAATTGAAGCACTTTGTCCGGGCGTATAACCACCTAAAAGCGTGGAATTATCCGAACCGGTACCGCCAAAAGCAATATAACCGGGATCCGGATCTGCCTGATCGAGTTGAAGCGGAACCTTAGTCGTGTCCTGAAAAATAATGGCGTGGTGAACAATTTCGCGGTTGCCGGGAACAAATTCATAAGCAGCGATAAATTTCTCTTCTGGATTGTTCAGCGGAATTACGAAGGCCCGGTATTCATCATCATCGGTATTCACCGTGTAGGTCGGAAGTTTTACAATGAGGTCGGGATCGGAGATTTCATACTGGTCTTTGAACACCGGCGGATCGGGAACTTTGTCAGGATCACCCAGCGGAGCAAAACCCAATATCCAGGTGAGAATTTCTTCTTTCTCGTGTTCGGTTAATGTATTGGCATGTGCATACGCAACCTTTGATTCATCGGGAGGAAACGGAGGCATATTGTTGGCCTTCACCGATTCGTAAATCGAGTTCCGGTTCGCATAAACTTCGTTGTAGGTGGTGAGCGAAAAAGGCGCGATTCCCTTTGGATTGTGGCAGCTCGAACAGTGGTTGTAAATTATACAGGCGATGCTATCGGTCCAGGTGGAGCCGTGTGCAGAAACAATTCTCGGAGCCGAAAAAATGATCAGTAAAAGCACCGGCAGATAAAATCGTTTCAGGTATGAATTACGAACTGAGTTGCAGTTGTGGTGTATAAAAGTTTTCAAAATAGGCATCTTTCAATGAGGTGTTAAAGTTAGAATAAATCCGGGCGATATACGGCAAGTCGGTTTTGAACAGTTGATGAATTGTGTCGGCTTTGAGGTGATGATGCTTCAATTAGTGAAATATATTTAGTCAAGGATATTTTTCATCCCATTTATCACTCTATTTATGTTTTAATGTTTCTCCGCCCAATTACACCAACTTGTGGAACCTTTAAATTTTAGTATTAACAAAACCAAAATGAACTGTGCGAAGTGGATCCTAAAACAAGAATAGGATCGCGTGTGTGGGCCGTCGGAAAGGCGGGATAGCCCCGGCGGGAATTTGTCATTTGGTAGAAAATCGGGAAAGTGCTTGACACTTCTTTCCCCAGATTTTCAACAAATGATAAAGGGCGCTTGGGCAGCTTTCTTTCCGACTTGATTTTTTGCTTACTTTTTTATCAAGAAAAAAGTGAGAAAAGAGATAGTACATCGATCCCCAAACCAATTTATAATTTTGGGTTAATGACAAGGAGAAGCATTTTATTTTGGCGTAAACTTTGGTAATTTATTTCAGTCAAACCAAAAGTTAAGATGCAATTGCCTAAGTTAATTTTTTAAAGTGATTTTCAAGACCTCAAATTGTGATAGGACACATTTTTACATAGTGTAAATACTTAGAATAAAGAATCAATAAAATAAAAATTACACCGCTTGGCAAAAACAGTCCTAAGTATGGCGCTTAAAAAACAGTAAAGTAAAAATGTTGAATATTATGCGGTTGCCTTGGCAGCATTCATAATATCCTCAATTTCCTCTACTTCAATCGGCATATTAATTTCATCCATTAAATCGATGTAACCGTTTTCCTGAATGAGAATGTTGTTTTCGATGCGCACGCCGATGCCTTCTTCCTGAATATAAATTCCCGGTTCGCAGGTGAAAAGATTTCCGGCCTGCATTGGCTCGTAGCGCATTCCGCTGTCGTGAACATCAATACCCAAAAAGTGCGAAGTTCCGTGCATGAAATACTTTTTAAACGCTGGCCAGTTCGGATCCTGATCGCGGATGTCCTGCATGGTAATGAGTCCGAGATCCACCAATTCCTTCTCCATCATTTTGCCGACAACGTCGTGATATTCCATCAGCATCGTCCCCGGTTTTAAGAGTTCACGAGCCTGTTTCATTACGCGCAACACCGCATTATATACGTCTTTCTGACGGGCAGAAAATCGTCCATTAGCCGGAAGACAACGCGTCATGTCACTCGCGTAATTGGCGTAATCCACACCGCAGTCGACCAAGATAAGATCGCCGTCTTTTACGCGGTCTTTGTTTTCGATATAATGCAGAACGCAGGCATTGGCCCCGGAGGCAACAATGGGCTCGAAAGAAAAACCGTTTCCCCGGTTCGAAATAAATTCGTGAATGAGTTCGGCTTCGATATCGTATTCAAAAATTCCCGGTTTCGTGCTTCGTAAAATGCGCTCCCATCCGAGTTTTGAAATCGCAATGGCATGTCGGGTAAGATCCACTTCGATGGGATGTTTTACCGAACGAAGTCTTTGTAGAATTTTACCGGCGCGATAGTACTGATGAAGCGGAAACATCTCCCGGATTGTATGTGCCATATCGAGATTTCGGTACGGCGATTTAAAAGGATACCGGTCGTTTTCGTTTAACGGCAGATAAATGTTATCGGCCATATTGATGATGCTTCGAAGGCGTTCGAGATAATTCTCGTTCCAGAAAACATTTTTTATTCCTGAAGCTTCGGTTGCTTCTTCCTTTGTGTATTTGTGACCTTCCCAAACGGCAATGGTTTCATTCGTTTCTAACAGAAAAAGACATTCGCGGTAGGCAGGAACCGGACAATCCGGGAACATTACCAGAACCGTATCTTCCTGATCAATGCCGCACAAAAAGAACAGGTCGGAGTTCTGTTTGAATTTGTGAAAAGCGTCGCCATTCCACGAGTATTGGTAATTGCTGTGGAAGATGGCAATACTGCCGGGTTTCATCTCGGCAGTGAAACGCTTTCGGTTGTGTATGAAGAGGTCTTTGTCTATTACAGGATATTTCATCTTTCGTGATTTTTCGAGCTCCGAAATTAGTGAATAATGTTTGGCAGAAAAGGGGAGAAGATGGTGTGGGATGACTTAAATCCCGATTTGGTCGAATGACTTAAATCCGTGAGATAATAAGGATAAGAAGAATAAATTGAAAAAAATCCAACAAGAATGGTTACCTCTTCGTCATTTCGATATAAACCAGTAAACAACAGAAAAGATGAACAAGAGTAACCGAACACAGAAAGTTGAATTAACAGGACTGCTTTTAAAGTTGATGGTAGGTTTATTAATTACGCTCAATGCCGTTGAATTAAAAGCGCAGTTATTCAAACCTGAATCTTTGTCTAAACTTAAACCGGAAGTGGTTGAGAAATTTACGCAACTCGATTACATGAGCGCGTATTTGGTGCGGACGCATTTCGCAAAAGACTCTTTGTTAAATCCGGGAGTTTGCAGGGCTTTTAAGGATAAAACCATTGTTCAGGTGGATTTGGTTTACACAGATTATCGGGCGAGCCGGTCGTTCGATCAACCTGAATTAAACAAGCAACGATTCCGAAACTTATATAAGGTTGCTCCGGAGTTATTTAATAATTCGGCGATCAACTGGAGGGTGATTTGTCAAACAGGATGTGCAACTCAGGGAACTTGTGAGTCGTATTTCCATGGCTTCGTTGTGTATTACAATCCCATTTCGTTTGAATCGCGCGCAGCGGAAATCTTATCATTCACTTCTGTTTTTCATATTGAAGATGCCATCGACACGGTAAATTTAATGCGAAGGACCTGCATCGATAAATATTACGCACCCAAATCCCGGAAGAAAAGAGAAATGGGAATACGTTACGACAATCCGGGTTTCTGGAATAGAGATCTGGTTCGGGTTTACGACACCGCTGAAAGAATCCGGTTTGTGCCCATTAAAAAACTGGTTCTGAATTCGGATGCTGCTGCAATTATGAAATACCAACCGGATACTTCGGTATTGGCTGCATTAAATCGCAACACAGATTGGAAGGACATGCAAATTGTTGTGGACGTAACCGGAAGTATGTCGCCGTATTTAGTGCAGTTGGTTCAATGGATTGCGTTAAAACAAAACATCGCCCGGGTTGATGATTTCGTGTTTTTTCAGGACGGAGATTTCAAACCGGATGTTTCAAAAATTATGGGGAAAACGGGTGGTATTTACCGAATCGAAAGTCAGGATTTTAACGAGGTTTATCAGTTCATGCAAAAAGCGATGTCGAAAGGAGGCGGGGGAGATTCTCCGGAAAACGATGTTGAAGCAATTTTAGAAGGAGTGCGCTTTAATCCGGATGCAAAAGAGATAATTCTTATTGCCGACAATTTTTCCAATATGCGGGATTACCAGATGATTAAAAAATTGAATAAACCTGTTCATGTAATTGTGTGCGGAAATTATGGATCCATTAATACACAGTATCTGGATCTGGCGTATTCAAGTCATGGTTCGGTGCACACAATGACCGATGATATTACGGAGCTATTTAAACTTTCCGAAGGTCAAAAAATTAAAATAGGAAGTGTTACATATAAAATATCCGGCGGTCGTTTTGTACCGGAATTTGGAGGGAGGATTTAGAGGTGATGTTTGGAAAAGGTTGGATTTAACGATTGCGGGGCTGTGGTATACCCAGCCCATTTAAAAAATTCTATTTATCCTAAATGTTGGGTTGAATTATATCATCCGAATCCAATATTTTCTTTCGATGTTGATTAAAAGGAATGAACCCTCTAAGCATTCTGAACAATTGAACTAATAAAAATATAACTGCTAAACAGCTAAAGTGATTTTTTCGATAATGGAAGTCCATGCCTTTTCAACATTTCATTTGCTTTATCCAATTTTTCAGGAAATAAGATTTTGTCGTTGAAAAAGTCAAGGCTTTTGTCAATAGTAACAATAGGCTTTTTCTTTTTCAAATCATTGATATTCATAACGATCTATTTTTTTCTGATTAAGAAACCGGAATATTCATTGTCAGGTTCAAATTCTTCCCAACCGTCTTCAGTTTCACCAAAAATTTCAAAATCCAACTTGATATAGTCTAAATACTTTGAAATTCCCATTCTATAAAGTCTTGTTCTAGATTTAGTACTTCCTGCAGCATATACCATTGCTTCTGGATGTTTATCAGTAAACGCAAAAACCGTTGCAACTACTGTTGCCAGAACTTTATCACTGTCTCCATTATTTGAAATTGACAAATCATCAACTTCCCCGGTTTCAGGGTTTTTATCACCAAAACCAAGGTTATACAAATCTTTATAGTTCGTTGGTGAGTATTGAATCATTTTCGTTATCCTTCCTTTGGGGCCAACACTTATGAACTCAAAAACTTCGAGTTGTTCACCAGACTTTAATACGTACCTATCTAAATGCACTTCAGCAAATATGCGAATGGATTTTTAATTTCTTGAATTTCCGAAGTTATGAACGATAACTCAAATGCAAAATCTGAATTGAATTTTATAATCCAGTGTCCGCTTAGAGTACAGCGAAATCAGATACTACGGACCTACATTAAGAAACTTTTATTTTTAAAACTTTCACCTTAGTCACCTTCCTTCAACCCCTCCCGGCTTTGATGGCAATTTCAAATTCACGCCTTCTTAAAAAACAGATCCCGGGCTTCGCGTAAAAATTTTACAAATTCGGTTCGGGAGGAAAACATACGGCGGAGTTCTTTCCAGATCGAAGTTGGTTTTTCCGGTTCCTGTGTAATTTGATCTTCTTCGGTAAACGAGATATTGAGTTCTTTCGAAATCGCAGCGAGTGTATCCGCTTGTTTGTATCGGTCTTTTGCCAAACCCGCATAGCCGAGTTTTTCTTCTAACAAACCCAGATTATTCAGCGTTACTTCGTTGTCGGGTTCCAGTTCAAGCGACAGTTTATAATCTTCAATGGCACCTACAGTATTCCCGAGTTTATCTTTAATAAAACCCCGGCAGGCAAGTCGGTACGGATTATCCGGTTCGAGATTTACCGCTTCATCAAAGTCTTCCAATGTCGATTTAAAACCGAGATGAAATTTGCAGACTCCTCTTTCCATAAAGAATTCGGAGATCTGATCATTTCGCAAAATCAATGCGTTCCAGACATCGAGAGCGTCTTCCCAGCGTTCCGATTTTTGATAACAAAGTGCCTTGATCCGGAGAAGATCCGAATCGGTTGTGCCGTCGGGCAGGTGGTTCAGACAAAATTGATAATCCCGTTCTCTGAATTTTTCCTGAATGGCTTCTTTTGATATCATATATTCAAAAATAATGGGTCGGAGGTAGTTTCAAAATTTTCAGAATTGATTTTGGAATACCGGTATTAAGCAAACCCGAAATATCGCGGATTTGTTTTTTAAGTTGCTCTGATTGTGATTATCAGCGTAGTTTGTGACCGTTTGTTAAGAATTCTGATTAGTTAAAATGAAAGATAAGTACATCGACCTCGTTGAACAGACCTTCGATTTCCCACAAGAAGAGTTTGAAGTAGATGAGGACTTCTGCCTGAGTTTCCATGGTATCTATCTCATGGACATCATCAAGCAATATGGCACTCCGTTAAAATTTACCTATTTGCCCAAGATTTCCGAAAACATCCGGCGTGCAAAGACGTGGTTCAATGTGGCGATGGCGAAGGTGGATTATCAGGGCAAATACAATTACTGCTACTGCACGAAGAGTTCACACTTCCGTTTTGTATTGGAAGAGGCGCTGAAAAACGAAATTCACATTGAGACATCATCGGCCTTCGATCTGGAAATTGTTTCTTCCCTTTTCGACGACGGACTCATTAAGAAAAATCAGTTTATTGTTTGCAACGGCTATAAAACCACCGGATACATTGAGCGGATCGCAACGCTCATCAACGACGGATTCTCAAAGGTTCACGCCATTATTGATAATGTGGAAGAACTGGGAAAACTGGCTCCGAAGATCAACGGCGATTTCAATATCGGCATCCGGATCGCATCGGAGGAAGAACCTAAACACGAATTTTACACCAGCCGGCTGGGCATCGGCTACCGCGATATTCTTCCTTTTTACCGCGATACGGTTGCCAAGGAAAAACATGCAAAGCTTAAGATGCTGCACTTTTTCATTAATACCGGCATCACCGATACAGCGTATTACTGGAATGAATTGCACAAATGTCTTCGCGTTTATTGCGAATTAAAAAAGGAGTGCCCCGAACTCACATCGCTCAACATCGGCGGCGGATTCCCGATCAAACGTTCGCTCACTTTCGATTACGATTATGCCTATATGGCCGAAGAAATTATCGCCCAGATTAAATGGGTTTGTAATGAATACAAGGTGAAAGAACCGGATATTTTCACGGAGTTCGGATCTTTTACAGTAGGGGAAAGCGGCGCAACCATTTACAGTGTGATCAACCAGAAACAACAGAATGACCGGGAGAAATGGAATATGATCGACGGAAGTTTTATGACAACTCTACCCGATGCCTGGGCAATCAGTCAGCGGTTTGTGATGTTGCCGGTAAATCACTGGGATCGCCGATATGAGCGTGTTCTGCTGGGCGGACTCACCTGCGACAGCGACGACTATTACAACTCGGAGCAGCACGTGAACGCGATTTATATTCCGCAGTTCGATAAAGATGAAGTGCTGTACATCGGCTTTTTCAACACCGGAGCGTATCAGGAATCCCTAAGCGGATTTGGTGGAATTCAGCATTGTTTAATTCCCGCACCGAAACACATCATCATCGACCGCGATGAGAATGGGGAAATTTTCACCCGGATTTTCAGCAAAGAGCAGAGCCATAAAAGTATGTTAAAAATCCTTGGCTACTAAAAGCAATCTCAAAAATGCCGTTTAACAAACAGCAGGGTTATTGACTGCGTTAAATTCGTTTCTCCGAAGTCAGATACTGCAGTATAATCTCATTCTCGAAACGAATTTGCCTTGTCACTAACCCCGCCTGCCGTCGGGCACGGTCTGACGGCTATTTTTGAAATTACTTTTAAAGAGTACCTAAAAAATTTGATACTTTAATTCAGTTTTTGCCATCACAAGGATGGTTTAATTTTGTCCACCCAACTAAAACATTTGATATGACAGCGATATCCAACTTTATTGATAAATACTTTCTTCACTTCAACGCTGCGGCATTGGTTGATGCGGCCGAAGGGTACAAAGCCCATTTAGCCGACAACGGAAAAATGATGATCACCCTTGCCGGCGCCATGAGTACCGCAGAGATGGGAAAAATTCTGGCGGAAATGATTCGTCAGGATAAGGTTGATATTATTTCCTGTACCGGAGCAAACCTCGAGGAAGACATCATGAATCTGGTTGCACACACGCATTATCGCCGGGTGCCGAACTACCGCGATCTCACTCCGCAGGAAGAATGGGATTTGTTGGAGCAGGGATTGAACCGGGTTACCGATACCTGTATTCCGGAAGAGGAAGCGTTCCGAAGAATTCAGTCAAAGATTTACAAACAGTGGAAGGCGGCTGATGATAGCGGCGAACGATATTTTCCGCACGAATACATGTACAAAATGCTGTTGAGCGGCGATCTCGAAGAGTATTACGAAATCGATCCGAAAGACAGCTGGATGCTCGCGGCTGCCGAGAAAAATCTGCCGATCATTGTTCCGGGTTGGGAAGATTCTACCATGGGAAACATTTTCGCCAGCTATTGCATTAAAGGGGAATTGAAAACTTCCACGATGAAATCCGGGATCGAATACATGATTACCCTGAGTGAATGGTACCGTGCTAACAGTTCCGGAAAAGGAGTGGGTTTCTTCCAGATCGGTGGAGGAATTGCCGGAGACTTCCCGATTTGCGTAGTTCCGATGATGTATCAGGATCTCGAATGGACCGATGTTCCTTTCTGGAGTTATTTCTGTCAGATATCCGATTCCACCACCAGTTACGGTTCGTATTCAGGAGCAGTTCCCAACGAGAAAATCACCTGGGGAAAACTCGATATCAATACGCCAAAATTCATTATTGAATCAGACGCAACGATTGTGGCGCCTTTGATTTTTGCCAAAATTTTGGGCTGGTAATAACCAATATTTTTTTAAAAAAGCTTCTCCGCATAATTACACCATCTATTTGGTTCACTGAAAAATATTTGCTTCACCGCTTTCTTATACCAATTTTGGCTTCAGGTACGATGATAGTACATCTGGCGAAGCGGAGAAAAATGTATGAGTAGGAACGCGTGGGCGGGCAGTCGGAAAGGCGGGATAGACCCGGAGGGAATTTCCCATTTCGTAGAAAATCAGGGAAAGTGCTTGTCATCTCTTTCACTAGATTTTCAAGAAATGGGAAAGGGCGTTTGGGCAGCTTTATTTCCGACTTGATTTTTTGCTTACTTTTTTATCAAGAAAAAAGTAAGAAGAAAAGTGATTGTAAAACATCCAGAAACAAATCTGTACAATTGATAAATTGGAAAGAAGAAGCAAGTACTTTTATTCTTATTACGAATATTTTTTTGGCAAAACCAATTTTCTGTGGTGAAGCTTGCCCACCTGCCGATGAGGACTCGAGGTTGAAGGTTATGGCAAATTGCCAACAATTTGATTGGCTTCGGTTTTTTTCTTTTTCGGATCTTCGGTGTGCTTTTTAATGAAATTGAAATTCAAAAAAGGAGATCAGGTTGGACTGCTGAACTGGAGCGGATACGGAACTGTAATTCACGTTCTGGAAAACGACCGGTATCTGGTCTTGGTGGAAGAAGCCGACATGGAAATTCCACTTCACATCACTGAAATGTATGAGGTGCAAAACGAATTGGTGATTAAAGTTTCCAACGGTTTTAACAAAGAGTCGGAAACCAAAACAACTTCCCGAAAAAATAAGACTAAAGTTGAAGAAATAGATCTGCACACCGAAAATATTCCGGGTAATTTCAAACGCAACCGAACCGATATTGAGGCCCAGCTTGCTTTTTTTGAATATCATTTGAGAGGTGCTATAAACCAAAAGAAAGAAGCCGTCATTTTTATTCACGGCAAAGGCAACGGTATTTTAAAATCAAAGTTGATAGCGGCACTTCGCGAACGGAGATTTTCCTTTTCCGATCCGGAAAGGGAGCTCAATAAAAAAGATGCGAAGTTGAAAGTAAGGTTGAAATAGAATCAGTACTTCTCACCGCAAAACACTAATTGTCTCCACAAACATCTGTGGTGCCTGATCTTTTGTTTTTATCCGAACAATGGCGGTGTAAATTCCGGTTTGCACAATTTCGTTTTGATAGGTTCCGTCCCAAACACCTTCCCGTACATCTTTTAAAATAACCTCACCCCAGCGATTAAAAATGGTGAGTTCATACCACTCATATCGTCCGTAAATAATGGGTTTGAAAACCGGATTGTGTTCATCGGTATTCGGTGAAAAAGCGGTTGGAATAAAAATTTTGAGCGGACAATCTTCTTTTATTTCAAAATGAATGGTGTCGCTGCAACCGTCGTTTAAGGTTCGCACAGAAATATATTTTCCGTATGCATTTGTTTCAAATTGCCGCTCAAAATAATGCTGTCCGGTCCAGTCGTATTGCAAAGCATCACCGGCATCTAACCAGATTGAAGGAATATTTTCAAAACAAACAGATGTATCTTTTATCTGGTTTTTATGATTAACCACAAACAGCGTAGAAGAATCTGTTATTTCACAAATGCTGTCTTTTAACACAACGAATAAATCCGTTTTTGTGAGTACGGCAAAGCTGTCGGCATCGGGTGAACGCTTTTTCCAATTGATTCCATCACTCAATTTGGGATAGGTAAACCAATCGCCGAAACAAAAGGTATCGGAAACCAAAACCGGCTTTAATGCAGAATCATTTTCAACCTTAAAATAATGAACATCGAATGAGCAGGTATTTCGTTCGGCGAGTAATTCATAGGTTCCGGGATTTAGTACTTCAATAGATTCTTTTGTGGTTTGATCTGACCACCGGTAAGTGTTGTATTTTTCATTCGTTTTTAGAATTACGGGATCATAAATGCACTTGGTAATTGTGTTTTGAAGTGTGTCGTATTCAACGTCACCACCGCGACTCACCGTAACCGAATCGGAGAAATAGCAGCCATTATAGGCAAATCGTATATTGTATTTACCGGGGGTATTAAATTTTACAACTGTTCCTTTAAATTGAACTCCGTTAACAACAATTGCCGTTGCATAACTCAGGTCAATTTCGTTGTGATCTGTTCCGTTGCATATTAATAAAGTATCGGGAAGAAGTCCGGAAGTATTGTCGTATTGAACGTTTTGAGTATCCTTTAAAATGCAATTTTCACTGGTAGCTGTCAGTATTATTTTTCCATAGGTGAATTGCGTATAAACTTGTTTTTCATCATACGGATTTTTGGACAAACCGGTGGGAATCCAAAAATTATTTAACCGGTGCGGATAATTGGTTGTGTACGTTCCGGCAAATGTATCCGAACACCTTACAGAGCCGGGATCGGTAATTTTAATATAATACGAAGTGGTATCATTAACATATAAAAACTCCGAGGTATCTGCCATACCGGATTTATTATTTCTAACAATTAACTGAATCCGGTTCGAATCTTTTAAATCTTTATCCGGGCGAATAAATTCCAGATCTTTAGATGTGGAAAATTGCGCACCGTTCAAATGCCAGTAATACCGGATGTCGTCGCCAATGGAAGAAATATTGGTAAACCTTACCGTATCATTATTACATCCGCCGCTTTGGTTAAATCCACTCAGAGGAACGGCGTAGTCGTATGGTTTGCAATTCGGATTTTCAACGGAATTAATATCAATCTTGAAACTGAGATCACCGCTCAACCGGGATTCCGTAATAATCTGGATATAATAATTTCCGGCTCCCATACAACTCAATGTGAAATAGGAAGTCTGGTCAAATAAATCAATAACCTTAGTGAGAGCTCCACAGTCTCCGGCATAAATTGAGAATCCTGTGAACTGAACATTTCCGGTATAGCGAATTGCCATGTCGAATTTTTTTAAATCGCTCACCGATATTTTAAACCATGTGGTTTTTAAGTCGGGATTATCCAGATTTTCAAATGGAGAACCGCCGTAGGTATGACAATGATTTTTGGTGGTAGAAGTGTACGAACCATTCGATTTAATATTTAATGTAGCAGGATCGGAACATTGGTCTCCCGGGGCATTGGGCAACGGAATATTCGTCTTATTCACGTACATCGTGTATTCAGATGGAACGTCATCAATAGCATCCAGCAGAACAAAGTATCGGGTTTTGCCACATCCTTCATTCTGGAAGGTCATGTATTTTTTGCAGCAAGTGGTATAAGATTCATCACCATTATATGCAATTTCCTTTAATGAATTTGATGTACTATCAAAACCCGCATCGCGAAACCAGGAAAAGGGTAAATCTGCATCACCCAGATATTTAAAAACACTCATGCGTTCCTGACAGAAATCCGTTCCTTTAACAGAAATAGTTAGATTGGAGGCACCTTCCACAACAAATGTGTACCATAAATTTTTGCGGTCGAGGTTTCTGCTGCGATTCAACGTATCGGGGAAAGGAAATTTTTTGTAAACACTTGTTGGACACCAAATCTGATAACTTCCATATCTTCTATAGCACGGATCGGTTGTGTGAAAATGGGTGTTACAGGTAATCGGAAAAGCCGGAGATATATAGTCTTTTTTCTCCTGACTTATTTCTCCGAAATCGTAACTGTTATAAGCGTTGTCGTTTGGAGAAGGCAGGTGCGGTGTAACCACAATAGTCGGGTTTGTTTGGAAGCCATAATCCTTGTTGCAAATCACTATAGTATAATATCCACTTTCCAGATTACAAAATACCTGGCCTCCATACGGATTACACGGGTCAACAATATTCAAGGTGTCACGACATAAATTCGTATTGGAGTTCAGATCACCTTTGTATAAAACAGCCGTTTTGGGTAATCGAACTTCACAGTTTTTGGCAATATAAAATGTATAGAAAAAGAATGAACTGGTGTCGAATACAGTAAAGAAAGGCCTCTTGCAGGCAAATGCAGGTTTCTCGGAAACAGGTGTTATGCTGGAACATTCGTAACAATAATCTAAGTTATATACGTAATTTATTCCTTTCAGATTCTTGGAATTCGACAACAGATCCTGGTTGTTGTTTATTTTGACAGAAGCTTTTGGTGACCAATTTTTCAGTGCGATCGGGCAGCTTCCGGAAGCAGAAATCAAAACTTTTACGTTGGGTAATTCACATTGGTCGTTGTCGTAAAATAAGGCAGTATCGTACCACGAAATCAGTGTGTAATAGCCAACATCATGAATTGTACAAATGTTTCTATAACCGTATCCGTAATTCTGACCATCAATAAATTGGATGGAATTATCTGAGATTTTTCCTTTAAAAAGATAAATATAAGAAGATTGATTTGTACTTTCACTTACTCCCAGTGCGGAAGCTTCGGTTAAATAAAATTCGAAAAACTCCAATCTTCCGGTTCTGGAAAAGGTGTCGAATGTAACCGTTGTATCTATTGAATGATAGTGTACCGTTTCGGTGCTAATATTTCTTTTTACCGGGTCAGAAGGAATCAGATTTCCCAATTGAATTGCATCCTGATGATGATAACCTTTTATATTTTCCGGAATCGCTTTTTGTTTGATGGTTAATTTAACATAACTCGCATCGTACCAATGTGAAATTCTCGAAATTAAAACGGTGTAATAACCTGTATCCAAACAGAAGGTTCCCCCATGTAAATTGTTACATTCCTGATGCAGTACCAGATCACAATTTTTGCGAATATCTCCTTTGTAAATCCGGTATAACACAGGGTAAAAATCCCACCTCAATCTACTTTCCAGATTAATGGAAAGCTGGCCTTTTTCTTTGGAGTGAACGATAATATATGAGCCATACAAAAAGGTATCGATTTCACTGTACTGAGGAAATTCCCGAACAAAATAATCCGGAATCACATCTTTACATCTGTGTTCGCTGAGCAGAGACGTGCAGTTAAAATGTTTTACAATTTGCGCTGAATATTTATTGTCTGTCGTAATTTCAAAATCGGTGTCGGGTGTGTTCCATGCATCTTTTATTTCAAAATCGGTTAGGGTTGATAAGGTCATGTTGGTATTGGCAACCGGCAATAAAAACTGCACGTAATACACGGTGTCGTTGGAAATGCCCTTGCATGGTTCGAGAATAATTTCGCCCGTTTTATTTCGTGCGATCAGCGAAAAAGGCTTTTTACTTTTTACACTGTCGATGTCTATTTGATTGCGAAAAACGCGGTATTTAAAATCTGTCTGATAATTAATGGCTAATAAATAATTTAAAACACTGGCAGACGGGAAAACCATTTTTACCCAAAATGTTTTGCAATAGCCAGTTGTGAGTCCGTTCAGCAGCTCAACTGAATCAATGCTCAAACAACGGGTATCGATATATTTATCCGCACGGATGTCGGTTTTCTGAATAATCTCCAATGGCGTTTGATATTCATTCCACTTGTCCGCCGGTGCATTTTGAATTTCAAGATCAACCCAAAGAATTCCTTTCGCATTATTTCGCGCAGCAACTTGTACATAATAGGTTCCGGCCTGCAAACAGGTATTGCCGGATTCCCCGAATTTGGTAATCGGAATTAATTGCTGGGAAAGATTTCCGGTGTTATACGAACAATCATCCACCCGATAAATGGTAAAGCCAGCAAAGATTTGGGGAATCGAACTGTCTTGTTGCTTCAGAATAACGTTTGCGTCGCGGGTGGTGGCAATCGAGAATTTATACCAAACCGTTTTGTTGCAGTTTCCGAATTGGGTGATATCGTCGGAGCATTGTTCTCCGATTTCCCGACCGGCACTGTCGATTTTTGCTTTTTGTCCGGTAAAATTTCCACGTCCCATTCCGGATTGCGGAACCACAATTTCGAATGCGGAAGTGCAATTATCATTTGCCGGTTGTGCCTTCGACCGGTTTATGGAAAAACCAAAAAACAGAAAAAAGAAAGAAGGAATTAACCGTAAAATCTTCCAACGGAAGATTCTGGATTGTGGTAAATTTTCGGTTCGAAGTCTCATCGGCGTGGTTTGGAAAAACTAAAATCCTGTAAAGGATTTTAATAAGGATGATGGTTGGATGAGAAAGGTTGTACGGGGGCGAAAATTTGATGTATGTCATAATTCGAGAATGGACAGCAAGTACATGCGATTGGAATTAACTTCGATTCACCGAACGAATAATCAAACGTATAACTACCTGAAAAACTAATCAAATGAGATTTTCCAATCTCTATAACACAAACACCATCAGAAGTAGAGCAACCCTCTCACTTCTGATGGGGTTTGTTTTTAACGGCCTTTATGCACAACAACAGAATGTTTGGCCAATAACTTCCTTCCCTCAATACGATATTCAACTTAATTTTAATTATGAACCACCAAAAATGGAGTTCATTCAACCTATAGCAAATAGGCCTGGATTTGGAGAATTTCGATCTATTCCGATGTCCTTATGTGATGAAACGGGATCTTTAATCTTATACAGTAGAAACCTCACAATTCATTTCCCAAGGCAACAAGGGGATTCAATTATTTTGCCCATTACGTTACCTGAGAATACGGATCCCAATTTTAGTGCATCCGATTATGTATCAGGATTTAGTGCCCCAATGTTAGGTGTAAAAGATAACACCATCTCTGCGGTTGTAACAATCGTCCAGAGACTCTTTGGGGTTGGTGGTCATGACACTTTGATAGAAAACTGCTTGCGTTATTTGGTGAGAATCGAACAAAATTCTAATTCAAAATTTAGCTTAATTTCTTGCCAACCAATTCCTGAACTTACTTATCAACTTAAAGTATCCAATTACAAACGCAACATTCCAGGAATGTCACCATCTGTTTCATTAAAATCTTCCAATGACAATCACTACTGGATTTTTAGTCAAATGGACTCAAACAGATTAGTAGTTTCAGATTTTAATTCTTTGAATGGTGAGATAGAAAATGTTCACAACTATTCAATTCCCGGGGGGCAATATGCGGGCACTACTTCTGCTCCCGATATACATCCGAATTTGGCGATCTCGAATAGTCGGGAATTGCTTGCAATAATATGTTATGATAATACTTATGAATTAAGAAATAGGGTGGATGGTGGCGTTGGTTGTAACGCACTGCGAGTTTATAAATTTAATTATTTGGATGGCAGTATTGATACTGCTAAATATGAATCCATTTTTGAAAGTCATCAAGCCATTAAGTATTATCCAATACCAAATGAACTTAAGAAAGTGCCTGAAAATGTCTTGTTAACAGTGTGCTTTTCTCCAAACGATTCAATCCTTTATACGGTTAATGTTCAATATGAAAATGGTGTGAGAAAAGTGTACCCGAGTCAATATAATATCCAAACCAAGGAAAGTTATCACCAGAATATTGATTTGATCGCTGTTTCCGAGTGGAAAGGCTATTTGATCGGTCCCAATGGAAGGATGTATTGTATATCGAATCGATCTCAAGGGAATAACATTGTTGAAATAAAAAGACCAGATATTTTTGGTTCTGGATGTCAAATGGAAAAATGGCAGAACGACCTTAGAACTTTAATGGGCAGTCCTGAACCAGGAGTTGTTGTTGGTTCATATTTGTCATTTTGGCCACAAAATTCTCCATACAAACGGGCTACCTTTACCTCAAAACAGGCCTGCACCGGCAAGTCGGCTGTATTTACCAACACCTCCGACAGCATTCATTGGGTTATGTACCGGTTTTATTTCGGTGATGGCGACAGTGCGGAAATGAACAATGACACACGATTGGCCAATGGCATCTGGGGCGTTGAACACAGCTATACAAACCCCGGGAAATACTATGTAAAAATGAAGGCTTTTACCAAACAAGGAGGTTTTGTGTGGTACTCCGATACAGTGGACGTATTAAAAAGTCCGGTTGCCTCTTTTGTTGTTGATGACACGGTGGGTTGTCAGTGGCTGGCTTATGACCTCACCAATACCAGCACGGTATATCTCAAGGGAAAGCCGGTTACCTATGTATGGAACTTTGGCGATGGAAAAACACAGCAAACCCAGTCGCCCAATGTGATCTCGCATACCTATACTGCTTCAGGGAATTATGTTATTTCTTTAGCAGTGAACGACGGCTTTTGCAAAGACACATTTAATCTCAATAAAGAAGTTGAAATTTTAGTTGCACCCAGACCGGGCATTACATTAGAATCCAACAACGGTTGTGTTCCTTTTTTGCTAAAAGCTACCTGCTCATATCCGGTTACAATAGACAGTATTCAATGGAATTTTGGCGATGGCGTTCTTCAATCAACAACAACAGTTTCTGCAATAGAACACGAATACTCCCAACCCGGAAAATACCAGATCCAACAAACCCTGTTCGGCCCAACCGGTTGTGTAACCCGCGATACGGCATCGATTGACGTGCTTCCCGGCTTTGAAAAAGGCTACACACCCAAATTAATATTAGCTTCAGTAGAAGAAGACAGCGTCTACATTTTTTGGAACACACACACTTCCGCCAACGCTTACCAATTGTTTCAAAACGGAAAGCTCTTAACACAAACAGAAGATTCCACGGCAGTAATATCCTATGAAATTCCGCAGTCGGTTTACACGGTACGACCCGCAGATGTTTGCGGCAACCTTGCTCCCAAAAGCAACATCGGAAAACTCATTGAACTTACCGGCGAACAGCAGAACAACGAAGTGGCTTTGGTACAATGGTCGGCGTACGAAGAATGGCCATTGGGTGTAAAGCAATACATTTTAGAAGCAAAGAATTTTACCTCCGACGGCGGAGAAACCATCTTTCAACCGGTTGCCATTTTAACCGACAGTCTTGATGCAACAGATGAAAACTTCCGTCAGGAAAACACGTGGCAACGCTGTTATAGAATATCGGCCGTCAGCCGGGAAGATGAAAACGTGGTAAGCCATAGCAATGTTTTGTGTTTGCCATACGAGCCGGTATTTTTTGTTCCCTCGGCATTTAGTCCGAACGGCGACAATCTCAACGATGAATTCAAACCTTATGCAGTTGGAATTAAAACCTACCAATTAATCATTTACAACCGCTGGGGAGAAAAGCTCTATGAAGGCACCAGTTGGGACGGAAAATTTTCAGATAGCGAATCACCGGCAGGAGAATATTTTTATTCCATAGAAGCCACTAACCCCACCGGGAAAAAAATACATGCCAAAGGAATGGTGATGTTGGTGCGGTGAAAAACCTAAGCCATCGCCGTGATCAGCTTCTGAACCAAAAGCGCTTTTTCGTTATCGTGAACGCGCTCGTAGCTATACAAAAGATTTCGGAGAACCCGGCGAATGATATCGAGATTCGTGCACACCGAAAAAAATTCTTCTTTGGGTTCGATGTGTAATTGCTCCAGAAACGATTTCAGACTTTCGTGATTGAGAATTAATCCTTCGCTGAACGGATTGATGTAAAACATAACATCACCGCCGTCGTGTGCACCAACGAGTCCGGGATCATTAAACCGCTTAATAATTTCTAATCCTTCTTCGCTCCGGTAACCCAATACAAAATGTTGCGGGAGATTAACACCGTAAATCGGAATGTTGAGTCGCTGGGCAATTAACGAATACACAATCGCCATCGAAATCGGGTTTCCGGTTTTGTTTTCCAGCACCTTACTCAGAAAAGAGTTGTGCGAGTCGTGGTAGCTGTCTGTATTTCCTTTGAATTTGTGCAGATTAAAAAAGATGTAGTTTAAAATCTTAACCTGCTCAAAAGACGTGAGGTCGTAGTTGAGTTCGAGCCAGGCATCGAGTTTTATTTTGTCAATCAGTTGATTGATTTTCTGTTTATCGACAAATGGGAATTCCACTTTTTCCAAAATGATCATTCCTTCCAAAAGATCCTGCTCATCGCTTCTTCGCCATTGAAGCAGTTCTTTGAGTACTTCGTCTTTCTTTAGTTTTCGGATCAAATCGCGAAGGCGGGCGAGACGGATGTTGTCGTTTTCCTGCTCGCTGGCTGATTCGAGAAACTCGATTACCTCGGTGCCTAATGAAAGAATTCGTCCTTCGATCTGTTCAATAACTTCGCGATCGGTATCGTCGAGAAGGTAGATCAGGTTCGATATTTCGTTCCTGTCGATCATAGGATTTATTTCTTTTTAACCTTAGCCTTTGCTTTTGCGGCGGGTTTCGCCTTGCCTTTTTTTACCGGCTGGTTTTTAATAATGTCGAGTACTTCGTTGTACGTCAAGGTTGCCGGTTCCACATTTTTGGGAAGTTTGAAGTTATTCTTTCCTTGAGAAATATAAGGGCCCCAACGGCCATTGAGAATCTCCAAAGTCTCGTCTTCGGCGAACTGTTTTATAATGCGTTCGGCATCCCGTTTTCGCTTGTCGAGAATAATTTCAATCGCACGATCTGTGTCAATTGTTAACGGATCATCGGTTTTAGCCAAAGAATAAAAACTGCCGGAATGCTGAACATACGGGCCAAAACGTCCGATGGCAACCTTCATGTCTTTATCTTCAAATTTTCCGACCACACGTGGCAATCGGAAAAGTTCGAGTGCTTCTTCCAATGAAATATTTTCGATGCTTTGTCCTTTCGGAAGACTGGCAAACCTGGGTTTTTCATCTCCTTCCGCCTCACCGATCTGAATCATCGGGCCGAACCGACCCATTCGGGCAATTACTCTTTTCCCACTTCCGGGCTCGTCACCGAGATAACGTTCTCCGGTTGCGCGATCTGCCGAATCCAGTGTGTTGTCAACGGTTTTGTGAAACGGATGATAGAACTCGTCAATCATCTTGTTCCATTCTTTTAATCCGCTTGCGATCTCGTCGAATTCCTTTTCAACATTGGCGGTGAACCGGTAATCCATGATCTTATCAAAATGGGCAATGAGGAAGTCGGTTACAATTTTTCCAATATCACTCGGTACCAATCTGCCTTTGTCGCTGCCGGTATTTTCCTTTTGAATCTTTTTCTGAATATCCGAACCTTTTAAAGTGAGAACGGTGTATTGTCGTTCTTCTCCTTCTTTGGTTCCTTTCTCCACGTATCCTCTTTTCTGAATAGTGGAAATAGTTGGGGCATACGTACTCGGTCTGCCGATTCCGAGTTCTTCAAGTTTGCGAACCAGACTGGCTTCTGTATATCTTCCGGGAGGTCGGGTAAAGCGCTGCGTGGCAACCAAAGCTTCCGCATTCGGATGGTCGCCTTCTTTTATCGGGGGAAGTAACCCGGCGGTTTCTTCGTCCTCATCATCGTCGTGACCTTCGAGATATACTTTTAAAAACCCATCGAATTTTAACACTTCACCGTTCGCGGTAAAAATGGTTTCGTTGCGATCGTTTTTAATTTTAACAATCGTTCTCTCTGCAATGGCATCGCTCATTTGTGATGCGATGGCCCGTTTCCAGATTAAGTCGTAAAGTTTTTCTTCGGATGCATCTTCACCGGCAGTGCGGCGATCAAAGTACGTTGGACGAATGGCTTCGTGTGCTTCCTGCGCTCCGGCAGATTTGGTTGTGTAATTTCTGACTTTGGAATACGACTCTCCGTACTGACCGACGATTTCCTGTTTGGCTGCGTTGAGTGCGAGACCCGAAAGATTTACACTGTCGGTTCTCATATAAGTAATGTGTCCGTTCTCGTAAAGTTTCTGAGCAACAGACATCGTTCGGGAAACCGAATAACCGAGTTTACGGCTGGCTTCCTGTTGCAGTGTACTGGTTGTAAAAGGCGGTGCGGGTTTTTTCGTAACCGGTTTCACTTCGATTCCGGTTACCGAATACAGGGCACCCACACAGGTCTTCAAGAATTCGGTTGCTTTCTCTTCGGTGGTAAAAGTTGAATTTGCTTCTGCCTGAAAGGATTTTCCGTCCTGAACAAAAGTGCCGACTACTTTATAGCTTGAAGAGACTTCGAAAGAATCAATTTCTCGTTCGCGTTCCACCACCAATCTAACGGCAACAGACTGAACCCTACCGGCAGACAAACTGGGTTTCACTTTTTTCCAGAGAACCGGTGAAAGTTCAAATCCCACAAGTCGGTCTAAAATTCTTCTGGCTTGTTGTGCGTCAACGAGGTGCTCGTCGATATCTCTCGGATTTTCAATTGCTTTCAGGATGGCAGGTTTGGTGATTTCGTGAAAAACAATTCTCCGGGTTTTGGATTTATCGAGTTTCAGAACTTCGAACAAATGCCAGCTAATGGCTTCTCCCTCGCGGTCCTCATCCGATGCGAGCCAGATTATTTCAGAATCTTTCGCGAGTTTTTTTAGTTCCGAAACCACGGCCTTTTTTTCGGCGGGTACTTCGTATTTCGGCTGGTATCCGGCTTTCACATCGATGGCCTGATCACCTTTAATGAGGTCGCGTATGTGTCCGAAACAGGATTTTACCGTAAAATCTTTTCCCAGAAATTTTTCAATCGTCTTCGCCTTTGCGGGCGACTCAACTATCACAAGGTTTTTGGTCATCCTATATTAAAATGTCAGTAATTCAATCTACTGGGCGACGATGATTTTTTTAACCATCGCACGACTCCCGTTATCAAACCTGAGAATGTAAACGCCCGGGGCAAAAATCCGGAATTGTTGTTCTGAATTCTCAGGAACGTCCAAAGAAAGAACAGTTTCTCCGACTGCATTCACCACAGTCATGTGAATTGTTCCGGTTGTTGGCGCCGATTGAACAGTAAATTGGCCGCTGTTATTCGCGTTCTGACTGATGTTTACAATGTCAGGGTAACCTTCCGGCAACTTTGTACTCAGAGAAAATTGGTCGATGTTGATGTCATCAATAAAGATTGAATTTCCGGCTGCACTGGTTACTTCAAAACGCAACATTAAATGCGTGGAATTTTGAAAACTGTGTTGGTTGAGATTTACATCAATCACTTTCCAGTCGGAGGATGAGGTTGGAACCCAATCCGGATTATTTCCCGAATGGCTGTTCATATTAGATGCACCCACAAGGCCTGTTAATGCCAGCCAGGATTTTCCACAGTCGTCGGATCCGTATATCACCATACGTTCACCACTTCCGGAAGATCTTAGTGAATACGCCAGATGAAAACTCAGTTTCGGGCTCAAATCTTTGTGAAGCGTAAGATCGATCGGAGGTGAATAAAGGTTGTATTTATTCCCAGTTTCGTCGCTTGCATCAATCACACAAACTGCCGCGTATTGACCGGAGTTGCTGTTTCCGGTTTTAATTTTCCATCCGTAAGTATCGGTACTGAGACCTTTCCATAACAACGGGCTGTATTCGCTTTCAAAAGGTTCCTGATACGGAGATTTAATGTTTGCCTCCGCCGGAAGAACTTCAATGAATTCTGTTTTCGAAATTTCAGATTCACCCT
Source organism: Bacteroidota bacterium (assembly GCA_016124755.1). GTDB lineage: Bacteria > Bacteroidota > Bacteroidia > NS11-12g > UBA9320 > WGNA01. Next base: position 17,847 of record WGNA01000012.1, on the reverse strand, counting down.
GAGCATTAATAGCTTTTAAGGTCACTTTGTATTTACCCGGCGAATTATACGTAACAACAGGAGCTTCAAATGTTGAACTGCTCGGTGAACCGCCTTCGAAAGTCCATACGCGGTCTGTGATATCGCCGTTCCACGATAAATCCTGAAAGGTTACGGCTGAACCCTGACAAATTACTGTGATGTAATCGGAGGTGTGAAAATCTGCTTTGGGAGCGCACGGGTTGCTGAGGAAAATTCCTGTGGCTTCATGTGTAGCGGAGGTGATATTGCTCGCTCTCGAATTTGTACCCGACATATATTTGGTATAAATGCGGGATTTCTGTCCGGCAGTAAACATATTCTGGCAGCTTCCGTTCGCATAGTCCATATAATTTTCTACATTGTCGAGCTGATCAGGGGAATCGTTAGAACAAGAGTTTGAAGTAAGCGGACAACCAAAATTGGCAGATTCAACCGGTGGTGTATCACAAACCAGGTCGCCGGTTCTGGAACAATCCGTACTGCCGCATCCATCCTGAAACGGGTGAAGCAATCCGAACCAATGTCCTACTTCGTGAGTTAATGTTCTACCGGCAACTGAAGAACTGCTTGTTCCAATGCTACCAATAAAGCGGTAATCGACAATAATTCCATCTGTTTTGGAACTGGTCTGAAACGGGAAACGAGAGTATCCGGCGATAATGGTTCCGTCGTCGTTGCTCATCCCGATGTGATGAATTACCCAAACATTAAGGTATTTTGTATAGTCCCAACGAACGAGTTCCTTAACACTCTCGTCGCCACCGTAGGTTAATTCACTCACGGTTCGGGTAATTCCGTCGGTGCAATTTCCATCCGGATCTTTGGTTGCCAGGCGGAATTCAATTTCCATATCAGCCGCGATGGATTTAAACTGAGATCTGGTTTTTGAGGTATCGGCATTTTGTCTCCGGTAGTCTTTGTTCAGTGTTTCCATCTGATTCAGAATTTGCTCTTTGGAGATATTTTCAACGCCGTAGTTGTGAATTACATGAAATACAACCGGAACAATTACAACGGTTTTTTTACCCAACTTTCCATTTTCAAATGATGAATCCACCCGCTCTTCGAACAGAAAATCCTGATAGGCTTTCATTCGTGAGGCGTCGTTTCCGATCCATTCATTTAACATTTTGTCGGTACCGCAGTGTGCGTCTTGTGCTACAGCTGCCAACCGGCTGAATGCTACAAGCGCGAAGGATAAAATGAGGTATTTGCGCATTAAAGAACTTTTATAGGGAGAAACATTTTTCAGGTAAAAATGCTTTCACCGACGCAAACTTATCAGTTTTGAAAATTTATTGATCAATCATTCACCGTGCTGGGCATTACATGACATTTACGTTAAACGCAGAACAATAAATTCACATTCCGGCTCAAAAAAAAAGCTCCCATCGGGAGCTTTTATAGCAGTGACTAAATCACACCTATGAATTAATCCGGAAACATCCGTGTATTTCCGGATTCAATTAACGGGTAACTACAATTCTACTGGTGGTTGAAAAATTGGATCCGGATGTTTTAATAAAATAAATTCCGGTAGTTGTGAGATTAAATGTTTTTACCGATTCACCATTAATTAAGGTTGATTCAACAACTTCCCCAAGTGCATTAACGATTTCAACTCGCACATTGTCAGAAATGCCGGAAGTTGATATTTCAAATGTGCCGGTATTTGGGTTTGGATAAACCTTAGGTACCACACTATTAATAATATTCGGATTTAAGGATAATGAGAACTGATCTACGTTAATGTCGTCGATGTATAATTGATTCCCACCGTCACCACTAATAAATTCGAACTTGAGAATAACCGAATTAGAAGCGTCAAGTCCGGAGCGGTTTAAGTCCATTTCGAGTGTTATCCAATCACCGGTTGTTTTAGGTTCAAATGCCGGGTTGTAACCGGATTTGCTGGCCAATGTTGATGTTCCGGTATAAGAACGAAGTGTTATCCAGTTGTGTCCGCAGTCTTTGCTGGCATAAACAATCAGCTTGTCGGATGACCCGGATTTACGCAGAGAGTACGCCACGTGCATGCTGAGTTTTGGGTTGAGTCCGGTATGTCTGGTAAGGTCGAAATACGGTGAATACAAAGTGTAAGTTGTGTTCTCTGATGTAGTGTTATCTACATAGCACATCATGGATTTGCTTCCGGTGTATGAAACGCCTTCCTGAATTTGCCATCCATATTTACCGCTCCGTTCTCCGTTCCAGAGAGCCTGACTGTATTCGCCATCAAAAGTTTCTGTGAACGGACTAGCCCATACTCCACCGTTTTGAATAATCGTGATAAATTCTTCCCGGGCAAGAGTAGATTCTCCAAGATCATTGGTGACTTTGAGACTCACTTTGTATTTGCCTGCATTTGCATAGGTAACGGTAGGTGACGGCAGGTTAGACGTGGCAGGGCTGCCGCCTTCAAATGTCCATTCCCAGGTTTTAACCGTTCCGTTCCACGAGTAATCTTTGTATTGAATTGATGAACCCTGACAAACCTGAGTTATCGCATCAACCGTGTAGAAGTCGGCCACCGGTGCACATGGATTTGATTGCAATGCACCCGTGGATACCAAGTTGTCGGGAGTAACATTGGCTCCACGATAATTCCATTGTTCGGCGTAATACCGCATCACTTCTTTTTGCCCTTGTGTGAACATGTTCTGGCAACTGCCGTTTGCATAATCCATGTAATTTTCAACCATGTCCAATTCATCCGGATCATCGTTGTCGCAGGAATTATTGCCGATCGGACAACCAAAAGATGCTTTTTCTACCGGAGGAGTATCGCACACTCGATCGCCGGTTGTTGCACAATCACCACCGCAACCATCCTGAAACGGGTGCATTAGTCCGAGCCAATGACCGATTTCATGGGTTAACGTTCTTCCGGCATTTTGAGAATTGCTCGTTCCGCTTTTACCCACAAATTGGTAATTAAGCACAATGCCGTCCTGCAGGGAGCTGGTCTGATACGGGAATCGGGCATAACCGGCAACAATTCCGTCTTCGGTTTGCATGCCGATGTGATGAATCACCCATACATTAAGGTATTTCCGGTAGTCCCAGCCAATTACCTTTTTCATCTCCTCATCACCACCATACGTAAGCAGGGATTGAGTTCGGGTAATTCCATCGGTACAATTTCCGTTCGGGTCGATGTTCGCCAGACGAAATTCAATTCCGATATCGGCAGCTCTTCCTTTAAAGATGTCTCGGGTTTTGGTAGTATCGGAATTGAGTCTTCGATAATCCTGATTCAGTATTTCAATTTGTTCTAAAATCTGAGCCTTACTAATATTCTCAGGCCCGAAATTGTGTACGATGTGAAACACAACCGGAATGATCAGGATGTCTTCCTTTTTATTTAAAGAACTTCCTCTTCCCTGAGCAGCCGTATTTATAGTGCTGAGTTCTTCAAGGTAATCCATGTAGCTTTTCTCGTTAGCCGCACTCTGTTTTACCCAATCTTTGGCTGCTTGATCGGATCCGCAGTTTTGTGCTGAGGAAATTCCGGCTAAACCCAAAGAAAGGATGGTGAAAAAGTATTTATATCTGTTCATACGTTTAAATGGCTTTTGGATATAAACCAACAGAAATCACAAAGGTTGATCGCTGCAATTCGGTCTTCCGATGCAAATAGAGAATTATCAGATACTTAACTCAGAGTGAATTTGTAAACGGTAGCTTTTACTTTAAAAGCGGAGATTCAGTTTTTTGCTTCAGAACCTGAAACCAAAACCGACACCGTGGCATCGCCGGTAACATTAACAACTGTGCGGCACATATCCAGAATACGGTCAACCGGGAAAATGATAGCGATCCATGCGGGATTTAGTCCGACGGATTCAAGAACTAAAATCATCAACACTAAACCGGCACTTGGAACTGCAGCCGCACCGATACTGGCAAGAGTTGCCGTAAGAACTATGGTGAGCTGCTGAACAATGTCGAGATCTACCATGTGTAACTGGGCTAAAGCTACAACGGCAACCGCCTGATAGAGACTGGTTCCATCCATATTTACGGTGGCTCCGATAGGAAGTACGAAACTTGTTGTGGCTTCCGGCACATCTAATTTGTTGTTCACGCAATCCATTGTTACCGGAAGTGTGGCTACCGATGAGCTGGTGCTGAATGCCGTTAACTGCGCTTTTGAAATTCCTTTGAGAAATCGCGGAACCGACATGTGTTTGGCGAAAAATGCAATGAGAGCAGGGTAGAAGAAGTAGGCCATTATCACCAGACCTATAATTACCACGAGGCTGTAATTCCCGAGAAAACTGAGTGTCGATTGAAATCTCGAGAGGTCGTTCCCTGCGGATTTAACAAGAGTTCCGGCCATTAGCGCAAAAACAAAATACGGCATGGTGTACATCACAATTTCCACCATCCGGATAAAAACAAAGTTGGCACTGTTCACCAGATCAACCATGGGTTTTGATTGATCAACCGGAAGAATGATTAGTATAACACCAAAGAAGATGGCGAAAAAGATGATCTGCAGCATCTGCATATCGGCGAGGGAAACGAATATGTTATGCGGGAATACATCGACTAATGGTTGCAAAGGGCCTTTTGATTTGTTGGATTCGGCCTCAATCATTTTTTTCTGAACCTCGGGATCGATTGTTTCCAATGCGAGTCTTTTGGTTACGGTTTCTACTTCGGAAGCATGGTTCGCATCGGTCAGAAAATTAATGTCGTCTAGTTTTTTCGCGCCGGCTGCATTCCGCCATAATTCGTATTCAATTCTCTTTTCATTCCGTGTTTGTTGATCCACATGTTTGCCGGGTTTAATAAGATTTACGAGAACCAGACCGAGGCTCACTGCGGCAAATGTGGTGAGCAGATAAATGATGAGTGTTTTAATTCCGAGCCTTCCAAGTTTATTAATGTCTTTGAGATTGACGATTCCGGAAATGATGGAAAATAACACGAGTGGAACTGCAATGAGTTTCAGAACATTGATGAATATTTTTCCGAAAGGCTCAATAAAGTCGGCAGTGAATTCATTCCAGTGAAACACTACCGCTATGTATGCGTAAACAACTCCGAGTAATAAGGCAATGATCACCTGCCAGTGTAGCGCGATCTTTTTCATTCGCCGAAAATACAGTGAGCCGGATAAAAAAAAGAACCGGCTCTTTTGGAGTCGGTTCCATTTCATCTGAACAGGATTGTTCGGCACGCCAGGGCCAGAGTATCCTCTGATCCGGGAGCGGAGGCTTAGTTCTTCTGCAATTTGGTTGTTCCCTGAGCAGTAATAATTGTATACAACCCATTCGGTAATTGGGTGATGTCGAGTTTTGCTTCTGATTCAGACTCGCTGTTAATGGTTACGGAAGCCGAAACATCCTGACCAAGTGAATTGAGTATCATCAGACTTCCCAGAGCTTTTTCGGTGGAAATGGTAACCTCAGTATTGGCAGGGTTCGGAGCGAGTTTCAGTTTAGAGACTTTAAGAGTATTCTGAACAGCAACCACTTTGGAGAATGTGAATTTGCCGTCGAAATCGGTTTGTTTCAAGCGATAGAAAACCATTTTGGCTTCCGGCATTTCAACTGTTTTTGAATAGTTGCTGATGTTGGTGGTTGTTCCGGCTCCGGGAACAGTAGCAACCGTATCCCAGTTGGTTCCGTCGAGCGACGATTCAATGGTGAAAAAATCGTTGTTTTCTTCTGATGCGGTTGCCCAGTTGAATTCGACTTCATTATTTTTTACGATACCGTCGAAGTATAAGAGTTCAACGGGAAGTGGAGCAGTACAGGAGATTTTTTTAGTTTTAATTCCGGGCCCCTGAATTTCGATCGTAAACTCATTACATCCCAAAGATTCAACACTTGCTGTCTGGCAGTCGTGTTGGCTTCTCCAAACATTGCCACTGGTTTGTGCCGTTCCGGATCCACCTTCGTTGGGAAGATCGAAAAAGATATTCTTATAAGAGGAGCAGGAAATGTTTCCCTGAAGAGTGTACAATGAACCCGGGAGGTTTGTACCGGTAAAGGTTACATTATACCGTATAAGAACGTCGAAGTTGTAGCCATACTGGCAAGTTGCTGGTACAACAATTCCGGTAGGAGTGAGGGTAATGTGAACGGTGTAACCCTGTGTTGAAGGAACATCGATGGTACATTGACCGAAGGATCTGGATGTAAATCCAACCAAAACAAAAACAAAAAGAATTTTAAAGTAAGCAGTAGTTAGTGCTTTCATTTTCTACACAATTTTTTGACTGGTTTCCCAGCCGGTTTTTATCAATTTGAATAAGCGACCTGAACAGATATCAATGCGACTTGACTGTTCATTTCTCTAAATTCAATGCATGGGCCAATGCCAGATTGCAGATGTGAAAGACATCGTTTGTGTAGCTATGGTTGTGTCTAAATGTCTGATATTTAGATTTTTAAAACAATAAAAATTGTTTGTCACAGACCTTCAGCTAAATTCCTGAATGCTGCAATAATTCCCAAAATGAAACTTTGGGTGAAAAAGTGGGATGAACTTAGTGTTAGATTGACACCAAATTTTTCAGGCGAAACTCAGGGATTCGAGGTTGCGGATAAATTCGGCTTTCTTGCGGTTGGAAACATTGAGTCTGATTTTATGTGAAAGTTCAATTTCCAGGTTACGTGCGTTAAAGCTTTTAACGTGAATCAGGTTCACGATATAAGAATGGTGAATTCGGTAAAACAAATTTTTAGATAAGAGAGACTCGAAGTGTGCAAGTCCTTTGCAGGAAATATGTTTATTCCCGTCAATCGTGTAGATTTCCGTATAGGTTTTATCGGCTTTGAGATAGAGGATGTCTTCCAGTTCAATAAAATATAATCCGCCGGTTTCGGAAATCATGAGTTTATTTAATCCGCGAATATTCTGAGCAGGAAGTTGCTCTGGTGTTTCAATCGCCTGCCGGGCCCGTTGAACTGCTTTTTCGAGATGGTCAACCGAAATTGGTTTTAACAGGTAGTCCACAGCATTAAGCCGGATTGCGTTAATAGCAAAATCTGAAAAGGCTGTTGTAAAGATGGTTTGGAAATTCATTTCATCCAGACTTTCGAGCAGGTCGATACTGCTTTTTCCCCGAACCTTAATATCACAGAAGAGCAGATCGAATTCCTGACTCATCAGGTCTTCCTTTGCCTTGTCGAGATTATCTGCCTCACCACAAATTTCAATGTCTTTAAAATTTGATTCGAGTAATTCTCTTAGCATGAGCCGGCTGTTCAATTCATCTTCAATGAGGTAGGTTTTCAGTGGGTTAGTACGCATAGATGTTTAATGAAAATATTTTATAATAAAGGTTGCAGTGGTACCGGATTCGGTAAACTCCGGAACATCGTTGTTGTCAAATATATTGAAATCGATCTGGATGTCGTCAAACGCATTTATCGTTTGGATTCTCTTGCGGATGTTGTTCAGTGCTAAAGAATTTCCGTCTTGTGTTTCGGAATGATTGAGGCCAACACCATTGTCTGAAATTTCAATTGTGAGTTCTTCATTATAATAGGTAATGGAAATTGTGAGTCTCTTTTCAGATTTGGTTGAGGGGATCAAGCCGTGTTCGATGGCATTTTCAACCACCGGTTGCAGAAACATTGTTGGCACTTCAAGGTAAACCGGGGTTTCAGGCGCAACTATTAATTTATAACTGAATTCATTTGCGAAACGAAGTTGTTCCAGCGCCACGAAGTTTTCGATGTTTGAAAGCTCACTTTCGAGAGAAATAAAATTCTGAACCGATAGCTTAATATACTGATCTATAAGTTGTGAAAAATGTGCTATGTAGCGGCTTGCCTTGCTTTGTTCGTTTTGATGAATTAACGATTGAATGGAATTCAGACAATTTCGAAGGAAATGCGGATTCATCTGTGATTGCAGACCTGTGAGTTTTAACTGAGCTTCCGTTAACTGAAGTTCCTGCTGAAGTGAATTTGCCCGGTTCCGGGTTTGAACCCAAAACAACGCAATGCCCGAAATCAGCAAAAGGATTAAAGCGGTTATCAGGATCTGAAACCAAGTGTACTCAGTTAATTTCCCCTTCACATGCAGAGCAATCTGTATCGGATTTGATGGTTCATTAAATCCATTGGATGCGACAACTTCGATTAACTGATCGCCGAGCCGGAGTTCAGACAAATGCAATGTATTCCGGGAAATCTTCTGCCACTTACCCGAAGATTTTCCAATGATCCGATAATAAAACGACGGACTGGAATATCCGGGATCAAACCAGGTGAGCGTTAAATTACGGTCTTTGCTTCGCAGATTAAAATGATCGGAAACGCCTAAAGTTCCATTGGATGTATACGCCGAAAACAAGGCAGGAACAGACTGTACTTCATTTTTATAAACCGGTTCAATCAAGTAATACAAACCGGTTGAATTCACAAAAAACAGCGTATCACCTTTAAACTGCATTTGGTGAATTTCGGAGTCGAAAAGTGCTGGATTCATTAATATGGTTCTTCCGATAACCAAAGTATCCTTAACGCTAGAATGAAGTGTCAATTCGATTATCCCTTTATTAGTGGAAACCCAAAGACTTTTTTTGTGCGACAGAATCTGATTAATTCGTATTGAAGACGGCAATTCGTAACCCAGATGTGATTCTTTACCATTCTTATTCGCGAAATAAATTCGGTTGTCTCCGGTAAGTATCGCAATTTCATCTTTTGAATAATCCAGAATCTGAACGCATACCGCCTGAATTGAGGGTACATCTGCAAACATCATTTGCTCAGAACCGGCCTTTTGCATTTTGTAAAAACCTTTGATACAACTCACCCAGATATTCCGGTCGCGGTCGCAGAGAAATGTATAAGTTCTGCTTTTAATCCAGCTTATATGTTCGGCAAATCCGGGTTGTTGTATCAGATTTTGGGATATTTCATGGAGACCGAAGCTGGTGCCAACAAACAGACGATTTCCATCCATCTGAATTTTCTTAACCGCCTCCGTCATTAGCATATTAAACTTTCCGGTTGCGGGGTTGAGATTAAATAAACCAACATCCCCACCTATTATATACTGTGAGTTATTCAGAATAATACCTCTTACTCCGGATCGGTCATTGGTGGTGTATCTCAGTAATTGACCGTCGACTTTCAAAAATCCGTCGACCATTCCGAGTATTAAATCCCTGTCTTTATTAAAGCAGTTTACCGTATGGCCGATCTGATCAAAAGACATTACTTGTTTTATCTGATGAAATCTGAAAGGAATTTGCAATAGCCCTTGTTCAAATGTTGTGAGCCATACGTTGTGAAATTGATCCTCCAGCACACCGGTAATTTTTCCTTTAGCCTTAAAGAATGAACGGAGACACTTTTGTTCGATGTCAATAATGAAGAGTTCGTTTTTAGAATAAAGATAGAGAACACCGTTGTCTGCAAACGGTCGAGTACTTCGATCATCATCGTTATACGGGAAATCACAAATCTTTTCAAGTTTGGGTTTACCGTATTGATCATTAGTAAGCCGTTCAATTACGCCGGTGCGCACGACAAGCAGTGTATCGCCATTATCTACGATATCAATTACGCCGGAAACATCAATCGGAATATCAGAAACAGAAACCGTGTCGCCATCAATCTTCCAATAGCCGGCTCCAAATCTTGCGTAAACATTTCCTTTAAACTTCCACATTTGTTTGATAGCAACATCTTCCTCTTGTGGTAATTTGATCTGAGTGATCGTCTCGTTCTGGATTTTTATAATTTCATTTCCATGTGCCAGATATGTAATGTCGCCGTCGTTTAGAAACCGCACCAGAAGTGAAGCAAGTTTCGCCGGTATCCACGGTGTATTCTCATGTGTGTAAGCCTTTCCCTCCTTAATATAAAACAAATTGGCTGACGAGTTCACTCCCCAAATTCTTCCGTGGCTGTCGGGATGCAGATACAAAACATCATTGTTGTTTAGAGAAATGGTTTGGTGGTCATAACCATTAAAGGCAAATACTCCATTGTCAGATGCAACCCATATGAGGTTGTTTTTATCTTTCGTTAGCCCGTATAAATGAGAACTTGGGATGCCGAGATTTACATCGTATTTATAAGTGATCTGACCAATTGCCGGAAGAAATAACCATAGACAGAAGAATACTAAGGTTATTTTCTTCATGCGGGGTTGAGATTAACATTTCGGTTTCGCAACCAGGCATTCAATATTACAATGGCCGCCATCGCCTCAACAATTGGAACAGCTCTGGGCAACACACACGGATCGTGACGACCCGTAATGTTTAACTCAACCGGTTCTAATTGAGTATTCACACTTTTTTGACGGCTGGATATTGAAGAGGTGGGTTTAAAAGCAACTTTAAAATGAATCGGCATTCCGTTGGAAATACCACCTTGAATTCCTCCGGAATGGTTGGTAGAAGTAACCGGTTGGCCATTTGAATTTTCCCATTCATCATTAGCTTCACTTCCTTTAAGTTTTGAAATATCGAAGCCGTCGCCAATTTCAAATCCTTTAACTGCATTAATGCAAAACATAGCGTGGGCGAGTTCGGAAGATAATTTGGAAAAAACGGGATCTCCCAAACCGGGTTCACATCCGGTTATTTCACATCCGATAATTCCTCCGAGGCTGTTACCTTCTTCTTTGGCTTTTTCTATGGACTCAATTATTCGATTGCTTATTTCAACATCCGGACATCGAACAAGACTGCTGTCGACGATCTGCCGGTTTAATTGAGAGGGTGTTTCTTTTAAAGAGTATGAACCAACTGAATTCACCCAGGCAGTGATTTTAATATTGGTAAACTGTTCAAGAATTTGTTCCGCAAAGGCTCCGGCGGCCACCCAACCAGCCGTAACACGTGCCGATGAGCGTCCGCCGCCGAATGGGTCTCTGATACCATATTTATGCTGATACGTAAAATCAGAATGTGATGGCCTGAAGACATCTTTGATTTTGCTGTAATCCTCCGGTTTCTTTTCCTTATTATATATAAGTATGGTAACCGGAGCACCCGTTGTGAAATCATTGAGCATTCCTGAAATGATGTCGATCCGGTCTTGCTCATTTCGGGAAGTAGTTAAATTTGACTGGCCGGGTCTTCTTCTGTCAAGTTGTGCCTGAATAAGATCTTTGTTGATTCGTATGTTTCCGGGAACACCATCTATGGTTATGCCGACAGCGGTGCCGTGAGATTCACCGAATGAAGTTATTCTGAAAATGTCTCCAAAGGAATTACTACTCATCGATCTGTTCTAAATTGAAACCAAGTTTCTTAAGCTGTTCCCAAAATTCGGGAAAAGATTTATTGACAACAGCCGGATTCTGAATGCGAACTGGTTTTAAAAGAGAAAGAACGGACAGGCTCATTGCTATTCTGTGGTCTGAATATGTTTCGAAAACCGGCTCCGATTCGAAGTCAAATTTTCGGAGCTCCCGTAAAATGTTTTGATACCGATTGCTTTCCTTGTGTTTTAATATCTCGAGTCCTTGATGTTTAACCGGGAGTTTTAATGCGTGGTCGGTAACAATTTCTGTTAACGCAAGATCCGGCATTTGAGAGTAGTTTCTGATTTGTGATAAAGAATGAGTGTTGGGAGCACTATCTTTTTGAAGGATAATTCCACCGGCATCCTCAGTGAATTTAATTCCCCATGAATTTTGTCGATCGGAGATTTTTTCATCAGCTTGAAGACTGTTAAGTGTAAGTTGATTAATTCTGATGTTACATTTCTGGGAAAGTGCTGCGATGGAAAAGAAATAGGTTGCGGCACTCCAGTCTTTCTCAGGTTGAAGATGGAGGAGTGTTTTGCTTTGTTGAAATGGTTCAATAAGAACAACATTTTGATGTCTGGCAACTGAAAAACCAAGTTTGTTCATTATACTGATGGTCATGTCGAGATACGGCAGGCTAACCGATTCTCCGGTAAGATCAATTCTGATTTTCTCACCTACGCGTGGAGCCATCATAACTAATGCAGAGGCGAATTGACTGCTTTCAGACCCGGAAACAACCCACGAGAATGTCTCTACATCCTGAATCCCATCAGTACGTATATATATATGTCTGTTGCTTTCATGTTGACTGACGTTGAAACCAATATTTCTCAGAGACTCAATTAAATCATGGATAGGGCGTTTCAGCAATCTGTTTGTTCCTTTAATCTGAAATAAACCGCCATTAAAACAGAGGAAGCTCAGCAGAAAGCGAAAGGCTGTTCCGGCATCTTCTACATCTAAAACCAATTGTTCCGTTCCTCTATAACACGGTTTGAGAACCTTCTCAAGATTTTTAGAAAGAACAATCACATCATTCGGGCTACCGTGAGTTATCGGAATCATCAGCGGCAGGGAATACATGTGTTTAATGATCAGCATCCGGTTCAGAATGCTCTTCGAAAAGGGCAGATCCACATTGCCTGTTATGATTCCGGTTGGGTGACTAAGCCTGATTGTTTCCTGCATTGCAGTAATATTTTAGGCTGTCTGTGATTTGCTGATCTGAAAGTCCTGTTACTAAAATAAAGTCACCGATTCCATTGAGAAGAGGAAAAGTGATATCATTTTTATGCTTCTTATCTTTTCTGATCAGCTCAATCAGTTCAGGAATGTCTTTTTCAATTATTGGAAGTTTGCCAAATGTTTTGAGTACATAATTAACCAATTCAATAAAATCAGATTCCCCGAGCTTATGTTGTGAAAAAGAGAGAAAAGCTTCGCAGATTAGTCCGGCAGCAACAGCATAGCCATGTGCAATATAATCCCCTCTTCTGATCAGCATACTTTCTATTGCATGTCCAAAGGTGTGACCGAAGTTAAGCGCCATTCTATTTCCTTTTTCCCTAAAATCCTCTTGGGTAAATGAAGTCTTTATTGCCACAGACTTTTTGATGAGTGCTTCCCATTCCGAGGTACTCTTAATGGTACCGGGATGTTTTTGGATCAGGCTGTGGTAGTATTCGGTTTCTGCAATCAGGCCGTGCTTAATCATTTCAGCATAGCCGGATAAAAGTTCGGTTTCAGAAAGAGTTCTTAAGAATTCTGGGTTAATGAATACGGAATCAGGATGAGTGAATGTGCCTACATAATTTTTCAGTTCGCCAAGATTGATTCCGTTTTTTCCTCCGAAACCCGCGTCTGACATTGCCATTAGTGAAGTTGGAATATTAATGTAGGAGATCCCCCTTTGAAAAATGGATGCGGCAAATCCTCCCAGATCACAAATTACACCTCCGCCAATATTTACGATAATCGAATTGCGGTTCATGTTATTTTCTATACAACATTCGATTACACGTATAAGAGATTCAAAATTCTTAGTGGCTTCTCCTTGTGTGAGAACAAGTGTTTTCAAATTTGGTTGAAGAAGCGAGAGACAGTATTTAGATGTGTTTTCGTCAGACAACACAATACCGTTAGAAAATCTTGGCAAATTTTCGCGAAGCCAGGCATCGAGTTGGGTAGTATTTCCATATTTGAATTGCATTTGGCAAAGCTACAATTGGAAACGTAGGGTCTATTCACGAAGGTTAATCTGGGGATTCTATTTTTAAAGCACTGATAATCAGGGCGCAGTAAATTATTTTAACTTTTTTTTAATATTTGTTTTGAGAAAGATGAACAGTTATTAGTTTTGCAGCCTCATTCACAGAAAGGGTTTAACCCAGTTGCGAGTGAAAAAAGTTCTCTGAAAAAAAATAAAATTTTGTTTGTTGAATTGGGGAAAACAGAAGTAGATTTGCAACCCCTTTCGGAACCAAAAAAATAAGGTTCAAAAACGAGAGAAAATTTTTTAAAAAAATGTTTGGTTGTATGAAAAACGAAAGTAATTTTGCAGCCCTCAAAACAAGAGAGATATTCTAAAAGCGATTTAAGTCGCTGAATATTAAAGTTCTTTGAAGTACTGATTGAAATAGCGAGCCCTCAAATTTTATTTGAGAAAAAGCCTGAGAAACATTCAAACACTTATTACTACGAAGAGTTTGATCCTGGCTCAGGATGAACGCTAGCGGCAGGCCTAATACATGCAAGTCGAGGGGTATCTTGGATTCGTCTGAGAGAGACCGGCGCACGGGTGCGTAACACGTATGCAACCTACCTGTAACTGGGGCATAGCCCGAAGAAATTCGGATTAATACCCCATAATATATCGGTGAGGCATCTCAATGATATTAAAGTTCCGACGGTTACAGATGGGCAGGCGGTCCATTAGCTAGTTGGTGAGGTAACGGCTCACCAAGGCAACGATGGATAGGGGGTCTGAGAGGATGATCCCCCACACTGGTACTGAGACACGGACCAGACTCCTACGGGAGGCAGCAGTAGGGAATATTGGACAATGGGCGCAAGCCTGATCCAGCCATGCCGCGTGCAGGATGACTGCCCTATGGGTTGTAAACTGCTTTTATACGGGAATAAACTCCCCCACGTGTGGGGGCCTGAAGGTACCGTATGAATAAGGATCGGCTAACTCCGTGCCAGCAGCCGCGGTAATACGGAGGATCCAAGCGTTGTCCGGATTTATTGGGTTTAAAGGGTGCGTAGGCGGGTTATTAAGTCAGTGGTGAAAGCCTATAGCTTAACTATAGAATTGCCATTGAAACTGGTAACCTTGAGTTTGGTCGAGGTAGATGGAATGTATCATGTAGCGGTGAAATGCTTAGATATGATACAGAACACCGATTGCGAAGGCAGTCTACTAGGCCAATACTGACGCTGAGGCACGAAAGCATGGGGATCGAACAGGATTAGATACCCTGGTAGTCCATGCTGTAAACGATGAATACTCGATGTTGGCGATATACTGTCAGCGTTCAAGCGAAAGCATTAAGTATTCCACCTGGGGAGTACGATCGCAAGGTTGAAACTCAAAGGAATTGACGGGGGCCCGCACAAGCGGTGGAGCATGTGGTTTAATTCGATGATACGCGAGGAACCTTACCAGGGCTTAAATGGTATTTGACCATTGCCGAAAGGTGATTTTCTTTTAGACGAATATCAAGGTGCTGCATGGCTGTCGTCAGCTCGTGCCGTGAGGTGTTGGGTTAAGTCCCGCAACGAGCGCAACCCCTATCTTTAGTTGCCATCAGGTTATGCTGGGGACTCTAAAGAGACTGCCTATGTAAATAGTGAGGAAGGTGGGGACGACGTCAAGTCATCATGGCCCTTACGTCCTGGGCTACACACGTGCTACAATGGCAGGTACAATGAGCAGCCACTTGGCGACAAGGAGCAAATCTCAAAAAGCCTGTCTCAGTTCGGATCGAAGTCTGCAACTCGACTTCGTGAAGCTGGAATCGCTAGTAATCGCGTATCAGCAATGACGCGGTGAATACGTTCCCGGGCCTTGTACACACCGCCCGTCAAGCCATGGAAGCTGGGAGAACCTGAAGTCGATAACCGCAAGGAGTCGCCTAGGGTTATACCGGTAACTGGGGCTAAGTCGTAACAAGGTAGCCGTACCGGAAGGTGTGGCTGGACCACCTCCTTTCTAGAGATTATCTAGTATTCAGGCTGGCTCGCTATTTCAATTTACTTCATTACGTTCTTTTAAAGATTGTTACCTGAACGAGCAATCAGATGTGCTGCATCTGGGCGTTCTATTTGGTCCGGCTTGCCCGGATAAAATAGTCCCGTAGCTCAGTTGGTTAGAGCACTACACTGATAATGTAGGGGTCAGCAGTTCAAGTCTGCTCGGGACTACAACTCGTTTGGGGAATTAGCTCAGCTGGCTAGAGCACCTGCCTTGCACGCAGGGGGTCAACGGTTCGAATCCGTTATTCTCCACCTCGCATACATAAGTATGTTCTAGACAATGGAATCATCTCATAAAGGGTTCCCACAACCGAATGTGGTTGTCGATTAAATAAGAAATTGGTTTACCAGCTTCCAACCGGTAAACTCCGGACGAAAGTCGCGATGTGACGTGGCCTGCTCCGGGTTCTGTTAAAAGCAGGACGATAAGTTCTTTGACATGTTGAAAGTAAATAAATTATAATTATTATAAGTTACTAAGAGCACATGGTGGATGCCTTGGCTCTCAGAGGCGATGAAGGACGTAATAGGCTGCGATAAGCCACGAGTAGGTGCCTATAACCGTTTATTCGTGGATGTCCGAATGGGGCAACCCTTCCAATTTATTGGAACTTAATTGGCAAACCCGCTGAACTGAAACATCTAAGTAAGCGGAGGAAAAGAGAACAATAGTGATTTCCTTAGTAGTGGCGAGCGAAAAGGAACGAGCCCAAACCAGTCGTGTCTAGGCATGGCTGGGGTTGTAGGATCGGTATAACGGAAAAGTACGAACAGCAGAATCATTTGGAAAAATGAACCATAGGGGGTGAGAGTCCCGTAAGCGAAGTTCTGAGATTTCTAACCGACACCTGAGTAGGGCGGAGCAGGTGAAACTCTGTCTGAATCTACCAGCACCATCTGGTAAGGCTAAATACTCCTGAGAGACCGATAGTGAACTAGTACCGTGAGGGAAAGGTGAAAAGTATCTTGAACAAAGAGGTTAAAAGTACCTGAAACCGTGTGCTTACAAGCGGTCGGAGTCTGCTTAGGCGGATGACGGCGTGCCTTTTGCATAATGAGCCTACGAGTTACTCCTCACTGGCAAGGTTAAGTGATTAAGTCACGGAGCCGTAGCGAAAGCAAGTCTGAATAGGGCGACGAGTCAGTGGGGGTAGACGCGAAACTTTGTGATCTACCCATGGTCAGGATGAAGTTTGGGTAACACCAAATGGAGGTCCGAACCAGTTTACGTTGAAAAGTATTTGGATGAACTGTGGGTAGGGGTGAAAGGCTAATCAAACTGAGAGATAGCTCGTACTCCCCGAAATGTTTTTAGGAACAGCGTCAGGTATAAGTATTATAGAGGTAGAGCTACTAATTGGGTAAGGGGGTGTCACAGCCTACCGAACTCAGATAAACTCCGAATACTATAATATGTTCCCTGGCAGTGAGGGCATGGGTGCTAAGGTCCTTGTCCGAGAGGGAAAGAACCCAGACCATCAGCTAAGGTCCCCAAATTTGTTCTAAGTTGAGCTAATGTGGTTCAATTGCATTGACAGCTAGGATGTTGGCTTGGAAGCAGCCATTCATTTAAAGAGTGCGTAACAGCTCACTAGTCGAGCGATTGTGCATGAATAATAATCGGGCATAAGAACAATACCGAAGCTATGGACTCCATCGAATGATGGATTGGTAGGGGAGCATTCCAGTTGCGTTGAAGGTGAATCGTGAGGTTTGCTGGAGCGTCTGGAAAAGCAAATGTAGGCATAAGTAACGATAATGCGGGTGAGAAACCCGCAGGCCGATAGACTAAGGTTTCCTGATCAACGCTAATCGGATCAGGGTTAGTCGGGACCTAAGGCGAACCGATTTAGGGTAGCCGATGGACAACAGGTTAATATTCCTGTACCAGCCGAGAGGGACGGAGACAGGTAGCAGCTACGTGCTGACGGAATAGCACGTTGAGCCTAGCCTTCGGGCAAAGCGAAGTTGTGAATTGTCTTCCAAGAAAAGCTCCGGCATTAGCCCGTACCGCAAACCGACACAGGTAGTCAAGGAGAGAATCCTAAGGCCCTCGAGTGAGTCGTGGTTAAGGAACTCGGCAAATTAACCCTGTAACTTCGGGATAAGGGGTGCCTGCTTCGGCAGGCCGCAGAGAAATGGCCCAGGCGACTGTTTAGCAAAAACACATGGCTTTGCAAATTCGAAAGAAGAAGTATAAGGCCTGACACCTGCCCGGTGCCGGAAGGTTAAGAGGGGATGTTAGTCGCAAGGCGAAGCATTGAATTGAAGCCCCGGTAAACGGCGGCCGTAACTATAACGGTCCTAAGGTAGCGAAATTCCTTGTCG
>WGNA01000021.1 GCA_016124755.1 Bacteroidota bacterium | reverse complement strand
GGTTGCACGCGAGTGTGCAGGACAACCAAAAATAATTATTGGGTAGGGTAAAATCTGCCTACTTGAACTCAAAACCGCATTTCTTTTTTGAAGTTAATTGAGGGGCTACATTTCTGCCGGGCTATTGCCACCCCTC
Source organism: Bacteroidota bacterium (assembly GCA_016124755.1). Lineage (GTDB taxonomy): Bacteria > Bacteroidota > Bacteroidia > NS11-12g > UBA9320 > WGNA01. Next base: position 80,167 of record WGNA01000021.1, on the reverse strand, counting down.
CCCATTTGAAAGTTCGGAAATTCTTTCTACATCTAAAACTCAAAGCGGTTATTTAAGTGTTTAAGTATTCGACCGAACTCAAATCATCAGGTTACTTCCCCGAATAACTTTTAACATTATTCAAACTGTTGTTGTTCACCTATAAATGCCTGAATTGACTTTGGCCCAAATTCTTTTCATCTTTGATCTTGTATGAAACAGTTGATTGTATGGGTTTTCGGACTGATTAGCTTCCTGCCAGCAAATGCAAAAACACTCAGAGTTGGTACTTCAGAAACGTATCATCAGATCGATGGGGCTTTATCGGTCGCAAAACCGGGAGATACCGTTTTTGTGGTAAAAGGAACCTATACACATATCGAATATCTCACCGGATATTCCGGAAATGCGGATAACTGGTTGGTTCTGTTCGCCGATCCTTCTGGCGATGTGATTTTCAAATGCGGAACCGAAGCCTGGCATCTGAGCGATGTTGCGTATCTGAAAATTTCTGGTTTCATTTTTCAGGAACAAACGGGTAACGGTGTTAACATCGACGACGATGGAACCTTCGAGACTCCTTCCCATCACATCGTGTTGCAGAATTGTACATTCCGGAACATTAATGCAACGGGCAATAATGATTTATTAAAACTTTCAGGTCTCGATGATTTTCAAATTTCAGGATGCACTTTTCTGAATGGTTCTGCTGGTGGAAGCGGAATCGACATGGTGGGTTGTCACCGCGGAATAATAGAAGGAAACCGTTGGGAAAATATGGGCTCCAATTGCATTCAGGCTAAAGGCGGAACGGCATATCTGTTAATTCAGAGAAACTATTTTAAAAACGGAGGGCAGCGCACTTTAAATCTCGGCGGCAGCACCGGGTTGCAGTTTTTTCGTCCGGATACGGCAGAATATGAAGCTGCTTATATCGCCGTGTATGCTAATGTGATAATCGGATCTCTGGCATCTGTGAGTTTTACCGGTTGTGTATATGTTACGGTTGCAAACAACACGATTTATCATCCCGAAAAATGGGTTATCCGGATTTTACAGGAGACGGTTGATGAAAGTCGTTTTCTTCCCTGTGGCAATAGTCAGTTTATAAATAATGTGGTAGTGATGAATGCAGATGTCTCAACGGAAGTGAACATCGGTCCGAATACCGCTCCGAATACATTTCAGTTTGCCAACAATCTTTGGTTTCACGATAACAACAAAGCGTGGGGAGGCCCAACACTTCCAACCACCGAGTCTCATGCCGTTATTCAAATGGTTCCGCAGTTCAAGGATATTTCTAATGAGGATTTTCACCTTTTGGAAAGCAGTCCGGCAATAGCGGCGGGAATCAAAGTTCAGGATCTCACAACCGATTTCGATGGAAATCAATATGCCTTCACTCCTTCTATCGGTGCTTTTGAAGGAGGCAATTCTTCTGTTAAAAATGAATTAACCGACTTGATTTCAATCTGGCCGAACCCGTCAAATGGAGATCTATATATTGATTATCCGAAAAATTCTCTGACCGATCTTCATTTTTATAATATCCGGGGAGAGGAGATTTTTCCAGAATGGATTTCAACGGCTAACGGAATACATCTGCGATTTCAGAATCTTTCAGGTTTCATCATTATTAATGGAGAAACGAGTGGAAAGTTATTCTCTAAAAAAATTCTTGTCATTCCCTGAAAATGCGGAATCAAAAAAATTTTAGCAAAACCATACAACGTTTTTGTTGGAGTCGTGCCCTTTAGTTTACATGATGGCACAAACAGCAGCGGCGATATCGTCAGACTTTTCACTACCCGACGCAGAACAGGACCTGATCCGTGCCTGTATCGACGGGGAAAGAAGAGCACAGAAAACCCTTTACCTGCAATATTCAAGAGCCATGTACACACTCGCCTATCGGATCACCGGCGACGAAGACATGGCCCACGATGCTTTACAGGAAGCCTTTCTTGAAATCTTTCGCGACCTGAAAACCTTTCGGGCTTCATCCACACTTGGCGCCTGGATGAAAACGATTGTGGTTCGGAAGTCGGTGAAGAAATTCAGGTTCGAACAGCAATTCGAAACGATCGATGACAACAGTGAAGAGTATGCAATTCCGTATCAGGAGTTCGCTTCTTCTGCACTCGAACGGGAAATTCAAAACCTGCCTGAAGGTTGCAGAACCGTATTCACATTATTCGAAATCGAAGGCTACAAACACAAGGAAATTGCAGAAATGCTCAACATTACACCGAGCACTAGTCGCACGCAGCTACTGCACGCCAAAAAAATTCTACGCAAAAAACTCAGCAACGAAAACCAATGAAAAAGAACGATAAAAATGAAGCGCGCGGATTGGAAAACCTCCCGCAATATGAACCGAGACCGGATTTCTGGGACTCGATAGAACAACAACTCGACAGAGAAAAACGACCGGCCATTTTTATGTGGCACTGGACGAAAGGTTTGGCCGCTTCTCTGATTTTATTAGCCGGAATTTCTTTCCTGTTGCGAAATCAGAAATTTGGAAAGAACGATGTGGCAACAGAAACCCGGTTACAGGAAACTCCGATTAATCCCCATCAAAATCAATTAAAACAAGTGGATTCGGCAGATGAAAAACCACTAAAGTATCAGGAGGCCGATTCCTTTCCCCAATTTTCATCGGTAAAAATTTCAACTGAGAAATCAAACCCCAAACCCGTCAATTCGGTAAATAATCTGAGTGATTCTGTTATCATTAGTTATAACTTCACCTCAAATGGAGCAATTTCACAAGGAGATCTTACCTACCAATGGGACTTTGGTGATAATTTTTCACAAGCGTCTGCTCCGGTGCATTCGTACAGCGTTCCACAGGGAAATTATTTCGTAACCACCAATAAAACCAATGTGGGCTTAAAGGCTTCGGGAAATGCAAAACATCAGGGAAGAAGTGACATGCTTGGAAAGAAAGACATAAATGCCAAGCCGATCTCGCGTAGAACTACATGGGCAAATAATGCTGATACTGACGCAGATGGAGTTGATGATTATTACGATAAAGAGGAAGACCAGCCTCAAAACGCGAATTATGATCGCAAATTCAAAGGTAAATCGGACACAATTTTCTGGGAGATAACACCTGCTTCACCCAAATATGATCCCTGGGATTCGGATAATGAATCGTATGCACCACTTGTTGAGAACACCTATTTATCTCCGCTGAAAGAACCGCTTTCCACTTTTGGTATTGATGTGGACAACGCCAGCTATACCGTGATGCGCACCAAACTCAATTCGAATTTCCCGGTTCCGAAAGACGCCATTAGAGTAGAGGAATTTGTCAATTACTTTCAATACGGATACGGCCAGCCGAAAAACGAACATCCATTTGCTGTGCATCTCGAATCGGCCGCATGTCCGTGGAACGAAGGCCACCAGCTCGTTCGAATCGGATTAAAAGGAAAAGACATCGACATGGAACATCTCGGCACTTCCAACCTCGTATTTCTTATTGATGTGAGCGGATCGATGGATGAAGAAAATAAACTTCCATTAGTAAAAAGTTCACTAAAACTGTTGGTGGACCAATTGGGCAAAAACGACCGAATAGCCATTGTAACCTACGCCGGTTCCGCCGGACTCGCATTGCCATCCACCCGGTGCGATGAAAAAGACTACATCAAAAAACAAATTGATCAGCTTGAAGCAGGTGGATCTACCGCAGGAGGTGAAGGCATAAAACTCGCCTATAATGTGGCGATGGAAAATCTGCTCACCGATGGAAACAACCGGGTAATTCTTTGCACCGATGGCGATTTCAATGTCGGAGCATCATCCGACGGCGACATGAAAAACCTGATCGTCGGCAATCGCGACAAAAACATTTTTATAACGGTTTGCGGATTCGGAATGGGGAACTACAAGGATTCGAAAATGGAAACGATCGCCGACAACGGAAACGGAAATTATTTCTACATCGACAACCGGAAAGAATCGTCGCGGGTTTTTGAGCGGGATCTGAGAGCCACACTTTTCACGATAGCCAAAGATGTAAAAATTCAGGTTGAGTTTAATCCGGCTCATGTAAAAGCATACCGGCTTATCGGGTACGAAAACCGCATTATGCCGGCACAGGATTTTAACGACGACACCAAAGACGGCGGCGAACTCGGGGCCGGTCATACGGTAACAGCTTTGTATGAAATAATTCCGGCCAACAGCAAAGAAGAAATTCCGGGCGAGGTGAATCTCAAATATCAGAAACCGGCAACTACCACTTCTTTCGGAAACGAAATGTTAACGGTAAAACTCCGGTATAAACAGCCAAAAGGAACGAAAAGCATTTTATTGGAAACCTCTTTAAATACCAGTTCCACTCCTTTTAGCTCAGCCAGTCGCGATTTTAAACTCGCCTCAGGAGTAGCGATGTACGCACAGATTTTACGGCAAAGTCAGTTTGTGCCACAACGAAATTTCGCTACCGTTAAATCCATAATCCGCGATGCAACCAAAGGAGAAACCAACGAAGACGTAACCGAATTATTAAAATTAATTGAATTAGCCGAGACGGTCTATATGACTAAAAAGGATTGATAATTATTTTTTGAATCAAGGTGTGATAAGCCGGTGCGCAAGAAGCATCGGCTTTTTTGTTTGTTGAAATTTTAGATTTCAAATTGAATGACTTCTTAGAAAATTAATAGGTTTAACATAAAATCTGAACTCTTTGAAGACCATTTAAACACTTAAATTGTCCTTCGTTCATCTCTGTTAATTTAAAATTCGCGAACTTTCGTATGGGGAGGGGATGGCTTTAGCCCGCCGGATTTTAATTCAACAATTCACCGCAGCAACCGAAGCTATTTTTCAAATAAAATTATAGACTTCCGCAGAAACTCAAACCTAACTTCAAAACCCCTTAGGCAAATTAATTCCTACTCTCAGCTTCACTCATTCGCATAAACCAAATACCCCCAGGCGGAGAATTTTTTATCATCCGACCAGCCGTACGAATCGAGAATTTGCCGCCCATCGGTGTTGAGATTCATCGACTCGGGATTTTCCGAACAATTGATCATGAAGGTAGCTTTACCCCGGTTGATAACGAGAATATTTCCGGTTGCCAATAATTCAATGGGAGCATTCACCCGCAGAAAATGCATTGCTTTTAATCTGTTGAGATCCCTGTAAAATCCGGTGTACGAATCTCCCACCGGAACGTTCCAGTCGATGGTATCTTTTTCGAAAAACGGCAACCTGCGATCGAGACCAATTTCCTGTCCGGTGTAAATCAACGGCATTCCCTTTAGCGCATAACTCAGAACTGCCATCGCTCTCCAGGCATTTCCCATTCGTTCGAATTCGGTTCCGTTCCACGAATTCTCGTCGTGGTTGGTTATAAAATTCATCGGGAACGCCTTGCCTTCAAAAAGCGAATCGGTCTTTTTCCATTCGTTAATGAAGATTTCGGGCGTAATTTTTCCTTTGGCAAGTTCATTCATCTGATGGTGAATGTTCCACGCGTAATACATCTGAAATGTGCTGTCGTACAGTTTCATATTATGACCTTCTGCTTCCGCCAGCATAAATACGTTTTTGGTTTTCCGGATTTCGTTTACCGCCGCATCCCAGAAATCTGCCGGAACTTCAAAAGCCACGTCGCAACGAAATCCGTCGATGTCGCATTCTTTCACCCAAAACATCATATCATCGGTCATTGCTTTTCGCAAACCCGGCTCATCATAATTGAGATCGGCAACATCGGTCCACCCGATGCTCTCGCCTTTTTCATTCAGCGGATCGGTGATTTTTCCGTCTTTGTGTGTGTACCATTCCGGATGTTCGGTAATCCATGCGTGATCCCAGGCCGTGTGATTTGCCACCCAGTCGAGCATGATTTTCATTCCGCGTTTATGGCATTCCTTAACCAAAAGTTTAAAGTCGTCAACGGTTCCGAAATCCGGATTTACTGCCCGGTAATTCTGAACCGAATACGGACTTCCCTGATATTTCATGCGCTCGGTTGAGTCGGCAATATCTTCCACGAAAAGATCGCCTTTAGCCTTGCGGTTTTTCATTCCGATCGGGTGAATCGGCATGATCCACAAAATGTCGATTCCCAGATTTTTCAGGCGATCGAGATGCGGAATAAAACCCTGAATATTTCCTTCCGGAGAATAATGCCGGAGGTTCACTTCGTAAATGGTTGCGTTCTCAACCCACTTGAGGGAATCATACTCAACCGGATTTCCGGCGGTTTTGTGATCACTAACTTTCTGGCAGGAAATCAAAAAGATTCCTCCGAAAAGCAACAGGAGTATTTTGGGCATTTTCATTCGGCAGATTCGGGTCGTTTAATGGGAATAATGGCAAAGTCGTATGGTTCCAGTATCAATGGCTTTCCATCGGGTAATTTTATTTCGTTGGCTTTGTCGGAACGGTTCAGCGCAACAATCACTTCATCATTAAAATACCTGCGCTTAAACATGATCACGCTGTCGGTTCTCATCCAGGTGAAATCTCCGTACAACAGCGCCATGTGTTCCATTCTCAGTTTGGTGAGTTTGGCCACTTTCTGTTTTAATGCGGCTTCTTCATCCGATAATTTTCCGAACTTCATCATGCGGCGGTTGTCAGGATCTCCGGCTCCCGGCATTCCGATTTCATCTCCATAATAAATGATCGGAATTCCCGGAATGGTCATGTTAAAGGCTTGAAACAACGCCATTTTTTTGTACCCGACCGGATTTTTAATTCCGATAGTTTGCTTCCAACCGATTCGTTTGTACTCGAGCCATTCGGTATCGAACGACAAACTGCCGTCGGCAAAACTGATGAATCTGGGTTTATCCTGATTTCCACTGATGTTGCCCATCAAGTGGTGAAATCCGTACGTATTCAAACTGGCATCCAATGCTCCGGTTAATCGGTTTACCGGCTGATGATCATCTGCAAAAACAGTAAGTGCCTGGTCGTAGAGATTAAAATCAAACTGACCGTCGAGCATTCCGCTTCCGATGTAACTGTTGATGAGTTCCCGACTTCCGTAAGTCTCGCCGATCTGATAGAGATACTTCCCTTTTTCCTTCGAAATGGTTTTTACTCTTTTCGTGAGAAGCCGCCAGAAATTTTCGGGGATGTGTTTGGTCGCATCGTGGCGGAAACCGTCGAAGTCGTATTCGGTCATCCAATACGCCGCACTATCGACCATAAATTCCGCGACTTTATTATCCATCAGATTTAGAGTAGGCATAAAAGTATCGAACCAGGTGGTGAGGCGATGATCATCCCAGCGTTCCGTATTCATCGATCCATCCGGAAGGTAAAGCGGAGTTACCCAATCGGGATGTTGTTTGTAAAGCGGATGTTCGCGATGCACGTGATTCGCCACATAGTCGAGCAACACACTGATTCCGTTTTTGTGCGCCGTTTCCAACATCTCCCTCAAATCCTCCGGTTTGCCGAATCGATAATCAACCTCGCTGGATGAGATTGGCCAGTAACCGTGATATCCGCTGAATTTGGTTTCGGGATCGTGAAATTGTCCCCACGCATCATCCGGATTTCTTGTTATCGGTGAAATCCAGATCGTATTAATTCCCAAATCCCGGAAATAACCGGATTTAATTTTTTCGGTAATTCCCTTCAGATCGCCACCCATGTAGTTCGCTTTCGGCAAAACAGCCGGATCTGAAATAGGATGATCGTTTGTTGAATCTCCGTCGAAGAAACGATCCACCATCAGGAAATACATGATGCTGCTCTGCCAGTCGTTGTTGTTCAGTTTTGAAGTGGAAGTAATAATCTTTCCCTTGTTAATCGGAATCAGAATATCATTCCCGGCAGCTTCCTCATTAAAACAAAAAACGCGGATATGCGAACGCGCATCGTAGGTTGCAAAAGGAGGGATTTTAATTATCCATTGATCACCCGATTGCTCAGCTTGTAACCGGAAATTTTCGTAATAGGCATAAACTCCTTTCACATTGTAACTTCCCAGAGTGATCTCGTGTTTAACGAAATTATCGGTGAATAAAACCGGCTTTTTGTCTTCTTTAATCCCGGCAACTTTTAGCACAGAATTACTTCCTCCCATGCCGTTGGAAATCGTTTCAGAATTATCCGGATCGTTTTGCTCAACTCCGTCCACCACATATTTATATGGATAGGTTCCCGGAGCCACATACGCTTTTCCAACCCACTCTTTACCCGACTTTTTTAATTCGCATTGCGCCGGATCCCAACTGTTGAATTCACCTTTAATGCGAACTTCCTGATGTTCTTTCTCATCATTAAAATTAAAACTCACGACTTTTTTAACCGGTGATTTCAGTAGAATACTGTACGGAATTCCCTCGGCGAAAATGGTGAGGTTCATCAACGGCTCAATCTTTTGATCTCCTACGTTAATGAGAATCTGAAAATCTTTCATATTCACACCGGAATTCAACGGCCCGTCGATTCGTATCGAATCAATTTTCAGATCAACCGGAAAGTAGTCCGCCAAAAAAATGGTGTTCGATCCGTGATTGAGCTGGATTGGGGAGGCGAGTCCGAACAACTTGCTCTCTTGTGGCGATGAAGCCTTTTTGGAACATCCGTTCAGGATAGCGAAAAGAAGAAGAAAGAGTCCGGCTTTGTGTTTCATAACACTAAATTTTTTATTCTGAATATCACCCGGAAACCGCCATCGGTTCACCGTTTATGGTAAGTCCTTTTTTATCCACCTGGATTTCCATTATCTCACCCCGGAAGCGAATGTGAAAACTGAAAGACTTCCAGGATTCGGGTAAAAATGGTTTAAAGCTAAGGTGGTTGTCGATGACGCGCATTCCGGCAAAACCCTTCACGATGCTCATCCACGTTCCGGCCATGCTGGTAATGTGCAAACCGTCGCATGTGTCATTGTTGTAATCGTCGAGATCAAGCCGGGCGGTTCGCAAATAAAATTCGTAAGCTCTTCTGTGGTCTCCGAGTTTTGCCGCCAGTATACTGTGCACGCATGGAGAAAGGGAAGATTCGTGAACTGTTAGCGGTTCATAAAAATCGTAATGTCTTCGAAGTGTGTCTTCATCAAATTCATCTTCGAAGAAATAAAAGCCCTGTAATACATCTGCTTGTTTGATGTAACAAGATCTTAGAATCCGATCCCAGCTCCAGTGCTCGACAATAGGTCGTTCACTTTCGGGAAGTTGCGCAACAGGAATAAGTTCCTTGTCCAGAAACCCGTCTTGCTGAAGAAAGACATTGTGCTTTTCACTAAATGGAAAGTACATTTTATCGACGACCTCTTTCCACGATAATGCTTCCTCGGGTTTGTATCCGGTATTGGCAACAATGCGTTTCCAATCGGTCGGATGAATATTTTTCACCCATTCCACCGACTGCATTGTATATTTCATACACCAAACGGCGAGTCGGTTTGTGTACCAGTTGTTGTTGACGTTGTTTTCAAATTCATTCGGACCCGTAACGCCAAGCATTACAAATTGCTGTTTGTCTTCGCTCCAGTTTACGCGCTGTCGCCAGAACCGCGAAATACCGATGAGCACTTCAAGTCCGTGACTGGCTAAATAATCCGAATCTCCGGTGTACCTGATGTAATCAAAGATTGCATAGGCAATTGCTCCGTTGCGATGAATTTCCTCAAAGGTGATTTCCCATTCATTGTGGCATTCTTCGCCGTTCATGGTAACCATCGGATAAAGTGCCGCTCCGTTTTTGAAACCGAGCATCCGGGCATTTTCAATAGCTTTTTGCAAATGCTTGTACCGATAGATCAACAGATTTTTAGCGACATGTTCATCTGCCGTTGCCTGATAGAACGGAAGGCAATATGCTTCTGTGTCCCAATACGTTGAACCTCCGTATTTCTCCCCGGTAAAGCCTTTAGGACCGATGTTCAGCCGTTGATCTTCTCCGTTGTAAGTGCAGTTGAGTTGAAAAATATTAAACCGGATTCCCTGCTGAGCTTCCACATCTCCCTCAATTACGATATCACTTTCTTCCCACTTTTTTCGCCACGCGGTTTCATGCTTTTCTAAAAGATGGGCAAACGGTATGGGTTTGAGCTGGGATAATCTGGAACGGAGATGAACCTCCATCTGAGCTCTCGGAACATCCAGTGAAGAAACGATAATATTCTTCCGGGTGAGTTCCATCGTTCCGCCAATAGTGAGTTTTGCGGAGTAACGGTTGGATACAAATTTTTTCCGGCTGTGCTGATCTTTCGGAAGCAACCGCTGATTGTTCGCTACCACTTCAAGATTGGAAGCAATGCCAACATCAAAACCCGTTTTTTTGGTAGTTGCGATTAATAGAAGATCATCGCCCCGTGTGTCGGTAACGCCTTGTTTCCAAAAACGGTTTTCGTAATTCGAATCAGAATTCAGCACCTTCCCGTCAATGAAAGGAACCATCACTACTAACGCATCGGAATTAACAACAGTGAGTTTATAGGAAACCAATTGTGAATCGGTTTCCGCCAGATTGCAAAACCGATTCGTTTCAATGCGGCAGCGAATTCCGTTTTGAAACGAAACCTCCATTTCTCGGCTGAATACACCGTGTTGCATATCCAGTGCACGGCGAAACGAATGCACCTCTTTGATTTTGGCAAGATCGAGTTCTTCCCCGTTAACCCAAACCTGCATACCAATCCAGTTGGGCGCATTAAGCACTTTTGCGAAATATTCGGGATAACCGTTTTTCCACCAGCCAACCCTTGTTTTATCGGGATAATAAACACCCGCTACATAGCTTCCCTGAAGCGATTCTCCGGAAAAAGTTTCTTCAAAATTTCCCCGCTGACCGAATTTGCCATTTCCTGTGCTAAAGACACTTTCGGAAACCCGGTTGTAACCCGGATGAAATCCTTCCTCAATAATTTTCCAGGGATCAATCTGCAGATAGCGCTTCATGAGAGCAGTTGTTTTAATCGATCGAAAGTAAAATCTTCCAGCGTGGATATACAAGCATCCGCCCGAGACAAAATTTCAGGTTTGCCAATTCCGACGCATTTCATTCCGGCGGAACGGGCAGCTTCCACTCCGGAAACCGCATCTTCGAAAACCACACATTCTTCATCCGGAACTTCCATAAGTTGTGCAGCCATCAGAAAAACCGCCGGATTCGGTTTTGTTTCCACCACGCTATTGCCGTCGCTTATTACCGGAAATAAAGAAGTCAATCCGAGATGATCGAGTATAAATCGCGCATTCTTGCTGCTCGATCCGATGGCGGTATGAATTCCGTTTTGTTTTAAATCGGAAAGAAAATGTTCCACTCCGGGGAGAATATCACTGGCCGATAAATGCCCGATACTTTCGAGGTAGATTTCATTTTTGAGTCTAAGCAAATCTTCTATTTCGGCATGCTTGAGTTTAACTCCGGCCCATGAAGTTATTTTCAGCAAAGACTCTTTTCTGCTCACCCCTTTTAATTCTTCATTTCTCTCTTCCTGAAGATCGAATCCGAATTTTTCGGCAATTTTTTTCCAGGAATAAAAGTGATGTTCGGCTGTGTCGGTGATTACGCCATCGAGGTCGAAAATGCAGGCTGAAATTTTCAATTCGATTGAATTTTTAGATCAGGATTTAACGCGCTGCAAATGGTATTCGGCTAAAGAAGTTATGGGTTTTTTAACGATGGAACCCACGGTGAAACCGAGATCATCAGCTACAAGTTTCACAACTTCATGAAAATAATATGCGACCGATCCAACAAAATTCACTGTTGCCGAATTAGCCTGTTCGTAACAAAGAATATGAATTTCCGCAAAATGCCGGATGCCTTTATAAATCATTTCTCTCACATACGGATGCTCCCGGTGATCGGAAACAAATCGCATGAATGAAGCGAGATAAACATTGGGGTTCGGCTTGTTGTAAACACTGGTTAAAATGTCTTCCTTACCAAGTCCGAAAGTCTGATAAAACTCTTCACTCAAATCTTTTGGCAGTCTTTTATAAAGGTAATTGGAAAGAAGTTGTTTGCCGAAATACGATCCTGAACCTTCGTCACCAAGTATATATCCGAGCGCTGGAATAACTTCTGAAACCATGTTCCCGTCGAAATAACAGGAATTGGATCCGGTGCCGAGAATACAGGCAATGCCGGGATTATTACCACAAGTTGCCAATGCCGCTCCGGTGAGGTCATGATCTACCACGATTTCGATCGCATTGGTAAACACCGATTTCAATGCTTTCCTCACAATTTCGTCGCGATCCTCACTGGAACAACCTGCTCCGTAGAAAAAAACAGCATCAACATCATCTGCGATTTTTGATAATTCAGGATTGGCCGATATCTGTTCTGCGATTAATTCCGATGTATGAAAGAACGGGTTGAAGCCCATCGTCTTGGTTTCAATCATTTCCCCGTCTGCGGCAATGAGCCAGTCACACTTGGTCGATCCGCTGTCTGCAACCAGAATCATATTATTTATTTGAGAAAGCCAACAAACTTAGTGTAATTTGTACACTTTGTGATGTGATGTAAATCAGAAGATTAATTATTAGCATGACAAACATACAAATAGCCTTTGTGGACAAAGCAGACTTTGTTTTTTTTGTTGGGCCTCAACTGAGTCACTGCCATGTCAGCTGCATTTAACCATACCATTAACCCGAATGTTTCGGTTGACAACGTGATTCTGGGATTCGACGGAAGTGACATGAAGGTGCTTTTGATCGAGCGAACACCGGATGAAAAAATCGAAGACTTTCTCGCTTTACCGGGTGACCTCATTTATGAAGACGAAGGGCTTGACGATGCGGCAGCGAGAGTTTTATACGAGCTTACAGGATTGAAAAATATTTTTCTGGAGCAGTTCTTTACGTTTGGTAGTCCGAACCGGATCAGTAAAAAGGAAGATCTGGATTGGTTGAAAAAGATTCGGGCACATCCGGAGGCAAGAGTAATCACCGTTGCGTATTATTCTTTAGTGAAAATTGAAGATTACAAGCCAACTCCATCTGGATTTGCGAGCAATGCTATTTGGGTTCCTATTCATAAAGTGCCACAACTGGCATTTGATCACAATGAAATCTTCGATAAGGCGATTGAATTTCTGAAACGAAAAATATATCACGAGCCGGTTGGATTTGAATTGTTGCCAGAGAAATTCACTTTAGCCCAGTTGCAAAGGCTTTATGAAATTATTCTGCATACACGAATGGATAAGCGGAATTTCCGACGCAAAATTTTAAAAGCTCAGTTCGTGGTTCCACTTCAGGAAAAACAAACCGGCGTGGCTCATAAACCCGCCATGCTGTATAAGTTTGATAAAAAGAAATTCGATTCAGTTGATTTGGATTTCCCTGCGTTCTGAAACCGGATTCGGCGACAGGATTTAATGACGCACCTCCCTTAGTGTCATAAACACACATATCAAATAATTTCTATCTTTCCCAAAAAATTTGAGCGATGTCGAAACCACGTTTGCGCTTCATTGATATCTGGAACATGAGTTTCGGATTTCTCGGAATTCAATTCGGATTTGCTCTACAGGGTGGTTTCATGTCCAGGATATTCCAGACATTAGGTGCAACACCGGATCAGATTCCCGGTTTGTGGCTCGCAGCACCTTTTACGGGATTAATAGTTCAGCCAATTATTGGTTACATGAGCGACCGTACCTGGCATCCGGTTTTTGGAAGACGAAAACCGTATTTTTTAGTAGGAGCCATTTTGAGTACGATCGTTTTGTTTTTCGTTCCCTATTCACCGGTGTTGTGGGTTGCTTCCGGTTGTTTGTGGATGCTCGATGCGAGTATCAATATTAGTATGGAACCGTTCAGGGCGCTGGTTGCCGATAAACTTCCCGATGCTCAACGATCAAATGGTTTTGTAGTGCAGACACTCATAATCGGTATCGGAACTTTTGTCGCCAGTCAGTTGCCAAAAATTCTGACTAATATCGGTGTAAGTAACCAAGCAGCTGCAGGTGTGGTTCCGATGAATGTGAAAATTGCTTTCGTAATCGGAGCCGTTGTGTTTATCCTTACCATCCTGTACACGGTTTTTACGACAAAGGAATATCCGCCCGAAGACCTTGAAGCTTTTCAGCAGGAAAAAGAAAACAGCAAAGGTTTTATGAATGGTACGATGGAAATTATGCGGGGATTTGGTCGCATGAATTCGACGATGAAAAAACTCGGTGTAATTCAGTTCTTTTCCTGGTTTGCCTTTTTTACCATGTGGAGTATGGCAACACCTGCACTCACCGAACACGTTTTTCACGCACCCAAACCGGTTGAAACGGAATATAACATGGCTATTAAAGCAGATGCGGACAATTATAAAAAAGCGGATGCGGCTTTTAATAATGCTGCAGATAGTGTAGGTGCATCAGCCGGTTTGTACGGAATTTCATCGATGGCCTTTGCACTGTTGCTTACCTTTTATACCACCAAAAAAAGAATCAACCGGAAATTCATCCACATGGCGAGTTTGATTTTGGGAGGAATCGGTTTTCTGGCGATGTATTATGCCCGAAGTGAAATGGATCTGAACATCTGTTATTCATTGGTTGGAATTGCCTGGGGCAGCATTTTATCTATGCCGTATGCCATGTTATCCAGTTCGATCGATCCGAAAAAAATGGGATTTTACATGGGCTTGTTTAACATGTTTATCGTGATTCCGCAAATCGTTGCATCCATTGGAGGAATCAACTTTTTGTATAAAAACCTGTTGGGTGACCAGATCATTAATACGATGATTCTGGCAGGCATTTCATTGGTTGTGGCGGGATTGTGCAATTTTCTAATAACCGAAAGAAGAGCGATCACCTATACTCCGGAATGATTACCGGTTTTGAAAAGTTCCGATAAAAATCCCTTTTGCCGGAATAATGAGATTCTGAGATGAAGGTACTTTCGATCCTTTTGGAAATTCATTAATCGTTGTATTTGCCGGAAGAATCTCTCTCAGTGTTGAAACATCGAGCACCTGATCCATATACGAATTGCTGAGAACCACCATCAGAGTTTCTTTTTCACCCCTTCTGAAATAAACATACAATCCTTTTTCAGGAGCAAAGTGGATGAGTTTCCCATCGAAAATATCCGGATGATTTTTGCGAAACATGAACCAGGTTGCGATGTAGTTGAACGCGGCTGTTTCTGCAGGTGTTCGGTTGATTGCTGTAAATTTATCTGACGAATCATTTGACCAACCGCCCGGAAAATCTTTTCGCTTTATTCCATCGTCGCCCTGTTCTGAAAACAACAATTCGGTTCCGTAATAAACACAAGGAATTCCCCGGATGGTTAAAAGGAAAGTCATGGCTTGCTTCCATTTATGGGTATCGGAATCAATCGTGCCGAAAAAACGTTGCTGATCGTGATTGTCGACAAATGTTACCAGCTCATTCGGTTTCTGGTAAAGCACATCGGCAGCGAGATCGTAATACAATCTTCCCAACCCTTCGCTCCAGCTTTCGTCTTCCTTCAACCACTTATTAATGCTAAAATACAGTTGGTAATCGGTAACGGCATCCAGTCCCTGATCCGGTGAATTTTTAATATTATTCGGAGCGAACCATGCTTGTGCAGCATCTCCGATCTCCCATATTTCACCGAGTAGAAAACAATCAGGAAAATCTTTTTTCACCGCTTGAGTCAGCTTTCTCATAAATGAATTTCCGGGATACGCGTACGTATCAATCCTTAATCCGGAGAGATGTGCTGTTTCAATCCACCACAATGTATTTTGAATTAAATAAGCGGAGAGCAAAGGATCATTGGTATTTAAATCCGGCATGGTAGGAACAAACCATCCGTCTTCGAGTCTGTTTCGGTCAAATTCGGAGGCATTCGGATCTGAAAGTGCTGCCGCCCGGTAATTACTTTGTGTGAATGTTTTAAAAAAATGAAACCAGTTACTGTCGGGAACATCCTTCATCCATGGATGATCACTGCCGATATGATTATAAACCACATCCATCAGCAAAGCAATGTCTGATTCCGCCAGTTTCCCAGACAGCTCCTGATATTCTTTCAGACTCCCGAACCGCGGATCAATGGCGTAAAAATCGGTACAGGCATATCCGTGATACGAAGCTCTTTTCTGGTTGTTCTCCCAGATCGGATTCAGCCAAAGAGCTGTTACTCCCAATTCATTTAAATAGGGAATGTGATTAATGATTCCCCGGATATCCCCACCGTGCCTCGACATACTTTTAGATCGATCAACCGGATCCGGGTAATTTCGGATTTCATCATTGGAAATATCTCCGTTTGCGAAGCGATCCGGTGTAATCAGATACATATTATCGGAAGAAGAAACCAATGGTGATCTCCCGGATTTGCGTTTGAAAAGGTGATAAACATATTCCGGTTTTCCATTAACAAGAATGTTAAAACTGTCCGGTGCATTTGTGCCAACTGAAATTTTTATCATCCGATAATTCTGCGACATACCCTTCTGATCGGATATGATTTTAATGGATTCAGAGCTGAAGGAAATTTCCTTTCCGGCTATTTTTTCGGCATTAATCAACAGCATCAAAGTATCTGAACCCAGATCTATGTACCAGAATGGCGGGGAAATCATAAATTTTTTTTGATTCCCTGAATTGTTGCCGGCCAATGGAAAATTCAATGCTAACAAAAAGAAAATCAGCATGAGCGACTTTAAATATTTCAATACGACCATGATTTAATATTGGGTATTAGCGTAACAATTTGTTAATTCCAAACAAAGAAAGTGTCATTATTACACTTATTAAATTATTTTTGGCAAGAACAATTTAATAGTCTGATATGAAAAAAGGATACTTATTACTGATGTCGCTTTTGACTTCTGCATTTTCCTTTGCTCAGGTTCAGGTTACCTTTCAGGTTGACATGAGCAAGCAAACGGTAGGAGCCAATGGTGTTCACGTAGCAGGAAGCTTCCAGGATGAAGCCGGATTTGCCGGTGACTGGGATCCTTCTACTTCTGCATTAACTGATGGAGACGGAGACGGAGTGTACACACTCACAGTAACACTTCCGGCCGACAGTGTTTACCAGTACAAATTTGTTAATGGCAATGCATGGGGCAACGATGAAGGAATTCCTTCTTCCTGCAATGTTGGTGGCAACCGAGGACTTACCGTACCATCATCCGGTACTTATTCAATTCCGGTTGTGTGCTTTGGTAGCTGTGAAGCCTGCCCGACTGCGGTTGACACAATTGCATTTACATTAAAGGTTGACATGAGTCAGCAAACGGTTTCCAGTAATGGAGTTCACGTTGCCGGTGGTTTTGGTGCCGGAGGATATGCCGACTGGGATCCTGCTGCCATCGAATTAACCGACGGCGATAACGATAAAGTTTATGAGGTTACACTCAATCTTCCCGAAGGAGAATATCCTTTCAAGTTTGTGAATGGAAATTCATGGGGAAGCGATGAAGGAGTTCCGGGAGAATGTAATTCCGGTGGAAACCGCTTCCAAAAACTTTTAGGCGACGGAGACGACCAGAGTGAAAGCGGATTTACTGCGTCGTACATTGCAGCATACGGATTATGCCCGCCTTCCGATTCGGTTGATGTGACTTTTATGGTTGATATGACCAATCAGACAGTTGGTGCCAATGGTGTTCATCTGGCTGGTGCATTCGGTCAGGCAGGTCAACCCAACTGGGATCCAGCGGGAATAATGCTGACCGACGCTAATTCAGATAATGTTTATGAAGTAACCCTCCGACTTTCCGAAGGGTCTTATCAACACAAATATTTAAATGGAAATGCCTGGGGAACCGATGAATCTATTCCTCCGGGTTGCAATTCGAACGGAAACCGATTGTACACAGCTGCCGGAAATGGTGATGCTTGGGCGGATATTCTGACCGATCAGGTAAAGGTTTGCTTTGGCGAGTGTACAGCCAATTGTCCGTCTGTACTTCCTCCGGTGAAAGTTACCTTCCGGGTAGATATGAGCAACGAAATCGCCGATGCAAACGGAGTATTCCTCGCCGGTTCATTTCCCGGTGCCATTTGGAAAAAAGACTCTTTTGAAATGACCGACGATAATGGTGATGATATTTATGAATACACCTTCACCTCTTTAATTATTGACGATTACCAGTGGAAAGTTTACAACGGAATATGCTCAGACGACAAGTGTTCTGAATCGTTCGATTTTAAAACCGGCGGTTGCGGAGTTGAAAGCGGAGTCGGAGGCTGGAACCGCTATTCAGACTTCGCCGGTACAATGAATGACACCATTCTGCCGGTGTATGTTTTCAATTCTTGTGACGTATCGTCGGTTGGTATTTCCAACCTTGATAATGTTTACCGGATGTTCCCTAACCCGGCAACAAATCAGGTAACCGTAAAATTCAAAAACGAACCCGTACACTATGTTCTTTCATTGGTTGATTTGAATGGAAGAACCGTTCAGCAAGCAACCGGATTAGAAAAAACAACAACGCTGAACATTCAGGATCTCGTTCCGGGAATGTATCTGTTGATCATCTCCGACGGCGAAGGATCAACAGCCTATGAAAAGCTCATTGTTCAATAAGTATATTTTGATTTTTAACGCTGAAGAGCAATCCGGATAAATTCGGGTTGCTCTTTTTTTTATATAAGGCCGAATATTATTTATGACTCAACACATGCGAAAACTAATTCTGCTTTGCCTTTTAACGGGAGTATTTTCTGCCTATGCTCAGGTGAGTGTTAGTCCGCCGTTTCCCGGACAAAACGACACCATAACCGTTACTTATAATGCATCGCTCGGTAATAAACAACTCGAGAATCTCACTCCTCCCTCTGTTTATATGCATGCCGGAGTAATTACCGATAAAAGTTCCTCGGCAACAGACTGGAAATATGTTCAGGGAAACTGGGGACAAGCCGACAGCAAAGTGTTAATGACCTATATCGGCAATAACACGTATCAGAAAAAATATCACATACGGAATTTTTATGGAGTTCCCTCTGGTGAAATAATTAAACGACTCGCATTTGTTTTTAGAAATGCCGATGGAAGCAAAGTCGGCCGAACTTCGGATGGTAGTGATATATTTTATGATTTATACGACGGCTTTGCGCTTTCCATTCAATCACCCGCCGAAAAAGTACGATTCGCCAATACTGGTGAATTCATCGATTTCCTGGCGTATGTTTCCCAGCCATCGGATATTCACTTATATGTAGATGGAGTTGAAAAAACATCCGCTGATACGGCAACTTCCATTGATTATTTATTGAGTTTCACAACCAGCGGAGTGCACAATGTGAAGATCACTGCCGACAACGGGACTTCTGAAATTGCAGACTCGGTTCAGATCGTTATCACACCAAATCGTCCGAGAACAAATCCATCGGTAAGTATGCCGCTCGGAGCAACAACACTCGATAATCAAACGGCCCGGTTTACACTATACGCCCCATATAAAAACTATGTGTATGTAATTGGTGATTTTAACAACTGGCAGGTTGACACCAATTATCTCATGCGACTTTCTGCCGATGGCAATACATACTGGCTCGATGTTCCGGGTTTACAAGCCGATAAAGAGTATGCCTATCAGTATTTAATTAATGGTAATATGTCGGTTGCAGATCCTTTTAGTACTAAGGTTCTCGACCCCTGGAACGACAGTTATATCAACTCAACCACGTACCCGAATCTAATGGCTTACCCGACCGGTAAAACCACAGACATTGTAAGTGTATTTACATTTAATAAAACACCTTTTGTATGGCAGAATAATTCGTTCTCGCCTCCTGCCAAAAAGGATTTGGTTGTGTACGAATTATTAATCCGCGACTTTATTGCCGCTCACGACTACAAGTCCTTAATAGATACAATTCCGTATCTGAAAAAACTCGGAATAAATGCCATTGAACTTATGCCGGTCTCTGAATTTGAGGGAAATGAAAGTTGGGGATACAATGTGTCTTTTCACATGGCGCTCGACAAATATTATGGAAATGAAAATGACTTTCGGGCCCTTGTAGATGCCTGTCATAAAGAAGGGATTGCGGTAATAATGGACGTAGTTTATAATCACGCATTCGGCCAAAGTCCGCTCTGCAAAATGTGGTGGGACGCAGCTAACTCCAGACCTTCAACTGCAAATCCGTATTTGAATCCGGTTGCAAAACACCCTTTCAATGTGGGTTATGATTTTAACCATGAAAGTGCAGCGACCAAAATCTGGCTCGACCGGGTGAATAAATATTGGATTGAAGAATTTCATATCGATGGTTTTCGGTTCGATCTGAGTAAGGGATTTACTCAGATCGATTACGGTTCGGATGTAAATGCCTGGGGCAGTTACGATGCTTCCCGTATCGCGCTTCTCAAACGAATGTCGGATGCCATCCGCAGCTATAAATCAGATGCAATTCTGATCCTCGAACATTTCGCCCACGTGGTGGAAGAAAGAGAACTCGGCAAGTATGGATTTTTACTTTGGGGCAATATGAACTATGCCTTTAATGAAGCCGCAATGGGTTATGCTTCCGATCTGAGTTATAGCTCGTATGCATCCCGCGGTCAGGATGAGCCCGATTGGGTAATGTATATGGAAAGCCATGATGAAGAGCGATTGATGTACAAAAACCTTCATTTCGGATCTTCTTCCGGCAGCTATAAAATTCAGGATAAATCCACCGCATTAGATCGAATCGAACTTGCAGCTTGTTTCTTTTTGGGTGTTCCGGGTCCAAAAATGATCTGGCAGTTTGGCGAACTGGGTTATGATGTTTCCATCGACAGCAACGGCAGAGTAGGCAACAAGCCGATCCGGTGGCAATATCTCAATGACAAAGACCGCTATCATCTCTTCCGAGTTTTCAGAGAACTCAATTATCTCAAAACCGAAAAAGGACTTTTTGATACAGATGATTTTGTAATTAATCTAACCGGTATGGGAAAAACCATTCACTTGCATCACGACGATATGGAAGTAGTTGTTGCCGGCAATTTCGATGTTAAAAGTCTTGATATTACGATGGGGTTTGCAACCAACGGAACCTGGTACGATTACTTTTCGGGCGATAGTATTACAGTTGAATCCAGCGGAGAAAAATTGTTCTTCCTCCCCGGTGAATATCACATCTACACAAATAAAAAGATCGATCGAAAAGACACGGCGGTGTTATCTGTGCCGGAGATTAATGAGTTGTTTGCACTTCAGCTTTATCCGAATCCATCAACCGGATCTTTCGCATTTCAAAGCGGAGATAAGTCAATTGCTCTATTGAAAATACAGATTACGGATTTGCAGGGTAAAGAAATTACAAATCGTGAATGGACGAATATTCCACCGAACAGCGAAGTTCCGGTTTCAGTTAATTTAATGCCGGGTATGTATTGGGTTCGTTTTATTTCCGGTGATGGAAGAACGTTCAGCTTCCAACATGTGGTGATGTCAAATTAATCATTTTGCAAAACCCGGATATCGGCGATGAGTTGGTGAATATCGGTTAAAAGGGTTCCGTTATAAATACCGCGAATTCTTCCATTCCGATCTGCAAGAATGATGTGTTCGGTATGTAAAAAATCGGAACTGTCTTTTGTGAATCCGGTTTCTTCTTCAGCGAAATATTGCTGCCTTGCCACAGCATAGATCTCCGATGTTGCACCTGTAAGCAGATGCCACTGTTCAGAATTTATCCGGTGTGATGCGGCATATTCACTCAATCGACCGACGGTATCAACCCAGGGCATTACCGAAAAAGAGACCAGAACAATTTCTTTACTTCCGGGAAATGAATCCTGAATTTCGGTGAGATGGTTCGTCATGATCGGACAAATACTTCCACACCCGGTAAAGAAGAATGAAGCAACCTGAATTTTATTTTTGAGTTGTTGGCTCCCAAATGATTTTCCGGTTTGATCCGTAAAGGTAAAATCACCGATTGTATGTGTGATTTTGGTTTCCGCTTCGGCTTTAGAATAAAAAAACGGGGTAAAAGCGGGATCGTTGAAATACGGGAGACTCTGCTCTTTTTTAGAACAGGATGAAAGAAACACCATCCCTGTTAAGACCAGGAAATTAATAGAGACTATCCGAAACATTAATACAATTTTTAGTACCCAGCATTCCGTATCGCCTGCCATTTTTCACCACATAATTCGATTTGATTTTTCCGTCGTCGTACCAGACTTTCTGACTTCCTTCTTCATGCCCGCGGTGGTAATTCATTTCAGAAATTAAAACACCATTTTGATTCCATGCCCGACAGGTTCCTTCGTATTCGTCGTGAAGAAAATTGAATTTTAATTTTAATTGTCCGTTGGGCCACCATTGAATGAGTTCTCCTTCTTTCAATCCGTTGATAAAAACCCGTTGCTCTTCAATCCGGTGATTAGGATAAAAACTTTTCCAGATGCCATCGGCTCTCCCTTTTCGAATGGATTTGATCCAAATCGTGTCACCCTCTTTACCCGGTAAAAAGTAGATTCCATTAGCCAAAGAATCGCCAATGTAATATCTGCCTTTCACCGGGATGAGGATGTTGCTTTGCAGGGCAATTTCGGGTAACGGTTCTGAAGCCATCCTTTTTGAACATGCTATAAAAACAACCAGAATAAAGAAGAATCCAAGCCGGAAAGTTGCCCTCAAAACCTGTTAAAAATTAAAATGAAACCGTGCCGGCCTTTCCCCAGAATCCGCTTCCATTTATGTAAGGATCATCTGCAGTAATGTGATAATGATAAATACCATCCGGGTAATCTGCGGTTGCGTGACTGTGACCGTGATAGTCGTCGAGATCGTCGTTCGAAACAGATTTGCCGTTTTCCATCGGTCCGTAAACCGGAAATCCGTCTAATAAAAATCCGAGCAGAGCATCTGTACCGCTGTTTTTTGTGAGATAAAGTGGTTCTACGTGGTAGTGATACTGACCTTGTTGTTGAGGATGACCGTTGTATTGATCGAAAGAATTTATCTCACCGGTAAGTTTCTGATTGTTGGGTCCGGCGTACTGATTATAAAAAGCCACCCCGTTTAAAGAAATACCGATCGGGCCTAATGGAGTTGCCGCATGACTTGCGTCTTCAGTGGGATGCAATGGAATTTTGAAAGTGTAATTCGCGGATGAAATGGTATTCGGATTCTGATTCCACTGAGGGTTGCTTCCATTGTACGCTTCATATTTATCAGACCACTGGGTATTTTGGTAATACGGACTGGGATGATCCGGAATTCCATTAGTCTTAAAAACAATGTAGTCACCATCAATATACATATCCGTGGTGCCGTAGATCTTTTTGTAAACAGCCGGAATTTCGTCCGAAGAATTGTTTGTGTTTGTGGTTACGGTGTCGTCGTCTTTGTCTTTACAACTAACCATTAGAAAAACGAGAAGAGACAGCAGTAATGCTGCGTTTTTAGATTTCATAATGCTTTCAATTGGGTCGTGAGAGGGATTTAAAATAACCGACGCCGGAGCTCTCTCTCAACACTCCGGCGGTCGGTTAGCCAACAGCAGATTATCTTACCGATCTTCCGTTTCGTCTTCGGGAGACATCAGGATGAATCTTACGCTTTCAGCTTTTACCCGTTGATTGCTTTGTGATTCATCGGGTCGTTTCGCATGTCCGTAGGTAGGTTTTCCATTTGAACCGCCAGAGTTACTATGTGCTTTACCATCTGCTTTTCCGGTTCCATTTCCTTTACCTTTTCCTTTTCCACCTTCACATTTTCCATCTCCTTTTTTGCAATGACCGCAGTTTGATTTGGCAGTGTCGGGTTCGATGTATTTATCGCGAATGGCCTTCATGTCTGCTTTCCAGGTTGCTCGCAGAGGTTTGAGATCTTCCGCAACTTTATCGAGGTCGGCTTTGTGGGCATCCAAAATCGGCTTGAGTTCGGAGTCGACATAGGTTTTTATTTGTTTGTGCTGATCTGGGGTTAATCTTCCGGCGCGATGACCTCTGTGAATATCATCCTCTGCAGGTGCTGATGATTCGGCTTTGACATTTTCCTTTTTAAAGCCTTCTCTCATTTCGGTGGATTTCGCTCTTACTTCCGTTACTTTGGCCCGTTCCTGATCGCTGAGTTTGGAGTCGAAATCGTTTCTCAGATTTTCCATTGTGGGTTTAATCCGGGTGTCGCGGTAAGTTTTGATTTCAGCCTGCATGGCTTTCATCTTTTCCTTTTGCTCTTCTCTTTTCTTTTCAAGAATTTGCTTTTGTTCGGGAGTTAAGATATTCATGAACTTTTCACGATTCTCCTTCATCGCTTTCATCATTTCCTCGCGATCAGGCTTCTGTCCGCTCTCGCGAGCCGCTTTCATTTTATCGCGTTGTTCTTTGTGAAGTGCTTCGATTTTCGCTTTCTGATCGTCGGTTAGTTTCAGAATAGAATCGAGTTTTTGTATGTTCATTTCGTGACCCGGACCTCCTTTAAAATGATGAGGTTTTCCCGGTCCTTGTGCGAATGCCTGCGCTGCCCCCAGGGCAAGTAGCAGTGCGAATGATTTCAGACTTTTCATAGCTTGGATAATTACTGTGTTTATTGTTTTGACATTATTCAGGTCGGTGATATTCCCGATCCCGTTGCATTTTTTTCTGATGATTTCTTCTCATGCGCATTTCGAAATCCCGAAGAATTTTCACCTGATCTTCGTTGAGTTCTTTCGCAAGATCATTGTATAATCCGTCCATGGCATTTTTCAGTGCTTCCCGCTCGCCTTCTCTTATTCCACGTACTTGTTGAATATGTTCTTTAAAGATGTTATCAAATTTTTCGGCTTGTTCAGGCGTAAGTTTTAGTTGCTCTTTGAGATCGTCTCTGAATTTAGGCGGGCGTTGCATTTCAATAATGTCGTGAATTCGCTTCCGCGTCATAATTTGCATGGAGAATACACCGGCGGCAAATCCCACAAGCAAAGAAGAAATTACGATGATGATGATTCTTTTATTCATTGTACAGGTAGCTATAGGTTTCGTAACTTTCGGAGATATCAACCGAGCTGTAGCCGTCTATTCCGAGCAGGCTGTCTTTTGAAATTCGTCCGTATGTGAAATAGGTAATCAAGAACAAGGCAACCACACAGGCCGCTGCGAGAGTGGATACCCGTTTTGTCCAGAGGGTAACTGTCCGGTTAGCGGTTCGGGTCATACCATGATGTTGAATCGACGAAATCACCCGATCATCGAAGCCGGAAGCAAAATCCCTTTTTAGCGATTTCAGTTCCTCATTAAGTTTATCCATGTTATTCATAACCCAGTTTTTCTAAGATGTTTTTTAGTTTATCTAAAGCCCGTTTCAGCCCCGACATAACAGTGCCTTCACGGATTTCAAGAATTTCAGCGGTTTCTTTTATTGAGTAGCCTTCGATCATTCGAAGAACAACCAGAGCTCTCGGTTTATCGTCAAGTTGCTGCAGCGCTTTAGCCAGAATCTCTTTGTTTTCAAAATCATGGGCAGCACTCTTTGTTGGCATCAATTCCAAGTCTTCAGATGTTCCCGAAAACCGGTTCCACCATGTATTTTGTTGTTTCAGTTTGTTCAGACACAGGTTCATTGCGATTCTCGAAACATAGGTTTTCAAACTCGACTCGAACCGGAAATGCGCTAAAGATTTAAACAACCGGATAAAGACATCCTGCCCAACCTCATCGGCGAGGTTTTCATCTTTCAGCATGTTGAAACAAATTCCGGCCACGGTGCTCTGATATTTTCGAACAATGAGTCGAAAGGCATCCCTGTCGCCGTCAACCACCTTTCGGATGATCTCTTCGTCGGTATAAATGTTTTCCGCCAAGGTTCTTTACCCAATAGACATTTCACAGTTCTTAAATATTCCCGGATATTTTTTCAAACCGAAATTTTGTCGAACCGCACGATGTCCTGTGAAGATAATTTGGTGAGATAGCCGTGGAGAATGTGCTGTATATCGGGATTGTGATTCTGATGAACCAGCAAATCTGTGATGTCTTCGAATGATGAAATCTGAGTAAGGGTATCCACGAAACCATAACCTTTATACCGACCGTTTTCAATCAGCACAAAAGCCTTCTCATCGCGGTTTCTACCTTTAATCCAGAAAAGATAATTGCCGAATTCCAGAGCAAAACTCGCGATGGCTTCTTCCACTCTATTGTTGTAATCCTGTTGACTTTCCTCTCCCGCACAAACGCCTTTGCACTTCCCTAAGTGGTAATCAAAACAACTTCCCTGTGTATTCTGCAAACCGGTCATTCGGGCGCACAATGAGAATTCATCACAAAGCCGACGCAAAAATTCCCGGCCTTTTGTGGGATTTGAAAAGGCTGCCAACGGACTTCCCACTGCCTTTTGTTGTTTAATAACCTCAAGTCGCTCCACATCATTTTGATCGCGGTACCGGCAAAGCGTATAACCACTTCCCGTATATTTCTGAGCCCGGTTATAGGTTGGAAACCACTTTTTAATTTCTGCCGATTCAACCAATAGCGCCAGCAATTCAGAGCCGGTAAGCATATAACTGATGTCGTAAATCTGGTCTTTAAATTTCCATTTTCGAATGCTGGTATCCGCGAAATGTCCCTCAATTCTTGATTTAATGTTGATGGCCTTTCCTACATATATAACCTTTCCTTCTTCGTCGTGCATGTAATACACTCCGGTTTGTTCCGGCAACTCGTGAAACACATTTGCCGGAAGATTTGGCGGCAAGGAGGCTTCGCGGCTTTTAACATTTAATGCGTTTCCGACACTGTTATCGAGATCGTGGTCGAGTATTAATTCGAGTAAGCGGGTTGTGGCTTTGGCGTCTCCGGTTGCGCGATGCCGGTCGGTAATTTCCACTCCCAGACTTTCACACAAATTTCCGAGTGAATAGGATTTTAAACCCGGAAATACTTTTCGGCTGAGACGAACCGTGCACATTTTTTTGCGTCGGAAGTCGGCTCCCAATTCGCGGAATTCGTTTCGGATCACATTGTAATCGAAACCCACTGAGTGAGCAACAAAAACGCGGTTCTCGGTAATGGTAAAAACCTCTTTGGCAATTTCAAAAAAGCGGGGTGCCGAGCGAACCATGTCATCGGTTATTCCGGTGAGATTGGAAATAAAAACAGGGATGTTGCACTCGGGATTTACTAATGAAGAAAAGGTATCTACAATTTCCCTTTGCTCGTCATCATAAACATACACGGCAATTTCAGTGATCTTATTCGACTGACCACTTGTTTCAACATCGACTACCGCGTACTGCATGGATTCAAATTTATTTTAAACAAAACAGATTGATGTTCATTAATTGTGAAGTGAAAGAAGTTCATCATTTCACATCATGATTTTATAGTTCAAACAAAATCGTTTTGTGATCGGTTTAAATTTGCCACCCAATTTACAGAGGTTTGAATACCCGGGAAATTCTCAGTTTTTACAGTCAGACTTCTCAAATCCGGGAAATGATAAAAACCCTTGAAACCAAAGGGAGCCACATTCATATTGCCGGAATTTCAGGATCTTTCAAAGCCTTTTTAGCTTCCCTCATTTTTACCGAAACCGGGAGAAGCGTTGTTTTTATTTGTAATGAAGACGAAGAGGCTCAGTATAATTTTCAGGATATTTCAAATATTCTCGGTTCGAATCACGCGGCTCTTTTACCGCCTTCGTTCCGCAAATCTTTTGAAACGGATACGCCCGACAACAATGCCATTCAGCAGCGATCTGAGTTGATTCTCCGACTCCGGAAAAGATCGGAACCGTTGGTTTTGGTTTGTCGAGCTGAGTCGTTGGCCGAAAAAGTAATCGACCGAGAAGAGTTAGAGAAAAACCAGTTTCAGATTCAGGTAGGGGAAGTACTCGACATCGAATTTATGATGGAAGTACTCAACACGTTCGCCTTTTCCCGGGAAGATTTTGTGTACGAACCCGGCCATTATTCCATTCGCGGCGGCATCATCGATATTTTCAGTTTTGCCCACGACCTGCCACTGCGGATTGAACTCGACGGACGACACATCGAATCGATAAGGCAGTTTGATCCGATTACTCAGTTATCGGTGACCGAATTAAAATTCACCTCGGTTGTTCCGAATATCCAACACGAGTCTGTTGCCGGAAACCGTGTGAGTTTGTTTCATCACCTCCCGGAAGATGTTGTGTTTGTCGGAAATCGTTTGCACGAATCTTTCGATCTTCTTTCTGCCGGAGTAACAGAAGAAAATTCGGATTTCTTTATGTCGACCGATGAAGTGAAAGACAAACTTTCAAAATTGTCGGGAATAGAATTGGGAGGATCGCCGCATTTCCGGAACCGAACCGAACTAAAATTCAATCAGACTGCGCAATCAACTTTCGGAAAGAATTTTAAACTACTGATTGAACACCTTCAGGAACAGTCGCGATTGGGTTTCGATCAACACATTTTTTCGGAAACCAGCAAACAGATCGAGCGACTCGAAAGCATTTTCGAAGATCTCGGAGCTAACGTAAAATTCACGCCGGTTTATCTGGGTTTGAGCGAAGGTTTCATCGACAAAGAATTTTCATTAGCACTGTACACCGAACATCAGATTTTCGGTCGGCATTATCAATACAAGAGCAAACAGCGCTTTTCTAAAAATCAGGCGCTCACTTTACGCGAACTCGGAAATCTGAAACCCGGCGATTACATCGTTCATGTCGATCATGGAGTTGGAAGGTTCGAAGGATTGCAGAAAATTGAGATGGGCGGACGAATTCAGGAAGCGGTCCGGATTTCATACAGCAACAACGATTTACTGTATGTGAATATCGGAGCTCTTCATAAAATCAGTCGTTATACGGGCAAGGAAGGTTTTACTCCGAAGATCAACAAACTCGGATCAGAAGCCTGGACGAATCTTAAGAAGAAGACTAAAAAACAGGTTAAAGATATTGCCCGCGATCTCATTAAACTGTACGCTCAGCGAAAGGCTCAACCCGGATTCCGGTTTGCTCCTGACAATTATTTGCAGACCGAACTGGAAGCGAGCTTTCTGTACGAAGACACGCCGGATCAGAGCAAAGCAACTGAAGATGTAAAGCGCGATATGATGTCTGACCATCCGATGGACAGACTGGTTTGCGGCGATGTTGGTTTCGGGAAAACGGAAGTTGCTCTGCGGGCTGCATTCAAGGCAGTTTGCGATAATAAACAGGTGGCTGTTTTGGTACCGACAACCATTTTAGCCCAGCAACATTATCATACTTTTAAAGACCGGCTTGATGGTTTTCCGTGCAATGTCGATTACATAAACCGGTTCAGAACGGCGAAGCAACAAAGTCAGTCGTTGAAAGATCTGGCCGAGGGAAAGACCGATATCTTCATCGGAACGCATAAAATTCTGAGTGATAAAATCAAATTTCAGGATTTGGGTCTGCTCATTATTGATGAGGAACAAAAGTTTGGAGTTGGTGCGAAAGAAAAGCTCAAAAAGCTTCGGGCTAATGTTGATACATTAACTCTCACAGCAACGCCGATTCCGAGAACACTGCATTTTTCATTAATGGGTGCGCGCGACTTGTCTGTAATTAATACGCCTCCTCCAAACCGTCAACCTATTCAGACTTCTCTTCAGGTTTTTAGTCCGGATGTTTTTAAGCATGCTGTCGAAAATGAATTAAAACGGGGCGGCCAGGTCTTCGTGGTGCACAACCGGATTAAGGATATTTACGATCTCGCTTCGATGATTGCAGATGCTTGTCCGGAGGCTAAAGTGGTTGTGGGTCATGGACAAATGCCGGGCGATGAATTGGAAAATGTTATGCTCCGGTTTATCGAAGGTGAGTACGATGTTTTGGTTTCAACCACCATTATTGAAAGCGGTCTCGACATTCCGAATGCCAATACAATTCTGGTAAACAACGCTCAGTTTTTTGGTTTGAGTGATTTACATCAGATGCGGGGTCGTGTTGGGAGAAGTAATAAAAAAGCATTCTGTTATCTGATCGCTCCGCCATTTCACATGTTAACCGACGATGCAAAAAGAAGACTTCACGCTATTGAAGAATTTTCGGATCTCGGCAGCGGATTTAATGTGGCCATGCGCGATTTGGATATTCGGGGCGCCGGAAATTTGTTGGGCGGAGAACAGAGCGGTTTCATTTCCGAAATCGGTTTTGACATGTACCATAAAATTCTGGATGAAGCGGTGAAGGAACTTCGGGAAGAAGAATTCAAAGATGTTTTTGAAGAGGAGTTTCAGTCGGCCGAGGATTGTCAGGTAGAAACCGACCTCGACATTATGATTCCCGACGCGTATGTTTCGAACATTGCGGAGAGGTTGAATTTATATACGGAACTTTCGAGAATTGAAACCGAAGAAGGTTTGATCCAATTCCGCGATTCGCTCAAAGACAGATTTGGTCCGTTACCAAAAGCGGTGGCCGATCTCATTTATAGTATGCGTTTGAAATTTCTGGGGAACGAACTTGGCTTCGGGAAAATCCGGATCAAAATGGGTAAGCTCATCGGTTATTTCCCGAATGAAAATGATCAGCGCTATTATCAGTCGGAACGATTCGGAAAAATAGTGGCGAAGGTTGGTGAACATGCTGATATTTTTAGTCTGAAACAAAAAACGAATCAACTTTTATTAGTCACGGAAAAAAATTTTCAGGACATCCGGGACTTCACTCAATGCCTGCAATTGCTTGTAAAATAAGAGAATTCATTTTTAAGAACCCGATCACATTTAATTTTAAGATCTGCATCAGAAAAAATTTTCTTTAATTTTTAATTTTTCGAATTACATTTGAACTACTAACTACTAAAGATTGACCATGTGCTGATCCAGAGACCTTGTCCTTTCAGCCTAATCTTACAGACGTGTCGATGAAGTAATTCATCATAAAAGATCTTATCATCAGATAAGCATGGTTAGTAATTTTAGTTCCGAAAAGTCCGGTCTTGTGCCGGACTTTTTGATTTATAAAATTTCCGGATCAGGATACCGAAACCACTTCGAAATCACTCAACGTACTTAAATCAATGGTCGCTTTTCCTTCTTCGTTATGACCGAGGATTTTTCGGAAACGAGCATTGAGAATTATCTCATCGGAAGTAAACGACGCCCGGGTCTGAACAATCTGAGAATAGGTTTCATCGTACCCGCGCAGATGAATAATAATTTCTGATTTTTTGTTTTTGAGTTTTTCTTCACTGATGTCCCAAAGCGGGCTGTCTTCATTAACCGGATGAACCAAAGTCCAGGAAGTAACCAATGCAGAGATCTCCTGTATTTCTAAATCAAGGGCAAAAAACTTTCTTTTGATTTCGCCGTCTTCGTTCCACAATTCTGAATATGTCATGATTACCGAAAGGTTTGTAATCTGACTTTCCTTCGCGTTCGCCAAACGAATCATCAGACCTTTACCATCGCGATACGGCGCAATGAGTGCCCGGTTACTAAACAGGATTCGCGCTTTGGGTCTTGAAAATCTTCCATACAATAAACCGGTGGCCATGGCAAATCCGAGCAAACCCAGAAAGGCTTCAACCGAAGCCACCAGAGAAGCGGCCTTGCTTATCGGATAAAGAGATCCGTAACCGACAGTGGTCAAAGTTTGCGTACTAAAAAAGAATGCATGCAAAAAATTTTCGGATGAGGTTTCCGGTATTGGACCACTGATCGCCTCCGGTCCGCACAACATATAGATTATCGCAAAAATTGCATTCACAACAAGATAAGTTGCGAACAGAATACTTACGAACCGGAGAAGAGAGAGATGAATTAACCAGTGAAACAGGCTAAACCGCTCAAAGAATCGCAATCCGGTTTTCTCAACATTAAAACTTCCGTCTTTGTTGATCAAGCGGTGACCTTCATTCTCCGCACGGTTGCTGAATCCCGATTGTCTGAACTCTCTTGCCATTGTGCTTTACAGTTCTAAAATGATTTCAAAACTTCTCCGAATCGATGTATGTCTTCAAAAGAATTGTACAAAGGAACCGGTGCCATACGAATCACATTCGGTTCGCGCCAATCTGCGATTATGCCATTTTCCGTAAGATGATCAAAAAGGGATTTTCCATTTTCTCCGGTTAACACACTGAGCTGACATCCCCGGTCTTCTGGGGTAATGATCGTGAACGAAAGTTTTGGATTCGACCTGACTGATTCTAAAACCACATACTCCAAATAAGCGTTTAATCGAACGGATTTTCGGTTGAGTTGTGCCATGTTCACCTCGTCGAAAATATCGAGGGAAGCACGATGTGCAGCCATGGTTAATACCGGCGCGTTACTCAATTGCCAACCGGCAGCTCCTGATTCCGGAATAAATCCGCGTTTCATTAAAAAGCGATCCGATTCTTTGTGTCCCCACCAACCCGCAAATCTTGGCAAATCAGGATTGTTCGAATGTCTTTCGTGAACAAAAGCACCGGAAACTCCACCCGGACCAGAGTTCAGATATTTATAACTGCACCACACCGCGAAATCCACATCCCAGTCGTGTAGTGATAATTCCAAATTTCCGGCAGCGTGTGCGAGATCAAATCCGGCATTGGCACCCACTTCATGAGCAGTTATTGTTATTTCTTTTATGTTAAAAGCCTGACCGGTATAGTACTGAACTCCGCTGAACATCACCAGAGCAATCGAATCTCCGTTATCACGAATCACCTGCAGTATATCTTCATTTCGCAGCGCGTTTTCTCCGGGTCTGGGTTTTATTTCAATTACTGCATCGTCGTATTCGTAACCATGAAACTTCACCTGTGACTCCATTGCGTATTGGTCGGAAGGGAAAGCTCCGGCTTCCATTACGATTTTATACCGGCTTCCGGATGGCCGATAAAAGGAGACCATCATTAAATGTAGATTTACGGTGAGGTTGTTCATTACGACAACCTCAACAGGTTTGGCCCCAACGATTCTCGCTACCGATTCTGTTGAAAATTTGTGGTAGTGAAACCATGGATTCTGGCCTTCGAAATGCCCTTCGACTCCAAACTCCGCCCAGTCATCAAGTTCTTGCTGTAGTTTTTCCCGTACCGTTTTTGGCTGCAAACCCAAACTGTTACCGGTTAAATAAACACAGTCGATTCCATTGTGTTGCGGAATAAAAAATCTTTGTCGGTAAGTTTTTAATTCATCCGCTTCATCCTGCTTTAGCGCAAATTGTCGAGTATTTTCCCATTGCATCGGGCAAAATTAATCCAAGGAAATTAGCCTGATTGAAAATCTATTTATTCCATAAAATCTGCTTTTCTCTTCCCAGCCACGCCTCACCGGATGGAAGAATAAAATCGTATTGAAATTCTCTGAAAAAAGAAAGGTCGTTATTGAGCACCGCCCATTTCGAATTGCGGATAATAAGAATCAATCCATTGTTTAAAATGTTCGGAGGATAATCGAGTTCACAACCATAAACTAATTTACCGGAATCGTTTATTAATCCCCATTTGTTCTGAATTGAAACCGGGGCGAATCCGCGTTTAAAGGATTTTACTGCTTCGTATTTCAATTCACAGATTTCAGAACCTGCCGAATCGATAAAACCATAATGAACCGAATCTCTCGATACAATGGCGAATCCATTTTTATAACCCGAAACAATTGCATAAACATATTCGGTTAGTAGCGTTAAACCGGAATCGGCAAATGCATACAGTTCACCTTTATTGA
This sequence comes from Bacteroidota bacterium, assembly GCA_016124755.1. GTDB lineage: Bacteria > Bacteroidota > Bacteroidia > NS11-12g > UBA9320 > WGNA01. Next base: position 46,658 of record WGNA01000021.1, on the reverse strand, counting down.
TAAAACATTTCCCTTCCGAAAATGAAGAAATCTCTGTGAATTCGAATCCGGTAAACTTACCCGAAGGACTTACCAAAGCCATCCGATTTGATGTATCGGAAAATTTAACATTTTGAGAACGCGTCGAATCTGTAAATAAAAATGCGAACGCAAATCCAAAAGCAATTTTTCTGAGAATCACATTCTGTAATTCATTCCGATGGAAATGAACGAAGGTGCACCAATGCTGGTTTCAAGATTAATTCCGAGATTATCCGACACGAAAAACCGGGCGGCAATCGGTGTGAAACCTACAGCCAATCTTGAGTAATTGTTCTTTGCTTCAATGTACGATTCGCGAAATGGTACAAAGTTGTCGACCCGTGTTGTGTTAAAATTCACAATACCGATTTTAAAACCACTGTACAGATCGATTTTATCATTTTTTCCATAATGCCAGTTTCCGCGAAACCCGATATACGTCCTCAGAATGTGTCCGTTTTCGGAAGAGGTATTCGTCGCTTTTAATTTTGAACTCACCTCCAAAGATTGTGATGCGATTAATCCGCCAACCGAAAACCGTTTGCCAACAAGATAGTCGTAAGAGAACATCCATACAGCTCCTCTGCTAACCTGAGAAGTGTCTGTGTCGCGGTCATCACTTATGCCTCCCGGTTGGTATACGCCACCGGCAATACCGGCACCCGCCTGAATCGCGAATACTGAAGGATTTTCAGCTTTCTGTGCCGAACTAAAGGACGATCCGAACACGGCCAGACACATCCAAATTAGAAATGATTTTACTTTCATGGAATCACAATCCCATCAAAAGTAATAGATTCCTGTATCCTAAACGTGAAGTGCCCGATCGGCTGTTGCGGCTAACGCTGCTTCTTTGGTGGCTTCACTCGTTGTCGGGTGAGCATGGCAAATTCGGGCTATGTCTTCTGCACTTGCTCTGAATTCCATGGCAACCACTGCTTCTGCAATCAGATCTGCCGCTCTGGGCCCGATGATATGTACGCCGAGAATTTCATCGGATTTTTCATCTGCTAGAATCTTTACAAAACCGTCGATGTCCATTCCCGCAACCGCACGACCATTAACCCGAAAAGGAAATTTTCCGGTCTTATAAGCAATCCCGCCTTTCTTCAATTCATCTTCGGTTTTGCCCACAGACGCAACTTCCGGCCAGGTATAAACCACTCCCGGAATTAAATTGTAATCGATATGCGGTTTCTGACCATTGATCCATTCCGCCACAAAAACTCCTTCTTCTTCCGCTTTGTGTGCGAGCATCGCTCCCTGAACCACATCACCGATGGCGTAAATATTTGAAACGGATGTTTGCAGATGTTCGTTAACCGGTATTCTTCCACGATCGTCAGTTTTCAATCCGGCAGCTTCCAGATTTAAACCTTCGGTGTAGGGTTTTCTGCCAACAGAGACCAGACAGTAATCTGCCTCCAAAACCACTTCACCCTTTTTACCTTCAGCCTTTATGGTAACCTTTTTTCCTTTGGTTGTTACGGAAGTAACCTTGTGTCCGGTGTAAAAATCGAATCCCTGTTTCTTCATCACGCGTTGAAGTTCTTTACCGAGATCCGCATCCATTGTCGGAATAATGGAATCCATGTATTCGACAACACTTACCTTAGAACCCAAACGACCGTAAACCGATCCGAGCTCCATACCAATTACGCCGCCACCTATCACCACAAGATGTTTTGGAATTTCGGTGAGTTTCAGCGCTTCGGTTGAAGAAATAACTCTCTTTTTATCGATCTCCATTCCCGGCAACGAAGACGGTTTAGAACCGGTGGCAATAATCACCTTGTCGGTTTCAATGGTTGTATCCGATTCCCCTTTTACTAAAATCTGGTTGGCATTAACAAAGCTCCCGACTCCCCGGTAAACATCGATTTTGTTCTTCTTCATCAGAAAATCAACACCCTTGGTCATTTGTTCAACCACGCCATCTTTGCGGCTCATCATCTGGGCGAGATTTACTTTCAGTCCGGTGATTTCAATCCCGTGTTTTTCGAACTTATGCGCGGCAGCATGATAATGTTCAGAGCTGTCAAGAAGTGCTTTAGAAGGAATGCATCCCACGTTGAGGCATGTTCCTCCGAGGGTATTGTATTTTTCAACGATGGCGGTTTTCATTCCCAGTTGAGCACAGCGGATTGCCGCCACATATCCTCCCGGGCCCGATCCGATAACGGTTACATCATATTTCATCTCAAATCAAATTGAATTGTTTCTAAAAGATATCTTCCCCTCTATTCACTTTTACCCCTTCTCCTCGTACGCCGGTAAGTTCATCTGTTCGCATATTCTGCACGATCCGGATTTCGAACTTTCCTTTCATCCCGGCATTCCAGTTATTTAATAAAGGAAGTTCGTAAGAATGAACATCACCAAAACCGCTTCCCAGCCATTTACCGGATTTATCCATCACATCAAAGGTTTTAATCCCTTCTGATATTCTTCCGTCCGGAGCCGTGATGGAATACCAGACATAAATGTTGGAGAATTTATATTCATTCGTTACCCGACAAGTAAAAAGTATGTCGTGATAATAGGCGGTATCCTCTATTTCAAAATCCGTTTTGAGCGTATCGGTAATACTCCAGATATCACCGGAATTGTCGATACGGTTATCGGTTATAGTAGAGGAGTTACAGGATATCATTCCGACCATAAGGAAAAGGAAGTATCCGATATAGAGAATTGCCTTGTTTCCGGTTTTCATTTTAAACTTTAAAACCGGCGGCAAAATTAAACAAACAAATCGCCTGTGCCTTTTCGCTTCAGAATTCTAAAGGCCGTAGAAATGGAAAACTATTGTTTGATTATTTGTTGCAGGAAAATTCTGTCACCCGTTTTAATGCGGGCTAAATAAATTCCGGCTGGAAATTCCGAAACATTAACCGATGCGGTTTGCTGATCGGAAATCAGGATTCTTCCATCCATCGAAAGAATCTCAATATTCTCAACAACCTGAGGGATGTTTAAAATTCCGGTTGTCGGGTTTGGAAATAACTGAACATTCTGTTGAATGAGATCTTCAATTCCCAACGGGTTGTAGTTGAAAGTTGCCAAATATAAGTTCTCACATCCGTCTGGTGATCGCATAAACAGAGTAAAAGTGTGATCCTTTCCGTCGAGGTAAGGCTTTAGGTCATTACCAGAAAAAACCGGTTTTTTATTGTTGCTTTTCAGCACTCCGCCAAGAGTGTAAGTGTACGTGAAATTATCGTTGTCGATACTGATTGAGTCGACCTGTACTTCCTGAGTGCTTCCGTGATTAATTACTTTCCAGTTAAAGAAAACCTGGGGCAAACCATAGACGGTTGTTGTATTGGTAACGCTGTCGATGTCGGGTGGATTGGTTTTAGAAGTAATTACTAAAGTAACGTTGAAATTCTGCGTGGTTAAAGTATCGCTAAGTTTATATGTATGCTTTCCGAACTGATCGGTGGAAGTAGTTCCGTCACCGAACTTCCAGAGGTAATTCACACCACCGAGTGAAGTGGGAACGTAGGATTTATTGATGAATTGAGTCTGGGTTCCGTAACAAACCGGAGAAGACTCAAAGCTTGCCCGAATTGTATCCTGTGCTAAAACCAAAACTGCAGAAGTCCAAAACAGCAAAAAGGTAAACAGTATTCTTTGTCTCATATTAGTTCAATGAAAATTCGATCGAATTGCCAAAGGTAGCAGAAATGAACAATTTCAAAACGTATGGTCTGACTCTCTGTTAATTAATAAGTATGCGGATCATCTTTTCATCAATCCGGTTTCATGAGTACTAAATTTTAATTTTGAAAATTCATGAAGATCAGAATTCAAGGGGATACAATCCGTCTTCGTTTATCTCAAACAGAAGTTGACCGGATTGGCAGCGGAAAATCGGTTGAAGAGTTGACTCATTTTAATGATGGTACTTTTTCGTATGAACTGAAGACGCACGAAACCGGTGAAGAAATTACCACCGGATTTCAAAAAGGAAACATGAAAATTTCCCTTCGCGCTGATCTTGCCGAACAATTAATAAATACAGATCAGGTTGGTTTCGAAACATCGAGAAACCGTATTCCTTATGTGTTAATTGAAAAGGATTTTAAATGTTTGACAGACCGGCCAAACGAAGACGAAAGCGATCTGTTTACCAATCCGAACGAAAGCTGTTGATTCTATGTCGCTGATTGATTCGCATGGCAGAAAAATAACCTATCTGAGATTAGCCGTAACAGACCGGTGCAATCTGCGATGTACGTATTGCATGCCGGCTTATGGAATCAGTTTCGTCGAGCGAAAGGAACTTCTCACGTACGAGGAGATGCTGAAATTGCTCAACATTCTGGCAGATCTCGGAATTGAAAAAATCAGAATTACCGGCGGAGAACCTTTTGTTCGAAAAGGTGTGATGGATTTTATTGAAAACATTCACTCGCTCAATCGATTTTCTGAAATTAACCTCACAACAAACGCAACCTTAACCGAACCTTTTGCAGATCGATTTGCATCAGCCGGAATCCGGAATGTGAATATTAGTCTGGATACATTAGACCGAAAACGTTTTCTTCAAATTTCCCGTCGGGATGAATTGGAAAATGTGCTTACCTGCATGCACACTTTTAAAAGTCTCGGAATAAAAATGAAGGTGAACATGGTAGTGATGGCGGGAGTTAACGAAGAAGATATTATTCCCATGGCCCAGCTTGCCCGTGATGGATTTGCCGATGTTCGATTTCTGGAGGAAATGCCGTTCAACGGAATCGGAGAAGAAAAACAGCATTTTCTGAATTACCGGAAAATTGAAAATATACTGCAGGAAGAATTCGGAAATCTCGAACCGGTAATATCAAAACCCGGCGATACCAGCAAGCGGTTTCGCGTGAACGGATTTAAAGGAAAGCTCGGAATAATTGCTTCCTATTCCAGAACATTCTGCGGATCGTGTAACAGGCTGCGCATAACACCAACCGGAGATTTACGCACTTGTTTGTATGCCGATAGTTCACTCAATCTTCGGGATCTGTTGCGATCCGGCGCATCCGATTTTGAGATCGCTGATGCAATCCGGTTTGCGGTGAGCAAAAAACCTGTCGACGGTTTTGAAGCGGAAAAACTCCGATCCCATCAAGTGGAAGAAAGTATGGCAACAATCGGTGGTTAAAATGAAAACCAATATTTCCGTTGCCGAAGCAGAATCGATTATTCTCAGCAACCTTTTTATTCCCAGAGAGGAAACTGTTTCCTCCTCTGCCATGCAAGGTCGCGTTCTGGCAGAAGACATTAAAGCGGATCGGGATTTCCCACCTTTCAACCGGGTTGCCATGGATGGCATCTGCATCAGATTCGAAGATTACTCAAAAGGGATTCGGAATTTTAAGATAACCGGTGTTCAGGCTGCCGGCGCAGAATCTGTCGCATTAACAGGAACAGGAAACGCTATTGAGGTGATGACGGGAGCGATTCTTCCGGAAAATGCAGACGTGGTAATTCGGTATGAAGATCTGGAAATTGTCGATGATGAAGCAACACTAAAAATTTCATCCGTTCGCGAATGGCAGAATATTCACCTGATGGGTTCGGATCATAAAAAGGGTGATGAGGTAATGCCGGCAGGAATCAAAATTAACTACCCTGAAACCGGTGTGATCTCAACTGTTGGGATACAGAATATTAAGGTTAAATCCCTTCCGGAAATTGCCGTCATCAGCACCGGAAACGAATTAGTAGATATTAAAGAAATACCACTTCCGCATCAAATACGAAAAAGTAATGTGCATGTGCTGCGCTCGATGTGTGAGAGAAATGGAATCGCTGGAAATCTGTTTCATTTCAACGATGACCGGGATGAAATGGAGGCGGGTTTAAAGTCGGTTTTAAAGGATCACGATTGTCTGCTGTTGAGTGGAGCGGTGAGCATGGGCAAGTTCGATTTTCTGCCGGAAGTATTAATCCGTTTGGGCGTAAAACCTTTGTTTCATCGGGTAGAACAGCGGCCCGGGAAACCGTTTTGGTTCGGTGTTACGGAAGATTCAAAGGCGGTTTTTGCATTTCCGGGCAATCCGGTTTCCACGACCATTTGTGCCCGACGATTTTTTCTTCCATGGCTCTGGCGAAGTATGGGAATTAGCCCGCTAAATCAATTTATGCAAATCGAAAGTGAAATTGAGTTTAAACCGAACCTCACATATTTTCTACCTGTAATAATTGACCGCTCAACCGGAAAAGCCATTCCAAAACCCGGGCATGGTTCGGGCGATCTGGCCAATCTGGTTGGTACAGATGGCTTCGTTGAACTTCCGGCGCACGAAACCATACACTCCACAGAAAACACATTCCCGTTTTATTTCTGGTAACGCTTTTTTATGAAGTGAAATCCGCCTTTGGTATATCACCGCCGATTCGGATGTAACCAATGATGTCATTCGGACATTAAGAGTTTAAATGACCCGCTATGAACCGAAGAAACATCAACCGAAACCGGTACCGAAATTTCCTCATTGGAATAATCGGATCCTGCACATTCACCTTATGGGCTTTTAATGTAGAGCGAGTTCCATCGGAAAATTCAATTTACATAATTGAAGAACCGGATGACGATGGAGTTCAGATTTATGCATTTACACTTCCTCCGCCACCGCCAAAACAAATAATAAAGCGACTAACAGAGGAAAAACCATTTGAAGAAGGAGATAAAATAAAAATCGTGGAGCAAGTGGTAGAAATCCCTCTTCAGATTTCAACTCCAATCGATCTGTTTAAATCTCAGGATTTATTCAGTCGCACACTTCCGGATCCGGAACCGGTAAAACCAAGTCCGTTAGAAATAAATCCGGATGTTCTCGCAGCCTATCCCGGTGGTCAGGTTGCTTTAACCAAATACTTAGAAAGAAATGTGAAGTATCCCGAAATCTGCCTTGAAACGAACCGATCCGGAAAGGTTGTGGTGAAGTTTATTGTTGATGAATTCGGATACATTTCACAACCGGTAATATTGAAAGATGAGTTGGGTTGTTCCGCTTCGAGGGAAGCAATAAAAGCTTTGAACGGAATGCCGAAATGGACTCCGGCAACGAAAAACGGACGACCGGTTAAATCGTATTTTATACAAACTTTCAGTTTCAATTATAAATAAAGTCTAAGCTTACTTTCAGTACATAATATCAGAGAGGCACACTTCGGTGTGTCTTTTTGTTTTTTTAAGAATCGGGATTAAACCACATTCACATAAAGCGATTTTTGTAGGAAGTGAATTTTTTTTTGCGAACTACCCAACCCTGTTCCGGAGGCTGGCGTAGTTTCTGATGAAAGCACCCGCGAAATGGAGGCAGACACCTGCACAGATCTGAAGGAATCGAAGAACAAAAGTTCGGCTGGCAGTAGTTTTAACTGGCAAATGCTCATTGATGCATGCCGGCAAAACGACCGCAAAGCTCAGGCTGAAGTTTACCAAAGATTGCATGGAAAAATGCTCGCCCTCTGTCTCAGATACTTTGTGAATCGCGATGATGCATTATCTGTAATGAATCATGGATTTCTAAAAGTGTTCACCAGTCTTTCCGGCTTCGATCATTCGTACGATTTCGAAGGTTGGGTTTACCGGATCATTCAGCGGACTGCTATCGATGAAGTGCGCAAACAGGTAAGACGCAGCAAACATGAGATGACGGAAGAAGAGCTTCCGGATGATTCGATGGATCCCGACATCGTCCGGAACATGGATGCCCAGGATATCATGAGGCTCCTTCACCAACTTCCAAAAGCGACTAATGCCGTGTTTAACCTGTATGCAATTGAAGGATATACCCATCCGGAAATCGCAGAAATGCTGGATATTTCAGTAGGTACGAGTAAGTGGCATTTGCACAGCGCACGTCAACAATTGAAAACCCTGATTGAGAGAATAAACAGACAATGAACCAGGAAAGAACACATACCGATTTAGCTTTCGAGGAAAAGCTCCGGTCGTTTGAACCTGAGTTTCAATCCGGAGACTGGGATCAGATGCTCGCCTTACTCGAGGAGGAAGATGCACTTGTTCTGCCGCCGTTGAACATTTCAGACAAACAGAAAACATCACTCAAAAAACTTTTCACCATGACATTCATGACCATCGCAACAGGCATAGCACTGTTAATTAATCCTGCCGGATCAGGAAATAAAAAAATCCAGGAAACCATGTTCGTCAGTCCGACGATTACTACCTCTCCCGCTGTTGTGGCAGATAAACCCGAGACATTAACCTATCAAACCGAATCAAGCGATCAAAACAATTCCAATTCAAAATTCAATTCTGCTGTAACCACTGTTTCCGGCAGCAGATCAAAAACTGCTGAAGCTGTTAGTGAAGCCGACGGAAATTCCGGTACAGCAAGCGAAATACCTGCAAAAACTGCGGGAAAATCAGATGTGGATCCCCCACAACTTTCAGTAACTAAAAAAGATTCCACCGGCCAAGAGGAATTCAAATTTTACAAAACCATCACCCGTCGATATTGGGTTGAAGACCGGTACACATATAAGTACCTCAAACCAGAAAACGACATCGAAGACTTCTGGTTCGGAATTCACTACACCCAACAAAACCTTTTGAAACCTGCACTTTGGGATTCAATCGGAAGAAGACAAAAAACCTATGGTTTCAACCTTCAGTTTATGTCGGGGAATATTCTTCCAACCGAACGGTTTGCCATCTATGCCGGACTCGATTGGGGAATGCAGTTTTACGGAAGATCGGATAAAAATGAAATTATAATCAACTCGGCAAATCAGGATCGGGGATTTTCGTATCTCCACAGCAACGTAAACGACCTGATGGTGAAAACTCACATCGAGTATGCAAGCGGTCCGGTTATTCCGTATGTGAACCTCGGTTTCGGAACCCGTATTTTCAGCACCGGACAAACCGTAAAAGCACTGATAACTTCGAAAGATTACGAGAGTTCAACAAGTCATAATGTTCTTACAACCGCCACAAGTGTAATCGACCTTGGTGTTGGAACCCGCGTTAAACTCAGTCCTTGGGTATCATTAGATCTCAGGTATGATATGATGATGGCCGGAAACGCCGATATCTTGAATTACTCAACATCAAAATTCAACGGATTGACCTATGATGTAAAAAAATCTAAAATGGATATGAGCGGCTCCATGTTCAAGATTGGTTTCATATTCGACCTGAGCAGTCAGGAACGCGAAAAGGTTCTTGTTGATTCGGCGCACTGGGAAGAAGTTACCGAAGACCTGTACATGTCTACCGAAGATTCTTCCAAAGTTTTGATTCCTTGTGATTGTCCCTGTTACAAGAAAAAATACAGCAGCAACGAAGAAGATGAAGATGTGAATTATCGTTCGTTTCCGTTCGAATCCTATCCGGAAAAATCAAGTGGCTCAACCGGTCGGGGCACATCCGGTTCTGGTACCACAAGAAACCACACCTGGTATGGAACCGGAAGCAGCGGAGGCAGCGGAAAATCTTCCTTCCCGGGAACCAGTCCGGCTCCAAACCGCACGAAATAATCCGTTCGTAAAGGCTATATCGCCGTTGGTGAACTGAGTTATCAGGATGCTGATCAACCGTTATACATTTACATCTGGAAATTTATGAAAGTACTGTTCAATTTAGTTTTACTGGCCGGGGTTGTGTTTCTTGGCTTTCAAACCAGCCGGGCAGATGAAGGTGATGACAAGAAAGACAAGCAGAACGACAAATCAGTTCTGAGTACTCTTGGCAAAGACAAAACAGATACTCTCTTAAATCACAATTCCAAAGAGGTTCAGGTTGATGACACATTAGTGTTCGACGATTATGATGAAGGTAACGGACTAATTGCGAAGCATCCTGCAACGAATGAAATTACCGTTACTGAGCAAACCGGTATTTATAATTCAAACATCAAAGTGAGTGATAATGGAAATGCCGGTTATTCCAGCAACGCCATTATTTCTGATTCCGATAATAACAATCAGAATATTTCACCTGCAGATGTACATGCGGTTAAAACCGAATGTAAGATTTACCCGAATCCGGCCAGCCAGAACGACGCCGAAATTCATGTTAAACACAATTTGAAAGGTTCGGTAACTATCGTGATAACCGATATGTCTGGCAAAACAGTAAATACCCTTAGTTCAGATTCTGCAGAATTTGCAATAGATAAACCGGCGTCAGGAATGTACTTCGTTCAAATCACGAACGGCACTGATTCGGAAACAACAAGACTCATTGTACAATAGCCATAACTCCCCGTATTTTCTTTGAAGGTACGGGGATTTTTTTTGCATCCGGAAATGGTGGAATCACATTGCCCCCTGATTCCACGATCCGGATGTTGATTCGGGCAGACCTGTTTGTGTGTTAACGAAATTGCACATCAAGACGAACTTTGAAATTCAGTAATTTGCCTGCTAAATGGATCATCAATCCGATCATAATCTGCTCAACTCATTCAAAGCGTTCATTGGATCGCACTTTATGCTGAATGTGATTAATACCATTCAATCGGATCTCTTACTTTCCAGAACTTCAGATGCCTTTCAAACTCTTCAGGGTTTTAACCGGCTCTACAAATACGCCCTTTCTTCGAGTAACGAACAATTAACCCCTGTTGAAAAGGAAGTTGCCTTTCTTAATCAGTATCTCGACATGGAGCAAAAACGTTTCGGAAACGGGAGATTTCCGAAATCTGTTACTACTAAAAATCTGGATCCGGATCTGTGGCTTCCTTCTTTTGTATATCAGTCGCTTCTCGAAAATATTGTTTTACTGAGTCTTGAAGTTGATGCGGAAATGGTAAAAGTTCATCTCGAATGTTCCGAAAACCAGGTTCAGTTTCGTGCGGATATTCAACCTGTCCCCGATAAAAAAATTCATCCTAAAATCGAGGCAAAATATAATCTTGCCCTGCAAAGACTGGAAATTCTGAAGAAAGAAGGTCTTATAGAATTTGAGTGGAACCAAAACCACTTTATACATTTAAACCTAACCTCAACTGAAAATCTGTAAACTATGCTGAGAGCTGTAATTATCGACGACGAAGCACATGGCAGAGAAGGCCTCGAAGCCTTACTGCAAACCTATGTTAAAGACGTTTCTGTAGTGGCCACCGCCGATTCGGTTGCGTCTGGTGTGAAGGCTATTGAAAAAAATCAACCGGATATTGTCTTTCTCGACATCGAAATGCCCAAACGAGACGGATTCGCATTATTCGAGGCCTTTAACCCGGTAAACTTCGAAGTGATCTTTACAACAGCTCATGAGCAATATGCACTAAAAGCATTTCGAACCACCGCCATTGATTATTTGCTAAAACCCATCGACGTGAAACTTCTTCAGGAAGCCGTTGACAAAGCCCGTGAGAAACGACAAAAAGAAAAAGTGAACAAGAATTTTGAAGTCTTTGTAAGCAATATGAAAAACGGAGGATCGCATCATCAGATCGCAATTTCAAGTTCAGACGGACTGCTTTTTATTAAAATTGATAACATTATATATCTGCGTGGTGATGGAGCCTATACGTATTTCTTTCTGAAAACCGGTGAACGAATTACGGTTTCCAAAAACCTGAAAGAATACGAAGAACTTTTGTCGGATTACGATTTTTTCAGAGTGCACAAATCCTTTCTGATTCACCTTGTTGAAATGAAGAAATACGTTCGCGGAGAGGGTGGATATGTGGTAATGTCGAATGGAGATACAGTAGATGTTTCCAAACGAAGAAAGGAATCGTTTCTCGCAGCACTCAGTAAACTTTAGAAAGGCGGATGAGCCGACTGAAATATTTTCTGCTCCTGTTTTTTTCCGGAATTTCTGTTTGGGTTACGGCTCAGAGAGATGTAATTCATTTCGAAAATATAGGACGAGAAAACGGTCTGGCTCAGAGTACGATCAACGGAATTCTTCAAGGTAAGGAAGGGTTCATGTGGTTTGCTACTGCCGAAGGACTTCACCGGTTCGACGGCTATGAGTTCAAAGTTTTTAAGCACGATGCCCGCGATTCAACATCACTGTCGAACAATCACATTACAACCATTTACGAAGACAGCCGGGGATATATCTGGGTTGGAACTTATACCGGTGAAGTCAACCGGTTCGATAAGATTACTCACAAGTTCCAAAAGTTCCGGATCCGGGATCAGGATCTCAATGAAAACCGGTATTCCATAACCTGCATCCGTCAATCTGCCGAAAACGAATTGCTGGTAGGTCTTGATGGTGGCGGAATGATTTCCATTAACATGGAAAACGGCAGTTATAAATCGTATCTGAAAGAAAACAGCAAACTCCCCAATAATTATGTGAATTGTTTTGCTCCAGAACTCAATGGATTGGGAGTCTGGGTTGGAACGGATCAGGGAATAATTCTTTATCACAATGGAATTTTCAAAGAGTTTTCGTCACTCGAATTATTCTTCAACCAAAATGTAAACGGGATTCTGCAACACGGATCAATGGTGTACATCGCCACCCGCGGACAGGGGCTTCAGGTTTGGGATGTGAGAAAAGATTACGTACTGCCAATTCCCTCACCAAGAATTCGGGGAACCAACCTCACCAATTTTGTGGTTCACGACAACAGCGGAAATCTGTGGATCGGGACCGACGGCGGTGGACTCATGAAGTTTAACGGCGACACGTATGTAACCTATCGCAACAACCCTTATAACTATCGCAGTCTGATCGGCGATCAGGTGAATTGCGGTTTTATGGATCGGCAGGGAATTCTGTGGTTTGGCTGTATTAATGGCATTAGTAAATACGATCCGAACCTTCAGCTTTTTAATCTTTTTGAAAATTTTGAATACGAAGGTGAACCCACCAACAACATCGTTTATTCAATTTTTGAAAGTCGCGATAAAACCATTTGGCTTGGTACACTCGGCAGCGGGTTGGCTGCTTTTAATCCGAAGACGGAAGAATTGAAAGTGTATGCTTCCATTCGCGATGAGAAAGCAAACATTGAGACAAAAGCAGTTCGTGCCATTTTCGAAGACTCCTATGGCGTACTCTGGGTTGGTTCGCGCGATGAAGGTCTTTTTAGTTTTAACCGGCAAACCGAAAAATTTGAGCACCACTCTCCTTCCAATCCGGAGATTAAACAAAACGAAATCCGCTGCATTATGGAAGACAGCGAAGGCAGAATGTGGATTGGAACGCGTTGGGGTTTGGTGGAATATCTGCGCGATGAAGACGATTTCAAATTATATCCGTCACGGTTTCTCAACAACAATCCCATTTATCAGATACTGGAAGACAAAAGCCGCAAGGAATTATTGCTGGTAACTTTTCGCAGCGGTTTACATATTTATAACAAGGAAAAAAATGCATTCACCGTTTTGCAACACGGCAATGATTCCACCAGCCCGAGTGTAAACTCCATGATGTGCATCGATCAGATCACCCGCGATTCTTTTATTATCGGCACATACGGCGGAGGTCTCAATATTTTTGATCGAAAAAACCAAAGCTTTTCTGCTATCAATTCTAATGACGGGCTGCCAAACGACGTGGTGTATGGAATTTTAAAGGAAAACCGAAATGTATTCTGGCTAAGCACGAACGACGGTTTAATTCGGTACGACCGAAAAAGCAATTCGTTCACTCAGTTTAACATGAGTCATTATTTACAGGGACTTGAGTTTAACGAAGGAGCTTATTGGAAAGCGAGTGACGGAACATTTTATTTCGGCGGACAAAACGGGTTTAATTATTTCCAGCCCGAAAGCATTATTCCAAAATCGAAACCACAGCCGGTTGTGTTAACCGCTTTCCGGGTACTCGATCAGGAAGTGAAATTACCGGTTGACATTAATTACCGAGACAAACTCGAAATACGCTACAACGAAGATCTCATCAGTTTCGAATTTGCCTCTTTATCATTTACTAATTCGCACGAAAACACTTATGAATACTGGCTCGAAGGTTACGATGAAGACTGGATAAAATCGGGGAAACGTCGGGCTGCCTATTACGGCCACCTTTCTCCCGGCATGTACACTTTCCGGGTTCGTGCCATCAATCACGACGGGGTTCGAAGCGATGGAGAGAAGGTGATTCAGATTATTGTTCACCCACCTTACTGGCAAACCTGGTGGTTCCGGATTTTAGTAGGTGCGATAATTCTCGCATTAATCGGATTAATATTCTTTCTGCGCACCAAAGCCATTTCGCGATCCTACAAACACAAACTCGTCGACCTCGAATTGCAGGCTTTGCGCAGCCAAATGAACCCGCACTTTATTTTTAACAGCCTTAACTCGATTCAGTATTTTGTGTTGAAGAATGAACCTAAAGCAGCGTACACGTACCTCACAAAATTCTCGACGCTGATGCGGATGATCCTCCAGAATTCGGGAGTTAAATACATTTCATTAAAAGATGAAACCGAATGGCTTACCACTTATCTGGAACTTGAAAAACTGCGGTTAGAAAATGAACTGGAGTTTCAGATCGATGTGGCGGAAGATCTCAATCCGAAAGAAATCATGATTCCGAGTATGCTCATTCAACCGTATGTGGAGAATGCAATTATTCACGGTTTGTTGCCGAAAAACGATGAACGAAAACTAACCGTTCAGTTTTCGCGTCATGGCGAACACATTCATTGTGTAATTGAAGACAATGGAATCGGAAGAGCTAAAAGTCGGGAGCTGAACGAACAGCGTACCCGCAAATACAAATCACAGGGAATAAAGCTAACCGGGGAACGACTTGAAATTCTTACTCAGGATTTAAAGGTGAAACCGGAGTTGAAAATTATCGACCTTTTTGAAAACGGTGAAGCTGCCGGAACCCGCGTGGTTCTGGGCATACCGATTATACTTAAATCAGAAAATGCAGAAGATTAGAGCCATCGTTATCGACGATGAAGTGAAAAGCAGGGAAGTGATCAAAGCACTGATTGCGAATTTTTGTGAAGATGTTGAAGTGGTTTCGGAAGCCGGAGACATAGAGCAAAGTCTGAAAATCATCCATCAATTTAAACCCGATCTCGTCTTTCTCGACATTACATTAAAGGAAGGCGATTCGTTTCAGATTTTACAAAAGCTCGAGTCGATCGATTTCGACATCATCTTCGTTACGGCCTACGATGAATATTCGGTTCGCGCATTAAAATTTTCGGGAATCACCTGTTTATTCAAGCCATTGGATATTGAAGAATTGCAATCGGCGATTCGTTTGGTGCGAAACCGGGCAACCAACACCGGACTTGCGTATGAAATGGTTAACGGAATTTTGAAAAGCAAATTCACCCGCATTCCGATTATAACTTCCGGCGGTTTGAGATTTACCGATGTTTCCGAAATCACCTTTATTGAAAAAAATCCGGAAGGCGTGATGGTGCACACACTCGAAGGCGAAAATATCCAGAGTAAAAGAGATCTTCAGGAATTCGCTGAGATCATAATGCATAATAAATTTCTCTCGATTGGTCAGCGCATGTTGGTTAATAAAGATCTTATCGATCCGGTTTCGCTCATTAAAGGTCAGTTGAGTTTTAAAAATGGAATTGATCTTCCGGTATCCAAACAGGAACTCGAACGATTGAAAGAACAATCCGCCTGATTGCCTGCTTTAAAACATTCTGAATCTTATCACATCTTTGACAGCGAATGGTTTTCAGCAGTATAGTTTTCCTCTTTTACTTCTTTCCGATTTGGCTGCTGACGTATGCATTATCTCCGGAACGATTTCGCAATTGGGTTCTGCTTATTTTCAGTTTAGTCTTTTACGCGTGGGGCGCTCCCCGTTTTATTTTTATCCTTATCGCATCCACAGTTGCTGATTATTACATCGTAAACCAGATTTATAAAGAAGGAAATACCCGACGTAAAAAGCGGTGGCTTCTGCTTTCGATTGCATTAAATCTCGGACTTCTCTTATGGTTTAAATACGCAAACTTCTTCGCCGAAAACCTGAATTCCTTTCTCATGAATCTGGGCATGTCGGGTTATCACTGGATGGAAATTATTCTTCCGATCGGGATTTCCTTTTATACATTTCAGACCCTCACCTACTCGATAGATGTTTATCGCGGCACGCACAAACCATTGAGAAATGTTCGCGATTACGTGTTGTACATCATAATGTTTCCGCAACTCATTGCCGGGCCGATTGTGCGGTTTCACGAAATAGCCGACGAATTAGTTAACCGGGTTTTCAGTCGTAAAAACATCATCGAAGGTTTCAACCGGTTTTGTCGCGGATTGGCTAAAAAAGTTTTAATCGCCAATACACTCGGAGCAGAAGTAGACGAAGTTCTCCGCGGTAATCTTGCGGAACTCAATTCTGTTTCTGCCTGGATCGCCATCTTGCTCTATACGTTTCAGATTTATTTCGACTTTTCGGGTTATTCCGATATGGCTATTGGTTTGGGAAGAATGATGGGCTTTCGGTTTCCCGAAAATTTCAATCAGCCTTACCGGTCTTTTTCGATAACCGAATTCTGGAGACGATGGCACATCACGCTCGGAAATTTTATGCGCGATTATTTATATGTGCCTCTTGGCGGAAACAGAAATAGTAAATTTTCAACCTACCGAAATCTCGGAATCGTGTTTTTACTTTCGGGTTTCTGGCACGGAGCGAACTGGAATTTTATTCTTTGGGGTGTATGGCACGGAAGCTTTTTAATAATCGAAAGACTTACCGGTCTTAATAAAACCGAACGATTAAAGATTGTGCGAATTCCCCTCACCTTTCTGATTGTGGTGTTGGGTTGGGTGGTATTCAGAATCGAGGAATCGGATCGTTGGGCAATGTTTTATTCTAAATTGTTCGCATTCGAACCCGGTTGGGATTTAGCATTATTCAACGCCAAAACCATGACCGTTGCAATAGTTGCCATTCTGTTGTCTTTCCTTCCGCAAAGAATTATACCGCCGAAATTATTTGAAACCGAATCCGGAATGGTCATTCGCTTTATAGTTTCGGTTTGCTTTTTTGTGTTTTCCACCGCCAGTCTCAGCAGCGGATCATTTAACCCGTTTATTTATTTCCGGTTTTAATGAAAATGCAACTGAAACGAAAATCAACAACTGAATGGGTTTGCATAACGCTGATGGCGCTTCTTTTTCTCATTCCCTTTGTTCAGCGGCAGTTTCAGTTTTTTCATTTCGACAAACTAAAAGGCTATCACGAAACATCGGAAAAGCCTTCCATCACCTTGCAGTCGTGGTTCAACGGCAGTTATCAAAAGAAATTTGAATTGTATTCCGCCGATTCTTTTGGCTTTAATCCTTGGCTTGTGCGACACATCAATCAATTTGATTTTGATGTTTTTCATGTGGCGAATGCGCGGTATGTGGTAATCGGAAAAGAGGATTATTTATACGAATCGGCGTATATCGATGAATACTATGGGAGAGATTTTCCCGGTGAGTCGGCTATTCGTGACAGTTGTTTAAAACTAAAAACCATACAGAACCGGTTGCGGGATTTGGGTGTTGAATTTCTCATTGTACTCGCTCCCGGAAAGGCAAGTTTTTATCCGGAATACATTCCCGACTATTATCTAAAATTCAAAAAAGATGTGCGCTGTTACGATGCATACAAGCGAAATCTGATTGCCAACGGAATTCACTTCTTGGATTTCAATGCCTGGTTTCGATCGATGAAAGACACTTCGCAATTCGCATTATTCCCCAGAACCGGAATTCACTGGTCGACTTACGGAATGGCGGTCGCCGGAGATTCGCTTCAGCATTATTTAGCAAAAACCTTAAATCGAAAACTCCCGGAGTATGAGATTTTTGGAGGTGAAGTTTCCAATGAAATGCGCAAATCGGATAGCGATATCGAAGACGGAATGAATCTGCTCCGGTCGTTGAATCACAATGCAATGTATTATCCCGAACTGCGATTCGACACATCAAACGCCCAACCGGTTCGAACTGCGGTAATTGCCGACAGTTATTTCTGGGGTTTGTTCGATCACGGCTTCAGCAATCAGGCTTCTTTTAAAGGAGAATTCTGGTATTATTTCCGGGAGATTTATCCGCAGAATTTTGAAAATGGATTAACGGTGGATCAGGTAAATCTGAAAAGAGAACTCACCAAACAGGATGTGGTAATTCTGCTCGCAACCGACGGAACGCTGTCGAGATTTGGTTGGGGATTTATTGATAAAGCGTATGAAGTATTGAAGTGAATCAACCAAAAAGCAGTTCGGCAACTTCCATAATATTCCGGACGCCACTTAATTTCATATTGGAAGAAATGGGGTTTTTCAGATTGGCTTTGCTAACGACCATTTCTTCAAATCCGAGTTTCTGAGCTTCGGCGATTCGTTGTTCAATCCGGTTTACCGCTCGTACTTCTCCCGACAATCCGATTTCGCCGACAAAACATGTCTTCCGGTTGAGCGGAATATTTTCATACGAGGAGAGAATTGCAGAAGCAATTCCGAGATCCGAGCCGGGATCGTCGAGTCGCAAACCACCGGCGACATTTACAAAAACATCCTGCATTCCGAGTTTAAAACCACAACGCTTTTCGAGAACGGCTAATAACATATTTAGTCTACGCAGGTCGTAACCGTTTGCATTTCTTTGCGGAGTTCCATACACGGCTGAACTCACAAGAGCCTGAGTTTCGATCATAAGCGGACGAGCACCTTCCATGGCGGCAGTAATGGAAATTCCGGAAAGATTATCGTCGGTTTCTGAAATGAGAACTTCCGATGGATTTGAAACTTCGCGAAGTCCTTCTCCGGCCATTTCATAAATACCGAGTTCCGACGAAGACCCGAATCGATTCTTCACCGATCGCAAAATCCGATAGATATGATGGCGGTCGCCTTCAAACTGAAGAACCGTATCAACCATGTGTTCCAAAACTTTCGGTCCGGCGATATGGCCGTCTTTGGTGATATGTCCGATCAGAAAAACCGGAGTATTACTGTCTTTCGCAAAACGCAACAGTTGTCCGGTGCACTCACGGATTTGTGAAATGCTTCCCGGAGTTGACTCGATAGTTCTGGAAAAAAGTGTTTGAATGGAATCGATTACTAAAACCTGAGGCTTTAGTTTTTTCACTTCTTTAAAAATATTCTGGATGTCGGTTGCAGCGAGAATGTAACAGGCTTCATTGGCAATGCCGAGTCGGTCGGCACGCATTTTCAGTTGCGATTCGCTTTCCTCGCCACTTACATATAGTACCCGCCGATCCAGTTTCAAAGCCATTTGCAAAAGCAGGGTTGACTTCCCGATTCCCGGTTCACCGCCAATCAGTACGAGACTGCCCTGAACGATTCCTCCACCGAGAACGCGGTTGAGTTCTTCGTCGGGGGTTTTGGTTCGCTGTTCCTTTCCGGCCTGAATAGAAGAAATGCGTTGCGATTTTCCCTGAACTTCCGGATCCGAATCACCGACCCATGCCGGAACAGCAGTCGGAGAACTTTCAACCACTTCTTCAACATAGGTATTCCATTGTTTACATACGGGACAATGCCCGACCCACTTAGCGGAAGAGGCCCCGCAGTTCTGACAGAAATAAACCGTTTTGCTTTTCGCCATTTCCCGTTTGTTAACGTAAACTATCTTTTGCTAAAACCTTGTGTTAAAATTCGTGTGCAAGTAACGCATCTTTCGTTGATTTGAACAGCCGGAAAACCCAATGAAATATGGGAAAATTTAAGATGGCGATAAATAAAAAACTCTATTTTTGCCCGAAACTCATACACTAAAACAGTAGTTAATAATGAAAAAAGTAATCGTTCTGATCCTGGCTCTTGGAATGCTTTTCAACATTGATGCATTCGCACAGGGTAACACTGCAAATAACGCAGCCGCACAGGAGGAAGTTTCTGAAAACGACTCAAACACTGCAGCAGAAGCTCCGGCCACCGAGGAAGGTGGAGAGGAAGCTCCGGCAGTAAAAAAAGAAGCTCCGAAAAAAGGTGAAGGAATCAAGGTGATTCGCGACAAATTCATTGAAGGTGGTGCCGAATTCATGGCTCTTCCGCTTCTTTGTCTCATCTTCGGTTTAGCTATTGTGATCGAGCGTTTGATCACTCTTTTTTCAGTCGGAACCAACTCAAACAAATTCGTTCAAAAGGTTGAAGACGCACTTACTTCCGGTGGAATTGAATCTGCTAAAGACGTATGCAGAAACACCCGAGGACCAATTGCGAGTATATTTTATCAGGGTCTTGACCGGGCCGACGAAGGAATCGATATGGTTGAAAAATCCGTGATTTCTTATGGTGGAGTTCAGATGGGCCAGCTTGAGCGGGGTCTGGTTTGGATTTCTCTCTTCATCGCTCTGGCACCTATGCTCGGGTTCCTTGGAACAGTAATCGGTATGATCGACGCCTTTGACGCGATTGAAAACGCGGGAGATATTTCTCCGGCAATCGTTGCGAAAGGTATCAAGGTCGCTCTGTTAACAACCGTTGCCGGTTTGATCGTTGCGATCATTCTTCAGATTTTCTACAACCTTCTTGTTTCCAAGATCGACGCAATCGTTAACAACATGGAAGATTCTTCTATCAAGCTTGTTGACATGCTGATCAAAAACAACGTTGTTAACACCAAAGGTTAATCATTATGAGTATTGACAGAATAATCCGCTACGTCTACTATATTATTATCTCCATTCTGGCAATTGTTGGATTGGCGATAATTTTTAGATCAGACGCGGCCTTACCAAAAGTGGATCTCAGCCTCTGGCAGGGAATTATATACAGCATTATTGCGGCCGGTATTACTCTCGTCTTTGCACTTTTAAATATGGTCCTCAACTTTAGGGGCAGTATTAAGGCAATCATTGGAGTAGTTGCAATGGGTTTAATTTACCTGATTGGAAAAGGTCTTGCTTCAACAGAGCTTCCGCAAAAGATGGCTGATGAAGGTATTACTGTAGGAACTCTCACTGCTTCAGAAGCTGGAGTTTTTGTAAGCGTTGTTTTAATCGGAATTGCACTTCTGATAACAATTGCATCCGGAATCCGAGGATTTTTTCAATAAGAAATTATGGCAAGAAAACCCAGAGCAATACCAGAAATCAATGCCGGATCGATGGCCGACATCGCCTTCCTGCTTTTGGTATTCTTCCTCGTAACAACGACGATGGATACCGATAAGGGATTGCGTGTGAAGCTGCCTCCATATCCGGATCCGAACAGTCCGCCGCCGACAAGTACTCAAAACGATCGTAATGTTCTAGAGGTATTGGTAAACTTCAATGATGAGTTGCTGGTTGAAAAACAACCATTGAACATCGAAGAATTAACCAACATCACGAAAGAACATCTTCAGAATGAAGGACGAAATCCCAAGTATTCCGACAAGTCTGAAGATGCGATTGTGTCGCTTAAGAACGACCGCGGTACTTCTTATGAGCGTTATCTGGAAGTTTATAATGAGTTGATGCGTGCCTACAATGAAGTGCGCGATGAATATGCACTGAAAAAGTTCAATCGTAAATTCAGCGATCTTCCGGAAAAAGGTAAAAGTTATAAAGAGGTTAAAGACAAATACCCGCTAAAAATTTCGGAAGCAGAGCCGGAATCTTACGGGAAATAATTTTATCTGAAACTATGTCTAAATTCAGAAAAAATAAAAAGAGTGATTCACCTGCGATAAATACGTCGTCCCTTCCAGATATCGTGTTTATGCTTCTTTTCTTCTTCATGGTTGCAACCAAGATGCGGGATCCCAAAATCCTGGTGAAAACTGCGGTTCCTACTGTTTCCGAAGTGGAGAAGGTTCAAAAGAAATCCTGGGTGAATTATATTTTGGTCGGGCCTCCAAGGGATCCGGCTCAGGGAACATCTCCGAGAATTCAGCTTGATGATAAATTCGCTACCGTTGATGATGTTCAACAGTATATTATTATCAAACAAAGCGAAAAACCGGAGGCGATCCGGGACTACCTCACAACTTCCATTAAGGCAGACAGATCTGTTAAAATGGGATTGATACAGGATATTAAACAGGAATTGAGAAAAGTGAATTCGCTTAAACTACTCTACTCTGCATCGGGTGGTCAGGTTAAGCAACATTGATGATCGGTTTCTGAATCAAACTTTATATATCGAAAGGTGTCCGTTTATCACGGGCACCTTTTTTATTTTCGAAAAAACATTTCTAAAGTCATTCATCTGATTCATGAGCAACCACCTGAAACTGATACAGGAACCTATTGCCGGTGAACTGAAACTTTTTGAAGAAAGATTCAGACAGAGCATGAAGAGCAGGGTTGCCCTTCTGGATACGATCATGACGTACATTGTAAAACGGAAAGGAAAGCAGATGCGCCCCATGTTCGTTTTGCATTCTGCACGGTTGTTCGGAAATATCAATGAGCGAACTTATCGTGGGGCTTCGTTGGTGGAATTGCTTCACACCGCGACTCTGGTTCACGACGACGTGGTTGATGATGCAGATAAGCGGCGCGGATTCTTTTCCATTAATGCGCTTTGGAAAAACAAGGTCGCCGTTCTGGTTGGTGATTATCTGCTTTCAAAAGGATTGCTCCTTTCATTGAGAAATAAAGATTTCGATATGCTTGAAATTCTCTCAACAGCTGTGGAAGAAATGAGCGAAGGCGAACTTTTGCAAATGGAAAAAGCCCGGCGTCTGGATATTACTGAGGAAGTTTATTTCGACATCATTTCAAAAAAAACCGCATCACTCATTTCCAGTTGCTGTTCGATTGGAGCCATCTCGACCAGCGACAATGAAAACAACGTAAATAAAATGGGTGAGTTTGGTCTGAATGCCGGCATTGCTTTTCAAATAAAAGACGACTTGCTGGATTACGGTGTGAGCGACATTGGTAAACCAACCGGTATCGACATCAAGGAAAAGAAGATGACTCTACCGCTAATTTATTCTCTCCAAAAAGCAGATGATTCTCTTCGCAAAAAGATCATCCGCATTATGAAGTCGGATCAGAAAAAGAAAGCAGATGTTCAGGTGGTTTTGGATTTTGTCCGGGACATGAACGGGATCGAATATGCAAGGGGACGAATGAATGAGTTCCATGAAAAGGCGTTAAATTGTCTTTCGGAAATTGAAACATCCGGAGATAAAGTTCCGCTTCAATCTCTGGTTGATTACGTAATTAATCGTCATAAATAATGTCTGAGATAATTGTTACCACTACCGATTTTATTCCCGGATATGAAATAGTTGAAGTAATCGGAATATGCCGCGGCAGTTCGGTACGCGCACGAAATTTCGGTCGCGATATCATCGCATCACTTCGCAATCTGATTGGCGGGGAAATCAAAGAATACACAGTTCTTCAAAAAGAATCCCGCGATCAGGCGATGGAAAGAATGATTGCGGAAGCGACGGAATTAAACGCAGATGCAATTTTAAACGTCAGGCTCACAACCGCGATGATCATGCAGGCAACTGCCGAAATACTTGCTTACGGAACAGCCGTAAAAATCAGAAAAAAGGAATAAGATTTAATGTTTCCCCGCATGATTACACCAACTTGTGGATCAACTTCCATTGTAGTGTTAAACAGAACAAAATGAATTGTGCGAAGCGGATCCTAAAACAAAAATAGGAACGCGTGGGTGGGTTGTCGGAAAGGCGGGATAGCCCCGGCGGGAATTTGTCATTTGGTAGAAAATCGGGAAAGTGCTTGACACTTCTTTCCCCTGATTTTCAACAAATGATAAAGGGCGCTTGGGCAGCTTTCTTTCCGACTTGATTTTTTGCTTACTTTTTTATCAAGAAAAAAGTGAGAAGAAAAAGAGATGTTACATCGATCCCCATACCGATTTACAATCTTGGTGTATCCAAACGGAGAAGGATTTAAGATTTTGTTCTTACGGTTAAAATTTAATCTTCCTCCTAAATCGAAATACCTTTGTCGGGAGAGAAAATGAAAATTTTATTTTTTGGAATTACCAAAGAGATTGTCGGCAGATCCGAATTAGAATGGAACGGGGAAATTCCCGAAAACATTAATTCTCTGCGGAAGATTTTAGCAGAAAAATATCCGGCAATTTCCGGATTAAAAAGTATAGCGTTCGCGGTTAACGAACGGTATGCAAACGATGATCAGCGACTTGACTCAAAAGATGTGGTGGCAGTTATTCCACCGGTGAGCGGCGGCTAATTATTTGCGCGATTCAAACATGCGTATTACGGATAATACGATTAAACTTATCAATATCATTTACTCTCAGGACTTGGACGGTAAACGTAGGTATTTACCGTTTGTTATCTGTTGGTAAACAAAAAAACGACCGAAAGGTGAAAAAGTTTTTTATGAGACATAATAGCACATTTTCAAGCTGTATTTGGAAATTCGTTTTTATACTTTCAGCCCTTTTGACATTTAATTCCGGTTGTCGCCAGACTAAAATGAGTAAACCGCTACACATCGAAAATCTTTTACTAAACCTGAATTACGGAGAAAGAAGAATTGTTGCCGAGAATGTTTACATCTCATTTGATTCAGTAATAACCGATTCCCGCTGCCCAAAAAATGTTTTGTGTGTTTGGGAAGGTGAGTTAAAAGCTTCTGTTAGTCTGTTTGAAAATTCACATCAACACCGATTCATTTACAGTAGTCAGGATCCGTCAAAAGTTTTCAGTGCCGGCAATTATTATTTTAGTGTTGATTCAATAACGCCGTATCCCATTCACGGGAAAGAAATAGCGAAAGGCGATTACTATGTTCATTTTAAAATCCGGAGTGAAAATGGAAAATGAGATCCGGTCCTTTGTGGCCCTATCACCTGAAGAAATTGATCTGAATGATTGCAGAGAAAAAATCCGTAGCTCTGAAAACGGCGCAGAATGTCACTTCGTTGGAACGGTTCGAAATAAAACAGGAATCCGGGAAGTAATTCGGTTAGAGTTTGAAGCATACGAACCGATGGCTGTTTCTGAAATAAATACGCTGATTGAAAAAGCACACAAACTGTTTGAAATTTCTTCGGCGTTGGTACATCATCGTTTGGGTGTTGTGAATCCTGAAGAAACAGCGGTATTAATTATCGTTACTTCTCCGCACCGTGATGCAGCTTTTGTTGCTTGTCGTTTCCTGATTGATGAATTAAAAAAGAGCGTTCCTATCTGGAAAAAGGAAGTGTACGCCGACGGCGAAGTTTGGGTGTCGGCTCATCCCTGATCCGGCTAACTTTGCAGCGCACAGAATGAAATTCGAAGATTACAGAATAGACGAACGCATTAAGGCAAATCTGAACGGTCTCGGATTTCGAAAACCAACCGACATTCAGTACAAATCGATTCCACCGATTTTGCAGCGACAGGATGTTCTGGCAATTGCTCAAACCGGTACCGGAAAAACAGCGGCCTTTGCTATTCCCGTAATTCATTCACTTATTTCAAAACCGCTCACCGGATTGTCGTGCCTCATTATGGTACCTACGCGGGAATTATCAGAACAGATCGATAAGGTTTTTAAAGAAATAAGTGCCGGAACGGGGTTGAAATCTCTTGCTTTATACGGAGGAGTTGAACAGGATAAGCAAATTGAAAAACTGAAAAAAGGTATTCATATCCTGATCACCACTCCCGGAAGAATGTTCGATTTACATCATCAGGGATTTATTGATTTTTCAGGAATACGATATCTCATTCTGGATGAAGCCGACCGGATGCTGGATCTTGGTTTTATTAAAGATATCCGGGATGTGATGAAACGATTGCCGGCCAAAAAACAAACACTCTTTTTCTCGGCAACTATTAATGAGAAGATTAAAAAGCTTGCGTATTCCGTAGTGAATAATCCGATTCGAATTCAGATCTCACCTAAAAATCCGGTTGCTAAAATGGTGGATCATTCGGTTTTGTTTCTGAATCACGACGACAAGCGTTTTTTTCTGGAGCGGATTGTTCGGGAGAATCCGGAAAAGAAAATTATGGTGTTTACCCGCACAAAGGTTCGAGCTGATCGTGTGGTGAATGCAATGGCCCGTGTTGAAATTGAAGCCGTCGCAATCCATTCCGGTATTCCTCAAAACGATCGCATTAAAATTCTGGACGATTTCAGATCCGGACAAACGAAAATGCTGATATCAACCGATGTTGCGGCAAGAGGTATTGACATTCCGGAAGTGGATCTTGTCGTGAATTACGATTTGCCGGATCAGGCAGATCAATATGTTCACCGGGTTGGAAGAACCGGACGATCAAACCGGAAAGGTGTTGCGATTTCATTTTGCGGTGAGGAAGAAAATGAATTACTCGCTGATATCGAAAAATATCTCGGTGAGGAAATTACCATACATCAGATCAGTGCATCGACCTACGAAGAGACTCTCGATTATTCAAGAGATGCAGATGCCGATTGGAAAACGTTGATTGATGATTCGCTGAATCCTCCCAAAAAGAAAAAAAAGAAACGGAAGTAATCACAACCGGTCATTCACAAAAAATGCTTCCCGGTTTTGATGGTGAATTTTGAATTCTTCTAAAGCCACTTTGGCCCTTATTCCACTGGCACAATAGAAAACAGCGATCTGATTTTCTTCCAACTCCAGAGTTTTTGCATCACTCATTTCTATCTTTATTCCCGGACCCGATTTTTCAGCGATTTCCGCATCTGTCCTCATGTCGTAGAAGACGAATCGATCTCTTTGTGGATGCGTTCTGATTTCTTCCCAGGTTATTGATTGGGCATCACGGCCTTTATTAATCTGAATCTCGTCTCCGTATTTTAGTACAAAGGTTCTGTTCGATGCCATGTCAATCGTCAGAAGTTTGTTCGCTAAAATTTCACCCACACTGGTAATCAGTTTTACACATTCTAATGCCATCCACGATGCCACTACACCGGCCGCCGGTCCGAGAACGCCGTTGATTTCACAATTGCCAAAATCATTAGGGGATATCGGTTCGCGAAAGCAGTTTCTCAAGTTGCCGGAACGCCCATTCGTAAAAGGAACATTAAAAACAGAAATCTGTCCTTCCATTCGGTTTACTGCACCATACACCATCATTAAACCATTTGAAACACAGAAATCATTGAGAAGATATTTCGTTTCAAAATTGTCGGAGCACTCCAGTACGATGCTGTTTTGCGGGATGTATTTTTCGAGGTTCGAAGCATCCATTCGAACCAATGCATATTCGATTTCAACTTCACTATTAATGCGTTTTAATTCACTGCACAACACATCCGCTTTTTTACTTCCCAAATCGGTTTCACGGAAAATTACCTGTCGGTGCAAATTAGTAAGTGAGACTTCATCATCATCGATGAGCACAAGTTTTCCAACGCCGGCACGACATAAATATTCGGCAGCTAAGGCACCTAATCCGCCACAACCCACCACCACAACAATTGATGATTTTAATTTCGTTTGTCCCGATTCGCCAAAATCCGGAACTACCATTTGTCGCAGATATCGGTTAAAGTCGTTCACGGATCAATTGCAATGCGGTTTCCTTTTCTTCCGGTGTATTTGCATTAAAAACCCATTCAGGTGTATTTGCCGTGATCAGTTCCACATCCGAATTGATCAAAACTTTTCGCGGGCATTGATATCCTAAAGAAAGAAATGAAAGAATTCTGGAATAGGACTTTGGTTCCCAGATCGCGAAGAGAGGTTCCGGAAAATCTGCATCGGTTTTTCTGAATGCCGTTGCAAACTTTTTCGGGTTTCGCTGATCAACTAATTGATTGATTATATTCTCATCAATTAGTGGGATATCACACGCAATTACCAACCAGGCAGCTTCCGGATGAGATCGCAAAGCGGAAAGGATGGATGCTAACGGCCCCATATCCAAAAAAGAATCTCTGATTATTTCGGATTCATCAAACTGTTGCTGATCCTTATTAACACCATAGAAAATTTCCGAACAAAATGGTTTCAACAGTTCCCTGATATACTGATGTTGCGGCATTCCATGATAATGCAAATCGGATTTATCTTCACCCATTCGGCTGCTCTTCCCGCCAACGAGAATCAAACCTTTTAGTTCCGGCTTTTTAGCATTCGTAAATTGATGGATGAATTCTGAAATCGCTTTTCCATTGGAAAGTTTAAAAACCGGAATCTCAGAAATATCGACAGGCAATTCACGAATGCAATCCGGAATGTTCCGATCACCATCCACATCAATAAAACACAAAATATTTGTGAGCCGCTCTGTCTTCCGGCAAATGGATTCTGTTTTCCTTTTATCTAAAAATACAATCTGGTTTTCCGCGACAAAATGGTTTCCGTTGATCAGCAACAAATCCGTTTGCAGATAATGGAATTTATTATCGAAGTCGTTTCCAACCTTCTGTATGGTTTTTAGAAATGAATCATTTACAACTTCGTGAAATGCTTCAGCACCTTGGGAAAGGAATTCCGGTTGATCTGCTTTTTTGTGATCGGCATCCAGATAATCAATCCGGAAATTATCGGATAAATCCGAAATGATTTGTTCAGAGAGATTTTGAATTACCTCGCACGGCGTACCGAGAAATGCGATTTCGTTTCTCGCGAAATTTCCCGTTCGAACCCGAACTTCATTCCCGTGTTTTCTGTGATTCCCCATTCTGAAAATCAGATTTGCCGCCAGACTTTGATTCCAGCCGGATGTCCCGAATATTCATTTCATGACCAAAGGCTTTACACATATCGTAAATGGTTAGCGCCGCAACCGAAACGCCGGTTAAAGCCTCCATTTCCACTCCCGTTTTACCGGTGCAGGAAACCTCACATGTAATAAAAACACCGGTTTGGCGCACCTCCATTTTAACATCGCATTTACTCAGCGGCAAGGGATGACAAAGAGGAATGAGACTGGAAGTTTGCTTGGCAGCCATGATTCCGGCAATTGTCGCAGTCTGAATTACCGGACCTTTTTTAGTTGAAAATTCACCATCGGTAAATTGGGATAAAACCATTACCGGAAGTTCAATAAATCCCGAGGCAAGAGCAGTTCTTTTAGTGATTTCCTTATCACCAACATCCACCATTTTCACCCTTCCGGATTCATCGATATGTGTGAATTTCTCTTCTTTCATTTTGATGATCAGGGAAACTTCGGAAATTTCTGGAAATCCGGATCTCGTTTTTCGAGGAAGGCATTTTTACCTTCATGCGCCTCTTCCATCAGATAGTACATGAGCGTTGCGTCGCCGGCAAACTCCATTAATCCGCGTTGCCCATCGAGCTCTGCGTTTAATCCGCGTTTGATCATTCTTAACGCAAGCGGACTTCGCATCATCATGGTTTTACACCAGTCTACCACCTCATCTTCCAACTGATCAAAAGGAACAACTTTATTCACCATTCCCATTGCTTCGGCTTCTGCTGCTGTGTACTGCCGACAGAGAAACCAGATTTCGCGGGCTTTTTTCTGTCCAACGTGTCTGGCCAGATAGCTGCTCCCGAAACCTGCGTCGAAGCTTCCGACCTTCGGTCCTGTTTGTCCGAACCGGGCATTTTCAGAAGCAATAGTTAAATCACAAACCACATGAAGAACGTGACCGCCGCCAATTGCATATCCGTTAACCATAGCAACAACCGGCTTCGGAAGTTCCCGGATTTTTTTATGTAAATCCAGAACGTTTAATCTGGGCACGCCATCCGTTCCGATGTAACCACCTTTTCCTTTAACGTTCTGATCGCCGCCGCTGCAAAAAGCTTTATCGCCGGCACCGGTTAAAACTACAACTCCGATATCCTGACGTTCGCGGGCAATTTCCATCGCATCGATCATCTCCATATTAGTTTGCGGAGTAAAGGCATTATACACCTCCGGACGATTAATAGTAATTCGGGCGATCCCTTCGAAAAAGTCAAACAGAATATCCTCGTATTGCTTAATCGGTTCCCAGTTTCTGCTCATTATATCTTTTTAAATGTTTTGAAAAAAGACTCGTTTAATTCCATGTCGGTTCGTACTTCAAGCAAAGCCGGACCTCGTGTATGTAACCAATCAGATAAATTGTTGTTCAGTGAATTGTGATCGGTCGCGCAAAAGTACGGCAAGTTGAAATGGGCCGCCAACGATTCGAGATTTCGATTGTGAGGAGTTACCTGTAATCCGGAAGCATTCTGCATTTTTTCCGGACCGTCGATCATTCGAAAAATCCCACCTCCAGAATTATTAATTACCGTTATTTTAACGTTTAATGGTATCGGATTCCACAGTGCATTGATATCGTACAGAAAAGCTAAATCTCCGGAAATCAGAAAATGCTGCTTGTCTTTTTGGGCTAATGCTATTCCGATTGCAGTTGAAGTACAACCATCAATTCCGCTAGTTGCCCGGTTGCAATTCACGTTTCGATTACCGAGAATGGAGCAATAGCGTATCGGCATTGAGTTCGACACATGAAGAATCGCGTTTTCCGGAATTGCATCCATTATTTTTCGAATGGCGGCAAACTCTGTAAATAGTTTCCAATCGAGATTTTCGAATTTCTGTTTACTCGTATTAATGGTCGTATGCCACAACTCAAGGTATTCGGAATTTACCGGTTGAAGTGCTCTATCACTTTTATTAATTGCATCGGGATGTATTACTTCCGGGTTTGTTCCGAACATGTCTCCGATGTCTTTGAAAGGAGAAATATGAATATGTTGTTGAGGCTTAAACCGACTCAAAAATATTTTCAGACCTTTCGAAACCGTCGTCGTTCCGGTTGTAATAAGAAAGTCTGGCCGTAGCTTTTCCAAATCCTGAATGTTGGAAATGGAAGAATGTAAAAGCGTATCCCACCCAACACAATTACCATGATGAGCTGCGGAGACATCTGTGAACACCGGATGATGATCAGATGAAAAACTGATTCCGTCCATTCCCTGACTTCCTTCAAAAAAGAGAATTTTCGAATCGGATGAAACCGGCAGATGGTTTTCAAGATCTGAAATTCCAATCGTTCTGGTTTCCGGTTTTATGAAGTTTGATCCGAAATACTTCTCTTTTAAACTGGAAATTTCAAAATCATAAAGCGGTTCTGTGAGAGGAATATTAATGTGAACCGGTCCTGGAAAGGTGTTGATCACTTCAATTATCAGCGCGCAGAGTTCATTTTCCTCATTTGTTGAAGAACCAAGGTTTAAAGTTTCAGAAAGCCTAGTGTGGTTTGCAAAAACATTTGTCTGGCGAATCGCCTGTCCGTCCCATTGATCAATCCGGTTTGCCGGACGGTCTGCGGTTAGAATAATTAGTGGAACCCTGGAATAAAATGCTTCTGCGATGGCGGGATAATAATTGAGACCCGCAGTTCCAGACGTACAATTGAGTATTACCGGATAGCCTGTTGCCTTCGAAAATCCCAAAGCCTTAAAGGCAGATGAGCGTTCATCAACATCTGAATAAACTTCAAATTCGAGATCATATAATGCTTTAAGAACCGGAGCATTTCTACTGCCCGGACTTGTAAAAGCAGTTCTGCATCCGGCATTAAAAAGGAGCTGAATAAAATTTCGCAGGTTGTGAAAATTCATATTCGGGCGAGATGGCAATATTAGACCGTTTCCCGAAAATTCGGAGGACAAGGATTTGAAGAAGCCGACAGGATAATGATTTTGAAAAGCATCAATTCAATTTCTTATTGATGTGGGTTGACTAAATTTGCCACCCTAATTAACGAACATGGCCGTTGAGTTAAAAATCCCGTCAGTAGGGGAATCCGTTACCGAAGTAACCATTAGTCAGTGGTTAAAAAGTGATGGTGATTATGTGGAAATGGATGAAGTGGTTGCGGAATTAGAATCGGATAAAGCCACGGTAGAATTGAACGCTCCTGAATCCGGAGTTTTAAAAATATCGGTAGAAGAAGGAAGCGATGTGGCAATCGGGGCTGTGGTTGGAGAAATCGATACAACTGCAAAAGCACCGGAGAATACAACACCAAAATCTGCAGACGTTCCGGCTAAACCAGAAGCACCGAAAGAAGTTGCCAAGCCACAACCGGCAAAAGAAGTTTCTTCCAATGCATCCGGAACTCCTTCCCCAGCGGCTAAAAAGATTCTTGCAGAGAATAATGTTAACCCGTCGTCTGTGCAGGGAAGCGGGAAAGGAGGGCGCATAACAAAAGCTGATGCCTTAAACGCACTTGAAATGCAGGTTGCGGGTGGTGAACGCACCGAACGACGCGATAAGATGTCGAACCTTCGCAAAGCAGTTTCTCGCAGATTGGTTTCTGCTAAAAATGAAACTGCCATGCTCACCACCTTTAACGAAGCGAATATGAAACCGATCATGGATCTTCGTTCGAAGTACAAAGAGTCGTTCAAGGAAACGCATGGAGTAGGGCTCGGATTCATGAGTTTTTTCACCCGAGCATGCGTTTTAGCGCTTAAAAAATATCCGGCAGTTAATGCTTACATCGACGGTGAAGAGTTGGTTTACCACGATTACGTTGATATCTCAATAGCGGTTTCCGGCCCCAAAGGATTAATGGTTCCGGTAATACGAAATGCAGAAACACTTTCAATGGCGGAAATAGAAAGTGAAGTGATGCGACTTGCCATACGCGCTCGGGACGGCAAGCTTGGTATTGATGAAATGACCGGTGGAACTTTTACGATTTCCAACGGCGGTGTATTTGGAAGTATGATGAGCACACCGATCATCAATCCACCGCAAAGTGCGATTCTGGGAATGCATAATATAATTGAAAGGCCGATTGTCGAAAACGGACAAATCGTGGCGCGACCAATGATGTATTTGGCTTTGAGCTATGATCACAGGATAATCGACGGCAGA
The DNA here is from genome assembly GCA_016124755.1 of Bacteroidota bacterium. Lineage (GTDB taxonomy): Bacteria > Bacteroidota > Bacteroidia > NS11-12g > UBA9320 > WGNA01. The sequence goes on along the minus strand of WGNA01000021.1, from coordinate 14,000 downwards.
GAATCGGTAGGATTTCTCGTAATGGTTAAAAACCTATTGGAAAACCCCAATGCTTTAATCGGAGGGAAAGATCCAAGTGAAATTCTGCTCGGACTTTAATTCCTGAATATTTAACAGAAAATCAGATTCCGAATTTTCTGGAATCTACTTCGTAAGTCGCCCCCAGTTTAACGGTCGCATTCTCCTTTATTTGCTCCCGCACTGTGTAAACCACCCGGTAGTTACTTATTTCATTATTCAGGAGTGCTTCAAAATTTCGATCACCATCGAAACGAACACCTAATTCGAAATATCCAATTTTTGGCGGAATACTATCGGTTTTGGCAACCAAAATATCGTCTGTATTATCTCCAAGCTGATACACCTCAATTCCTTTAATAAAATTGAGATTGGTTACCTTATCAGAGGATTTTATTTTATCTAACTCAACACTAAAAAGCACCATTCTCACATGTTCAATTTTTGAAGATTTGGTGTCGTGATCGATAAGATCCTTTTCGTAATCCAATACCAAAGTGTCGGAAACCAAAGTACCTTTTGCAACACTTGTACTGGTTGAATCAAATGCGACACGATTAATATAAGTAAGATTAAACCTCGTTCTTTCGTCGAGGCTGCTGCAATTCCACAAGAGAAGCGGGCACAGCATCAAGGGTATAAACAACTTTTTCACAGCGACTAAATTTAATCGCAAATTTACCAAAAAAGCCCTAATATTCGCGGCTGCGTTCATACTCAGGTTACACTAACGGGTTGTAACCTTCAATATTCGACCTTCAGAGTTCGATTTCAAATTCTCCGGAACGCATTTTATCAGCACTTCAAATAAACTGTCCAGCAATTTAGCCTTGGCAAAATTTCGGGTGTAAACCAAACTCACTTCCCGTAGGTCAGCTTCGTTATTCAGCATCCTAAGATTTTTCTTTTGTTCATCCGGCAATTCAAGAGAAGCCCATTCGGGAATCACGGTCGCCCCACCTTCCAGATTTACTATTCGTATAAGTGTTTCAATCGAACCGCTTTCATAATCGAAGTGGCCATTACCTCTGTTGTCTTTAACCGAACATAGATTAATGGTTTGGTAACGGAAGCAATTGCCTTCGCTCAACAACCAAAGTTTATTAGAAATAAGGTCGTTCACATCCGGATGATCTTTTTCAAATGCAGGGTGTTCCGGGTTCAGATACAAACAAAATTTTTCGTTGAATACCGGTTTTTCGATAATTCCGTCTTCATTTAACGGAGTTGCCAAAATGCCGACATCGAGATGATCCTCCCGAAGCATTCGCACAATTTCTTCTGTCATAAGTTCCTTCACATGAAGTCGGATGTCGGGAAAATCCTTTGAGATTCGGCTGATCAGGTGAGGCATCAAATAAGGAGATACCGTAGGAATTATTCCAATAACCAAATCACCGGAAACAGTTCCTTTATACTCCTGTAAAACATTATCAATTTTTTGGGTTTCACGAAGAACTTTACGGGCTTGTTCAATTACAAGCGAGCCAACATCTGTAGGAATTACCGGTTGACGACTTCGGTCAAAAAGTTTTACTCCCAATTCGTCTTCGAGTTTTTTAATCTGCATACTCAGGGTTGGCTGAGTTACAAAACATGCCTCAGCAGCTTTGATGAAGTGACGATGTTCATCAAGTGCAATAAGGTATTCTAACTGAATCAGGGAAATATTAAGGGTTCTCGACATATCAAAAATTTACTTTTCACACCTCTTAGGCATAGATTCGTACTGATTTGCCAACCTCACTATGATTGTTAATAGTTATCAAATTTAGCAACAATATGCCGAAGTCCCTATATCAAAAATTGATGAGCCGTAAAAATCGGTCATTAGTTCTGAGTCTGATGTTGCTCTCTGGTTGTGCTAGTTATCCAACATCCAATAAATCGAAATCAGAGATTACCACTCTGAATCCTCTGGTATATGAACAGCCCATTACGTTAATGGAGGTGGTTGATGCCAATAGTTCCGAAAATTCAAGGGGACTCATTACCACGGACATTTTAATTGAGGGGGCGAATCTGGCTATTCAGGGAGTAAAATCAGTGATTGATAAATCACAGGAAAAATTTACCCAAACCTATATCGGCGGTCTTAACAACTTAAAATTTTACTCGGCTAATTCTAAATCCGGGATGTTGGACCCGGATAAAATTTCATTTCGCGGATTTGAAATCAGCAGAACTTTTTTATCAAAAGAAGACAACAGGGAGTTGGCTGTTTATGCACGATTCGTTCTGGACGAATCCAAATTTCAGGATATCTATTTTAATTCCAAATTTTACTTCCGGTTAGATTCTATCTCTGTGAATTATAGTAAAGTTAAACTCAACGATAAAAAATGGTATCTGCCATGGTCGTGGTTCATTAAAAAGGATTACAACATAAATCTGGATCTCGATATAAAAATAACGGCCAATTGGATTGATGAAAATGGAACTATTAATCACGACAAGCCATTCGGACAATTCATCTTACCATTAAGAAAAATACCGATGAACCCGGATAACCCGGAACGCACCGAATATTTTAACAAGCTAAAAGGAATGCAGGTATCCGGCTCAAGTTACATAATTCCCCGATCCAGAACATTCTGCACTGGCAGCAACGGCGAGTTGGAACCTTGCTACGGAAGAGGGGATTTTAACATTTTGGTTTCAGCAACAGAAAGCAGTAAATCAGATTTTGTTACTCAAAAACTATCCGAACACTCTGATGATATTTTTAATGGTGTGAAGGGAGAAGATTTACTAAATGCTGTTAATGGAATAAAGCGGAATTAGAAATGTTTCCAACCCTGAGCCACCAAATCATACATATTGCCTTGTTTCGAAATCATTTGATTCTTCATTGATTTTTCACGGGCATAGCCAATGATGGTAATATCCGGATGATTTCTTAACTCCTCATAATGTTTCTGGTCAACAGTAAAAAGTAACTCAAAATCTTCACCTCCGTTCATTGCCGCTGTTGTCGGATCTATTCCAAATTCAACTGCCATATTATAAGTATCCTGATCTACCGGAAGCTTTTCTTCGTGAACTGCGAATGCCACATCTGACTCCTTGCTCAAATGCAGAGTTTCCGAGGCAAGTCCGTCAGAAATATCAATCATCGAAGTCGGGATTATGTTTGAATCGTTTAACCATTTGACCACATCAATTCGCGCTTCAGGTTTTAACTGCCGCCCGACGATGTAGTCGTGATTTTGAAGATCCGGTTGCATTTCCGGGTGTTCCAGAAAAACTCTTTTCTCTCGTTCAAGAAGTTGGAGCCCCATGTATGCACCTCCAATATCTCCGGTTACACATAATAGATCTCCCGAATTAGCGCCGGAACGTTTAGCAATTTGTTCCGAATTAGCCGAACCCACAACTGTTACTGAAACAACCAATCCTTTTGAAATAGTAGTAGTATCGCCGCCTACCAGATCCACAGAGTATTTATCACATGCGAGTCGAACGCCTTCGAATAATTCCTCAAGAGCTTCTAATGTGTATTTGCTGCTGAATGAAACTGAAATTAAAACAGAATGCGCCTTACCGTTCATCGCGCATATATCCGAAACACTTGCAACTACCGTTTTATAGCCAAGATGCTTGAGTGGCGTATACATAATATCGAAATGTACATTTTCAACAAACGTATCTGTTGATATCAGTATATTCTTGCCTTCCTCAGGTTTTATAACTGCCGCATCATCACCAATACCAACAATATTTTGTTCCAACTTCAAGGGAAAAGCTCCTCTTATTAATTCGATGAAACCAAATTCTCCAAGAGAAGACAATTCCGTTTTCTCGGCATTCTCAAACATAAACGCTTACTTTCCGGCAAAGATGAGGCTTTTAGACCAAGCTGAGATACCTTTCGGATGATGAGTGTACTTCTCAAAATGGCGGAAGATCTGAGCCACCTGATTTTTCCGAGAAATTGTATTCAATGTAAATCTGCCTTGACCTCAGATGAAAATCTGATTTGCAGTTGTTGTATGGCTATATTGCCTCAAACCGGCTATTGGAAAGACGGTGAAAACCCCATGTATAAAATTCTTCACGCAAGGTGTGGAATTACGCACGCTTCGTCTCTTTACTTTTTTGAAAAACAAAATTCGGTTCGGGAAATTTTACATCACATCAAGTATAGAAACAACCAGAAACTTGCAATACGGTGTGGTGAAATATTCGGTCACATTTTAATCAATGAGAATTCCTGGTTTCACGATAATGAGTTCGTGATGCTGCCGGTTCCACTTCACCCAGACCGAATGATTTCAAGAGGTTACAACCAGAGTTTTTTAATAGCGACCGGTTTAATAAAGGCGATAAACGGAATTGTTTCTGACGAATATTGTGAAAGAATAATTTCAACCAGTTCGCAAACAAAAAGAGATCGTTACGACCGCTGGATCAATTCGAAAGCACTTTTCAAGATGGTTGAACCGGAAAAAATAAGCTTTAAAAACGTTCTCATAGTTGATGATGTCTTCACTACTGGCGCAACCGTGGAGGCACTGGTTCACACCATTGAAAAGCATGAGCCAAAATCGATCAGTGTTGTAACACTGGCCTTTACTGATAGTTAAAAATTTTTAGTGTAGAATGAGTTTGTGGCACTCGTAACCATCAACTTTCACAAGATAAACACCCTTAGACCAACCGGAAGAGCTGAAATCGTAAGTATCTCCGGCTTTCACGTTTTGCTCAATAACTACTTTACCGTTAATGTCAAGAACAGATATCTGAATATCCGCATTACTCAGATTACGAATATGAACAATATCGGATGATGGGTTAGGATAAATTGAAACTGTAGACTTGATCGGATCTGGACTTACTCCAATTGAACTTACCACTGCGCAGACTTCATTCGTTACATAAGGTTCCTGATTGTCAAATTGTAAATCCGCATCATTGCAAATCACCGTGCCGTTTGGATGTCTTCCTTTGTCAAGGTTTATATTCATCTGAACAAATCCAACACTCTTATCAAAATCGGTTGAACTGTCTTGAAGATTAATATCATTAAATACCCATGTTAATACATAACAATATTCGTTGTTACCTTTATTGATAAAGTCTGATTTAAGATTAGCCCCATCGTGAGAGGTCAGATATTCAATCCCTTTGCTACCTATCCAAATTTCACTATCAAGGGTATCTTTTAAGGTAACTTTATGAACAACAGTATTACCAACATTCTGGAATCGAATGTTATAATTTAACGGTTGTTCCTCATAAATATATGAACCGTTACCGCATTGTTTATAGATTGGAGGAAGCGGTTCACCTTTCTCAAAAGTGAGTGCATTTTGATTGTCGAATGAATAATCATCTCCTTCCGGGTTTATAACTATCGCATTGTACTTCAGTAACAATGATTCATTGTACCCTGATTTTAGTTTCCCATTTATTTGAATTGTGAAAACTTCATCAATACCCAAATCATTGATTAACCAGATGTAATGTCCGTTTTCATAAATATCATACGGTGGATTAAAGGAAACTTCAGACCACATATCTGAAGACTCAAGATCAAATTGCGCTTTTTTAATCGGTGCATTACCATTATTGGTAATTTTAAACATACCTGAATTATTCCGGTTGTCTATCAGATAATATCCGTTGGCAAAACCGGACTCAACCTTTAAATCGGTGTATTGCGATTTTCTGGCAAGTCCTATGGAAAATTCATAGTTTCCATTTTCATTTGCGGACACCTGCACGTTAGATGATTTACAAGACGCTTCGTATTTCCTGAGTGACGGGAAGTCTATTTCATAATTACCTAATTCGACGGGAATATTGAATGCTCCTTCGTTATTTGTCCAGAACATGTGATTTCCCGGATTTAATCTCACGACTTCATTCTTCACTAACGGCTCACCAACGTCAAACAAACAATTTCCGTTAAGATCTTCAAATGCCAAACCTCTCAAAAGGGCTTTACCTGAACTGAGCTGAGCAATATTCTGTATTCCGAAAATTTCAAAATCACCAACAAGATATATGTTGTTATTACTTTGAATAAGCTTAAATGTTCCAGAAGGTTCGGGCCAATAAATGAAGTCCCATTTCTTTCCATCCCACTTCATTAGATAGAAATCCTTATTCACATTGTTGTCGTGGAAAGATCCGGAAATGTAGACTGAGTTTTGATCTGCGACTACATCCCAGAACTCATTTACTGAAACATTCTCGAGTCCATCTGATAAATTATCCCAACCGGCACCATTAAATCGTTGAACGATATCAGTACCAAAGGGGAAACCGGTTAGTACAAGTCCGTTTGTGGTTGAAGCAAAATAATAACTTCCGTTAAGAAAAGGAGGATGCAACACTGAATTCCAGTTATCATTTTCCAGAACGGCAGTAAAATATGGATCGGTTGCACCAACTCGTGTGAACTGACCGGAAACATAGAGTTTGCCATTATAAACTTCGGCATCAATAATATAATCCTTGTTGGGATTGTACGTCAACCAAGATCCGATTGCAGACCAACTGTTCCCATCCCACTGAATAAGGTTGCTTTTCAGGGATTCAAAAATTCCGACTAAAGACAACTTGTTATTTAATACGACGAAGCGGTTGAGAGATCTGCTGTTGCGAATAACATCATCACTAATATCACTCCAACCGGTACCATCAAACAGATAGACCATATCAGACTGATCAACCCCGGAACTAATGTAAAAGTCACCTAAGAGATAAAGGTTGTTGTTAAACCAAATAATATCTCGAACTGTGAATTCACCGCTTCCGTTTTCTCCGTGTTTAGGAAGATCTTTTATAGTTCCCTTGTCGGTCCACTCAAGTCCATTCCAATAATTTAAATGATAAACTTTTTGGTTGTCGTAAGTGATGGTATAAATTGATTCTCCATTGGTCGTACTTGCAACTACCGGATCACTTTGATTGCTTCCCAAAGGCAAAACACCTTCCGCCTGAACCATCAGGTTGAAAAGTATTAGTGTCAATATGGAGAACAATTTTTTCAATGCAAACGTCTTCTGATCAGGTAAACCGCACTAACATTAAAACCATAACTAATCGGACGATCCTTCAACACAGATTGGTTATTGCGTATTGAATTAAAAGCAATCTGATAGTAAGGAATAACACCTAACTGGAGGTTGCTTTTAACATATCGATACATGCCAATGTTTAAGGTCGTACCCAAATTCTGTCTATTGTAATTCTGATCGGATTTTAGATCTGTCAATTCAAGATAAGTCGGATCAACCTTAGATCCTGTTTTGTTTAACATGTACATGTATTGGAGAGACATCTCAGATCTGAAATCCCATCTATTTCGGACTACGGGAACAACGATACCAAATTTTAATGGTACTTCAAGGAATTGATATTCATTGTTGCCGTTATGTTGCACATGTTCGATTTGCTCTGGTCGTCTGGCCGTGTAGCCGGTAATTTTTGATTTGGCCAAATTGAACTCCGGGTTAGAATCAATGATGTAATCGTAATGCGTTGATTCTTTTACGACGTCATATTTCAAACCGAAGCCGAAGTAAATATTTTTGGTAATATATCGGTTTGCCGACACTCCCACCTGATAGCTGAACCCGAAGGATTCACCATTTTCAGATATTTTATTATAATTTTTATTCAGTAATCCATTGAGTTTGCCATTAGTTCTTACCATCAGACCAGCCAACGCAGGAGAAGCAGAAAGACCCAGATCCCACTTACCCTTATCCTGTGGGAAGGAAGAATCTTTCTGCTTTAGTCCATTGTTGATTGTTGTAGGTATATTATAAGAATCGTTTGCACCTATCACAGATGCGTTAAAAATGGCCTTAAGAATTTCATCTGCATTACGCAGTTCAGGATGGTCAATTGCATTTTGAATCTCACCTATTTGTTCAGATGAATAATTGATTGACACACTTTGAACTGAAGAGTCAATCAACTGAATCTTGTCACCAATTTTTGGTTTCACAACGAATTCTGATGTATGCTCTTGAGCAGAATGAGGTTTGTAGTTGAAATCACTTTCAACTTGGTTATTTATTGGTGCTGAATGATGAGAGATTATCTCTTTTGAAGATTCAGAAACACGATTTGAATGGTCTTTGGTTGAATAGTGTCGGGCAGACTCAATGGCTTTTTCAGAATTCAAATGAATAAAGATTCCGATTCCGGAGAACACAATGAAAAAGCAAGCAGCAACCCACCACCACATAAGTGGTCGTTTTTTATCGCCGTCTAATATTCCCGAGATTTTCTCCCAAGAATCTGTGGGCACAGATCCCTCGAAATCAGCAAAGGCCGATCTGATTGCGTCATCCATTATGTCGTTCAGATCTTTCAAGATTTCTTCAGGGTATTAATTCTTTCTTTCAGTATTACACGTGCTCTCGACAACCTGCTTTTTGAGGAGCCTTCACTAATGTTGAGAGCCTTCGCTATTTCACTATGGGTCAGCCCATCAATAGCATACATGTTTATCACCACCCTGTAGATATCAGGCAATGCCAATATTTCTGACATGATCTGATCTCTATTAAGGTTTCCCCAAATGGGTTGATTTTCATTTTCCTCGTTTAACGTTGAGGATTCATGTTCCTGAGTTAACTCCAGCGTTTGAACCGTTCTGTTTAATCGGTTAATGCATAGATTTACAAAAATGCGGGACATCCAGGTGTAGAGGGAACTCTTGAACTTGAATGATTCTATTTGCATAAAGACTTTTACAAAGCCGTCCTGCAAGACGTCTTTGGCGTCTTCCGTATTCGACATGTATCTTATGCAAATGCCCATCATCCTTGAAGCGTATTTCTCGAAGAGTTCTTTTTGAGCTTCCCGGTTCTTGTTGGCACATTGCTTAACAAGTTCTTCCTCGCTGCTCAAATTGATAACTCAGTTGGTTGATAGACACAAAAACTTAGAATGGTTGCAATAATTTTTTGCTTTTTTTCAAAAATAAAAAAAGGGGGCATCAGCCCCCTTCTATAAAAATCGGTAAAACGCGTGTTATTTGATAATAATTCGCTGATTGTAAACTTTATCGGCTACCATCATTTTAACGAAGTACACTCCGGAAGAATTAGATGACATGTCTACATTGAATGAACCACTCTGCATTGTCTGAGTTGTTACATTCTGAACCAGATTTCCAACCACATCGTAAATCTGAATTGTTACAGATTCACTTGTTGGCAAATCCACCAATACGTTAAATATTCCCTCTGATGGGTTTGGATAAACTTTTAAAAGTGATCCATTTTCTACATCAGAAATTCCGTTTATCGTTTCATACTTTCTGTTTACATCAATATAAAGTGTAAATGGTAACGAACGATTACCTGATTTATCAGTAGTCTCGAATGTAGCAGCGTAGAATCCTTCTTCGTACACATTCATGTCGTTATCAATAACCGATATGTTCTTAAACAAATCAGATGGAGAATCATAGTTGTCAATTATTTTAAGATAATCGAGAAGACTAACGTTTGAGAACAACCCTATTCTGGCAATTGGGCCAAATTTGCCTGAAATTTCAGGTGCACTGCTATCGTAAACAATCACCCATCTCTTTTTAATTGCCTGATTCCCGGAGGCATCAGTTGCGGTATAAGTATCAGTGTACTTGCCGAGAATGTAGGGGTTTACATTGGATGTTCTCACAAGGGAGATCTGTGTTTCATTATAGAAGTTATCGGTCACACTTGCTTCCACAGGAGTGTATTTTGAGTTTACCGGATGATAAACAGAATCCAGTGTATTCAAACTGATAACCGGAGCAATGAAATCTTCAACGACATAATCAATGATCAGCGTTGCTGAGTTTCCGGATTCGTCGGTCGCAGAATAGGTTACGATCGTTGTTCCCTTAACTCTTGTATCTACATCGGCTTCACCCTGCGCATTTGCCGGTGTTATCTTGTATTCGAACATCGGTCCGAATGTGCCGTTGTTATAATTGTCATTGGGCACAGTTCTATCAACAAAAACAGATTGCAATTGAACCTGAACTACATTCCTTCCATTTTTTACAGTGATATCATCATTCGTGATGGTTGGTAGCACCTGATCCCGAACAATTACAGTTCGTTTTGCAGTTGCCAAATTACCTTGAGCATCCTGAACAGAGTAAACCAAATTATAAGTGCCAATTTTAAAGATGTTAACAGTACCACTCACTTGAACAGCTGTTTCCAGATTGCCATCGGTAACATCAGTCGCAGTCCAACCTGCTTCTGTATAACTTCCTGTGATCACCTCAACATATTCAGGGTTATTTCCTTTTAGTGCCAATACCGGTGCAGATTGATCCACTACTACATAAACAACTCTGGTTTTGCAAGGTGCTTCATTACCGGATGCATCCTTAACACAATAAGTTACATAGTAAATACCCGCTGCAGTAGCGTCAACATCCGATGTTGTAATCAATCTTGAAGTTATGTCTCCTTCCGTTGGGTCAGTGGCGATGGCACCAGGATCTGTATAGGTTTTACCAACTTCAACATAAACGGTGTCGTCTCCATTCATAGTAATATACGGGAAGGTATTGTCATTAGAAAGAATCAGTGTGTAATCTTCAAACTCTCCGATTCTGTTCGCATTTTTAACTCCACTTGACGCTCCACATGGCATATTCGGATCGGCATTGTAACTGGTTCCGATTCTCATTCTGGTCTTTCCTTCAAATGATGATGAAAGATCAGGAACTGTGAATGAGGTCGTAAATGAGCTTGAATTCGCCGGTGTTTCAGTAGCCACCAATTCACCGTAATCATCAAAATCACCATCAATATTCCAATCAATCCAGATCTTTCTGGACATCTTATTAACGGATGTCTTTCTAAAGAGGGTAATGTCGTAAACTCCACCAAAGGTGAGATTGGCTGGTCGTACATTATCGTCATCAGTATAATCGGTATAGTCAGACTCAGAAGAAGAGTTGTCGATTAATGCTTTCTTCGGATTACCCCGGTCTTCGAGTAATACTCTCGTAGTTGCAATGTCTGCACTACTTGTAACGCTTATCAAAGGTTTACAGTAATCAATTACAATAATGTATTGGTTTCGGATTACCTGATTGTAAGAAACCGCAGAATCCGTTTTAGACAAATTGTTCCAGCCTTTTAATGAAACTGTGTAATTACCAGGAGCACTAAAAGTCACAACCGGATTTCTTGAATTTGCATTGGTTCCGTCTACGAACTGAACAGTAGTTCCCGGAAAGAATGTCCATTGAAAAGAATTTGCTTTATCTGTTTCCGCAGTGAAAGTAGTTTTTTCACCTGCTTTAGGACGGCGAATGTCGGCTGTGAAATCAAGTTTAGCCTTAGAGGTAATAGGAGAAACCACCACATTCTTGCACCACTTGTCTTTACCTGCGCATGTTTCAACATTTAAACAGACATTATAAGTGGCATTGCTCAGGAATATTTGTTCCATATCCCTTGTATTTGCCATGGAAGTTCCATCAATTGTCCAATCAAAAAATACTTCTCCGCCAGCGTTCAAAGAAGTGTTGGTGAATGTGTTGTAAACAGCATTATACAATGTGTCTGGGGAGCTAAATTTAGCAGTCGGTGGAGCCTGAGAACCAATGGTAGAAGTCCAGTGTCCTAAAAATCCCTTGTCCGTTTGAGTACCGGATGAATTCCACAGAAAATAAAGAGCACCTGATTGAGCTACCAGAGGTGCAGAGGGTGTGTCTGATGCGGTAAAACCACTCTTTGGATGAAGCGGAGTTCCATTCGCATTCTGACCGTCATAAACCTTAAGGTTAACGTTTGCTTTAACCTTCCATTGATCAAATGTGAATGTAATAGTCTTCGCACCACAAGGAGCAATCAAAGCATCCAAATTCGCTTCCGGAGATGAATAATTTCCTGAACCATCGTCCTTATTCTTTAAAGTACCGGCTTCACATGTGATAACATTTCCTGGAATGCCGGTTACCGTTCCGGGCCCCATTTCAACATCACATCCTTTTATTACTTCAACATAGTTCTTCTTGATTAGTGTAACCGAAGCACCAACATCATTAGATGCAGTTAAACCAACACACCATTTTCCTACATCCGGAAAACCGGGAATTGCTTTAGCCGTAAAAATCTCGGGATTTTGATTTACAGTTTCATCCCCTCCTCTCAGGTCAGGATAATCATCACCGTCGATTCGGGTACCTGCAGAATCTACTTCCAGATATAAAAACCAATCCCAGTAGATAGCTCCATTCGTTGAAAGATCGGTTAGTTTAAAGGTGTTGTAAAGTTCCACTTCACCACGATCAGCGATAAAATCTGCCACAGGTGGTTGGGTTGGTTTAATAATAGTGAGGCAGTGTACAACTGAATCACGACCCAAACAATTTTCAGAATAAAGTCTCACACAATAGGATCCAGGAGAATTAAACTTATGAGTTGCATTAACAGTAGTGTAATCAATTTTACCATCGTCTCCGATATCCCAACCATGGTAGAAATACCCTTCCGGATTCGAATTGACCAGAGCAACCGCAGTTTTCACATAGGCGGTATCAACCATGAAAAATCCTGCTGCAAGCGTTCCCGAAATACCAAGATTCACTGTGTAATCTTCTGTTTCACCGTAAGTGTAGGATCCACATGGATTAGTTGCCGTTCCTTCAATTACAATACATCTCATTCGAGTGTTACCACTTTTAATGTTGCAAGGAACTTTGAAGTTAATCACGTGTTCGTACCCGGTTGTTGAGCTTCCAACATTACCTTTTCCGAGCATCTCCCATGTGTCGAAAACTCCATCCTGATTGTAATCAATCCATGCATTACCATAACGGGTATAGGCTCCACCACAGGTGCCATTCGTTAGGATGATCGTATAATCCTGACCGGCTGTAAGGTCTACAGCAACAAAACTTGTGAAATCAGAATAGGTTTCACACGTCGTAGGATTAGACTTGTTGTCAAGAGAAAGAGTATTTCCCTGAATTCGAACTCTGTCACATTTGGAGTCATACGTTGTGGATGCTCCAGATGCACAATAAGATTGACCCACTGCTATATGGGTCGAGGCCAACAGTAGCCCGAAGCTAAACAGCTTCAGGACATTGATTCGTAAATGTCTTTTCATCTATATAAAAACTATAAAACGTACGTCGTGAATTGATGTGGATTTAACCCAATATAGGTCGCGCACAGCCCACACGATAGAATTCGTACTACTTACTGAACCAAATTTAAGTTAATGTCAGAATAACAATAACAACTAAAAAATAAATAAATAAAAAAGGGAGGCGAATTGCCTCCCTTTTAATATTAAGGTTTGATACGATACAAGTTTAGTTCACAACAATCTTTTGATTGTAGGTTTTACCCTGAACCGTAAGACGAACAAAGTATACTCCGGATGCTCCCTGCATATCTACAGTGAAACTTCCAGATTGTAGTTGATCGCTCGTTACTTCCTGAACCAGGTTGCCTACCATGTCGTATACTGACAAGCTTACCTGCTCTCTGGTTGGAAGATCAACTTTTACATTGAAGATTCCATTTGATGGATTCGGATATACAGTCATCACATTCTTAGTATCTACCTCATCAATTCCATTGATGGTTTCATACTTTCTGGATACTTCAATAATCAAAGTATACGGTAATGACATATTTCCAGAGTTATCAACTGTTTTAAATACTGCTGAGTAGATACCTTCTTCATAAACATTCATATCGTTATAGGTAACCATAACATTGTTGAAGAGGTCAGAAGGTGCATCGTAGTTATCACTCATCTTCAGATAATCCAGTAACGATACGTTTGAGAACAAACCAATTCTTGCAATTGGTCCAAACTTACCGGCGATGATTGGTTTTTCTCCGTCATACACACGTACCCAACGTTTGCGAACGGATACGTTACCAGATGCATCCGTAGCTGTATAGGTGTCGGTGTAAAGTCCCAAAATATATGGGTTCACATTCGTAGTGCGCGTAAGTGATACTTGTGTCTCATCATACAGG
>WGNA01000031.1 GCA_016124755.1 Bacteroidota bacterium | reverse complement strand
GACGCAGAGTTGTCATTGAATAGTTGGCAGTTTCATATGTTAACCTGTAGCTTTCGTTTGAAATTCGAAAAGCGAACCTTCAGACAATTGACAGGTTAATTTAAAAAGAAAGAATTCCACCACGGAGCGTCATCCCGGACAACGTTCCGGGATCTCGTTAATTATTTCCCCTTCGTTTCCCGCCAGTATTTAAACGGAACAACCAACATCCCGAAACATTCACCGTCTTCTTTTGTGATATGCTTGTGGTGAATTTTATGCGCTCTTCGGATAGCTTTAAAATACCGGTATTTAGAATTCCGGAAAAATTTAATTCGTTGATGAATGAATATTTCGTGCACCAGAAAATACGCAATTCCGTACAACAAAATTCCCAATCCGATGTACCACGGCATCACGTAATCTGTGGTTGCGCCGATAATAAAAAGTGTTGCACTCGGAACTGCAAATACCAAAAAGAAGCGATCGTTCTTCTCCAGAATTCCCGGCTCCTTAATATGATGATCGCGATGCCACGACCATAAAAATCCGTGCATCACATATTTATGTGTGAACCACGCCACGAATTCCATGGCGAAAAATGTGATGGCTGTTATTAGTAAATAGATCATTGTAAAAGCGAAAAACCAAATTTGAAAATCAACCCTCCTTCGCCTTTGGCTTTCTCTTGCGCCGAAGCTTAAGCGAAGGAGCATGGCGGGTGCAATCGTAAATCGTACCTCGTAAATCATACTTCGTAAATCAACCCTCCTACGCCTTTGGCTTTCTCTTGCGCCGAAGCTTCAGCGAAGGAGCATGGCAGGTGCTATCGTAAATCGTCGATCGTACTTCGTACCTCAAACCTGCCCTATCCCCACCAGCGTTCGCGAACCGATCATCAAAGATACTTTGTTGAGATTCGGAACCCGAATGCGTTTTTTAAATAATTCGGAAGCCGGAACCTGCGTAATGCGTTTCAACAAACCCCGGTAATAATTATAAGCCGCAAACACTCCGAGCTTACTCGAATTCGGAAGCTTTTTAATTCCGATTAACGCATGCGCAAACTCCTCTTCAATTTCTTTCTCAATTTCCTCTTTCATCGAATCACTAAAGCGATCGAAATGCACATTCGGAAAATACAATCTTCCCAGATGCTCAACATCCGCTTTAATGTCCCGAAGGAAATTCACCTTTTGAAATGCAGATCCCAAACTCATCGCATACGATTTTAATTCTTCGTATAATTCATCTTTTCCCTCACAAAAAACATGGAGGCACATGAGTCCGACCACCTGAGCCGAACCATAAATATAGGTTTCGTATTTCTCTCGGTTGTACAATACTTTTTCGAGATCCATTTCCATGCTGTACAAAAAGGCATCGATGTGCTCGCGTTTGATGCTGTATTTGTGAACCGCCCATTGAAAACTATTCAGAATCGGATTCAGACTGATGCAGTTCTGTAACGCATATTCCGTATCCACCCGAAACTGACGAAGCAATTCGGGCTGATTGTACTCGTGAAACGAATCCACGATTTCATCGGCCAAACGAACGAATCCGTAAATCGCGTGAATCGGATCGCGGAGATCTTTTCCCAGCATCGCCACGCCCGAGGAGAATGACGTGCTGTACATCTGCGTAACAGCCCGGCTGTTTTTGAGGGAGAGTTGGTCGTATAGTGCTTTCATGTTGATTGATGTCGGTTGATGAGTTCGGCAACGGTTTTCCCGGAAATAATCGCCGGCGGAACACCCGGACCCGGAACCGTTAATTGTCCGGTGAAATACAAATTCGGCACTCGGGCCGATTGCATTCTCGGTTTTAAAAATGCGGTCTGAAGAAGCGTATTCGCCAATCCATAAGCATTGCCGCCAAAGGCATTGTAGTCTTCTATAAAATTGGATCGGGCGTACGATTTTTTTAATACGATCCGATCCGAAATATCTTCTCCGGTAAGCGCTGAAATGCGTTTCAAAACCATTTCGAAATAGCGCTCCCGTATTTCCGGCGTATCTTCAATTCGTGTGGAAACCGGAATCAGAATAAACAAATTTTCGTCTCCCTCAGGAGCAACATCCGGATCTGTTTTCGAAGGCGCACACACATAAAAAAGCGGCGACTCCGGCCATTGATGCGATTCGTAAATCTCCGCGGCATGGCGATCAAAATCCGCATCGAAAAACAAATTGTGGTGGAGCAATCCGTTCACCTTTCCCCGAACACCCACGTAATACAAAAGGCAACTCGGCGCAAAAGTGCGGTTGTTCCAATAGTTGTCGGAATACACGCGCGCTCTTGCCGGAAGCAGTTTTTCGGTGTGCGCATAATCGGCTCCGGAGATAATGGCATCAAAGGTTTCCGCCACTCCGTTCACCACAAGCCGGTCGATCTTTTCATCCTTCACCGTGATCGCTTCGGCTTTAGCACGTAGTCGGAATTTAACTCCCTGAGATCGCGCGATTCGTTCAAAACCATCAACGATCTTATGCATGCCGCCCATCGGATACCAGGTTCCGAGATCGATATCGGCATAGTTCATCATGCTGTACATGGCCGGAATTTTCGCCGGTGTAGATCCCAGAAATAAAACCGGAAATTCCAGCAACGACTGCAATCGTTTTTCGGTTGTGACTTTCGAAATCTCCTTTCGGATGCTGCCCAGCAGATTCATCTTCCAGGCTTTTCGCAGATAAATGAGCGATGCAAATTCCGTCACCGATAAACTGGGCTTCTGCACAAATCCGCCCATTGCCGTGTCGTATTTATATCGCGCATCGTTCAGAAATTTTTCGACTCGCCTGCCACTTCCCGGATCGAGTTTTTCGGCTAAATCAATATACGATTCGCGCCCGGCCCCCACATCAATCTGCTCGCCTTCGAAGAAAACGCGGTACGACGGATCCAATCGTTTCAGTTCGTAATGATCCGCAGCCGACGAACCGAAATCCCGAAAAAAGTTCTCGAAAACTTCCGGCATCCAATACCAGCTCGGACCCATATCGAACAGAAATCCGTCCTGCGAAAACGCTCTCGCCCGTCCGCCCAGCTGATCGTGTTGCTCGAAAACAGTGACGTCGTGACCCGACTTTGCCGCATACGAAGCCGCACTGAGTCCGGAAAATCCACTGCCGATTATGCCGATCTTTAGTTTCAAGTTTGTTTAACTTTTTTGCTAATTTATTAAACAAAACAGGATCGCCGAAAAAAAGTTGGTCGTTTTGAAAAAAAATTTTCCGGCACCTTTTAATTAGGTACGATTCGAAGGCTGAATCAGATTTTAAAAAGGGAAATTCAGATCACGAATAATTCGGAGGCGATGTGATCCGCATAATGCCGGCCCTCTCTCGAAAGCAGTAACCGGTTGCCGTCGCGCAACACCCAGCCTTTAGCAATAAAACTGATGAGCTCCGCATGGTTATCACCCAAATGATCAAAGCCCAGAAGCCGGTTCACTTCCGATGCATCAACGCCCCATTGCGTGCGCAAACCGAGCATGATGGTTTCGTTCGCCATGTCGTTTGCACTCAGCTCTTCCGTCTCAAACCAATCATCGTTTTTCCCGAGGTTGCGCAAATACAATTCATTGTTGGCCACATTCCACCGGCGCGATTTTCCGTCAAACGAATGCGCCGACGGACCGATGCCCATATACGGTTTTCCGCGCCAGTAATTCGTGTTGTGCAGCGCGTATTTACCATCGCGGCAGAAATTGGAAATCTCATAACGCTCCCACCCTTTCGCCCGGGTTTCGTCTTCCAAATACGTGAGTTGCGCCACCACATCACTGTCGGCCGGCATGTGAATTAAACCCTTTCGCACCCGCGAGTCGAGTGCCGTTTTTTTCTCAACCGTGAGGTGATACGCACTCAGATGTTCCGGATCGAGTTCCAGAAACCGACCCACGTTTTCCTGCCATTTGCCGATTGGCGTTTCCGGAAGTCCGTAAATAAGGTCGAGGTTTATCGCCGTGATGCCCGAATCCCGCGCCCGTTGCACCGAATCAAATGCCTGCGCGCCGGTATGCAAACGATTCATCCATTGCAGATCGTCATCGAAAAAACTCTGCACGCCAATACTCAACCGGTTAATGCCCGACCGTTTCCAACACTTCAGATTTTCATCCGTTACATCTTCCGGATTCGCTTCGAGCGTAACTTCCGTTAACCGCGACAAATCAAAAAACCGGGAAGCGGTCTCCAACATTTTCATCAAATGATCACCGAGCAAACTGGGAGTTCCGCCACCGAAATAAATCGTTTCCAACTGTTCCGGAATTTCGCGATGTCGCATTTGCAATTCCGTTTCAATGGCTTCCGAAACCGCATCGAGATTTTTGAGCGAAGTAGAAAAATGAAAATCACAATACGTGCACGCCTTTCGGCAAAACGGTATGTGAATATAAAGGCCGGACACGGGGCAAAAATAAGTTCAACAATAGATTTTATGCGTTGGGGCTTTTTACGGGCCATTCGCTTGCAGTCCTCATCCCCGGCCGGGCGTCGTTGGCGGTTTTCTGGCTTCTTGCCAGTCGCCGCCAAACCTTGCCACGCCACAAACCGTCCGGCTCTTCCGGGCTACCGCTGCTGTCCCTAAGCCGGGGTTCGGGGAAGGAAAAAAGTTTTGGGTTTTGAATTTATTATTTGATTTAATATGTGGATTTTTATTGGAAGTAATTTGGTAAATATGTGGGATGAATGAGCGGATGTAAGGTAGTTATGAAACACTCTAAAAGAACACCACGAATAAATTAAATGGCATTGAATGAAATTACAAATACAAAACTACCTAATCCAAATAGATTCCGAAATACAGGAATGCTACTGGGACGAAATCAATCTGAGAGAGACTGATTTTGAAAAGTACAGCATATTTGACTTTGTAAACTTCCACCTAATTTACCAACATATTCTAAACGACAAGTCTAACAAAAATGACTTTTTCATAAGCATACCCGAAGACGTATACCGAGAAAACTTTTTTGCTTCAATTTTTAATTCAATTGTTCTAATAAAACTTTTTCAAAACTTTTTCAACCTTGAGAAAAAGAAACCTTCTCTTGAAACAGGAGATTTAATATATTCTGAAACAAAAAAACGTGTATATAAAGTAATTGGTAAGACTGTTAGAGGATTAAGACTGAAATACCAATTTCCAAAAAGAAATGAAAAAGGAGTGGAAATTTCAATTAGCGGTCATAAGTTTTACAAAATAAATCCAGATCTAGCCAATGGTCGAAACACGGCCAAAAATATTGACAACTATATAAATTATTTAAAAAATGTTTTTGGTAAGGATTTTCCATTCATCACAGATTTTAAGAATAATACTTTGGTCATAGCAGACCAAAGATTTTTCAAAGAAAGTAAACATTTACCAATTAGATATACAAATAGGAATGGCAAAATAAAGAATGACTTACCATTTTTCAACTATATGATAGAATGCTGTAATAATTTTGAAACAGCCCAAAACTATCTATTAGATAAAAATCAAACATTTGACGAAATAATAGTTATTGGTGATTCCAAGTATCGTGATGATTTTGATTTCATTCTACAAGAAAAATACAGAAACAAGTACAAAAACATTATTATAATTGGAACAGAAAAGCCATGCTCTGAAAATCAATTTTTAGAGTGGTTATGGTCTAATGATGAAGTAAAAATTGCCAATAACGAAATCCCAAACGACACAAAAAAAGTTTGTTTAAAAAATGACAATCTTTATTCCTTGATTTCAGAACTAACGGAAGTTATTCAAAACATAAAAGACGAAAGCAAGGTAAATCTTACCTTTGTGTTAAAGTACACCAATTTCTTTTTGAGGGTAATTTTGGTAAACACTAATCTGTCAAGAGGGATTTTTCAAGAGTATTTAGACCGACTAAATCATTATTTCCAAAGCGAAGCTTTTTCAGATGAACTAAACAATCATTTTTACGAAAAAGACATTTATAATCCTGGCACAATCAAAGGTTATACAGACCTCATTTTCGATTTGTTTTCAAAAATTTCAAGCACATTGGGAAGTGAAAATTTGAAATGGGATTACATTAAGCAAAAAGCAAAAGAAATCAATCCTAAACCAATATACGTAATCGTAGAAAAGAAAAACTATGATGCTGTCTCTGTTCAAATTAAGAACGAAAAAATACACAACATCCAATTGATAAGCGAGAAACGGATTGACAACTCAAAGCTCTATTTGGACAAATGGTTGAATGATGACCAAAACTCCAAAAACAAATTGGCACTTGTTCCCTATTTAAACAATATGGAACTCTATACGAAAATCAAAGCCATAAAGGGAAAATGCGAAGTTTTATGCTATGAAAATTTAGATGAAATTTCTTTTGACAATGTTGAACAGGCATACCAAAGTCAAGAAAAAACTAAATTAAACCACAAGGATAGATTAATATTTTTCAAAACGGATTTTTCTCACCCAACAGAAATAAAAAAACGAGAGTTGGATGATATTTTTTATTTTGACTTAAATAATGAAAACTTCAAAAACAATCCTTATGAAGCTCTTGAATTGCCAAAAGAAAGTGCTGTTTATGAAGTTCAATTTAGTGATGGAACGATTGAGAAATTCGATTCCACAAAAGGTGTTTTCTTGATTGAAAATGGTGAACAAATCAAAACAACCATTGGAGAATTGTACAATAACGCAACAGTTAGGTTTTACCAAAACAACAGCAAAGAAGAATTTAGAAAAATCCTGAAAATCTTTGACACAGAGAATTTATTGGATTCGTTTGACAAATATTCCGACAGTTGGAAACAGACATTGAAAGACTTATCTATTCAGTTTAAAACTGCCGAAAATCTATACGATTCCCTTTTCACTTCGTACAAAATTCATTTCAACACATTCCGAAATTATTTAGATACGAATTGCATAACACGATTTCCAAGAGTGAAAACAATGGAAGTCATTCGTGATTTTTGCTTAACGAATAATCGTGAAAATGACTTGATTGTAACAGAGTTTGATAAATTCAAAATATATTCCAAAAAAGACCATTCCATAAGGCAACAGGCTGGAAAAATATTGGGAAATGACTTGTTAGATTATGTTGCTTCTAACAAAGAAGAAAAAAGCGATTCACTAAACAAACTTCCAGAGGGTATTTTAGAGAAACTAACGGCAACAATAAAGGAAAAGACAATAATTAAAAAGACTTTGGTAGATGAGTAATTACGTAAACGAGCCAAGATTGATATTTCGGGATACAATCAAAAATAATTTGATTGGCCCCAATTCTGATGTTTTTGTTTCCGATTCTGAAAATGAAATCATTTCCGATTATCCATTGAGTAGATATTATTCAGGTATTTTATTTCCCGAACGTGATGTTGAAGATGCAAAGAAAGACAGTATCGGGAAAAATGATGATGCCAATGCTAATGCAGAGATTGAAGATGATAACCTTGACACAAATTTGGAATTTGCAGACAAGGACGAGAATGAATTTGATGAAGATGTAGATAAAAGCAAAAATGTTGAACCTGAAAAAGAATATTCGGAAGCCAATCAATATTTCCCGACAAATTTCGGTTTGACTTTTTGCGTTCCAAAAGAAGCCGAAACCTTAACCGTAACTTTCAATTATGCCAAGTACATTCAAATAGAACCAACAGATGCAGTAATAGAAATTTCAGAAGAGGAGTTTAAAAAGTTTTCAGAAAACCCATACAATTCAGTCAGCAAATATTTTAACTATGAAAATGGACTATTGTCCTTAAACAAAGAAGAATTTGCAAAGGGCGGTTTGAATGTTCGGAATTATAGAAGCCGATTTAAGGAAAACGAACAGCAACAAGAATTAATTGATAGTGTTGGATACAAAAAAGGAGAACTTATATTAGGACAACGACTTTGGAAAAGAGTCAAAAGAGAACCCGTAATTGTTGAGTTAAATCTAAAGGGAATAAACGCTGATGAATCAAAGGAATATCCGTTAGACCAAAACCAAGAGGACAATTCTATTATTACTTGCTACTACAAGAAAATTTATGAAACGCCATACGGCAAATTCATAAAAATTCTATTGGCAAACAGATTGAACCACCCGAAAAATAAATTTTCGTTTGGCAATGAACTTTTAAACACAAAAGCAATTTTTCAGGGCGAAATTGCCGTTTCGGGTGTTACTTTTTTGCCATACAAGCAAATTTCCGAAACAAATCCGTTTGACGAAGAACTAAACCTAATCAATTTTCAATACAGAAATGAAAACTCTTTTGCCATTGGACATGGTTGTGCGGTTACTTGGAATAACAACAAAAATCCAACGGAATTAAAAACCACATTTTTACCTGAAGTTGATATTAAGAATTACAGTAATGCTTTTAAAAACACTTTCCCAGCAAATTTGAAAGATATAACCGAGTTAAAAAAACTTTCAATTTGGACTGATTTTGACAAATCAACAATCATTCAAAAGTTAAAACTATTTGCCAAAGAGTACAAGAATTGGATAGCCGAACAAGAAAAGACAACTGCGGAAGACAATTACAAAAAACCGTTATGCACCATTTTAGAAAAGCAAAATAAAACATTCGAAAGACTAATCAAAAACATTGATTTTCTAAATAACAACGAAACAGCTTTCAAATCTTTCTTGTTGGCAAACACGGCAATGTATATTCAAATGCTAATCTCTAACAAAGATTTGTTTGGAAAAAAAGGAATTGAGCTATCTGAAATTGACAAAAATTTCAATTACAATGATTTAGACTTTTTTAAAAATCATTCGTTCAAGCCAAATTACAGACCGTTTCAATTGGCATTCTTCCTTTTGAATATTGAATCAATAATCAAAGAAGATTCAGATGACAGAAATAATGTTGTTGATTTACTTTGGTTTCCAACAGGTGGCGGAAAAACAGAAGCGTATTTGGCAATTACGGCTTTCACAATAATTAGCCGGAGAATATTGCACGGAAAAGATGCGGACGGGGTTTCTGTAATTATGCGATATACATTGCGATTGTTGACAGCCCAACAATTTGAACGAGCAACAAAACTTATTTTGTCATTGGATTTTTTAAGGAGAAGCTTTAATTCAGATGATGATTACTTTTTTGGCGATGATGAAGTTTCAATTGGAATGTGGGTTGGAGCATCTACAACACCAAACTCATATTCGGATGCTCGAACAATTTTCAAAAAAGTATTTGATGAAATCACAAAACTCAATAACAAAAGAACAGGCGATTATCGTAAAGCAAATACATTTCCTATTACAAATTGTTCTTGGTGTGGCTGTAATTTGGTTACACAAAATCAATCTGGAAAATTTGATTTGGGTTACAGAGCAACCGACAAAGCATTTTCAACCAATTGCTTAAATCCTGATTGTGCATTTAATACAGAATTGCCAATTTATTTCGTGGATGATAAAATCTATCAAAATCCACCAACATTACTTTTTGCAACAGTAGATAAATTCGCAATGCTTTCGCATAGACAAGAAGGGCATCATCTTTTCAACTCTTTGGAAGAAAACAAACTGCCACCTGATTTAATTATTCAAGATGAGTTGCACTTATTGAGTGGTCCTTTGGGTTCAATCACTGGTTTATACGAATCTATTGTTGAAATGCTTTCAACAAAGGGAAAAAGAAAACCTAAAATCATTACTTCAACAGCAACAACCCGAAATACGGAACAACAAGTTGCAATGCTTTACGGAAATAGAACATTAAGCATATTTCCACCAATGGGCGTAACGTATGACGACAACTTCTTTTCTTACGTTTCAACCGAAAGTAAAAGGAAGCATATTGGTTTTATGCCAACAGGGAAAACGGCTTTAAATTCTCAAATACGGATTTTAGGAAATTTGCTTTTGGCTCGTATTGAGTTGTTCAAATATTACAGAGTAAAGGAGAATTTATCGCAAGAAGAAGCAATAAGCCGAGAAAATAATTTTTGGACAATTGTTTCATTTTACAACAGTTTGCGTGATGTTGGCAAGGTTTACAACAAGGTTCCTGCGGAAATTTCGGATTTCTTAAAACTCTTACACAACCGCTACCAATTTAATAAACAAATTTATGGCTTTAACTATTTTGGGCTTGCAGGAAGAACAAAAGAACTGACAAGTAGAATTGAAAGTAACTCTATCAAGAGGCTATTGGACGAACTCGAAATGAAGTTCAGCCTAATTACTAAAGACGGATGGACTTTTGTTCAAAATACAATTGATTTGGTTTTGGCTTCAAATATGTTTTCGGTTGGTATTGATATTGAACGCCTGAATGTAATGTTGATGAATGGACAACCAAAAAATGTTGCCGAATACATTCAAGCGTCAAGTCGCGTTGGAAGAAAAGACAAAGGAATTGTTATCAATTTGTTAGATGCTAACCGTTCAAGAGACAAGTCGTATTTTGAAAATTACGTTCCTTTCAATAACGCATATTACAAATACGTAGAGCCGTTAAGTGTTACCCCATTTACCGAAATTGCTTTGGATAAAGTTTTGGCGAGTTTGTTAGTTTGTTTTGTTCGACACAAGCAAGGTTTGTATCTCGACAAAAGAGCCAAAGACTTCACAGGCAATTATGAGGAACTAAAAACTTTCATTTCAGAGAGAATCAAAAACAAAAAGCAATTGGATTATGCGTTGGACAAATTGAAGGTTTTAGCCGAAAAATGGACGACCAAAGAGGGCGATTTGACTTATAAAATTTTGATTAAAAAAACGTCCGATTTAGACGATTGGAGTTTGATGATGTCAATGAGAGAAATAGATACGAATAGTATTGTAAAAATAATAAACAGATAATGGGACAATTTGAGCAAATACAAACAAGAAAAGCCATTAGTTCGTATGGTGGTGTTGGTTCTATTATAGAAACAAGAGACGGTTCAATATTGATTGACAACTTCAACGAGTGGCCTTTTTTTCAAACCACAAACGGACAATTTGAAGAACACAATTTTGTCATTGACAAAAGATTCAAAAACCGATTGAGCAAGTATTTTCAAGAGTTAGAACACTTGATAAAAATCCCTGTTAACGATTTAAAACAAGGTTTTAAGCCCGAAAATCCATTTGCTTTTTTATCAGCAAAATATTTCCCTGAATGGTTTTACTGCAACAACTGTAATCGTTTTGACAGAATTGACAAGTGGAAAATCAATTGGGAAAATAATGTTGATTCGTACCATAAAGACAATTTTTATCCACCCAAGTGTTACAGTTGCTACGTTAAAAACAGAGATAGAAAAAGAAAGTTTTATGATTTGGAACAAGTTCGTTTTGTCCTAACCTCGCCAAATGGAGAAATTGCCGATATACCTTGGGATAAATGGTCATTACTCAGAAACAGAAAAAAAGAGGACAATACAGAATCAACCCAAACCCCAAATGAAGAAGAAATTATCACGCTCGCAAATATTCAAGTTCCGGATGATGTGATTTTTGAGTACAAAACATCCGATAAAATGGACGATTTGAAAGGTATTTGGATAATTGCGAAAAGAAAAAACGGAGAACAAGTAAATTTTACAACACTTTCTGGTTTGTTCAATCTAAGGGTAAAAATTCAAGATTTAATTCCAAACACAAAGGAAACAGACATTTTGTTTAAACCTGTTATTCGTTCAAGTAATAGCGTTTATTACCCAAATATTTTGTCGAGTATTTTCATTCCTGCCAATGATGAGCTAAATGAGTTTTCAGTTAACTTGGTTAAAGAAGAATACAATGACGGAAGTAATGCCCAAACAATTTCGAGAAACCTAAAACGCTATAAAAACATAGACATAGATTCCGAAACCATTCAGAAACTGATTGATAACAATTTCAGCGAAAAAAACCTTGAAATTGCAAAAACTGAAAATGAATATCGGTTTGACGAATATAAATTCATTACTGAAAAAGATAGCGATAGAATTGAAGATAAATTGATTTTCAATAAAATAGACAGTTCTTTTTTTCAAAACGATTTGATAAAGTCCATTTTCAAAATGGATAAAATAAAAATTTCGTCTGTTCAGACTTCGTACACAAGACAAGAGCCAATTGCATCAAATGCAATTTTAGAAGATGAAGACCCTGAAAAAATCACAATTGAAAGTATCATAAAAAAATTCACTTCTACTTATGGTAAAACAACAAAATATTTACCAGCGATTGAAAGTTTTGGCGAAGGTGTGTTTTTTGAATTTGACAATAAAGCCTTGGATGAATGGATTAAAAACAACCCCAAAATACAAGAACGGATTTCAATTTTAATCGGAAACAAACAACAGTTTGAATCGACTTTTAATGAGGACTTTGACTTAAATCCAAAATATGTTCTCATTCATACATTTTCGCATTTAATTATTAAAGAATTGGAGTATTTGTGCGGTTACCCATCAACATCAATTCAAGAACGATTGTACATTGACGAAAACCCCGAAATGAACGGAGTTTTAATTTACACAATTGCAGGTTCAGAGGGAAGTTACGGTGGAATAACATCAATTTGCGATGACGACAGAATAGGAAAACTAATTGAATCAGCAATGATTCGAGCTATTGACTGTGCGACAGACCCCATTTGTTACCATACACACGGGCAAGGAGTCGCTAATTTGAATCTTTCCGCTTGTTTCAGTTGTACATTGTTACCCGAAACGTCTTGCGAAAAATTCAATTGCTATCTTGACAGGCGAATTTTAGTTGACAAAGATTATGGTTACTTTAAAGACTTGACAAACAAAATATAAAAGGGCGATTGCATAACATCACCTGTACGCAATTAGGGGGTTCATGTTTCGTAGGACAGGTAAGTAATAAAATCCCTACCTGTGTATAGCTCGAAACCGTTAGACTTTATGAAATGAAAATATTTTCACTCATAATATTATCTATATACATGATCACCTCTGGTTGCACATCTCACTCAGATAAAATAAATTCAATTGAAAACAAACCCAATAATTTAAATAAGTACCAATCCAAAATTAGAGATATTGACGGTAATATTTATAAGACAATTAAAATAGGTTCCCAAATCTGGATGTGTGAAAACTTAAGGGTAACGAGATACCGCAATGGCGACAACATTCCAATAATTAATGACGGAGATGTATGGAGTAGGTTAGAACATGGTGCTTTGACCATAATCAATAATGATACATCCTTAATTACTACTTATGGCTACCTATATAATTGGTTTGTGATTGAAGATGAGCGGCAAATTGCACCAAAAGGTTGGCACGTAGCTACTGATGTAGACTGGAATCAATTATGCAAATATTTGGACCCGGAAGTTGACACAACAAAAATGGGCTACTCCGGCATAAACATAGGAGGTCTTTTAAAAGAAAATACACTCAAGTATTGGTATCAGCCAAATATTGGTGCAACAAATGGATCCGGATTTTGTGCACTCCCTGGTTCTGTGCGCGCTGGATTATCTGGAAATTTTGGCTCAGTAGGAAAATTTGCCCACTTCTGGACTTCTACCAAAGTAAAAGAAGAAGGTCTTTTGGGAGCTTACGTTCGCAGCTTGTATTTTAGCAGTTCTGAAATCAGCAAGGGAAATGGATTGAAGCAGTTGGGAGCATCAATAAGATGTGTAAAAGATAAATAAATGCGAACCAAAATCCCCCTATTTGAAGAAATTACTCCAACTACTTTCTCCTACTTTTTCCCGCCCTCACATTCGCAACCGAACAGACCGGCGACCGTCTCATTTATAAGGGCGATACGTTTATAATGCATTCCAATCCGTTGGAATCGTATTTCCGGTATAAATCAGACAGATCAATTAACGGCGACACGCTACCCTGGACCTCTACCGATTGTTCACGCGGTTATCTGGCCACCTGGAAATTGGTGAACGACAGTTTGTTTCTAACCCACATTCAACGCAGTTGCGATTACCACAACCGAACATATTTTGAAATGTTTCTCCGCTTTTTTACACCAACTTGTGTATCGCTTCCATTTTAGTAAAATGAAATGTGCGAAGCGGATCCCAAAACAAGACTAGGATCGCGTGGGTGGGCCGTCGGAAAGGCGGGATAGCCCCGGAGGGAATTTGTCATTTGGTAGAAAATCGGGAAAGTGCTTGACACTTCTTTCACCAGATTTTCAACAAATGATAAAGGGAGCTTGGGCAGCTTTCTTTCCGACTTGATTTTTTGCTTACTTTTTTATCAAGAAAAAAGTGAGAAGAAAAGAGATTGTACATCGACCCCCAAACCAATTTACAATCTTGGTGTATGCATACAGACAAGCATTTATTTTGATCTGCAGAAAGAGTTCGGGACATCCATTGTTTCTGCTAACTGGTTTTCCGGGAAAATTCTGGCAATGGACGGAAAACAGATTCTTTATGTGCACAGCGAGTACGAATCGATTTACGAAAAGGAATTAGAATTCACTTTTGAATCGGGGATTTTAAAACAACAATTAACGTTTGATAATTCCAGATCATTCAGATCCGTGTTTACGGAGAATCCGGATAGTCTGTTCCGTTTTTTGTATTCCCGAATGCGTTGGCAGAACATCCCGGATTTGCATTCCGCATCCAAAAAGGTTTGGGTGGCTTTGCAATCGGGCAGTTCACCGAAACCGGATAGCATCCGGATAAAAGTCGGCTGCGATGATTCCCTGTTGAATCAGGTAGCGCTTCGGGTTGTACAATTAATTCCCGAATGGGATGTGTATTACCGGCGTGGTAAGTTTGTAACGAGGAGCTGGAGTATTCCGATAATCTTTAGCGAAGAGAATCGAAAGAAATATGCGAGGTGAGTCAATTGTGGGTTCGTTGTTGACTGTGGGCTATAGCCGCCCCTCCCCGGATGAAAGTTCGATGTATTGAAATAACTAAACAAAAATCCAGACAATTTTAAACACTTACTTTTTTGAATGCGTTCCATTTTTCACGCAGAGTTCGCAGAGGACAACAACGTGCTTTATCTATACTGTAAGTATCCCCAAAATTCGGCTTGTTTCACGCAGAGGCGCAGGAGATGAGGAATGCGTAATTTAAATGTTTGAGTAATAACAGCTCACTTCTTTTGTTGAGATGAGGATGAGTTCGCAGAGTTGGCACTTGAACGTGCGGTTCTTACCGAATGAATTATTGAGTTGAATAGAACTTCATTCGGCCTACCACCCTCGCACTTTATGTTATGGAATCTATTTCGGAGAGTTATTGCGGCTGGGCAACAGCCACCCCTCAGATGAAAGTTAATCAGTTTGTGGTTTCGAAACAAATTAACCGCTTGAATTAAATGCTTATTTCTGAATGGGAAATGCCGGGCTATAGCCACCCCTCCCCGGATGAAAGATACAAATTCATTGCACATCTAACACAACCGGATGATCAATTAAGCACTTAACACAGAGACCAACCAGTTTTGATACTTTATGCTCGCCAAAAATGTGTTCCCGGGTGTAAATCATTTTTCTTATTTTTAAATTTTTTAAGATGTTTCACCGCTTCATTGCAATAGCACCAATTTGTGGATCACTTCCATTATAGCAGTAGAAAGAACAAAATGCATTGTGCGAAGCGGATCCTAAAACAAGAATAGAAACGCGTGGGTGGGCCGTCGGAAAGGCGGGATAGCCCCGGCGGGAATTTGTCATTTGGTAGAAAATCGGGAAAGTGCTTGACACCTCTTTCCCCAGATTTTCAACAAATGATAAAGGGCGCTTGGGCAGCTTTCTTTCCGACTTGATTTTTTGCTTACTTTTTTATCAAGAAAAAAGTAAGAAGAAAAGAGATTGTAGAACAATCTCGGCGTATCAAAACGGACAAGCATTTTTTAAAAATCAGAATTGAACAATGTCATTAACCGAAAAACAAATAGAAGAAATCGCCGAACTGCTCGAAACCGGAATGGTTTGTTATATTCACCGCATTACCGGTGAAATTGAATCGCTTCCAAAAACAGAAGAAAACGAATTTTTTTTCTCTGCAGATGAAGAATTACCGTGGCAGGATGTTCTCGACAAAATTGAAAAAGACCGGGATAATTACCACATCATTGAAGGAATGCAATCAAGTGAAGCGTTTGAGGTCATGCAGAATTTTGCAGATCAGATAACCGACAACTATTTCCGGGATAAAATATACCGCATTCTTTCCAACAAAAATCCGTTCCGGCATTTTAAAACGCTGATTGACTCATCCCCGTATCGCCAGCATTGGTTCGATTTTAAGAAATTGGCTTATATTGATTTTGTGAGGAAGCAGGTGTCAAATTAAATCCGTTCTTGCGTTAAATTTTCTTTGCTTCAGATTTATAGAAAAAATCATATTCGTGAAGTAATATTAAAAACATTTCCTCCAATATGCCCGCACAAAAAGTACTTATCATCGGTTCATCCGGACATGCAAAAGTGATCGTGGATATTTTTGAGAAATCTGGTCAATACGAAATTGTCGGATTTGTGGATTCGTTTCGTGAATCGGGCGAAGAAACGGCCGGTTATAAGGTGTTGGGAAAGGAAGCCGATCTTCCCGAATTACTTCAAGAACATCCCGGTTGTTTTCTTTTTATTGCGATTGGCGATAACGGAATCCGACAAAAAGTAAAAGATAAAATTACTGCTTTGGTTCCCGAAGCTCAGTTCGCAACTGCTATTCATCCTTCGGCACAAATTGCCCGGGATGTGCAAATTGGTCACGGTTCCGCAGTAATGGCAGGAGTTGTAATTAATAGTGAAACTACCCTTGGAAATTTCACGATTCTCAATACTAAATCGAGTATCGACCACGAAAGTGAAATGGCAGATTATTCCAGTCTGGCACCCGGCGTAACAACCGGAGCCTGCGTTACCATCGGAACGCTTTCGGCAGTTCTCATCGGTTCAACTATAAAGCGTGGAATTACCATTGGAAATTATTCGGTTATAAGCGAAGGTTCTCTCGTTTTAGAAAATTGTGGCGATTATGCTTTAATGAGCGGTGTTCCGGCAGTTGAAGTGCGCAAACGGGAAAAGGAGGAAAGATATCTTTAGGTGATTTACAGTCTGCATTAAATTAAATGCTTCTCCGCTTTATTGCACTAACTTGTCGGATCACTTCAATTTTAGTATTAAAAAGAACAAAATGAATTTTGCGAAGCGGAACCCACAACATGAATAGGATCGCGTGGGTGGGCAGTCGGAAAGGCCGGATAGCCCCGGCGGGAATTTGTCTTAAGGTAGAAAATCGGGGAAACATTAAACCAGAAACTCTTCAACAAAAAACAATTCGTTCCCTACGGAGCATCATCCCGGACAATATTCCAAGATTATTCTATCCTACTTCTCATTACTGCACAACCAATTTCTCTCGTTGAACCCATCCGTTATCACCCACAATTTCTACCCAATACAAACCGGGAGTAAAACTGGTTTCCATCTGAATACTTTTCGAATTGAAAACCGTTTTTGTTGTGATTTCCTGTCCGGATAAATCGTAAATTTTAATGATATGATTTAATGAATTCGAAATAAAATCAATAGTAATTAATCCGGATGAAGGATTGGGATAAATGCGTGCAATTGCAGCTTGTTCCAGTTTATTAACACTCAATAAAGGCGCACGATAATTATTAATTACAAATCGCATCACATCGATCTGACCTTTGGTAAAGGAATTCATACAAGACGAACCGGAATAATCCATATAATTTTCAATCATGTTCGGAAGGTCTTTTCCATTGATGGTGTCTTTACACGAATTGAGCTGTGAACATCCCCAGTTACTTGCGGCACCGGCTCTCGGCGTATCATCTACATAGTCGTCTGCCGAGCAGTCGCCGTCACCCCAGATATGGCGCAAACCGAAATAATGTCCGACCTCGTGAACCACGATTTTTCCGGTATTCGCAACTCCGTTAAACTGTGTATAGGGCGCTTCAAACAAAGCGGGATTATTCGGACCAATTGAATTGTAATGAATCAATACACCCTGATCAAAGTTCTTAAAAACTTTTACTACTTCCGCCGGCCAGTTCGGATGTCCGATTGGCGGAGTCGTTAAACCCATAAACAGAATTTCGTGAACATCATTAACCTGAGGTTCGTAAACCCGTAAATCGCCGATCCAGATATTGAGGTATGTATTCGGATCCCAAATAGTGCTTCCACCGTTTTCATCGCGGGTAATGCGAAATAAATTATTATAAAAACTGTCGTTCACCCATTTGATAATTTCCGTATTCTGACCTTGTTTGTACGGAAGAGTTCCTCCAAAATCGTCAATGGTTGTGCTCTTTCGAACGATTCCAGAAGTAGGTTGTCCCCCGGGATCTTTACTCGCCAATACAAACTGAATTTTAGCATCGCCCACCAACCCTTCGAAATCTGAGCGCATGTTAACCGTATCGGCATTGCGTCTCCGGAAACAATTGTTCAATGCTTTGAGTTGATTCTGAATCACCGAATCAGGAAGATTTTCCAAATCATGGTGGTACACCACATGAAACACAACCGGAATGGTAATTACGTCATCGGCGCCGAGAGTTCCCTTAAACATTTTGGTCTGTTGAACGGATCGCATCATCTGGTTCGACAACTCCATAAAGTTGCCGGTTTTATTGTCGATCTGTTTCATAAAATCGTGACTCCCGCATCGCAGCAAAGGCTGATCAGGATTCAGTTCAGATTCGGCCTGATGAATAAGACCTTGGGCGGATACGAATCCGAACACCATCAACAACGCGGTAGTAAAAACTATTCTCATTGGCATTTAACAGATTAAAGCGGAAAATTAGGTATTATTCTAACGATGCGCACGGCTGTTCAAATCCATTATATGAACGTGTGTGTTTTGCAGATAAATGAGGTTGAAAAATTGGGTTTACGATTTAAAAAAGATCGCGGAATGCAGTTAGAACGTTTATCCTTACAACTCATCTCTAGTTTTATTCCTATAAAAATAACCCCAAGTTCGTCAGTGGGATGACGCTCCGTGGTGAACATTCTCCAAATCTCCAATTTATGCAGACCATGCCTTGCGAAATTGTTGCTCTGTTAAAATTTCTCTTCGGCAATTGTCTGTAAGATGAGATCCCGGAACGGCGTCAGAAAGTTTACACTGACAACTCGACTCGGATTTTATTCCTACACCAGATATCCTCGAGTTCGTCGGTGGGATGACGCTCCGTGGTGAACATTCTCTTCTTCAATTTATGCTGACAATGCCGTTCCCCAATAATGCTCTTCACAATTCACTCATCAGGCATTCGTCAGTAATTTTTTTCATTCTAATTAGTTAACAAAAAGCCCGCTTCATCAAACGTTTCCATTTGAATCCGCGGGTTTTGAGTGTTCATGAAAAATATTCTTTTAACTGTTTGTTGGAATAAGATCCTGAAACAAGTTTAATTCATGCAGACTATGCGGTGCGAAAATGTTGCTCTCTTAAAATTTCTCTTCGGCATTCGTCGGTAAGATGAGATCCCGGAACGGTGTCCGAGATAACGCTCCGTAGTGAACATTCTCCAATTAATGCTGACAATGCCGTGCGAGATATTGCTTTGTTAAATTACTCATCGGCATTCGTAGGTAAGATGAGTACCCGGAACGTTGTAAGAATGTTTACACTGACAACTCGACTCGGATTTTATTCCTACACCAGATATCCTCGAGTTCGTCGGTGGGATGACGCTCCGTAGTGAACATTCCCCAATTCTCCAATTCTCCAATTCCCCAATTCTTAATTCTTTTAATTCATTTCATTCTTTTAATTCTAATTAACTCTCCCATATTCCGCCGGTTTTACCTCAACCCATCTGCCCGGCAAAGAAGCAATTACTTCATGATCATACATATTCTCAGCAACCACCGCCGGTTGATAGAATGTTCCCTGATACGTTGCGGTTAACAAAACTTCATACGTGGTTTGCGAACCAGCTCCGAGATTAAAATAGGTATAAACGCGATCGTCTTTATAATCACGGTACGTGTAATTCTGCACATTTCCGTTTCCGAACATTCTTTCGTTCCGGATTTCCCAGCCACCCGGAATCAGTTGCGACAATGCCATGTCTGCCTGATATCCTTTCGTACCCGGATTTTTAATTTCCACGATCATGCGGAATTCCGTACCCTGACGAATCGTTTTCGGATCCAGTTCCCGTCCTTCCAGATCGGCATATTTTATTTTTAAATTGAGGTTTCGGCTAATGGTATTCGTATCGCCCTGCAACGGAACACCGGCACGAATTACCCGCACAAACAGAACGCCTTCGCCTTTGTTGCTAACGGTTGTTGCTTCAACCGATCGCTTTGCCTTTTGCGCCAATTGCATCTGGACAAATGGCTTCGCGGATTTCACAGAATGCGCTCTTCCTTTTTCGGTGAATGTAAAACTGATGCCGTTTGATGCCTTGTATTTCTTGTGATAACCCGCGATGGCAATCAGTGAATAGGCGGTTTCCTGAGTGCTCAGCCAATATGCTTTTGAAAGCGAAGACGAAATTTCTTTTAGCAGTTTTAAACCTTCATCTTCTTTTTTCATCAGCACCATGGTTTCGAGAATCATCGCCTGATCCCGCAACGAGGATCCGTACGTATTTCCGTGTGATTGATAACTTCGGCTGACTTTCGAAACATCCTGAATAAGTGCTTTGGCTGATTCGGGAAGTCCGGCTAATACGTAGGCTGCGGCAAGTCGCCATCGTGCTTCGTTTGAAAGATTTTGCTGTTCGCGCAAACGATTCATGGCCGAGAGTTCCGGTTTTCCTGCTAATGCCAATGTATAAAGCCGGTACGCTTGTGTGTGCTGATCGTACCAGATTCCGGATGAATATTGACGCGATTTGTTCGTCTGGTAATCGATCCAGCGGTTGTAGAAATATTCGTTCACCTCGTAACCACGTGCCTTTGCTGCCGTGAGAAAATGCCCTGCGTAATTCGATCCCCATTCGTTGCTTTCCGAATTTCCCGGCCAGTACGCCAGTCCGCCATCGCCTGTTTGAAACGATCTCAACCGGTTTATCGCCGCCCGTATATTGTGATTAACCTCGTTCACACGCTCTTCGTTCAATATCATAAAGTCGTCGAGAAACAACTGCGCAAACACCGAACTGGTGGTCTGTTCAACACATCCGTGCGGATAGTGAATCAGTTCGTCAAGCCGCTGCGCCAGGTTGATCGGTGGCATTCCGGAAACTTCCATTGACGCATCGTTTGTGCCGTCGATTCCCTGCATGGCTGCTTTTATATCGAGTGTTTCCCCGGGCTTAATAACGTATTCATCAACATGTGTCACAACCGGATTCGGCGCCCGAACATCGAGCTCGGTTTCTGCCGATGCGGTTTCCACTCCGTCGGTTACGGATGTGATTACTTCTGCCAATCCAACACTTTCTTTAACCGTAGCCAAAAAGGTTACTATCTCATCTCCCGCCCTGCTGAATTCAATGGTTTTGGTCGCTTCGCCCTTTAGTTCCAGATTGCCTTTCGCACTGATTTTCACCATCACTTTTTTGGCTTTTTCATCAAGATTAAAAACCGTAACCGGAATAACGATCTTCTCTCCCGGCGTTAGAATTCTCGGAAGTGTGTTCAACACCATCAATGGTTTTTTCACCTTCACCGACTTTTCGGTAGTTCCGTACGCATTGCCGTTTCTGGCCACAACCATTACCCGAACCGCTCCGATGTAATCACCCATTTTAATGTTGTGAACAGCTTTTCCGTTTGCCGGTATCGTAAACGGACCGATAAACCGGATGGCAGGTTTAAACCGGTTTGCCTTGTGTGTTGCATCTCCTGCATTGCTGCCTTCCTCATCTCCACCAACGCTCAAAACGTTGCTCCATTTGCCGGCATATCCACCCAAGACATCATCGTACAAATCCCAGGTTCGAACACCGAGTCCGCGCTTTTGATTAAAGTGTTTCCATACTTCCGGGGTTTTAAAATGCGTGAGATCGAGAAGACCTTCATCAACAACCGCCAATGTGTAAGTCATGGGGTTTCCGTTAGATTCGGAAACAACTACCCGTTGAGCAACATCCGGTCGTATTTCATCCGGAATATTTAACACCGGACTAATATGCGATCCGGGATTTTCAACCATTACCGGAATGATGCCGTACATCCTTCCCGGCAAATCGTTGTCGGTTTGTTTGTAAGGCTGAAGATAACTCACGTGCACATAGGCATTGGGCGACATTTCTTCGGTAGCCGTAACGGTGAAACGCGTTTCTCCTTTAGTCGTATTCACCCAGAATTTTTTCAGAACGGAAGAACCGTTTTCAACACAAACCAACGCCATTCCGTCACCGGTTGCGGGAATTGTGATCTGCATATTTTGTCCGACGTTATAATGCGATTTTCCGGTGGAAAGCTGAATGATCGAAGCGTCATCGGTCTGGTTTCGGTTAACGCGTCGCCAGTAAGGCCAGTCGATATAGAACACCTTACTGGTGGTATGACCCGACACCGGATCTTTGGCAACCATCAGGAATTGTCCCCAGTTCGGATATGGAATCCGGAAAGAAACTTTTCCTTTTCCATTTGCAGTCTTCACCAACGAATCCATCATCGGAATGATTGAATGCGACTGAACATAACTCGAAAGATTGCGGTCGCTTTCCCACCACCAGCTCCAGTCGAGTCGGTAAATTTTCACTTGTAGCTTGCCGTCGTTCGCCGGTTTACCATTCGCTTTCAAATGTGCCAACGGAAAGATGTGCGATTTGTCGGTTTCCATCGAACCATCTTCCTGCAAAGAAGAAGGCGAGCCAATTCCCACATAAGATGCATACGGTGAGATTTCAAATTCAGAAAAATCGGTGCTAAAATTTCCGCTCTTCTCGAACACCTTAGCAATAAAATCAACCTTTAATCTTCCCGGTGCATTTTCATTAAAACTCCAGTTCGGACTAAAGTGCGTTTCACCTTCTTCATCGAGTTTCCCTTCCGCTGCAACACGTTCCATCTGATTAAAAGACTTGGTTCCGTCGTCGAACGAATATTTCTCAAAGCCTTTAAACCGGGTTGTAACCGACCGGATTCGAGCGTTAACCTGATACGCAAGTCCGGGCGAAGGTGCGCCGTGCAGCCATCGGGTTTTTAGATAAATAGTGTCTTTTCCTTTTAACTGCAGTGCCGAATCGGAAACATCCATGGCAATTTTTAGTCGGTTTGGCTGAACGGTTTCCACCGGAAGTGAGCGGTAAAATGTGTTTCCACCCACTTCCACTTTTGCCCGGTACGTTCCGGTAATAGCGTCGGCGGGAGTCGCGGTTCTGAAATCGTAGATTCCGCCGGTCGATTGGTTTTTCACGGTTTGTATAAGGTTTTTGCCCATGGGATCGGTGAGGGTAAAATTCACCGGAACGTTCGACGGAAGATTTTTCAATTTATCCTGAAGAATGAACATTACATACATGCTGTCGCCGGGTCGCCAAACGCCGCGCTCGGTGTAAATAATTCCGTCAATTCCTTTTTCATCGTTTATTCCTTCCACATCAAATTTTGAAGTGGAATTGCTCCTTCCGTTGCCGAGTTTGAGATAGCCTTTTTGTTTTCCGGAACTTCCGACCAACAGATAAGGATCTTCTTCTTTTGATGAAAATACCGCCATTCCATTTTCGTCAGAAACAGCAGAAGCCATTCGTGTATTCTGATAGTCGAACAGTTCTACTTTTACGCCTGCTTTGGGTTTGGCCGTAATTAAATCAGTTGTGAAAACGTGAAATTTCTGATCACTTCCCTGCTTCACCATTAGTCCGAGATCCGATGCGAGAATGTTTCGCGCAATGGCACCCGAATAATAAAATGAAGAATTGCACGGCTCGTATTCTCTCAAATAATATTCGCTGTTTGAATAGTAATTGTAATAAAGCGGATCAGCGTCGGTCTGGTAATCATCTTCGTTTTCTTCACATTGAAAGAAGGTGTAAGATTTTCTGAAACCGATCATCACGCGATAAATGGCGCCCGGTTCCTGGTTGATGAATTTGCCGAGATTTAAGGTGTATCGGGTCCATTCGTTTTCGGCTACTTTTTTATTCTGACTGAGATCTACTTTAGAAGTGTGAATGAGTTTTCCAACGCGTTTCAACTGACCCGATTCCTCGAGATCATTCACCTGAAGAAATTGCGGAATGTTCTTTTCATACACCTGATAAATCCAGACATCCACGGCTTTTAATGCCATTGCTTCAAATGGAAAAACAACTCCTTTGGCGTCCGGCACAATCGTTCCGTTACCCACCAACCGCAGTTTGGGTTTTGTCTGATCAAAATAAATTTCCCGGATCGTTTCATTCTTGAGATTGTATCCCATGTTGTTCTGAATGGACTTGGAGAATTTTATTTCATGACTTCCGGTCAACCGGTTTTTAGGAAAAATGCGTACAACATTTCCGTTGATTTCATAATTGATGTCAGCATCTTCATCAAGCCAGATCATTCCGTCGATGCTTTGCATAACGGAAATCGCATCACTAAAAACCGCTTCTATTTTCTGATCCGGTTCATTTTGAATGAGGACGTTGGTTAAGGTAAATTCTCCGAGACCATGAACTTCTACGATTTCCGTCTGAACTTCAGATGCTCCGATTGACTTTCCGTTAAGGCGAATGGTCAGATTCCGGTTTTTCTCGGTTCTGAGTATGCTGTCGATTCGAAAAATAAATTGCTTATTGTGGTCGGCTGAGAAAACTTTTACCGGTAAATTTTTTCCGTCGAGATCGGCCGAGATACAACCCTTTAACGCATCAATTTCTTCATTGTCGTTTATTGTTAAAACACCTTCAATATGCCTGTATTTGGGATCGTAATCGCTGTAAGCCTGAAGTGCTCCAACCTCCATGTTAACAGATTGTTTGGGGGTTTCGAACCGAAATGGAAACCGGCGCAGAACGCGATCCACTTTTTTGACTTTCCCTAAATTAAAAACTGCCTGATAAACCATGTTTCGGGGCAATTTTTCATTCGGAATAAAAACCACAGTGCGGTTTCCTTCCATCTCGTATTTGCCTTTGATGTTCGGACTGAATTCCATCAGATCCAGATCACTCAGTTTTTTAATTTGCCTTTGAGTGAGCGAATCTGAAAGCACGATCCGGATGACGGCATCGCGTTCAATTATTCCTGCCGTGTATGCAGAAATATGATGAATAAAATCCGGGTGGTATTTCGGATACGTGTTCGACCGGTTACAAGCCAGTACGGTAATTAGAAAAGAAGTGAGAAGAAAAATTGATCGTTTCATGTCCTGAACCATTATTACAGGTTCAAGATTATCGGATCAATTAATGGGTTTGTTTGCCAATTTAATAAGAGCAGCGGCTCAATTATTTTCCGCTTTGTATTTCAAATTTTCCGCAATCAGAAACTGTTGTCCATATCCTCGTCGAGCAGTTTCTTGGGAGCTGTACGACTTCTGCCGAGTTGCATACTCACTCCGATTACAAGTGTAGCGTAATGGTCTTTTGAGTGAATACTTCCTCTTGAACTGGATTTGGGATAGGTTTCGGAACTTCCGCGGTAACTGAGTGCTGCCGCAACGGGACCACGATTTTGCAATAGGGAATTTGAATCGTAATACTTGCCGTGAACGTCGTCGATGTAATCCGAATTGGTTGCGTTAAATGTGAGTTCTCCGAAAAAACTCAAACCGCTTTTAAGATCCAGTTTTAAACCTCCGCCCACCGGAATAGTTGCGGTGAACGGTCGGTATAAGCGGGTTCCGGGAATTAAGCCCTGCCCCTCGGTTCCGAGCTTTCTGAGTTTTACCCATTCTCCATTGTACTGAGTCTTTGGTTCGAAATAAGTCGCTCCGAGTCCGGCGTATATGTAATACTCCAATTTGGTGTGGCGGCTCACATTCTTTAACAGATTCTTCGCAACCGTGTACTGGTATTGAAACGACAACCTGATCAGTGGTGAAACAAACCGGAGATTCCTTTTTCTGCGGCTTAAATCCTTTGCATTAAGATCATCGCCCTCGGCACGGGTACAAATAAGTCTGGCTTTTACAGCACTCCTTTGTTTGAAGTTTTGCTTGATGGAAAATGAATACGCGGGTTTTACCATGGTGAGATCGGTTCCCGTGAGCCCCGGGAGATTTTTCCCGTCCCGGTTTGCTCCGCCGATATCGCCGAAGAAGGTTGAAGTGCCAACGCCCACAGACCATTCGTATTTAGGTCGGGACTTGGTCATGAACTGAGCATTCGCAACTGTTGCGAACACTAATGCCAGCAGTAGTGTAGTCTTTCTTTGATGAGTGAACATGGCGTTAGCTTGTGCAAAATTGATGAGTTTATTGAGTAATGATTATTTTGGTTATTAACGTACCGCGATTCTGTGTCCTAACTTCAACGATATATACGCCGGGATTCACAGAGCGGATTTCTAAATTCTGAGTATTTGTCTTTGATTTTTGATTGTCTTCCATAACGGTTCTCCCGCTTAAGTCCAGTAGTCGAACACCTTCCACCACACTTTCCGGAAAACGAATTTCCAATTGCTGATCGGGAAGTTGTCTGATCATTAGTCTGCCTACCCCCGAAAATGGTTGCACCGAGCTGTTCGATTTTTTTACAACAAGTTTCAGCGTAACCGGCAGGTGATCCGACATATTATAGAGTGCATCAGCAACATCCGCAGGTACGTCATTATTCGAAGGTGTTACAACATCGCTGTTGAATCGGCGGCTGTCTTGTCCCACGGCGTGATAACTTCCATCCAGATATTTTACATCATAGGTGTTATTCAGCACTTCTTTTCCAACCAGAATAAAATCGAAACGGTCGTCCATTCCGCCCGAACTGAAACATCCTCCTCTGGTGTCGGAAACATGAGTACTTTGTGTGTGTAGATTGGTGTAGTTCGAATTGTTATTCCAGGTTGCCGGTGCATCTACCGGATCGTAATAACGAATATCCTCAGAACCGGTTGCCGTAAGATTCTTATACGCTGTTTCAGAATTTGACTGAACGTTAAAATCTCCGGAAAGCAAATAACTGTGGGCCGCTTTATGATCTGAGAGGTAGTTCATAATTGCTTCGGTACACAAGGCTCTTTCGTTCTGATCATCGGTGGTACTACCGGCTTTCAGGTGAACCGCCAGAAAAGTGATAAAGATGGTGTCACCCTTTTGAAGCGCTTCATCATTTTTATAATACAGGTTGTAAACATCCACTACCCGAACCAGATCCTGATTGTTTTTATCCTTGGCAATGGTTTCCTGATTTTTTAGCACCAGCTTTTCTGTATTGAAGAAAAGCATATTGGTGAGTGAACTAAAAGAATTGTTGGTAAACTCGGCCTGATCGAAATGCGTAACCCCATCGACATTTAATGCCTTGGTGAGAATTTTATTCGGATTGAGCCAATTGGCCCCCATTTCATTTACGGTAATCACATCAGGTTTGATGTGTGCCGCTATGATGGAAAGATAACCATCCTTTTTATCACCGTTGTTGGTCGATTCTGTGCACTGCGCTGTTGAATTGCGGTAATTCAACAAATTGTAGTGCATTATTTTTAAGGTGTCTGAACTCTGAGCTGTTGCGGTTGCAGCGGCAATCAAATAAAGAACAAAAGCGGTAGTTCGTTTCACGGGGCGAAATTACTCCCGACTCGTTCCTTCAGCCTAAAGGAATTGTGAAAATGATATTAAACAAACGGAGGGACACAAATGCGCCCCTCCGTTTAAAATTACTTTATGGAATCTGCAATCAGTCTTTATTCTGATGTGCGTTCACGAACATGTATTTCGGTCCGATGTTTTTCCAGATGATAACAGCGTACTCCAGATTTTCTGTGTTCCAGCTAGGATCAACGGCCATTTCAAATGAAGTGTCGAATTCTGAACCTGCAGCTTTTCCGTTTCCAACGGCAACTCCCCAAACATTATCCCCAGTCATAGAACTTCTGAGAACGTGATGATGTGAAGCGTTGTTTCCGATGCTGTTTTGATAACCCACAACTTTATCTTCGATTACGTAAGCACCAACATAGTAGTTGTAAGCTTCCTCACCATCTTTGAAGAATTTGGTTTTCACATCGATCTTGATTTTACCGTCGATGATGGTATCGCGATAACCGGCACTCACCACACATTCTGCAGCTTTAAACCGCGAAACTTCTGTAAGCACGTTGGTTTTTGTTGTAGTGGTATAGATTCCTCCGTTTGAAGCATACTCGGTTTTGTTGTATCCATTCACACAGAATGCCGGCCAACCTGCCGATGGAGCCTGAGCAGTTTTAAACGCCTGAGATGTTGCGTTGTAATAGTTGCTGTTTTTGTCTCCGTAAGTTCCCATTTCAACCGCATCGTTTTCGGTTGCTGCGATAATTTCTTCAAACAAAGTCCATCCCCATGCTCCGCAGGGTCCGCACCAAGTCGCCGTCATCTTGTTGATGATGCTCATATTGGTTTCAGAAACAACGATTGGAGCAGGCGTATTATCAGTGTTTTCAGTATTGTTTGTATCGTCAGTTTTTTTCACCCCTTCATCCTCTTTACAGGCGGTGAACATGAGGGCGGCAATACCAACCCAAATCAGATTTCTCAACTTCATTTCTAGAAAATTTTGTCGAATATAATTTATATCATATATGGTGCATCACTCTTACCAAATTTTTATCAGTGATGAATCAGGTTTTACCATCGCCTGATTTGTACAGCCGAATGCCTGATGAAACTGAGGTAAATTTACGAGTGGTCCGAGCACACGATATTCGCCCGGAGAATGATAATCTGTATTCAAACGGTTTCGCAATTCTTCTTCCGTGGTTGTCATCTTCCAGATGTTCGCCCAACCTAAAAAGAATCGCTGCTGCCAGTTGAAGCCATCGATCTCCGGTACATCTTTTCCGGCGAGTTTGGTTTCGAGCGCAGCATACGCCAATGTTAAACCACCCAGATCGGCGATGTTTTCACCCAAAGTCATTTTACCGTTTACATGCATTCCAGCTATCGGTTCGTAGGCATCAAACTGTTCGGCAAGTGCTCCGGTAAGTGCATCGAATTCCTTGCGATCACTGTCTGTCCACCAGTTGTTAAGATTTCCGTCCCAATCGCTCATGCTTCCCTTGTCGTCAAAACCGTGCGTGAATTCGTGACCGATTACAGCACCAATTCCACCATAGTTAATGGCATCATCAAAATCAGGATGATAGAAAGGAGGTTGAAGAATACCCGCCGGGAATACCACTTCATTTCCATTCGGATTGTAATAAGCATTTACCGTCTGAGGCGACATGAACCATTCTTTTTTATCAACCGGTTTGTCGAGACGATCGAGCATGAACCGCATCTGGTATTTGGTGATGTTCATGAAATTGGTTAACAGATCATTCGGTGTAACTTCCAATTTGGTGTAGTCTTTCCACTCATCGGGATATCCGATTTTGTAGGTAAAAGATTCGAGTTTCTTCAGTGCTTTTTCTTTTGTCTCGGCACTCATCCAGGTAAGGTTTTTAATGCGCACCCGATAAGCGGATCTCAAATTTTCAATGAGTTGAGACATGTATTCTTTCGACTTAGCAGAGAAATATTTTTCAACGTACAGCTTACCGAGTGGTTCGCCGAGTTCTCCGTCGATCATTTCCACCACTCGTTCTAATCGCGGTTTCTTTTCCTTTACGCCGCGTAACTGAGTGCTGAAGAATTTAAAATGCTCGTCTTCGAATGCTTTATTAGCCCATGGAGCATGTCCGTCGATTAATTTCCAAAGCAAATAATCTTTCCAGGACTGAAGGTCGAGCGCTC
Organism: Bacteroidota bacterium; assembly: GCA_016124755.1. Classification (GTDB taxonomy): domain Bacteria; phylum Bacteroidota; class Bacteroidia; order NS11-12g; family UBA9320; genus WGNA01. The sequence goes on along the minus strand of WGNA01000031.1, from coordinate 39,251 downwards.
CCACCGCTTTGTCCATTGCTTCGAAATACGATGGCTGTCCGACAATAAGCGTATCGAAAGAAGCCATGTTTAATTCTTTAATAATAGCAGGCAGACTCACAAATCTGAGTTTGGATTGAGCCTGAACCAGCGTCATTTTGTTATAGTTCTTTTCCGGTTCGCGAAGCTCTGTGCGATCCCATTGCGCTTTGGCAATTGCTGTTTCAACCGCCAGAATCTTATCGGCTGAAGTTCTGGAAACCATCCCTGCCAGTTCAAACATTTTATTGATATGTTCGATGTACTGGGTTCGGATTGTTTTGTATTTGTCTTCCTGTGAAATGTAATACTGACGATCGGGTAGTGTGAGTCCGCTCTGGGTAATCGTTGTGATGTATTGTTCACTGTTTTTATCGTCACGGCTAACATATAATCCGACTGGAGTAGAAACTCCAATAGTTTTGAGTTTGCCGATTACCGAAGACAATTGTTCTTTAGAACTAACAGCAGAAATTTCCTCCATCAAAGGCTTGAGTGCAGTGATTCCTTTCTTTTCTAAAAGATTCGAATCCATGGCCGAGCGGTAGAGATCACGAATAAGTTGAGCGTCGCTGCCCTTATGTGCATCTTCCTTTTTATTCGCTTCGAGAATTAAGGATTCTAATTTCTTCTGATTTTCCTTGTGCAGGATATTGAAACTCGACCAACGACTTTCGGTTGATGGAACCGGATTGTTCTTCATCCAGTTTCCGACAGCGTATTGGTAAAAATTTTCACACGGACTCACAGTTGAGTCGATGTTTGAGAGGTCGAAAGCCACGACCTTTTCAGGTGTTTCAGTTTCGGTCATTTCCTTTTTTCTGTTGCATTGCGAGAATAGAATGACTACGGCAGATGCCGCGATTACTTTGTTCATACATTCAAATTTGGGTCGGGCAAAATAAATACATTGCTTCTGTTTCCTGTCTTCGCATCGTCACTGGTCGTCGGATAGATCAAAAACATCGAAAAACGGACAAGCTGCTGCACCCTCACCGTATTTTCCCGTTCACTTTTCGCGTCCGTGCAGCATGGATGTGTGTATTTTTGTCCAACGTTTAACCTCACGGTCAAACTGTTTTTAGTTCTGAACATCAACACGCTAAACGCATATGAATAAATGGATCAAGTCGCTGATGGTAATCGTACCGGTTACCCTCATCAGTGCAGGTTTCTATCTTAAAACAGAAAATTCCGGAGAAGACATTCTCGTAAAAGTGATTCTTGAAAATCTCAGACAGGCACATTACAATCCGATTCCGATTGATGATAATTTCTCCGAAAAAGCCTGGACCAACTATCTTGAAAACCTCGATCCGAACAAACGATTTCTGACTCAGGAAGACATCAAAATTTTAGAACAATACAAAAAAGAGATCGATAATGAGAGCCAAAACGGCACCTACGAATTTTTTAATAAATCGCTCGAATTAATGGCGACACGGGTTAAAGAGACCCAATCGTATTACAAGGAAATTCTGGACAAACCGTTCAACTTTACCGTGAACGAATCGGTAAATTTTAGTGAGGATCTGCCCTACGCCAAAAACAGTGAAGAGCTAAAAGATCGCTGGAGAAAATATTTGAAATACAGTGTTATGACCCGCCTGGCTTCTGCAATGGATGTGCAGGAAGCTACCGTTGAAAAAGCAAAATCGGATAAATCGGAAAACGGCTTCGACGTTGCTCCGGAACTCAATGCTACTGATGCTTCTGAAGATCCGGAAATGGATGTTACCGAATCTGTTCCGGAAACGGTTACCGATGCCGGTACCGAAATTAAAACCTTCGAAACCATGGAGGAAGACGCCAGAAAAGCTGTGCTGAAAACGCACAACGAATGGTTCGACCGAATTGCACGACTCAACCGTAAAGACCGTATGGCAACGTATGTAAATTCACTTACCATGCTTTTCGATCCGCACACCGGTTATTTCCCACCGGCCGACAAAGACAATTTCGACATTCATATCTCCGGTAAATTAGAAGGTATCGGTGCAACCCTACAGGAGAAAGACGGTTACATCCGCGTGGTTTCTATTGTTCCGGGATCTCCTTCTGCCATTCAGGGAGAACTTCAGGCAAACGATTTAATTCTGAAAGTGGCACAGGGAAAAGAGGCTCCGGTTGATATTGTGAACGCGCGTATTGATGATGCGGTTAAAATTATCCGCGGTAAAAAAGGAACCGAAGTGAGGCTTACGGTTCAGAAACCAGATGGAAGTGTTAAGGTGATTCCGATCATTCGCGAAGTGATTGTACTGGAAGAAACTTTTGCGAAATCCACCATGATTCACGATAAGAACGGCATTAAAACCGGATACATTTATTTGCCAAGTTTCTACACCGATTTCAACGACCACAACGGAAGAACCAGTTGGAAAGACGTGCGGGATGAAGTGCGAAAATTGAAAGAAGACGGTGCGATGGCCCTGATTTTCGATATGCGGAACAATGGTGGCGGATCGCTTAACGACGTGGTTGAAATGGCCGGACTCTTTATCCCTAAAGGTCCGATCGTACAGGTTAAATCCAGAAACTCGGATCCGTACATTATGAAGGATAACAACGCGGATATGGAATGGGACAAACCAATCGTAGTAATGGTAAATGAATTCAGCGCATCGGCTTCCGAAATTATGGCAGCTGCACTTCAGGATTACAACCGCGCGGTGATTGTGGGCTCCCATCAAACCCACGGAAAAGGAACCGTTCAGCGATTCATCGATTTAAATCAGACCCTGAGAAGCAACGATTACGACGACCTCGGTTCATTGAAACTCACTACCCAGAAATTTTACCGGGTGAACGGAGGAGCGACTCAATTAAACGGTGTTGTTCCCGACATTATCTGGCCGGATAACTACACCTATTTGAAAACCGGTGAACGCGAAGAAAAATTTGCCATGCCATGGGATAAAATCGCATCTGCCGAATATACCAAAACCAATGCGGTTCTTCGGATGGACATGCTGAAAAGAGCGAGCGAAAAGAGAACGAAAGCCAATCCGGTATTCGGTGAAATCGAAACCAATGCGAAGCGCTGGAAAGAACAAAGTGAAACAACAACGTACACACTCAACCTCGAAAAATATCGCGCTGAACAGAAAGCCCGAAAAGAATTGAGCGATGCCTTCAACAAACTTTTCACAACGCACGACGACCTTACCGTTACCACCTTATCTGCCGATAAAAAGGAAATGGAAGTTGACGATCTGAAGAAAAAGAGAGCCGAAGACTGGTACAAATCCATTAAAAAAGATGTGTACCTGTACGAAAGTCTTCAAATTGCCGAAGACATGGTGCGAACGTCTAAATAATTCGGAGCTTGTCAACCGGAAAGTTATTCCTGATACCCACCTATCTGGGGCAAAACGATCCGGATCTGATTCCTGAATTTTATAAAAAGCAGATTAAATCAATTCGCCATTTTGTTGTGGAAAATGAAAAACCTGCTCGCGCATTTCTGAAAAGTATAGGGACAGAAATTCCTCAGGATGATCTGATATTATTTCCGTTAAACAAACACACGGATCTCAACTCAATCGGGTCTTTTCTGGAGCCGGCTCTTACTGGTTCCGACATGGGACTAATGAGTGATGCCGGACTTCCCTGTGTTGCAGATCCGGGATTTCAGATGGTTCGTTTAGCTCATAAAAAAGGCATTCCCATTATTCCTTTTCATGGCTTGTCTTCAATTATGATGGCTTTAATGGCGTCGGGATTTACCGGTCAGCAATTCCGTTTTCACGGATATCTGCCCCATGATAAAACAGAAAAGAAGAACCTTTTAAAAGAAATTCTACCTTCTGTAAAAAGGGGAGAAACGCAGATTTTTATTGAAACTCCGTATCGGAATGAAAAGATTATTGAAGAGTTGAAACTGAGTTTGCCGGGCGAAATTGAATTGTGCGTTGGCGTTGATATTTCCCTTCCATCCGAACAGATTATTCGAAAACCGCTGAAAGAATTTACGGGTGATCTTAGCTCCCTGCACAAACGTCCTGCTGTTTTCGTTGTTGGTAAATGAGTATGCGAAGCGTCCTGTTTTCATCTTTGATATGTATTTCTTTTCAACTAATTAGCTCTTCATCGAAAGCTCAACATCCCGTTTACAACCTTGTGCTGGAAGGGGGTGGAATGAAAGGTATGACCTATCCAGGTGCTTTTATGGCATTAGATAGTTTGCACATGCTCGATTCTCTGAAACGCATTGCCGGAACGAGCAGCGGCGCGTTAAACGGAGCGTTGCTCGCCATCGGAATGACGCCACAAGAAATTTACGAAGTGAGTATGGCAACCAATCATCGAAAATTCAATCAAAAGGGATTTCCGCTGATTGGTCCGTACCGGAGGATGAAACGATCATACGGAATCAACAGTTCAGACCGGTATGCAAAAATGATTGGTGATGTGTTGGAGAAATACACCGGCAACCGCAACATCACCTTCCGAGAATTGCACGATTCTGCACAATTAAAAAGTAAATACAAAGACCTGTATGTAACCGGCACCTGCCTCAACAACCGGCAAACCATTATTTTTTCTTATGAGTCTTTCCCCGACATGAAATTGGTGGATGCAATCCGGATAAGTTCTACGCTGCCCATGCATTTCGAAACGATTTTTATGACTCCGCAAGGCAAGATTATTTCTCACAAGAAAATGAACGACAGCACGCTTTTAATGGTCGATGGCGGACTGCTGATGAATTATCCGATTCACGTTTTTGATTCATTAATTTGTGATGATAAATGTGTGGAATACAAACCGAATCCAAACACCTTGGGGTTGCGGTTAGACAACACCGAACAAATTGAACACGATCGTAACGGGATGGAAAAAAAGCCATCGTTGATCGACGGGTTCTCACCATATATGCGGGCGATGTACGATATGTCGTTCGAAAAAATAAATCGCCTCAACCTCTCCCCCGCCGATTGGGCCAGAACCATTTCCATCGACGGACTCGATGCCGGAACCAAGGTAAGAAAACTCAAAAAAGAAGAGAAAGAAGCACTGGTTGCCAGCGGAAAACGATGTGTGATAAAGTATTTCGAGAGCATGGTTTCGTGGTGAGTCGGGGCGTTCGGTGATAGAATCGAAGCGTTCAGCAATTACCCGAACCTTAACAACCCGCACTTTACGCCGACATCTTAATTTTGCCGGCATTAGTGCATCAAATTCATGAACAATCAGCAACTGTTTGAACAGATCATCCGGAAACGCAGCTATCTGTGCGTGGGTTTAGATACGGATTTAAAAAAGTTACCGGCTCATTTGGGTGATAATGTGGAGGCCATCCTCCGGTTTAATCAGGCGATAATTGAAGCAACTTCGCCTTTTGCAGTTGCCTATAAAATTAACACGGCATTTTACGAACAATACGGAACCGCCGGTTGGGAAATCATGGAGGAAACCCTGAAATGCATTCCTGCCGATTGTTACACGATTGCGGATGCCAAACGAGGCGACATCGGTAATACGGGAAAAATGTACGCCCGCGCTTTTCTGGAAAACCTCAATTTCGACAGCATCACCGTGAACCCGTATATGGGAAAAGATAGCGTTGAACCTTTTCTAAAAACAGGGAAAACCGCCATTATTCTGGCACTTACTTCCAATCCGGGAAGCCAGGATTTTCAATACCTGAAAGTCGGAAACAGCTATTTGTTCGAAAAGGTTTTGGAAACGGCAACCACCTGGGGAAGTGTAGATCAGATGATGTTTGTTGTTGGTGCCACTCAGACCGATATGCTCAACCGAATTCGAACACTTATTCCGGATCACTTCCTGTTGGTTCCCGGAGTCGGCGCTCAGGGCGGAAGTTTGCAAGATGTTTCGGAACAGGGAATGAACAGTCGTTGCGGTTTGTTAGTGAATTCATCACGAGGAATAATTTACGCTTCCTCCGATGAAGATTTCGCGATCAGAGCCGGAGAAGAAGCCAAAAAACTACAGGAAGATATGGAGATTCTACTGACGAATCACGGGCTGATTCCCGGGACGAGTTAAGGATTTTCATTTTACTCATTAATAAACCACCAACCCGGAAAATGAATTGGAAAATCGTTGTAAGTGAGTAAAACCCAATATCATGTGTTAGTTCGCGACGGAATCATCCAGTAGAAGTCGGATGGTGAGTAAGCGAAATGACATTCATTTACGTGGTGGAGGGTTTTAATCTCGTAATAGATTTTCCAATTTATTTCTCAGGTACAAACCAACCATGAAATGCAAGAAGAATTCATACACTTTATCTGGCAAACCACGTCGTTTGATACGCGTGAATTAAAAGCGACAACCGGCGAAACCATTGAGATTATAGAAGCCGGACAATTGCAGCACAACTCAGGGCCTGATTTTGAAAACGCGATAATTCGCATCAACGGACAAATGTGGGCGGGCAATGTTGAAATTCATCTTCAGAGCTCCGACTGGTTCGATCACAACCACGACAGTGACCGGGCCTATGATTCGGTTATTCTCCATGTTTGCTATGCATGTAATCGCGAAGTTTTTCGATCGAATGGCAGCCGTATTCCGTGCCTTGAAATCGGCAGTCGCATTTTCCCTAAACTACGGTCGAAATACGATTGGTTGCTCCAGTCTTCATCGAAATTAACGTGTGCGTCTTTTCTGAATGATGTACAACCGGAAATCAAAAACGAAGAAATAACCCTTCGCTTTTTAAACCGGATGGAATTCAAAATTCAATCGATTCTAAAAGTTGCTTCCAAATGCGAATTCGACTGGAACGCCGTAATGTACCGTTATGTTTGCCGGGCATTTGGCGCATGGGTAAACAGTCAGCCGTTCGAATTACTAAGCCGCAGATTATCGTTTAATCTAATTTCAAAATATGCCGATAAGCCCAATTTAATTGAAGCCTTATTTTTTGGAGTTGCCGGATTTCTGTACGCGAACAAAGATGAAATTCCGCGAGACGAATACGAACATGCATTAGTGAACGAATTCCGGTTTCTCTCGAAAAAACACAACCTCACTTCCATTTCAACAGACCAGTGGAAATTTATGCGATTGCGTCCGGCTAATTTCCCGACGATCCGGCTGGCCCAACTGTCGGCTTTAATGTCGGAAAAACCTGAACTTTATTCGGAAATGAAAGATCTGAATTCCTGGAAAATGATCCGCAATACTTTTAAAACCGAACCATCCGAATATTGGAAAAGCCATTATCGATTAGGGGAAATTTCAAATTCAAAAGCAAAAATTCCGGGGTCTTCATTAATTCAAAATATTGCCATTAACGCCATTATTCCGGTTCGATTGGCAAATGCGCATTGGAAGAATGATTTGAAAAGTAAAAACGAATTAATCCGGGTGATGACAACAATTCCAAGTGAGAATAATAAAGTCGTGAGGATGTTTTTAGAAAACGGATTCGAAATTCCCAATGCCGCCGGGAGTCAGGGCGCGTATCAATTGTATCACGAATCCTGCATGAATCGCAATTGTCTGCATTGCGGAATTGGTAAAACTATTTTGGAAGAACCCGAAATTGAAACTTATACAGACAAAATATAAATTACGGCTCCGGCCATAATATAGCTGTCGAAACGGTCGAGAAATCCACCCTGACCGGGCAATAAATTGTTGTAATCTTTCACACCAAAAAAGCGCTTTAAAGCCGAGGCCAACAAATCACCACACAATGCCGCAATACAAATAAAAACTGCCGGCACATGTTCAACCGGTGCCGATCGAATTACGAATGCCGAAAGTGTTTCATACACTAAAAAAGCAAAGACAAATCCGCCGATTACACCTTCCACTGTTTTGTTCGGACTCACCCATTTCCAAAGTGTGTTGCGACCGAAAAGCTGACCTATTAATTGAGAAAAAGCATCAAAAACAATTACAATAAAAAATACAATAAAATGGGTTTCGGAATCCATAAAACCAAACCTGACAAACGGAATGGCAAAAGCTCCCAGAACCACCAAACCCGTTAGTCCGGTAATCCACTTACCACGCAGAATCATTAGCCGGATTATCTCGGAAAGAGCCATTATCACCAATGCCAGATTAACCCATGCATAAATTTCATTTCCCATTGCGATGGAAATAAAAACGAGATGTACAATCAGTACATAAACAAAATATTTCTTCCACTTTTCCTTTTTAGCAATTCGAGAAATATTGCGGCATACCAGATAGTTGAGAAATCCTCCGAATAATACAAAGGCTAACAGAACTATGTAGAGAGTCTGAATCATCACATTCTCCTTTTATCCTTTAAAATCCAGTAAAGGCCTTTTGCATTCGAACTCATTTCATTTAGCTGAAACTGCACAACAATGTGTTCGACAAAAGATAAAATTCCCCAGATAATTACACCGTAATAAAACAGAACATTAAACCCGAAAACAAAGACCGTAAAAAGAAATATTCCCTGCATATAGCCTCCGATTTTCCACGAATACAAATGAAGACTCGGTGTTTTTTTAAACCGGATCAACGAAATAATAATGGTGAGAATAAAGAGTGAAACAAAAACAAAAAAGCTGAAGAAATGTGGTTCGAAATCATCATAATGAAATTTTAAAACTCCTGTAATGGCAAGAATATATGTTCCATCGTCGGCAAGTGAATCGAGCCGTGAGCCAAATTCGGTTTGTAAATTAAAGCTTCGGGCGATCATTCCGTCGAGAATGTCGGTAATGAGATTAATCACGAAAAAGACAACGAAAAGATCTTCCCTCCCGTCGATGATCATCCACAACAAAAAGGGGAATGACAACAGGCGGTAACCCGATAAAATATTGGGCACATTCAGTTTTCTGCCCCCGGACATACCTGCAAGTTAGGCAATTATTGGTCAGATGATCAATCGGTTGCCATGTTTCCGAACCCTACATTTATAACCCGACACCACCCGCATATTGATATTCCAAGATTCCAAAAGCCTTTGGTTCACAAGGAAATTATTTACCTCATTTATATATTTGCCTCATAAACAAAACCGCAGACCGCATGAAAAGAAGAGTCATTGAAACCTGGACGTATATCATCGAACAACGATTTTATGGAGTGTGCAGTTATTTGGGTGAAAAACTGCGAATCAGCGATTCACGCATCCGGCTCTATTTTATTTACACGTCGTTTTTAACCTTTGGTTCTCCGGTACTTTTCTATCTCATCGTCGCTTTCTGGATGGAAATGCGCGGACATACACGCCAAAGAAGATCGGTCTGGGATCTTTGATTTAGGGAAAAGTGCAGTGTAGTAAGTCGCAAGATGTTTCTTGAGATAACAGGCGCAAGATGTTGCGCCATTGCAATCTTCCTACTTCAATTTATGCTGACAATGCCGTTCCGTTACAATACTTTTCTCAAGTCACTTTCCCGGCATTCGTCAGTATTCTCCAATTCACATATTCCCTAATTCTTAATTATTTTCATACTTTTCATTAATTAATTCCTCTTGGATTTTGGGCGTTTTACGGGCCATCCCTCCAATTCGTTTGTATTGCCGTTGTTTTCCTGTCGCGCAAAAGAGCTTGCCCCGGTCGCTTTTTGCCGCTTGTAAAACTACCGGCAATTCCGCTCTCATTTCCGATCCTGTCCCGAACGCAGTTCGAGGTACTAAAGCGTTATTGGCCCAAGAATATTGATTTGGATCAAAGTGATTTTTGCAACCGTTACTAAAAGAGATTGTTCTGTCGGGTTGTTAGGCGCAAGATGTTTCTTGAGATGACAGGCGCAAGATGTTGCGCCATTGCAATTTTCCGTGCGCGAGGCTTCAAGCCACAATACCGCGAATCACCTATTCATGCTGACAATGTCGTTCCGTCACAATACTATTCTCAAGTCACTTTCCCGGCATTCGTCAGTATGCTGACAAATCCGCACCTTCAATTCATTCGGCATACATAAAGTCTAAACGGATTTCGTTAGTATTCCCCATTCTCCAATTCCCCAATTCCCCAATTTATACTGACAATACCGTTCCGCCAGCAAGTTATTACACGGTAGTTTCAAAGGCATTCGTCAGTAATTCTTAATTATTTTCATACTTTTCATTAATTAATTCCCATAGGGCTTCTGCGCCTCTGCCAATCTGCTCCCAATCATGTGTCGAAGTTTTAAAGGCAGAATTACTTCGATCTGTTCGCCGTAAGAAAGAATTTCTTTTTCCAGTTCAAAATTGTGCTGAACACGAAGGGAAATAATGGTTCCCGAATCGGTTCGCTCAATTAATTTCTGGGAAGAATGAAGCGGTTTAGTAAGGATGTACGGTGCGTGTTTATTAGTGATTCTTAACACCACATTTACCGGACGCAGGTTTTCACTAACGGTTACACCGATCACATCGCGGAAATACAAATCCGGATTAAAATTATCGGGTTCGGCATAATCTTCATGACTGCGATCAACCGCGTGAATGCGATCCAGGGCCAGATTCAAAATTTTCCCTTTCGCGGTCTTTTTGCCAATCACAAACCATCGGTTCCGGAATTCCTTTAACAGATACGGATGAAAATCAAATTTCGATTTATCCCGGGCCTGAAACGACTGATACGTTAAACTCACAGTGTGTTTATTAATTATAGCGTGATACAATTCATCTAAAAATTCGAGTCCTTTTAAATCGGTATTTTTTTCAAAATCTATAACAGGTCGGGTTGAAGATCGCTGCGCATAAATATGATCTTCGAGTTTGGAAACCATCGTATCCAATTCCCGGAATTGTGTGAATCCCTGAAATTGTTTTAAAAATTCTACGGCTTCAGACAACTTCGAAAGATCATTCTCCGTCAAGGGAATATTCGTAATGGAATACGATGAATCGGAATAGGTATAATATCGTTTATCAACCACGGCAATGGGAGCATTGTAGCCGAGTTTATCGCTGCGCATCAACTGTATGTCGGCCTGAACCGTGCGGCGACTCACGCCCTTGTCGATTCCTTCGTATTCATATAGCGCATCCGAACATGCCTCTATTAAATCTTCGAGGGTCCATTTCCGATAGCGGTTTTGCAGACACCGATCGATGGTTTTGTAGCGAATCAAAGCATTTCGGTTTACAGGCATAACGAATCCCCAAAATAGTTGTCGAATAATTCTACCTGTTTTTCAGCAGGTTAGTTAAAAAAACAAAAATATTTTTTTCTGCGCAAAAAGACTGCGCAGTCAAGTAAAAACCTTTGAAACGTCGAAACGGAAAGACAGAAAAACAATCCGGAAGTTCTTTGAAAGTATTTTTTAAAATATGGTGTTGTGGCGCAATGGTAGCGCATCCGACTGTCTATCGGAAGGTTGAGGGTTCGAGCCCCTTCAGCACCGCAAGTCTGTAACAAACAGACAAAGAAGGTTCAGACAAAACCAACAACGAATCGGGTGCTTTGCATGCACCGAAGTGTGATCCGGTAGGTAATCATATACTGTTGAAGGGAAGTCTACACCACCAAACGCATCTGTCGTGGGTTCGATTCCCGCCTTCATTTAGGTTGAAGTAACTCAGTTGGTAGAGTAATGCAAATGGATCCAACTTTTAATTGGAAACCCAGCCACGGAAACTCACAATTTCCGTCATGATCGCAGTCGCCGGTCTGCGTATAAAAACCGGCAACCAAAAAGGTTCCTCCGCAACCGCACAGAGCCGAAAATTTCCTTCGGGAAATAATCTGTTCTGCAACCGTTCGGATACCCTGGCTCTGCCGGATTCAGTAATCTAACAAGCCGACACATGATGAACGAAATTGAATGATTCGGATTTAGTAAATCATTAAATCAAATCCTTCAAACAGAAATTCAATCATCTGTCTGCATGAAAGATTAATTAAGGCAGATCCCGTTGACAGGCGGGGTTGGGAGGAAACCTTTTTAAATTAATTAAGGAATGAAAGAAATGAAAAGAATTAAGAAATGGGGAATTCGGGAATTCGGGAATGGGAGAATTTGGATTCTGAGCAAAGCGAAGAATCCCTCGTAACGCTTGAAGATACTCGTCCTTCTAAGCGAAGCGAAGGAACCCACTTTTTAATTAAAGAATGAAAGAAATGAAAAGAATTACTGACGAATGCCTGGAGAGTGATTGGTGAAGAAAATGATTTTGGAACGGCATTGTCAGCATAAATTGGGGAATTCGGGAATTACTGACGAAAGCCAGATAATACTTATGGGTACAGTGTAACTCACGTATGGCTTTGTCAGCATAAATTGGAGAATGTGGATTCTGAGCAGAGCGAAGAATCCCTCTGATTGCCTAAAGAACCCCGTCATCCTGAGCGCAGCGAAGGAACCCACTTTTTAATTAAACAATGAAAGAAATGAAAAGAATTAAGAAATGGGGAATTCGAGAATTCGGAAATTGGGGAATTACTGACGAAAGCCAGATAATACTTATGGGTTAAGTGTAACTCATGTATGGCATTGTCAGCATAAATTGGGGAATGTTCACCACGGAGCGTCATCCCACCGACGAACTCGAGGATATCTAGTGTAGGAATAAAATCCAAGTCGAGTTGTCAGTGTAAACTTTCAGACACCGTTCCGGGATCTCATCGTACAGACGAATGCCGATGAGTAATTTTAACCAAGCAGCATTTCGCACGGCATCATCAGCACAAATGGGGGAATTTAGATAGCAAATTTTTAACACTTAATAAATACAACTATGACACGTATTAACATTGGAACCGTAGGTCTGGTTTACCGAAACCGGGAACTGGTCCGGGTACTGCAAGCGGGTACACACTTCGTGAATCCGTTAACAGACACGATTGAAATTGTACAAACAGGAAATCTGTATGTGCCGAAATTTGATCTCAACATTTTGCTTCGAAACACGGTCTTCAAACAGGCGATTCACCTGGTGGAAATAGCAGATGGACAAATGTGCGTGGTTCTCCGTGACAAGTTGTATCACGCGCTTTTAGGTGCGGGCAGGTATGTATATTTCAAAGGGTTGCACGATTTCCAATTCGTAATAATTGACGTCGATTCAACCGAGAGAATTACCGATCCGTTAATTTTAAAATTAGCCGATAAACACCTCTCCGGCATTATCCGGAAATTAGAAGTGGATTCTTTCGAACAATCCGTTTTGATGATCAACGGCGAATACAAACAATTGCTCACTGCCGGTTCGTATTATTTCTATAAAAACAGCACCCGAATCTCAATTAGTAAAGTTGACCTAAGGTTGCAGTCGATGGAAATCAGCGGACAAGAAATGCTGACTAAAGACAAAGCCAGCTTGCGGGTGAATTTTACTCTTCAGTATAAAGTGAAAGATGTGCGCAAAGCCATTCTGGAAAACAAGGATTACGACAAACAATTGTACCTCGTTGCTCAGTTGCTGCTCCGCGAAATTATCGGTTCACAAATGCTGGATGAAATCCTCGAAAACAAAGAGGTAATTACCGATCACGTGATGTCGAATATCGCTGAACCTGCAGCCACCCTTGGGGTTGTAGTGCTCAATGCCGGTGTAAAAGACATCATTCTTCCGGGAGACGTGAAGGAGATCATGAATCAGGTTTTGGTTGCTCAAAAACAAGCTCAAGCCAACGTGATCACCCGACGCGAGGAATTCGCCTCGACACGAAGCCTGCTCAACACCGCCAAATTGTTGGAAGAAAACACCATGCTCTTCCGATTGAAAGAAATGGAATACCTCGAAAAAATCGCAAGTCGAATCGGAGAGGTTACCGTTTCCGGAAACTCGGATATGCTGAAACAATTACAAACGATTTTCGGCGGTAAGGAATAAATAATCTGATCATGAAATGCAAAGCGCGATTCGAAAGGGTCGCGCTTTTTTTTAGCATGAAATACTACAGATTCGTTTTCCTTCTGATTCTCTTTTTCATGATCTCTTCGTATGTCCATTTAATGGATGTTGAATCATTGCATTTCAAAGCATATAAATGGCCTTTTGATGAAGAGCCAGAAACCGGATAGCGCAAAAAATTCGATTCTGAAATGGGGCAACCCTTATTCAACAAAAAATTGTATTCTGTTCTCTGCATAATAATATTATCGGACTCCATTAAAATAAAAATCTGATGTTTTAATTCTCTGGAATGCTGAAGATGTTTGATCATTTCCGGAAGACAGTCGTGACAATAAGGCTGTTTATAAAAAATTAACAAACTGCCCTGATGCAAATCGTCTGACCGAAGTGTATCGTTTTGTAGAGAAACAGCGACTTCCGGTATAAATGGACTTTCTTGCTTCGTGGATGTCAGCAAAACCGTGATTAAAAGAAGAACAATTATTCTATTCATTCGGAATTGCTAATTTATACCTTCTTACCACAAGAATGGGAATATTGGAGGATAACCATGCATCTCGTTCTGAAACATACTCACCATACGTCTTTCCAATTGGATTTATCGGTGCACCCCATTCCAGGAAATAGTCGTATTCAGTATTCCAAATCCCGTTTCCACACCCCTGAACACAACCACACGGAAATGAATTTTTATTTAATGAATCATTCTTGTTTAAGCGTTTGTAATAATTTCCGTATGACAAACTCTTCCCGGTGTTCACATTAAAGAGTTCGTAAAGTGTCGTTGTTCCTGAACAGTTATCCGGATTTTCACAAACTTCAACACTCTTTGGCTGCTCAGTTAAAATGAGGACAATGCTATCATTTACAAATTCCATGGATTGGGTTCGGGAATGATGATTTTTATAGTGCCGCAATTTGCTGATCCAGAAATGTGCGGAATACGCAGGATTCAGGTTCACTGACCGAAGAGAATCCAAAAAATCCTTGTCCCAATATACCCAGCTATTCTTTTGCTGCAATTCAAACGAGTCGGTAAAACTTAATGCATCAACCCGATAAATGTAAGGCTCACCAACCTTTAAATAGTATAAATATTTTCCCTTCTGAACATATCGGAAGTCGGGTCCAAAAACAGAGTATTCCGGCAAATCGGTTTGAATTTTAATAAAGGTATCGGGAGTTAGAGCGAAATCAATCAGGTTGAATTTGTAAATTAGATGTTCATCTTCAGACGAAAGTATCTTGTAATCATCAATAGCATAAAAATAATTTCCTGACACAAAAGATTTTCGGCAATTCTGTAATTCATAACAATTAACAAACTTATATTTATGTTCTGCAGGACTTCCTTTGAAAACGGCCACCCAATTAAAATACTGCAATAAGAGCAGAGAGTCATTTACATGCAATGCATAAGGGCACCAGCCATCCGTTTTTTTCAATACTTTCCTAGGGATTACAAGAGAAAAGGAATCGAAATGGGTGAGGTTGTACAACGTAATGGTAGACCGGTTTCTATTAAAATTCGCAGCAACCCAAACATCGCTTCCTACTGTTGAATACAGAAATTCATTGGTAACATGCGCACCAAATCCTTCCGTGGGATGCAGATAAAATGAAGTATCATATGTTAACAGATTCTGAAAGTTCTCTTCCGATACTTTCTGGGCGCAACAAACAAAGGGAGTTATTGAAACGACAAATAGCGTCAATAACTTCCCTTTTATTTTTAAGCTAAACATTCAATCTATAATTTGTTTATCTCCTGTCCAAAATAATTTTTAGCATTTAGTTTATTTTGGACTGGTGTGATTTAAATTTCAAAAAATCCTGCTTCCGATCCGGATGAAACTGGGTATAATTAATTCGCCCCCGAAAAGTGTTGGAGTAATTCATTCCCATTTTGACCCGAAGTGAGGTATAATAATTTCCCCTCAGAATCGGAATAAATGTAAGTGCGACTTCACCCGGATTGAGAAAAACATGACTTCCAAGTCCACACTGAAAACTGTTCCAATCGCTTATAATCATCTGCCAGTTTCCATTTGAATCCAGCGCTTCTATCTCCAGAAATAAATGGCTTTCAAAACCAATTTCCACCCGAACCGAATCTGAATTGCGCACCAAAACCGGATATTCACTATATAGAATCTGAGCGGTATCCACCCTGATTTCACATCTGCTTTCTTGAATTCGGGTAAGGCGATTTGTATCTGAATCGTATAGCACATGATCACACAGCCGATCCCGATACTGTAACCGATGTTTATTCGGTATAATGGTAGTATTGGGTTCCAATGGAATTTTACTTATTCGGTAATAATTATTTACGATTAAGGTATCTGATTCCTTACCGATATAACACACTTGAAAATCCTGAAAGGAGAATTCGCTTCGATTGTAAAAGTCTTCCCCTCGATTTAAATCAACACAACTGAGTGTGTCTGTCAAAACAGGAAATGAAATATTATGATTAATAACGCTGCCACCTGTATCACCGGCCTTCTTAGAACAAGAACAGAAGATAAATATAAGAATTAACAGTAAAGCAGCTTTACTCATTCCCCCACTTCTTAATTGTATAATTTATTCCGACATTAAAACTGCGAATTCTCCAATTAAATAAGTGATTATCCAATTTAGAAATATTTTTCAATCCGTAATAAAAAGTTGTGGCAAAAGTCAATTCCTTCCAGGTGTAATTTAATCCCATCATTACTCCATAGTCCAGTCGATCAATATTAAGTTTATTAAAATCGCTATTAAACTTTATTACCTGACCATCAACATAGACTTCACCTTGCTCTCTGCCATTCGAAGACAGAAGAATTGCGGATTGAATTCCTGTAGTAAATCCAAACTTTCCAATCTTAAACCCACCGTATACCGGGACAGAAAAACAATTTATTTGTTTTGTAACGATTGACCTCGATAGTACTTTATCCGGCACATTAATATCATACGATATCCAATTCTCACTGCTTTGTACACCAAAATAATTAAATACGAGACCGAAATAAACATGATTTGCATATTCATGTTCGCAGTAAATCCCGGATTGAACACAAACCGATCTGATTAAATTAACCTTTGCATTTACCAAATTTAAACTTTGAGTTATTTGTGAAAAACCCGGCATCAGGCTCACTCCAAGTCTGGTTTGAGGATGTGCTGAAGTTGCGTAGAACATCAGAATCAAACCAATACAAATTCGATTAAGGCTCATCCTCATCCAAAATACTCTTTTTAATTTAACTGTTAAAACCTTTAAAGAACTTGATCATTCTAAATTCAATATTTAGTGATTCTTCGGAAAGTAATCCGGTTCCCGGAAATCAGCTTTAAATGATACACTCCGGCATTCAGGAATGAAAGATCGAGTTCTGCAAACGATGCGTTTAAAGAAACTCTAAATAATTGTTGACCATTCAGATTATAAATACACAATTCATCAATTACATTTTCTGTATTTACAAACAATCGATCCGAAAACGGAACCGGATAAACAGATGTGGTAAATTCGGAATCGAATTCTCTGATTCCAGTTGAAAAACGAGTAGAATCTTTTCCAGGTGTAGCCATCGAAACAAATTGCGTACGGCCAAAAGCTTTATTGGAACAAACCTGACTCAGCACCGTCTTACCGAATTCAATTTCATACCGAAAAGTTCCAGCCATATAAAATCGATTCTGCTGATCAATAAGAAAGTTATCTGAACCTATGCAAAAACTGGTATAGGTTGGCGCTACAAAGTCATCGGTAAGATTCCCGTTTTCTTCATCGAGCTTTATTGCCACACAGGATCCGCCTCTGAATGGAACGATGTGCTTACCCTCAACCAATCCCAACTGTTTATAATATGTCCACGGATTTCCATCGCCATCAAATGCGGCCACACTTCCGGCGGTTCTGAACCATTTACATTTATGATCTGAATCAATATACAATAACCAATTCGCGTAAGCCTTTTGATCGTAGTAAGTGATCATAAAATCGCCATTCTTTTTAAACGCAACTTTAAAATCGGTTCCCAACATATCCGGGGCATCACCGGTTATGATAATGCTATTTTTCTGAACCAAATCTTTATCGAAGATCCGGATAGAACTGCTTCCGGCTGAAAAAGAGTAGTAAACATTTTGATATGGATTATAAATTAGATTCGGCACGCTATAATTAAAAGTGGTAAGAACTTTATCTCCGGAAAAAGTATGTCTCACTATATCAAACTGATTGGGCCAGGGACCCGGCTTGGTATAAAGGAACGAACCGGAATCACCCGGAATGAGATTATTAATATACCAAACCGTATCTATCAAATTCCCTTCCGAGTTAAAAGACAACATGGTGCCGTTTACTCCACCGGAATAAGGAGTGTGAACAAACTCATCATTCAATTTGATTTCAAAACCTGCATTTAATAAAATGTGGGAAGTAGCGGATTTTGCATCCACGTATAGAGTAAGCTCCATATCTTTTCCTATTCCAGGTGTAACAATATCCTTACACCACACTATTTCTCCTTTGTTGTTCAGTTTCATCAGGTAGAGAGAAGTGTTAACATTGGTGTTGTACTGGTTATTTTGAGTAAAAGATTTGGCCGAATTTGTGTTCGCCGCCAGCGTATAATCCAAACCTTCCGAAACCTCCAAAAGACCAAACAAATAAACATTTCCCATGCTATCGATTCCCATACAATCTGGCCCTTCACTATAATCAAGACCAGTGGGGTAATCAATAATATCTTCCGGACACGAATAATTTAAAACCGCCCATTTCCAGGCGTAATTGGTATTAAAATTCTGGGCATCCGCAACAAAGATTGATGAGATCAGAAACAACAGTGAACTAATTTTTTTCATCATAATGCCCTGTTATAAATCTTTCGTGTAGATATAAATATCATATTCATTGTAAATCATCAGATAAAGCCTGTCGTTGGTCATGGTTACTCCAACAACGCCGCCTTCCTGTGGGGTAAAATTTTTAAAATCCGGCAATTGAACAGAAGATGTACCGTGACCATCGTATTCGTTGATAGTAAACGGACCGGTAGAGTATGTATAAACTGTTCCAATGTCTCTGGCACTCAACCCTATCCAGTTTTCTTTGGCTACCGACTCGGGATATACATAATCCGAATTCACCTTTAATATGTAATTCTTGCGGTCGGCTTCTACGAGACGGGTTTCTCCATTGGTAAATGCGAGTACCATGTACAGACTTCCATTTATTCTCACAAAAAGGGATTTAGATAAATCGGTATTGGCATCACCATTTGAAAGAGAAGCCACCGATAAATTATGTTTGGGAATTGCATGGTGTACCGGCCCGGCATAAACCCCATTCCAGTTGATATTTTCCAGACCTATAGAACTTTTAAAAAGAGAAAGAGCACGAAATCCTGCACCTCCCCCCACGGAAGCCAATGTTAAGGTTCCGTCATCCTCCACATAACCTGCAACATGCACATTGCCACTTGTTTCGTCAAAAGTAATAGGATACTGATCCCCTTTATACAATGGCTTTACCATAAAATAATTTCCGAAAAACCCATTGTCAGGCGTGAGATCAGATGCCTGTTTTTTCCATAGTATCGGGGATCCGTTTAACGTTGTAAATACTTCTGTATGCTCACTTTTATATCGGGGTTTAATGGCACTTGTGATCAGATTGGAGTTGGTTTGACTCCCGATCACCATGCAGATATCATCCTCTAACAATCCCTTCGTTGCTACACTTTTTATTTCACGCGAAGCTGTAGTACTTGCGCTGTAAGGATAAATATCAACGTTAATGGTTCCGAAAAAAAAAGTTGAACCATCTGCATTAAATATCAATCTGTGTGCTCTTTGGGTTGTCGGGTAATCGTTTGCATTGTCGAACTGATAAACAATATCAACTTTATTATTAAAAGTGTTACCACAAAATAATTTGTAGGACATAAATTGTGGTGAATTAATATTTGATATGGTATTTGTGGCTTTTCCAATGTAATTCCAGCCATTCAGATTGTTGTGAAAACCTGAAGATTGTTTAACCGGTTGGTCAACTTCACTATCGTCTTTACAGGATGAAAGGAATAATAAAACACCAATTGATGCCGCTATTTTTAACTTCATCTGTTAGAATTTAATATTTAAGAAAGCCTTGTTGATTTCTGCCCTGTTCACTCCAAATGACGGTATTGTTTGGCTGGAGTCGCTGCGTTCAAAAACCAAATCCAATTCACCCTTAATTATGTGCTGATCGAATACATTTTCAGAGTAAGAATAATTCTCAACCCTAAAATCTGATTTTAGCGCCAGATACGAATAAGCCGCAGTGTTGCCTCCATCCCAAAACACAACAATTGATTTGTTATATGCACCACTGATATTTCCGCCGGGCAAATAATCCACCTTGCCGGTACTTGTATAATTTCTTTTAAAATCGAAAGGCACATTGGTGTATAAGGTTATACCGATAATACTGGTTGGAGATTCAGAGAAGTACAAATTTAGTTTGGTGTTTGGAACCTGCTTACCGGTTGCGGTGTCGAAGTATCCGGTATTATCGGAAAGCTCCTTTGAGTAGATGGTAAAGGTTCGTTTAACTCCTTGCGGATCGGTAAACTGCAAACAGTTTTCGCATTCGGGAACGCTTTCAACTTCTTCTTTGCACGAATTAAAAAGCACAGAAATCGTGAGAAATATCACAATCCATTTCTTCATACAGGTGGCTATTACAAAAGCGAAAATAACTCATTAAGCAATACAACAAATCATTTTCATCTATCATCTCGAAAAAAATATTGAGTGCCTTTTCATCTCTTACAAATTCATTATCAGGCCAGAACAAATGTTCCTATTTTAATATTTTTATACTTATCCATTGTACTGAAACATTTTATTTTTTAGGCTTAACGAATTAATATAAAATGCTCGTTCGTTTGGATACACCATTATTGTAAATCAGTTTGGTATTGATTTACATTCGCATTTCTTCTCACTTTTTACTTGATAAAAAAATAAGCAAAAAATCAAGTCGAAAAAAAGCTGCCCAAGCTCCCTTTATCATTTGTTGAAAATCTGGGGAAAGAAGTGTCAAGCATTTTCCCCGATTTTCTACCAAATAAGAAATTCCCCCAGGGGCTATCCCGCCTTTCCGACGGCCACCCACGCGATCCTATTCTTGTTTTAGGATCCGCTTCGCACAATGCATTTTGTTCTTTTTAATACTTAAATGGAAGTGATCCACAAGTTGGTGTAATTAACCGGAGAAACATATTAGTATAAATCATTAAATTCTGAAAACCTTTTCCATGGCAATTCCCCTTCCCAGTTACTTGCCGATACAAGCCGACGACCTGATTGATCCCATTTCCACCGGAAGTATTCCGCTCTTTTATTCGGTATCATCTTGTACACATATAAATCAATAACATCTTCTAATTCGTAGGATACCACCATCTTTACCTGAACATCTTCCGAACAACTGTCGCCCGGCTCCCACCATGTAAATTGCCTGTCAATTACTTTGCCTCCGTCATTAAAGGTTACAGAACCATCCGGATACATCTTTGTTCGAATGGTTTGATTTTCATTCCAATAAATTGCGGTATCGTTATTAAATGAATATTTTGGATTTCCATTATTATAATATTTAAAAGAATATATTAATTCGGAAACAAACCTGCATTTGCGAAAACAATGATTAAACATACTGGTATCTTCTTTCCAGTAATATCGGAGTAAAGATGTTTCCGTCACTAATCCATTGATATTGGCTTTATATTTTGAAACGAACTTATCATCCCCGCAGCGATATTGGGTAATAGCTTCTTCTATAATTCCATTAGAAAACCATCGTATTTCGGAACCGGAAGAATCACTCATCAACACTAAAGTATCATTTTCAAATTCTGCTTTCCAAACATAATTTGCTTGTTGATAAAGTACTTTCTCCGGAAACATTGTGATAGTTATTAAATTTCCTTTCGAATCAAACCGAATTTGTTTCCCCTCCACAAAACCATATTTATTTACCCTGTTTACTTGTTCACCCCACATCCATTCCGATTGAGGCGGAATTGTGTCGTAATAATTATTAAGTAGTACGGAATCTGACTTTGTATAATTCTGAGCCTGGATATTAGAATTAAGAACAATACATAGAATCAGGATTAATCTCATTCTCTGAGACTGTATTTCATTCGGACAATTATCGAGCATCTCCAACAGGTAACGCAATCTTGTATTGGAATTGTTTTTCCCGATCATTCTATTTCTATTATCTCACCAAGGTTATTGCCAGTACCAACACTTCATTTATTTCCGCAACAGGAAGATCTTCATTCGGATTTACCCAATAAATTTTCATTCGTAAACGATCACCGGTTTCCAGTTTGGGATGCTTCATTTTATTACCATCCGCAAAAAGAATGTACGGTTCACGCGTTTTTTTATCGGTCCACAAATAGCATATTATTTTTTTACCCAAACAGAAACACGGCATTCCGTATTTAATTGTTTCGATCATTTCCGGGTCCGATTGAAGAATTAAATCCTTCAAAGCGAGCAGACAACTTCGATTGGGTTCCGGCTGATTCACGTAGAAGTTCATTTGCTCAGTTGTTGTTTAAAAAGGATGTTCAATGGCCGTCTCCTGTACAACTACCGTAGCCGATTTGGTTTTGAACTTTCATCTGAACTGAAGTTGTGCAAACAAAAATAAGTGCTTATCCGGGTATCCGATAGTTGATGTTTGATAACAATTCCCGAACTTTCATTCGGGGAGGGGTGGCTATTGCCCGGCCGGAAATTACAAGAACAAACATTTGAATAATCGGTTGGATTTCTGGCATACCGCATTCTCCGCGACTCCCATCGATGCATTTTCAAAACCTGAATATTCCTATAGCATATTCGCATTCAAAACGAACCAAAGATCTGCGCTTCTGCGTGAACTACTTGAAATACTCATTGACCTTTAAATCAAATAAACACTTATTTCTGCTCTTTAATTTGGGAACTAATCAAAGAATCCCGAACTTTCATCCGGGGAGGGGTGGTTCTTACCCAAACCTTTTCTATACAACATTAAGCATTTAATTCAGCTCGTTTATTTGTTCCAGACCAATTAATCGAGTAACTTTAATCCGGGGAGGGGTAGCTACTGCCCCGCAGAAATAGTGTCCCACCTTCAATTCAAATATTCGTAGAAGTATTGAGATAGCCTCTAATCATTCACAACATATTTCACCCATTCCCCTGCCTCTCTGCGTGAAACCATCCACACATTTTTACACACAAACATCTCATTGAAAATAAGTACTTAATATGATCCGAATTTTTGCCGATCCAATAAAAGTTCCCGAACTTTCATCCGGGGAGGGGTGGTTCTTACCCAAACCTTTTCTATACAACATTAAGCATTTAATTCAGCTCGTTTATTTGTTCCAGACCAATTAATCGAGTAACTTTCATCCGGGGAGGGGTAGCTACTGCCCCGCGGAAATAGTGTCCCACCTTCAATTCAAATATTCGTAGAAGTATTGAGATAGCCTCTAATCATTCACAACATATTTCCCATTCTCCTGCGTCTCTGCGTGAAACAATCCACACATTTTTAGACACAAACATCTCATTGAAAATAAGTACTTAATATCATCCGAATTTTTGCCAATCCAATAAAAGATCCCGAACTTTCATCCGGGGAGGGGTGGCTATTGCCCCAGCTTTTTCGAACCAACTTTAAGCATTTATTTCTGCACGTATATTTGATTACGATTCAGGAATCGCTTATCTTGTATCCGGGGAGGGGTGGTTCTTACCCCAGCATTTCCAATCCAACATTAAGTATATTTTTCTGCACGTTTGTTTGTTTAAATTTCCAAATCTATTAATTTTCATCCGAGCAAGGGTGCCACAGCCCTACCAAAATCTCCATCCGAATATTCAATTAAGCACCAACCAATAAAGAACAACCAACATCCAAAAAAATAAAAAGAATATACTTCTGGTCATCAAACGCTTTCCCAATTCCCTGGTTTTAGCATCATAAATATACATCTTCTCTCCCGTCTGCCTCGATGGGTCAGTTTGAGATGCCTGCCAGTAACTCCATCCTTCCAAAATATTTAGCGGATTTCCGAAAAAAGCCAATATTAACTTTCTTTGAAATACACCTTCCGGCACTGATTCCGGTTCACGCAATTCTCTTCCATGAACTTCCTGAAGAGTTTCAACAATTTTATCACTGATCGGAATTTCTCTTTTCTCCAAAATTTCCCGTGCCCAAATTACATCCTGGATAGACCATTCCTCCTTTTTTGAAATCAATTCTAAAAGTTCCTTATCTGTAAAATCACGGAGATAATAGTCCGCAGGAATTTCGGACAAATTCGAAAGTGCTCTTTCCTTTAAAAGCTCATCAATTTTCAAAAAGTCTTCGGCTCTCACTTTTAACCGAAATTCATTTTGAGATGTATTGAGCGAAAAAGTTATGTCAAAGGTCGGCGAGGTATTTTCCCATTCATACGTAATCTCATTCTCTTCAAGCAACTCAATTAACTGACTTGCCTCTTCCGGAAAATTATATTTTTGGTATGTTACAAATTTCCTGGTGTCATCTTTCAACATTTCTTAACAAATTATTTCCAAAGCTCTATACATTTCAAAACACCGGCTTTTGTACCCTCATAATACTTCCCCGATTTAAATTTTGGAACAATCGTATAATTAATCACTTCCTGCAATTGCGCTGTCTGCAATGTCCTGCGTGTTCCAAGTCCCGGTTCCAGATATACGCCGCGACATCCCGAACAGATCACCAGTAACAATCCGTTGTCTTTTCCCTCTTTTCCAACACCCCAGAAATTACCGAGATCTTCTGAAAAATGCTGAAGTGAATCATACGGATTAATATCTCCAACTGTAACAATAGCAAATTCATTAGTCGTTAATTTTTCAAACTGTCGTAAAATGGAGTCCAGTTCGTATTTCTGGCTAAAAGTAAATATTGAATCGAAGTCATTAACGTAGCCAACTGGTGAAGGAAACTGCCGGATTGCCTGCTGGTTGTGAAATGGTTCCGGAGAAACAGTAAATGAAATCAGACCC
Organism: Bacteroidota bacterium; assembly: GCA_016124755.1. GTDB lineage: Bacteria > Bacteroidota > Bacteroidia > NS11-12g > UBA9320 > WGNA01. The sequence continues at coordinate 14,360 of WGNA01000031.1, read as the reverse complement.
AATAAAAAAAGTATAATCCAACCTTTTACGCTTTTACTTTTCATATCATTCTTCAAGTATTTCGAAAGTAGCGATTTATTAATTCTGCAAATCGCGCTTTGGTCATTCTTGTTAAGTCTGGACCCAACAGTTAAAAATAAAAATTACAAATGCAGCAGGCTTGTCTGATTATTATGCCCGCAAAAACGACTGTCGATTGGGCATAAAAAGTTTTTCGCTCCTTTTCAGAATCGTGAAATTCAATTCTTATTTTTACCCCGATACCATGTCTTTTAGTCTCGACGAAATAACACGACTTGCCCCTGATGAAGCCTCTGTGAAAGCCGGGGAGAAATTAGCGGTTGTTTCGAATTGGTCTGATACGGGCAGAAGTGAAAACGCTCTCTGGGGAAATTGTAAAGGTAGCGGGAAACTTCCGTATCGGGTAATGGTTGATCTTGGTAACATCGCCTTTAAATGTTCGTGCCCAAGTCGAAAATTTCCCTGTAAACACGGACTCTCCATTCTGATCCTTCAACTCCGAAACACATCAGAATTTACCCAGAATCCAAATCCTGAAGATGTTCAGGAATGGCTCGATAAACGAAACTCACGTGCCGAAAAAAAGGAATCATCGGAATCAAAATCCGTGGATCCAGAGGCCAAAGCAAAGCGAATTGAATCACGGGAAGAAAAAGTCAGAAACGGTATCGAAGAACTTCAACTTTGGTTGAAAGATCTCGTTCGAAATGGCATCGTTTCCATTCCACAAAACCGGTTTCAGTTTAATGCAAATATTATTTCCCGAATGGTTGATGCTCAGGCTGGCGGATTAGCAAACCGACTCAGGCAATTCAATGAAATAGATTTCAGCCAACAAAGCTGGCCGGAAGAATTAATGTATCAGGCATCATCGCTTTACCTGCTAAGTGAAACGTATGTAAACCGAAACGTACTGGATGAAGAACGCCACAGCGATCTCGAACAGTGGATCGGCTGGAATATCACAAAAGAAGAAGTATTAAAAACGGATGCAATTACAGGAAACTGGATGGTTCTTTCCTGTCAGCAATCAGAGATGGACCGACTCACGATGGAAAAAATCTGGATGTATAGTGAACAAGATAAACGGTTCGCTCAACTACTTCAATTCTTTGCACCCGGACAAATCATGGAAACACATTATCTCGCCAATACCACAATCGAGGCGGATGTCCATTTTTATCCCGGCAAACAAAACCTCCGGGCTATTCCTTCCGCTTTACGAAAAACCTCATCCGGATGTACCGTCATATCCGGTTTTTCCGGCATTACCCTAGCTTTAGATGCGAAAACAGCTTACCGGATTAATCAACCCTTCGGGAACGAATTCCCGGTTGTTTTTTCAGCAGTCTCCGTTGTTCGGCACAATCAGAAATGGATGCTAAAGGACAGCGATAATATTGGGCTTGAATTAATAAATCCGGAATTGGAAATTATGAAGGCATTATCAATAACTGGTGGCAAGCCAACAAGCATTTTTGGCTGTATTCACAGAACTACATTCATGATTCTGGGGATTTGGTTTAATTCAATTTATTATTCCTTTTGAAAATTAACACAACAAATATTACCAAAACCGCCACTCTCGGAACCAGCAGAGCCGGAGGGAGTATACTTGATTTACCAAAGGAATTATTGCAGATTGTCGCAGAAAATGAAAGCGATACAGAAGACGCGTTTCTGAAATCCATTGCACTTGTATTTGCCATCAACGAAGCCGGATTTAACGGAGTTGAAATTAAAGGCGAATTCCCGGTTTGTCCAAACGAGACAAAACCCATTGCCCCTGCTGAAATAACGCATTACTTCAAAAAATATCTTCAGGAATCAGACGCCGTCCTCGTTTCTTATCTTTTGACGAATTTCAGAAAACGAGGAATAATTGTACCCGGATTTTTGGTTTCAGATCTTATGTACTTTAATCAAAGAAATAAAATAGATCCGCAATTATTGTCGGATGTCGAGGGCGAAACCGGGAAATGGCTGCGAAGTATTAATCCGGATTGGGCGAATAAATCAAGTATTTCTGATTCGGATGAAAATATTTGGGAAACCGGCTCTCCGGCGATTCGAAAACAATGGTTTAAATCATTACTAAAGAACGACCCAAACACTGCACGACTCATTTTATCAGAAAGTTTTTCTGCCGAAAACGCCGATATGCGGGAGTTTTTAGTTGATGCCCTGAGCCAGAAAATTAATTCTGATGATCAGCCATTTTTTGAATCCTGTTTATCCGATCGGAGTATTAAAGTACGTAATGCAGCATATCGCGCTTTGTGTTTTATTCCCGGCTCCGATATATCGAAAGCGTGTCTAAATTATTTAAAAAAAGCCATTCAGATTGATGAGCAACGGGTAATGTTAATTAAAAAGAAAAAGGTTATCCATTTTGCTTTTCCCGGCAAACCGGAAAAAATATTACTCGACGCCGGAGTTGAGGAAACATCGAACATAAAGCAATTAACAGATGCGGTATTTATCGCCGGTCAAATCATTGGCCTAACAAATCCTGAATTAATTTCCCAAACACTCGGCATTTCCGAGTATGAGTTAATTCAACTATTATTAAGCCATGAGAATGTTGATTTTCTGGCTCCTTTTGCCGCCATGAGTGCAACTCATTTTAAAAATAAAAAATGGGCTAAAGCGCTGATCGAATCTGAAAAGGTTTTGATAAGTAGCGAAATGATTTCGTTTTTCTCAGTTTATGAAAAGAAAGAACTGGCTCAGAAACTAGCCAGATCCATGCAGATAAATGAATTAATAGATCAGTTTACAGATGGTGAATATACGGTAATAGATCCGGGTGTTTCTGAAATTATTTTTAATCAATTACTGGAACATCCGTACAATGTAGATAGCCCGAAAATCCGTGAACTCTCGCTCTATTTGCCGGTTTCCATTACAGGAATGTTAGAATCCTACAAAACTGAATTCACCAAATTGGAAAATCATTTCTGGATAAAACGCTTAGACGAAATGCTGGATATCATTAATCTTAAAAAGCAACTCAATTCAAATAATCTTCTCAATTAATTATTATGTCTGAAAACATATTACGACTACCCGCAGAAAAGGAATTCGAAGCTGAATTAAATGCCATTAAAGAATCGGATTCCGGGAAAAAACCGGAAGGCTGGCAGATGTCACCTTCTTCGGTTCTAACGTATTTGATGGGAGGAAAACTAAAAAGCGGATTTGAGATAACGCCCAAATACATCGGTAATAAAAGACTCATGGAGATTGCCATTGCAACCCTCACAACCGACCGGGCTTTGTTACTGTACGGACTTCCCGGTACTGCAAAGTCATGGGTGTCGGAGCACATAACAGCAGCGATCACCGGCGACTCCGGACTTTTGGTTCAGGGAACAGCCGGAACCAGCGAAGAAGCGGTTCGGTACGGATGGAATTACGCTTTGCTTTTATCGGAAGGTCCCTCGGAACGGGCATTGGTTGAAACACCGGTAATGCGAGCCATGAAACATGGAAAAATTGTTCGGGTAGAGGAATTAACCCGTATCGGTTCAGATGTTCAGGATTCGTTGATTACCATTCTTTCCGAAAAAATGCTGCCGGTTCCCGAACTCAACACACAAGTGCAGGCAACGAGAGGTTTTAATGTTATTGCAACTGCCAACAACCGCGATAAAGGGGTTAATGACTTATCCAGTGCATTAAAAAGAAGATTTAATACGGTAATTCTTCCAGTTCCGGCCACCATTGAAGAAGAAGTGGAAATTGTCCGGCAGCGTGTTACAGGATTTCTGAAAACCTCCGAATTCACACCCGATAAATCTTTTACAGAAGAAATAAAAAGAGTTGTAACCATTTTCCGCGAACTCCGGAACGGTGTTACCATCGACGGAAAAACCAAGCTGAAATCTCCCGGCGGCACTCTTTCAACCGCAGAGGCTATTTCGGTTATGAACAGTGGGCTCGCATTATCACAACATTTTGGAGACGGTAAACTTCAGGCAGATGATCTGGCAAGCGGTATCATCGGAACCATTGTTAAAGATCCGGTGCAGGATAAAGTGGTTTTTCAGGAATATATGGATACCGTTATGAAAAGCAGGGATGGCTGGAAAGATGTGTATCGCTCTTGTCGTGATTTGATTTAAAACTTTATGCCGGTTCACGTTTTAGGTATCCGACACCATGGCCCTGGTTCATCAAGACACGTTTTACATGTGTTGGAAGAATTACATCCCGATGTGATTCTGGTTGAAGGTCCGCCAGAAGGCGATACCCTCCTCAAATGGTTCAGCCATGCGAATATGAAGCCTCCGGTTGCGATGCTGGCGTATGCCACTGATAATCCGAAAAACGCACATTTCTACCCTTTTACAGAATACTCTCCGGAGTGGAATGCGATTCGGTTCGCACAGGAAAAAGATATTCCTGTGCGGTTCATGGATTTGCCGTTGCATCATGCGTTGGCGGGGACGGGGACGGTAACTGAAACGGTAACTGAAACGGTAACAGTAACAGTAACGGTAACGGATCAGGAAATAGAAGGATACACGATAGACGATAAGGATTCAGAGCAGGTTAAGGAGGATCCATTTGGATATCTGGCGAAGCTAACCGGTTTCGATGATGGAGATCTGTGGTGGGAACATCAGGTAGAAAGGGCAGAAACAGCTCTGGAAGTTTTTGATGGAATCACTGAAGTAATATCTGCATTGCGAGAGGAATTTCCGGATGTGCAAAAAATCGATGCGTTACGGGAAGCCTGGATGCGGAAAATTCTGAAAAGTACCGAAAAGGAAGGATTCCAAAATATTGTAGTTGTGTGCGGAGCATGGCACGTTCCCGCATTAACCGATAGTAAAAAATTTAAAGGGGATAATTCCCTGTTAAAGGGTTTGCCGAAAACGAAAATTGAAATGACCTGGGTTCCGTGGACCTACACCCGAATGTCGTTTCACACAGGGTACGGAGCGGGAGTGCGGTCTCCGGGCTGGTACCGTTATCTGTGGCAAATGCTGGATGATGACGGAACATACTGGCTTTCCAAAACGGCCGCTGTGTTCCGCGAAAATGCAACGGATGTTTCATCAGCTCACATAATTGAAAGTGTGAAGTTGTCGAATGCACTGGCCGCTTTGCGCAATTACAACAAACCGGGACTTAACGAGCACATCGAATCCACTATAGCCGTGATGTGCATGGGTGACGATGTTCTGATGAAGCTCATCTGGCGCGATCTTATTGTTGGTTCTGTGATCGGTGAAATACCGGAAGGAACACCGCAGGCACCCATTTACCGGGATTTTGAAAAATCGGTAAAATCACTTCGGTTAAAGCTGTCGGAAACTCCGAAATCCATTACGCTTGATTTGCGAAAAGAAACGGATCTCCAAAAAAGCATTCTATTCCACCGGCTGAAGATTCTGAAAATTCAGTGGGCTTATGAAGCATTCAGCCGCGGTAAAGGAACTTTTAAAGAAGAATGGACACTTCAATGGGATCCGGAAATGGTGATTGAATTAATTGAAAAAGCCATTTGGGGGAATACTATTGAATTGGCGGCTAATCAATTTTTAATTCATCTCGCCGGGAACTGCAACAGCATTTCAGAAATCAGTTCATTAATCGAAGACGCGATTCCAACTGAATTAACAACCGGAATTGAAACAGCGCTTCAACGACTCGATGATTTGTCGGCATCGTCGTCAGATATTCCGGCTTTGATGGCAGCTTTTGCCCCATTGGTTCGAATAAAACGGTACGGGAATGTGCGAAACACGGATCTGGTAATGATCAGTTCTATTGTGCGTTCTGTTTTTTACCGGATTTTGCCGGGGCTGGAGTATGCTCCCAACGGTATTAATGAAGAAGAGGCCTTAAATCTCACTAACCGAATCCGCGAGGTTCACGATGCGGTTTTGTTGTTGGAAGAGGAAGAATTTTCGGATGATTGGTTTACTACCATTCAGAAAGTTGCGGATTCTGAACAGAGTGCTCCAATGGTGAACGGCATCTGCTGTAAGATCCTTTACGACCGAAATCAATTTGATGAAGAAGAAACGGCATCCGTTTTCGGCAGATCGTTATCTCTTGCAAATCCACCTTCGGCATCCGCTGCCTGGATTGAAGGATTTCTGATGGACGGTGCATCAATTTTACTGTACGACGATGTAATCAGAAACATCATCAGTCGCTGGTTGATTGGCCTCAACGACCAAATTTTTCAGGAAATCATTCCATTATTACGAAGAACCGTTTCGACCTATTCTCCGGCAGAAAAGCGCCAGTTAGCGTTGAAACTCCAACAGATTCAATCCGGTGTAACAGAACCTGATGATACGAGATGGGACCAAAAACGTGCTCAGCTCATCATCCCATTTTACGCATCATTGTTAGAACTCAAAAAGCAGAACGATGAATAAAGAGGAGCAGGAATTAGTATTAAAGCGCTGGCGGTTATTACTCGGAAAAGAAGTACAGACAGAAATTCCGATGGAATTGAACAAACTGGAATCCGGAATTGATAAAACATTAGAAGCTCTTTATAATTCAGACAGAAAAGGAGGACTGGGCCCATCTTCTCCGAATGTTGCAAGATGGTTGGGCGATATACGCGAATATTTTCCGGCATCAACTGTTCAATTATTACAAAAGGATGCCCTCAGTCGTTTAAATCTTCAACAAATGCTCACCGAGCCGGAAATGCTGGAATCGGTTGTACCGGATGTTCATCTGGTCGCCAATCTGATGACCATGGGCAGATTGATTCCGCAAAAAACAAAAGCCACCGCCCGAATGGTAATTAAAAAAGTGGTGGATGAATTAATTCGAAAGCTGGAATCCCCTACCCGACAGGCGATAACCGGAAGTATTAACCGATCTGTTCGAAACCGAAATCCCAGATTTAATGAAATAAACTGGCCGGAAACCATCCGGAAAAATCTGAAACATTATCAACCCGATTACAAAACCATTATTCCGGAAACTCGAATCGGTTTTGGGAAAAAACGTCGTTCTCTTCGAGACATCGTTTTATGTATTGATCAAAGCGGCTCTATGGGAGCATCCGTTGTGTATTCCGGTATTTTCGGTGCGGTGATCGCTTCTATTCCGGCGGTGGATACGCGCATGGTGGTATTTGATACAAGTGTTGCCGACCTTACCGAAGATCTCAAAGATCCGGTAGATCTGTTATTTGGAGTTCAGCTTGGAGGCGGAACCGATATTAATCAGGCACTTCAATATTGTCAGCAGATTATTCGCAGACCAACGGATACTATTCTCTTTTTAATTACAGATTTATACGAAGGAGGAGATACGGAAGAAATGAGAAAGCGCTTTGCTGCACTCAATAATTCCGGGGTACAGGTAATAACTCTTTTAGCTTTGGATGATAATGGAAATCCTTCTTTTGATCATTCTAATGCTGATTTTTTAGCACAATTAGGAATACCGGTCTTTGGTTGTTCTCCCGATTTATTCCCGGATTTAATGGCTGCAGCTATTGCAAAACACAGCATTAGTACATGGGCAGGGAATCAGGGAATTAAGTTGGCGGGACAAGAGGGCTAATAGCTTTAAAATTCTTTTTTGTATAATAAAATAATAAATGCTTCTCCGTATGGATACACCAAGATTGTAAATTGGTTGGGGATTAATTTACAATTTATATTCTTACTTTTTTCTTGATAAAAAAGTAAGCAAAAAATCAAGTCGGAAAGAAAGCCGGTAAGCGCCCTTTATCATTTGTTGAAAATCTGGGAAAGAGGTGTCAAGCACTTTCCCGATTTTCTACCAAATGAAAAATTCCCGCCGTGGATATCCCACCTTTCCGACGGCCAACCCACGCGATCCTATTCTTGTTTTAGGATCCGCTTCGCACCATGCATTTTATTCTTTCTATTACTACAATGGAAGTGAACCACAAGTTGGTTTACTTGCATTTAAACCAATAAGCATTTATTAAAAAGTTAAAAATAAGATAAATGATCTACACCCGTAGAAACATCTATTATGAGCATAAAGAATTAAAATTATAAAGTTTGTTGGTGTCTGGGTTAAGTACTTAATTGATCATCCGGTTGCGTTTGATGTGCAATGAATTTGTATCTTTCATCCGGGGAGGGGTGGCTATTGCCCGGCATTTCCCATTCAGAAATAAGCATTTAATTCAAGCGGTTAATTTGTTTCGAAACCACAAACTGATTAACTTTCATCCGGGGAGGGGTGGCTATAGCCCCGCAGAAATACACCTGCGAAATAAATTCCATAACATAAGGTGCGAGGGTGGTCGGCCAAATGAGGTTCTATCCAACTCAATAATTCATTAGGTAAGAACCGCACGTTTAAGTGCCAACTCTGCGAACTCATCATCACCTCAACAAAAACAGTGAGCTGTTATAACCCAAACATTTAAATTCCTCATTCCTCATCTCCTGCGCCTCTGCGTGAACCAAGTTACACAATTTTTTTCCGACTATATCAATCAGAAATAAGCATTTAAATTCAACCGAGTTTTTGCAGGTCATTAAAAAGATCCCGAACTTTCATCCGGGGAGGGGCGGCTATAGCCCACAAAATTTTCTCTACTCCCTCAATGACGGATTTGGCTAAGGGGAGTTCCGCATAATGATTAGATGTTTTTTAAGACATGGCACCCACTTACTCTCCATCATACACATCTGCGCCTCTCAAATCTAATAATTCGGTATAGCTTAAAGCTCGTTGTTGTCCTCTGCGAACTCTGCGTGAAAAATGGAATACATTTAAAAAAGTAAATGTTTAAAATTGTCTGGTTTTTTGTTTTGTTATTTCAATACACCGAACTTTCATCCGGGTAAGGGGTGGCAATTGCCCGGCGGAAATAGCCTCTAATCATTCACAACAAATTTTCCATTCTCGGGCAACCTCTGCGAACTCAAATTAAACTTTAACAATTCACACAATCTTCTGCGTCTCTGCGTGAAACAAGCCGCACATATTTTCATACAAATATCTCAATGAAAATAAGCACTTAATATCATCGAAATTTTTGCCGATCCAATAAAAGATCCCGAACTTTCATTCGGGGAGGGGTGGCTATAGCCCCACAGAAATTAATACCAGTAAAATACCGTATTGGTCTGGAAACTTCCTTATTCAAAATATTAATTCGCCATCTTCACCGCCACCACCGAATACACCATCGGAATCATGTTTTCCAAATGCTTTATCCGAAACTTCTGCGGTTCAGATTCTACCGTATCCCGAAAACAGTTATAGGGCGAATAATCAAATTCATCAAGGCTTCGAATATTCATATTATTTCGAATTAGCGCATTGATCACTTCACTGATGGAATGATTCCAGGTAATAAAATTTTGACTGATATCCGCCTCTCGATCCGCGTAGGTTCCGTTTTCCTCCTCGATGATTGGTCCTGAATTAAAATAATTATATCCAACCGAATCAAACGAATCATTAAACATCCATACCACCGGGTGAAATTCCACAAAAACAAATTTCCCTTGGGGTTTTAAAAAATGGGAAATAACCTCAGCCCATCGATTCATATCCGGTAACCAGCCTATCGTTCCGTAACTGGTAAAAACGAGATCGAATTTTTCGTCTAAATTATCCTTCAGATGGTAAATATCACAGCAGATAAATCGAACATCCGCATTTTCCGATTGTGCCAAAACCTTTGCTCTGTTGATGGCGATATCCGAAAGATCAACGCCGACAACCGATGCGCCCATTCGAGCAAGCGAAATAGAATCCTGACCGAAATGACATTGCAAATGCAGGATTTTCTTTCCGCTCACATCCCCTAACAATTCGAGTTCAATTGGGTTTAAAGAAGTTTTTCCGTTTTTAAAACCTTCAACATCGTAGAATTCAGATTCGATATGCGTATCGGTCCGGTTGTTCCAGGATTGTCGGTTGACTTCGAGATAATTAATTTCAGAATCCATATCGGGCAAAGGTAGGCGGATTAAATTGCCACCAAAATCGAACTACTTTTTCACAACCGGAATCCAAATCTCTTCCTCCGATTCCGCATCATTATTCTTGTATTTATCCCCCAGAATTTCAAAATGCGGCCGGTTATCTAATTGGTAATCTGATTCAGGAAGCCATGTGTTAAATATATACCGAAAAATCGAAGGATCGGTTGACAAGCCTTTGTAATTAAAAACCGCGTACATTCCTGATGGAATAATAACAGCCTTCATTTCATCGGGGACAAATGCCACAGATGAAACCGGAATGGCAGCCCATTTATCAAATTTCATATTCGGATTAAACGCATTAAAATAACCTTGCGGATAAACCGACATAGAAATCGTTTCTGTTGATTCCACATTTTTAATTTCCGACTTCTTACCCATAAACTTTCGCCACAATTCGGGTGTGCGATTTTCGGAAAGACTCATTTGCAGGTGCATTCCGATTAACTGTATTTCTTTAGATTTTTTGATTTGAGGTTGCATTATTTTTCTTATCTAGGTCGTATCATTCAAATTTCAAACTATATTGCCGACTGACAAAAGTTTAACACGCAAATATTTAATCCCATGAAGAAAAATATTCTAAGCACCGCTCTCACTTTATTCCTTGGATTTTCGATTTGGAGTTGTGGCGACGACCCCACACCAACAACTAACAATAACAATAATAACAACACCTCCGACTCACTGGAGGAATATATTGTGCTGAATGGAGAGCGATTTGAAGGAAAAAATTTCAAAAGCAAGAAAATCGTTAATAACCCATCTACAAAAGAGCTCAGAATAAGTCTTAAGAACACTTACCCTGAAGTAATAATTGTTCATGAAAAATCCGGGGACACTTTGTTGCCTAGAGATTATGTCATATCTAAATGGTACACCACGGATTTTGACTTTGATGAATTTGAAGTTCAACTTTCCTATTCTGAAGGCCCTCCTCCGGCTTATTGCCAATTTACGACTACCGATGAACCTCCTACACCCAATGGCACGTACGTACTTAAAATGGTAGATGGAAAATTAATTTCCGAATTTGGTAAAGGTTATATGACTTGCGTTGATGGTGGTGATGGTAAGGCAACTGCTCTTATCGAAAAAGGGCGTCTTATCTGGGAATCAAAATAATTTACCAATAAAAAATTATTCATCGAAAGGCTTCATTAATTAATGAAGCCTTTCTTTTTTATTTCGTTCAACTTTGGTTCTGAAGATCCGGAGCTCTTGTTAGTTACTTGATAAAACAAACCCATCCCTATGTCAACGTTTTCTATTCATCCATGCTGGAAAACCATGACCACCTTAAATTATCCATACATCCTATTTGTATGCATCGAAATTTCTTATTGAATGAAAACAACCCAATACGACATGCTCTCCCTGTTCGATTCGTTTTTGATGGCAACCAACCGCAACAAACGAATGCTGAAAGGCGGAAGAAAAATGACTGCCGATTCAAAAAACAACTACCGGTATGTGCGGCGGTTGCTTATTCTGTTCGTTGAAAAGACCGGATTTGAACTGCGGATTAAATCAATCGGTAATAACAAGCGACTGTTTGAGCAGGAAAAGCGATACTACGAAAAACTGTATCTGCAGTTCACCAATTTTCTGTTCGACGACCAGGGGCATTTCGACAACTATGTGGGGCATAATATAAAAATGCTAAAGACCTTTTTAAAATGGGTAAATCACCACAAGGGAATTTCCTTAGGACCATTCTACCAGAACTTTCATGTGTGGAAAGAAGACATACAGATTATCGCGCTGGAACCGGAACAATTGCAATTTCTGATCTCGGACGAGATATTTGAAGCCCGGCTTAACGCGTTGCAGAAAAGAACCAAAGACCTGTTTGTGTTCGGTTGTACAGTGGGGTTGAGGGTAAGTGATTTACTAAATCTGAAAAACGAAAATCTGGAATGGCAGAGCGACAACTCGGTGTACCTGAAAACCATTTCTCAAAAGACACATACGTTTACCCGTATTAAGTTACCCGCTTATGCCGTTGCCATTGTACAACGCAATAAAACACGCGGTAAAATGCTCTTTCGCAAAACGGATCGCAGAAACTTCAACAAACAGATTAAACAGTTGGCTGAATTAGCCGGTTGGACTTACGACTTACCCAAGTACAGAACCCAGAGAGGAATTCCGTTTATTCAGCAAGCACCAAACAAGTGCAGAAAGCAATACCGTTTTTGTGATCTGGTGAGCACCCACACCATGCGACGAACCGCTATTACAACGATGCTTAATCTCGGAGTGGATGAAACAACGGTTCGTAAAATTAGCGGACACACCCCCGGAAGTACAGAATTCTACAAATACGTAAAATACAACCAGCACCGCCTCGACCAACAAACCGATGCTATGTTCGAAAAGCTTACCCAAAAAGCCGTAATTTGATGCTAAAGATGCATTTCTCACCAAATAGTATTGGCATAAAACGATGTCCCTATAGGGATCTTGGCTGGATGTACTACTATCCTTTTGGGATGGGAATTACCGAGACGGGTTATGCCGCACCTGAGGGGGGGTACAGGTTTGGGTTTAATGGAAAAGAGGATGACAACGAGATTAGTAACAATGGTAACCAATGTGACTATGGGTTCAGGATTTTTAATCCGCGTATCGGCAGATTTTTAAGTGTTGATCCCTTATTCCGAACTTATCCATGGTATTCTCCCTATCAATTTACAGGGAATTGTCCAATCAAATTTATAGACGTTGATGGACGAGAAAGAGAACAAAGCCCAATTTCTTATGGACTAGGGGTAACAATTCCACTGATGTCTTCATGGAAGGATAGCAAAAAGCAAATTAAGTTAACTTGTTACACGGCAATGAATTTCCCTATTTTAGAAGATAAATCGAGTTTTGAAACACTAGGAGGCGTGCGGCTAAAAACTACATTTAGTCCCTATAACGAAGTTAAGTTTAATGGTGTCCAGTTCCAGTTTAGTATTAAAACAGGAACCCCGGTTGAAAATTCACCCGGTTTAACACCTGCCAACGCTTCAATCAATAGTAATTTTATAATAAATTTAACACCAAATAAGATAGAAGTGTCTGGTGAGATAAATGTGGATGTTAAATCTACAGCTTCTGAAGAAGAACCTGAGGAAGTTGAAATAGCGGAAGAACATGCTGAAGGAGTCGAACCAGTAAATTGTGAAGAAGGTTGCGAACAGTCAGCACCTGAAGAACAGAATGAATATAGCGGTGATTTAGAAGTAACCGTTGGTGTGACCTATTCAAAAGAGGATGGTGAGAAAACTGTTGAAAAGAGTGCTGATGTTAATGTTAAAAAATCGGGCACTCCAAATTTTGCCAAAAAACCAGACGTCCTTCCACGGAATACAACTATCCTTGACTCGCATTAGTAATCTTATTGATATGGAGTATAAAATGAACCGGTGTTTAAAATATATTGTATATAGTAACTGTAGTCGGCAGTTTAATGAAGAGAATATTGTAGAAATTGAGGTTAAATATTTGTTTTTTTACATCTTATTTCTTTTGTACAGTATGGGTAATGCGCTTGCGCAAAATTACAGAGAAGTTAGCAAGACTTATGAGTTAGAGGGTTTGGCAGAATTCAATAGAGAACATTATCAAGCCTCCCTTGAATCTTATAACAAGGCGTTAAAATATGATTCCTTAAATCCGGATATTATTAAAGGGCGTGGTGACGCATTATTTGAACTACGACAATGTACAGAGGCAATTGAAGCGTTTAATCTTGCCATTGAACAATATAAGAAACTGCCGGATACAAATGTCAACAAAATTGTAAAACTGGAAAGAACCTACGAAGCTAGGGGTTATGCCAAATTATGTATTAAAGATTGTCAAAATGCAGTATATGACTTTGATCACGTTTTGAAAAAAATTCCGAATAGTCAACGAAGTTATTTAGGAAAAGGAAATGCATTCAGATGTTTAGAGAAATATGATTCGGCATTATTCTGTTACAACCCGTTAATTTCATTAAACCCTAAAGTCTCGGATTTCTTCTCCGAACGAGGGGAATGTTTCTATCACCTTGGGCGATACTACGAAGCAATCTGCGATTTAAACAGGTATGAGTTCCTTACCAAATCTTCAAATGAAAAGATGAATCCTCTAGCGAACTTTTATCGTGCAGACTGTTATTTTAAGCTTCAGAAGTACGATAGTGCAATTCTTGATTTTGAAAAAACGCTGTTGGAATACAAGAGTAATTCCGGCGTTTGGGTGCAATTAGGTGATGCATACATCTTTAACGATGATTTTTCAAATTCAAGAATGTGTTATGAAAGGGCCCTTGATATTGACCCTCAAAGTATTAAAGCTCATAAATCGATGGGAAGGTGGGAATTAAGTCAGAGT
>WGNA01000025.1 GCA_016124755.1 Bacteroidota bacterium | reverse complement strand
CCTCTTAAATCGTACTTTTATTTAACCGCAAAGTCGCGCAAAGTTTTTCGCAGAGTAACGCAGTTGTTTATTCTCCATTTCAGTTTAGTTCTTTCTTCGATTTTCGTCTTTTAGATTTTCCCTTTTCCATTTTGTCGACCCGTTCGTACATCATACCTCTGAATTCGTACTCGAGTTTAACCGCAAAGTCACGCAAAGTTTTTCGCAGAGTAACGCAGTTGTTTATTCTCCATTTCAGTTTAGTTCTTTCTTCGATTTTCGTCTTTTGGCTTTTCACTTTTCCATTTTGGTCGACCCGTTCGTAAATCGTACTTCTGAAATCGTACTTGGGTTTAACCGCAGAGTCACGCAGTTCTTGAATCTTATGTTTTAGTTGTAACGGTTATTCGATTTTCAATTTCTGGATTTTCGCTTTTGGATTTTCGATCTACCTCATCAGCAAAACTGTACCCCGATAATATTTCTTCGAACCATCAGATTGATAAACCGTGATCGTGTAGGCATAAAATCCGGCCGGACACAAATAACCAGAGTAATATCCGTTCCAGCTTTCACTTCTATTCGTATAAAATATTTTCTCTCCCCATCGATTGAAAATCTGCATTTCAAATTTTTCATATTCACTAATAATTACCGGAGCAAATCCATCATTCAAACCATTGCTTATTCCTGGAGAGAATGCCTCGGGTACATACACCAGATACGGACAACCATTCTTTACATTATAAACCATCGTGTCTCTGCAATTAAATTCATTAATTCTGGCAACGGAATACGTTCCGTAATCTCCGACATTCAGGTATCTCGATTCAATATTTGCATTCCACCAAAACCAACTTTCGGCAGGCCTTCCGTCTAGTTTAATATCAAAAAACTCCAGACTATCACAATAGATAGAATCGATGGTTTTACCCAGAATCGGATATAAATGATAAAATGCAGAATCCGCAAAATGACAACGATCTCTTTTTAATTCCAATTCGTATAAAAAGCTATCTTCCACTATGAAGGAATTAATCTCCGGTGTTCTATTAATCACCTTAAAAGAAGAATATGGATTCACCAGTTTAACTGAATCAAACCGACACACAACCTGATCCTCCAATCGATTTGTATCAATACTTTCTAATTTAACAACAAACGTATAATCCAACTTTCTGCATCGGCTGAAATCTCCCTTTAAATTATAATTACCAATTGCATTAACCACAATTTCAGCAGTTGTATCTCCGGAATTCCAAGTGTATGATTTGGGTTGTTCAATTCCCGAGTACTTCAAATGCACCGTATCCTGATTGCAGGCATAAACTTCCTGAAATTCCCATATCAATCGTTTTCCGTAATCATAACTCACATCAATTGTGTCCTGATAATAACAATAATCACCAACTTTAAACTGGATAATGTGATTTCCTGCCTGGTTTAATTCATAGACTTCACCTGATGAAAAATAATGATTGTCGGCCGAATACACATCGTCTGACTGAGCCAAAGTTAAGACTTCTTCTTCGCACAGAATTGTGTCTTGGTAACGATGCAATGTTTTAATATAACCGGGTTGTATTGAATCGTAAAAATTACAGTTTTCGCTGTATGCATGAAGATAATTCATAAAAGGAGTCGACGGATACTTAATTAGCGTATCTGTATATTTAAGATATTCTGATCTCACAGGTTCGTCGAAACGGAATTCAGACCACTCGTAATTCAGCTTATTCGGAAAATCCGTGATTGCATAAAACTTAGATGTCTCAAAACAAAAAGCCGAATCGGTTCCGCTGAGCTTAAATTTATAAATACGGGTATCACGGATATACGATTTAAGGAGCGTGTCAGCTAACATCGTAATGCCATTCTTTACTATTAATTTAATGGAATTATGATCTTGTACAAATCCATCATTCCGGGTAAAGTATGTATTTCGTTTCGTTGAAATCAGGCTGTCGTTCACAAACCACTGGTATATGATATCGTCTCCATTCGTAGAGCGATTATTCAGCCAGATCGTATCTTCCGTATGGCATCCTCCCGTAAAAGAATAATTCGCTAAGGGATTTATAAAATCAAAGGGTTTACACGATAACGATTGACTGGGTTTTACAGCAATCTCATAGGAAATTACTTTTTCAAATGAAGAAGTCTCATTAAAAGATTGAATATAATAGGTTCCCCTTCCCATGCATGTAAGCGTAAAATAAGCCTTACTTTCTCCGTTGCCTGTAACCGGTGTGAGTGCGGAACAATTTCCGGCAAACAAATTAAAATGATTTGCTCCCGACTTTTCCTTAATTGTGAGATCAAACGACTCAATGCTGTCGATTGTAAAAGAAAACCAGGAAGTAATATTGAACCGGCTTGGTGGATCATTTTCTTCAAACGGTGAGTTGCCGTATGTGTGACACCTATTGCTAGTGGACAGTTTATACGTCCCGAAAGAATCAATTTTTAAATGTTCTGCGTTACGACACCAATCTCCTTCATTACTGTATTTCGAATTTACACCTTCTATTTTTAGTTGATAGCATTCCAACGGTCGGGCATAATTAACAAGGCAGATAAAATAACGGCTATCTGAACAAATTCCATTTTCGATATTCAGTTTCAAATTGCGGGAGGTAGATGTAGCCAAAACCCTTTCAAACAATGCAGATGAAGTGTCAAAACCGTTTGCGAGCAATCCGGCAAAATCAGTTTCTTCCCTGCCATGGTATTTATAAAGAATTACGTTGGAAGAACTGTTACTTTGCAGCCCGATATTAGATATAACTAATTGGTTAATTCCTTCTGTCCTGAAAGTAAACCAACAGGTTTTAGGTCCATATAAGCCGAATTTTGTATTTGCCTTTTCCGGATATCTGATTAAAGTAGTATCCGCTTCCATATAAACATCCTTATTCACAAAAGGAAGTTCACCAGGCAACCCGTTACTGTGAACGGTTTTCCACGACGAATCCGATATTGTTGTGGTATTATGCTTAATGGTTCCGAGATCGTATGACTGAGAAATAAAATCGTTGTTGGTTTTATGTAAATCGTAAAAATATAATACCGGTTTCGATTGGTTCATTGAAATTTTATCCGGATATAAAAGCGTATAAACCCTTCCTCCTTCTAAATTAAAAAAATCACCATTTTCACATAGTGCTATAATATTCGATGTGTCGTAAACCAGACCCGGATTTTTTGAACAGTCGCCATTGTACAGAACTATCCCTTTTTCGGGCGAAAAAGTTATATTCCTCCCAAGTGAAAAAGTGTAATACCTGTACACAACAGATTCCATAGAATGAGGAAGGTTGCATCCTATGGCAGGTGAGGTAAGGTTTTGAGTCATGCAATCCCTGCAAACATCCAGTTGAACCTCAAATTCGGATGGAGCCGTTTCCGTTGCTATTTCCAGAATATTTTTGTTGTTGTTAACAGCCATTGCTAATTGAGGCTCAACATTGTTTACCGTACAAATAGGATGACCCTGAATTCCTAAAAAGTACAAATCCTGATTGCACGGAATGGTATCTTCCTTTCCAACAAATACAAACGTATAATATCCCTGTTCCAGAATAAAGCATTGCAAAGAACCTCCAAACCATGAAGATGACAAACCAAAAGAGGAATAAGTTCGGGAGTAATCCAGTTCCGCAATCTTTTTTGCCGTATTCTGTGAAGCACGCCCTTTGAATAAATAAAAATTGGCTCCCTTCGGATAAATGGTTGAACTTCCGGCTTTCGTATATTTAATTTCTTTAAAAGATAAACGTCCTTCTATTTTAACTCCATCAATATAAACTATCTGTTTTGATGAAAAAGGAAGTGTGTCACTTTTGATTTGTTTATTGGAATTCGGATTAAAATCGGGAAGAACTTCCGGATCTATAATAGTTGCGTGGCGTGGGGCTGTAAAAAGCGAGCTCTTCACATTAACACCGTAATTCAACTCTTTAACATTCGCGTTCGATGAAGTAATAATTAATGTATAAGTTCCCTTGCCGACACAAAATCTTGCCGGATTATATTGTCTTGATCTCACCAAATCAACCGGAATTAAATTGCAGGTATTGCGTAGATCACCGCTGTACAAAGCATTTAATAAAACATTAACACTGTTCAATTCCAATACGCAATTCACCCCAATATTTAAAACCAGATAAGACGTATATTGAAAGGTATCCTTTGAATCCGGATCCAGATAATAATCCGGCAAATTACCGGAACAATGGTTTAAACTCAGTTTTGAATCACAACCAAATTGCAAGTCAGACTGCTGATACGTGTATGTTGGCAAATCAATCACCTTAGGCGACACCGAGCTGTTATACATCTGATACGGCAGGTTCTGTGCAGTAGATGACTGATATTTCAGCGTTAACTGGTTTTGCAATTGTTCATACACCACCAAAAGGTAAAATGTATCATTCGATGCCAAAGGTTTACACGCATTATTATCAAAATATAAAGTATCTCCCGTGCTGTGTTTACTGTAATTTGAACTACCGATTTCTGTTTTATCAGGCTTTCCTTTAAAGATTTTATAATAAAATGTTTTGATATCCGGAGACTTCAGATAATGATATGTTTCCCCGGATTTAGCGACAAACTGCACCCAAACAGAAAAGTCAAATCCGACCGGTAGCGATGAACTTAATTCCTCTGTTTCCATACTATTGCAAGCATTAAGGGATAAAAAATCAGAACCGTAACCTGACTTAATTAAAAAGGGAGAATTAATTCGATCATAAGTGTCTCCCTCCGATTGATTAATGGATAATTTCAATTGAACACTGCCTTTTGCTTTATTCTTGAATCCCGCCTGAACCAGAAACCAACCACCTTCGGTACACAAATTTCCCGACAAGCCAAACTTGTTTATCGGAATTAGCTTATCATACAAATTGCTACCATTATAAGAACAATCACCAACTTTGTAGATGTTAAAACCAGCGAATATTTCCGGAATTGAACTATCTTTTTGAATTAATGAAACATTGACATTACGGGTTGTACCGATATAAAATTTGAACCAGATCGTTTTCTCACAATTGCCATAATCAGAAAGTTCCGGGGAACAAATTTCTCCGGTTTCGCGACTCGCTTCAGTTACATCAAAGTACGGAGACACAAACACTCCGGTATCAAATCCGTTGTTGCCGATATTAAAAATAAAAGCTGAACTGCAATCATCATTCGACGGAGCTTGCGCCTTTGGAAAAAGCGGCAACATCAAACCAACTAAAGCGAGTTTACAGGTTGTCCTCATTCAATGGTTTCGGGTTTGAGGTCTAAATTAAAAGATGCCTTTTAATTTTCACCATTCACATTCCGGATACTCAACAATATGGCGATCTCGTGTTGTTCGAATGACAATTTTTTTTATCTGTCTGCATGTCATCCGACACCGAAATTTCAAAAGTCAATTCTTGGTTTCGTAATCTTTTCTATAACTTGACCAACCAAAAAATAATAAATGAAGAAAATTTTAACACCAGAACAGACTGCTATAACCGAACAATTTCAGAAGCACATCGACGCTGAAATCCGGGGTGATCTTGAAACAACGCTGGCTACCATGACCGACAACCCTCATCTCAATAATATTCCGACAATGATCGGTGGAATTGGCAAAGAAGGAGTAAAAGCATTTTATGGAAATTTAATTCCATTTAATAAATTCTTTCCGCCGGATCTCGAGATGGTGCCCGTTTCACAAACCATCGATCAGAACCAGTTGGTGGATGAAATTATTTTCAAATTCACACACACCACTGAAGTTGGCTGGATGCTCCCCAACATTCCGCCTACCGGCAAACGCGTCGAAATTCCGTTGGTGGTAATTGTCGGTTTCGAAAATGGCAAAGTCACCCACGAACATATTTATTGGGATCAGGCTAGTGTGCTGGTTCAGGTCGGTCTTCTCGATCCGGTAAATTTGCCCGGACTGCCCATTCACGGTATTGAAACAGCAAAACGAATGGATGAAATCCGAAAAAAAATGAACAATGATTAATAAATGAATTTAATTATTCACTTTGGGTTATTATCCGCCGTGCTCCTTCGCTGAAGCTACGGAGTAAGAGAAAGCCATTGCGCCAGCATTTGCGAAGGCGGATCGATTTTCATTTTTCAATATTCGCTTTTCTACTTTGGTTGCCCCATTCGTCAATCGTATCTCTAAAATCGTACTTGTGTTTAACCGCAAAGTCACGCAAAGTTGTTCGCAGAGTCACGCAGTTCTTTATCCGCCGAAGCTATTGCGCCAGCAATTGCGAAGGCGGATCGATTTTCATTTTTCAATTTTCGCTTTTCTACTTTGGTTGCCCCGTTCGTAAATCGTACCCCTTAAATCGTACTTTTATTTAGCCGCAAAGTCACGCAAAGTTTTTCGCAGAGTCACGTCCGCCATGCTCCTTCGCTGTGTTCCTTCGCTGAAGCTACGGCGTAAGAGAAAGCTACGGCGCAAGCGAAAGCCGATAGGCGTAGGCGGATCGATCTTCGATTTTCGTTTTTCGTTTTTGTCTTTTCGTTTTCATTCCGCGATCAACAAAAACTCCGCGCCGCTTTCGTTCCCGAAAAGTTCACCCAAAAATGGTTTAGACGGCAGCCATTGAACACTTTCATACAATTGAGTTGATAGAATTACACCGCGATCGCCGCCTTTCGATTCTAAAGCAGAAATCAGTTTGGCGGCAAACGGAGAATGTTTTCCGCGGTAACCATCCGGAACTGTATTTAAACTTCCGGACGCCAGAACAATCCGCGTTCGTTTATTCATCTTTTCCGAAATCATCATCGCCGTTTCCACATCATTATACGATGGCGTTTTGGATCGTTCGCCTTTAACCAATTTCTGATCGAAAGCCCCGCCAAAACAAATATCCACCATCAACATCACCTGGTTACACGGCAAATTATCGATGATGTTTCCCAATAATGTAAAAGGCAAATAAGTTCTGCGATACGGATCCTTTTTTAACGAAAGTGAATTGCGTAAAACTAAAAAACCATCATCAAAAAATTTGGGATCATAATCACCATGACCGGCAATAAAACAAACAAACTGATCATTTTCCTTCAGCGTTTTCGATAGCGAATCCAGCACCTGAAAAATAGTATCGGCAGTCGGATCAATTAATAATTCAACCTCGTAGCCGAAATTAGCTTGTAACAAACGTGCAACTTCCTTCCCGTCATCAATCGGATTGTTGAGATTCTTCCACTCATTTCCTTCGGCTTCAAAATTCCCGGTTGCAATTACCACTGCGTATTTCCTACCGACATGAAGTGTCTCATTATTCATTCCGGTAGATTTGGATTTACCGCCGCGATTCAATTCATCCGACTGAATATAAAACTGCAGATTTTCAATCAGGTCGCGTTCAAAATATATTTCGGAATACGGTTCAGTAAAACCACAGGTATTTTCAATTCTCAGAATATCATACGCTGCTTTCTGACGCACTTTCGCATCATCCGAAAAAATATTTAACAAATAATTCCGGTTTCCGTAATAGCGTAAATAATAGTTTATCGGACCGGAAGCCACGAGCTGATCGTTGCACATAAAATTGTCTTTTCCGTAATCCCTCGGCACCATAATCACGCGGTTTCGCTTTTCCAATTCCTGAATGGAAGCACTGGTTTCAATCATCGCCTTGGTAAATTGCCGGGTAAAATCTCCCGACAAACCGGCTTCCGAAACGAGCAATTGATTTTTACACGGAATAAAAGTCATCAAATCCTTTAATTGCTTTAAACTCATTCCGAGTGTATCGCTATTCGACTTTCCGGGATAAAAATCACCATCAATAAAAGGAACAAAAATGATCTCTCCTTTTCGCACAGAATCGGTGATCGCATACGTAAATCCGGAAAAATTAAAGAAGAAATAATCTTCTTTCTTCGCTTTATTAATTACCTCGTTGATTGCTTTTTTAATACCGGAAAGCGTTGCATTCTCATTCAATAAAACCTGCGAATAATAATGATTGCTGTCGTTTTGATGATACCGCACATATTGTTTGTGAATTACATCCGTAAATCCCACGGCATCCGACACGCAATTATTAAAAAGCAAATTGCCATATCCTTTAATTTTATAATTACCAATTCCAATACTGATTACATAAAAATCCGCCTTCGAATTTTTTGTATTAAACTGCTGATGCGGTACGGCAATTCCGGATCTTTCGAACAACGGACTCATCATTTCCCCGGTTGCTGTGGGAGTTGAATTAAATTTCTTAGCCCGATAAATATGCTCTATTTCCGTCTGCAAATCTCCGGTGGTTTGTTCCCGGGTTTTGCCCAATGCGTGAATAAAGGCATACGTCCATGTGCCCAAGCTATCGTATTCATACGAAATCTCGTTGCTGAGACACGCCGAATACAAAACGAGATTAGTCGCATACGTTTTCTGATTGTTTATCTCCTCCACAAATCCGCCTCTTGCCGAAACCGGAGCTGTATGATTCGCGTTTAAAATTAATTCATCTGGACCCGAATGAGATGCGTCTAAACTCACCACAACCTGTCCGGTAATCCCAACTTTATCGAGTAAAAGCTGCAGCCACCAACCGAATTCATCGTCGGTTAAATACCCCGGATCGGAAGCATCTTTTATTCGCAATTTCGCATCATACAATACAAGCGCTTCATCAAAACCATCCGTTTCATCACCGTTGGTAATTGCAAGCTGACGATCGGCATCGGCGTAATGAATATCATCTTCTAATTGCCGTCCGTGCCCCGAAAAATGAATGTAAATCACATCTCCTTCTTTCGCATTTTGCAACAACCGCAGAAAGGCATTTTTTACTCCGGCGTAGGTCGCCATCGAATCGGTGAGTTTCTCGACATCCGAATTTTTAAATCCGTTTTTAAGAAGAGCATATTGAATGGAATCCAGATCGCGCGTAGAACCGATCACATTCCACATCGAATCCTGATAATGCGAAACACCAATTAACAATGCCTTTTTATACGATAATGTAATGCCGGTTTCATGCGCAATAAGCCCGTTAGTACAAAGAGAAACGAGAAAAAAGAAGAACAGGAATCGTGTTTTCAGTCTCATAATAGTGGTAATCAAAAGTACAGTTGCCGAAGTAAAATTCTCGCTTGTTAGACAAAACATACCGCTGGTTAATTTTCCGGTAAATGCTGTTTACCACTTTTCCTTGTGATGTATCGGATAGCAAAACAATGAATATGAAATATATACCAATGCTGCTGTTCGGAATTTTCTTTTCCCTAATCGTCCGGGCGCAGGAAGACGAAAAAATCATCACTTCCAAAATCGACAAAGTAACAGTGTTTACGCAGGGCGCACAGGTAAACAGAAAAGGAAACATCTCCATTCAGAAAGGAACCTGGCTGATCGTTTTTGATGAGGTTTCCCAATTTATCAATCAGGCAAGCATACAGGCTTCGGGCACCGGCGATTATACCATAATGGATGTGCAGTACCGGTACAAATATCCGCAACAGGAATCTTCCAATTCAGTTGATCAGATTCCGGCGCATATCACCAAAAGGATAGAAGAAATTCAGGATTCGCTTCAGTTGTGTTCGCGAATCCGGTATCAATACAACCAGGAACAAAACGCTTTTACCTCCGAAAGAAATCTGATTTTGAATCACCCGTTAATGAAAGGTCAGGGCAAAGTGGATTCGCTCGAATTATTAAAAGGAAGCGTTGCGTACATGCAAAGTCAGTTGGTCGACATCGCCAGAAGAGAAGTAGAACTACAGGCCAAATCGTACAAACTTTCCAAACTCGAAGCGGATCTGCGGGCACGACTCATCAACCTTCAGAATTACAGTCCGACTCCCCGAAACCCGCAGATAAATCTTCCCAAACATCAAATTGTGGTTACGGTTTATGCCGAAAAACCAACCACCGGAACGCTCTCGGTAAATTACGCCGTAACCAATGCAGGGTGGAGTCCGTGGTACGATTTAAAAGCTACCGAGGCGGGCAAACCGATTCAGCTAACCTATAAAGGTGCCATTTATCAATACACCGGAGAAGATTGGAAAGATGTAAAACTCACCTTGTCGAATGCGAGTCCGTTGCGCAGTTCCACCAAGCCCGTTTTGCCCACCTGGTTTCTCACGTATTATCAGGCACAGATTGAGCATAAAAATTTAGAACTCAAAAAGCCCGCATTTTACAGTGCTCAATCAGATGATATGGAAGAACTTGCAGCACCTGCATCAGTAGAGAAAGATGCAAATGTTGCAGCGGCTTACACTCAGCGTATTCAGAATTTCACTTCGGTAGAATTTGAAATCAGTTTGCCATACCAGATTCCATCCGATGGAAAATCGCATTTTGTGTCGATAGCGAATCACGAACTAAAAGCCACGTTCGAACATTATGTTGTTCCGAAACTCGACAACGATGCCTTCGTAATTGCAAATGTTACCGATTGGGAAAGTCTTGATCTTTTGATCGGAAATGCGAATATCTATTTCGGAAATACGTATGTGGGAAGAACAGTGATTGATCCGACCGTGGTAACCGACACCATGAAATTTGCGATGGGGCGCGACTTTACGGTTTCCACCAAACGCACGAGATTAAAATCGGAAACCAAATCGAAAATTATTGGCGGAAATAAAGTGTACACCGCGACGTATGAAATTGAAATCCGGAATAAAGGAAAAAGTGAAATTGTGGTAAATGTTGAAGATCAGATTCCGATGTCGACGAATGAAAAAGTAATTGTAAAATTGGAGGAATCCAGCGGCGCGGAACACAACGAAACCAACGGAATGCTCACCTGGAAAATCAAATTAAAACCAGGCGAATCGAAAAAACTTGTTTTCCGGTTCGAGGTAACGTACCCGAAAGAGCAAACGATTTACGGATTGTAAAAGTAGAAATGTGGTG
The DNA here is from genome assembly GCA_016124755.1 of Bacteroidota bacterium. GTDB lineage: Bacteria > Bacteroidota > Bacteroidia > NS11-12g > UBA9320 > WGNA01. Next base: position 40,337 of record WGNA01000025.1, on the reverse strand, counting down.
GGGGATGTTCGTATAGGATATACGTAGGGGTAAGGCATGCCTTACCCCTACGTATATCCTATACGAATACCCACAAAACCCGAAACCTTAATCATTCAATCCTACCTGTCCGTAGCGCCCCCGCTACGGACTTATTTTTTCATTTCTTTTCATTCTAAATCTCCGCGAGATCCCGGAACGGTGTCCGGGATGACGCTCCGTGGTGAACATTTACGATTCAAAAAACTCCGATCAAAAATCAACGATCTGATATCGTCGATTCAAAAATTTGGCACTTCAACCCGACCTGTCCGTAGCGCCCCCGCTACGGACTTTTTTTTCATTCTTTTCATTCTTTTCATTTTAAACATCCCGAGAGATCCCGGAACGGTGTGTGGTGGTTCATACTGACAACTCTTCTCAAATGTTCAATTCTGTTCGAAATATTTTAGAGTTCGTCAGTGGGATGACGCTCCGTAGTGAACTTTTCTAATTCAGAATAAATCCTTCCTGAGTTCGTTAGTGGGATGACGCTCCGTGGTGAACTTTTCCGATTCCAAAAACTCCGATCAAAAATCATCGATCTTATATCGTCGATTCAAAAATTTGGTATTAAACTCTACCTGTCCGTAGCGCCCCCGCTACGGACTTATTTTTTTCATTCCTTTCATTCCTTTCATTTCTTTTCATTGTTTTACGGTAGTTTCGGGCTCCGGTGTTATTTCAATGTTGATTAACACTGTTTGTCGTTTAAAAAGCCAATTAAAAAAACATGGAAATCAAAAAAGTCCTCGTAGCCAACCGGGGAGAAATTGCCATCCGGATTTTTCGCGCATGTGTGGAATTAAATCTGAGAACCGTCGGAATTTACACATTCGAAGACCGATACAGTCTGCACCGCTACAAAGCCGATGAAAGCTACCAGATCGGTGAAGAAAACGATCCGCTGAAACCATATCTCGACATCGATCGCATTATTCAGTTAGCCAAAAAACAATCGGTGGATGCCATTCATCCCGGGTACGGATTTCTCTCCGAAAACGCCGAATTCGCCCGTAAGTGCCGCGAGAACAACATCATTTTTATCGGGCCCGATCCGGAAATAATGGAACAACTCGGCGATAAAATTTCCGCCAAAAAAGTCGCTAAAAAATGCCACGTCCCGATAATCGAAAGCTCGGCGAAAAAACTCAGCGATGTCGATGTTGCTTTATCGGAAGCCAAACGAATTGGATTTCCCGTTATGCTCAAAGCAACTGCCGGCGGTGGCGGTCGGGGAATGCGTGTGATCCGCGACGAAGAGCAACTTTCGAATTCCTTTTTTGAAGCCCGTCGCGAGGCCGCGAATGCATTCGGAAACGACACCGTCTTCCTCGAAAAATTTGTGGAAGAACCCAAACACATCGAAGTGCAGATTCTCGGTGATCGCCATGGCAACATCGTTCACCTCCACGAACGCGACTGCTCCGTTCAGCGCCGGTATCAGAAAGTGGTGGAAATTGCGCCCTCTCCTTCCCTGCCCGATGAAGTGCGCAATCAGCTTTTTGAATACGCACTCAGCATCGCCAAACACGTGGGATACAACAATGCCGGAACGGTGGAATTTCTGGTCGATAAAGCGAACAACATTTATTTTATCGAAGTAAATCCGCGTATTCAGGTAGAGCATACGGTTACCGAAGTTGTGACCGGAATCGACATAGTGAAAGCCCAGATTTTTATTGCCGGCGGTTATAAATTACAAGACGAGCAAATTAAAATTCCGAATCAGGAATCCATTCACATCAACGGAATCGCGCTGCAATGCCGCATCACAACCGAAGATCCCGAAAACGATTTTAAACCGGATTACGGAACCATCACTACCTACCGCAGCGCCGCCGGTTTCGGAATTCGCCTCGACACCGGAAGTCTGTATCAGGGCGTAACAGTGAGTCCGTTTTTCGACAGCATGCTCGTGAAAGTTACCGCGCACGGAAGAACGTTAGACGGAGCCTGCCGCAAGATGGATCGCGCCCTTCGGGAATTCCGGATACGCGGTGTAAAAACCAATCTTCCGTTTTTGTCGAACATCATTCATCACGAACATTTTAAAGCCGGAAAAGCCACAGTTGCCTTTATCGAACAACATCCCGAATTGTTCAACATCCGCCGTGGAATGGATCGCGCCACCAAGGCCGTTCGCTTTCTCGGAGAAATTGTGGTGAACGGAAATCCCGATGTGAAATTCATCGATCCGAATAAAAAATTCCCGCACATTTCCCTTCCCGAATACGACGAATCCGCAACGCCTTTAAAAGGAACGAAACAGCGGTTAGACAAAATGGGGCCTGAAAAATTTGCCGAATGGCTGCGAAAAGAAAAGAAGATTCACTACACCGACACAACACTCCGCGACGCGCACCAGAGTCTGCTCGCCACGCGCATGCGAACCGTGGATATGCTGCCCGCTGCGAAAGCTTTTGCACTTCATCATCCGCAAACGTTTAGCATGGAAGTTTGGGGCGGAGCGACCTTCGATGTGTGTCTGCGTTTTCTTCAGGAAGATCCGTGGCACCGGTTGCAGGAAATCCGGAAAGCCGTTCCGAACATTTTATTGCAAATGCTTCTGCGCGGTTCAAACGGTGTCGGTTATAAAGCGTATCCCGACAATCTGATCGAGAAATTTATTGAAGTTGCGTTCGAAAACGGGAACGACATCTTCCGCATTTTCGACTCGCTCAACTGGATGAAGTCGATGGAACCTTCCATTGGTTTTGTGCGCAAACGAACCAAAGGATTAGCCGAAGTTTCGCTGTGTTATACGGGCGATATTCTCGATCCGAAAAAGACCAAATACGACCTCAAATATTATATTCAATTAGCCAAAGACATCGAAAATGCCGGTGCGCATATTCTGGCGATAAAAGACATGGCCGGACTGCTGAAACCGTATGCAGCTCAGGAATTAATTACGGCACTTCGGGAAGAAATTAAATTGCCGATTCACCTGCACACGCACGATACGTCTTCGCTTCAGCCTGCCACGTATTTAAAAGCGATCGAAGCGGGAGTAGATGTGGTGGATGTTGCCCTCAGCGGTTTGAGCGGACTCACATCTCAACCCAATTTTAATTCGGTGGTGGAAATGATGCGTTTTCACAAGCGGGAAAATCCGTACGACATCGAAAACCTGAATGCGCTCGGTCGGTACTGGGAATTGGTTCGCGAATATTATTACCCGTTTGAAAGCGGATTAAAAGCCGGAACCGCCGAAGTTTTTCAGCACGAAATTCCGGGCGGACAATACAGCAATCTCAAAGCACAGGCGCAGTCGCTGGGATTGGCCGAAAAGTTCGACGAGATCACGACGATGTACGAAGCCGTGAACGAATTGTTCGGCGACATTGTAAAGGTGACACCGAGCAGCAAGGTGGTTGGCGACATGGCGCAATTTCTCGTGAGCAACGGACTCACCACAAAAGACGTAATGGAAAAAGGCGATACGCTTTCTTTCCCCGAATCAGTGCAGTCGTTTTTCCGGGGTGATTTGGGTCAGCCGGTTGGTGGTTTTCCGAAAAAGCTTCAGAAGATTATTCTAAAAGATCAGAAGCCGATGAAGAAGCGACCGAATCACCATTTGGAACCCATCAATTTTGATCTCGAATTTCCCGCGTTTTTAGACCGGTTTCAGAAAGGCTATCCGCGCGATCTGGATTTCACCGATTTTCTGTCGTGGAGTTTGTATCCGAAAGTATGGGAAGACGCGTACGAAAAATTCGGATTGTACGACGACGTGCGCACCATTCCCACCAAGGCTTTCTTTTTCGGAATGAAAGAGCAGGAAGAAATCGTGTATGAAATTTCTCCCGGAAAAACCATTATCGTAAAACTGCTATCGGTAGGACCGCCAAACGAAGACGGCATTCGCATTTTATTTTTTAAGGTGAACGGACAAACGCGAAATGTGGAAGTTCCGGATCGCACTTTAAAAGTAGAAAAGATAAAAAATGCCGTTGCCGATACGACTAACGAAAATGAAATCGGCGCGCCATTACAGGGAAGACTATCTAAAATTCTGGTTGAAAAAGATCAGGAAATTAAAAAGGGCGAACCGCTGTTTGTGATCGAAGCGATGAAGATGGAAACCACCGCCTCCGCTCCCGTTGCCGGTAAAATTCAAAAACTCGTTCTCCCCGAAGGCTCCATGGTCGCAACCGACGATTTGGTGGTGGTGATTGGGTGAGAGAGATTTATAAACAATTTATTGAGGTGGGGTTGAGAATGAAGTGGTGGTTGTTATTTTTGGTTGAGTGATTATTTGGTTTTGTTGAAATAATATATTTGGGATAGACCTAATAATTGAGAGGATATAGGACTGTTGTACATAATTTAAATGAAACCACTTGACTATTTAACAATCTATGCAGCTGTTTTATCGACAGTCTTGGCTGTACCTGCAATCTTAGATATGATAAGAAATTATCTGAAGCCTTTGCGGTTTATATGTCGGAGTTATTATACATACGATTTAAAAAAAGGAAAAGAGATGGAAGTTCTTAATCTATTTGACATTACGATTGTCAACAGAAGTAAAGAAGAACTTTATCTCAGTAAAACAGAATTTGAACTCAAAACCAGAAATGATAAGGGACTTTTAACTCATGCCTCTCACATGGTAAATGTTGACTTCTCAAATAAACTAAGTCCAGGTCAAACGTTGAGAGAATATGGAAAACTAACTGACGATCACAGCAATTTAAGTGAAGAAAAAATCAAGGACATAAAAAGCTTTGATTTGTTCAGAATTAAAGTTCAAAGCTCACTAGGAAAAACATACAAATCCAAATGGTACAAGCATAATATGATTTACAATGAGAAAACCGTAATTTGGTCTAAATTAGATGATTTAGAAGAGTATAACTCAATGTTAGATGGAGCGATAACTTAAAAAAAACATGTACAACAAGGCATATAGCTTATGGCGGGTGAACGTCTGCCAGCAAGGTTTTCGTCTTGTAGCAAGCTTTAGTTTCGGGGGACAGGAAAGTGCTTCTAAACAGCCATAAGCCATATGCCAACCGTTATAGGTAACTCAATCGCGACTATGCTAACATTAAACTAACTATCAAGAAATTAACAACAGAATGAATTAGGCAAAGGCAAAAAGATATTATAATTGAACCTCTCTTCAAAAAAGTAATACCATGCAAAACATCAAAAGCTTTGTAGAGTTTCAGAAAGAACTCCCAACTAACCCAGATTTACAGAAGAAATATAAAGAAGACCCTGTTAAAGCGATTCAACAATTCCAGACCTATGTTACTAACAATTGGATTTACAGAATGGTTTTGGGCTCTCTTAGTACATCAGTTCTGTTGGTAATTATTGGAATAATTGTTTTGACTTTTGCCGGTAAAACAATTGACACATATGTAACAACTTTATTTACTGCATTTGTTTCGGGTGCTGTTGGTGCATTAGTAGGACTGTTGGCTCCATTACCTAAATCATATTTACATTATTAAAAATCAAAACTCCTTATACAATGTTTTATCTTGCTGACCCAAATCGCGAAACAGCAAATTACATTCATGTACTTGCCAGAAGTAGTACAGGAAATTTTCCAAATCAGATAAGTTGTGGTGGTAGAAAATATTTAAAAAACGGGAAACAGAATACAGGACAAACGGAAACCGTATCTTGTTTAGAAGCAGGTTCTGACGACATCCCCGCAGAAATATGGGTGGATGCACTGCCTCTTCTTTGACCACAAATATCCTTGCTAAAAAAAGTAAGTCAAAAACAGAAACACATAATCAATACACCCCATGACTAAAAAAGTATTTCTATTTTGTTTCCTTGCTATTGTCGCAGGATGCTCAACAATAAAACGATACAAAAGGATTGTATCATTCGGCACAACTTCACAATCATTGGTTACAATGAGTTTTTTTAGTGCGGTGGAAACTGAAGGTGAAAAAAAAGATGAATCGAAAACTCTTTGGGACCTGCAAGGCGAGGGGCAACAGGCCTTGATAGATAAACTTGGTGAACGATACAAAGACAACGATGATTTTAAGGAAGAATTAAATAACGCTTATTTGGAGGTGTCGGAGAAATCAACCTTGGACTACACAACTAAACGGATAAAAATTATTTTATCGGTAAATAAATTTAGAGATTACAGCAAACTAAAACACCTAAATAATTTCTCTCTTGCTGACAGAATTGAATTTTTGAAATTCTCTTTAGTGTTGGAGGATACGAGTGCGAAATTTATAAAATGGAATAAGTTTGAAACTGAGTTTGCTGATATTGATATTGCAGATGTAACCTTTGAAAAAAATTTGGAAGCTACACTTGGTGCAGGAACAGATGAAACAATTGCAAAGGGAGAAATCAAAGGCGGGCTTACTAAAACGGAAGAGCAAAAGATAAAATACCGCTATGCAGTTCTTAACGGAAGAATTTCTCCTGACAGTCTTGAGGTTGAGGAAGAAGGAACTCGTGAGATAGACCTAAATGGAAATATAATTCTTGATGTTACTATACAATTTAAAAGGGTTGAACAATCTTTTGCCGAATTTATTGATTTAAGAAATAAAAGTGGCGAATGCCAGGCAGCAGATAGTGTTAAGCTATATTTTCGAAAATTTATTATGCCTCAAATTAAAGAAGGGCAAAATTTATCTGCAACTCTCAATTACAACTACATTTACAGAAATGTTAAAAACAAACGAGGAGCAAAAACATTTATTGAAAGTGACGATAAGGTAAAATATTATGAGGGCAAAGGCAAAACTCCTAATATTGTTTTGTTGAACTCTGCTGAAATTAAGCCAATTAGATTTCTGGTTACATGTAATTCAACTCCTATCAAAATAAGTAGCACTCCAGCAATAGAAGGAGGAAGCACAGAAAATATTGAAGAGTTGATTTTTTCTTCTCAGGAAAAAGCAAATGCATTTTGTGAGTGGTTAAAAAATATTGGACAGAAAAACCCAACGAGAAAAGAAGTTATACATTTTGGTAATAACAAACTTTTTTATGGTGAACATGAAAATGAACTTACCTATAAATTTGTCTATGAGGGTGATATAAAAGTTGTAAAAATTACGGCTCATCTTTAAATAAATAATCATGGTACATTCAAAATTATTACTCAAAAAAAGCAAAAGAGTTAAATGAGTGGACACAGCCAACGCACAGAAGCATTACAGACATTAATGCATATTCTCTACAACAGGGAAATGAAATTAAATTGCGTCGAGCAACGTGAGTGAAAACTTGCACGGCAGAAATTCGGATGAAAAGAAGAGCTACCGATAACAGCAGCCAAAAGAGCATGTTACTTTGTCAATTGGAAAACTACTTTCTTCCAATTAACTTCCTCGTAATGAACGAACTTTTTAGCCCGATGCCTCACGTCTTCTGGGCGCAAACCGTTGGGTACAATTTAAAACCAAGAAATGAAATTTAAAACAATCGAAATAGAATCTATCGGTCAATTGATAGATTCACTAAAATCCCAAAAGGATTCTCGGATGCACCTATTTGGTATCGAGGGCAAGGTAATTCTAATTGGAAATTGGAACCTAAACTAATGCGGATTGACCCTTTGCCATCAGAATCTCATTATTTGAATAAATTCAAACAAAACGCAACATTTATTCTACAAAATAAACCTTCAACAGAATTTGAATGGATGTTTTTAATGCAACACTATGGTGTTGCCACAAGATTATTAGATTGGAGTGAAAGCCCATTAGTCGGTCTATACTTTGCAATTTCTGACGATACTCAAAAGGATGAAGATGGTGCGCTCTGGGTTTTAAGCCCCACAGAATTAAATAAAAGAAATCGATATAGACCTGATTTTGATTTTGAGATACCATCATTTGAAGACGATGATTTGAACAATTATCTCCCCAGTGTAATAGCAGCGGAGAGAAAAACAAGTTTGTTTCCAATGGCAGCAATTGCCGCAAGAAATAGCTCAAGAATTCAAGCACAGCAAGGAGTTTTTACAATTTCACACAGGGAAAATATTTTTGTTGATGAAGCAGGAGAAGACCCAAAAAATCACATTGGGAAATATATAATTCCCTCGGCTAAAAAAAATGATTTACTTAAAGAATTAGAAATTATAGGAATAACTAAATTTCAACTATTTCCAGAACTTGGAAGTATAGCACAAAATATAAAATAATGGCAACTATTAGAACCACACCATATAGAAATAGTACAATATTGAGAGTAAACTCTGAAAAAAGTGCTATTAATACTTCACCAGAATACCAAAGAGCAGGAGGAGTATGGACAATTCAAAAAAAACAATTACTCATTGATTCAATAATTAATGATTATGATATTCCAAAATTGTATTTTCATTTACTTGAGCCTGGAGACAATTTTGAATATTCAATTATAGATGGAAGACAAAGACTAGAAGCTATCTGGGAATTCATAAATGATGAATACACGATTGCAGAAGATTTTGAGTTTTTTGAGGATAAATCTGCAAAGCTCAAAGGTCTCTCATATACTGATTTAGCTAAAGAATACCCAAAAATTAAAATTAACTTTGATTCGTATATTTTACCAATTGTAATTGTCGAAACAAGTGATATTGACCTAATAGAAGATATGTTTTCTAGACTAAATGAAGCTGTACCATTAAATGCTGCAGAAAAAAGAAACGCAATTGGAGGTAGTATGGCTCAAACAATACGCGCGGTAGCAGACACAAATTTTTTCAAAAACAAAGTAAAATTTAGTAACAGTCGTTATCAACATAGAGAAGTTGCTGCAAGACTTCTTTTTCTTAATTACAGTTTAGAAACAAATGGAAAGATACTTGATACCAAAAAACCTTATCTGGATTCAATGACTATTAAATATAAAAATGATAAAGGATTGTCTCCAAATAAGTATGAAAACGAGGTAAAGACCGTGTTGAAAGAAATGTCTAATCTATTTATAGATTCAGATAGCTTGTTACGTTCTCAATCTTCCATCGCTATTTATTATTTATTATTTAAAAATGCTATGAGCAATAATAAATTATCTCTTATTACAAGAAAGAAATTTTTCGACTTTTATGACAAACTAGCTGAAAACAGAAAGCTTGCTGAAAAAGATATTACGGATGCTAATTTTGATTATTTAGAATTTGAAAGAATGTCGCAACAGGGTACAAATGATGCAAGTTCTATAAGAGAAAGGGTTAGAATTTTGGAACAGGAATTCGGACTTTAAAAAACTGTACCCAACAATGGCTATAAGTAATTGCTTGTTCTCGCCTACTTCTGAAAATCCTCGCGGATTTTCAGTTTGATATGTACTTGCAAAGTTAAGTTCTAAACCACGCTACTACTCATAGCCGAGACTGTTAACACCCCCTATTCAAAAAATACAATAAAAACCAACAATGTCCAAATCACATCTTTTATCACCTTCTTAACCATCTTCAACCCCACCTCCGCACAACAAAATATTTGGTCAACCGTAAAGTGTGACTCCAGTATTTACAGAGAAATTATTTGTCTCGATAGTGTTCCATCTGAGGTAAATGTATTTTATAATCAGTACGACTTCTATTTCGATTTAACCGGTTATAGCAAAAGCAGATTTATTCAGGAAGTGGATACGGTAATTGGCAATTGGAACTGGCTAAACAAGATCGATACATTATCGGTTTTAACGTGGCACACCTACACAAACACTCCTTTAAAACAGATCGGAAATTCTTTGCATATTGAAAATACTCTTTAGCGGTGTTAATTTGTCAAACGAGAGGCAAGTCTGGCCGGTTAAATCTGAAAACACATTTTACATATCTCATCCTGTTCCTGCTTCTGTTGGGCTGTCAGGATAAACAGGAAGTTAGCCAGACTCCCCCATCGCTATTTCTGAGATCTCAGGTAATTAAGGCGAATCCGACTGGCGGTTATACAGTGAACCCGTTTACAGGAGATTCGATTCACCCCATGATCAATTCATTGGGAGATACCCTAAAAACCGGAGTACCATTTCCGGTTGCCGGTAAAGTGATTTCGCCGGCGCTTGTGGCCAAACCAAAAACGTACTCCGTACCTCGCCGCGAACAGCTCAACCGAACAGACGCACACCCGAACATTCACATTATTCCCGATGCCCTTTCCAAAATTCCTGTTTACCCCGATTCATTAAAAGCAATTCGGATAAAACCGGTAGCTATAAACGACACCAATCATTTCCTCATCAACAGCACCGGAAATAAAATAAGAACCGGCGTATGGCTTCCAACAAAAGGTAAAACCGTTCCTTTCCACCAACCTCAGGCGGTACCTGCATCTGCTCCCCGATACAAAGATGCTGCAACCTGCGACATACAATATCTCGATGTTGATCAGGGCATTTCATCGTCGATCATTTTATCCATGCTGGAAGATAAAAGAGGAAATCTCTGGTTCGGAACCTGGGGGAACGGCGTTGACCGGTACGATGGAAAATCCTTTACGCATTTCACAGAAAAAGAAGGGTTGAGCGGTAATAAAGTTTTGTCGGTATTAGAAGATAAATCAGGGAATATCTGGTTTGGCACCTATGGCGGTGGAATTACCGGATATGACGGCTCACATCTAATTCATTACACCGAAAAGGAAGGATTAAATAATAATTTCATTACCTCCATTCTCGAAGATAAAAATGGCAATCTGTGGTTCAGTACAGAAGGTGGCGGAGTTTGTAAATACCATAAAAACACAGCATCCGGCAAAACCGGCTTTACATTTTATACGGTAAAAGAAGGTTTAAGCTCAGATTTTATTATGTCGATGTATGAAGACCGGAGCAGAAATATTTGGTTTGGCACCTATGATCAGGGAGTAATTAAATACGATGGCGCAACCTTTACTCATCTGTCTCAAAAAGATGGTTTAAGCGACAACACGATATTATCCATTATTGAAGATCAACAGGGAAATATGTGGTTCGGAACTGAAAACGGCGGAGTGACGAAATACGACGGTTCTTCCTGTATTCATTATTCTAAAAAAGAAGGATTGAGTGATAATTCGGTCTCGTCGATACACGAAGATCATGCAGGCAATCTTTGGTTCTGCACCAAGAAGGGAGGAGTAAATTTGTACAACGAAGGAAAGTCGGGCTTTACACACTTTACCGAAAATGAAGGCTTAAGTATAAATTCAGTTTCATGTATTCTGGAGGATCAAAGCGATCATCTCTGGTTCGGGACCTATGGGGGTGGTGTAAATATTTACAATCGCAAATCCATCAGGCATTTTTCGGAGATGGACGGTCTAAGCAATCATTCTGTGCGATCTATTCTGGAAGATAAAAACGGAAATCTTTGGTTCGGGACAGAAGGTGGTGGCGTAAATATGTACGACGGTGAATCTTTTATACAAATAACAGATAAAGATGGATTGAGCAATAATTCCGTTAGAGCGATGACCGAGGATCACAACAGCAATTTGTGGTTTGGAACCCGGCGCGGTGTAAACAGGTATAACAGAGAAAATCAACCTGACGGAAGAGGCGTAATTACGCAGTTTTCAGAATACGAAGGATTAAGTTATAATTCGGTCTCGTGTATTTTAGAAGATAAAAACGGAAACCTGTGGTTCGGGACTCAGGGAGGCGGGATAAGTATGTATAACGGTAAATTCTTCACCCATTTTACCGAAAAAGAAGGTCTGAGCAACAACATCGTTTTAACCATTTTAGAAGATCGAAACGGCAATATATGGTTCGGCACTGATGGCGGTGGGGTAACCAAATACAGCCCTGCATCCTCGCCTCAGAATCAGGCCAGCTTTACTCATTTTACAGAGAAAGAAGGCATGAGCAATAATTTCGTGCGGACCATTTTTGAAGATCACGTTGGAAATCTTTGGTTTGGAACTGAGGGTAGCGGTTTGATTATATACGATGGTGAATATTTTACCCATTTTACCGAAAAAGAAGGTCTGAGTAATAATACCATCGCATCTGTTTTTGAAGATCACAACTACAATGTCTGGGTGAGCACCAAAGGAGGAATTACTCTATTTACCGTATCGGATAAAGTAAAAAATGCTTCGTTAATCAGCTCAAAAATTCCAATTGCATTTGAAACATTTCGGTTTGAAAAAAACGATGGTTTGAAAAGTCTGGATTTTAATACCAACAGTGTTTGCCTCGATAGCGAAAACCGTATTTGGTGGGGAAGCGGTAAAAGCCTCGCAATGCTTGATCTTAACAAATTCAAAAGAAAATCAAAGCCGCCTGTAGTGCATTTACAACAATTAGATATTAATGAAAAATTTATTGATTTCCGAAACCTCGAAAAAGCGGAGAACGAAAAAATTGTTTTTAATTCGGTTAAAGATTTTGAGAATTATCCGGTGGGATTGGTTTTACCGTACGATCAAAATCACCTTACCTTTCATTTTGCGGCGATCGACTGGTCAGCTCCACACAAAATAAAATACAGTTACGTTCTTGATGGTCTAAACAGCGTATGGAGTAAGCCCGACGCTGATCCCAAAGCAGATTTTCGCAATCTGCCTTTTGGCCATTATATTTTTAAAATAAAAGCAATTGGTGAAGGGGGAAATTGGAGCGAAATGTTCGAATACCGTTTCACGATAAATCCACCATGGTGGCATACCTGGTGGGCCAGAACCGGATATGGACTTGCAGCCTTGTTGTTTGTGGCAGGTACGGTGCGATGGCGAACTACATCCCTCAGAAAACGGCAAAAAGAATTGGAAACCGAGGTAAACAATGCCACGAAAGAGATCCGGGAGCAACGGGATGAAGTTAAAAAACAAAAGGAAGAAGTTGAAAAAGAAAAAGAACGATCCGACTCTTTACTGTTAAATATTCTCCCGTCGGAGGTAGCGGAAGAACTCAAAGAAACCGGAGAATCGGAAGCTCGCTATTTTGAATCCGTTTCTATTCTCTTCACAGATTTTAAAGAATTCACTCAAATCGCCGAAAAACTGAGTGCAAAAGAATTGGTACATGAAATCAATATTTGTTTTAAAGCTTTTGACCGGATCTGCGAAAAATATGGAATAGAAAAAATTAAAACTATAGGAGACAGTTACATGGCCGCCAGCGGACTAACCAATCTCAGTTTAAACAACAGCATAACATCTTCGGAGTCTGCCAAAAATTTGGTTTTAGCGGCAATTGATATGCAGGAATTTATTTCCAACCGCAACCGGCAACAAGGAAATTCCGGGTTTAAAATGCGGGCGGGCATTCATTCCGGCGCTGTTGTCGCGGGTATTGTAGGTTTTAAAAAATTCCAGTACGATATCTGGGGAGACACGGTAAATACGGCAAGTCGCATGGAGAGCTCCGGAGAAGCCGGTAAAGTAAATATTAGCCGCAACACGTATTTATTAATACACAACTATCCGGAATTTCAATTTGAAGATCGTGGAAAAATTGAGGCGAAAGGCAAAGGTGCCATTGAAATGTATTTTGTGAATCTTGCTAAATGAATCTTACGGAGTTGATGTGCTGCCCGGCATACTAAATTATTGAAGACTTCTTATTCCAATTGACCCGATTGTTGGTTTTAAACAGAGCAACCTGGTTTCAATTTGCTATGCTTAAGTCCCAGCTTGATTGCCCATAACGTGCGTTTCGATTCCAAAATCTGACAATCAAATTTCACTTGTAGGATAACCAAAGTTTACCCCGAGCGTGTTAAGAGTATGAATGTCCAAACTCGCTGATCACGAAGACACTCATTGTAATACATCACATAATTTGTTTTGAAAATGTCCCGGCCAGGTCGGGACTTTTTCTTTTGGGAGATTTGGGGATTGGTTCGCACAAAGACACGAAGCCCTTTTTCATCAAAGATTAGTTCTTCATTTCCACTCCGCGCCTAAAATCAAATGTTCTAAAAGCGGAGAATCGTGAATGCGTTCTATTAAAATTCCGAACCCGAATTAACCGCGTCTCTGCGTGAAACATTGCAATTTCACACAACGACACAAAGCCCTTTTCTAAAACAAATTTTTCTGAGCATTCCAGATTTCGTCTTAAGTTAACTGCCGCTCAAACGCACTATTTTGAATCGGATCTAATGCATTTCCAAAAACTAAATTCTCTGTGCCGTAGTGAGAAATAGCGGTTAGACATATAAGATATCGTTCTGAATCTCCTTGAAATAATCCAGTTTAATTCCGTTTCTTGAAACCAGGTCAACCTTTCTTTTCAGATACGATTCCAGGTAATCACCTAAATCAATAAACTCAATCCCAACAGGTTTGGCAAACTCAACCAGAATATCAACATCACTCAGGCTATTAGAATCATCCCGGGCAACGGAGCCAAATAAACCGATTGTTTGAACTCCAAAGCGGGAGACCAATTCCGGTTTCAAGGTCCTCAGAGAATCTAGTATGTGATCGCGGGTAGTCACCATACAAATTTATAGAATTTCCCAAGCCCGATAAAAGCCATGTGTTGAGGTCATCTTACATCAACAGTTTTAATAAACACACGCTTGAATCCGATCCTTCTCATTTCTATTTTTAAATTAACTGCGTCTCTGCGTGAAACATCGCAATTTCACACAACGACACAAAGCCCTTTTCTAAAACAAATTTTTCCGAGCATTCCAGATTTCGTCTTAAGTTAACTGCCGCTCAAACGCACAATTTTGAATCGGATCTAATGCATTTCCAAAACCCAAATACGTAGTGCCGTTGTGAGAAACAAACCCAGTTCACACAAAGACACAAAGCCCACTTTTATAAAAGATCAGTTCTCCATTTCCGCTCGGCGCCTCATAGCAAATGCTCTAAAAGTGAAGAATAGTGAATCCGTTTCATTAGAATTCCAAACCCGAATTACCTGCGTCTCTGCGTGAAACATCGCAATTTCACACAACAACACAAAGCCATTTTCCAGAACAAGATTATCTAATACCTACAGACTTCGAATCGTCATCAACAGAAATTCCAGACTATTAGCATAATCCAATTCCGAATATTCCAGTCCCAATTTTCTGAGATTGGTGTAATACTGCTCCCGGTTTAAATAATAATTTTTCTCCAGTTGAACCGATACCGCCTTCTCCCCCAAGTGTTCCATTAAAAACCATTTTTCAATTAACCGGGCTGTTCGGCCATTGCCATCTTGAAACGGATGAATCTTCACAAAAACCAAATGAATGAGCGCGGCATAATAGAATATTTCAAACGGATTTAATTCTGCACTCAACAGAACTTCAACATCCTCAAATAACTTTTCAGTTTCGGTCAAAACAAGTCCCGGATCCGCGGCGACATATTCAATCTGATCATCACTATTAATCACAAACATCGGATTCGTCCGGACAAAACCCTGCTGACTTTGAGGCAAAAGGTGTTTGCTCAGTATAGCATGAGCTCTTTTAACATTTTCGAACGACAACCGGTTCTCATCAATAAAATCATAGGCGGCATATAAGTCATCCGCCTTTCGTGTGTAATCCGGTCTAAACTTAACCTGCAGAAACTTGTGTTTGAAATAACTGTCGAAATCAATTTCCTCACCTTCGATCTTGGATGAATAAACCGTAGAAACCGATTTATAAAATTGGAAATAATCAACTGATAATTCCGGCTGGTTACGGTCACCGATCTTCTTCATTGGAGATTCCTTCTGCTCATTTGTGTAAGCCTCCAGAAGTCGGGAAGTCAATATCTTAAATTTATTTTCCAAGTATTCAGACAAAAGTAACGGACTAATCTTTGACTTGGAGATAGATTCTATTCCGACTGATTTTTCCATCCCAAATTCTTGGTGTCGTTGTGCGAAACATCGCAATTTCACACAACGACACCAAGCCGTTTTCATAAAAGATCAGTTCTTCATTTCCACTCTGCGCCTCAAAGCAAATGTTCCAAAAGTGAAGAATCGTGAATGCGTTCCATTAGAATTCAGAGCCAACATTAACTTCGTCTCTGCGTGAAAAATCGCAATTTCACCCAACGGCGCAAAGCCATTTTCCAGAACAGATTATTCCTAAATTCCAGATTTCTTCTTAAGTCAAATGCCGCTCAAGTGCACTGTTTTGAAACGGATCTAATGCATTTCCAAAACCCAAATTCTTAGTACCGTTGTGAGAAACAAACCCAGTTCGCACAAAGACACAAAGCCCATTTTTATAAAAGATCAGTTCTCCATTTCCGCTCGGCGCCTCATAGCAAATGTTCTAAAAGCGGAAAATTTTGAATCCCTTCCATTTAAATTCCGGGCCAAAATTATCTGCGTCTCTGCGTGAAACAAACCCATTTCATACAACGACACAAAGTTCCCCTCCTACTACCACAAATCAGCATCAGTATGTCTCCTCAGTTTTCAAGTCCCCGATTGAATTGTAAGTTTGCCCTGTTATGCATCACGAATCACACTACGCTACCGTCACAGAAGCCATTAACAAATTGCGCGAAAGAGGTTTCGACCTCGATTTCAATCCCGGAAAAAATTGTGTGATTTGCAACGGACAAAAGTTTAATGCGGAGGAACTCGAAATCGTAGACGTTTACCGCTACGAAGGAAATACCGATCCTTCCGACGAAGCCATTGTTTATGCCATTGAAGCCCAATTCGGATTAAAAGGAATTCTGGTCGATGGATACGGTGCGTCGGCAGATAACGACACGTCCGAACTCATTAAAAAAATACGCATCCGGAAATAATTCCCGTTGCCGAAATATGAAGTACAAGACCCTAATGAGAAGCGCAACCCGAAATTACGGCTACCTTCTCCTCGCTTTTATTCCCGCCTGTTCGATGGTGTATTTCGATCAGGTTTTGCCAACCGGCGGACATGAAATTCACGATTTTTCCAAACTTTCTTCGGGTGTTTATTACGAAGAAATTAACAACGAATACGTCTCGGTAAAAGCCGGTGAAGACGGTGTTCTTTATTACAATTCGTTTAGCATTCTGCGCGATAGTATTCCGCCCGATTCAATTCCTTATGTTGATTTTCCGCTGTCAAAACTCATCGATACCGATACACTCAGATCACTCCACAATCATTACGATTCACTGCAAACTCCGTGGTTTGTGCGTTGCGATAAATCCCTGCTGCAACTCGAATCCGGCAATCAGAATACATCCGACTCAAATGCTACGAATCCACAAAACGATCAGGTTTATCTGCAATACGAAACCACATTAAGTTTTAATGTAAAAAATAACGAATACAAAAATTCGGATGAGAATTTCCCGAATTGCAAAGTGATAGCGAAAGACGGAATTATTTATATGAATCTCGCCGAAGAAGATGAAGAAGAAAAAGGAAAATTCCGGTACACGATTGTTCGCCTGAATCCGCATGATGACCTCTGGGACGTAAAAGTTTCCGCGGTTCAGTCGATGTCGTATTTCAACGCACACAAACCGGAATACGATAAATTCGCTCAGCTCGATACATTTCGTGAAGGTTCTTTCACAACCAGTTATATAATGAAAGGCGACAATGATGCGATGGAAAAACTATTTGCCGATCCGAATTTGTTTACGGCTTACCGGTTTCGGGCTATACCCGGATCTGTGGTGACTTCAGGCATTTCTGCACCCGACAAAACTATGTGGAAATGGATTTTACTGATCGCGGTGTTGGCAATCGGAATTGGCGTTCTATTCTTTACAAGAAAGAAAACCGAATAAAAAATCAGAACAATATTTCTCATAAAGACACAAATTCAGTTTCTAGGAAACCTTATTGTCTATTTCCAACTGCGCCTCAAGTTAAATGTTTTTGAAGTGCATTATTATCATTGTGCAGCTAATAATTTTAGAAGTCAAATCATCCGCGTCTCTGCGTGAAAAAATATGGTTTCACATAACGACACAAAGTTCATTTGCAAAGAAGCCCTATTCTCCCTTTACATACTGCGCCTCAAATCAAGTGTTGTTGAAGTACACAATTATCACTGTGCAGCTAATAATTTTAGAAGTCAAATCACCTGCGTCTCTGCGTGAAAAAACGCAATTTCACACAACGGCACAAAGGTTTTTCTGCTGGAGAACACACAAGTTAAAATGGTAGCCTTTTAATTTATAGGCACTTTTCATTAAAGCTATTAGAATTAGAGGCTTAAGGGTTTTGTTTTAGGAAGAAATAAAAACCACATTTCACAAATTATTTTTGGAACCAAATTTATTGTGTCGTTGTGTGAAACAAAATATTCTCACCCCGAATTCCGGATATAGTGATCGATGATTATGTTGTTATTACCCGTACGGCCCGAATTATCGGATTCCACTGCATCCTCTACTTCCGATTCTATAATAATACTGAGGTGCAGCCATTTCCCGGTTTGGCGGTCATAGGTTACAAACCGATTGTGATATCCTACCGTTTCCGTTTTCAATAATGTGTATTTATTAATTTTCTCCTCGGTTCTGTAAATTTTCTGTGTGGTCTGATTTTCAATTATCTTTACCACGTCTGCAATGGTTGCTTTTTTCTTTTTCGGTTCCTGAAATTCGGCTATGGCTTCGGTAATAAACGCGTCAACCAGTTTGTATTTTAATTGATCAAAAATCACATTATTATACAATTCTACACCATAAATTTCTCCGTTAATAGCATACGCCAATCCGATGAGATTCTTCTTAACCCGCAACTCCATCATCGCTCTTTTAAATTTGGAGCGAAGTGCTTTTAATGTAGAATCCTCCAATGTTAATTGCAGACTCGACGGAGAAGCATTAACGAAATTAAAATCCTCATTGCTGCTGAATTGTGCAATGTTGTTGGTGAGGGCCTTTTGTTGTCGTGAAACATTATCCCACACCGCATGTTGATCAGAATTCTTTCGCGCAGCTAATTTTAATCCACGGGAAGACAAACTGTAATTACTGTTGGCAAACGACGAAACCGATTCATTTCCGCGATTATTCCAGCGGCCGTGTTCCACACAAAAACTGGCTATCGGCATATTGTACGTTTTGGGAGCAACCACAATATCGTAGTGCAGGGTTCGGTCTTGTTGTCCGCCTTTTACAATATCACCGGCATTTAAAAACACGAATTGTGAAGAAGGATTATTAAACTGCAACTCGTTCACCATTGCGGTTTCCACCACACGAACCATTTGCTTTTCCAATGCACTTTCCAACGAAACCAGATATTTTTCATTCGCCGAAAAATTGCCGGTAATCGGAAAAATCTGGAGGTTTTTATACCGCACCGGTTCTTCCACCCGGGCATTCACGGAAACCAGCATTTCGTTGGTAAACTGAGGTACATCCACAATAGAATCCACATCGGCACCAACAACATTAACAGAATCAATAAGCGTTTCTGGTTGAGGAACAGTTTCATGGTGCGTTACCGGTTTCTGATTTCGGAAATACAAAACGGCGGCGGTGGTAAATCCGATAGTTAAAACCAAAATAATGAGAATTCGCCTTTTCATGGAAAAAATATTGTTGATCAAATATCCATCGATCGGATCAAACCTGCAATGGCAAATTCGTAAACGGCAAAGTGGGGTGAGTTATCGGAGGAATTATTGGCAGAATGGAGCTATGATCATCAATATTATAAGTAGAAATATTTAACCGAATAAGCCCAAGGTTGCGTTATTCCTTGATTGAGGACATAAACTTTTTACCCAGTGTAAGTACCCCATTTTTCGAACCGTGTTGAATTAGACTTTTCAAATATTAGATTTTAGTTCAAGATATTTAATTGGACTTAAATTATTTAAGGATTGATGTGGGTGACGATGGTTGTATTCTTCCATCCAATCCTGAAATTTCGGTCCCTTCTCTTAATGATTTATTAATTTGTTTGTATGAATGATCTGAATAGTGATAAATTATTGCTTTGTCAAATTCTGTTAACTCGACACATTTGTTTGCTCTCTCCGAGTTTCTGATGATACGCAATTCGGAGATTAAACTCTTCTCGACATATTCTTGCAGTTCTTTATCCATACTTCAAGAAGACACTACCCCCAACTCATTAATATCTACACTTTCCAAAACCGGTTTCACATCCTTTTTTAAAACCGAGCGAATCATTGCCCTTCCCAATGTGTCTGTGTCGGTTACATATTTCGGCATTTTCTTTAGCAACGGATAAAACACTTTTAATACATTATACATCGCCTGATACCAACCGGTTTTCGAACGGATGTCGCGCATCGGCTGTATGAAACCCGGACGAAACATCACCGCTTTTTTAAATCCTGATTTTAATAAATCGTTTTCCGTTTTTCCTTTAACCCGCGCCCACATCGAGCGACCCTTTTCGGTAGAATCGGTTCCGGCTCCCGAAACATAATTGAATTGAATTCCCGGGTTTTGGGCTAATACCACCGCTGCAAAATTGAGCGTAAGATCGTACGTGAGGTGACGGTATTGATCTTCTTTTAGTCCTAATGAAGTAACTCCAAGACAGAAAAAACACGCATCATACCCTTTTAATTCTGCTTCCACAGGCGACAAATTAAAAAAATCGGAGTGTAGCACTTCCTTAAGTTTCGGATGTGTGATACCCGTTGATGAACGCACAATACAAAGCACCTTTTCTACCGATTCGTCTTCCAAACAAACCAACAAAACTCCTTTGCCAACCATTCCGGTTGCTCCCGTGATGATTACTTTCATGATATAATTACTGAGTGCAAGATAAACCCAAATCAATTGGATTGCTGAGAATAGAAAGTTGTGATGGATTATCACAATCAGAAACATTTTCAGCTTCGATAAAATTGTCCCTATATTGCCGCCAAAATCGCCAACAATACAAATGAAGACAAACATCAGATTTACCGGATTTGCAACCATCGTTCTCGTTACAACCGCCATCGGATTTACCTCCTGCAAGTCCCGGAAGAATACAACAACACAGACTGCCACCGAAGAAAAAACCACATCCACCACAACCACAGGCTCAACTAGTCCTACCGGAACCAATCCCAATGCCCCAACCGCAGATGCCGCTGTAATGGCAACCGGAAAAAACCTGTACGAATCCAAATGCACAAAATGCCACACCCTTAAAGATCCGAAGAATTATACCGCCGAACAACTGAACAACATCGTTCCGAAAATGGTCGCCAAAGTCAATAAAGAAAGTACAGTGATTTCCGAATCCGATCAGAACGCCATGTTGCAATACCTGATCAGCGCAAGCAAAGGGTAGGGGAATAATTAAAAAATTAAAAGAATTAAAGGAATTAATAATTGAGGAATTGGGGAATACGTGAATTGGAGAATACCGCAGCCGCGCGATATTTCGCGCTTTCCATACCTGATTTTATTATTAAGACTAAAATCAACACCCCACCACAACCTGTCCCAATACTCGCAATTTATTTTCCGTTTCGAGCCATTCCTTTTCCGCATCAGAGCCTGAATTAATACCAGCCCCGGCAAACTGAACTATCCCTTCCCGGTAAATGCGCATGCAACGGATATTCACAAACGCTTCCAATAAATCCGTTTCCTTAAACGCCAGATAACCGCCGTACAACTCCCGGTTGAAATGTTCTGTATTTTCAATAAAACGCATGGTTTCCATTTTAGGAAATCCGCCAAGCGCCGGCGTCGGATGCAATTGGTCGAGCAGATTCAAAACCGTATCTGAATCAATTTCTCCCCGAACCTCAGAACACAAATGCTCAAGAATACCTGCTCTTTTAGTTTGTACTTCGGATACCTCAATATTGCGAACCGAATATTTTTCGAATTCATTTTTTAAATAATCCGAAACCGTTTTTTGTTCCTGATATTCTTTTTCGTTCCACTCCCCTTCTACCCGTGTTCCGGCCAGCGCCATTCCGCTCACCACGCCGTTCTTCCAGCGCATTAAAACTTCGGGTGTTACACCTGCCCATAATCCGTATTGTGAATCGCAAAACACATAACTCAATGAATCGCTCTGTGGCAAATTCAACAACAGGGTTTTTAATTCCGGTGAAATTCCGTTCGAATAAAACCGCCGCGATAAAACCACTTTTTCAAATGCGCCTTTTTTAATTTCCGCAACCGCCTCCTGAACCTGTTTAACATACGTTTCCCGACTCGTATTTTGAGGGATTTCCTGTAAACCAAATTCCGAATAAATTGGCGAATCGTCCGATTTCAGATCTTCATTAGTAATTACAAAAGACTGTTTGGCTGAATACGCCTTTTTAATTTGGCTGTCGAAACTGCACACCACAAATTCCGCTGAAGAAAACGAAGTAATTTCTTCTAATTCAGAAAATACAAATTCACGTTCACCGGGTTTTCGGTAAAGAATGTAACTCCCGTTTTTCCGATGAATTTCCGCCCAGATTTCCGTCGGTCGCATTACGATTTATTGAGAACTGCCAGCGTCATTCTCGAAATACAAACCGGCTTATCGTGTTCGTCCCGTATGTCGATATTCCAAACCTGAGTAGTCTTTCCTAAGTGGGCCGGACTCGCTTTCGCCTCGATCCAGCCGTGCTTCACCGGACGCAAATGATTTGCATTTATTTCCAATCCTACACAGTATTGTTCGGGCTGAACCAGAATATTACCGGCAAGACTCGCCACCGATTCGGCCAACGCAACACTCGCTCCTCCGTGTAAAATCTGGTGTGGTTGCACCGTGCGACGATCAACCGGCATCCGCATTTTCAGATAGTAATCACCAATTTCTGTGACTTCCATTCCAAGTGTTTCCGACATAGTTCCGCGCATCATGGAATTTAAAGTCGGGATATCAATATTTTTGTCTCTGAACATCAGACAGCAATTGGACACAAAGAAAACGATTTATATCGTGCGGCATGCCCAAACCGATTACAACCGACAAGGCATTATTCAGGGCAGCGGCATCGATTCCGATATCAATGAATTCGGAGAAATGCAGGCGGCCTCGTTTCATCGTTGGTACGAATACCACAAATTCAAACGCATTTATATTTCCGAACTCAAACGAACCCGGCAAAGTGTATTGCCGTACATCGAGCGTGGATTTCCGATTGAAGTAATGCCCGAACTCAACGAAATCAGTTGGGGAGTTTTTGAAGGAAAAGAACAAACGCCTGAACTCAAAAAGGCTTTTGAATATACCATTAACCGATGGCGCGATGGATTTCTCGACGAACCCATCGAAGGTGGTGAAAGCCCGATGGACCTGTATCTCCGTCAACGTGAAGGCATACGAAAAATCATGGAGCGAACCGACGAAGACCTCATTCTCATCTGCACACACGGAAGAGCCATGCGAAGTCTCATTTCCATCTTAATGGATACGCCGTTGCGCGACATGGACGATTACGACCATTATAACATGAGTTTGTACGTGATCGATATGGTGGGGATGAAAGCGAAAATGCGGATTAACAATCAGACCGCTCACGCATTCGAAGCGGGTTAAACCGTCATGATTTCTTTTTCCTTGGCGGCAATCAGATCATCCACCTTTTTGGAATAGTCGTCAATGATTTTCTGAACATCAGCCTCGGCGTCTTTCGCCATGTCTTCCGACAAACCGTCTTTCTGAAGCCTTTTAATTTCAGTATTGCTGTCGCGACGCATATTGCGCAAAACGATTTTGGCATTTTCCGCTTCGCCTTTGATCGTTTTCACCAACGATTTACGACGTTCCTCAGTCAACGGCGGAATGTTGATGATAATAATATCTCCGTCGTTCTGCGGATTAAAACCCAGATTTCCATTGATAATTGATCGTTCGATTTCGCGAAGAATATTCTTCTCCCACGGCTGAATTACAATCGTTCGTGCGTCAGGCGTGTTCACACTTCCCACCTGATTCAACGGTACCATAGAACCGTAATACTCCACCATTATTCCGTCGAGCATCGAAGGGTGTGCTTTCCCTGCTCTCACCTTGGCCAATTCCGAATTAAGGTGATCAATGGCCTTTTTCATTCCGTCATTCAACTCAGTGAATACCGGCTTCAACGATTCATCCATCTGAAAATCTTTCCTGCAAACCTAAACTTTTTGAAAAATAATTCATCCGCCGAAGCGATTGCGACAGCAATTGCGTAGGTGAATTGTTCTTCGTTCTTCCCCTTTTCGTTTTCAAGATCGTAAATCGTACTTCTGAAATCGTACTTCTGCAATCACGCTTATATTTAACCGCAAAGTCGCGCAAAGTTCTCTGCAGAGTCTTGCAGTTTAATCCTCCAACAGAGCCGATTGGCAATAATGGAGAATACTCCGCCACCGATCTAAAATCGTAAATCTGACATCTTCGAATCGTTTTTCCTTTTTTCGTTTTTCGTTTTCATCCTCCAAAGCCAACAGGCGACGGCGGATCGATATTGGATCTTCGCCTTTCGCTTTTCACTTTTCACTTTTCGCTTTTCATTTTTCGTTTTTCCTTTTTGGCTTTTAACACGCTTTCCGCTCAAACTCCAGTCGTGCGCACGGGGCGGTGTTGCCAACAAAAAGAGCTTCTCCCAGTCGCTTTTTTGTTTGGCTACCGCCAACCGTTTGCACGACTTCCGTAACCGCTTCAATCGTTAAGCCCTCGTCCGCCGAAGCTTTAGCGTAGGCGGACCGTCCGCCGTGCTCCTACGCTGTGCGCCTTCGCTGAAGCTTCGGCGTAAGAGAAAGTTTCAGCGCAAGCGTAAGCCCACTGGCGTAGGCGGACCGTCCGCCGAAAAATTTCCGCCCGGATTTGCATTGGTTATATGTAGGGGTAAGGCATGCCTTACCCCTACATATAACCCAATACATAACATCACGTCCCTGTCGGTAGCGTCCCTGTCGGTAGCGCGACGCTACCGACAGGTTCGGGGGATCAGATTCAGGTTAAAATCCTCTAAATCATTTTCAGAACATAAGCCCATTGCACCGTAAGCAACGCACAAATCATCATCAACAACAGAATATTCACGAGCCATCTTCTTTGCAGAAATGCAAAACCAAAGGAAAGAAGGAAACAAAACGGAATCGCCAGAACATTGATCGCGGCACCTTTATCCGGTTGCACAATCACAAACAGAAAACCCAGAATCAGATGCAGATACATCGTGGAAATCATCTTCCGGTTCTGGTTCTGCATAAACGTAAGCTGACGTGTAACCGCAGGAAATACCAGCACGAGCGCGATGCCGAAAATTAACAGCGTATACAACAAGGCAGGATCAAACAATCCGCTGAACGACCAGTGAAATCCGGTCATGTGGCGAAAACGGTCGAGCGCCCAATCCGGGGAAATAAACAAATAAGTGATCACCCAGGCCGGAAGCAAAACCATTATTAACGACAGCACGAACGCCATCAACCGGTTCACATCAAAAAAGGCAAACTGGTTCAGAACGAGCAATACCAACGGAAGAAAAAATACACCGTTCGGATAACAAATCACCGCAAACGAAAAGATCGTTGCCGTGTCGAGGTACAGTTGAAAATTCGTCATGTCCTCTTCGTTCAACCGGAATAGCCGGCTGTAAATCATCAGCATTCCGAAATTGAAAAACAGAATGTGCGGACGAAAAAGTAATTCCGGATTAATTACACCGAACATAATAAAACAGACTGCCGGCCAGATCGTGCTCTCTTCAAAAAACTGATTGCGGTTGAGAATTCCTCCGAAAAACAACGCCTGAATGATCAGCAGCAACAAAACCCCGATGATATGAACGACCAGCGGAATATGAATTTTAGTAATAAACAAATCCCAGGTAATAAAGCCATCCGGTGTATTGCGAATCACGTAAAACTGCATCATCACCTGCATTGCACACGCGAGCAAGATGGCCAGAAATATTGCGGAAATTCCTCCCCGGTTAATTATGCGGATCAATTCGGATACTCAAGCTTCAGAAGCGCAAACTTCTTGTTTTTCGACACCGGCAATAATAATTTATTGTAGGCGATCTGTGAGGCCTCTCTCGGAATCACCGACACAAATTCTTCATCAGATCGAATGAGAATTTTATGGGTTACCTCGCCTTCTGTTGTAAATGTGTACTGAATCACATCGCCATTCGTACGCAACCGGTCGTTGTAAATTATGTAAATCTTCGACCGCGTATTTGCCACAATTATGGATGAATAATAACCGCCGTCGTTGAGTGAACTCTGACTTTTATTTACCAAATGAAACCATCGTATTCTCAGTTGCGGATCCATCGCCATTACCAACACGTCTTCGTAATTGTAAATGTTCCTCGACATGGTTTGAGGAACGCCGTTCACATACGTAACATCCGATTCGTATGTAAAGGAAGATCGCTCAGCTACAATCGA
This sequence comes from Bacteroidota bacterium, assembly GCA_016124755.1. GTDB lineage: Bacteria > Bacteroidota > Bacteroidia > NS11-12g > UBA9320 > WGNA01. The sequence goes on along the minus strand of WGNA01000025.1, from coordinate 14,150 downwards.
AATACCTCCGTCGCTATTCGGAATCACGTCGATGATTTTAAAATTCCGCACCTCTTCCAGCGTAAAACTGTTGTTGTTTCCGGTTAAATAATTTTTAAACTCCGGGGTAAACTGATTGTAAGTCGCCTGAACACCATTTATCGAATCCGGATAAATCACGAAGTTGTACAAACCGGTTACGTCCCGCACATCTTTATCTGTATAAAAAGCAGTGATATTCACCTTGTTCTTAAACCTGTCCCACGAAAATGAAGGTCCGAGCAGAGAAACACCGCTGTCGGCCATGGCAAAATCGTTCAACGCATCCTTATTAAATGAATAAGTGAACAATTGCCACTGAATAGGAATTTCGTTATTCCGGCGAAGGGTCTGCTCGCGGTTATTCACGAGATAATACAGATTGCCGCCGTTGTCGATCATCATGTCACTCATATAAAACACGTCGTACGGCATTTCTATTTCCCACGATTTGTGTCGGATGAGTTTTAATGAATCATCGTAAATATACGATTGCAGAATGCGCTTCCCTGCATCAGATTTTTCGGTGTGTGTAATGGAGATTCGCTTCCGGTTGTTCGAAATCCGCACCCGGAAATCGCCTTTATCATAATAGTCGGAAAGTGCTGCCGGAAACAAAAGTTCGGGATCGCCGATCGGCTCGATTTCCATCGTGTACCATTGATACATTACTTCATTGCGTGTTTCCTTGCGGTTGAACCTCGAACTGATTACAAGCAGACGATCATCCTGTAATTCGATGTGCAGAAGTCTGGCTTTCTTCAATACAATGTTGCGCGTTAAAGCCAGTCCCATCTGATGGCGATACCGCTCGATGATGATGTTTTTGGATAGAAATTTATTCCGGTATCGAAGAAGAAATATGCCGTGAGAATTCTCACCGATCACACTGGTAAAAACCGCATTTCCCTTTAGTTTTCGGGTGTTGCTCCACTCCATTTTCTGCCCGGAAGCAAATTGAAACAGATTGCAAAGCAGAACGACGAAAAAGAAAACCGCGATTTTATTGAATTTTGCCACCGGATACAGAACCTTCACTTCTCGCAAAAATTATATAAACATATTGAAACCAACATCTTTTCAGGTAACAACAGATAAAATTTCGGAAAAAGCCATTCTGGTCGCCGTTGAGCGAAGAGAACAAAGCGAGTGGCAAACCCGCGAATACATCGGTGAACTGGCTTTTCTTACCCGAACAGCCGGAGCGGAAGTGAAACAGACTTTTATTCAGCGAAGACAAAGTCCGGATTCAACTACATACGTGGGAACCGGTAAGCTTCAGGAAATTCACGACTACATCGCCGACAACGAAATTGATGTGGCCATTTTCGATGATGAACTTTCTCCGTCGCAAATTCGAAATCTTGAGAAATACCTGAACGTGCGCATCGTTGACCGAAGCACGCTCATTCTCGACATCTTCGCCCGAAATGCCCGAACGGCACGCGCCCGAACTCAGGTCGATCTGGCTCAAAGCGAATATCTTCTGCCGCGACTCACCCGAATGTGGACGCACCTCGAAAAGCAACGAGGTGGCATCGGGATGAAAGGTCCGGGTGAAAAAGAAATTGAAACCGACCGCCGGGTAATCCGGGATAAAATCGCTTTGCTTAAAAAGAAGCTCGAAGAAATCGATAAGCAAAGTGTTACGCAGCGAAAAAGTCGTCAGGGTGAAATACGCATTGCTTTGGTGGGATATACCAACGTGGGCAAATCCACCATCATGAATGCGCTCACGAATGCAGATATTCTTGCTGAAAATAAATTATTTGCAACGCTGGATTCCACCGTTCGAAAATTAGTTCTCACCAAAGAGGGTGAAGGATATTTCCCGCCGATTATCACCTTAATTTCTGATACCGTTGGTTTTATCAGAAAGCTGCCGCATCAATTGGTAGAAAGTTTTAAATCGACATTAGACGAAATAAAAGAAGCGGATTTATTGCTGCATGTTGTGGATATTTCCCATTACAATTTTGAAGAACAAATGGAAGTGGTAAAGCAAACACTATCCGAAATTGGTGTGGGCGACAAACCAACAATGGTTATTTTTAATAAAATTGATCAATACAATCCGGAGCCTACTTCGGATGATATTTTCGAAGATCAGGCTCTATACAATCTCGACGATTTCCAGAAAATGTGGATGGGAAAAGAAAATGCACCCGGCTTTTTTATTTCGGCATATAATAAAGATGACGTCGGCATGCTCCGAAAAGAATTGTACGATCTGGCTGCGAAGGTTTAAGCTTAGACCTCATAACAAGCTATCAGCAGCTTGTCCGATGCGGAGCTCTTCCTCACTTTGGATGAGTTCAGGATTTGCGAATACCTTCATCCCGAACACTAGTAATTTAATCCAATAATTCCTCATCGGTGAATGCAAATCATTCGATTTATGAAATATTTAATAATTTGCACGTATCAAAATTCAAATCATGAAATTAAAAACAGCTATTACCATCGCATTTTTGTTTGCAATTGTTGGAACTTCTAATGCGCAAATGACCTTTTTTGTATCACCCGGCATCGGACTGAACAGTGCGGCTTTTGGTTATCGGGTAAATGACAAGTTAATTCCGTTTATCGGTTTACAAATGATTGGAGGCAATGCGAGTTATTCCGAGTCCGGTGAACGATATGATACCGACCGTGGGCAGGTTGTAGATTACAACGATGAAAGCAAATACTCTTTAAACTTTTTGATGCCCACACTTGGAGCCAAATATTTTTTAATGAAAAAAGAAAAAATCAGTTCGTATGGCATCCTTTCTATTTCCAAGCCAATTGTAACCGGAAAAGGCGAAACCAATGGAGAAGCCGATAATGAGTACAAAGACGCATTAAAAAATATCAAAGCAATGGGTTTACAGATCGGATATGGATGCGAATATTTTTTCGATGAGCATTTCAGCATCGGTGGTGAGTTCGGTTTGCAATTCGCCCACGTCAATGTTACTGATATGTACGACATGGATTTTTACAATCCCAACACGAATCAAACGGTTACCACAACCATAACAGAAACGTACAAGGTTAATCTCCGTCCTACATACACTCGATTCACGCTTAATTTCTATTTATAGTAATTAAATCGGTTTAATCCGGAAAAATCATTTAAGTTCAGCATTACACTTCTTCCAAATATTTCCCAACTCAAAATAATTGAGGTGGGATTTTTTTTGTTACCGAGAATTGAGTGCATACCGTTTTAACGGTTAAAGGCAATAACGTATAATGAAATCCACTCGGGCTTCGATCCTTTGGCGAGCAAAAAGAATCAATACTACAAAACTGGTTGGTCTCTGGGTTAAGTGTTTAAATGATTATCCGGTAGTGTAAGATATGAAATGCATTTGTATCTTTCGTCCGGGGAGGGGTGGCTATAGCCCAGACACAAGGAATTAATTTTATTGAGGCATATTTAAACACTCCCACAAACACAATTCTTTAAATTACTTAATTTTAGGTACTACGGCATTTACTGCACATGTTGTGACTCCGATTAAAAGTAGTATGACACATGCGAATGATTAATTTCCGTAAATACATGTTGAACATAAGGGATAAATATTGCGAAGTTTTTGGTTGTCGAGTTACAATGTTTATATATTCTGTTATTATTGAAATTAATAAGAATATATTTATGCTTAGAATCATAATGTTATACCCATCACGAACAGGTTTTTGGCAAAAACCTGTTCGTGATGGGTATATATTGACAATTTTATTCTTGACTGTCGGACAATTATTTGGACAAGACACTACTACCTATAGACAGGCTAACGCTTCCATGTTTTCGAATAATTACACTTTCATTAAACAAAACAAATCAGACAACTCTGGTACTTTCAATCAAAGGACTAGAACTGATGACGGACAATATTGGTATGGACAAGGGACATTTGAAGAAAATAAGCAGAAAATCTATTTGACTTTTGACACGACTGAATGTAATCCAAGAATTGAAACAAAAAAGAATGAAAATCACAGGGACACTCTATATATCCGTTGGTTTGACTGGTGGGGCAACCGTCAGGAGTGGTTCACCGTTCGGTTTACAGACACGACATCGAATAAATCTTATCATGCGGACTGGCAGACTAGTTTTATCAAAATCCCTATGACTGAACTAAAAAACAAAAAACTTTCGCTTTACGGATTTAGTAGCACAAGAAAAGTAGTGGATTTAGAAGTTCCTATTGGTGTTAACGAGGTAAACATATTTGCAAATGACAGTTTGGTAATTCACACTTATAACAAATCAAACGAAGAATTAAGTAAAAGAAAGAACGGCTTTATTACAGTTGGCATGTGGACAAAAGGTAAACGGACTTTATTTCTAAAACGGGAAAAATAACGGCTGCTAACAAGGGGTTTGCATTAGCGGGGGTTCCGTGCTTCGCAGACACATTTGTGCATGCTGGAAGTTCAGTTCTCCGAATGAAGCTTAGTGCTAAAACTCTCCGCCATCGCAAACCCCGGACCGATAAACCAAGCTTATGAATCGGTTGGATATCTATGTACAATCTCGTTTATCACTTTTTACTTGATAAAAAAGTAAGCAAAAAATCAAGTCGGATAGAAAGCTGCACTCTATGTTTAATCAGGTGGAGAAACCTTTCATTCCTTTCATTCTTTTCATTCTTCTTAATTCTTCTTAATTCTCTTTCGTCAGTATTTCTGAGATTAAAAATCATTCAATCGGATAAAATGAAACCCGTTCCCTATTCGTTCGTTCAGCAAACCCGAAACAATGTACATCCGATTATTTTTAGTCCTCCTCCAGTTCGCTGTATTTTCTTTTTTTATTAAATCACAATCGGTTCAGATCGGATTTTCAAAGGGTTTGGTTTTGCCAATCGGAAATTACGGAAGTCGCGTTATCGGAAATGAAGAATCCGGTTTCGCAAAAAGAGGCAATGAGCTCTGTTTGCAAGTCCTGTTGAAATATAGAAAAGTTATGGTTGAGTACAATTATTTCGAACAAAAATTGGGTTTTGATCATTTTACATTCGACCGTACATCTGAACAAATTGACTCAGGCTATACGTACGAAACACGTGGAACTTTCTGGAATAATCAGGGAAGTAAATTAGGGCTTAACTACAACATCCGATTCAGCGATACAACCTGGATCATGCAACCCGGATTTATGATAGCAGCCATATTGAGTAATAGCAAACTCCCAACCGTAAGTGGAATTGCAAATGGTGTTAATGATCAAAAAAACATTTATCATTAAATCTAAATATGGAAGTATAATCGGTGTAGAATTACATCTGAGAATAATAAAACGGATCCGCCAACACTTCTTTCTGAGTTTCACTTCTAAGATCTGTCCGGCTTACGCAGATTTTTATAATGTGGAAACTCTATCCGGCGGACAAAAAAAATATACATCTTTCCGGCAACAATTAACCACCGCTTCCTTCACCGCCGGATTAGGCTACCGCATTTAATTTCATTATTCTTTAATTCCTTTCATTTTTTTCATTTCCCTACAAATCCGGTAATATCCTATTTTTGACCCATGTCGGATTCGAAGCAAGTGTGTGCAAGTTGCGGAAACACATTTACCGGAAAATATTGCAATCAGTGCGGAGAAAAGGTGGTGGAAGCAAAAGAAAGAAGCATCCGTCATTTTCTCGGACAATTACTGAATGCCCTCACCTTCACCGACACTAAATTCATCCGAACGCTCCGGCTTCTCATTTTCCGACCCGGATTCCTCTCCAAAGAATATGTGACCGGTAGAAGAAATCTTTACACCTCTCCCCTTTCTCTGTTTTTCATCGGCAACCTGTTGTACTTTCTCATTCTTCCGGTCGACTCGTTCACTACCGGACTCGATACTCAAACGCAGGGACAAGCGTACCGGAACATTGCCGCGAACATGGTAAACCGAAAAATGGAGCGAACCGGAAAATCGTACGAACAACTCAAAACGCGATTCAACAAAAAAGTAGTAGATCACTCCAAACTTCTGTTGATACTGTTGGTCTTTCTTTTTTCTCTCCCATTACCCGTTTTGTTTTTCAGACAAAAACTATTTTACTTCAATCATCTGATTTATTCGCTGGGCTTTATCACTTTTATTCTTTATGTGATCTTTTTAATTCTGCCCATGCTGTTTTTTATTATTCAGTTATTAATGCACACAGTTTTCAGAATAAATTTCAATCCTGACATCAATAGTATTGGTTTTCTTATTTCTCTGCTCTTTCTGATTTTCATCTACCTCTTTTTCGGACTCCGAAAATTCTACGAACAAAAAAACGCCGTCACTTTCCTGAAATCTCTCTTCCTCACTTTGTGGATGATGTTCGTGGTTTTAGCCTACCGGTTTATTCTTTTCGTGGTTACGATCTGGCTGATTTAGACTAAAAAATCCAACTCCACACCATCCTCCCGAAAACAATTTAATTCATTCAGAAAATGCCGCGCAGCAATGCTTATGGGTCAAAATTGCACTTTGATTTAAATTAATAAATGAAAAAAATAAAGTCCGTATTGGGGACACTACGAACAGGTTTGGTTTAATGATGAAGGTTAAGCAAAGATTGTAGGGATTGTAGGGGTAAGGCATGCCTTACCCCTACAATCCCTACAATCCCTACAAAACCCTACGGATATTTTTGGCGGAACAACTTAACACTTTGCGATAAAAAAATAATCCGCCTTCGCTGTAGGCCTTCGGTGAACATTTTTCAATCGGCAATCTCAGATTTATATTTTTAGATCGATTTATTTAATTACCAATCGCGAAACAGAAGTTCCGTTTTCGCCCGTAATCGTAAAGGTATAAACCGATGGAGAAAGTGATGAAAGATCCAAATTTGTTTCGGTTGAATTAAGCACTTGTGAGAACACCGTTTTGCCGTTGATATCACAAATGGTAAGCGAACCGGAGCTAATTACATCTTTCAATTTTATCGTGATGAAACCATTCGAAGGGTTCGGATACAGGCTGAAATAATCGTTCATTTTAATGGCAAAAACACCGACATCCGATCTAGGCCCGAGATTTCCCGGAGATCCGATATTCGGAACATTTGAAAGTGAACCACCCATGGCAAGGGTTTTAACCGCTTTGCTTGCGTTGCCTACTTCACTGAAGGTCGCTAATTCCAAATCATAGGTTTTTCCATCGGCATTAGAAGCATCTGGATACGATGCATTTGCCACCGGATTATGTGTTGATGGCTCACCAACCCACAGCGTAACTGCGTCACCGGTTCCACTTAATCCGGCACCACCAATTGCAAATCCGATCTGAACCGAATCTATGTGTGTAACATCTCTCCAAACTGCCGCAAAAGTTGCCGTGTCGGCTTCATTGCCTATTACGACAATGGCTCGTTCTCCCGGTTTAATACTTTCAAAACCGTCTATAATAACTGCTTCCGATGCATCGGCTGATTCGTCGTCGTAATACAATGCACCATGAACATTAAGCGACCAGGTTTCGGATCCGTTGTTCATTATTTCAAACCAGTCAACAGTAAGATCGGTTCCGTCTTGTCCCATAAAAATTTCGGTGATTTTGAAATCTTTGAATTCGGGATTTTCCGATTTCGGCCCGAGGTTCCCCGGAGAAGCGATATTCGGCACATCGGAATTTGTTCCACCCAATGCTTTGGTTTGAACCGCATCACTTGCATTGGCCACTTCACTAAAAGTTCCCAACTCCACATCGTACGATTTTCCGTCGTTGCCTGAGGTTGACGGATACGACGCTGTGTCCGCCGGAAGATGTGTTTCAGGTGAGCCAACCCACAAGGTAACGGCATCGCCACCGTCGCCTAATCCGGCTCCGTCTGTGAAACCGATTTGAATTTTATTAATTTCAGTAACTTCTTTCCAGATAGTATTAAAAGTTGCGGTGTCGGATTCTTTTCCAACCACAACAATTACCCGTTCACCGGCCTGAATACTGTCGAATCCCATAATTAAAACCGCATCTGCAGAATCAGCAGATTCGTCGTCGTAATACAGCGCACCGTGCACATTCGCCACCCAGCTATTGGATCCGGTATTGTGAATTTCGAACCAGTCTGCGGTCAAATCGGTTCCGGCCTGACCCGAAAATATTTCCGAAATTTTAAGACTTTGATATCCCGGCTTTTCGATTTTAGGTCCGAGATTTCCGGGAGAACCGATATTGGGAACATCAGATGCATTACCGCCCAATGCCTTCGTTTTAATAGCCTTGCTCGCGTTACCAACCACACTGAAATCACCCAATTCAACATCGTACGTTTTACCATCGAAATTGGTCGGATCGGGATACGAAGCCGTATCTTCAAGAAAATGAATCATTGGCAAACCAACCCAAATTGCAACTGCATCTCCGCTTCCGCCCAAACCGGCGCCATCAGTATAGCCGACCTGAATTGTATTAATTTCAGTTACATCACCCCACACAGAAACAAATGTGCTTGCGTCAGTAGCTTTTCCCACTACCACAATTGCACGCTCACCGGCCTGTAAACTATCAACTCCGTAAACCGGAACCGCTTCATCAGCCGCAGCAGATTCGTCGTCGTAATAAAGTGCTCCGTGTACATCCGACATCCAGGTTGTTGACCCGGTATTGTGAATTTCAAACCAATCGGCAGTAAGATCTGCTCCGGCCTGACCAGAAAATATTTCGGTGATTTTTATGCCCTGAAATTCCGGCATAAAGAATACGATTCCGGGAGAACCCACATTCGGGGTATTTCCGCTGCTTCCACTTTTTGCGGTTGTAGTTACTGCATTATTCGAATTTCCTTCCACACTAAAAGCATGTAACGAAACATCGTATGTGTGTCCGTCGTTTGCCGAAGTTGCCGGATACGACGCCGTGTCAATCGGATTGTGTGCGAACGGACTTCCCATCCACAGTGTTACCAAATCACCGCCGTCTCCGAGTCCGGAGCCATTTGTATATCCGATTTGAACATTGGAAAGATCCACAACCGGCCCCCATGTATTTTTAAATTTGGTGATGTCGGCAGTGTCGCCGGTTACCAGAATAATGGCAGTTGCTCCGGCTTTGATCTCTGTTAATCCTAAAATCGGATCGGCTTCGGAAGCAGATCTGGAATCATCATCATAAAATAGACTTGAATCCATTCCGGCGACCCAATCCTGGTTTCCGTTGTTTACAATTTCAAACCAATCGGCGGTTAAATCGGTTCCTGCCTGACCGGAAAATATTTCGGTGATTTTAAAATTCACCTGAGAAAAAGCCTGAATTCCGGATAGAATCAGAATCAATAAAACCGAGAATTTTTTGCGGAAATTTGTATTCGTAACTGACATCGCGTAAGTATTAAAATTAAAGCGCAATGTTAGATACACGTTATGTCACGAATGTTAAGACATTATGAAATGTTAACCGGTTTTTTAGTATTTAATTTTCAATTTATTCTAATTAGCATAACATTAAATTAACAGTCACCAATCCTCATCCCCAACGGTAACCTATTCTAAAGAAGAAGTTGAATTTCGGAATAATGTGATCACCTTTTTTCTGAATCCAGTTTGCTCCGTCGAGATCCGATCCCAACTGCCGTCCGAAAGCTTCATGATCCGTTAAATCGTTTTTAACCTGATTGTACCGGAGTCCGAATCCGATGCCATAACCAAACATCCAACCGTTCGGACTAAATATTTCGTAACCGATGTTGGCGGCAAGTCCGATGAATTTGCGCTGGTTCCGATACGTTTTCAGATAATACGGATGAGGTTCGATCACCACTGTATCGGTTCGGGTATATTCTTGTGTGCCGGCACTTAATTCAAGACCAATGTAGGTTCGTTGCCAGGATCCGGGATTGTAACCCGAACGAACCGACATAAATTTCCGGTGCTCCTGTTTGATGGTAAAACCGTGGAGATTTCCCCAAAAACGATCGTTGAGCAAGAAGGTACCGTAGCGGTTGATCTGAATTTCCGAATACCATGCGTTTCGCGCGTTTAGATCAATTTCGTGCGCAATACTAATGTTGGGTCCCTGATAGATATCCATCAATCCGAAAGGAGAAAACCACATGATGGTTCCAATTCGAACGCTGGTGTCGTGTTGGGCAAAAACGAGTTGAGACAGCAGCAAAATGAACGAAAAGAAAATAGCCTTTTTCATAAAAACAGATCCTGAAATATGAAGTGGCTAATGAAGCGGCAAGATAGGGAAAAGCGATTATTCGAAAAATGAAAATCGATGCGCATACACAATTGGATTTACCCCGGGTACCTGTCGATTGCATCGCGCTACCGACAGGTCTTGGGGTGATCTGTATTGTGCCAATTTAGGAGCACGGCGGACGATGGTTTGAGAGGAAAGCGTGTTAAAAGTCCCAAAATAAAAATTCGTAAAACGTACACATCTGAAATCGATGATTGTAGAAGTTTGATTTACGACATCATTGAGGTCTGATGGAAGAAATATTTTAAAAGAAGGTTGCGCAAAGTTTTCCCGTAAACACGAATTGATTTCCAAGATCCTTTTGGAAATCGTTCGTAAATCGTCGTTCAGAAATCGCACTTTTCTCATCTGCTGTAGCAATTGAGTGCAGACAAACCAATCTTCGATTTTCTAAATACTAAAACCGGCTCTCGTCGTGTTCATTATCTAAAGTTGAAAATATGCGTCGAATAGAAAAAACCGCGTTCAACTTTACCCCCATTTTATTCTTTATTTTTTTAGTTTTAGGTATTTCGTTAATTTCATTTACCGAAGAAAATGATCGATTTCTGTCTGTTGAAAAACTGTTGGAGGCAGGCAAAATCAATGTTGAAATAACGGGAACCGGAGGTTATCAGCAAAATTGCGTTTCGTTTGAAATTACCAATCGCACTTCATCTGTTCTTCCGTTAAAAATCGAAGCCGGAAGGAGATTGCTTTCGGAAGATTCGTTGGAACAAGACATTTTTTTAGTGCATGAAAACCGTTTCGAACTAAAACCGCATGAGAAAAAAGTAGTTTCCGGATTTGGCTTTTGTTGTCAGAGTTCGAATCACTCACCTCATTCCGGTTCCGGATTTAAAATCGGTTTTATGGCACCGGAAAAATGGATACGCCTCGCAAAGTATATCGACCAGCATCGAGACGTGAACACAGGTATTCAAACGGCGGTATGGATTTTATCAAACAACCATTCGATCAGCGGACTGCGATACAACGGATCCGAATCCGAAAAACAATTGCTAAATATTGTTTCGGATCTTTCGGGTCAGGAAATGCCCTGGTATTTCACCAAATATGCGCCGGATACTGCCCGTGCTTTTTCTGATCGTCCTGTAAAAATCACCGGAGAAATCCCCTTTAGTTTAAAAAATAATGCGGTCGTTTCTATTGTGGTGGCAGATGCGCACGGAAGAGTGGTTGATCATATTCGGGAAGCTAAAATATTTAACCGGGGCGACTATACCGAAATGCTCAATTTATCGGTGGATCACTGGCCAAAAGGAAAATATCACATCCGCATTTTTACCGATTACGGGACATGCATCGCCTCCAAATCTTTTAGTTTATAAATGATTTATCATCCTGATCCGGAAAACAATCATTCTCAGAGATTTGTTCCGTGAAACGCAACGGAGCATCTTTGCACCATGGTTCACAAAAAAGCTGCACTCTTTATTTTGGACGGATGGGGAATCGGGAAAGGCGATAATACCGATGCTATTGCCAGTGCCAATACGCCGGTGATGGACAAACTCATGAAAGAGGAGCCTCACACCACATTAAAAACATTCGGGGAAAATGTGGGTTTGCCCGAAGGTCAGATGGGAAATTCGGAAGTCGGTCACCTGAATATTGGTGCCGGCAGAATTGTTTATCAGATGTTGGTGAAAATCAATCTGGCATTTCGAAACAGAAGTGTTTTAGAACTTGAAGGATTTAAAACATTTCTCGATGCCTGCGCGCATGCGAACCGAAAAATTCATCTGATCGGACTTGTGAGCAACGGCGGCGTACACAGCAGCGAAGAACACCTTTTGGAGTTGTGTTCAATTCTCAAAGAAATAGGTTACGACAACCGCACTTTTATTCATGCTTTTATGGATGGAAGAGATTGTGATCCGCACAGTGGAAAAGGGTTTCTGGAAAAACTTCTCAGCGACCAACGATTGGGCTCCTGCAAAGTGGCGAGCATCACCGGTCGGTATTATGCCATGGATCGCGACAAACGATGGGAACGGGTAAAACTGGCGTATGATGCATTGGTAAATTCTACCGGGAAACCTATTGCAGACCCCATTGCCGGAATGCAGGAATCGTATGATGAAGGAATCACAGATGAATTTGTAAAACCGATGATTGTTACCGATTCAGCTGGACAACCGATTGCGGCTATTTCCGAAAACGATGTGGTTTTGTGTTTTAATTTCCGTACCGACCGAGGCAGAGAAATTACTACGGCGCTCACCCAACAAGCATTCCACGAACAAAATATGCATCCGTTGAAGTTGCACTACTTCACGATGACGGAGTACGATAAAAAATATAAAAACGTCGGGATCATTTTTCACAACGACGATTTGAAAATGACGATGGGTGAATATGTTTCATCACTCGGACTCAAACAGCTTCGGGCAGCAGAAACGGAAAAATATCCGCACGTAACCTTCTTTTTCAGCGGAGGAAGAGAAAGTGAATTTGATGGAGAAGAACGCATTTTAATTCCTTCTCCCAAAGTTGCGACGTACGATCTTCAACCGGAGATGAGTGCCCCACTTTTAAAAGAAGCTGTGCTCGCCGCGATTCGACAGGAAACATACGACTTCCTCTGCGTGAATTTTGCAAATCCGGATATGGTCGGACATACAGGCGTTTTTGAAGCCATTAAAAAAGCAGTGGAAACGGTTGATTCGGCGGTTGGAGAATTGAAAGAAGCCTGCGACAAACACGGATATAAAATGATGATAATCGCCGATCACGGAAATGCGGATCTGGCGGTAAATCCGGACGGAACACCCAACACCGCACATTCGGTAAATCTGGTTCCGTGTATTTTACCGGGACAAGATGTGGATTTGCATCCAGGAGTTTTAGCCGACGTGGCTCCCACACTTTTAAAAATGATGGAATTACCGCAGCCGTCGGAAATGACAGGAAAACCTCTTTATTAATAATTTGAAAACATCGCTTCGGTTGCAGATTGTAGCTCTTGGTGACGAAGGTGTTCACATCTTCTGCAGGGGCAAAGTGAATGGATTGGTGGTGAACATGCTGGTGGATACCGGTGCGAGTAAAACCGTAATTGGGAAAAAACTGAGTGAGCAACTCGCCATAACCGACTTCGTGGAAGTTCCGGATGAAATTACCGCCGGCATCGGACCCGAAAAACTCGAAGCTCAGTTTGCCAATCTCCGGCGCCTAAAACTCGGACATCTCCGCATCCGGAATATTCTGGTGGGAATAATGGATATTTCCCATGTCGATGCGCTTTACGACTCGTTGGGTATTCCCAATTTCGACATGATTCTCGGCGGCGATGTTTTGTCGGAATACAAAGCCAGGATCGATTATAAACGCGGACGTATCAGTTTGTTTTTTTAGAGGTAAGCTCTGTTTTCTTGAGCGAGTTTCTTGATTGAGTTATATTATTCAGGTTGAATCTTAGCCGCGGAACCTTATGTTAGAAATGTTCGCCACGGAGCGTCATCCCACTGACGAACTCGCGAAAAATTTATGCTGAATTGAATATTGGGTTGGAGTTGTCAGTGTGAACCAAATATCGGTTGCGTAATATTCACTACGGAGCGTCATCCCACTGACGAACTCAGGAAAGGTTAACACTGAATTGAATATTGGGTTGGAGTTGTCAGTGTGAACTATATATCTGTTGAGAGATATTCACTCCGGAGCGTCATCCCACTGACGAACTCAGGAAAGGTTAACGCTGAACTGAATATTGGGTTGGAGTTGTCAGTGTGAACAAAATATCGGTTGCGCAATATTCACTACGGAGCGTCATCCCACTGACGAACTCAGGAAAGGTTAACGCTGAACTGAACATTGGGTTGGAGTTGTCAGTGTGAACCAAATATCGGTTGCGCAATATTCACTGCGGAGCGTCATCCCACTGACGAACTTAGGAAAGGTGAACACTGAATTGAATATTGGGGAGGAGTTG
>WGNA01000033.1 GCA_016124755.1 Bacteroidota bacterium | reverse complement strand
GATTGCTCTTCGCTCTCTCGCTCTTTTCAAAGTTCCCGTTACTGTTACCGCTACCGTTACAATTACCTGTTGTTTCGCTTTGCTCAACATGACGGAATTCGCCTTTGAGACCGGGGATTCTTCGCTGCACTCAGAATTGAAATTGCCTGATTGCTCTTCGCTCTCTCGCTCTTTTCAAAGTTCCCGTTACCATTTCCTTCACTGTTGCTGTTACTGTTACCGTTTCTGCTACCGTTCCCGTTCCCGCGTTGTTTCGCTTTGCTCAACATGACGGAATTCGCCTTTTAGACGGGAGATTCTTCGCTACACTCAGAATTGAAATTGCCCTATTGCTCTTCGCTCTCTCGCTCTTTTCAAAGTTCCTGTTACTGTTACCGCTACCGTTACAATTACCTGTTGTTTCGCTTTGCTCAACATGACGGAATTCGACTTTTTGAGACAGGAGATTCTTCGCTGCACTCAGAATTAAAATTGCCTGATTGCTCTTCGCTCTCTTGCTCTTTTCAAAATTCCCGTTACCATTTCATTCATTGTTACTGTTACCGTTTCTGCTACCGTTACTGTTACCGGGTTGTTTCGCACTGCTCAACATGACGGAATTCGCCTTTGAGACAGGAGATTCTTCGCTGCACTCAGAATTGAAATTGCCTGATTGCTCTTCGCTCTCTCGCTCTTTTCAAAGTTCCCGTTACCATTTCCTTCACTGTTGCTGTTACTGTTACCGTTTCTGCTACCGTTCCCGTTCCCGCGTTGTTTTGTTCTGCTCAACATGACGGAATTCGCTTTTGAGACAGGAGATTCTTCGCTGCACTCAGAATTGAAATTGCCTGATTGCCCATCGCTCTCTCGCTCTTTCGCACTTTTCAAAATTCCCGTTACCATTTCCTTCATTGTTACTGTTACTGTTTCTGCTACCGTTCCCGTTCCCGTTCCCGTTACCATTTCCATTTCCTATTTTCGCCCTTCAAATGAGGGGAAACGAAAAGATGTTAGAAGCACATTACAATCACCGGTTTATTGAGCACAAGTGGCAGCAGATCTGGCGCGAAAAGTTGCTCTATCGAGTGGAGAATGAAACCATTGCCGGTAAACCAAAATATTATGTGCTCGATATGTTTCCGTATCCTTCCGGAGCCGGACTCCATGTAGGTCATCCTTTAGGCTATATCGCCTCCGATATTTTTTCGCGATACAAACGACTGAATGGTTTCAACGTATTGCACCCGATGGGCTACGACGCCTTTGGTTTGCCGGCGGAACAATATGCTATTCAGACCGGACAGCATCCTGCAAAAACCACCGAAGACAACATTAAACGGTATCGCAAACAGCTCGATCGGGTCGGATTTTCATTCGACTGGACCCGGGAAGTGCGTACCTGTGACGCCGATTATTACCAATGGACACAATGGATTTTTAAACAGTTTTTCAACCATTGGTATAATTCGAGATCCGGAAAAGCAGAACCAATTGACAACCTCGTCGCCATCTTCGAACACGAGGGAAATATTAATGTTTTGCATCAGGGAGATGAAGCTCCAAAGTTTATCGCTGAGGAGTGGCTCGATTTCTCTGTTGCCAAAAAGGAAGATATTCTTCAGAAATATCGTCTCGCGTTCAGAAAGAAAACCACCGTTAACTGGTGCGAAGAACTCGGGACGGTTCTGGCGAATGAAGAAGTAAAAGACGGTGTTTCGGAACGAGGCGGATATCCGGTCGTTAAAAAATCGATGTGGCAATGGTTCCTGCGGATTACAGCGTATGCCGACCGGTTGTTAAAAGGTCTAGACACCATCGACTGGAGCGATTCTATTAAAGACATGCAACGAAACTGGATCGGGAAAAGCGAAGGCGCACTCGTCCATTTTTCAATTGATGGAAAAACAGAAAAGCTACCGATTTTCACTACTCGTCCGGATACCATTTTTGGTGCGACCTTCATGGTTCTCGCACCTGAGCACGAATGGGCATTAACCCTTCCCGACGCTGATCACAAAGCAGAAGTAAAACAATATGTGGAACACGCATTAAACCGGTCTGAACGCGATCGGATGAGCGATGTAAAACACGTAACCGGAGTGTTTACCGGAAGATATTGCAAGCATCCTTTCACCGGAGAACTCATTCCGATCTGGATTGCCGATTATGTTTTGGGCGGATATGGAACCGGGGCTGTGATGGCTGTTCCGGCTCACGACAGCCGCGACTTTGCATTTGCCAAACAATTCAATCTTCCCGTTATTCAGGTGATTGAAGGCAGTGAACCGTTTGATGGAAGTGCTTCTTACGATGCCAAAGAAGGTCGGTGTATAAAATCGGATTTTCTAAACGGACTTCCGGTTAAAGAAGCCATTCAGAAAGCCATTGAAGCCGTTGAAGAAAAAAGGATCGGAAGCCGTCAGGTGAACTATCGTTTGCGGGATGCAGGTTTTGGACGACAGCGATACTGGGGCGAACCCATTCCTATATTGTATGTGGATGATGTTCCGACTCCATTGGCAGACCGGGATCTTCCGTTAGAACTTCCCGAAGTTTCCAGTTATAAACCCACCGGCACCGGAGAATCGCCTTTGGCAGCACTCGACACATGGGTTGAAACCGAAGATGGAAACCGCGAAACTGACACCATGCCGGGTTGGGCGGGAAGCAGTTGGTATTTCCTCCGCTACATGGATCCGGAAAACGAAGATGTGCTCGCTTCCCGGGAAGCCATTTCGTACTGGGGTCAGGTTGATTTGTATGTGGGAGGAGCCGAACACGCAACCGGCCACCTTTTGTACAGCCGTTTCTGGACGAAGTTTCTGTACGACATCGGAATAGTTCCGTTTGAGGAACCGTTTAAAAAATTAGTGAATCAGGGAATGATTCAGGGTGTGGTGGAAAGCCTTTATCTCAAAAAAGAAAAGGTTGACGGACAATCGGTTTTCACTTGTACCAGTTTGCTAACACCCGAAAAAATTGAAGAAGAATACACCAAAATTCCGATTCTGGTTGACTTTGTTCAGGATTACGAAAAAACCGATTCGCCTTCTTATCTGAATCTGGAAAGTCTGAAACTCTTCGTTGACTGGCGACCCGAATTTCAGAATGCGGTTTTTGAATGTTCTAATGGAACTTGGCAAAACGGAATTTTTGATCCGAAAGCCAAAAGTTACGAACCTAAATTCTTTACGGTTTCGGAAGTCGGAAAGATGAGCAAGCGTTGGTTTAATGTGGTAAATCCCGACGACATCTGCGAAGAATACGGAGCCGATACACTCAGGTTGTACGAGATGTTCCTCGGTCCGCTCGAAGATTCAAAACCTTGGAGTATTTCCGGAATCGACGGCGTTTATCGTTTCCTCCGCAAATTCTGGAAGTTGTTTGTAGATAAAAACGGGAATTACATTCCGGATGAATCAACTCCATCCAAAGAGTCGTTAAAAACCCTTCACGCAACCATTAAAAAAATATCAGACGACATCGAACGGATTTCCTTTAACACGTGTGTGAGTACCTTCATGATTGCCGTGAACGAACTTTCGGCACAGGAATGTAAAAGCAAAGAAATCCTCGACTCCATGCTGATTTTATTATCGCCTTTCGCACCGCATATTGCCGAAGAATTGTGGGAAGCCGGCGGACATACAAACTCGATTGTATTAGCCCAATGGCCGAGATTTCAGGAAAAATATCTGGTGGAAGACTCGAAACTTTATCCGGTTTCGATTAACGGAAAAACGAGAACCCAACTCGAATTTCCGCTCGATATGCCAAAAGAAGAAATGGAAAAACACGTGTTGGCCGACGAAGTCGTGGTTAAATGGCTTGAAGGCAAAACACCTAAAAAGGTTATCATCGTACCCGGAAGAATTATCAACCTCGTCGTATGACCAAAGAAATAAAATCCCATTTTCTCGAAGCCTACGAAGTACTGGCTCAGTTTTTAAACAACCCTGAAAACTTCGACAAGATCGCCATGGCCGGTAGCCTGATGGGTGCGTCAATTCAAAACGGAGGTAAAATTATTTCATGCGGAAACGGTGGCAGTATGTGCGATGCGATGCATTTCGCCGAAGAACTCACCGGTCGTTATCGCGATGATCGTCAGGCATTGGCAGCCATTTCCATCAGCGACCCGTCTCACATTGCATGTGTTGGTAATGATTACGGATATGATTTCGTGTTTTCGAGATACATTGAAGCCGTTGGAAGACCGGGCGATGTTTTATTAGGAATTAGCACGAGCGGGAATTCGGCTAATGTTATTAACGCCATTCAAGTTGCTAAACAAAAAGGGATGAAGGTGGTTGGATTAACCGGTAAAGACGGCGGTAAAATGGCCTCACTTTGTGATGTTGAAATTCGTGCACCGCATTCGAGATACGCCGACCGCGCACAGGAAATTCACATTAAAGTGATTCACTCACTGATCGACTTCATCGAGAATTTTGTGAAATGATAGTTTACATCATCATCGGTATTACCGTTCTTTTTTCCATCAGGGGGTTTAATGATTTTGCCTTTCGCGAAAGCTGGATTTTTGATCCGAAAGCCATTTTACAGAACCGCGATTGGAAACGGATGATTACACCGGGATTTCTTCACGCAGACTGGATGCACCTTCTGTTTAACATGTATGCATTCTTGTCGTTCGGAGAAGTAATTGCCGGTTATTTTGGCGAGTGGGGATTTGCCGGATTGTACTTCGGCAGTCTGATAACCGGGAATTTATTATCGCTTTACATTCACAGGAACGATTCACATTACCGTGCTCTCGGAGCTTCCGGAGCAGTGAGCGGTGTGGTTTACGCTTCGATTGTTCTGAATCCGTATGGCGGAATCGGGCTCATCTTTATTCCCGGAGTATGGATTCCCTCCTGGATTTTTGGTTTGCTTTTTATTGCGTACTCCATTTTCGGCATGCGGAGTAATCGTGACAATATTGGTCATGATGCACATCTTGGCGGAGCGATTGGTGGATTGATAATTACGGTTGCCGCTTTCTGGAATGTTTATCCGCTGGAACTTTGGGTGATTGCCCTGCTGTTGATCCCTACGGTAATTTTTTTATGGCTAATTGTGAAACGTCCGGATTTAGTGCTGCCGAAACCCAAAGGAGGTCGCAACTTTACGGTTGAGATGCCAACGAAATTTGAAGGGGAAGTTCCGCCGCTCAATGAAAACCGCAAACGGGAACTCGACCGTTTACTCGATAAGGTAAATAAAATCGGATACGATAATTTGAGTCGGGCTGAAAAGCAAAGACTCGAAGATCTCCGTCGTCATTTGTAAACCGTATGGATTTTATTTCCAGTTCTTCCAATCCGCAGATCAAACAAATAACCCGGCTTGATAAAAAGCGGGAGAGAGAAAAATCCGGAACTTTTTTGGTAGAAGGAATTCGTGAAATTCAATTGGCTGCCCGGTCTGGAGTAGAGATTTTAAATCTGTTCGTAAACCAGAAATGGGATGATGAAGATCTGCTGGAATTTGAACGGGAAACCTCGGCCAAAAGAATTACCGGAATTGAAACTGCCCTTTTCGAAAAATTAACGTATCGGGGAAATGTTAAAAATGCATTAGCGCTTTGCAGTTGGGAACAACGAAATCCCGATGATCTGGTGGTTAAGGATAATTCGGTTTTTCTGGTGCTTGAAGCTTTAGAGAAACCCGGAAACATCGGTGCTATTTTCCGAAGTGCAGATGCCGCCGGAGTTGATGCTATTTTAATTGCAGATGAAGTTACCGATATGCTGAATCCGAATGTGATCCGGGCGAGTCTGGGAACTTTATTCACGGTTCCTTTTGTAACCGGAAGCAATGAAGAAATTTATCAATGGCTGCGATCGAAGAAATTCCGGATTATCTCAACCTGGCTCGAAGCTTCAAAGAGTCATTATCTCGCGGATTATTCCGGGAAAAGTGCAATTGTAATGGGTTCGGAGGCTTTTGGAATAACGGAATTCTGGCAAAAGAACACCGATGAAACCGTGAAAATTCCGATGCGTGGCGAGGCAGATTCCATGAACGTATCCACTGCTACGGCGGTCATGATTTACGAATCGTTACGCCACCGTTTGATCTGAAATGCGCAGTTGTTTGCGCCAGGCAATTAATCCGACAACACTCAACACGAAATAGGCGATCATGATGAGAACGGCGCCGTTCACATCTTTAAAAGCATAAATAAAAATGGATGCGAAATTCAGAACGATCCAGTAATACCAGCCTTCGATAATTTTTCGGGCTTCCATCCAGGTTGCCAGTAAACTAAAAGAAGTGGTGGTTGCATCCACCCACGGGATTGAAGCTGTTGTATAATTAGACATGATAAATCCCAAAACAATGGTTCCGATTGCCGCGACTAAAAAAGGAAGCGAATGCCATTGCAAGGATTTGGAAACCACCTTTAGTTTGGGTTGATCTTTTTTTCGGTTCCAATGAATCCAACCGTAAACACCGAAAAGGGCATAAAGCAGATAGAGTATTCCTTCAGAATATAACCGCACATCATCCGAAGCCCAAATAATCGCCAGAGTCAATGAACCGAGAATCCCGAACAACCAGCAGAGAATATGTTCCCGGATAACAAGTATGATGAAGACAAGATTGAATACCACGGATGAATACTCAAGCCATACTCTCCATTCGGGGCTTAATGCAATTTGTAAAATAGACACGCTGCGAAAGTAGGCGAGGAATTAAAGGAAAAGCGAAAAGCCAAAAGCCAAAAGCGAAAATCGAAAAGTGAAAAGCGAATCCGCCTTCGCTTGCGCCGAAGCTTTCTCTTACGCAGTAGCTTCAGCGAAGGCGCATGGCGGATAATCCTCCTTCGCCTGTCGGCTTTCGCTTGCGCAGTAGCTTTCTCTTACGCAGTAGCTTCAGCGAAGGTGCACAGCGAAGGAGCACGGCGGATAAAAAAAACGGGAATCTGTCGGTAGCGTCCTCGTTTCACGAATTAATGAATGAAAAGAATGAAAAACAAAACCCAAATCTGTCGGTAGCGTCCTCGCTACCGACCTACGAATGAATTAATGATGAAAAGAATGAAAGGAATTAATGAGTCTTTGTGGAGAAAGATACGTTTAGGTTGGGGTATTTGATTTGGCGGATAATCCGCCTACGCCTGTCGGCTTTCGCTTGCGCCGAAGCTTTCTCTTACGCAGTAGCTTCAGCGAAGGCGCACAGCGAAGGAGCACGGCGGATAAAAAAAGCCGGTAAGCTCAAAAGCTTACCGGCAAATACACATGCGACTTGATCTAAAAAGAATCAAGTGGTACTAATCTTTAATCGCGCCTGCGACCTGGATTGATCACTTTTTGCCAAACACTATGCCAACAAAATGGACTGTAAAAAACTAACGGGAATACAAGGCAAATTGCGTTTTCCACAGGGTTCTCAACATGCATTGCCGGGCTGAAAAATCCCATATTTGGAAACGAATTCCCGATGACGTACAACCGACAAAGTCAGCAACTTCTTTGATAATTACCATCACAATTCGTTAACCCCAAACCGGTGCAATCGAATTGTCGGAACTTTCTTTTTCCTGTATTTTCGGCTGATGACTTGGCAGATTGCAATCTTTCTTATTTCACTTACCGCACTGTTGGTTTCCTCCAAATATTTTACGGAAGCAGCAGAACGAATCGGACTCTCCCTTAAAATGTCGCCCTTCATGGTTGGTGTTCTGATCGTCGCCATCGGGACTTCTCTACCGGAATTGATCGCCGGAATTTTTGCCTCGGGAAGCGATAAGTCGGAAATGGTTGTCGGAAACGTAATCGGTGCCAATGTCTCCAATATTTTTTTTATTCTCGGAATTACCTCGCTGGTTTCCCGAAAGAGTATTCATCTGGGTGAAGAATACATTTTCATTGATCTGCATTTTATGCTCGGATCGGCTACCATTCTCGTGCTGTTTCTTCTCGACGGACAGGTAAGTTTGGCTGAAGGAATTTTACTTCTGCTCGGTTTCGGAATTTATCAGGTTTATCTCTTGCGCTCCGAAAAGCCGGATGTTGTGCATACGCTCAATGATGAAAAAGAAATCAAAAAGGGAAGAGTTGCAATAAAGGATATCGGCATCATTGTGTTATCCGGAGCCGGAGTCTATTTCGGGGCAAAATTTACCGTGTCGTCGGTAATTGATATCGCTACGCATCTTGGCGTTAGCGAGGCCATTATCGGACTTACCGCCATGTCGTTGGGAACAACCTTGCCCGAATTGGCAGTAAGCATTTCTGCGGCAAGAGCCGGCAAACCTGAAATTGCTGTCGGGAATATTCTGGGCTCCTGTATTTTTAATGCGTTTACCGTAGCCGGAGTCGCCGCGCTAATTGAACCTTTAGTGATTCCGGACGACATTAAACTCACTGCCATCACTTTTTTAATTACCGCCTCTGTGTTTTTTTATTTGCTGAGTCAGGATAAAAAAGTATCGCGATTCGAGGGCATGCTCTTTCTTTTGTTTTACCTGATCTTTTTGTTGAAAATCGCGCACATTGTATGAGTGAGCAACCGGTTCCTGATATTGAGGAATTACTCTATGCCTATTCAAACGGCTATTTCCCGATGGCACATCCTGAGGAGGATAATGCGATTTACTGGCATCGTCCGGAGTGGAGGGGAATTATTCCGCTTGAACAATTTTATGTTCCTAAAAATCTGGCGCGATTGTACCGAAATGGTCCGTTCGAATTTTCGATGGATCGCGATTTTAAAGGTGTGATGAAAGGTTGTGCAGATCGCGAAACAACCTGGATCAGCAAAGAAATTATTACGGCTTATACCGCTTTGTTTAAAAAGGGTTTTGCACATTCGGTTGAAGTGTGGCGCGACAATAAATTAGTTGGAGGTTTATACGGAGTCGAAATTAGAAAAGCATTTTTCGGAGAATCTATGTTCAGCCGGGAATCTAATGCGAGTAAACTGGCGTTGGTTCATCTGGTTCGGTACATGAATTATAAAAAGCTCGAATTGCTCGACACTCAATATTTAAACGATCATATCCGACAATTCGGCGCGGTAGAAATTCCGGATGAGAAATATATTGAATTGCTTGAACACGCTTTGCGGGAATGAGAGAAGGTTGGATTAATTAATGAAAAGAATGAAAAAATTAAATGAGTTGGGGTTGAGATTTTTGTAAGGGTGAGGTATGACTTGCCTATTCAAACATCTCGACTGTTGATGTCGTCGCAATACCGCATTAATTCTTTTCATTATTTAATTTTTTAATTGCCAATGTAGGGGTAAGGCATGCCTTACCCCTACATTGGCAAAATACAAATACGAACGGGGCAGACGGTCCGCCTACGCAAGTGAAAGCTTCAGCGAAGGGGCACAGCGGGTAAAAACGAAAAACGAAGATCGAAAAACGATCCGCCAAAGACAATAGGCGACGGCGGATAAAACCAATTTAAAAAAAACAGAATTCATTGAACCGGATTTTTCAATTCATCTGCTCGGATCAGGCGTGAGGTAATCGGAACATTTATAACTTGCACACATGTTTAAACTGAAAATTCTCCTTGCCTGCGCGGTGATTGCCATATCCATTTTACATGCTGAGATTACCATGGGTTCAACAGCCGATTTACCGATAAAGAAGATAACCGATACGTTGCACATGTCGTCGCCGGTGTCGCAAATCGGACTTGAAAAACTCGATTCGGTTGTGCCGGATTACAACGTTTTTATAATCGGAGAAAATCATGTTTTTATGAATAGTAACACGGCGCTCTGGAATAAAATGATTCGTTATTTATATCAGCATGCCGGAGTACGAACTGTGATGATCGAATATGGAAATGCGACGGCGTGGATCATTGATCAGTACATTCAGACCGGTGATAGTTCGTACATGAAAATTCTCGACGACTATGCTTTTGAGGAATACGCAAACTCGTACCGGGAGCTTCGGAAATTCAACGAGACGCTTCCAGATGATGACAAAATTCATGTGATCGGAGTGGATCTCGAACGCGGGATTTATACGGCCGTTAAAGCGCTTAGTCTGCATTTACCAAAGGATAAAAATCCGCACGACAGCATTGAACTGAGTGTTGAAAGTTTAATCGGACTCGCGGCATATCAGGATCGTGAACTCTTTAATTCGGATGAAGAAAATGCAAGCCGATATTATTTCGGGTCGTATTCTGTCACCAATACGCTGGATCTCATAATTGAGGATTTCAATCATTTTTCTTCGTATTACCAAAACTATCTCGATTCGAATTATGAATTTTTTGCCACCACAATTAAGGCATTGGAAGATGTGAAATACTGGCATCAGCTCGGAGCAAAAAACACGATTCAGGATTACGTTTATCGCGAGAAATATATCTACAAACGTTTCGAACAGGAATACCTGAAACGGGGCGGAAAATTTTTCGGGATGTTCGGGAGGTGTCATTCAACGACCAATCTCACAGAAGAAAACGGGTGCAACTGGTATCAGTTCAAGAGTTTTGCTAATCGCGTTAAACAATCGGATACATTAGATCTGAAAGACAAGTTGCTCACCATTGGTGTGTTATACGAAATGGAAGACGGATTTGTCTCCAACGGACTCTTAAAAAATGCTGGTCCGGATGAAATAGAAGCGGAAAAACACCTCAAGGATTTGTTCGAAAAAATGCCGAAGAAAAGAGTGGCTTTGTATGATTTATCTGCGGATTCGGTGTTGGCCAAGTCGTTTGAAAACGATTTCAGATTTCTGATTCTCAACACAACACTGCCGAGTTTTGATCATCCGTATATGGCTGGTAAATCGGAATCGATTGAAACCAAATTCGGATATGCCATGGGTTTTTACCGAATGGATTTCAAATCGCTGAACAGTGTGGTGAAAGGTTTAGATGGAAAGACATTTAAGGATCAGGTGCGCTGGAATATTTTTGAAGCTTCTACAGAGGAATATTCTTCTTCTCCGTATGTAAGTCTCAATCAGGTGGGGTTTGTTCACAGTCAGAACCTCACTCTCGACTACACGGATGCGCATAAATCGACCGCTAAATTCAGCGGATTCATGATTAATTCTTATGGTTTGTATCACCTGCTTCGACGAACAAGCTGGATCGATTTTTATCCGGGTTTGATGATCGGTTATACGCAATTAAAGCTACAGATTAATCAGACGAAAACGACCGGAGTTCCGGATCCGTCGAACGGATTTATCGGTAATCAATCGGTGGCATATTATCAGAACCCGGGAATCACGTGGGGCGGAGCGGCGATTTTGGATCTCAATTTCGGTCCGGTTTATCTGGGCGGAATGTTCGGGTTTCAACGCGATTGGTCCAAAACTCCGTGGATTACGAACAATGCCAGAATCTCCGGCGGCCCCAGAACAAAATTGAATTCGGTGTATTACACGTTGAGGGCGGGTTTTAGGATAAGCGATTATTGAGGAAAAGCGATCCGCCTTCGCTGAGCTCCTTCGCTGTACACCTTCGCTGAAGCTACTGCGTAAGAGAAAGCTTACGCTTAAGAGAAAGCTTCGGCGGATAAATACACTGCGATACTTTGCGAAAAACTTTGCGTGAATCTGCGGTTAGAACAAAATCGAATCTTCCTTCGCCCGGTTAAATAAGTTTCATCAGAATAATTTTAGTAAGGGAAACGGCAATGAAAAGGGAAAATGGATCCGCCTGCCTTTTACCGTATCGATAGCAACGACTCAAACTGCGATACTTTGCGAAAAACTTTGCGAGAATCTGCGGTTAGAACAAAATCGAATCCTCCTTCGCCCGGTTAAATAAGTTTCATCAGAATAATTTTAGTACGGGCTTACGTTTACGTCGAAGCTCGGAGGACGAAACAACAGGAAAGGCTGATAAACTGTGAATCTTGTCGGAAGTTCCATGCCAAGAAAAAGGGTTAAAATCAAAAAGAGTAAATTCTTACATTCGAACTATGACAAAGAACGACCCCATTGTTTTGGGTGAACATTTCGAAGATTTCATCAATGAACAGATCTTGTCCGGACGTTTCAATTCGGCGAATGAAGTGGTTGAAGCCGCACTCAGATTGTTTGAAAAGGAGGAATCAAGAATTGAACAGCTAAAGAGAGCACTGATTAAAGGAGAGGAATCAGGATACGTTGAGAACTTTGATGAAATTCAATTTTTGAATGAACTTCATGAAAAGTATAAAAAAGGATGAATTACAGAATCAGTGTTGCTGCCACTGAGGATCTGGAGGAAATATGGTTTTATACATAAAACAAATAGTCGCTGAATCAAGCGCATTTATGCGAAACAGATCTTTGAAGCTTTTAAAGTAATTTCAGAAAACCCGGCTTCCGGTAAAGAATTCAAGGTTGACAATCGATATTTTAAAGGTTTCAAAACAGGTTCACATATCATTTTCTACAAACTAAATTCCGAATTAAAATTGATAGAAATCATCCGTATTCTTCACTTAAAAATGGATTTAGAAAACAGACTTTTGGGTAAATGAATTAATAGATTCAGGATAAAGGATTGAGTCTTTTAAGAGATTTACTCGGTAAGGATGGATGTGGATCGAAGTTCAAAACCTGAATCTGTCGGTATTGTCCTCGCTACGGACTTCGGATTAATAATTAAAATTAATGTACGAGTCCATAACGAGGGCGATGCTTACAGATTTGTTAAACTGATCCGCGGATTGAAACCTGAATCGTTTCGCCTGCCTTTACCGTGTCGATAGCAACGACTTAAACTGCGATACTTTGCGAAAAACTTTGCGAGAATCTGCGGTTAAAATTAAAATCGAAAATCGAAGATGGGGAATTTAATCCGCCGAAGCCGATAGGCGAAGGCGGATACTACATCCAATTCGTAATTTTGATCGTTCATTAATCACTTTGAAAAGAGTCGTATGCCTGCTTTTGTTTTTCGTAAGCTGTACTGCCGTTTTTGCGCAGTCGTCGACTTTACGAACTAAAAAACTGCGCATCGTTTCAGATTCAACTGTTCTCGACAGTATCACCGTTTGGCCGGCGTCGGTTTCCATAGACGGCTATGATTCTTCTGATTTTACGGTTTCCGGAAATCCGCCGGTTCTCATCTGGAAATCCGATTTCCCAACCGATAGCATTTCCATTCATTACCGCGTTTTGCCGAACCTTTCCACCACTGTTTTTCGTCATAAATCAACCGACATGATCGATGCGTGGTATCGCGAGAATCCGTTTGCTTATGTGCCGAAAGACGAGCGGTATTTACCAGGACATTCCGACAACATTAGTACACTCGGAAACATTTCGCGCGGCGTGGGTTTTGGCAACCGTCAGGATGTAACGGTGAACAGCAACCTCAATCTCCGGTTGTCGGGGACCTTGCAGAACAAGGTGGAAGTGCTCGCGGCAATTTCCGATAACAATAGTCCGATTCAACCGGAAGGAAACACCCAACAGATTCAGGATTTCGACCGTGTTTTTATTCAGATCAGTATCGACAGTCTTCGTGCAACAGCCGGCGATTTTTTAATGACTACACCCATGAATTCGTATTTCATGAATTACAACAAAAAGTCGCGCGGACTACAGGCTCAATACGTGGAACACGGCAAGCGCGGAACCTGGTATCTAAATGGTGAAGGGGCTATTTCGCGCGGACGATTTTCCAGAAATACCATTGCCGGTATTGAAGGAAATCAGGGCCCATACCGACTCAAAGGTTCGAACGGCGAAACGTTTATCATTATCATTAGCGGTACGGAGCAGGTTTATCTCGACGGACAATTGTTAACCCGTGGCGAGCAGAATGATTATACCATCGACTACAACACCGGTGAGCTCACGTTTATGCCGTCTCGACTCATCACGCAGTACAGTCGGATTGTGGTGGAATTTCAATATTCGGATCGCAATTACGCGCGATCGGTATTTCGCACCGGAACGGCGTTTCAAACCGATCGCTGGACGTTTCGGGCGAATTATTACCGTGAACAGGACAACCGAAATCAGCCCAACCAGATTGATCTCGATCGGTACGATTCAACTTCTCAGACTTCAGCCCGACAGGTTTTGGCAGATGCAGGCGATGCGGAATACGCTTTCATTTATCGCATTGATTCGATTCAGGCTTTTGATCCCACGATTATTCAGTATTATAAAACCGATAGCAACGGATTTGATGCGTATGTTTTCGCCGAAAAAAACGACACGACGAAGCGGTATTTTCAGTTGAGTTTTAGTTATGTGGGTGCGAACAACGGGAACTACGTACAAAAACTATCGAACGCAAACGGAAAGGTTTTCCAGTGGGTTGAGCCGGTGAGCGGAATTCCCCAGGGCGATTACGAACCGGTGGAAGTTTTGATTCCGCCCAAAAGTCTGCAGATGGTGAATGTGGGATTCGATTACAAGATCAATCAGAATACAACTTCTTCGATTGAAGTGGCCACGAGCAATAATGATCTCAACACACTTTCGACTTTAGACAAAGAAGACGACGTTGGATATGCCTTGAAATACGGATTGCAGAACAACAGCAAACTGCTGCCGATGAAACTCAACGACTGGCGGGTGATTTCGGATGTTTCGTATGAACACACACAGGCAAATTTCCGGTATGTTCAACGATACAGAAGTGTGGAATTCGATCGCCAGTGGAATCGTACATTAGAGAATCCGGGCGGTATTCAGGGTGGTCAGGACGAGCATATCGCCATAGCCGGTTTCACGATCCGGAAGGGAAATGCTTTTCAGTTGCACACCGGAAATACCTATTATAAAAAAGGCGCGAATCTCGGTGGTCTGGCCAATTCATTCGATGCCTCGCTAAGACTAAAGAAGTTTCGGTCACTGGCTTTGTACGAGCGGGTGAATTCGAAAGTGCCGATGGAAGAAGAGGTTTTTGATAACCGATTCACGAGGATGTCGGCTGAAGTGCAGCGAACCGGAAAGAATTTTTATTCGCTGGTTCGATGGTCTTCAGAAGCGAGTGCTTTCGGCAATTTGGGCGATACGCTTTTTGCACAGAGCTATAAATTCGAATTGCGCCAGATGGAATTCGGAAACGGGGATTCCACCAATTTTATGTGGATGATTAATGCGAATCAGCGTTTAGATGAAAAAGGTGGTGAGGGCGGCGCATTTAAACCAACCACCGACGGACGGGATGCGAGTATGAAATTCGGATTGCCGAATCTGCGCGGCGGGAGCATGTTCTTCACCGGCACCTACCGCGAATTACAATATGTGGATTCCGCATCGCCCGCCGAACAAACCATGCAGGGGCGCTGGGAATTGCGAATGGATTTTTTAAAACGAACCCTTCGCACACAAACCTATTATCAGGTTGGAACCGGACAGGAACAGAAACGGGAATTCAGTTATTTAAAAGTTGGCGACGGACTCGGCGCTTATATCTGGAACGATTACGACAGCAACGGAATTCAGTCGCTCAATGAATTTGAAATTGCATCGACGTATGATCAGGGGCGTGCAAATTACATCCGGCAATATCTTCCGGTTCAGGGATTTATTAAATCCTACAGCAGCGAATTCAATCACAATCTGCGCATTCAGCCGGCGGCGGTTTGGAAACAATCGAAAAGCAAACTGAAAAAAACGGTTGCGCGGTTCTCAAATATCAGCTCGCTAAAAGTGGCTAAAAAAGTTACGAGCAACGAAGCAGATATTTTTCTCAATCCGGTTTTAATGAATGTGGATGATTCGCTTTTGCTGAGTACAAGTGCGGCTTTGCGATCCGTGTTTTCGTTTAATCAGGCGAGTCCGGTTTTCGGAGTGGATTATCAATGGTACCGCAACAACGGAAAACAACTTTTGGTGAACGGAATCGATACGCGCGTAACCGAGGAAAATAGTTTGAAGGTGCGGTATAGTCCGTCGAAAAGCTGGGCATTAAATATTACGTCAACCTCGGGAGATCGTTCGTATATCTCGGCTTTTTTAACAACGCGTTCGTATGATTATCACTTTGTTTCGATGAAGCCGCAACTCGATTATATTTATGGAAAGAACCTTCGCACCAGTTTGTATTTCGAATATTTTGAGGCGCACAATCAGAAACTTTACGGGGGTGAAAAAACTTTTAATCACGACCTTACTTCTGAACTCCGGTGGAATTTATTAAACCGGGGAATTGTTCGAATTGCCTTGGGATTGGTAGATGTAAATTATAAAGGAAATGATAATTCTCCGGTTGCGTACGAGTTGTTGTCGGGTTTAAAAAATGGCCGCAATGCCAAATGGAGTTTGCAGGTGGAGCAGCGATTCTCGAACAGCATTCAACTCCAGATTTCCTACGACGGACGAAAGAGTTTAGAGAACAAAGTGATACATATCGGGAGAGTACAGGCGAGATATCTTTTTTAATTAAAAAAATGAAAAGAATTAAGGGAATTAAGAAATGGGGAATTTCACCACGGAGCGTCATCCCGGACAACGTTCCGGGATCTCTCGCCACATCCCGGAAATTCCTTTCATTCAATTAATACTTAATTTAATTATCGGGGCGTTATGCGGGCCATCCCTACAATTCGTTTGTGTAACCGTTGTTTTGCTTTCGCACAAAAGAGCTTCTTGCAGTCGCTTTTTGTCGCTGGCAAAACTACCGGCAACACAGCTCTCATTTCCGATCCTGTCCCTAACGCAGTTTGAGGTCTAATTCTACATTGCGGTAAACAGGAACGGGAACCACCTTAGAACGGAAGAGCGATAGAGCGGAGAACGATCCATTATGAGCAACGCGAAGAATCCCAGGCCACTGCAAAAGTAAGCGTCATCCTTAACTAAGTGAAAGAACCCTTTTTTAATTAAAAAAATGAAAAGAATTAAGGGAATTAAGAAATGGGGAATTTCACCACGGAGCGTCATCCCGGACAACGTTCCGGGATCTCTAGCCACAATGCGGTAAACGGGAACGGGAACCACCATAGAATGGAAGAGCGATAGAGCGGAGAACGGAGAGCGATCAATTCTAAGCAACACGAAGAATCCCTTGCGACTAAAAAGTAAGCGTCATCTTGAACAAAGTGAAGGAATCCTTTTTTAATTAAAAAAAATGAAAAGAATTAAGGGAATTAAGAATTGGGGAATTTCACCACGGAGCGTCATCCCGGACAACGTTCCGGGATCTCTAGCCACAATGCGGTAAACGGGAACTGGCACTATCATAGAACGGAAGAGCGATAGAGCGGAGAACGGAGAGCGATCAATTCTGAGCAACGTGAAGAATCCCTTGCGACTAAAAAGAAAGCGTCTTCCTTAACAAAGTGAAGGAACCCTTTTTTAATTAAAGAATGAAATAAATTACTGACGAATGCCTGAGTATATTGAGGAATAAAGAG
Source organism: Bacteroidota bacterium (assembly GCA_016124755.1). Classification (GTDB taxonomy): domain Bacteria; phylum Bacteroidota; class Bacteroidia; order NS11-12g; family UBA9320; genus WGNA01. The sequence continues at coordinate 4,804 of WGNA01000033.1, read as the reverse complement.
AAATTAACGAAAGGCATTGTCAGCATAAATAAGGGAATTAATAAATTGGGGAATACGCGAATTAACCACGGAGATCATCTTACTGACGAATGCCATTGATTTATTTTTCTGAATCAAATATTCTGTTTCGGCTATATCAGCACTAATTGAATTTATCTCCGGATTTTATTCTAAAGTGCATACGATTCAAAATAGCAAATTGGGTTTAAATAAGACATAAGTACAACCAAATACCTATTGGAATTAAAGTAAATATATACACCTTTTAATGTGTGTTTAAGATGCTTTGATATTGTTGCTGACTACCCCAAAAATTAATAAATCACAATTCGCTTCGTGACGAGTTCCCGCCCGTTTTTGCCAAAGATCACTAATTCATAATGTCCGGCTGCAAGATCATACGCCGTGAGATCGATGTGCATGATTTTAGCATCAATATCGCGCTCCAGAATTTTTTGTCCGATCACATTATACAAAACGATTTTGGCTCCGGTCGCTTTCAAATGGTCGGTGAGTTCAATTGTGAGATCTCCGTTGGTAGGTGTCGGATATATCTTTAATACGTCGCTGTCTCCCGGTCCGTTTCCGTCCCAATCCACATCAATGTACAATGTGTCGGTTACGGCAATATAGGTTCTAACCGTATCGTACACATTAACATAATTCGTGTCGTAGATGGTTTTATACGTCCAAACTGTGTCGTAAATGGTTTTGTGTGTCCGAATTGTATCGTAAACAGTTTCCTTAATTACCACGCCTTCGTTAAACAATTCGTGAATTTCAAGTGAATTTAGAACCCGGTTGTACATTCTGATGTCGTCTAATGCGCCTTTAAAATACATAGGTCCGTTGTTCGGTGTGCTCGAAAAATACTGGGCATGAGCTCCGAACGTCCAGTGATCGCCGCTCCGGTAAACCAGCGTATCGCTTCCGGTGAATCCGCCTTTATTCCCAACCACATTCACACCTCCCTGATAACAGGCGTCGATGTAAAAAGATAAAACTCCGGATTTTTTATCAAAGGTACCTGTAAACATGTGCCAGGTACTGTCGTTGAGCGGAGCATGCGTTGCGTGACCCTGCGTGTGATCATTGCTTCCGGCGTTTACGGAATATTGAATTCCGTTGGTCGGGTGTGCTAAGGCAGCAATTCCCCATTCCCCGCTCAGCGAATTGGAACAATCCACCATTCGCATACTATTGGTTTTATCTGAATAAATAAACCAGAAATTGAGCGTATTGCTGCCGGTTCTCAGACTCGGATCTTCGCCGCAATCAATGTATGCATTTCCGTTAAAATAATACGCGTGATTGGCATTGCCGAATCGGTCGGTGGTGAGTGTTGCACCGTGATTTGTGCCATTGTTTAAAAAGGTTGCCGAATCGATCGCGTTGCCTGTAAATGGCCACCAGGCGACCATGCCGTTGGAAGGAATCTGTGCTACTAAAGAATTAATAATTAAAAATGAAAAGCAATTAAGCAGCGCTATTTTTTTGAAAAATCTCATACAGTGGCGATTTTGAATCCCGGTTCAGATCCAAAAATATAAAATTGTATGTCATAATAAAATTTGCGGATGGATGCTTCAGAACTCTTTGATAAATATGCTGAATTATATGCCGGAAAGTATATGGATGTGAGCCGTTATGCCATTTCGTTAAATGCATTTGCTGAATCACTTCCTGTTAACTCTAGTGTATTAGATCTGGCTTGTGGGCCCGGGAATATTTCAAAACATTTGTTAACCCAACGACCGGATTTGAAACTCACCGGAACAGATGTATCCCCGAAAATGATTGAAATTGCACAACGCGAAAATCCGGATGCAACGTTTTATGTCGGTGATATCCGGCAGCTTCCTACAGAACAAAAAATCAAAGGTGTGGTTGCAGGATTTGTTTTTCCGTATCTCGATAAAATAGAAATTGAAAAATTGATGGATTCTATCAGGAATATTTTGTTGCCGGGAGGTTCTATTTATATCAGCACCATGGTTCGGAATCCGGAGAAGACACTGGTTCAACATTCCAAAACCCAACCGGTAGAAAATTTAATAACACATTATCACTCTAAAAACAGAATTGAGGAATTGCTAAAACAAAATGGTTTCGAAATTATTTATTCTGAGTTATTGAATATCCCGGACGAGGAAGATAAAAAGATTAAGGATTTTATGGTTGTTGGTGTGATTCCCCGTTAGTCGTATGCAGTAGGGCGTTAGGTGTAGGTGGTAGGGGCAAGGCATGCCTTGCCCCTACCACCTACAGGGTGAATCATAATATCTATATTGGATTTCCACCACGGAGCGTCATCCCACAGACGAATTCCTGTTTTTATTATCTCACAGACTGAGATTAGAAAGGTTTTGTCAGCGTGAAATGCGCATCCATTACGTGAAATATACCACGGAGCGTCATCCCGGACACCGTTCCGGGATCTCTTATCTCCCAAACTGAGATTAGAAAGGAGTTGTAAGTTTGAACTGCACATCCATTACGTAAAATATACCACGGAGCGTCATCCCGGACACCGTTCCGGGATCTCTTATCTCCCAAACTGAGTTTAGAAAGGTTTTGTCAGCGTGAACTGCGCAACTGTTAAGTGATCTATTCTACGGAGCGTCATCCCGGACACCGTTCCGGGATCTCTTATCTCACAAACTGAGATTGGAAAGGAGTTGTCAGTTTGAACTGCGCATCTGTTACGTGATCTGTAATACGGAGCGTCATCCCACCGACGAACTCCTGTATCTATTATTTCACAAACTTAGATTAGAAAGTAGATGTCAGTGTGAACTACGTATCTATTACGTTATCTATACTACGGAGCGTCATCCCGGACACCGTTCCGGGATCTCTTAGAATAACCCCGATAGAATAAATCAAGTGGCATTCAATAAAACTCAACGCTACCGAAAAACCGAAAATGCTATTTTAGTTTTAGACCGAACCAAATCAAAATCGAATGAATTCTGATGTCATGTGTATTCTGATCAGAAGCCATCTCAAAAAACAGCTGTCAGTGTGAGCGATCGGGTAAATTCGTTGCGAACGTGAGATCCCGGAACGGTGTCAGGGATGACGCTCCGTGGGAATCGTTGCGGTTAATATTGGATTGGACCTCAGGAAAAACGTTTGATGCTCCCAATGAAAATAAAACGTCATTTGCGGATCGGGAAAAGTTTCACCTCAGTTGTCTTCTCATTAAAAATATCAATGGAAGATTCGGGTAAACAGTTTTAAACAAGGAATTAAATGTCTATCACAAATCTTAAAGTTAGACTCTACATTCTTCTTCAATTGTTGTTTATAAAAACCGTAGAGACCCAATTGTCCTTTATTTCCTTAACATAAATTCTGGAATTAAAACGACGTGAGGTATCACTGCAGGTCAGATAAATTGTATTGTGATTTATTTTCCATGTTCCTGTTATCGGGCGGTATTGACTGCCAGTTCCGCAAAGAGAGGCTGGAATTTCCTCAAAAGTTCCGTTTTTACGAAATGCAAAACCGCCATCGATCATGCGATATTGGTATGCACTGGATGAATCGGTGTATTGAGTAAAAATCACTTTTTTACAGCGAATACAGGTTTGATTTTTTCGTTCCGCTATCCAGTAAACATCATCAGCAGATGGAGATAAATGATTGTTTTTGTCTTTTGTAAATGCGGCAAAAAGAAATACCACAGTGCATAGCGAAACAAACGGCATTGAATTTTTAATTGAATGCATTGATTAAGCAACGCAAGTTAATTAGAGATTTATGTATGGCAGAAACTTTTAATTATTTTCTGTAATTAGAGGGGTAAAGCATGCCTTACCTTGGGAATCATAATTTCTAAATTGGATTTCTGCCACGGACCGTCATCCCATAGAGGAACTCCTTTTTTCATTATCTCAAAAACTGAGATTAGAAAGGAGTTGTAAGTATGAACTACGCATTTATTACCTGATCTATTCTACGGAGCGTCATCCCGGACACCGTTCCGGGATCTCTGAGAATAACACCGATAGAATAAATCAAGTGGCGTTCAATAAAACTCAACGCTACCGAAAACCCCAAAATGCTTTTTTAGATTTACACCAAACCAAATCTAATTGAGATGAATCACGGTACTGTGTATATTTTAACCAATAAGCTAAAAACTGTTTTATACGTGGGTGTAACCAATAATCTGGAAAGGAGAATGTTGGAGCATAAATCCGGAAATGGTTGTGTATTTACCAAAAAATATAACGTTAAATGGCTGTTGTATTTTCAGGAATTTGACGACATCGAAATTGCTATCGCCAACGAAAAACGTATCAAGCGATATAAACGGAGTTGGAAAAATAATCTGATAAATTCAATGAATCCGGAATGGAAAGATCTTGCAGCGGATTGGTTCACTGAAGAGGAAATAAAAAGTTTCGGGGAATGGGCTGCGTGGTGGTATCGTTTGTGAATTTTTGTTAGCAATATAGAGAATGAGATCCCGGAACGTTGTCCGGGATGACGCTCCGTAGTGAATATTACGCAACCGATATTTAGTTCACACTGACAACTCCAACCCAATATTCAATTCAGTGTTAACTTTTCCTGAGTTCGTCAGTGGGATGACGCTCCGTAGTGAATATCACGCAACCGATATTTAGTTCACACTGACAACTCCAACCCAATATTCAGTTCAGCGGTAACCTTTCCTGAGTTCGTCAGTGGGATGACGCTCCGTAGTGAATATTACGCAACCGATATTTAGTTCACACTGACAACTCTAAACAATATTCAATTCAGTGTTAACCTTTCCTGAGTTCGTCAGTGG
>WGNA01000006.1 GCA_016124755.1 Bacteroidota bacterium | reverse complement strand
ATCGGGGGCTTTTTTATTTGTGAAGATTTTGAAATTAAGGCTCAATTGAATACCCGCCTGCCTGAAGGCAAGAGCGGTGGCGGGCAGGGAGCATCTGACTACGGATCAGAAGGTTTCAGGTTTGAATCCTGACGAGGTCACAAAAGCCTCCGAGATATCGGGGGCTTTTTTAATTGTGAAGATTTTGAATGTTACGCTCAATTGAATACCCGCCTGCCTGATGGCAAAAGCGGTGGCGGGCAGGGAGCATCTGACTACGGATCAGAAGGTTTCAGGTTTGAATCCAGACGAGGTCACGAAAGCCTCCGAGATATCGGGGGCTTTTTTATTTGTGCAAAACCGCTAAAAGCTGAAACCTAAAACATACGGGGAAGATCGCGAATACCATGCAGGATGCGCACAATGCGGACATCAGTCTTAATCATTCGATAGAAAACTACATGTTCACCATCTATAACACTGTGCAGTCCCTTTTTAATCCCGCTGCGTTCACGACCTATTTTGGGGTTGTCGGATAAGCGGGCAAATACATCATCGAAGGCCGATAAATATGTCACCGCCTGATCCAAACCGAATTCTGCAAGCGTATAATCAAAAATGTCTTCAAGATCAAGCGCAGCTCGACCGGAAATCTCACACGACACTTTCAGGCTTTATGTTCCTGAATTTTCTTTTGAACAATGTCCGCCACCGATAAACCACTGGCCGAACTGTCCCAACCTTTGGCGATTTCAGCTCGCAATTCTTCGACAATACGATGACGATACACTTCGTGTAAACGGAGGGCGTCGCGTACCAATTCGCTGGCGTTTTGGTAGTCTCCCGTTTTGATCTGGGCAGCGATATATTTTTCCTGTTTTTCGGTTAAACTTACATTCATGGTTTATTCCTGCTTTGATATTGTAGTTCGAAGGTAACAAGTATGGCCATATTTGGCAAATATGGATGCAGCTTATTTGCTGTTCCATTAAACGCAACGCCTCACTAAAACCTTGCTGGGGAATTTTTCATTCAATAAATACTCGAAGCAATTTTTGTTATTAGCCAATGATCTGTAATGGTGGTCATTAGCCAGGTCGAAGGGGCATTGGGTGAGATTTGATCTGGTCTTCATAGTTAAAATGATTTCAGGTTTGAATCCTGACGAGGTCACGAAAGCCTCCGAGATATCGGGGGCTTTTTTATTTCTCAACATTCTGGGTCATTTATGAGAAAGTTTTAAAATCATCTATCTTCTATTATTCAACCATTGATACTTTTGCCAGAGGTACAAATAGAATGATCAGATATTTTTCACTTGTTGTGATCATGTGCCTGGCTGGGGTGGCTTTCGGTCAAAGGCATTTTACACTGGATGGTTATGTTGTTGACAAGACAACCGGTGATGCCATTTCGGGTGCAAGAATCAGTATTAACAAACGTCATACGGAGGCCTTCTCCAATCGGTACGGATATTTTTCGGTGTATGTTCCAACCCGTGAAATTGAAGTTACGGTTGAGTTTGAAGGGTATTTCAAGAATATTTTTAAGTTAGACATTGAAGGTAATGTCTCGCAGAAAATTGAGCTGGAACCGATTCAGACATCCGATCGGCCCAATGTCCCCAATTCTTCAAGTCAGAATGCATTAAGTGATCCGCTAAGCAGTAAAATTGATGTTCCGGTTAATACATTAAAGGAAGTTCCATTTCTGTTTTCTGAAAATGATGTTGTAAAAGGTTTACAGCTTTTGCCGGGTGTAGATTTCGGGGTAAACGGAACAAGCGATCTGATTGTGAGAGGAGGAGATGTCGGACAAAATCTCATGTTACTCGACGGTACTCCGGTTTTATCTCAGGGTCACTATTTTGGATATATATCTAACTTCAATACTGGAATTATAAACAACATTCAGGTTTATAAGGGAGCAGCAACTGCAAGATACGGCGGAAGAGTTTCCAGTATTATTGATATTACTTCATCGTCGGGAAGTAAGGAAGATGTTGAAGCCAGCGTGAGCATTAATCCGATTCTAATTAATCTTAATATCGGAGTGCCATTGGGCGAAAACGGAAATTCCTCAGCTACCTTTAACTGGCGGCGATCGTATATCGACATTTTATTCGGCGGGTTAATATCTTCCGACGCGTTGAGTTTTGGAGATATTCAAACCAAATACGACTTTAAATTAACCGACAAAGACAGACTCATTGTAAGTTACTATCAATTAAAAGACAAACTGGGATTGTCTTTCGACGCTACGGATTCTTCCGGTGCCACGTATGATTTGTCGTATGTAGAAAAGAATCATACCGGCTCATTACGATGGAATCACATTTATAGCAACACGTTATTTTCATCTGTATCGGCAAGTTATTCCGGTTTAACAACCAGTGAAAAATTTGTGGAACACGATAACAATCCGGTTGCCGGCGCACCAGCCAGAATTGAGAATAATGCGAATTTTTATTCCGGAGATCTGGCACTTAACTGGGATCTTGAAAAGAATTACAGCATCAATCATTTGCTGAGATTCGGGTCTCAGAATATACTACACACATTTACTCCGGGTAAATTTTCAGAAGTATCATACGACCTTGTAAACACGGTAATTAAGAACGTAAACTACGGATATCAATCTTCTCTGAAGGCTATCGAGTTATCTCAATACATTGAAGATGAATGGAAGGTTAACGAGTACACAAAAATTAATTTTGGTATGCGAACTACCCTTTATTCTCACGATGGTTTTACCCGCTTTTACCCCGAGCCAAGAATTGCCGGTCGCCGAATCATAGACAGCGTTTCCACTTTTAAATTCTCATTCACCCGAATGAATCAATATGTGCATTTGTTCAACAACGGATCAACCGACGGTGAAATCATAGCGTATCTGCCTGCCAACGATCGCCTGAAACCACAGAATTCGAATCAGATTACAATCGGATATGTTCGAAAAATAAATGCCCATGTTCAATGGATGTCTGATCTTTATTTTAAAACTCTCGGAAACCAGGTTGTGTTTTATTCGCAGTTTGCCGACGATGATTTAACTCAGAATTCGCTTGTTGGTAAAGGCAAGTGTTATGGATTTGAAAACTGGGTGAAGGTGAACATGAACAACCTCAGTATCTGGTTGAGTTACAACCTGGCCGTTTCCAACAGAACCTTTGATGATCTCAATCGGGGACAACCCTTCTCATTCGATTTCGATCGAAGAAATAATTTTAAATACAGCATGGTATTTACCCAGGACAGATGGATTTTGTCTATGAATATTATTGCACTTTCCGGCAACCCTTACACACTGCCAAATGCTAAATATTTAGATATCGATGGCAGAGTTGTTCTTTCTTATGACGAGATCAATAATTACCGGTCGAAAGCATATTTCAGAAGTGATATTAAACTTCAGTACTTCTGGGGCTACTACGACGACAAGAGTCACTGCATCGAATTTATGGTTTATAACCTCACGGCAAATCCAAACATCAGCAATATTTACAGTGCGTTGGATAAAACTGCTTCCAACCAGAAATACAGCGCGTACAAAGAATCTCAATTTGTGTTTTTCCCATCCGTATCGTATAAATTAACAATATGAAGAAGTCGGTTTCCAATATCGTTTTGAGTGCGTTCTTACTTGGGATTTCGTCTTGTATTACCACAGAAATTCCGAACAGTGAATTACCGGAATTTGTAAATAAATTAGTAGTTAATGCTTCATTCGATAACCTGAATAATATGTCGGTGCAGATTACTAATTCGGCCGGCGCTTATACTACTGATTTACCACAGGTGATAAATGATGCTGATCTCGAATTAACGAATTACGATGGCAAACACATTTTTCTAACCTACGACCCTGTGAATGCAGTTTACACTTCTCCTCAAAAGGCGTTGCCAGGAGAGTATTATACATTAGTGGTTTCCAATTCAACCTATCCGGTGGCACGCGCCAACTGTAACATTCCGGCCAAAGTAAAAGGAAAGGTTACCGGTTACATTGAAGACGGCGGAATTGACATGGACGGTTCTAAATCTGATAAAGTGTATATCCGTTTTCAGGATGAAGCCGGTTCCAATTTTTATGTTTTACATTTTTTCTATTACAGTAAAAACGCAAATCTTTTTATTCCTTTTGAGTTTGAAACTACTGATCATACATTGAATTCCGGAACTACTCTAAAACTAAATGACGGCGGATATTTATTTGATGATACCTATTTCGACGGAACGTTGAAGGAGTTTAGCGCGGTACCAACGAGCGGGCTTGTGGCAGGTAACCCCGACGTTAAATATCTGGTTGAATTGCGATCGGTTTCGAAAGATTATTATCTGTATTATAAAACGTTAAAACAATATCAGGATAATCAGGATAAACAAAACAACGGACCCTTTTCCAGTGCCATAATTGTTCATTCGAATATTGTTGGCGGATTGGGTATTTTTATGGGGTCGACGCTCGAAAGCGATACACTCCGGTAAAACCAAATCTATTATTTATTCGGGTCGCTGTATTTTTCTTCGGTTAAAATGGCATCGTCTGTCAGACGTTTCAGAAAATAAACCAGAGCTTGTTTTTCCTGATCACTCCATGCTCTCGGCTTGTGATGCCCCTGCCCATCGGTATGTTCAGATATTAATGTAACATCCAATGTCGGAGTAATATGAAAACCGGTATCATAGAAATTAAGTACTTCTTCTAAAGTGTTAAATCGACCATCGTGCATATAAGGCGCTGTATGAACTAAATTCAATAAAGAAGGCACTTTGAATTTTCCTTTGTCGTTCGGATTTCCTGTTTGACCATAAAGACCCTGATCCGAATTATTTTCATCGACAAGGCCGTTGTTCGCAAATTCAAAATTGGTGGTGAAAATGCTTACGGAATGACAATGGAAACAATCGCCTTTTGAGGGGTCGGTAAATACATCAAAACCCAATTGTTCGAATGGATTTCTCAAAGATTCGCCGACACTTCCCGGCGCTGATTTAAAATTATAGGATAGAATCGTTCGCATAAATTGCGCTAATGCTTTCGCCATGTGATCCACCGTGATGGCAGAATCGCAGAATGCAGCGTAGAACATTCCCGGATATTTTTCGCTTTCCTGCAAGAGACGAACAGCTTCAAACAAATCCTGATGCATCTCAAACTGAGCCTGTATCGGAAATAGAATTTGCTGTTCTAATGAAGTTGCTTTTCCATCCCAGAAGAATTTCGGTGAATATGCCAGATTGGCTATCGGCATAGCCTGACGAAATCCCGAAACGCCATCTATTCCCACACTTAATCGCACTGAGTCTGTAAAAGCCCGGTTCTGATGATGGCATGATGCACATGATTGAGAATGATCACCACTCAGCATTTTTTCGTAGAATAAATGTCGTCCCAGTTCGACTCCCTCTTCGGTAAGCGGGTTGTCTTTTGGAATACGCATCGGCGGGAAGAAATCCGGAAGTTTTAAATTCAAAGGGGTTCCGCAACTCGAAACAGTATCATCCACCGGTGCAATCGGGTCTTTCTTACAGGAGGCTAACCAAACAAATCCGGAAATAAAAATCAGAACTAAACCACGGCTGAAATACCGTTTGTATATTCCTCCCGACCACTCCTCAGATTCTAAAAGTTTATTTACGCTCAACATACATATTTGAATATCACAAAGTTCCCAATATCGAACGATTTTGACGTAACATTGCGCACCTAATTAATGACACGCCACCTTAAAATTTTGTTGCTTCTCCTGTTCACCACAACAGGATTTGCATTAGCTCAAAGCGGAGAAATAAGGGGATTTGTTTATGATCAATCTACCGGAGAGCCTATTGCCTACGCATCTGTTTTAATGGATGATAATTCGGGATGGGCGTTGTCTGATGACAATGGTTATTATTCATTTAAAGATCTGAAAGCCGGCACGTATGCATTTCACGCACAAACGCTGGGTTACGATACGGTTTATACCCGAATAACGATCAAGTCGGGAGACATAAAGAGTTTCAATTTCTACCTGAAACCGGTTGGAGAAATTATGAAAACGGTTCAGATCGATCGGGAAAGACTTAGAAATACTACGACTACCAAAATTTCGGAAATCAATATTACTCCGCAGCAACTCACTCAAATACCAACAGTGGGAGGGGAGCCTGATCTTGTTCAGTATTTACAGGTTTTACCGGGAGTTGTGTTCAGTGGTGATCAGGGCGGGCAATTGTACATCAGAGGAGGTTCGCCGATTATGAATAAAGTGTTGCTGGATGGAATGACCATTTACAATCCTTTTCACAGCATCGGTTTGTTTTCTGTTTTTGATGCCGATATTTTAAGATCTGTTGACGTGTATTCGGCTGGTTTTAGTGCGGAATACGGAGGAAGAATCTCAGCCATTATTGATGTTCAGACACGGGATGGAAATCGTTCCGGGCTTGCTGGAAAAGTGAATGTGAATCCGTTTACATCTAAACTCTTATTGGAAGGACCGCTTGTTAAAAAAGACTCCGGAATTAGTAACACATCTTATATTATCAGTTATAAAAACAGTTATTTAGATAAGACTTCCCCGCTGTTGTACAAATATGCGGTGAACGGAAATCTGCCTTATTCATTCAGTGATTTGTACACCAAGCTTTCGTTCAATTCTGAATCGGGCAGTTATCTGAAGATGTTTTATTTCAATTATTCTGATGTGGTAGATTTTTCGGGAGTAACCAAATACAATTGGAAATCTCAGGGATTCGGAGGAAAATTTCTGCTCGTTCCGCAGGAATCTAAAAATGTAATCGACGGATTTTTTGCTTTTAGTGATTATGGAATTGAACAGAACGATTACAGCTCGAAGCCCCGCACATCCGGAATAAACGGATTTAATATTGGTTTAAATTTCACCTATTTCCTGAAAGGTTCATCCAAGCTTAAATACGGAATGGAGATCAACGGTTTTAAAACTTTATTCCAGATTTACAATGCTGCGAACCGTGAAATTAATCAGGATCAAAACACCACTGAACTCACAGGTTTTATCAATTATAATCTGGTGAAAAAGGACCGCTTTATTTTCGAACCGGGCTTTAGAATTCAGCGTTACGCATCTTTGGGAAATACAAGTCTGGAACCCCGGTTGAGATTTAAATATCTTATTACACGAAGACTCCGGTTTAAAATGGCAGCCGGACTTTACAGTCAGAACCTTTTAAGTGCTTCCTCAGATCGGGATGTTGTTAATTTATTTTACGGCTTCCTTTCCGGGCCGGATGAGTTGCCATCTGCTGTGGGATCGAAACCGGTAACCAACCGAATGCAAACCGCAAGACATGCAGTCGGCGGATTTGAATACGACCTGAGTTCAATTGCAAGTGTGAATATTGAAACGTATGTGAAGGACTTTACGCAAATCAGCAATATCAACCGCGATAAGATCTACGACGATAATTTGCAGTATGCAGATAAACCTGAATACTTAAGGAAAGATTATGTAGTGGAAACCGGTTTGGCTTATGGTTACGATGTAACGGTTAAAAGTCAGGGCAAGCGATTATATGTTTGGCTCGTATATTCATATAACAATGTTTCGAGATACGACGGAATACGACATTATCAGCCACATTTCGACCGGCGACACAATGTTAATATCGTAACTTCTATGGTGATGGGAAAAGACAAATCGTGGGAGGCGAACCTCAGGTGGAATTTCGGAAGCGGATTTCCGTTCACACTTACTCAGGGATTTTATGAAAACCTTTCATTCAATCAGGGAGCATCATTAGACTATACAACTGCAAACGGAGATTTTACAGTGATGTACGATGACATCAACCGAGGCAGATTGCCCTATTATCACCGACTTGATTTTAGTTTAAAGAAAACGGTAATACTTACGGAAGTAGATCACAAACCCAAAAAGAAAATGGAGTTTATCTTTAGCGCGACGAATGTTTACAATCGCGACAACATTTTTTACTTTAATCGGGTGTCGTATCAGCGGGTAAATCAATTACCGATACTCCCGAGTTTGTCGGCTTCTTATTCTTTCTGAGAAAACAATCAGACGTTTCGTTCGAGGAATCGAATTACTTGTTTTGCGATGTCTTTTTGAGTTGCACGTTCAATCCCTTCAAGTCCGGGTGACGAATTTACCTCAAGTACCAACGGACCTCTATCTGATTGCAACATGTCGACACCAGCAACACCCAAACCCAGAACCTTGGCGGCTTTAAGTGCCGTATTTTCTTCCTCATCGGTCAACTGATAAATCTGAGCAGTTCCACCCCGGTGAAGATTTGATCTGAATTCGCCTTCTTTACCCTGGCGCTTCATGGCTCCTACAATAACGTTGTCAACCACAAAAGCACGAATGTCGGCCCCACCGGCTTCCTTAATAAATTCCTGTGCGATCACCCGGGTTTTTAAACCATTAAACGTTTCAATAATGGATTTGGCGGCTTGATGAGTTTCAGCCAGAACAACTCCAAGTCCCTGAGTACCTTCCAAAAGTTTCAAAACCAAAGGAGCTCCTCCCACAGATTTAATGATATGATCGACATCCGTAGAGTAATCGGTGAAAACGGTTTTTGGCAAACCGAGTCCGTGACGGGAAAGAATTTGTAAACTTCTGAGTTTGTCTCTTGAACGAATCAAAGCTTGTGATTCCACAGAGGTAAATACCCGCATCATTTCGAATTGACGGACAACCGCAGTTCCATAAAAGGTAATGGAAGCACCGATTCTCGGGATCACGGCATCAACCCCCTGGAGATATGAATCCTTATAATAGATCGCCGGATTCTTCTTTTCAATTTCAATGTTACATTTAAGCGGGTCGACAACCTGGACTTCGTGTCCGCGTTTAACACCTGCCTCCACCAATCTCTTGGTGCTATACAATCTGGAGTTCCGGGAGAGAATGACAATTTTCATTGAATCAGGAAAAAATATGAAAAGTGCTGATGGTTTATTGAATTTGTCTGATAGGAGAGAAGTTCCGTTTTAAGATGTACTCTTTCTTGCTGCAATGGTACATAATTCATTTATTCATTTTTCGTCTGGGTAAAAAAAATACCCCGGTGTCATTTCCAAGTCGATCTATTTTAAAAATTCACAAACTTTCGATCACTTCGGATATATCCCATCATCAACTTCAATGATTGAAATTTTGGCTCCGTTACAAATCGATCCTTCATTAAAAATTGAATCCAAAATGTCTGAGATAAACCCCTACCAATTTCAAAACAAAACTAACAAACTCATTTATTTTGTGTTAAATCTTGTAACTAATTGAAAATAAATTACAAAGCTAAAAGTGCCTACTCTTTTAATTATCGTAGCGGGTTTTTTCTACCGGTTTTGAGTTTGGTGTTGACCTCCCGAACCACACGGGCGGATATTTTTCCATGATGTATTGAAAGAAAATCTTCAACAGCAACCGGATCAAAATTACTCAATTGACGAAGTGCCCATGAAAGTGCCTTAACGATCATGTCGTTTTTATCATCTGTGAGGGTTTCACAAATCATTAAAGTGCGTTTGGTATCTCCGAAACCACCATGAGTTTTCGTGTTCAATGCAACCGTGGAAGCCAGAGAAATTCTTCGTTGCCAAAAATCTGAATGTGTTGTAAGCCTTAAAATATCCTCATCTTTAATTACATCCTTCAACCACATCTTACCGAGAATGGTAATACTGAATGTGTCTGTTGCCACCCAATTTTCCATGCAATAATTGAGATTCAGAATTTCTTCACGGGTCATGGAAGTAAGTAGCTTTTTGTTTTTGGATACCATTTCCAGTCCCAGAATATGGGCTTCAAAAATTCCGGATTGCATGAGCTGATGCACCAGATTTAAGGTTTCCGATTTACCGGCTTCAGCCCCGAAAATCAAAATTTCTTTCAAAACAATTCTAAGATTAGCGTTGGTAAGGCCAATAATCTTCATGGATGTCGGATGCGATTTATAGGCAAATTCACGCCTCTTCAAATCCTGAAAAGATTCGAGAGTACTGATGATTTCTCTTAATTCCGGGTACATGATTCAAAGTAAGTAAGACACTATTACAAAACCGGATTAAAAATTAGAGGTGAATGTTTGTTTTATTTAGATCAATTCTACATTAGCTTTGCGACCTATATGACAGTTGAAGCGAAGAACGGATTACGTCAGCGATTGCGGGATGAAACAAGGGAAATGCACAGTAAAACGGAAGCTGCGAGTCCTTTGATGCACTTGTTCAGAGGAAAAGCCTGGGACGAACAAATTGCAGATCGATATAAAAATAATCTGATAGCTCAGGGAAATCTGATTGAATTCGTAACTAAAAACCGGGATTTGTGGATGGAGGAAACCCCTTCATTGAAAGCTTTGGCCGGAACACTTAATTCGTTAAGGAAAGATTTAAACGATGCACAACATGCTTTCACTTTGCCGGAGATTGAGAATTCAAAACCGGTTGTGATCGGAGTCGGATATGTCTTGTTGGGATCATCAATGGGAAGTCAGGTAATTCTGGATAAAATAGGTGCGGGAATACCCGATAATCAACGAGCATTTATGCAGGCAATGGCAGATGTGTCTGTTAATTTCAGAGCATTTTGTGCAGAACTCGAACTGATTGAAGAATCGGATCACGATAAAGTAATTGAAGGGGCCGGGATAGCTTTCAACTATCTTGGATCTTATTCCTGAAAAATTTCGCCAAAAGAAATTTTTCTAATTTGCTTGTGTGGAACGCAAGCAGTTTATTTCATTAAGCAGTCTCGGTATAATGGGGTTGCTTTCTAAAAAATCATCAGTTAGTGCAGTGAGTGCCAATTCGGAATTAGCTTCACCGTATTTGGGGCGCATTAAGTCTTTTCAAAATAAACGTCCAAACAACGAAGAGTTTTGGAGTCAGGTTGCAGATTTGTACCCAAGACCTGAGGGAATTACCAATCTGGAACATGGGTATTTCAGTCATTCTTCAATTGAAACCATGCTTCTTCAACATCAGTTTAGCGAGCGCATTAATCGGGACACAAGTCTTTTCATGCGTCGGGAGCAGGAAAATGAAATAGAGAAAGTTCGAAAAATTTACGCCGATTACCAGAAGGTTGAAACCGATGAACTGGCATTTACGCGCAACACAACCGAAAGTCTCAACATCGCTATAATGGGATTTCCCTGGCAAGCGGGAGACGAACTGTTGTATGGGGATCAGGATTACGGAAGTATGAATGAGGCTATTTTGCAAGTCAAAGAGCGTTTTAGTATTTCATTGAACCGGGTGGAAGTATCCTGCAATCCTTCAAATGATGAGGAGTTGATTCGTTGCTACTTAAAAAACATCACACCCAAAACGAAGATGATCCTGATTACACATCTGATTAATTATACGGGTCACCTTCTTCCAATAATCCCGCTACTCACTGCAATTAAAACTCAACACCCAAATATCATCCTGGTAGTTGATTCAGCACACAGTTTATCACATACAACAACATCGATTGGCGAAATGAGGACTGCCGGAGCCGATGTTGTCGGGAGTAGTTTGCATAAATGGTTGTGCAATCCTTTGGGTGTTGGTGTCTTATTTATGAATAGAAAACACATTGAGAAATTCTGGCCATTAACAGGAGATACCGGGACTTCAAAAACAAGTATTAAGAAATTCGAACATCAGGGAACACGGCCGGTTCAGTCAATAATGACGATTCCGAACTGTATTAATGAACTGGAATCAATAGGGGCTGAAGCACGATTAAACAGACTTAGGTATTTGAAATGGATTTGGATCGGTAATAAAAAAGCCCTTTTAAACATTGCGAAGACTCATGGTTTTGATAAAGATGAGGAATTTATCAGGATGTCGGGATCACTAACTGACCTCACAAAAAATGAAAAATTTAGTCTGCTTTGTCCGGATGACCCGGAAAGAGGAGGAGCCATTTCCACCTTTTCAATAAAGTTCATTTCACCATCTGTATTGGCTTCAAAGCTTAAAGATCAATACTCCATTTTTACGGTTGCCATAGAGCATCCGGTAATCAAAGGGATTCGGGTTACTCCTCACCTGAGTACACGACTTCAGGACGTGATAAAGATGAACACGGCATTAACCGATATTCTTGGGAATTAAAAACAGTATCTACCGTATTAAGCAAAATGTACGGCGTACGAATGCCACGGATTATTCAATAATTGAATCTGTTTATCAAGTGCATTAATTATGAGATCAACATTGAAATTTGTTTTATTAATACTAGTACTTTTTCTTTTTTTCTGCGGAATTTACCGGCACGACAAATCGATTGAAAAGTACCGGGAACTTGCAAATCAGAGTCAGTTTGACTGTGTAGGACAAGCATTTTTTAACGCGCAACCTAGACCAACTGCTTCCGGAGTTTTGATAAACAAGAGGTTTGTACTCACAGCGGCCCACATCTTTTTTGGAAATAAAAAGCCACTAGGAGACTTCAACAAATTCACTTTTGCTTTTGGCGGAAAGAGCTATTCTGTTTCTCAGGTAATCATACATCCGGTGTATCTGGATAGCTCCACAAGAGGATCTTATGATATTGCTGTTGTAAAACTAAAGGATGAAGTTACGGGAATAGAGCCATGTTCAATGAATCGTTCTTTTGATGAACTCCATAATGAAATTGTAGAAGTCGGGTATGGCATATACAAACCCGCCTTTCCGGTTGATGCAATTTCCTCTAAGATTGGTGGTAAACTGGCCGGTGAGAATATAATTGACAGTCTTTCCGGAATGAAAATCAACGACCGGTTTTCAATGTTGTTGAGTGATTTCGACTCTCCTGAAGACAGCAGTATCAACAGAACCGGTAGTTCGGAGCCAAAGGAATTGGAAATTATGGTTAACGGAGGTGATAGCGGTGGTGGAGCTTTCAGAAAAAGAATAGATCAATGGGAACTTATTGGTATCAATGTTAGCTGTCATTTTACCATGTCGATTAATAATGGTTACTACGGATCCATTTGCGGATTCACACGGGTCTCTGTTTTTCAGGATTGGATTCAACAAAAGATGGAGGAGATGAACCGCTAAATTGACAATTTGGTTTTCAATTTTAGCCTCGCGATCCCGAAGAGGTGGGCTAAGAATAATCAAAAGCCTCACACGGTTTTTAAAGGTAATAACGGAAAGTTCAGAAAGTGTTTTCCAACTCTAACCAACAAAATAATTCACCTACCCAATAGGGTCGGATTGCTCGGCAAAGCCTCGCGATCCCGAAGAGGTGGGCTACAAATAATCAAAAGCCTCACCTTCGGTGTTGGTCTTTTTTTATGCGCTCCTCACTTGAAACTTTGTTTCAGACTCGGGCGCATAAAAAAAGCCCCGCTTCGCGAGGCTTTTGATTATTTGGCGGAGAGAGAGGGATTCGAACCCCCGGAGGTGTGACCCTCAACGGTTTTCAAGACCGCCGCATTCGACCGCTCTGCCATCTCTCCTTAGGTTTTAGGCGTGCAAATCTAATGAAATTGTTTACGGTTTAGCAATACATGAAAAAATTGTTGTCTTTACTACTTTTTTCTAATGAGTTTAGCCTTTGAATCCTGTAACTCTTCCGCGCGATCTATACTGGCATTCAACTCAAAACCAACCAGTAAAACAATACAGTTAAAATAGATTAACAGCATCAAAACCAAGATGGTACCAATTGAACCGTAAAGTTTATTATAAGAATTAAACTGATTCACATAGAGTGTAAATCCAGCCGTGGTTATCAAAGCGAGGATGGTTGCGAGGGTAGATCCCGGACTGAAAAAACTCCATTCTGCATCCTTCGCACTTCCAAAAAAATACAGGGAAGCAAAAACGAAATAGATCAAAACGAAAAGTGACAGGTACTGAAATATTTGAAGTAACCAATAATTAAGCTGCTGCGTAAGCCAGTCTTTTTCGGTGAGCCACGAGATGGTGATATTTACATAGGTAACAATTACCACAATCATAAGCGTGACCAGTACAACCAGTACCGTAAGCCAGATAGAACGCCATCTCGCTGCGTACCAACTTCTTTTTCCCTCGTTGTGAACGTATTTGTTGAATGCCGTTAACATAGATGAGAACGCATTGCTGCTAAAATAAAGAGCGAACACAAATCCGAAAGAGAGAAGACTCAGATTCTGATTGCGAACGATGTCTTCAATAGTTGATATCAGCACGTTGTAGGCATCTTTCGGCATGAGCCTTTGAATATTATTTAACAGGTCGTCCTGAAAATTATCGATCGGGATATAGGCAATCAGTGTAAAGATAAAAATGATAGCGGGGAAGAGGGCTAAAAAAAAATTGAAGGCAAGCGATGAAGCTCTTAACATCAGGTCTTCATCAAACAATGAGTCAATAAAAAAACGTCCGACATGATAAACAGATCTTCCCCGGAAACCCGGAAAAGTGATGCTTTGAAGCCATTTCAGAATTGGCTGAACCTTTTGTTTTAGTTGGTTTACGATCTGCATTTATAGTGACTTCATAATTGAAACGGACAAATATACCCCGCCATAATTTCAGGGTATATCACATGTGAAATTATGCTTGCATTAAGCCCGCAACTATCTCGGGTTAATTGCCAATCTAATAATACTTTTGCCGCAAAATTGAACAATGACCAAGATTCATAATTTCTCTGCAGGACCGGCCATATTACCGCAGTCCGCCATAAATGCAGGGGTTGAAGCACTTCAAAATTTTGCCGGAACCGGTTTATCAATTCTCGAAGTTTCACATCGCGGAAAAGAATTCGTCGCCGTAATGGATGAAGCCCGTGCAATTGTTAAACGACTTTGGAATTTAGGAGACGATTACGATGTGATGTATCTTCAGGGGGGCGCCAGTATGCAGTTTCTAATGACAGCTGTGAATTTGCTGAACAAAAAAGCAGCTTATATCGATACCGGAACCTGGGCTTCTAACGCAATTAAAGAAGCTAAACGATATGGAGAAGTGAGCGTTATTGCTTCAAGCAAAGACAAAAACTACAACTACATTCCCAAAGATTTTGTAATTCCTTCGGATGCGGATTATCTGCATTATACCAGCAACAACACCATCTTTGGTTCACAGTTTCACTTCACTCCGGAATGTGAAATCCCAATGGTGTGCGACATGAGTTCAGATATTTTTAGTCGAAATATAGACGCCAAAAAATACGATCTCATTTATGCCGGCGCTCAGAAAAATCTTGGACCTGCAGGAACTACTCTGGTTGTAATTAAGAAAGATATTCTTGGTCGGGTGGAAAGAGAAATTCCCACTATGTTGAATTATCAGGTGCATCTTGATAAGGAATCTATGTTTAATACGCCTCCGGTATTTGCGGTTTATGTTACACTGCAAACGTTAAAATGGATTGAGGAACTCGGAATCGATCAGATTGAAAAAAACAACATTGCCAAAGCGAATTGTTTATACAATGAAATTGATCGTAACGAAAAATTTAGCGGAACAGTTAACAAGGAAGATCGCAGTCTAATGAATGCGACCTTTCTGCTCAATGATGAGTCGCAAAACGAACGATTCTTAAAGGCGTGTGCGGAGGCAAAAATTAGCGGAATCAAAGGTCATCGTTCTGTTGGAGGTTTCAGAGCATCTATGTACAATGCCTTGTCTCTCGAATCGGTTGAAGCTCTGGTTGATGTAATGAAAAACTTCTGATCTGACATGAAAATTTTAGCAAACGACGGAATTGATGCTGCCGGAAAAGCATTGTTAGAATCCGCAGGACATACGGTTCAAACGGAGTCAATCCCGCAACAGGATTTGAATAACCGTTTAAATGACTTTGATGTAATTGTCGTGCGAAGTGCAACTCAGGTTCGAAAAGAACTGATTGATGCAGCACCGAATATTAAAATTATTGCACGAGGCGGAGTTGGTATGGATAACATCGACGTGGAATATGCCAAATCAAGAGGCATCCATGTGGTAAACACTCCGGCGGCATCTTCGAACAGTGTTGCCGAATTGGTTTTTGGTCACTTGCTTTCTGCACTTCGTTTTTTGAATTACACGAATCGTATAATGCCGAATGAGGGAGATTCAAAATTCAAAGAGCTTAAAAAAGAATGTGCTAAAGGAAAAGAACTCTTTGGGAAAACTTTGGGTTTAATTGGCATGGGACGAATCGGACAGGAGACTGCACGAATTGCCTTGGGATTGGGAATGAACGTGGTTGCTCACGACGCATTTGTTGAAGAGGTGAGTATTAAAATAAAGTTGCATCCGGCACTGGGAATGGAAGGTCCCTCGGTTTCTTTGAAAAGTCAGCCATTGGAAGCAGTACTCTCCGAAGCCGACTTTATTACGCTTCATATTCCGGGCGGTTCGGGAAATCTGATTGGTGAGAAGGAATTAGCTCAAATGAAAAAAGGGGCTGGTATTGTGAATTGCGCGCGGGGAGGAGTCGTGGATGAAAAAGCGCTGAAAGCGGCTCTCGAAAGTGGCCATCTATCCTTTGCGGCGTTGGATGTTTTTGAATCAGAACCTCCTGTGTACACAGATATTTTGTCGCTCCGTAACGTTTCGCTTTCTCCACATATCGGAGCTTCCACAGTTGAAGCTCAGGAAAGAATCGGTATCGAACTGGCCGAAAAAATTAATAGCCTCCTGAACTAAGTTGCCGGAATTAATGCCATTCCGGGCATGTATCCCGGATAAATATTGGGTAGAAGCTGTTACTTCCCACTCTTCCGATTTTCATTCTGACGAGGAGATAATTCAGGAAATGCAATCCAATCCGCGGACATATATGCGGGTTACTAAAATGCCCTTGTTGTTCCCTGGTAAATATCAGGAACGAACGGAATTCTTACCCGATTCAAGAGAATTTGTGAGAGACCTTATCGATACGGGAGTGTTGGTTCCGGATCTCTCAGAAAGTTTTTACATCTGCAGACAAACGATTGATGGAGTTCCTCACACCGGGGTTATCGGTTTGTGCGATATAGAAGATTACCAGAACGACCATATCAGAAGGCACGAATTCACCCGTCACGATCGGGAAGAATTTATTTCCTCCCTAATTCGGGAAACAGGTGTGATCGGTGAGCCGGTTCTGCTCTCGCATCATCATCGTCAGTCTCTTGAGGATTTAATATTCTTTTTAACCGGAGCCGAACCGGATCTGTCGTTTTCAAAAGGTACTAATCAATATGAGGTCTGGAAAATTTCGGATCCCAACCACCTTCAAAACCTTCAACACGAATTCCGGGAGATATCTGATTTTTATATAATGGATGGACATCACCGGATAGCCAGTGTTGCGAATTTGTATGAACAGAATTCAGTTCTCCAAAACCGATATGCACTCAGCTTTGTATTGGATGCCAACCAGTTGAACATTGGACCTTTTCATCGTTACCTTCACTCGACCGGGATTCAGGCCAAAGATATTTTGAATAAACTGGAAGAGGATTTCTCAGTTCAAAAGGTAGAGGATTATGTCTTTCATCCATCGCAACACAGGAGCATGATCCTGAAATGCGTGGAAGGCACATTTGTGGTAAAGCCCTTAACTTCCTGGGGCGGCCTTGATGTCGACTTATTGGAGCAAAAAATTCTATTGAAGCTGTTTGGTGTAAATGACTCAAGATCAGACGAAAGACTCGATTTTATTGAAGGGGATTCGCAGTTAAGGGACGTGTGGCCTCAACTCAAATCCGACGGAAATTTTCTCTTCCTGATGTTTCCCTGCACCTTTTCTGAAATAGCAATGACCTCAGATGCGCATAAGGTGATGCCGCCCAAAAGCACTTTTGTGGAACCGAAATGCAGAGCAGGACTTTTTGTTCAGCCCTTCGGCGATAAGGCAATTCTTTAGATAATAATATTGTCAATGATTAAGATGCCGGATCCAAATTGCAGATATCGGTCAAATCATTTTCTATGTGAAATCCTGCGCCAAACGCAGCAGTTATGAACAGGAAATATTTGAGAAAATAGTGAACCTGATGTACTTGGAATAATTCATAAGGCACCTACCGGTAGCAGAATAAGTTCAACCCGCGCATGGGAAATCTGATTAACTCCCAGCCACACAATTCTTAGAACTAATTTGTCTTTCTCAAATTGCAGCAGGCTTCAGTTTGCGGAGATAAAAACCGTAAATACCAAATGCAAGAGTTGAGAAGAATACATTTCCAATAACGGTGTTCAGGAAAAAGTTACCGAAGAAATCATTCTTATAGAAGGCCAGACCCGCTGCATAACATTCCATTAAACCCATAAAATTTTTCGGGTAGGTATTATAGCTCAGCCATGAACCGAAATTGGTTATCACAAAAAACGCAATCGAAGAAAATACCGCAGCTTTAATCACATTCGACATTTTAGCTTCCTGACCAATCACCGATTTGCCAATCCAAACGGTAATTCCGAATGCCAGATAAACAAAGATTAGGGTGGGGGAAGAGAAATGACTTCCATATCCCGGTAGAAATGCAGACAAAACCACGTCTCCGAGGAGAAGTGCGATAAACGGAATTATATACTTCATCCATTTGTTGGCAAGCAGTGCTCCGCCGAATAACGCGGCTGCTCCAATAGGTTCCAGATTCGGAATAGCGGTCGTGGCTAAACGGGCAACGGAAAGGGCAAGTATAATGGTGCTGATCTCTTTGACTTTGGTCATCTTATTCATAGTGCAGGCAAATATACCATCATATTCAACAGGTGAAATTCAACCCTCAAACCGGTTATTAACAACGGTAAAAAATACAATTGTAAAGTGTTGAAATTGAGAGAGTACCAACACATAAAAGATGTTAATTCAAGGCAGCTTTACAAATGTAAACAACAGTGTGTTTTACAATTGTTAATTAATGATTGATTTACAAATGTAAACAGGTCTTTACTTTTGTTAAATGGATGCTGTAAATGCCAGATTATTGAAATGGATGGACGCCGAACGGATTGGAAAAAGTGAATTTGCTAAAACTGTGAATGTTTCTCCTTCTATTATGAGCCATATTTCAAGTGGAAGGAACAAAGTGGGGCTCGATCTCGTTCAAAAGCTATGCGCTCACTTCCCGCAACTCTCCATTGTTTGGTTGCTTACCGGTAAAGGCAAAATGAAAAATGAGGATGATGGTTTAACATTAGAAGCCGTGAAGCAGGAAGCGGAAATACTTAAGCAGCGACTTTCGGATATGGAAAGCGCATTGAATATTTCAAAAAGAACGCTTAAGAATCTGATGGATCGGTTGGAACAGCCTTAGGTGCCTTTCGGTTGATAAGATAAATGCCGGTTAGAATAAAGAACAGACCGGCAATCTGGAATGTTGAAACCGTTTCATTATCGCTGAAGCCCCAAAGCAAGGCAATGATAGGAACGATATAGGTTACTGACGACGCGAAGACAGGTCCGCTAAGTTGTATTAACCGGTTAAAGAAAATAAGGCTGAAAGAATTTCCGAGCAAAGCTAAAATTACAACGGATCGCATAGAAGGAATCAGTTGTTCTTTGGGTGTTGTATGCAGAAAACTCAGGTCTGAAGAAAGGAAAATAATCAGGCCCGGAATCGACATAAAAAAAAGCGGTAGTGCCGAAATTATTACCGGATTGTAATGAGCCAGTTTCGAACGGATCAGGTTGATATTCGCTCCATAAAGAATGGTAGCAAATACAATCATCAATAAATGTCCGATACTAAATGTTAATGAAACGCCTTCTTTGCCTAAGATAATGGCAAGTGCTCCGACCAGTCCCAGAATTACTCCCGATACTTTAGACCAATTAAGCAGAACCACTCCGGTTGAGTATCCAATTATTATGGTGAACATGGGGGTAAGCGCATTCAATATTCCGGCAACGCTACTATCAACTCTTTGCTGACCGATGGCGAAAAGAAACGCCGGTATTCCGTTACCGATTAATCCGGCCAGAAACACATATTTAATGTCTTCTCTTTTAACTTTTTTCAGAAATCTCCAAACCACCGGAGTAAAGACCAATCCGCATACACTAAGTCTTAGAGCAGCAACCTGAACTCCTGACATAGAGCGCAGACCTATTTTCATGAGAATGAAAGAAGATCCCCAAATCATTGCCAGAACCAGTAGTAATAAATACGGAAAGAATTTGTGTTGGCTCAAGATGTAGAAAAAAGTCGGGAAAATTAAGCACTTAATTCACCGTGCCTAGCTGGGTTTTAAAATATTTTTGCCTGCTATGGGAAACATGAGGATTTTGGTTTTGGGTTCTGGTGGACGCGAACATGTTTTTATCTGGAAACTTAGTCTATCTAAACACCAGCCGGTTTTGTTTGCTGCACCGGGAAATGCCGGAACAGCAGAACTTGCCACCAATGTAGATCTCGATGTGAATGATTTCGATGGCATTGGAAAATTTTGTACGGATAATCAGATTGAAGTTTTGATTCCCGGAAGTGAAGATCCTCTGGTAAACGGCATCGTTGATTATTTTGAAGAACGTGAAGAATTAAAACACATCTTCATTCTTGGGCCTAATAAAAAGTTGGCTCAACTCGAGGGAAGCAAGGATTTCGCAAAAGACTTTATGATGGATAACCGCATTCCTACAGCCGGTTACCGAACCTTTGTACGATCAGAGTTTCCCCAGGCAGTTGACTTTATAATGCAACGTCCGGGGCCTTACGTATTAAAGGCCGACGGGCTGGCAGCGGGAAAAGGGGTTGTAATTGTTGATGATCCGGAGGAGGCACTTGGCTATTTGCGCGAAATGATGATTAAAGAAAAATTCGGTTCCGCAACAGACAAACTCATCATTGAAGAATTTATTCCCGGAATTGAATTTTCCCTTTTTGCCATATCAGATGGGTTTAATTATAAAATTTTGCCGGTTGCCAAGGATTATAAAAGAATCGGTGAAGGAGATACCGGTTTAAACACCGGCGGAATGGGAGCTGTAAGTCCGGTTCCGTTTGTCGATCAAAGAGTGATGCGACAGGCGATGGAATACATCGTTGAACCCACATTTGAAGGTTTTGAAGAATTGGGTGAGCCGTATGTGGGTTTCGTGTTTTTCGGATTGATAAAAGGAAGAAAGTCGCCGATGGTAATCGAATACAATGTTCGGATGGGTGACCCGGAAACCGAAGTGGTATTCCCACTGATAAAAAGCGATTTTGTTGAATTGATTGAAGCCCTTCGGGATCGGAAACTCGATACCTTCAATCTTGAATTTGAAGATGGATTCTGTACTACGGTGTTCACGGTAAGTGGTGGCTATCCTGACGAATATGAAAAAGGAATATCCATTAGTATCGGCGAGGTAAAAGACGGAGTGTTGTTTCATGCCGGTACCAAAAAATCGGGAAGCGATCTGGTAACGAACGGTGGTCGGGTGATCGCTTCAACCGCAATCGCCGATTCTCTTAGTGATGCACTTTCAAAGTCTTATGCGAATGCCGAAAAAATTCAGTTTGATGGAAAGTATTACCGAAAAGACATTGGTCAGGATTTGATAAACATAATTAAGGAAAACAACGCATGAACGAAATCTGGAAAAAGTTTCTCGACTATATCCGATTAAAGAAGGATCGTGAATTTTCGTCGAACACCAGTATTCGTCTAATGCACGGAATGAACAAGATATCAATCATTATGTTTCTGATTGCAATTGTGGTTTTGGTGGTTCGGTGCCTGCACTAGTCTAAAGATGCATTTACCCCGGATCACAAAAATTAATGGAATGAAGGTATGTGGATTTATATAATAACTATTGCGTTGGGTGTGATTGGAATGATCATGTCTTCGCAGCTCAAAAGCCGGTTTAGAAAATACAGCCAGATTCCGCTGAGTAATCACATGTCGGGTCGGGAAGTTGCGGAAAAAATGCTTCGCGATAACGGAATTACAGACGTACAGGTAATTTCTGTTTCGGGAGAATTAACCGACCATTATAATCCTTTAAAGAAAACCGTAAACCTAAGTGAAGCCGTTTACAACCAGAGAAATGCTGCAGCTGCCGCGGTTGCCGCTCATGAGTGCGGGCACGCCGTTCAGCATGCAAAGCATTATGCGTGGCTGAACCTGAGAAGTTCCTTGGTACCTATTATTAACATTACTTCTCCATGGTTGATGTGGGTTTTGTTATTTGGTATTTTAATGATCAATATTTTTCCGGCTTTGCTGCTAATAGGTATCGGATTTTTTGCACTTACCACGCTCTTCTCTTTTATCACTTTGCCGGTTGAATACGACGCGAGTCGCAGAGCACTCATCTGGCTTCAGCAATATAAAGTGGTGAACGATAATGAGCTTGCCATGTCGAAAGATGCTCTTAAATGGGCAGCCCTTACGTATGTGGTTTCAGCACTCGGTTCCTTAGCGACTCTGTTGTATTATGTGAATGTTTATATGAACCGGCGATAAATTTGAAATACGAGAAACAACTTTTTCTGACCCTTCTTATTCTGATTTCTGCTTTTAATCTTCCGGCGCAGACTCCTTTTCGGGTTGAGTTGAACGAGAGAATGCAGGACGACAAAATCAATAAATCGCTGGCTATTCTTCCGGTTTATATTTTTGAAAGCACCCGCATCGAACCGTATTCGATGTTTGGCGTAGAACGGGACACAAACGAACCCGACCTACAAATCCGGCAGATGCCCGAAATGAAAGGTGTTCATGATACCGGCTACACGTATATCTATTTTTCCGGCACCGATGTTAATGCGATAAACAAAGGTTACTGTCTCACGATCATTGGAAATTACCGAAGGTCGAGACGTCCGATTTATTTTTATATCGACCGGAATAACAATCTCGATTTTACCGACGACGGCCCACCCGACAGCTTAACCATGATGGAAAACGAACATGTTTTTCACCTCAAAAACAAATACAATCCCGAAGCGGAACATCAGGTGAAAATCACCCGGGTTGATTACGGAAGGAACGATAAGTACAATCAATTGCTAACCGAGCATTTTAAAAAACACAGCGGAAAAAAGAAGTTCAGCAGCATTGGATATTGTTATCGCGAACAAAGGCTCAACACTTCCGGGGGCAAATACTTTTGGGGTGCCGACAGCTTTGTTATTGCCATTAAAGACATGAACAACAATGGTTTGTTCAATGAAAGTTGCGTCGATAAGGTTTACATCGGATCGGTGAATGAGCAGGTGAACACAGATGAGATGAATTACATTTATCCGGATGTATCCACTATTTTTTTTGAATGGAATCAAAAGCGCTATAAGGTTGTTGCGATTGATCCGGCCGGAAAGTTTATAGATCTGGTTGAAGAGAGAGGAGCTCCGCTTAAACGAAAATTAGAAAAGGGAAAAAAAGTCCAGAATTTTTCTTTCATCAACATCCGGAATCAAAAGGAAGAATTGAAAACATACCGGAAAAGACCGGTATATATTTTTTTCTGGAATACCACCACCATTGCAAAGGAAGATACGATGTACATCCGAATGATCTGGGAAGAATTCGGAGATCAGATTCAAATCATAACGCTTAATCACGGCGATCCGGTGAAGACCGTTCGAATTACCCAGTATTACGACCACATTCATTGGCCCCTTGCTTTTTCTTCATATCAGATCGGTAGAGTGTTTTTTCTGGAAGATTTGCCCAGAGGATATTATCTGACTAAACACCGGAAGTTAAAAAGCGACAATATTTCTCCGAAGGAGATGTATGAAATGTTGAAGAACAAGCAGGTTAAATCCTGATCTTCTCACCGCCCTACAAATACAATTTTGCTTTTTGTTAATTTTACCCAAATTAACGTAAATGAGCGAATTCCCCTGGTTTAAAAGCTATCCTGATTTTGTACCTCATCACATTAGTGTGGATGGTTACGCCAATATCGGTGCGATATACGATGAATCGGTTTTGAAATTCGGAAACAAAGTAGCTTATAAAAATATGGGAGTGGAGCTCACCTTTAACGAGCTCGACCGGCAGGTGGATGCCTTTGCCTGGTATCTGCAGAACAAGGCTAATCTGAAAAAAGGGGATCGTATCGCCATTCAGATGCCGAATCTGCTGCAATTTCCGATTGCCATTTTTGCCTGCTTAAAAACGGGATTGATTCTGGTAAATACCAATCCGCTTTACACTCCTGATGAAATGGAACATCAGTACAAAGATTCCGGAGTAAAAGCTATTTTGATCCTTGAAAATTTTGCCAGTCATCTGGAGAAGATTTTAGCCAACACTCAGATCGAAACTGTTATTCTTACGAAAATCGGGGATCTGGTTCCCGGTGTTAAAGGGAAGATGGTAAATCTGGTGGTGAAGCATATAAAAAAGATGGTTCCGGCTTTTAACCTTCCGGGTGCAGTTCACTTCAACGATTGTTTGTCGGAAGGAGAAGGCAAGAAACCTTCTAAAATTGAAATTGGATTATCGGATACTGCCTTTCTTCAATATACTGGAGGAACCACCGGAATTTCAAAAGGGGCTGAACTTACCCACGGAAATATCTGTGCAAATGTTCAACAGGTAGAAGCCTGGATCGGAACTTTATTTCAGGAAGGAAACGAAACCATTATTACGGCACTTCCGCTGTATCACATTTTTGCGCTTACTGCTAATTGTGTTGTATTCTTCCGTTACGGTGCAAAGAATGTTTTGATCACAAATCCGCGCGACATGAAATCTTTCGTGAAGGATTTGAAGAAAAATCCGTTCAGCATTATCACCGGGGTCAATACTTTATTTAATGGATTGATGAATCAGGAGAAATTCAGAAAACTGGATTTTTCCGGATTAAAACTCGCGTTGGGAGGAGGAATGGCGGTTCAGGACGCGGTTGCCGATCGATGGCAAAAAATTACGCATAGTCCGCTACTTGAGGCATACGGTCTGTCTGAAACAAGTCCGGCTGCGACCATAAATCCGGTCGACGGAACACATCAAAGAGGAACCATTGGATTGCCGTTGCCGAACACCGAATTAAAAGTATTTGGCGATGATGGTGAAATAATGGGTGTAAATGAAGCCGGTGAAATTGGCATTAAAGGTCCGCAGGTGATGAAAGGTTACTGGAATCGACCCGACGAAACCGCCAGATGTTTTAACGGTGACTTCTTTTTAACCGGCGATATCGGGCTGATGAAGGAAGATGGCTTTTTCAAAATTGTGGACCGCAAAAAAGAGATGGTAAATGTTTCCGGATTTAATGTTTATCCGAATGAAGTGGAAAGCGCAATTGCCGAGAATGCTAAAGTTCAGGAAGTGGGTGTACGCGGTGAAAAGGATGTAAACGGAAAGGAATACGTTAAGGCGTTCATCGTGAAAAAAGATCATTCTCTAACGGAACAGGAAGTAATAGATTTTTGCCATACGAAACTTACCAATTACAAGGTTCCAAGGGAAGTTGTATTCCGAACCGAACTTCCCAAATCCAATGTTGGGAAAATTATGAGAAGACTTCTTAAATAATGTGCTGATAAAATCTTTGAAGCGATTCTGGCCTGTAATTCTTGCGGTAATGATTCTGTTTCTAGCCGCAGTTCTGGTGTATTATAAAGATACCGGCCGACTCGATTATCAGAATATTAAATTGGAAAGCGACATCGTAGAAAGAACATTTGTCAACTACTCGGAGAATGCCGTTACCACA
Source organism: Bacteroidota bacterium (assembly GCA_016124755.1). Lineage (GTDB taxonomy): Bacteria > Bacteroidota > Bacteroidia > NS11-12g > UBA9320 > WGNA01. The sequence goes on along the minus strand of WGNA01000006.1, from coordinate 257,844 downwards.
GGGAAAAAGTACAATGTTCCACCTGAATATCTATTAGCATTAATTGCATTGGAATCTTCGGGGAGAAAAATGGTTCCGAAAAGATTTGAACCTTCGGTTTACGACAAACTCGACCTGGTTTCGAGAAGCAAATTAGCCCGAATGGAAAATGTTGACTACGCAAAAATTAAAGGAATGACTTCAAAAGAACTTTACGATTTGTCGTGCAGTTGGGGACCATTTCAAATAATGGGTTACAAGTGTTTCGAATTAAATGTTCCGGTAGATGTGCTGAAGGGAAAACGAAATTTTGATTTGTCCGTGAAGTGGATCGCACAGGAATATGGCAACCAGTTGAGATCCGGAAATTTTAAGGATGCTTTTCACATTCACAATACCGGAAGATCCTATCCGAAATTCGGCCCGCCCCGAACCTATCATCTCAACTATGTGCCGACAGGTTTAAAGTTCATGGAAGAATTTTCATCCCGTCTTTCACAGACGAATTGAACGACTTCGTTAGCGCAAATCAAACGCTTATAACCATCATAAGTCATTTTGCAGGTTAATCACCGCATTGAAGTGCGATGGCCATTTTGATTTTGCATCTTTGCTTTCCGTTCACTCGGTTTATTACGTATGAAAAGAATTTTACCGGCTTTATTCAGTTTGATATTTTTTCAATTCTCTTTTGGACAAGCGACCTTTCAAAAGGATAATTTGAATCCAATAAAGATATTTCTTCAAGAACATTTAACGGATCTGCATCTCAAATCCACAGATGTACAAAACCTTGAGATCACCGATCAGCATCTGGATAAAACCGGAATTCAATTTTTATACATTCGGCAGCAGCTCGCAGGAAGACCCGTTTTCCCGGGAGTTGCCACTCTTGCGATGAAGGGCGATTCGGTTGTGCATATAGCTTCCAGACTCATTGCAAACCTGTCTTACTACAGTACCGAGTTTAAATCAACACCCAACGATATTCAATCTGTTTTACACGAATGGAATCACTCGTTTCCCGATTCGCTGAATGTAATTTCCTCCGGTAGTTACCAGTGGAGAATTGTGGATGAGAAATCCGCTGAATACCCGATTGAAATCTCACAGGGTTTCCAGATCTCCGATGAAAAACTGATCCCGGCTTATCGCGTTTTCTGGGTCACCAAAGGCGCATCCCATTCTTATGAGATTTTCATTAATGCCGGTACATCAGAAATTATCTCTGCCATTGACCTTGTTGTCTCCTGTAGTTTCGATAATAAGCCGGCAAATAATGTTGGGCTTCTTGTTACACCTAATGTGAATCTGACCGAACAAACTCAGGCAACCGAATCGTATAATGTGTTTCCATGGCCGGTTGAAAGTCCCAATCACGGGAACCGATCTGTGGTTACATCTCCGGCCGACAATGCGTCTTCTCCATTCGGATGGCACGACGATAATGGCGCAGCCGGAGCGGAATACACGATTACCCGCGGCAATAATGTTTGGGCAAGAGATGATAAAGACAATAATGATACGGGTGGTTCAAGCCCCGACGGAGGAAGTTCTCTCACCTTCAATGCACCATTCGATATCAACAATTCCGCAACGCTGGAACTGGACGCCGCAACCATCAACCTGTTTTACTGGAACAATCTGATGCACGACGTTTGGTATCATTACGGTTTCGATGACGCGGCCGGAAATTTTCAACAGAACAACTATGGCAGAGGAGGAACCGGAAACGATTTTGTTTTCGCAGATGCTCAGGATGGTAGCGGAACGAACAACGCGAATTTTAATCCACTGCCTGAGGGACAGAATCCGAGAATGCAAATGTATTTGTGGGCAACGGCCGGTCAGGAGAAAATGCGGGTTACTTCACCTTCCCAGATTCAGGGTGTTTACGCCATTGTTCAGGCGGGTTTCGGCAATAAGAAACTTTCGAAAACTCCGGTATCCGGTAAGTTGGTATTGGTTAATGATGGAACGGCGAGCCCGACTTTAGCCTGCTCCCCTTTACAGAATTCAACAGACATTAGCGGAAATATTGCCGTGATAGACCGGGGTGGTTGCAATTTCGACGATAAGGTTTTGTATGCTCAGAATGCAGGAGCAATTGCGGTTGTGATGATTAATAATGTTAGTGGAAGCGCCATTGTAATGGGGGGAGATGCAACGAATGTGAACATACCTTCGGTGATGATTTCGAAAGCTGATGGAGATCTGTTGAAGTCGACCATGTCAACAAATTCGGTGGTAGTGAAACTTTACGATTCTACCGGAGGTTCCACTTTTTATTACGACAGTGATTTCGATAATGGTGTGATTTGCCATGAGTACACGCATGGAATCAGTACGCGATTAACAGGTGGAGCATCGAACAGTTCTTGCCTTTCGAATCAGGAACAAATGGGAGAGGGGTGGAGTGATTTTGTTGCACTCGTGATGACCGTTGAACCCGGAGATCAGGGAACCGACAAAAGAGGAATCGGAACGTATGTTATAGGTGAACCGACATCCGGAAATGGAATCCGGCCCTATCCATATTCGACCGATATGAACCTGAATCCGGTAACCTATGCAGATGTGAAACTTAACCAGTTTACGGTTCCGCATGGAGTGGGCAGTATCTGGTGTTCGATGTTGTGGGATTTGTATTGGGCTTTTGTGGATCAGTATGGCTACGACAACGACATCTACACAGGAACCGGAGGCAACAATATGGCTATGCAACTCATGACGTATGGTTTAAAGTTGCAACCTTGCGGCCCCGGATTTGTCGATGGCCGGGATGCGATTCTGAAAGCAGATGAATTGTTATTTAATTCTAAAAATAAGTTACTCATTTGGCAGGTATTCGCAAGAAGAGGACTCGGATTCAGCGCTGATCAGGGATCTGCAAACAGCAGGTACGACGGAATTGAAGCTTTTGATATTCCTTCATCATTTGGAACATTTGAGGTTGAAAAATCCGGGCCGGATATCGCCAATGCCGGCGATACTGTTTTCTATGAAATAAAGATCAGGAATACCGGAACAGAATTATTGAAACAGGTACGATTGAGCGATAGCCTGATGGGAAAAGGAACATATCTTCAAAGCGATGGTCGCTGCGCAATAGCGTTTAGTGACGCCAATTTTGTTCTGAATTTTAACAACCTGAATCCCGGTGACAGCATAACCTGTGGTTATCAGGTGATCATCGACACAACTTTTGGCGGGAACCTCATTAGCGCAGATTCTTTTGATGGAATATTGGAGAACTGGACGATAACTCTGTACGACGGTGATAATATCTGGAAGAAAGATTCTTCGCGGTCAACTTCCGGAAAGTATTGCTTTCATGTATTGGATGCGGGTTCTCAAAACGACGTAACATTCTGGAGAGAATTTGATCTGAGTAAAATTGCCAATCCTAAAATTCGATTTAGTCACTGGTATCAAACGGAAACGAATTGGGATGGAGCGGTTGTGGAGATTTACGACCGCGGCAGTTGGGTTGATTTAGGAAGTCGAATGGTTCAAAATGGATATTCCGGTAAAATTGAGTCGAATCCCGAAAGCGCAATAAGTGGAAGAAATGCTTTCACGGGTTCTTCAGATGATTTTGTGCAAACTATAATCAACTTAAAAGATTATGCTGGAAATGTTGTGAAGATTCGTTTTCGAATGGTTTCCGATGGCAGAGTTGGCGCCGAAGGATGGTATCTCGACGATGTAGAACTATGGAATAATCTGGAATGGATTTCAAACTCGTTTTCAGCAACAGCGGATGGCTTAAAGGCTAAGACGACAGGTGTTTCAACGTTTGTAAGAAATCAGGTGGTGCAGGATACAACCGTAATTATTGTGATTGACGTAAACGAAATCTTTAAGGTATATCCGAATCCGTTTCAGCAAGACATATCTGTTTATTTAGAATCAAAGGTTGATAGAACTGTGAAGCTGGAGCTTTACAACGAAATCGGACAAATAATCTGGAACGGCGCAATCAATTCAAATCAGGAAATACAGATTCCGACCGGTGGAAATGCAGACGGTATATACATTCTGCGTGTGAATGATCGCGGGGAAATCAAGAATCTTAAACTAGTTAAACAAGGCGGTTAATGAATTAAAGTACCGGGTTTTAGGTGTTTTTCCGGAGATTTTCTTTTGTCCTATAATTTATATTATGTTAACTAACGGAAGTATAGAAAAGGGGAACCGTAGATTCCCCTGTCCTGAAAGATTATTAGAAACGTATTACTCCAAAGTTGCAATCAGAGCTTTGGTAGAGTTGTATTTACTTTCAAAAGTTTTATCGTTTTGCATTAACCGACCGTAAATCTTTTTAAGTGTTGTGGCGAGTTCCAGTTTTTCCGCATTGCTGTATTCTCCGAGTGCTAGAGCTTCTTCGAATTGAGCCGCTGCTTTTTTATACCAGTCATCGATCTTTACATCATACTCTTTTTGCTTTTTGTAGTCGGTTGTGTTGTTGCTTTCTTCAATCAGCAATTTAGTCTGATCGACATAAACAACACCGAGGTTGTAGTAAGCATCAGCGAAAGATGGATCCAGTTCAATCACCTTTTTATAATCTACTTCAGCCTTATTCGGTTTATTGAGTTTCATGTTGGTGACACCGCGAGCAAAGTAATAAATCTTGTTTTCAGGATCCTTTACAATTGCGTCATCCAGTTTTTTCAACAACTCTTCGGAGCGCCCTTGTTTCAGATACAAATCAAGTTCAACATCAATCAGCGTTGTATTGCTCTCAAACATTTCTCGTCCGATCGCAACATATTTCAAAGCATTGGCTGTGTCTTTTTCTAAAAGATAAATTCGAACCATCTCCACATAAATCGCCGGATCGGCGAAGTTCTTGTCGATGAGTTTCTGCAAAAGGCTCTTTGCTAAAGTATAATTTTCGTCGGCCTCTGCAGCATAACTCATATACTGCATCAGCGTTTCGGAAACTATGTTGTTTCGCTTGAGATCACCATTCGCATCCAAAGGAATAATGTCGAGAACGGTCTGGTAAGATTTGATCGCCTTTTTGTATTCCTTATCACGGTAGTAAGCAACACCGTTGTTGTAATGACCGATGGCGCAATTCAGCAATGACCTTTTTGCATCCGCTGTGTATTTGTCTTTCACATCCGTATCGATGGATTTAAAAAAACAAGTGGTTGCGGTTTCAAGTGCATCCGGATATTTTGCCTTTTGAGCATCGCTGCCATTGAGATAAATGGTGAGATAAGTGAGGCCTTTGTAGTACCACATTTTGGGATCGTTGGCTGTTTTCGGATGTTGCGCTGCTGCTTCAATCAGTTCAACATCTTCATCGAGTTTCATCAGGTAATCCTCTGTGCCTGGTTTGGAATCACTTTCAAAATTCATCTTAACGGTTTCCACTTTCATGGATTGCGCTTGCGCAGACGCTGCAAGGATTACAAGGGAAAATAAACCGAGTGTTCTCCTTAATTTTTGCATGTTGTTTTTATTCATCTGTTGTTGTTTCATCTTCTGCATTTTCTGCTTCTGATGTTATATCCTCGTTATTCGATTCTGGGTCCAAAGGTAAATCTTCTTCTGTTTCCTCTTCTTTATCAACTCGGGCAACCGATGCAATTGAATCATTATCTCTGAGTTTCACCAGCCTCACTCCCTGAGTTGCGCGGCCCATTACTCTTACATCTGAGAGCGGAAGTCTTATGGCAATTCCTGAACGATTAATGATCATCAGATCGTCGTCGTCTGTTACACTTTTTATCGCAACCAGATTTCCGGTTTTGTCTGTAATCTGAAGAGTTTTCACACCTTTTCCTCCACGACCGGTAATTCTGTAATCCTCAAGAGCAGTGCGTTTACCGTATCCTCTTTCAGAAACAACCATGATCGTTTCGTCTTCTTTCTGTCCGACACATACCATTCCTACAACCTCATCCTTTTCGTTCTCAAGTCGAACACCTTTCACTCCGGCTGCAGTTCTTCCCATCGGACGAACCAGTTCTTCGTTGAAACGAATTGCCTTTCCGGATTTTTTAGCCATAATGATTTCCATGTTTCCATTGGTCATTTTAGCTTCCAGCAATTCATCTCCGTCTCTTACGGTAATTGCATTAATACCGTTTGCCCGGGGTCTTGAATATGCCCGAAGTGTGGTCTTTTTAATGATACCATTCTTCGTACACATAATGATGAAATTGTTGTCGAGATATTCATCGTCACTAAGATTGGTTACCGTTATAAAAGCTTTGATATTGTCTTCCTTCGGCATGGCAATCAGGTTTTGAATTGCTCTGCCTTTAGAGGTTTTATTGCCTTCCGGAATTTCATAAACTTTCATCCAGAAACATCTTCCCTGATCGGTGAAGAACAACATGTAATTGTGTGCTTTTGCCATCATCAGGTGTTCAACGAAATCTTCATCACGGTGCTTCACACCCCGATTTCCAACTCCGCCACGACTTTGAGTTCTGTATTCAGACGAAATAGTTCGTTTGATGTAACCCATGTGCGAAATGGTAATAACCATGTCGTCGTTCGGAATTAAATCTTCGATGTTGAGATCACCACTGTCGTATTCGATATTGGTTCTTCTGTCGTCTCCGTATTTTTCCCGAACCTCCATGAGTTCGTCTTTAATGATTTGCATTCGAAGACCTTCGTCGCTGAGAATTTTTTCGAGGTATGCAATGGTCTCCATAATTTGTTTGTGCTCTTCCCGAATCTTATCTCTTTCAAGTCCGGTAAGTTTCTGAAGTCGCATATCGAGGATAGCGCGGGCCTGAATTTCCGACAAACCGTAATTTGCCATCAATCCGTTTCTTGCTTCTTCAGGAGTGGTTGATGAACGAATCAGCGCAATTACTTCGTCGAGATTGTCAAGCGCTACGAGCAAACCTTCGAGAATGTGCGCCTTTTTACGGGCTTCATCAAGTTCGTATTCGGTTCGTCTTACAACAACTTCGTGTCGGTGATCCACATAATGCACAATCATATCTTTGAGACTGAGCATTACAGGACGTCCTTTAACAAGCGCAATGTTGTTAACTGAAAATGAAGTTTGTAGCGGCGTGAATTTGTAAAGCTGGTTTAGAACGATGTTAGGTACCGCATCCCGTTTGAGGTCGAAAACAATCCGGAGTCCGTTACGATCACTTTCATCGCGGATTTCAGAGATGCCTTCTATCACCTTCTCGTTCACCAGATCCACCGCTTTCACAATAATTTGTGACGGACTTACCTGATACGGAACTTCGGTAATAATGATTTGCTCCTTACCGGTTTTGGTTTGAGTAAACTCTGCTTTTCCCCGAATGGTTACTTTTCCTCTTCCGGATTCAAAGGCATTTCGCACACCTTCATAACCGTAAATTGTACCACCGGTCGGGAAATCAGGAGCCTTTACAAACTCCATCAACTCGGCGATGGTAATTTCCCGATTGTCGATATAGGCGATGGTACCATCTATAACTTCCCTCAGATTGTGAGGTGCCATATTGGTTGCCATTCCCACAGCAATACCGGCTGCACCGTTCACCAAAAGGTTTGGAATTTTCGAGGGAAGAACGGTTGGTTCTTTCAGCGAGTCATCGAAATTAGACTGAAAATCAACCGTGTTCTTGTCGATATCGGTCATCATCTCTTCCGCAATTTTTCTCAGACGGGCCTCGGTATAACGCATGGCCGCCGGTGGATCACCATCGATAGAACCAAAGTTTCCTTGTCCGTCGACCATCGGATATCGCAGACTCCAGGGTTGCGCCATACGAACCATCGTGTCGTAAACAGATGAGTCTCCGTGCGGGTGATATTTTCCCAACACCTCCCCTACTATTCTGGCAGATTTTTTATAAGGCCTGTTGCTCGCAAGACCGAGTTCGGTCATACCGTAAAGCACGCGGCGATGCACAGGTTTCAGACCATCTCTCACATCCGGGAGGGCACGGGAGACAATTACCGACATCGAATAATCGATGTAGGCTGTCTTCATTTCATCCTCGATATTAATCGGGATTATCTTCTCATTCGGATTATCCATGTTGCTTTTTAAACTTCGTTATTTACGCTAATGTTAAGATGGTAAAACTACTACGTAAAGTGGCCGTAAACAGGGAGATTTCAGGGCAAGATACCAACAAGTTACCGACAAAAACGAGGTGTTTTACCAATGGTGGATTAAAGGTTATGCGTGGTTATTTACAATTGAAATTCGTCAAGTGGTTCCGGTATGTTGATTTCAGTTAAAACTGCAGAACATAAGACTTCTTTCAGCTTCTCAAGACTTTCCGGATCACCGTGAGACAAAAAGACAGATTTCGGCTTTCCTGTTGAGCAGACTTCTTCGTAATACGACTTCAAACCGTTCTGATCGGGATGTGCACTAAATGCATCTGTTCGGGCGATCGTTGCATAAACAGGATAATCCTTTCCCTTGATAATTACCTGCCTGGCACCGGATAATAACTTATCTCCAAGTGTCCCCGGTGTGCAAAATCCAGCCATAAGAATTGTAGTGGCCGGATTTACAATGTTGAATTTTATATGGCGTTGAATTCTTCCGCCTTCCAGCATTCCTGCCGAAGAAACTATTATGTACGGTTCGCGGTAATGTTCCATGAAAGCTACATCATCCGAGTCTTCAATAAGGTATAATTCCTTAAAGCGAAATAAATCATGATACTCATTCAAAAACTCAGAAGTGCCCTGATTCAAATAAGATTGATATCGCGTGTGAATTTCGCTGCTGGTAATTCCCATCGGACTATCGGCGAATACCATCACTTTTTCCAGCTTCCCGGATTTAAACAATTTATTAAGTGAATACAGAATCGATTGGGTGCGTCCGACACTAAAAGCTGGAATAATTAATCTTCCCCTCTGTTTCTGGCAGACCTGTTCAACATATTTTCGAAGCACTTCCTCCCCTTCTGAAGTATCCTGGTGAAACCGGGAGCCGTATGTTCCTTCCATCACTAGAAAGTCTACATTTTGCGGCGCTTCCGGATCCACTGTTATTACAGATTCACGGTTGCCAAGATCTCCGGTAAACAGAAGTCGTTTAGTTTTTCCTTTTTCCCGGATATCAAGCTGAACTGATGCTGCACCCAAAATGTGTCCGGCAGGAATAAACTCAAGTTTAATCGCTGAATTGAGTTCGAATGGTTGATGAAACGGCAGCGTTACGAATTGATTTAAAGCATCACGTACATCACCGTGTCCGTATAATCTGTGTAATCCCGATATTTTCTTTTTTGATTTATGGCCGCTCTGAACTCTGGCCCCTTCAATAGTGGCAGAATCGGTTAACAGAATTTCACAAAGGGCGAGAGTGGGTTCAGTACAGAGTACCGATCCCTTAAATCCTTTTTTATAAAGTGTTGGAATATTCCCGGAATGATCGAGATGGGCATGTGTTAAAATAACCACGTCAATTTCGGAAGGTTCAAACGGAAACCGGGCATTTAATTCTCGTTGAAATCCCGGTTCATAATTAAGACCACAATCGATCAGAATCCGGTAATCATCCACCTCGAGCAAATACATACTGCCCGTGACCTGACGCGCAGCTCCACAAAATTTAAGATTCATACTTTCCGAAAACCCCTCAATACATTAAGAATTTGCAATAATACATGCTGTTACTCTGTGTAGAATTCAGCATTACCCAATATATACCGGGAGTTAATTTTAGAATATTCAACGGTTCTGTGCCGGTTGTTTTGCCATGTTGGATTTCTTTTCCGGTCTGATCTACCACCGCGTAAGAATAATTGTCTGAGGGGATTCCATAGAACTCAAGTAAACCTGCATCGTACCTGCATTTTATTTGAGATTCTACTTCTTTGATACCAATAAATTTGGGAATTTTAGCAAAGTGAATTGCTGAAGAAGTTGAAATTTTAACAGCCTCCATAAATGAAATGGTGTCAACTCTGCTGAAGCTGTCGTGCTCTGTATGTCGGAAGGGAAACTGACTGTATTGAAATAATCCCGTGATAACATATCCTTTGGTTTCGAATGGAATATAATCGCTTGAATATGCATAGGAAACTACCGGCGTAAGATCAGAGTATATCTGAGCAAGATGAGTAATGGTATCTGTTACCCGGGCAGATTCAAGGTTGTTGGTTGACGGACTTTGTATCTCATCCCGCTCACAATAAATTTTGTCGTTGTCAGGCTGTTCTAATGTGCCACCCAATTGATCCAGATTTATTACAAGCTTAAGTGTGCCAGGGAATTTTAATAAAGTTGTGTTTACAAAAGAACCACTTCCGTATAATCCGTCCTCTTCTCCTGAAAAATTGATGAAATAAACGGTTCGTTCAGAAGGAAGATTTTTTAAAACTTTGGCCGCATACATGGTCGCTGAAACTCCGGTTCCGTTATCGTTAACACCCGGTCCGTTGCGTGTGTCGTAGTGTCCGCACAGAATAATAAAGTCGTCTGTAAGTCCCTGCTTTTTAGCAATAATATTCATCTGCTGATGCGAGGTTGCAATAAATGAATCTCTAATAACCTCATATCCCAAATCAGAATAATAATTAAACAACCAGTCAGAAGTGTTCTGCAACTCCTGTGAACCCGGAACCTTTTTTCCAAATGTTTCAAACTGTTTTAGAAAATTCACTGCTTCGTGAACATCACCAATCGCATCGCCAATTCCTGGATTCCAAACCTGAGCTTCAGAATACAAGGTGGAAATCAGAAAAAATAAACCAACAAAAAACGATTTCATTCCTCCACAAAGATACGCCGCTCTCCTGCCTTGTCAGCGATAATGCGGATTGTAACGACATCATAAGATTGCCATACTTCGCCTAAAACTTCCGGCCATTCGACCCAGCAAACATTGCCCGAATCCAGAATTTCCATCAACCCGGCATCGAATGCTTCTTCAGCCGAATTTAATCGGTACAGATCCATGTGATAAAATTTTTGATCTGCATTATGGTATTCATTTACAAGTCCGAAAGACGGACTGTTCATTTGTGTTGAAAGTCCCGACAAACCTCCGATGTTCTTGATTAGAGTCGTCTTACCCGCACCCAAATCTCCAACAAACAACTGGATCGGTTTATCTTGTGAAAGCTTTTGAAGATACCCGGCAACAGACTTCAACTCTCCGTTTTCCGGAATCCTGAATTCGGTTGTCATTTGGGTTCAAGAGAGATGAACGGCACCACCATTTCTTCAAGACTAACTCCGCCGTGCTGAATGGTGTCTTTATAATACTTCGCGTAATGATTGAGGTTATTCGGATACACGAAGAAATCTGAGTTACGGCAAAAAATAAAATTGGAACTTATGTGCTGAACCGGCAATCCGGCTTTCGAAGGATCTTTGATGTGAAACACTTCTTTCTCATTAAAATCCAGATTCTTTCCTGTCTTATAACGTAAGTTGGTAGTGGTGTTTTTGTCCCCAATCACCTTCACCGGATCGGTCACTTTCACCGAACCGTGATCGGTTGTGATGATCACCTTACACGGCTTTTCGGCCATGCGTTTTAAAGCTTCGAACAACGGACTGTGCTCGAACCACGAAAGCGTAAGTGAACGGTATGCGGCTTCGTCCTCGGCAAGTTCGCGCATTACTTTGTTTTCGGTACGGGCGTGAGAAAGCGTATCCACAAAGTTGTAAACGATAATATTGAGATCGTTTTCAAAGAGATTCGGAATGTCGTCAACCAGATCTTTTCCCTGATTTAAATAGATGACTTTACTATAGCTCGATTTGATGTCTTTGCGAAGTCGCTTCAGGTTGTCGTTCAGAAATTCTTCTTCGTGAAGATTCTTGCCTCCCTCGTCCTCGTCGTTACTCCAGAGTCTCGGAAATCGTTTTTCGATGTCGGCCGGCATCAATCCGGCGAACAATGCATTCCGGCAATATTGAGTAGTCGTAGGCAGAATAGTCATGTACAAATCTTCGCGGTTTACCCTGAAAAGCGAAGACACCAATGGCTGAATAAACTTCCATTGATCGTATCTCAGATTGTCAACCAAAACGAAAAACACCGGAACATTGTCTTTAACCAAAGGCATCACCTCTTTTCGGAGAAGCGTGTGCGACATTACCGGCGCATTCGGATTATCGTATTTAATAAAATCGAGGTAATGCTGCTGAACAAATTTTGAAAACTCACGATTGGTTTCATTTTTCTGCGTCTCAAGCACTTCCTCCATTCCGGTTTCATTGCTTCGCTGAATTTCAAGTTCGTAGTAAACCAGTTTTTTGTAGATGTTTTTCCACCCTTCAAAATCCTGTTTTTCCATTAGTGCCATCATGATGTTCCGGAATTCCATCTGATAACGACTCGCCACACTTTGCGTAACTAACCGTTTATTGTCTAATATTTTTTTAATCGACAACAGAATCTGGTTTGGGTTAACCGGCTTAATGAGGTAGTCTTCGATCTTAGAACCGATCGCATCTTCCATGATGTGTTCCTCTTCGCTTTTTGTAATCATTACAATCGGCAGATCCGGGCTCACTTCTTTGATTTGTTTAAGTGCATCGAGACCCGAAATACCGGGCATGTTTTCATCCAGAAATACCAGATCGTAATGTTTTTCGCGAATCTGATCAACGGCATCTACACCGTTGTTCACCGTATCGACATTATATCCTTTGGTTTCAAGAAATAATATGTGTGGCTTGAGCAATTCGATTTCGTCATCGGCCCACAGGAGATGAATTTTTTGCATTTTTAAATGATAATGAAAACGGGGTTCAGGAGAACTCCCATTTCAACTGCAATAATCGTAAGCTTCGTATAAACCATGAAGTAAGTTCTGTAAATTGACTTTATAATCTCATTCACCGATTGATTATATGAGTAGTGAGGAAGCCGGATATCACATTTAATATTGCACCATGCCCGCCCGCAAGATTATTAACGATCCGATTTACGGATTTATAAATGTGACCGACGACCTGATTTTTGAGCTCATCGAACACCCGTTTTTTCAGCGCCTCAGAAGAATACGACAATTGGGATTAACCGGTTTAATTTATCCCGGAGCCACGCACACCCGGTTTCATCATGCCCTCGGAGCTATGCATCTCATGCACCGGGCAATCGCGGTTCTGAGGAGCAAGGATGTTGAAATTTCTGATCAGGAAGAACTCGATGCCAAATGTGCGATCCTGCTCCACGACATTGGTCACGGACCTTTTTCGCATGTTTTGGAAAAGACCATTATTAAAGGTACAAAGCACGAAGTGATCTCGCTGAGGATAATGGAAATGCTGAACATCGAATTTAACGGAGCACTTTCAGGAGCGATTGAAATTTTTACAGACAAATATCCCAAGCGGTTTCTGCATCAGCTTGTCTCTTCGCAATTAGATATGGATCGTCTCGACTATTTAACCCGCGACAGTTTTTACACCGGGGTTTCAGAGGGAATTGTCGGACTTGAACGCATCATTCAAATGCTGAACGTGGTGAACGACCAGCTCGTAATTGATGAGAAGGGGATTTACAGTATAGAGAAATTTATCGTTGCCAGACGACTCATGTATTGGCAGGTTTATTTGCATAAAACAGCACTGGCAGCAGATACGCTTTTACATAATATTGTTCGAAGAGCTCGACAACTTTACGATGAGGGAATTCCCATTTTTACGCTTCCCAACTTTCAGTTTTTTGTGGAGAATACCATCACACCGGATAATCTGAAAGACAAAGAAATTCTGAACCGTTTTAATTCACTCGACGATATCGAATTGTTTGCCTGCATCAAATATTGGGTTAATGAAAAAGACCGGTTGCTTGCTCATCTCAGTTATCAACTGATCAACCGGAAATTACCGTCTTGCAAAATTCAGAGCGAAGAGTTTCCTCCGCAATTTCTCAATTCTATAAAACAGGAGGTAATGAGTTCTGGAAACTGGTCTGAAAGTGAGGTGAATTATTTAGTGCAATCCGGAGTTGCTGAGAACGAAGCCTATCATTCTTTATCCGAAAATATCTTCATCCGGAGGAAAGACGGCAGCTTAATAGATTTGGTTAAAGCATCCGACAATTACAACTTTTTAACCCCTGATAGTGTGGTCAGAAAGTATTTTATCTGTACGCCAAAATAGTTTTACTTTTGCCCCAAAACACCAGCATTGACAAAACTTTCGGTTACCGAAGTCGCAGAACTCATCGGGGGGGAAATTGAAGGGAAAAGTCGGGAATGGATTTCCGGTATTTCGAAAATTGATCAGGGAATTCCCGGGTCGTTAACCTTTCTCTCAAATCCAAAATACGCCGAACATTTATTTTCAACCCAGGCCGACATTATTCTTATTAACCGGGATCAGGAAATTAATTCTGAATCGGATAAAACCTTCATCCGCACCGACAATGCTTATCTCGCATTTTGTCAGATTCTCAATCATTATTACAATCCTGCACGGGATAAAAGTGGCGTTGACAATCGTGCGGTGATTTCATCTTCTGCGTCCATTGGCGATAACGTTTATATAGGTGCTAATGCTTTTGTCGGAGACCGGGCTAAAATCGGAAACGGTGTTAAAATTTATCCCAACGTTTATATCGGAGACGATGCAGTAATTGGCGACAACACTTTGGTGTATTCTAATGTGAGTGTTTATCACGAATGCGTTGTTGGCAAGAATGGTATTATACATTCCGGTACCGTTATCGGCAGCGATGGTTTCGGACACGCCCCAAAAGGTGATGGAACCTATGTGAAAATTCCGCAGATTGGCAATGTGGTAGTTGGAGATGATGTGGAGATAGGATCGAATTGTTCGATTGACCGGGCTACCATCGGAAGTACACGGATTGGGGATGGCGTTAAGCTGGATAACCTGATTCAGGTTGCTCACAATGTGGAAATCGGCGATCACACAGTTATCGCAGGTCAGACAGGAATATCCGGAAGTACGACACTCGGAAAGTACTGCGTGATCGGCGGACAAGTTGGCTTTGCCGGACATTTAAAAGTAGCCGACGGAACACAGGTCGGTGCACAAAGCGGATTAAACAAAGACATTACAGAAAAGAATACTCAACTGTTCGGAAGTCCGGTAATGCCTGTAAAGGATGCGTTGAGAAGCCACTTAATGATAAAAGATCTCCCGAATATGCGGGATCGTATTTCCAAACTGGAAAAACTTCACAATCAATCAGAGAAAAAAGAAAAGGAATAAGAATGATGGCTGACATGGAGAAGATGCAAACAACCATAAAAAGTGCATTTACCGTAAGCGGAGTCGGACTGCACACCGGCAAACCGGTTAACATGACTTTTGTTCCGGCACCTGAGGATCACGGATATAAATTTCAGCGAACCGATATCGAAGGGCAACCGATAATTGATGCTCTGGCAGAAAATGTTGTTGATGTATCAAGAGGTACTACACTTGAGCAAAACGGCGCCCGTGTGAGTACAATTGAACATGTGCTGGCAGCTTTAGCCGGTCTTGAAATCGACAATGTTCTGGTTCAACTTGATGCCATGGAAACTCCGATAATGGATGGAAGTTCCAAGCCCTTTGTTGACAAGTTGAAGGAGATTGGAACTGTGGAGCAGAGCAAGGAAAGAGAATATTTTTCGGTTCCGTATAATATTTCTTATGCAGAACCGGAGCGCGGAGTTGAAATGGTCGCCATGCCACTTGACGACTACCGTCTTACCGTAATGATCGATTACAACTCTCCGGTTTTAGGAAGCCAGCACGCTTCCATCAGCCAGTTAAATGAGTTTGATTCTGAGATCTCCAGTTGCAGAACGTTTTGTTTCCTTCACGAACTGGAAATGCTTTTAGAGCACAACCTCATTAAAGGAGGTGATCTCAACAATGCCATCGTAATTGTGGATCGTGTAATTGAAGACGAAGAACTGGATCAGTTAGCGAAGCTTTTTAACAAGCCTAAAGTAGAAGTAAAGAAGGAAGGAATCCTCAACAATGTGGAGTTGAGATTTCAAAACGAACCTGCACGACACAAGCTGCTGGATATGATCGGTGATCTCGCATTGGTGGGTATGCCGATGAAAGCACAGATAATGGCCGCCAGACCCGGCCACGCTGCTAACGTGGAATTTGCCAAGAAAATCAGAAAGATTATGGAGAAAACGAAGAAGGAACAACTCCGGATCAAGAATATTCCTCGTTATAATCCGAATGCTGAACCCGTATTTAACTATCAGCAGATCGAAAAAATTCTTCCCCATACTTTCCCGTTTTTGCTGGTTGATAAAATTGTTCAGATTAATGAGAACATCATTACGGCAGTAAAAAATATCACCGGGGATCAATACTTCTTTCAGGGACATTTTCCCGGTGAACCGTTAATGCCGGGAGTTCTTCAACTCGAGGCAATGGCTCAGGCAGGCGGCGTACTGGTATTACACGACAAAGAGAATCCGGAAGCCTGGAGTACCTACTTCGTAAAAATAGAGAATGCCAAATTCAAGGGTAAAGTGGTACCGGGCGATACGCTCATTATTAAAATGGAATTAACGGCGCCCATCCGTCGGGGTTTATGTCTTATGCACGGAGAAGGCTATGTTGGAGATCGTCTTGTTTGTGAGGCGGATATGATGGCCCAAATCGTTGAGAATAAATAGATACTTTTGACGCATGATTCAACCTCTTGCATATGTTAACCCGGAAGCGAAGATTGCCGACAATGTGGTAATCGAACCTTTCGTGACCATCCATAAAGATGTGGAAATCGGTGAAGGAACCTGGATCGGTTCCAATGTCACCATTATGGAAGGAGCACGTATTGGCAAGAATTGTAGAATATTCCCCGGTGCAGTTATTTCTGCCATACCGCAGGATTTAAAATTTGAAGGGGAAAAAACCACAGTTGAAATTGGTGACAACACAACCATCCGCGAATGTGTAACCGTTAACCGCGGAACCCGTACCAAGGGCAAAACGGTTATTGGAAGCAATTGTCTGTTGATGGGATACTCACATGTTGCGCACGACTGCGTTATCGGAAATCATGTCATCATTGGCAATGCGTCTCAAATTGCAGGCGAGGTAATCATAGACGATTTTGCCATTCTCAGCGGACTTGTTGCCGTTCATCAGTTTTCAAAAATTGGTGCTCACGTAATTATTTCAGGCGGATCACTGGTTCGTAAAGATGTGCCACCTTATACGAAAGCTGCACGTGAACCTCTATCCTACGAAGGAGTTAATTCGATTGGGTTAAGAAGAAGGGGATTTTCTTCCGAAAAGATTGCGGAGATTCAGGAAATCTACCGGATGTTGTATTTGCGGGGAATGAACAACGCCATCGCATTAGCAAAAATAGAAGCCGAAATGCCGGCTACCCGGGAAAGAGACGAAATCATCAGTTTCATTAAAACATCAGACCGGGGAATTATGAAAGGATTCCTTTCCCGATAAGATGACAGAAACACCGGTCATCCGACTTTCCGGATTATCCAAACGTTTTAAAAACCACTGGCTTTTTAAAGATCTTAAAATGGATATCGCTCCGGGAGCACGGATAGCGATTCTGGGTAAAAACGGAAGTGGTAAATCAACCTTATTAAAAATTCTTTGCGGTGCCATGGGCCCAACCGGTGGCGAGGTCGGGTGGCAATTGAATTCGACCAATCTGGATCTTGCTGATTGGCACCGATACTTTAGTTATACCGCTCCCTACTTCGAACTGGTCGAGAGTTTTACATTGGAAGAATGCCTCGAATTCCATTTCAAACTCAAACAAAAAAGAAAGGAAGTCGATCTTAATAATTGGCTTGAAGAAACCGGGTTAAAAAAACACCTGACTAAAAATGTGGGTTTGTTTTCCAGCGGTATGAAACAACGTTTAAAGCTGATTATCACCCTGGCTTCGGAAAGCGGAATTTATCTCCTCGATGAACCGACATCGAATCTGGATGATCAGGGAATTAACTGGTTTACGGAAAAAATCAGGGAAATACCTACCAATTGCACTGTTGTCATCGCCAGTAATTATGAGAAAGAATATGTTATTTGCGACCAGTTTATTGACTTAAATACGCATACTTCCACATTATGAAAAAGACACTCTTTGCCGGAATGGCTCTGCTCGTTTCCATTTCTTTTTTTACTGCCTGTAACAAAACTTCAGTAAAAGATTCACCCGAATATTTCGGAGTATTTGGTGATTCCACTATCAATGAAGAAGGAGCTGTTGAAGTTTCAAAACTTCCCGGAATGTTGGAAGGACATGATTCGGTTGAGGTGAAACTTGCGGGAGAAATTGGTCAGGTTTGCCAGGCTAAAGGCTGCTGGATCAATCTGAAAATGGAGGGCGACGACAATCTGTTTATTAAGTTCAAAGATTACGGATTCTTCGTACCCAAGAACAGCGCCGGTCATCAGGCAATAGTTGAAGGATATGCTTTTGTTGATACGGTTTCTGTTGAAGAACTGCGTCACTATGCTCAAGACGAAGGACAAACGGAGGAAGAAATTATGAAGATCAGCACTCCGGAAGTGAATTACACTTTTATGGCCAGCGGGGTAATTATTAAATGAGAAAAACAGCTATCATTCTCGTTTCGCTCATTGCTTTGGTTGCGGCTTGTAATAAAAAACCGGTTCAGCAACAGGAGGCTCCTGATATTTATGAACCATCTGAACTTGCTCTGCTAATGCGTAAGATGGAATTCGAAAATCAATTGCTTCGAAAACAAATTCTGGAAGGAGCGGATTCGTTCACCTTTCCATCAGCTTATAAAAACCTTACTTCTTCGAAACCAACTACTCCGGGAACCGTTAATCAGACTTTTAAAGAACATTCGGCTGCTTATGCTTTGGTGATGGAACAACTTCAAAGCGGTGATTCGTCGATGACTTATCGGTTCAACAAAGGGGTTGATGCATGCATAGATTGCCATCACAGTTTTTGTGGCGGACCTATTCCAAGAATTGAAAAACTGCGGATTACTTCTTCAGAAAATCAAAATTGAGGAATACGTTCCAGTAACTTTCTTGTGTCATGGAGTCCCAATGGATAACCATGTGTCTGTATTGAAAGGTTTGAAACTGACAAAGCAGAAGCAATAAAACTATCGCGACTCCAAAGAGCCATTTAATTAAACGTTTTTGCCCGGATATTTTTTTCAATAGTTCTGCCATCGGCCATGCGAAAATGAGCATATACTCGAGATAGGCTCTGGATGAAAAGCTACCTCCGTAATACCAGTTCCACCAACTGGATAAAACCCAGGTCAGAATTATAAAAAAAGAAAAAAGAGAAAGCGACCACCATCTGTTATGAGTTAGCATCGGAACTAAACCGAAAAGGGAAATCAACATCAAAGGCGTGTATAAAAACAATCCCTTTTTATAGCTGAAAAGAATGTCGAAGAAATGCGGATGGAGAAAGTTGAAACCCTCTTCTTCGTAAGAATAAACCATAAAATGTCCGCATTGAATTTTATAAATAACGAGTTGTAAGGCCGGAATTAAAAAGGCAAAAAGGACAGCTAAAATGATTCTTCTATCCTTTCTGATGAGCGCTAAAAATTCATTTCTAAAATGAGTGAAGTCGTCGAAGAATATTGGAGTAGCAAGTAGTATCAATCCGTTAACCGGTCTGATGAAAAGTATTAAACCGACTAAAACTCCTGAATTAACCGGATTGAAAACTCCTCTCCTCGCCCACCGGGCGATCTGATAAAGAAAAAGAGAAATAAAGAATACCGAATAAACATGTGACATGGCGGGTTCTACCACAACGTAATAATACCAGTTGGTACCGAATACCATTACAGGAAGAGAAAGGGCTATAATATTCGGCGGTATTTCGAATAATTTCAGAAAGCGCACGAAAACTATAAGTGATAGAAGTAAATAAAAGATACCGGCAACACTCACCATTATCTGATACCATTTTGAATAGCCATCGGCGTCGCCACCGCTAATTTTAGTAATAAGATGCCCGCCTAAAAAGAACGGTAATACAGGAAGCGATGTACCGGCAAAATATTTATTAATAATATGTCCGTCGTAGGTTTTACGGTAATCGTATTTGTAATTTTCATTAAAATATTTTCCGTTTTCAATGGAATCGAATTGCGGAAAGTTGAGATTTTGATAAATGAAAATTGCGGGAAGATGTGCGTAATATCCTTTTCCGTCTGCCTTAATAATTCCCTGATAATGGTGACCGCTCCACATTATGTTTGATGCAGACCAGATTACGAGAATCATCGTCACACCAATGGAGATATTCACCCAGCGCATGTGGAATTATTTTTCCAGAATGTTGTATTTAAAAATGCACCACAGTGCTCTGAAACCATCGCGCCAGCCGATTTTCTTACCGTCTTCGTAGGTTCTCCCGTAATATGAAATCCCGATTTCGTAAATACGGATTTTGGGGATTCTTGAAATTTTTGCCGTAACCTCCGGCTCAAAACCAAACCTCTTTTCTTTGAGATTAATGCTTTGAACCAACTCACGTCGAAATACCTTGTAACAGGTTTCCATGTCGCTAAGGTTGAGATTCGTAAAAGCATTGCTTAGAAAAGTCAGGAATTTATTTCCTAATGTGTGCCAGAAGAACAGAATTCTGTGCGGCTTCCCTCCCATAAAACGAGAACCGTAAACTACATCCGCAACCTCCTGCAACAACGGCCTCAAAAGATCATTGTATTCAAACGGATCGTACTCGAGATCGGCATCCTGAATTAAAACAAAGTCACCGGTGGCGCCGGCAATTCCGGTATGAAGAGCTGCACCTTTCCCTTTGTTCACGGTGTGTTCAAGAAGTCGGATTCCCAGTTCCGGATATTGATTTTGATAATTCTGAACCGCTTCGGTGGTGTTGTCGCTGGAACAATCATTTACGATTATCAATTCTTTTTGAACTTCAAAGTCAAGTTCAACCTGGCGAATTTTATCCAGAATCAGGTGAATTGTCTTCCCCTCATTATAAGCCGGAATAACAATGGAAACAGTTTTTTTTGTCATTGGAAAACGATTGCAAAGAAAAGATATAATGCCGGATAAGAGACAACATCCTCATAACAGGAAGATAATAGCAACCAAAGACGGATCTGTTACTGTTTATGTTGATGAGATGAATGAAACATATCACAGCATGGGCGGAGCTATGGAAGAATCGAAATATGTTTACATCGAACACGGATTTAAACGTGTTAAACCCTACCCGAAAAGTATTTTGGAAATCGGCATGGGAACCGGTCTGAATGTTTTATTAACAATGCAAGAAGTGAATTTTCCTGTTGAGTATGATTCGCTCGAACCCTTTCCGCTATCAGCAGAGGAAGTTGAGTTGCTGAACTATGCCGGTATGCTAAATATTCCAGAAAACATTATTTCAGAAGTACATCAGTTTAACGGAGAATACCGGAAACTTACCCCAAATTTTAAACTGCGTGTTTTTGAATTGAAACTGGAAGATTTTATTCCAGACAAGAAATACGATCTGGTTTATTTCGACGCATTTGCTCCATCTAAACAGCAAAAGCCCTGGAGTTTTTCAAATCTTGAGAAACTATTCAACACAATGAATGAAGGCGGACTTTTAACAACCTATTGCGCCCAGGGACAATTTAAAAGAGATTTAAAATCGATTGGTTTTAAGGTGGAAAATCCGGAAGGGGCTCTTGGAAAAAGGGAGATGACACTTGCCTGGAAGGCATAAAAAAAGGCCGGGGTTACCGGCCTTTTTTTATGAGGAGAATAAATCTTATTCTGTGATAACAATTCTTTGAGAAGCAGTTGCTCCGTTTGCAGAGAAGTTCACGAAGTAAATTCCGGGAACTACATCTGAAGTAGGAATTGTATATTGATTAGCGGAAGTGGTTTGAGTTGAGTAAACAACATTTCCAACTACATCGATCAACTGGATGGTAACGGTAGAAGCCTTAACGCTGCTGGTAGAAACAACGATATCGCTGCCTTTCTTAGCAGGGTTAGGATACACCTGAATTTTTGTATTGTTCGCTACTTCATTGATACCAACGTTTAAACCGGTAACGTGAAAAGAAGCCGGGAAGTAAAAATCTGTGTTCCAACCTACAGACTGGAGAGTTGGTATATAACCCCAAAGGTTGCTTCCTACTTTTTGGCCATATCGCACCTGACGGTTGGTAACAAATGAGTTGTTGTAAGTTTGAGTCTGAACTACTCTTGATCCCTGATTGTAGTATGAAGCAGTTCCGAAAACATTGAATTTTTTAGATGGTGTAACTGCGTCGTTGTAACTGAGAAGCGTATCTCCGAAACTATAAGGAACCATTGTTTTGAAGGCAATAGAAACACCGATTACGTTTGTGTTTTTATCTGAGTTGTCACCCGGAACATCTGCAACCGCAGCAGAAATTGCTCTGGTGATGCTGTTGATATTGATGTTATCTCCGAATTCAGTATCGGTAACGGCATCAGCAGTAAGCAGAATTGTATCGATGAAGGCCACATCTTTAGGAGCGAGTTTGTCAATACTGAACTGATCGCGGATTGGCATTGCAAATACTTCTTCTGAATTGTTGAAGAACCAGGTACAGTTCAGGTTTTTGTTCTGATAGAAGTGAATGAATACGGTATCAACAACGTCAACCATGTTTCCACCAACCTCAATCTGATCAACCTGACGGATGTAAGAGTATGGGAAGTTTACAGAGTCACAAGTGTAATGTGTGAATCTGGTAAATTGCCATCCGTCTGTTTGAAGAACATACAATGGATCCTCCGGTTGAAATACGGTTCCGAAGAGGTTCCATGAATTTGAAAAAAGATCCTGACTTGTTGCATCAGGGCTAGGAACGAAGAATACAGTTGAGTCTTGAAACAACGGAAAATAAGATGAACCCTGGAAAGTTGCTCCGTAATCTTCCATTAGTTTAACCGGAGTTAACCAACCGTTTTCTTCAGATTTTTTACCTAAACCAAAATTTGACTCGGCTGATTGGTCTTTGAATTTCAAAGTTCTGTTAACCGGAACGAATTCAAATTGACTCTGAGCCAATGACATTACAGCCATTGACAGCACAAGGCTCAGCGTCAAAAAGTAACGATTCATTTTCATTTGTAATTTTTGTTAATTAGTGTCTTTCTATAGAATTAAGGGTGCATTCAACAAAAGGTTTTGCTCAGATCGTAATCAGCCAACAGCCTTTCGCGTCTTAAGAGGTACTTTGAAGAATGGCGCAAAAATATTTGATTCAAATTTAGATGCAATACCCAACGTGATTTGTCAATCCGTGGTAAACGTTAATTGTAACTCAATCATGTTGCAAATCGGTGACCTCCGGAGCTCATAAAATATCTCCCAACATAGGCCGGATCAGCAGGTCTTCCACCACTCCGTTTTCTAATTGATAGCAACTGAATATGGCAGATGCAACATCCGTAGGTTTAATAAATCTTTCATCCGGCAAATCTGTTCCATCCCACGAACCGGTTCTGGTGGCACCCGGCAAAACCGCCGTTACGGCAATAGCCTTAGGTTTTAATTCTTCTCTTAATACTTTGGTTAATCCGTATTGAGCGAATTTCGAAATACAGTAACTTCCGCCATTCGGGTAGGCTGTTATACTCGCTGTTGAACATATATTAAATATGTGTGGCTTGGAGGAGTCATGCATCATCGGTATAACTTCCCGGCAAAAATGATAGGTTGCCTGTAGGTTGGTTTCCATCATCAGACCAAAGACGGATTCTTCTTCTGTGTGAATCTGCCCGGGAACAAATACTCCCGCATTATTAATTAAAACATCAATGCGTACTGAGCCTAAGGATTTGATGAACGATTTAATTTCTTCCGGCTCTCTCACGTTGCAGACTGCTGTAAAAATCTTTCCTCCTGATTTTTGAATTTCCGATCTGAGTTCCGACAGAGCAGCTTCATCACGAGCGCAGGTAATAATATTAAATCCATTACGGCTAAAAGTCCTCACCAACTCTCTTCCCATGCCTTTACTCCCACCGGTTATCAATGCAGTTTTCTCGCTCATCTCAATCGAATTATTTCCACAATCGGCACAAATGTAGGCCATTAAACCTGCTACCTTTTAAAGAACAGGTATATTTACCGCCCGAAAAAGAATGCTGCTTTTTTATCACTTCGGTAAATACCTACTCTTTCTGAAAGGCATGTTCACCAAACCTGAAAAATTCAGGGTTTACTGGGAACGAACGCTGCATGAAATGAGCAATATTGGAATTGGCTCTCTGGCAATTGTTGCCATAATTGCCATTTTTCAGGGTGCGGTTACAACGCTTCAAATCGCTTATCAGTTGATCAGTCCGCTCGTGGCGAATCCGGTGATCGGGTCTATTGTTAGCGACTCTTCCATTTTAGAATTAGCCCCAACCATTACTTGTTTGGTTCTTGCCGGTAAAGTAGGTTCTCACATTGCTTCGGAAATCGGTACCATGCGCGTAACCGAGCAGATCGATGCATTGGAAATTATGGGAATTAATTCCGCAGGTTTTGTGGCACTGCCTAAAATAATTGCGGGCATTGTAATGGTTCCGATGCTCATAATTATTTCGATTTTTCTGAGTAACGTCGGGGGAATTATCGCCGGTCAGGCAAGTGGAATTCTCACGCCCGATGAATTCATTCAGGGAGCCAGAGATACATTCAGAACTTTCAATCTGATCTTCTCTCTTATTAAAGCATTCACTTACGCCTTTATCATCACTTCGGTTTCTTGTTATTATGGATATTATACAGAAGGAGGTGCGCTGGAAGTTGGAACGAGCAGTACCCGGGCTGTTGTTTACAGTGCCGTTTTGATCCTTTTCTCCGATTACCTTTTAAGTCAGTTGTTGTTGTAGATGATCGAACTGGTTAATATCCGAAAATCATTCGAGGGGAAGGAAGTGTTGAAAGGTATATCAACTTCTCTTGAACCCGGAAAGACAAACCTCATTATTGGTGCAAGTGGCAGCGGCAAAAGCGTTATGATGAAATGCATGGTGGGTTTGCTGCGACCCGAAGAAGGCTCCATTTATTACGACAACCGGGATTTTCTCGGACTCGACGATAAAGAGGTTCGTGAGATTCGTCGTGAAATCGGAATGTTATTTCAGGGTACTGCCCTTTTTGATTCTAATACCGTTCAGGAAAATATCGAATTCCCTTTAAAGATGTTCACCAACATGACGGCAAAAGAGCGACTCGACCGGGTGAACTTTTGTCTGGAACAGGTGCACATGCAGGGAATTAATAAGCGGTATCCGGCAGAAATAAGTGGAGGAATGAAAAAGCGGGTTGGTATCGCGAGAGCCATTGCCATGGATATCAAATACCTTTTTTGCGATGAACCGAACTCTGGCCTCGATCCGGTAACTTCTCGTGTGATCGATGAATTGTTGTTGGAAATCACACAGGAGTTTAAGATCACAACCATTATTAATACGCACGATATGAAGACAGTTTTCGACATCGGCGATAAAATCATCTTCATTTACGAAGGGCAGAAATGGTGGGAAGGAAATCGCGCGGATGTCAAGATTGCAAACAATAAGGAATTGAAAGCTTTTATCGACGCTTCTCAGTTCTGAGTATTTTAAATATGAAACCTGTTTTTAGATCAAAAAAAATCAGAACTCTCATTCTGATAGCGCTGCCGCTTTTTACCATATCCTTTTTATTTCTCGCCTTCACTCCTTCCGAAAAAGAAGAAGGAATGTATCCGCTGGCCCAACTGGGATCTTTAGATTTAAATGCGGTTGGTTTAAAAATTCCGCAATCCGAAATTTATCAACCCGGGAAAACCGGATTAACCAATGCACTTGTGAGGCTTGGCGGATGTACGGGTTCTTTTATTTCTGAGGAAGGGTTAATTATTACCAACCATCATTGTGTCTTCAGTTCTGTTGCGGCTGCCAGTTCTGCGGAATACAATTATTTAGAACGAGGATTTTATGCTTCAAAACAGGAAGATGAAATCAAGACTTCTCTCCCATGCCGCATTACCTTGTCTTTTGATGATGTGAGTGATAAAGTATTGGAGGGAACAGAATCTCTTGAGCCCGCCGATAAGAAAACCAAAATCGCGGAGAACATTAAAGCCATAAAAGCGGAAGAAGAAAAACAGAACCCGGATTTGGAAATTGATATCTCGGAAATGTTTGTCGGGAGGTTTTATACTCTTTTCCGGTACAAATTATTGGAAGATGTACGTCTGGTTTACGTGCCACCGAAGGCTGTTGGTAAGTTTGGCGGCGAAGAAGATAACTGGATGTGGCCTCGCCATAATGCCGATTTTTCTGTTGTTCGGGCTTATGAAAACGGTAAACCTTACAAGCCGGAGAAGTTTTTAAAAATTAATTCGAACGGAACCCGCGAAAACGACTTTGTATTTATTCTCGGTTATCCCGGAACTACTTACCGTCATGCTCCGGCCGAGTTTTTAGATTACCAGTACAAACACATCTTACCGGTTATTTCAGAATGGTTCGATACCAAAATTGAAATGCTTGAAAAAGATGCTCAGGGAGATGAAGCCAAACAGCTTCGATACGCAGGAATGTTGGCCTCTTTGAATAACACTTCTAAAAATTTTAAGGGAAAACTTCAGGGACTTACACGCACCAACATAATAAGTCAGCGATATGCAGAACAGGAAGAACTTCAGTTAAACGTGGCCAGAAATCCCGGATTGGTAGAGAAATACGGTTCGGTAATTCCACGGCTTCACGATCTGTTTGAGCAGAAAATGAAAATCACAGACGACTACCTTTTATTAAATCAGATGTACAGTTCCTCTGGGCTATTTCACGTAGCTCAGTTTGTAAACAACGGCCACAACCGGATGGAATATCTCGGTAAATCAGGATCCCGGCAATGGATTAATGACGAAAAGGAAAATTTGCTGGCAGAGCTGAGATCAGAATACAGAATTTTTACTCCGGAGCTCGATCGGGAAATGTTCGCAGGTCTAATTTTCAGGATTCACAACAATGGCGGCGGACGAATGGATGAAGTGTTGAAAATGATTCATGCCGAAAGCGGAAATCTGCACGACATCAACGCCGGGCTCAGTAAAATCTGGAGTAAATCGAAATGGCTGAACTCAACAGCTACCATCGAAAAGTTCAAAGCCAACCCGATGAAGTTTTTCAAACAGAATAACAAATTGGTGAAAATTGCCTCCGTCATCAATCAGGAAACAGATGAATTGAGACAAGAATGGAAGTATATTCAGAATGAAACGGATGCATTAATGCCAAGACTTGCCGAGATGCGGGAGCAATATTTCGGAGGAACTTTTGTGCCGGATGCCAATTCTACCTTGCGTTTAACCTACGGATTTGTTCGCGGTTACTCACCGCAAGATGCTGTTTACGACGAACCTTATACGACTATTTCCGGCATTCTCGAAAAAGCCGATACATCTGCAGAAGCCGAAAGAAAGGATGCCGATTACTATTTGCCCGGTTATATTTATACTAAATTCAAAACCATTCAGGCGAGTGATAATCTGGTTCATCCGGTAAAGAAACAAGTGGTTGTTGGTATGCTTTATAATCTGGATACAACCGGTGGCAACAGCGGCAGTCCGATTCTTGACGCCAACGGAAATCTGGTGGGAATCAATTTCGATCGGGCTTACACGGCCACTATTAATGATTTTGCCTGGAACGAATCGTACAGCCGTTCGATTGGGGTCGACATCCGTTTTGTTTTATACGTAATGAAATATATCGGGGGTGCCGACAACCTTTTGAAGGAGTTGAATGTGGAATTATAATCCGTTCTCCTCCCCGATTATTCTTCGAGATTTTTCCAACACTTATCACCCCTGACGAATCTATCGGATCATTATTTCTATTTTCGCCGCATGTTGAAGCCGTCAATGTGATCCAGACAATTCAACTTTATCAAATGCTCTAAATGAAACGTTTAATTTTACTTCTCACTTTATTTCTGACCGTCACCAGCTTGCGTCTCAAGGCAGACGAGGGTATGTGGTTACCGTCATTAATCCAAAGCCAGAACTATGAAGAGATGGTTCGGCTCGGACTCAAACTAACCCCTGAACAAATTTATGATATCAATAACTCCAGCCTCAAGGATGCTATCGTTCGACTTGGCGGAGGATTTTGTACCGGTGAAATTGTTTCCGCCGAGGGACTATTTATCACCAATCATCACTGTGGTTACGATGCCTTGCAGTCGGTAAGCGACAAAGAACACAATTACCTGCGCGATGGTTACTGGGCGATGAGCCGCGACAAAGAAACCCAGGCCAATTTCGGAATCTCCCTCTTGGTTCGGATCGAAGACGTAACCGATAAAGTTACGGAAGGACTCACCGAATCTATGTCTCTTGAAGATCGCAACAAAAAAGTTCTTGAACACTACAAAGACATCACTAAAGGAGTTGAAGACAAAGACAACTTTATTTCCGGAACGGTTAAAAGTTTCTATGAAGGAAACAAATATTACCTGTTTGTTTACCAGACTTTCCCGGATGTAAGATTGGTTGGGGCTCCGCCCGAATCACTCGGAAAATTCGGTGGTGAAACCGACAACTGGATGTGGCCACGTCATACCGCTGATTTTTCTATGTTCCGTATTTACGCCAGCAAAGACAACAAGCCGGCTGAATACAGCAAAGACAACGTACCGTTTAAGCCGAAACACTTCCTACCCGTTTCCATGAAAGGAATTGAAAAAGGAGATTACGCCATGATTTTCGGATACCCGGGCAGTACAGACCGGTACCTCACTTCGTATGGTGTTCGCTACGATACCGATGTTGAATTTCCAGCACGGGTTAAAGTGCGCAGAACCAAGCTTGACATATACGAGAAATATCAGGCACAGGATGAAGGAGTTGACCTTCAATATGCATCTAAATATGCACAGGTAAGTAACTACTGGAAGAATTTCATGGGTCAAACCAAAGCCCTTAAAAAACTTCACGTATATGAAATGAAGAAAGCGGAGGAAGATGCTTTTGAAAAATGGGTTGCTCAGGATAATACCCGAAAAGAATTGTACGGAAATGTTATAAAGATGTATGCCGATGGTTATGCTAAAATTCAGGATTACGAGTACTACCGCACATACATTAATGAGGCATTCTTCGGAATCGAAATGATGCAGATCGCCTCCCTTTTCTCTTCTATGGCAGATGCTGAAACGGATGAAGCCCGAACCAATCTTGCAGAGAGAGTTCAGGGAAACATAGCCGAATTCTTCAAAGATTATTACATGCCTCTCGATCGGGATGTGTTTGCTGCTATGTTAAAATACATGTACGAAGATCTCGATCATAAAATGCTCCCGACCGATTTTCTGAGTCTGGTTAAAAAATACAAAGGTGACTTTACCAAGATGTCTCAGGTGTATTACAAAAAATCAAAAATGACTTCACAGGAAGGAGTTCTGGCGTATTTGTCTAAACCAAATGCCGGCAAATACAAAAAAGATCCGATGTACAAATTGTACCGGATAGTAATGGATCACTACTGGGCTAATATTCGTCCTACGATTGATGAGGCGCAGAAATCCCTCACTCCGGCTAAACGACTTTATGTTAAAGGTTTGATGGAGATGAATCCGAACCATCATTATTCGGCAGACGCAAACTCAACTATGCGTGTTACATACGGAAATGTAAAAGACTACTATCCTGCAGACGCGGTTCACTACAACTATTTTACAACGATGGATGGTGTACTCGAAAAGTACATTCCAAAGGATGGTGAATTTGATCTTCCGGCAAGATTTGTAGAGTTGGCTAAAGCTAAAAACTACGGACAATACGCCGATTCAGACGGGGTGATGCATATATGTTTCCTCACGAATAATGATATCACCGGTGGAAATTCAGGAAGTCCGGTAATCAATGGTAAAGGTGAACTCATCGGAACTGCATTCGATGGCAACTGGGAAGCCATGAGCGGAGACATTGCTTTTGAACCACAACTTCAAAGAACTATTTCGGTTGATATTCGATACATCCTTTGGGTGATTGATGTTTACGCTGGAGCCGGTCATTTGGTTAGCGAGATGACGCTGGTTAAATAAAATATTCTTTTTAATGAGTAAAAGGTCGTCGGTCTGGCGGCCTTTTTTTATGCCGTATTCAAAAGTGAATTTAACACTTCGGTTTTATCGGTTAATGGAAGACCGCAAGCCCGGTTCGTGCAGAGATAGAATTGCAATGAATCTCCGGTTCTGTCTTTTAATAATGGGATTTCGGATGATGAATTTGAGGCCGCTAAAACCACATCGGGCAAATAATATTTTCTAAAATCTTTCGCAGCATTTATTGCGTTTGCACCGGTTACAACCAACTCAGTTCCCGAATCATATTGATCGAAAATGGCGTGCATCCAGTTTGAGTAACCGGAAGCATATTGAGCAATTCCCGGGGCAATTTTGCGCAACATTTCGTCTGCAGAATTCCGGAAGTGCGGTAAGTCAAAATATTTATCCAACTTGATCAGGTTTCGGCACATTACTGAATTTGCCGACGGAATTACGTTGTCGAAATATTCAATTCCGTTGTGAACCAAATCTGTTGAATCTAATTGCGAAGTAGTGAACATTCCGCGGCTTCCATCATAAAAAAGAGCGACAACCGAATGTGCCAGATCTCTGGCCATTCTTAATCTTTCTTCATTAAAATTCCATTCGTACGAACTAATGAGTGCATCAATCAAAAATGCGTAGTCTTCCAGAAAAGCTTCGATTCTGCTCTCCCCGTTTTTGTAGGTTCTCCATAGAAGCGGCCGGTTGTTTTCGAATCGAATCTGATTTTGTAAGATAAAATCCAACGAGTTGTTTATGCTCACATCGAGACTACGGTTTCCCAAAATCCGGCTCGCTGAAATCAAACCGGAAAGTGCCATGGCATTCCAACTTGTTATGGTCTTATCATCCAAAGCGGGCGGAATTCTGTTTTTGCGGATACGGGACAATTTGGTGAGCAAGGCGTTCACCTCCGGAGTGATTGGGCCGAATTCCGGATTTCGTTGCAGCACGTAATTCCCGTGTTCCCAAAGGCTTTCGTCACCCAACCGGAAATACAATTTGGCTAAGCGAAGTTCATCATCACTCAGAATGGATTCAAGTTCTTCGGGTTTCCACACATAATATTTTCCTTCCTCTCCTTCGCTGTCCGCATCATACGCTGAGAAGAAATTTCCTGATTTGTCCTGGTATTGTTGAACCAAAAATTCTGCAGTTTGTCTTACGACATCGCGAAATACTTCATCTTTAAAAACCAGAAAAGCATCTGAATACAAGCTGAGTAATTGTCCGTTGTCGTAAAGCATTTTTTCGAAGTGTGGAACTTTCCAGAGCGCATCAACCGAATACCGGGCAAAACCACCTTCTAATTGATCGTAAATTCCACCACAAGCCATTCGTATTAAAGATGTTCTTACAAAATCCAGAACAGCTTGATTTTCTCTTTTGAAACCGTACCGAAGTAAAAAGGAAAGATTGTTCGGCATCGGAAATTTAGGCGCGCCCGACATTCCTCCATCGCGCAAATCGAAAGATGGAGACCATTGTATTATGGCTTCATCAACTTTGTTCAGAAATTCCTGAGGCAGAGTATTCACAGAAACGGCTGCCGGCAAATCGTCATTTGATCGGATAGCAGAAGAAAGTCGCCGCGCAAAATCTTCAAGCTTTTCGCGATTCCCGGTGAACTCCCGGGTAATTGCATTCAATACCCTAATGAAATCATCTTTCCGAAAATAGGTTCCACCGTGAAAAGGTCGCCCGTCGGGAAATGCAAAACAGTTTAATGGCCATCCTCCCCTACGCGTGATAATCTGAACGGCAGCCATATACAATTGATCAACATCAGGTCTTTCCTCGCGATCAACCTTAATACAATAGAAATTTTGGTTGAGAATTTCTGCAACTTCAAGGTCTTCAAAACTTTCGTGTTCCATTACATGACACCAATGACAGGCAGAATATCCAATTGAGATCAGCAAAGGTTTTCCGAGTTCACGGGCGATCTTCAGATTTTCCGTATTCCAGGCGTGCCATTGAACCGGATTGTTGGCATGTTGCAGTAAATACGGACTGGTTTCACGGGATAATTCGTTTGAATTTGTCATGTTTAAAATGGCGACTTCGACGCAAACCTACACCGATGTTTGTAACATTGACAAGTGGTGTTTAACAAGATGCAGCGCTTACACAGTAAAATGTAACTCATTATTAAACCGTGCATTGACTTGCCCGTCAATTTCAATTAATTTTGATCGAATTGGGATTGCTTTTTATTCCAGCCACTTAGGGACCTTAGCCGATGAATCTTAACATTATCAATTGGAAGTATAACAGAGATTGCTTCCCACTTCAATCTTCCGTAATCCTCCGAACTTTAGTCTTTTTAACTTTTCTTTTTTCTTTTTTCACGAGCCGTGCTCAGTACACGATCATTGGCCAAAATTCATTTGAAGGGTTGAACATCTTCGGCCCGATGACAACAGGTGCATCTTCAGATACATTTTTTAGCAGGCATGCATACATTTATCCTGTCACCACTTTAGGCCAGCTTTCGGATGGCGATACTATTCGTAGCATTGAGTTTTTCAAAAGCGATTTTAACAGTTACAGCGGCCATCCGCGATTCCGAATATATCTGGCTATGACCAAAGCTGCCGACTTCGGAACAAAAAATATCAGTTGGCCAACTCACGCGGCAGCGATGACCAAGGTTTATGATAATGATCCGTCATTGGTGGTTGACAATACAAAAGGCTTTAAAAGATTTGATTTTAATATTGCTTACTTCAGAGTCGATACATCAAAAGGCGAAAATCTCAAGATACTGGTTGAGTTTATTCAATATCAAAAACAAGCACTTCCAATTACCTGGGTTTACGAAAATGATGCGTCGGTTCCGGCCTTCATCTCAAACAACGAAACAAAATACATTGCAGCAGCGGGCAAACCAGTTGATTCTACGAATGGTTCCAACCTCAGAAAGCCTTACATCAAAATTAATTTTCCGCGATACAATGTCAATCTGGGCGTAACCAATGTATATTGTCTTGGAAGGGTTCCGGTGCTTATGAATCGTGCAGATACGATAATGGCCCGAATTAATAATAGTGGTTTGAAAACAGTCTACAACCGCAAAATTTATCTCGGAGTTTCGGGAGCCAATACTTTTAAAGATTCGATCATAATTGACAGCGTTCTTCCCTACGAGGAGCGAATAATTGCTTTTGGGTCCTATAAGCCGGTTGTTCAAGGAAGCGAGTGGATTAAAGTGTATATAGAGCCGGATGACTATCCATTCGATGATGTGGATTCTGTTCGCCGAATTGTCGATTACAACGTTTATTCACATGCTGGTCCTTTTAGTCAAAATGGTCCGGGTGGAATTGGTTTCACCGGAGCTACTGGAGATTTTGTTGCTAAGTTTTACACTGATAGCACAATTTACATTAATCAGATTAAGGTTGATTTTGCCGGGAATGGCCGGGAATTTCAATTGGGCATTTGGGATGAGAATTCACGTGGCCTACCCGGAAATAATATCTTCACATCGGACACATTGATGTCCGTTGCAGGAACGTACATCTTATCGGTTTTGCCCAAGGTGAAGATTGATTCCGGCTTCTTCGTCGGAATAAGGCAAACCAGCACATCGAATGTTGCTTTTGTTTATCAAATTGAAGATCCTATTCGTCCAAATGCTTTTTACTTTGCCGAGCCTTATGGAGATACTTCTTGGGTGCCGTTCTCACCTGGTTTCAATTTTAAATTCAACATTCAGCCAAGAATTCAAGTGGGTAATGATCTGGCTGTTCTACGGGTAGATTATCCAACCAACAGCGACACCATCGAATACAATCAATTCGACAGCATCGCCCCCAAAGCCACCATCATTAATTACGGTTTTATTGATCAGAATGCACCCTTCGATGTAATCTGTGAAATTCATAATCTGTATGGAAAGAAAATTTATGGTGACACAGTTAGCACGACTTTAAAGAGTAACGATTCTGCACAAATAATTTTTTCCAAAAGCTTGTCGAGGAACAACTATGGAAAAATGCTGATGAGGGTGTTTACCAAACTACCGGGTGATAAGGTTTTAGACAACGATACGCTGGAAACCGAATTCGACATTGTGATTCGGCACGATGTGTCTGTTGAAACGTATTTTGAACCGGCCGATGGTGCGAAGTTCGAACTCAATGTAGACAAGGTTGCACCGGTAGTAAGGGTAGTTAATAACGGTGTGAACACCAAGAAAAACATCATGATTACTTCCCGCATCAGACAGGAAGATAAGATCTCAAATGTGCAGACAAAAATGGCAACCTTGTTGGGTACCGAGTCGATTATCATCCCGTTTGATTCGTTCACTATTCCATGGTGGGGAGATGTAACCTTCGAATGTTTTACCTGGGGTGTAACCGATTCTTTTCCGCTGAACGATACCGCCAGAATTCAGGTTTATGTGGATAAGAGCTACGATCTCGGAGTTCTTTCTGTGAGCAAGCCGGCGGCCAATTCGCGCTACGAAAGAAAAGCTTCTTTTCAGCCCTATGTTTCCTTTCGTAACTTCGGCACCAAGGATCAAACAGCCGTTCCCATATACGCAATTGTCAAAGACGTATGGGGAGATACCATCTATTCCGATGTTAAAAATGTGGATGTAGTAAAATTCTCATCCAATCAGATACTGTTTAAGAATTTCGCAGTGCCGGACGCTGTGCAGACGTTAACTTTTATGGTTAAAACCGGTCTTACAAATGATCAGGATCCATCAAACGACAGTGCTAAACTTTATTTTGATGTGGTAACGGCTAATGATATTTCAGTTAAAGAAGTTTTAACTCCCGGAAACGGAAAGGTTTTTAATGCATCCACATCTCTCAAACCATCGGCGGTTATTTACAATAATGGAAATCATAACATTACTGCCAGTCCGATTTTCTATTGTGAAATCAGAAATAGTAAGGGAGACCTGATGTACCTTGATTCAACTACAATCTTTTCTACACTGAATACCGGGAATTTCGACACCATCCGATTCAATAAAAATTTTGATGCACTTGTTAAAGATGTGTACACCTGCAAGATTTGGCACAAATGGGGTTCAGACGGAGAAGCCTCAAACAATTCCATTACTTCCAGCTTTGAGGTTTCGTATTTAAAGTCGGTGAAAGCAAAGTCGATTGAAATCCCGGAGAAAAATAAAATCTACTCATACAGCTATGATTCGCTTACACCCCAGATCAGTATTCAGAACGACGGGCTGGAATCTATTTACACACCTATTAATTATTCGTTCGATATTACAGGATCATCGGGTTCTGTTTATCAACAAACCGGTCATCTCGATTCTTTGGCAGTTGGAGCAACAAAAACCATTAACCTCCCGGCTACTTTTATTTTAAACAAAACCGGATCTTTTACTTCAACCCTTATTATTAAAAACTCGGAAGACAGCTATTCTTTCGACGATACCTTGTTTACGGTTTTCAGTATTGCAAAAGCGTACGACGTTGAAGCCACCATGTTTTTAATTCCCGGAGCGGATACGAGTATTCATGTAAACCGCAGTTATGCTCCGGTTGTACGGTTTACAAATCTTGGAGACAGCGCTCTGAGCACCCCTTTCAGTGTTTCGTTGATTCTGTCGGAAGGCACTTCTGTAAAATACAATACGAATGAATCGATCACACTCGACTCCGGTGAACAGAAAGACGTTGTATTCTCAAATCTTTTCGCACCGGAAGATCGTGGAAGCTGGTCTGCAATGGCAATTTCCAGACTTGGAAAAGATCAGGAAAAATCGAATGACACGCTGCATTATCAGTTCGAAGTGACTTTCCCTGCCGGCATAGGATCAGTTTCTCAAGGCGGCATTTCCATCTTTCCGAATCCGGCAACTGATCAGTTGACCATTGAAAGTAAATCTCAAATCACTCGAATCAATATCTATGATGTTAACGGGCAGGTGATTTATTCAGATCGAATTAATGATAATTCGAAACAAGAGATTATACATGTCGGTGATTGGGCGAAGAGCATTTACGTCGCAGAAATTTCCACGACGGATGGACTTGTACGTATGCGATTTGTAGTTCGGTAGATTAACGCCGTACAACAAACTTCTTCTCGTAAAGGGTTTTCTCGCCGGAATGTTTTTCCATTCCTTCTGACTCAATTTCCAAAATAATAACTCCGGTTCTTTTTTTCATTCCCCTGCAATTAATGCGAATAGGCGAAAAACCGGTAGAATCAGTAGTGACCGGTATTTCGGTAAGTTCCTTTTTGTAATTAAAAAACAGAAATTTTCGGGGTTCCGAAAATTCAGCATTTAACAATACGGTTGAATCGTAGGGTGTATAGAACTGAAATGCATAACGGGAATCAACGGTATCCGGGAATTGGTAGATTGTCCCCGCACCCGAATAATTAAATTTAGTATTCGCTCCGGCCATGGTTAATGCGGCAAAAAAATCAGGAACACCATAACCAATTACATTGTCGGGGTCGTCAAATAAGTGTGAAGATTTAATCAGAATGTGAATGATCTCAGCGGGTTTTAAATTCCGGTTAGATTGCCAAAGACAAGCAGCCATACCGGCAATGAGCGGACATGAAAATGAAGTGCCGTTTGCCTTTCCCACACCGTACGTTGTGGTAATTGCCGTGTTGTAACCAAGCGCGGCTATTTCCGGTTTTACCCGATTATCGGCAGTTGGCCCGAAAGACGAAAACAACGGAGGATTTAGTTCTTCATCTACTGCACCAACGGTTAATATTCCGGGTGCATCTGCCGGGAAATTGATCTTCTTCCAGAACTTGTTTCCATCGTTTCCGGAGGCATTTACAACCAGCATTCCGCGGGAAGCTGCGATGGAAGCGGCTTTGGTGATGAAAGCTGTTTTACCGTCGAGTTCATCGTGATTGTGGTTGGTACTTTCTTCATCAAAACGATTATAACCAAGCGATGAATTTATTATATCCACTCCCAGACTATCGGCCATCTCCGCAGCTCGTACCCAATTCAGTTCTTCCAATAGCAATTCCGAAAACTTAAGCTCGGTTCTGAATAAATAGTATGTTGCTTCCGGTGCAGAACCGATCATTTCATTAGACCAGTCGGCAGCCATTACACCCAGAACGTTGGTTCCGTGATCG
Source organism: Bacteroidota bacterium (assembly GCA_016124755.1). Classification (GTDB taxonomy): domain Bacteria; phylum Bacteroidota; class Bacteroidia; order NS11-12g; family UBA9320; genus WGNA01. The sequence goes on along the minus strand of WGNA01000006.1, from coordinate 220,775 downwards.
TTGTCGTCATAAACATTTCGGTCTCGCTCGTAAATATCAAATGTGCCGGCAATTCTGCCCTCTTCTCTGAGTTTCTGAAAAGCACATAATTGATCGACCCGGTAAAATCCGGCATCAAAAACTGCGATGGTCATGCCCTGCCCTTTTAAATTTTGTTTGTGAAGCGGCAAGCCATTAATCATTTTGATCTGATCGTACGATTCGTTGTAACCTTCTTTTATTGAACCCGGTTTTTCAGGACATTTTCCGGTTTTTGATTTATCGTTGTTCGTGTGAATCCGATCACTCTTTTCATCAGTTCTTCCTAAATAATAAACCCTGTCGACAAAGAATTTGATCTTTAGCCTGTACGCAAAATTTTTATCCTTCACTGTAATTACAGCACCATTCAACCACCTTGTAATAAAACGGAGTTTGATGTTTTCATCGAGCATATTATCGACATAGGCTTTGGTTACCGGAATGTCGAATGAATCGTAAGGAATATTCTGACGCTTACGTCTTTCAATGGCTTTCGAAGTGAGAAAAGATTCAGGGCCATAATACTGCAAATAGTTATGGCTCTTATCTTTAAACTGAACAAAAAAATGGTAGTCGTAATCTGCTTTGGAAGTGAATGCGCAGAGTAACAACAGCAGGAGTAGAAATGAATTTCGCATTGGCAGTGGCCGGATCATAGAATATTCATTCCAACAATACGGAACTGCTTTGTTTTTGACAAACGGTGATTAAAGATCAGGGAATATATTCTTCCAGATTGTAGGTGCAATCGTGGCCTTTTTGAGTCTTCACCGTGTCGCGGATTGTGATATCCAGATACTTATCTCGCTTATAAATAAGTCCGGTATTTCTGGCAAATTTTTCAATCTGGTAACTTTCCTGAACCAAATACTTCACATTGTGATGAAGAACGTGTAAAGTAGAATCGTAAAACACCGAACCAATTTGTTCTTTCGAAGGAGCCGAAATGATTTCATAATATTCCGGCGACTGAATGTTATAAGTGTTCCCGTTCCAGGTTCGCTGAAGTAAAGCCGGAAAAACCAATTTAACATACCTGCCCGACGAATCCTCTACCTCCAACTGATCTTTCTGTTTTCGAACCGTGAAATAAGCATTAAACTTAAACGTACTGTTTGAATCACTTTTAATGTAGCGGCTTATTTTCTGATTGAGACTTCCGATGCCATCTGTAAACGTGTCGGAGATAACATGTTTAACCCAGTAGCGGATTGTATCTGCCGGATTTCCGGAAACAAAATCATCGTATACAATTGAATCAACCCGGTAAATCCAGGTAGCTCCGTTCTGAACCGGATAATAATTGTAACCTTTATCAGTCGATGCAGATTCAACCTCGTCTTTTTTGCATGATGAAATCCAGAATCCGGCAAGGGTTATTGCTATCAGCGAGAAAATTCCGGAAGAGAATGTTGCTTTTTTCATCATGTCACAAAGCTAAACCGTAACGGCTAAGCAATTAACAAAAGCCTATCAGACCAGAGTAAAACAAGTTATTCGTATATGGCTACTTTTGCGCACAAAAGATAGAAATCCATGTCAGAAGGTATGCATCAAAACACCAATGGAATGTTGCTCAACGGGAAAGAGCAGTCCGATATCATTAAAGGAGAAATAGCCACGCAGGTGAGTGAAATTGTTTCTTCCGGCAAAAGAGCTCCGCACCTTGCCGCAATTTTGGTTGGTGAAGACGGTGCCAGCAAAACCTACGTAAAAAACAAAGAGCTGGCATGTCAGAAAGTAGGATTTACCTCTACTCTATTGCGATACGACGCCACGATCACCGAAGAAGAATTGCTCAATAAAATTGAAGAAATAAACAATGATGATGAGATCGACGGACTCATTGTTCAATTGCCGTTGCCATCACATATTTCTGAAAACAAGGTAACGCAGGCAATTAATCCGGCTAAAGATGTTGACGGATTTCACGACGTAAACGTGGGCAAACTCACCAAAGGAGAAGACACATTTATTAGCGCAACACCTTACGGAATTATTCAGCTTCTCGATCGGTATAAGATTGAAACTTCGGGCAAACACTGCGTTGTGGTTGGTCGTAGTAACATTGTTGGGCGACCAATGAGCATATTGATGTCACGCGCTGATAATCCCGGAAACTGTACGGTAACTCTTTGTCACAGCCGCACTAAAAATCTGGCCGATTTTACCCGAATGGCGGACATTCTGATTGTGGCTCTTGGCCGCGCTGAATTTGTAACCGGAGACATGGTGAAACCCGGAGCAACCGTAATTGATGTGGGAATTACCCGTGTGCCGGCCGATAATGAAAGAGGATATGTGTTGAGAGGAGATGTTGAATTTGATTCATGTGCTGCAGTTGCCGGAGCAATTACACCGGTTCCGGGTGGTGTTGGGCCGATGACCATTATCGGTTTAATGCAGAACACTCTCAAATCTTACCAACTCCGCCATGCCTGATTCCGCGCTGCTCCCCGTAATGGAGCAGTTTTATACCATTCAGGGAGAAGGATTTTATACCGGACAAGCGGCTTATTTTATTCGTATAGCCGGATGTGATGTTGGATGTGTTTGGTGCGATGTGAAAGAAAGTTGGGCAGCAGACAAACACCCTTTGCTCAGCATCGACTCATTAGTTGAAAACATTGTTCAGCACCCGGCAGAAGTTGTGGTTATTACAGGAGGAGAACCGGCCATGTACGACTTAACGAATCTTACCTCCGCAATTAAAAAGACCGGCAAACGAACGCACATTGAGACTTCGGGTGTGTATGAACTAAAAGGCAACTGGGACTGGGTTTGCTTTTCGCCTAAAAAATTTAAAACACCCCATCCTGATTTTCCGGAGCTGGCAGACGAACTAAAAGTAATCGTCTTTAATAAATCGGATTTTGAATGGGCCGAAAAATGGGCTTCACTTGTGCGTCCGGAATGCAGGCTTTACCTTCAACCGGAGTGGGATAAACGGGAAGTTATGCAACCGTTGATCGTGGAATTCGTGAAACAGAATCCGAAATGGCAGGTCTCGCTTCAAACGCATAAATACCTCGGAGTAGATTAACCTTTTAGCCCGGGATAAATCGTAAAATTGCAGCCTTAATTTAAAAAATGGGATTACAAGCCGGAATCGTAGGATTGCCAAACGTTGGTAAATCAACCTTGTTCAACTGCCTCAGTAATGCAAAAGCGCAGAGTGCAAACTTTCCTTTTTGCACCATAGAACCGAACGTGGGCACCATCACCGTTCCGGATGAACGATTATTCCGTCTCGAACAACTGGTAAATCCGCAACGGGTAATTCCAACTACCATAGAAATTGTTGACATCGCCGGTCTTGTGAAAGGGGCAAGCAAGGGAGAAGGACTCGGCAATCAGTTTCTGGGAAATATTAAGAACACCGACGCAATCATTCATGTTGTTCGCTGCTTCGACGACGACAACGTTGTGCATGTCGACGGTTCTGTTGATCCGATCCGCGATAAGGAAATTATTGATACCGAACTTCAGCTTAAAGATTTAGAAAGTGTTGAGCGGGCCATTCAGAAATATCAGAAGATGGCCAAAGCCGGAGACAAAGCGGCATTAAAAGCAGCCGAGACTTTGCAAAAAGTGAACGACGGTTTGAGTGCCGGAATCTCGGTTCGAAATATCGATCTGGATGAAGAAGGAATTGAACTCGTTAACAGTCTTCAACTCATCACCAGCAAACCGGTAATGTATGTCTGCAATGTTGATGAAGGCAGTGTTGTAAACGGAAATCATCACACGAAAAAATTTGAGGAATCCATTGGTTCCGAGAAAGCCGAAATAATTTACATCAGCGCTGCAATCGAATCGGAAATTGCCACGATGGAACGCGACGATCAATTGATGTTTCTCGAAGAAATGGGATTAACCGAAAGCGGTGTTGGCAGGTTAATCCGGTCGGCATATCACCTTCTTCAATATATTACCTATTTCACTGCCGGCGAAAAAGAAGTTCGCGCCTGGACTATTACTAAAGGAACAAAAGCTCCGGGAGCAGCAGGTGTTATTCACTCCGATTTTGAAAAGGGATTTATCCGCGCAGAGGTAATTCACTTTGCAGATTTCGATGCGTTGGGATCAGAAGCCAAATGCCGTGAAGCCGGAAAATTAAATGTGGAAGGCAAAGAATACATCGTTCAGGATGGCGATGTTATGCACTTCCGTTTTAATGTGTAAACGGGTTTTAACTATCGTTCACCGCTCTTCAATTTCTCTTCTCCCCGAATACGCTTCGATAGCGTAACATTCGCCATAATTTAGATGTTCATTAAAGGAACATTTATCAGATTATGGAATCAACAAAAAATTCACGCCGCGACTTCCTGAGAATTTCAGGATTGTTGAGTGCCTCTACCCTGCTTCCCTTTCAGAAATCGTTTTCTAAGGTTCAGGAAGTGCTCAGTACGAATGGAAGCTGTGTTCTCATTCCGACTGAAACAGCAGGTCCGTTTCCACTGGATCTCACGGAGAACACAACTTATTTAAGATCTGATTTGAGGGAAACAAAAACCGGAGTCCCTTTTAAAGTAAAAATGAAAATTCTGGGACTCGAGAATTGCGAACCCATGCAAAATGTTCGGGTAAACATCTGGCATTGCGACAAAGACGGACTTTACTCGGGATACGACGAAAGCAATAATGCCGGACAGAAAGGTCTCACATATTTGCGGGGTTATCAGTTTACCGACGCAAACGGGATGGTTGAATTTACCACCATTTTTCCCGGTTGGTACACAGGGCGAATCTGCCATATTCACTTTCAGGTGTATGTGAGTTCCAGTTATGCGGCAATTTCACAAATGACTTTCGACATCGATAAAAAGAATGCTCTGTATGCTGCAAACAGCTCTCTGTACACCAAAGGATCTGATCCCATGACGTACAGCAGCGATAATATTTTTTCAGATGGATATCAGTATCAACTGGCAACTTTAGAAGAAGATTCATCCATCGGTGGTTACCAAACCTATCTCGAAGTTACAGTTCAGGGAAGTGGTTCAGTTGGCATCGGACATCTCGAAAAACAAGCGGCTAAAAATTTTACGTTGGGTCAGAATTATCCGAATCCGTATTCAGATCAGACTACTATCCCGTTTGAATTAATTTCGAAATCAGATGTAGTACTCACTCTTTACAGTTTTGACGGTAAGAAAGTACATTCTCAAAATTTGAAAGATCTTTCAACCGGTTCGCATGAGATAATATTAAAACCCAAAGAACTTGGACTTGCTTCTGAGAACTATGTATATCAATTGTCGGTAACAAACGATCAGGGAACCTACACCCTGAACAAAGTGATGACCGCTTCAAAATAAAAAATCCGGCTTCTCAGACTTGTATTAATTTGTGGTATTAATGGGATTGGGTCGATATAAGTTCTGGAAGCCGTTTTTAATTGTGCTGCTTGTTTTCGGATTCGTATCCGCTCCGATTTTAACGGCTCTTCGCCCACCCGGAGAGCCGTTCGGAGTTTTAACAAGACCCGTATGGCGCGACATAATTGCCAATTTTTTAATGGCGTGTTTTTTCTTTATTAATTTCAAATTACTTCTTCCCAAACTCTCAAAACCATCGAATCAGATACTTTATATTTCTATTGTTCTTGCCGCATTTTTAATAATAGCCTGGCTTCCCACTTTGATTACAGGAGGCTTTAATCCACCCCACATGCATCATCACGGGGAACACCCGTCGATTCAAAAAATGCCACCGATGAAACCCCGGTCAAACAGTGAATTATCTGAATTAATGCGCTCGATTCTTCACCAGTTGTATTTGTTTATTGCCGTAGTTATTTTTTCTCATTTGCTCTTCACTCGAACAAGACTAACCCAGGTTTCAAAAGCCCACCACGAAGCAAGAGAAGCGTATCTGAAATCACAGATTAATCCGCATTTTTTATTTAATACATTAAATGGTTTGTACGGATTGGCCATTCGGGAAAAAGCAGAATCCACTTCGACGGGAATTCTCAGACTTGCCGGAATGATGCGATATGTTGTGTATGATACGGCAAATGATTTTGTAGCCATCGGAAAAGAAATCCAATACATGCGCGACTATATTGAATTGCAGGAATTGCGACTTAGTACGAACACTGAACTTACACTTAATTTTCGGGAGAACTATGTGGAGGAACCCAAAATTGCACCGATGCTGTTAATGACTTTTGTTGAAAATGCATTTAAATACGGAGTGAATCCGGATATTAAATCAACCATTAAAATTGATCTTACAGTTGATGATACTAGTGTTGATTTAAAAGTGAAAAACAATGTGGTTGCCGGGAAATCCAAAACCGACGAAGATGAGAGTATCGGACTCAGTAATACCGTCACACGATTAGAACAACTCTATCCGAAACGCTATTATTTATCAACTACTGAAAACGATGGTGAGTACGAAATTCACTTAAACATTAAAATTTCATGATAACAGCCATAGCTATAGACGACGAACCGGTTGCATTAGAAATAATTGAATCATTCTCGAGTGAAACGAATGGTATAGAATTACTGTCAACCTTCACTTCAACTATGGAAGCTATAGCCTTTCTACAGGATAACGAAGTAGATTTAATCTTTCTCGATATTCGAATGCCGGCTATTACCGGACTCGATTTCGCACAGAATATAATCCGAGATCAGCTTTTTATTTTTACCACTGCGTATTCAGAATATGCGGTTGAAGGGTTTAATCTCCGGGCAGTTGATTATCTGTTAAAACCCTTTTCACTTGGTCGATTTCAGGAAGCGGTTTCAAGAGCAAAAGACTGGATTGATAAGAAACCGGCAGCAGAATTTATTACTGTACGATCCGATCGGGCAGAAGTTCAGATCGCACCCGATTCTATTACGCATGTCGAATCTTTCGACGATCACATATTTATTCATTTCGAAAATGAAGAATCGATCAAATGCCGGATGCCTCTGAAGGATCTTATGAAGATTTTACCGGAAACATTTGTGCGCATTCACCGGTCTTTTGTGGTGAATGGGAAAAGAGTAGTTACCATTCGCGCCAACCATGTTCAAATTCAAAACCTGCAATTGCCTATTGGAAAAACATACCGGGAAACAATTGCAGAATTTATCCTTCCCTGATATTAATTGTAGCCGAAAACCTCAACCGCATAAATTACTTCGTTCGCTGAATCCACTGCAAAAGCGAGCCCTGTGCAGGTAAATTTGGGATACGTCATAATGTGGTGATGAACTGCTGAATTAACCCACAGGCGAAACATCGCATCCGCTACTTCAGAATAAGTGTTCAGGTTTAAAATCGTGTCTCTTTCTCCCAAATGCAGTTTGGCCGGTCTGTGGATTGTGGTCATGAGCATGTTCTCTCCTACTCCCCGCATTTGCCCGTGGTAATATTTGACCCGGTCTTTAACCGTTGATTTTGCTAATGATGTTTGTTGGTGATCAAGACGCCTGATGCGTTTAACATACTCAGCCTGATCCAACGCTGCAAGTCTTAAAATGCTGTCTGTCCGTAAAATGGTAGCACCCGAATCCTGTCTGTATGAATTGATTTTGGAAAGTATAAGTCTTTCTAAAACTTCCGGTTTAAAATGAGTGAGATCAATGGTGTCGTTGTCTTGCGCCGGGAGCTTGCCCGGAATAAAAATCATTAAAAGAATCAGCCACGGAATACGTTTCATTTTCGAAAATGCAGAACGCTGATTTGGCCAAACTGTTTGGAAAACCGAACTTTTAACCAATCCTCCATTTTAGCCTCCTCAACGGTTTTGCCATGCCAGTACACTAAAAAAACAGGTTTTATCTGCGACAGGGTATCCGAATTTGTCGTGAATAAATATTGTACAGAATCAGCCGTATTGAACAGAGAATGTGCTTCCGAATTGAGCTGTTTGCGATCTATTTTAAATGCAGCTGGAACAACCAAATGATTCCGGTAATAATCCAATTGGTTATGTGTTACTACCAATTCGGAACGCAGCGCCTCTGCCTCGCCCGAACTTTTTGAAATTTCCTGATCCTTCACTTCAAACATTCGCTTGTATTCTTCAAAGTTTCCCATGTTGCGAATCACCAATTCGGTATTGGATAATTTGTATTGAGGCAGTAAACGATTAAAAGAATCTTTCTCGCTTTCCGAAATTTCAAGTCCGTAAACCCACACATTAATTTTACGAATCGAATCATTGTTGAAGAAATTAATGTGGTCAGCTTGTCGCTCCTGTGAGTTGATAACCTGATCCACAAAGTTCTTGGCTCTGAATTCAAAAACCGATTTCTTCAATGCCTTTTGATATAGTAAAATGCTCGGTACACTTACCAGAATTACGAATACCACAATAAACCACCGCACTTTTCTTCGGGTTGCAAGATCCACATAACTCATTATCGGAAACCGCAGATACCGGATAACAACCAGTGCCGCCAAACTGATGAAAACCGAATTAATAAAGAACAAATAAAATGCTCCGAAGAAATAGTTGAGATTTCCGGTTGCCAATCCGAAACCCGCAGTACACAAAGGCGGCATTAAAGCAGTAGCTATTGCAACTCCCGGAATTACATTGGTTTTTACATTTCGTGAATTGGCTAATATTCCTGCGAATCCTCCAAAAGTAGCCACCAATAAATCCATTATTCCCGGATTTGTGCGGGCTAACAATTCAGACTGATTAATTCCGGCAGGTGCAATTCTGAAAAATAAAAATGAAGTGAGCATGCTAATGGAAAGAGCAATTCCAAGATTTTTAATGGCTTTTAAAAGTAGTTCACGATCAAATGTTCCAACCGCAAAGCCAATTCCTGTGATCGGCCCCATTAGCGGACTAATGAGCATCGCACCAATCACAACTGCCGTTGAATTTAAATTGAGTCCGATGCTGCAGATGAAGATCGAAAGAATCAGAATCCAGATATTGAAGCCTTTAAATTCAACATCCTTTTTTACCGATTCTGATGTAGCTTCAAAATTTACTTCATGGCGTATGTCGAATATTTCATTAATAAACATTCGCACCGCCACTGCCAGTTGAGGCGAGCTTTTTATTCCGGAATCCTTTTTTTCACTCTCTTCCATTCGCTTTGTTTTTCACGTACTCCAAATTTCTCTTAAATCCTTTATATCCGGTTCTTCGGATGGGTGAAGCGGCAAACATCTTTTTGAATTCTCCGGTAGTCATCATTTCCCATTCTTCCAGAGTGTAGTTCAACATTTTTTCTGTGGGCATAAAGTTTTGCTCCTGATGGGGTTTGGAAAACCGATTCCATGGGCACACATCCTGACAAATATCGCAACCGAAAATCCAGTTGTTGAATTGATTTTTAAATGCTGAATCAATTTCTCCGCGATGTTCAATTGTTAAATACGAAATGCATTTATTGGCATCGATCACTTTATCCTCAACTATTGCATTCGTTGGGCAGGCATCGATACAAGCGGTACAATTTCCACAATGATCCGTTTGTGCAGAATCCGTTTTTAGTTCTAGATCGCAGATTATCTGTCCGATGAAAAAGAATGAGCCTAATCGTTTATTAATCAATAAAGAATGTTTCCCGATCCAACCCAAACCGGCTTTTACTGCTAAAGGTCTTTCCATCACCGGAGCGGAATCAACAAAAATCCGATATTGAAATTCACCGGTTTGCGATTGTATTCTCAATGCCAATTGGTTCAGTTTTTCTTTTAGAACAAAGTGGTAGTCTTTTCCATACGCATATTTCGCAATGCGGGCTGTCGGGTCTGATCGCTCCGACTCAGGGAAATAATTGAAAAGTACCGAGATAACAGACTTCGCTCCCGGAACCAGAACAGAAGGATCGAGGCGCTTTTCTTTGTGGTTGTGCATCCAGTTCATAGAAGCCTCGTAACCCTTTTGGAGCCATTCGTTCAGATGGTTTTCCTCATCTTTCAGAAATTCAGCTTTTGCAATTCCACAATCCAGAAAGCCGAGTTCACCGGCCCAGATTTTTATATCATCTGCAAGTGGCTGCATTCATCAAAACAAGGTATTTAAACGACTGGGAGGAATTTTCCCCAGATGTTCATAGGCAAGATGAGTTGCTTCTCTTCCCCGGGCGGTTCGCTGTATATAGCCTTCTTTAATTAAAAAAGGTTCATACACTTCCTCAATGGTTCCGGCTTCTTCTCCCACTGCTGTTGCAATGGTATTAATGCCAACCGGCCCCCCTTTAAATTTATCAATAATGGTAACCAGGATGCGATTATCCATTTCGTCTAAACCACGGGTGTCTACATTTAAAGCTTCGAGTGCGTATCTGGCAATAGCAAGATCAATGGTTCCGTTGCCTTTAATCTGGGCGAAGTCCCGGGTACGGCGTAACAATGCGTTCGCAATTCTTGGCGTCCCCCGACTTCTCCGAGCAATTTCAAATGCGGCATCTTCGATAATCGGAGTTTTCAGGATTCCTGCGGATCGCTTCAGAATGGATGATAATAATGTAGCATCGTAATATTCGAGACGACAGGTAATTCCAAAACGCGCTCGCAAAGGTGCTGTGAGCAGTCCGCTTCGGGTAGTCGCACCAATGAGGGTAAAAGGATTAATGGATATCTGAACACTTCGGGCATTCGGGCCGGTATCGAGCATAATGTCGATGCGAAAATCTTCCATTGCCGAATACAGATATTCTTCTACAACCGGACTAAGACGATGCACTTCATCAATAAAAAGCACATCACCCTGATCGAGGTTGGTGAGCAATCCTGCCAGATCACCGGGTTTTTCCAGTACCGGTCCGGAAGTCACTTTAATATTGCTTCCCAATTCATTCGCAACAATGTGACTCAATGTAGTTTTACCCAAACCGGGAGGGCCGTGAAGTAACAGGTGATCGAGGGATTCGCCTCGCTGACGGGCGGCTTTAACGAAGATTTTCAGATTCTCTAATATCTTCTCCTGACCGGTAAAATCACCGAACGAAGCCGGGCGCAACACCTTTTCAATGTCGCGGTCTGTGTCATTCATTCGTTCAGAAGAAGGATCGAGATATTCGTTTTGCACGTCTCAAAATTATACCGATTCAAACAATGTTGGGGTAATCATCTGCATCCGGTTGTTAACGCCAATTCATTTTAATGGAGGTAAACCCGGATCATGAATAAATTGTGGATGAATTTGATTTACGACAGACAACCAAAAAGCATTGACCTTTGTCTTTTTACCGACGTCAAAACTTATGATCAGATTTAAATTTCTTTTTATATCGGTGTTATTGGTCGCCGGCATTTTCCGTTCTGCCGAAGCTCAGATAGATGTTAAACAGGTAGCTTTTGAAAACGATGAATATGATTTCGGAACTGTTGCTTTTAACAGTGGTTCCATTCACGCCACGTTCATTTTTACCAACAACAGTGATGTAGATTTTCAGATCACGAATGTGATTGCGAGTTGTGGTTGCACCGTTCCGAACTGGCCTAAAAATCCTATTAAACCCGGAATGAAAGGAGTTATTACTGCCCGTTTTGATCCGACAAATCTGGCTGGTGAAGTAGATAAAACTATTGAGGTGATGGCGAATTACAACAATGTGATGTCTAAAATTCTCCGGATTAAAGGCATCATCACTCCCCCATCAAATAACTCAGTAGGAACTTTTTACCCGGGCCAGTATGGCTATCTTCGAATGAGCACCGGAGTTATCGGATTCGGCGATGTTAAGAACACCGGAAATTATACCCGAACCCTTTTCATTTACAACGATTACAACCGCAATCTTAAGATTAAAGACATTCTTAAAACTCCGGATTACGTAACCTGTGAATTCGACAAAAAAGAACTTAAACCGGGAGATACTGCGCGCTTGAAAATTACGGTTGCCGGGGATAAAATTGAAGATCTCGGTTTGGTAAACAGTGAAATATCCTTTGGAACCGGAGATGTTTATTTCCCAACAAAATCCGTCAAAATTTCAATGGAAGTATCTCAGGATTTTAGTCAGTTGAAAAAGAAAGATCTGCACCGGAAGCCAACCATTTTTATGGAAAAAACAACTTTCGATCTGGGCGAAATAAAGGAGGGCGCTAAAAAGCAAATGACGTTTACGGTTAAAAACACGGGGAAGTCTCCGCTCAAAATTTTAAAGGTTTATTCAGTTTGCAGTTGTACAGTTTTAACGAATCTGGAAGGTGAAATTCAACCCGGAGAATCCGTTGAAGTAACCATCACCTTTGATTCTATTTTTCAGAATAGCCGGGTTGAAAAGGAAGTAACAATCTACACCAATGATCCTTCAAAGCCCAAGGTTTCCATTATGATTTACGCTCAGATTATTGAGAATTAACCCTCTGAATGATCCTACTATATTTGCCGGTTGAATAACAAATTCTCGACATGAAAAATTCACGAAGCCTCTTGCTGATTGCGGGGTTGTCGATTTCTGCAGCCGTTGTCAGCGCGTATATTTTCAGCCGGAATTTTTCCGGGAAAACCATCATTGTTCAACAAGAAAATTCATATCCTGCGACCGCTGTATCCGGCAGGTCAGATCTTGCGAATGTTAGTTTTGTAGAAGCCTCTGCTAAAAGCCGGCAAAGCGTTGTTTTTATTAAAACAGAAGCGGAAGTAAATCGCAGAAGTTCGTTTTGGTTTTTTGATTTCGATCCTTTCGGACAAATCGGAAAAGTATCCAGCACCGGTTCCGGAGTAATTCTTACAGCCGATGGTTATATTGTCACCAACAATCATGTTATCGCCAACGCCGACAAAATTGAAGTTGTACTCAACAACAAAAAAAGGTCTTACTCTGCAAAGGTTGTCGGAAGAGCTGCATCGTCTGATTTAGCTCTTTTAAAAATCGACGCCTCTGATTTAAAACCTATTGAACTGGCGAACAGCGATAACATTAGTATTGGTGATTGGGTGCTTGCTGTCGGTAATCCTTTCAATCTCACGAGTACAGTAACTGCCGGTATTGTGAGTGCAAAAGGACGTAACATCAACATCGTGGACAACAACTTTCCGATTGAGAGTTTTATTCAGACCGATGCGGCAATTAATCCCGGAAACAGTGGTGGTGCGTTGGTTAATATTGAAGGCAAACTCGTGGGGGTAAATACAGCAATCGCCAGTAAAACCGGTTCTTATGTGGGGTACGGATTTGCCATCCCAAGCAATATCGTGATGAAAATTGTAAACGATTTGCGGGAATATGGTCAGATTCAACAAGCCTTCGACGGACTTGATGTTATCGATTTAACCGAGCAACTTTCGGCGGAATCCGGAGGATTGGAAGACGGTGTTTACGTTACACATGTTTCATCCACTCATCGTACAGCTTCATCAGTAAAAACCGGAGATGTAATTATTAAACTCGACGGTCAAACGGTTAACAATAAATCGGAATACGACGAATTTCTTGCGTTAAGAAGGCCCGGAGAATCTGTTAAGTTTACTGTAATGCGTGCCGGAAAAAGTACCGAGGCCACTATTAAGATGGAGAACATGGACGGTACTTTCGAGTTAAAAAGACGAACAGTAAAAAGTTCGGATATTCTCGGTGCAGAATTCGAAAAGGTGACTAAGGTTGAAAAAGAACTCTATAAAATTTCAGACGGAATCAAGGTCAGCAATATTTCCAATGGAAAAATTCGTCAGATGAATCTTCCGGAAGGCTTTATTTTTCTTTCTGTTAATGATGTACCTTCAAAGGATTTGGATGACTTTATTTCACAGGTTGAGAAACTAACCGGACGGGTAAGAATTGAGGGGATTTCACCACAAGGCGGAAGGCAATTCCTCTCTTTTTATTTTTACTGATGAACTTCCGGTTGCGTTGGATTTGTTTTTTGCTCATCGGAATTTTAGCCTGTAATACATCCGTTGAACCCCGGCACATTATTGCTTCTGATAACAACCCGGGAATTGAACCGCCATTTCTATTAATTACCGGTACGGTACAGGACGGTGGATCGCCGCACATCGGATGCGATAAAGACTGTTGCCGGCAATTATTTCATCATCCGGATACTTCCAGAATGGTAACAAGTCTGAGCCTGATCGATCAAAAGAATCATTTGTTCTGGATGTTTGAAGCAAGTCCGGACTTCTCGAAACAATGCAGAATTTCCGCAGAAGCAACCGGTGAAATAAAAAACGGTTTGCCGTCTGCCATCTTTCTCACGCACGCCCATATAGGACATTATACGGGTTTAATGTATTTAGGAAAGGAAGCAAAAGGAGCAGATAATATTCCGGTTTATGCCATGCCCCGAATGACGGAATTTCTGAAAACAAATGGTCCCTGGAGTCAGTTGGTCGCGCAGAATAATATTACGCTTATGGCATTGAATAAGGATTCAACCATACAGCTCACAAAAGAAATTTCTGTAACTCCGTTTCTTGTTCCGCATCGCGATGAATTTTCAGAAACCGTTGGATTCATCATCTCGGGTGCGAACAAAAAAGTTCTGTTCATTCCCGACATCAATAAATGGAAGGTTTGGAATCGCAACATCATGGAAGTTGTGAATTCCGTTGACATCGCACTTATTGACGGAACTTTTTATAACGAAGACGAATTACCCGCAAGAAATATGTCTGAAATCCCGCATCCTTTCATTACAGAAACCATGGAATTGTTCGAATCAACCGATTCGGCTACCCGATCTAAAATTCACTTTATCCATTTAAATCACAGCAACCCACTTTTAATAAAGCAGAGTTCGGAATCAAATTCTGTAAAAAACGCCGGGTTTAAAGTCGCCTGTTTCGGAGACAAAATTCAATTATGATTTTGTTTCTTCCGGAACTGCCTCCGGATGTCTTACCGCTTTCATTCTTTTAGCCAACAAGACTATTCCTATTACAGCTAACGTAAGTACGACAGTCCAACCTCCAAGCAGAACTACCATACCCATTACTTCATATCCGGAACACGAAAGATTGCATGACAATGCGGCTATCGCAAACATCAGAATGAGGGTAAGTAGTACGATTCCAATAATCAGTAAAATATATTTCGCGCCTTGTCCGTCGCCGGCTATCCCGATTGTCGGCATTATGGAAGTCGCCAAATAGTCTGTTCCCTGGCCGATCAATTTTGAAAAGGATGTATTCCCGGCTCCTCCTTTCAAACCGATTGATGCTAATAAAAGAGTGGTAGCCCCACTTACACCCAATAGATGCAATTTTTTGCTCACCAGAGAATACGCGGATTTATTTGCCATTCTTCGATAAATATCGGATGCTGTAATTGCAATCATTGCCAGAAGCGAAATCCGGATAAGATTTATTCCGGAATGGGCACCGTGTACATTGAGCCATTTACCGATTAAAAACACTCCGAAACCATGAACAACCATGGCTGAACCCAGAATCCATCGGGATTTTTTTGGATGCCTTATCGCAAAATTTACCAACGATTTCCACTTTTTTAAAAGAGCAATAAAAGATAAGAGTAACCCCAAAACTGCCAGTGACGATGCCCACAGACTGTTTCGTTCAGATGGAGCTTTTTGAATTTGAATTGCGGCTTTTTTCCGGTTTTCCGGTCGGTACCTCTTGAGCGCTCCCGATGAGTTATCCGGTGAAATTTTAAAACTGTTGTTAGTCGATAACGCAAGTCTCACTTCATCTGAATCATTCATAATTTTTGATTCCGAAATGGGAATATCCCGCGTAGAGAGGTTTTTCAAAAAACTCAGATCCAATCCGTGTTTAGAATTGAGTTTAAGACTATCGGCGGAAAAGCGAACCGGATGAATTTTTAGTTGCCTTTGAATTTTAATAGCAGAATTGGAGCGTTGAGTATTTCCGAATTCCATAAAGACTCCCCGGTTATACCGCCGTTTTTCAATACGAATTCCGCCACAACTTAGAAGTAGAAGACAAATTACCGAATACAGAATAGTCTTCATAAAGAAAAATTTATGATTCATGATAGTTGGTTTGAACACAAAACTATTGAAAACTAATTATCTCACACAATTGATTTTTCTCAACGCAGTTTTTCACTGTTGTTCTTAATTCGGAGATTCGCACGCGATGTCACTTCGAATTACCCGAACCATCTGGATACTGTCGCTGGTGAGCCTTTTTACAGATACCGCGAGTGAAATGTTGTACCCTGTGATGCCTCTCTATTTAAAACAAATTGGATTTTCGGTTTTAATTATTGGCATTCTGGAAGGACTTGCAGAAGCGACTGCCGGGCTTAGTAAAGGATATTTTGGAAAATGGTCGGACAATCTGGGGAAACGACTTCCCTTCGTTCAATTGGGTTATTCGTTGAGTGCGATTTCCAAACCGCTCATGGTTTTATTCCGTTTTCCGGTATGGGTTTTCTTCGCACGAACACTCGATAAATTAGGGAAAGGACTTCGAACCGGAGCACGAGACGCAATACTGGCGAATGAAGCTACGCAGGAAAACCGGGGAAGAATTTTCGGATTTCACAGAGCCATGGATACGCTCGGTGCTGCAATCGGACCGGCGATCGCATTGGTCTATCTGGCGTATCATCCACAGTCGTATGTTCAGCTTTTTTACATCAGTTTAATTCCGGGAATACTGGCAGTTGTTTCTACTTTTTTAGTGAAGGAGAAAAAGCAGGAAATCAAAAAGGGTAATAAACTGTCGTGGAAAGACACCTTCTCTTACTGGAAATCCGCGAGCCAAGAATACCGCAAAATTGTTTTGGGTTTTACGGCTTTTGCCATTGTAAACAGTTCAGATGTTTTTCTATTACTAAAAGTAAAAGAGGCTGGAATTTCGGATCAGTGGATGATCGGATTATTTATTTTTTACAATCTCATTTACGCCCTTCTCTCCTATCCGCTCGGTCAGCTTGCCGATCGAATCGGACTTAAACCGGTTTACATTATCGGGCTGATGGTTTTCGCATTAGTGTACCTTTTCTTTATTGCCGGAGGTATGATGTTGTTCGTAGCAGGTTTCGTTTTGTACGGATTGTTTTACGCCGCCACCTATGGAATAGCCAAAGCCTGGATCAGTAATGTGGTTCCCAGAGAAGAAGCCGCTTCGGCTCTCGGAACCTTTTCGGGTTTTCAAAGTGTTGCAGCCCTGCTCGCCAGTTCGATCGCCGGAATTATCTGGCAAAACGGAGGATCAACTTTGACTTTTGCGATCACCGCCGTGGGTGCATTTTTAGTCGGATTGTATTTTATACTCATGAAGAAACCGGAAGCCCTAAACTCTTGAATTATGCTAAAATCTAAAGTATCGTTTGCGCTCATTTTAAATTTACTCGTGATCATGTCTGTGTTTAGCGGTTGCAAGAAACCCGGGAGAAGGGAGGCGGAGGCGGAAACGGAAACTGTAACAGAAACAGTAACTGAGGACAAGGACAAAACAGATAAAAAGGGAGAAATGGAGACTTTGTGTTTTCTTTCGGTTTTCAGAGGTGAACCTATACGCGAAAAGGGAAAAATTGTTCAGGAAATGATCGACTCAACCAAGCTCACGATTCGCATTACCGATAATAATGTTCGGGGAACTTTTGAAATACTTCCCGCAGAAAAGGATGCAGCTATCGGAACATTCATCGGGGATTTTTCAGATGATAAAATGATGATCAATGCCGACTACCATTATGTTCAGGAAGGCGATTCGTACAACGAGCCAATTCAGATAGAACTTTCGGAAAATCACAAAACCATCCGGGTGCGGTTTGATTCGCACGACACCGTATGGATCGAACTACAGCGGGTTGATTGTCGGTAAACGTCCCGCTGATTCAAATTTTAGATCATAGAAAAAGGAAGTCCGGAATATTGAAGTAAAATCTCTGCTTCCTACCCACACGATGTTTATAACTTCCTGCCGCAAAGCCGCGCCAGTGCTATATTTTCGGAGTTTGATCCAACTAATGTTCTGAGACAACTTGGCACAGCAAAACAATTATAACGAAGATGCAATCCGATCGCTCGACTGGCGGGAACACATTCGCCACCGACCCGGGATGTACATCGGAAAACTCGGCAACGGTTCTTCTGCCGACGATGGTATTTATATTCTTTTAAAGGAAATCATCGACAACTCGATCGATGAATACGTGATGGGATTTGGAAATAAAATCCAGATCGACATAGATCACAGACTCGTTCGCATCCGGGATTTCGGTCGCGGAATTCCGTTGGGAAAAGTGATTGACTGCGTTTCAAAAATCAATACTGGCGGTAAATACGATTCAAAAGCGTTTCAAAAATCGGTTGGTCTGAACGGTGTGGGAACCAAAGCGGTGAACGCCTTGTCAAGCCATTTCACGGTTCAGTCTTTCCGTGACGGAGCGAGCAAATTTGCCCGATTCGAATTCGGAAATCTGGAAGAGGAAAAAGATCTTAAAACCGATGAGCCGAATGGAACCATGATCGAGTTCCATGCCGACGACACCATTTTTAAGAATTATAAGTACATCCACGAATACATCGAAAATCAGATCTGGAATTACGTTTATCTCAATGCCGGACTAAGTATCTGGTTTAACGGGAAACGCTATTATTCCAAAGACGGACTCCTCGATTTGCTTCGCCGTAAAACCAACGAAGAACAACTGCGCTATCCGATTATTCATTTAAAAGGTGACGACATCGAAATTGCCATGTCGCACGATAATCATTACGGTGAAGATTACTACAGTTTCGTAAACGGGCAGCACACAACACAGGGCGGGACACATCTCAATGCATTTAAAGAAAGTGTTGTGCGCACGCTTCGGGACTATTATAAAAAGCAATTCGAGCCCAGTGATATCCGCGCCTCAATCGTTTCTGCAATCAGTATCCGTGTACAGGAACCGGTTTTCGAATCACAGACAAAAACACGATTGGGAAGTACCGAAGTTGCTCCGGACGGACCAACGGTTAAAGCGTTTATTAGCGACTTCGTAAAAACAGCTCTCGACAATTATCTGCACAAACACGCTGATGTTTCCGAAGCGCTTTTAAAAAGAATTCAGCAGTCCGAAAAGGAACGAAAAGAAATTGCCGGTGTTCGCAAGATCGCAAAGGAACGCGCTAAAAAAGCCAATCTCCACAACAAGAAACTGCGCGATTGCCGGGTGCATTTCGATGACGATAAAAATGAAAAACGACAGGACACAACTCTGTTTATCACCGAGGGAGATTCGGCGAGCGGATCAATCACCAAGTCGAGAGATGTGGATACGCAGGCTGTTTTTAGCTTGCGTGGTAAACCGTTAAACTGTTACGGTCTTACCAAAAAAGTAGTTTACGAAAACGAAGAATTCAATCTGCTTCAACACGCCTTAAATATTGAAGACGGCATCGAATATCTGCGGTACAACAATATTGTAATCGCTACGGATGCTGATGTGGATGGCATGCACATCCGGTTGTTGATGCTTACATTCTTCCTTCAGTTTTTCCCGGATCTGGTACGCCAGGGCCATGTGTACATTCTGGAAACACCGCTTTTCAGGGTTAGAAATAAAAAGGAAACCATCTATTGTTACACCGACGAAGAACGAATTAAAGCCATTAAAAAACTGGGAACCAATCCGGAGATAACCCGTTTTAAAGGTCTGGGTGAAATCTCTCCCAATGAATTCGGAAACTTCATCGGTGAGAACATCCGGCTTGAACCCATTCTCTTAAATGAGGAAACGTCGATCCCCAAACTGCTGGAATATTACATGGGAAAAAACACACAGGAACGGCAGGATTTTATTATAGACAACCTTCGTGTTGAGCTGGATGTGGCCGAAGAGGCTGCAGGTGAAAATGAAGGAGAAGATGAAACGCCGGCAACCAAAAAAGGTAAAAACAGAAAAGCAGCCTGATCGCAACAGGGATAAAGGAAGATGAAAGAAGACGAAAGCGAAGAACAGGAGCTCAATCCCTCCGACGGTGGTCAGGGACATGAACGTGTTTTAAAAGGAATGTACGAGGATTGGTTCCTCGATTACGCATCGTATGTAATTCTCGAAAGAGCGGTTCCCAGTATTGAGGACGGACTCAAACCCGTGCAACGCAGAATATTGCACAGCATGCGGGAAGTTGATGACGGGCGATACAACAAAGTCGCGAACATCATCGGAACCACGATGCAGTATCACCCGCACGGTGATGCTTCGATCGGAGATGCCATTGTAAATCTGGGTCAGAAGGATCTGCTGATCGATACGCAGGGAAACTGGGGAGATTTCAGAACCGGCGACAGTGCAGCAGCTCCACGTTATATCGAAGCACGGTTAACCAAGTTTGCGCTTGAAGTTGTTTTTAATAAGCAAACCACTGAGTGGCAGAAGTCGTACGACGGCAGAAAGAATGAACCGATTACGCTTCCGGTTAAATTTCCATTGCTACTCGCTCAGGGAGTGGAAGGAATTGCGGTCGGTTTGTCGACGCGTATTATGCCACACAATTTCAACGAACTCATTCGTGCGAGCATTGATATTTTAAAAGGAAAGAAAACCGATATCAAACCGGATTTCCCAACCGGTGGATTGGCGGATTTTACGGATTATAACGGAGGTCGTCGGGGTGGAAGAATTCGCGTTCGGGCGCGCATTGAAGAGCGGGACAAAAAGACTATTCTCATTCGTGAGATTCCCTACGGACAAACGACTTCAACGGTTATTGATTCTATTATCAAGGCTAATGATAAAGGCAAAATCAAGATCAAAAAAGTGGTGGACAACACCGCAAGAGATCTGGAAATTGAAATTTCATTAGCGCCCGGGGTATCGGCAGATAAAACGATTGATGCACTTTACGCATTCACGAACTGCGAGGTAAGTATCAGTCCGAATGCCTGTGTAATCGTTGATAACAAGCCTCGTTTTATGGATGTTAACGACATCCTTCTATACAATACCGAGCGCACGATGGAACTCCTTAAGATGGAGCTCGAAATAAAGCGATCGGAATTAGAAGAGAAGTGGCACTTTTCATCGCTCGAAAAAATCTTCATTGAAGAGCGTATTTACCGCGATATTGAGGAAGCAACAACCTGGGAAGAAGTTCTCGGTAACATCGACAAAGGGCTCGAACCATTTAAAAAATTACTGAAGCGCGAGGTTACACCAGATGATATTATAAGACTCACCGAAATACGGATTAAGCGGATCAGTAAGTTCGATTCCTTTAAAGCAGATGAACTGTTAAAAGCCATTGAAGAAGAGCTCAAACAGGTAAATTTTGATCTGGATCATTTAGTTGAATACACAATTGAGTGGTATAAAAACCTTCAGAAAAAATACGGAGCCGGAAGAGACAGATTAACCGAAGAACGGGCTTTCGACAGCATACAGGCTGCAGTTGTTGCGGCAACGAATGAGAAGCTGTACGTAAATTATGAAGAAGGATTTGTGGGAACGGCACTCAGGAAAGACACTTATATATGCGATTGTTCCGACATCGACGATATCATTGTCTTTCTGCGAGATGGTAATTATGTGGTGAGCAAAGTCTCCGATAAAGCCTTTTTCGGCAAAGACATTATTCATGTTGATGTGTGGCGAAAAGGTGATAGCCGAATGGTTTACAACTGTATTTATACGGATTCGGCTTCCGGGAAAACGTTCGCAAAGAGATTTAATGTTACATCCATAACCCGGGACAAGGTGTACAATGTTGGCAAACCGGATAAGAGTAAGGTGTGGTATTTCACTGCAAATGCCAATGGGGAAGCGGAAGTTGTAACCATTTATCTGCACGGACTTGCAAAAGCCCGAAAGAAAATTTACGATTTTAATTTTGCTGATCTCGCGATTAAGGGAAGAGCTTCTCAGGGAAATACGGTATCGAAATACCGCCTGCGAAAAATTGATTTAAAGGAGAAAGGTCAGTCAACCATTGGTGGACGAGATATTTTCTGGGAATCTTCGATCGGTCGGTTAAATGTTGACGGACGTGGAGAATTGCTCGGAAGTTTCCATACGGATGATCTCATACTGGTGATTTATAAGAACGGAGAATATGAATTAACCGATCACGAAATCACGAATCACTACGATGTGAACAATCTCCTGCTGATTGCCAAATTCAATCCGCGCCGGGTGATCACCTGTATTCATTTCGATGGTAAACAGAAAACAGAATATGTGAAACGATTCCAGATCGAGACTTCCACAGTTGGTAAACGATTCCTGTTTATCGGCGATAGCCGGGGTTCCAGATTACTTTATGTTTCATTGGAAAAACGACCTGTTATTCTGTTAACCACGAAAAACAGTAAAAAGGAAAAACTGGAAACTGAAATCGACCTTGCAGAATTTATCGATGTAAAAGGATGGAAATCTACCGGGAACAAGCTCACTTACGAAGAGTTTATGAAATTTGTACCCGTTGAATCGGATGAGGATGACGAGGAAGAAGAATACGAAGAGGAGGAATTGGAAGACGATGATCTGGATAACGGCGGAGATGATGAAGATTTTGAAGACGACGATGAAGATCCGGATGATGAACCACCAACAGATCCTGAGCCTCCCAGATCGAAAGGAAAAGTTTACACATCCGGAGATCAGCTTAATTTGCTGTAATGGAAGAAAATAAAATAGTTCCCATTTCTATCCCGGGAATTCATCAGGCATTCTGGCCATGGTTTTTAAAGAAGACCGACGGGAAAAAAATTAAAGTTCTCGATTGTGGTGCCGGGCACGGAGCATTCACGAAAAAACTTTACGACGCTGGATACGATGTTTCCGCTTGTGATCTGTTTCCCGAAATTTTTTATTTTGATAAAGTCGTTTGTCAAAAAGCCGATGTTACAAGCTCCCTTCCATTTCCCGACTCAACCTTCGAGGCTATCGTGGCAATGGAAATTATGGAGCACATTCAGGATCACGAAGTGTTTTTTGCAGAGGCGTTCAGAATTTTAAAACCCGGTGGATCGGTATACATTTCAACGCCGAACATCATGAGTCTGAAATCCAGAAGCAGGTTTTTATTCACCGGTTTCTTTTACAGTTTTAAGCCATTAGAACTAAAGAATTACGACGGACTCCAGCATGTTGCCTCTTTAACATTAGACCAATACAATTATCTCGCTGTTAAAAAAGGATTTGGTGAAGCGGAGTTTTCGTTTGATAAACGTCAGTCAACTTCTGTTTTGCTTTCGTGGCTTCATCCGGTGATGTGGCTGATGACTAAAATTAAGAAGACCGGGAACATGCACAATCATTGGGATTTGCTCACCGGAAGGATTATTTTTATGCAATACACCAAGCCAAAATAAAAATTCAGCCCGGATGATTTTCCTCAAAGGATACGCAATCGGATTGGGAATGATCATCTTCATCGGGCCCGTATTTTTTACGCTCATTACGCAGAGTGTACGGTATGGAAGAATCGCCGGTTATAAAACCGCTCTAGGGATTTTTACCGGTGATTTGCTCGCTTCTTTTCTCACCTATCATGGCTTTGCTCAATTAAATGGAGAAAGCCTTGAGTCGGGATATCTCTCGATTATCGGAACCGCAGTATTACTGTTTTTCGGAATACGGATGATTGTTAAATCCGGAGAGCAACACTTAGTTAGTTCAAAAAGAAATCCGGGTTATATCAATGGCTTTTTGGTTAATTTTATTAATCCGTTTGTGTTTTTTGTCTGGATTGGAATTTCTGCTTACGTGCATAAAAACTTTGCAACCGGAACTGAAAAAGTGTTGTATATCTCAGGAATATTGGCGGGAATTCTATCAACCGATTTAACGAAAGTCTATTTCTCGGGCTATTTAAAAAGATGGCTAACTCCCCAACATTTAAAATGGCTTTATCGCATTTGTGGAGCATTGTTGATTCTTTTTTCGCTCCGGCTTTTGTATCACGCGTTGAGTGTATTTGTCGGTGTTTAACCGAATATGTGTTCAGCTGAAAGATAAATTTTCTAACGAATTCATGTACTCATACACCGCCGCTTTAAAGGGTTTTCTCAATTCGTAAGCATTGGGTTTAACCGTTTCCACAATTGGTTTGAGTAAGGTGTTGGTGAATGTGTTTCTGTGTTTAACAAACAGTTTCATGTCGACCGGAACCGCACCAAGACAACTTTTAATTTGCTCTGCAGTTCTTCCGAATCGTATTTCGTTCACTCCTTTTTTCAGGCCATCCCTTACAAAGTCGCACAACATTCTCTGGTAAATGGCATGTTCTTCATTAAACCGGTAATCGATGCCAACAAAATTGGCTTCCAGAATTTCATTATAAATAAAGCCGGTTCTGAAACCCACCAGTTCATCCTTCAAAAAATAACCTGTGCATATAAAACTATCCGGCATCGATTCTTTAAAAGATCGGAACGTTTCTGCTTTTATGGTTCCGAACCGGATTCCCGACTTATCAACGACTTCATTGTACAAGCGATCAATATCTGCTAAATGATTATCAAAATCTTCAACACTCAATTCTCTCACATCCAACAACTCCGACTTCTTTGCAATCGAATTCATTCGGGTCCGGAATTTAGTCGTCATATCTCCGGTGTAATCCTGCCAGTTTTTCCAATCCGGTTTCATTTTTAAAACCATATTCACATCGAAACTTACCGGACGAAACCCATCATCCAGAAAACTTTCAAATCGTTTTTCATCCCCCGGCCAGAAATCTTTTAACATCATGATCGACACTTTATCGTTCGACCTCCCCTCCTCTTTTCTAATTCGTTCCATCGCATTAGCCAGGTTATTCATTGCTTCCTTTTGAGGAATTTCTGGCTTAAAATAATAGCCGTATTCACCGGTTGAGAAGGCATTGCCGCAAATCATCAGGCGTAGTTCCATGCGGTCTAATAAGCGTGCAGGTAATAGATTATCAATTTTAGCGGAAACCGATTTCACATCAATTTCCCCGGAGCCGAAGCGATGAATCTGTGCAACCGCAACTCCAACAGGGTCGTATTCATTATTATAAAAAGTTACGTAC
The DNA here is from genome assembly GCA_016124755.1 of Bacteroidota bacterium. Classification (GTDB taxonomy): domain Bacteria; phylum Bacteroidota; class Bacteroidia; order NS11-12g; family UBA9320; genus WGNA01. The sequence continues at coordinate 195,899 of WGNA01000006.1, read as the reverse complement.
CGGAAAGCCACATCTTCCATCAGTGTATTTTCTAAGGATGATAAATAGGGCAAAGAGAGAAACAAATTTGAATCGCCAACTACTTTTTTCCAATGATCCGGATGAATGAGTTTAACCGAATCGGCAATATTGAGTTTCAGAAAAGGCGTATCGCCTTCTTTAGAGCAAACCTTAGATATCAGACAATGATTCATTTCAAGGAGTGAAGAGCGGTTTCAATAGCGTTTATGAGATCCTTTTTCAGATCTTTAATGTCATCGGTTCTTTCAAAAACAATTTCCCGATGCTCATTAATGATAAGATTTTGCGGATACGTTTTTACCCATCTGGTCTTTAAAGATGAAATGTAAGATCCGGCGTTGGCAACCTGACGATAATGGAATGGAAACCGTTCCAACGATTTTTCCACTTTATCTCTGCTTTCATCTGCGAAAGCAATGAACTGAATTCTGGGATCATCCCGATATTTCTCTTCGATTTCGTTTAATGCCGGAATTTCTTTAACACAGGTTCCGCACCAGGTCGCCCAAACATTTACAACCGTTACTTTTCCTTCGAATACAACCAGTTTTTCGGAGTCGTCAATCATATCCGGCTCCGCAACCTGATCACCAATTTTGTTGCAGGAAGTGAAAAACGGCAGCGCTAAAAAGAAGGAAAACAGAACTTTTACATTCACTGCAAGTTCCAACAACCATTCAGAAATTTGGTTTGGGGATTATGCAAAAATTACTCAAGCTGAGAATCTGCCCAGGCGAGATACAAATCTTTGAAACGATGTCCGTCAGAAATTCGACCACCACTTTCGAGCAATCTGAAAATTTCCATTTCCCGATCTTCGAAATCGTTTCGTGTTGTGCTAAAAAGTTTAATACGCGAATCGCTGATGAGTTCACCCAAATCGTTCACTGCAATATTTTCCGGTATGCGAACACCTATCAGATTAATTTCTGTTTCAGTAAACCGGAAGCTCAATATTTCTGAACTGAGATCGACATCAACAAATTGAATCTTGCTCAAATACGTCTGAAACCAAACATCACTGAATTCCTCAATAAGAGATGTAGTTTTCTGTGTATCCGATTTCAGCTTTTCCCATGCGGCAGGATCCAAACCGTTCACTGCCAAAAAAGCAATGAAATCATTTGTCACCGCTTCGAGTTCTTCGAGGGTGAGCCTTCTGTATTTCAAGATTGCCGATTAATGGTGGTGACCACCCGGACCATGAACATGTCCGTGAGAAATTTCATCTGCGGTGGCTTCTCTCACTTCTTCAACTGTTCCTGAAAAGTTGAGCGACTTACCTGCCAGCATGTGATTAAAATCCATGGTAACATGATCCTCACCGATCTCAACCACAGTGCCTACCAATGGGTGTCCTTCTTCATTTCGCATTTGCAACTGAGCACCCTGATAAACCTGATCACTGATTTTACCGTCGACCATGAATATGGATTTGTCTAACTCCGCAATTGCCTCATCGTTTCGCTCACCGTATCCTTCGTGCGATTCTACGGTGAAATTGTACGGTTGTCCTTTTTGTAATCCTTCGAGTTGTCTCTCAAACCCCGGAATCATCATTTGGTGTCCGTGAAGATATGTAAGCGGCTGATCGCCGGATTGATCTACTGTTTCTCCGTCAACGTCTAATTTGTAGTGAACGCTGACAACTTTATTTTTTGAAATTTCCATAACGCGGGGCAAAGTAAGGCAATACAATTTGCAATGCCACGCATTAAAAAGAGACTTGAGTTACGATTCGAATTCTGATAACTCTAACCAACGCGTTTCTTTTTGATCTATCAGTTTCATCACTTCTGTTAGCCTTTCAGATTGCTGTCGTAGTTGATCGAAATCATCCGTTGGATTTTGCATTGCGGTTTCGAGCTCTTTCTTTTCCGATTCTAATTTTTCGATTTCACCGCCGAGTTGCTCGAACTCAAATTTTTCTTTAAAACTCAGTTTCTTTTTCTCGTCTTGCGGCTTGTTCTGCTTCCAGTCGCTTTTTACTTCTTCCGATTTTTCCTGTTTTTCCTGAAGTTCTTTTTCGTCTTTGTATTCCTGATACGATCCGTTGTAATCTTTGATTTTTCCGTCTCCTTCAAAAATGAGCAGATGGTCGACCAGTGTATCCATAAAATACCGGTCGTGAGAAACCACGATGAGACAGCCCGGAAAGTCGAGGAGAAAATCTTCAAGCTTATTTAGTGTGATAAGATCGAGGTCGTTTGTGGGCTCATCGAGAATCAGAAAGTTGGGATTTTTGATCAACACCGTCATCAAGTGCAATCTGCGTTTTTCTCCTCCGCTGAGTTTGCTAACCGGATTGTATTGCATGTCGGGCGGAAACATGAAGTGATTTAAAAACTGACTTGCGGTGAGTTTGCTCCCGTCTGCTAATTCTATCACCTCGGCATATTCCTTCAACACGTCAATCACCCTCATGTCGGGTTTAAACTGCAATCCGGATTGAGTGTAATGTCCGAATATTACCGTTTCACCCTGATTCACTTTTCCGCTATCGGGCAACACTTTACCCGTTAGAATATTGAGAAAGGTACTTTTTCCGACTCCGTTCGGCCCGACAATTCCGATGCGTTCTCCCTTTTTGAAAGTGTAATCAAAACCTTTTAAAACCACTAGGTCGCTGTAGGCTTTATAAACTTTCTTTAGTTCTAAAATCTTTCCACCGATGCGGTTCATCTTCACACCCAGTTTGAGTTCGGCTTCTTTTGATCCGCTTTTGGCGATGGCTTGAGTATCTTCAAATCGCTGAATCCGGGCTCTCGATTTTGTGCCTCTGGCTTTCGGCATCCTGCGAATCCAGTCGATCTCGGTTTTTACTTTTTTGCCGGCTTTCTCAATTTCAATGCGCCTCACTTCTTCTCGCTCAGCTCTTTTTTGGAGAAAGAAGGAGTAATTTCCTTTGTGTACATAGAGCTTTCCCTGGTGCATTTCCAGAATTGTGTCGCACACGTTTTCAAGAAAATAGCGGTCGTGTGTAATCATAAATATGGTCTGACCGCTTTTGATTAAATATCCTTCGAGCCATTCAATCATTTCAATATCGAGGTGGTTCGTTGGCTCGTCTAAAAGCAAAACATCCGGTTCGTCGAGTAAGGTCATCGCCAGCGACAATCGTTTCTTTTGTCCGCCCGACAACGTTTCAACCGGTTGATTCAAATCCCGGATTTCAAATTTGTGCAGCAATTCGGTAAGGCTTCGCTCGTAATCCCAGGCGTTGAGTTCATCCATTCTGGCCATTGCCTGTTCAAGCATCTTCGGGTTTTGATCCGATGTTTCTAATGCCTGATGATACGCATCGATCACTTCCTGAATTTGCGTATGACCAAAACGAATCACGTCGTTAACCGTGTCGAATGCGGAGAAATCCGGTTCTTGTGGAAGGAATCCATAACGCACACCGTTTCGAAAGACAACCTCGCCTTCAGATGGAATATCTTGTCCGGCAATTATTTTAAACAGACTTGATTTTCCGGTTCCATTACCCGCAACCAAAGCCATCTTATCCCCTTTGCTAAGACCAAAATTCAGGTTTGAAAACAGAATTCGCTCTCCAAGATTCTTTTCCAGATTATCAACCGAAAGTACATTCATCGCTGGCGCAAAATTGCGATTTAACGCGGGTTTAAATGCAGATTCTCAAAACATTTTCAAAACCTTTGAGCCGATTTATCAGAATAATCGGCTCATATATTTAATAATTTTGAGCCGATTACGTAACTTTATCGGCTCATGAAACGATTGGTTTACAATTGGCAGCAATCAGATTGGCCTGTTTTTCAATACGATACAAGCATATTCGAAGAAGAATTACTTCGTTTTCGCATTGAAGACAGTCACCTGTCGGGAATGATAAAAGCCGTTCCGGGAATAGAAGGCGTTGAAACCCTCATAAATCTGATGGTAAGTGAAGCCATAAAAACATCAGAAATCGAAGGTGAATTTTTAAACCGCGATGAAGTTGTTTCTTCGATCCGCAACAATCTGGGTCTTGAAACCAAACACAAGCTCAGCAAAAAATCATTAGCAAAAGGCGTTGGTGATTTGATGTTTGATGTGCGACAGACTTTTGATGAACCACTCACAGAACAAAAATTATATGAATGGCACAACCTGCTTTTATCTAGCGAAAAAGATATAAAAGTCGGGGCGTGGCGCGATCATGAAGATCCGATGCAAATCGTTTCAGGCGCATACGGAAAACGGAAAATCCACTTTGAGGCACCACCTTCCGATCGGGTTCCTGCCGAAATGAAGAGATTTATTAAATGGTTTAATGAAACAACACCCGGTGAAAAGTCTGCCCTCAGCGATGCGCCGGTACGTTCGGCACTTGTACATCTTTATTTTGAGAGTATCCACCCTTTTGAAGATGGTAACGGCAGAATCGGCAGAGCTTTGGCCGAAAAGTCCCTTTCACAAAATGTGGGTCGTCCGGTTATGTTAAGCCTTTCTACGGCAATCGAAAAAAATAAAACCCAGTATTATTCTGAGTTGCAAAAAGCTCAGCGTAATAATACGGTTACGAACTGGGTAAAATGGTTTACCAATACCATACTCGAAGCACAAAAAGAATCGTATCGGATGATCAATTTCACCATCCATAAAACGCGTTGGTACGAACAATTCAAAAGCAATTTAAATGCTCGTCAGCTCAAAGCCATGGGGCGAATGTTTGAAGAAGGTCCGGATGGTTTTGTCGGAGGAATGAACGTGCGCAAATACATTTCGATTACCAAAGCATCAAAGGCAACGGCAACACGCGATTTGCAGATGTTGCTCGAAACCGGAGCCGTATTATCCCAAGGAAAGGCACGCAGCACCAGTTATTTGCTCAATCTTAATTTATGAACCTGATTGCGGCTATTTACTTTTTACTTTAATGGAAAGACCCATTGAAAACGTGGCAACACATTCCGATTTACAGATCGCTTTCACCACAATATCTTTTGTAACCCGTTCTCCCGAAGCAGTGCTTTCCTCTATCATGTTTAGAATTTGTTCTCCTTCGCTGCAGACAAATTCGACATCCGACTCAGCTCTTTTGTGATATTCGGCTTTCATACCGCCAAATACGGGAGCCGCTTTCAGCTTCCTGTTTTCCAACAAATAAAAAGCAAGAAAGCCCGATGCCAGATCCGCACCAACGGTCAGCACTCCAAGATACATGCTGCTTACATGATTTCGGGTTCGTCTTCTCAACCGAATTTTGACCCGGATTTCATGGTCATCAACGGCAATCAACTTCGGCCGGACAAACCCGATCAACGGAATTTTAAACAAGCCGAATACCCACAGTTGGCGTTGGAGTTTTGCGAGATTCATGATTTGGGAAAACCTAGGTTAATGCCAAAGATAAATCTTACACAAGATGATTTGAATTTTTAATGCTTCTCCTTTTGGGTACACCAAGATTTTATATTGGTTGGTGATCGATGTACAATCACCACCCTTCTTACTTTTTTCTTGATAAAAAAGTAAGCAAAAAATCAAGTCGGAAAGAAAGCTGTCCAAGCGCCCTTTCTCAATTGTTGAAAATCTGGTGAAAGAAGTGTCAAGCACTTTCCCGATTTCCTACCAAATGACAATTTCCCGCCGGGTCTATCCCGCCTTTCCGACGGCCCACCCACGCGATTCTATTCTTGTTTTAGGATCCGCTTCGCACAATTCATTTTGTTCTTATTAAGGTGATCCACAAGTTGGTGTAATTAAACGGAGAAACATTTAAATTTTTAAAGCAGCATTGCGCTGCAACGAGAGGTCATCAAATTAATGAAATTGTTTTTTTCAATTCTGTTTCTCTTGATGGTGCAAGCTGCATTATCCCAAACGCTTGGATCAGAGGTAAACTACGAAATTTTAAACAACGATTCCATAATTATCCGATACAGAATTTTTGAATTATGCAATGGAAAAAACAACACTGATCCCACATTTAATTCGATCGTGTACGCAACCGATAATTCAGGTGTTCAAATTCAATTAAAACCTAAAAAATCAAAGGAGAATTATCAGATAAAGTATTGCGAAGGATTCACCGATCTATGCCATTCTGATTCCGGATTAATAAATATTAAGGAATTTGTTTTTACAGAATACCTGCTTCCGAATGATCCGAGGTTTAACCGTTTAAAGACGTATTGCTCCTGGACAATTACGTTAAAGATGGACGATCGAGACAGCAATATTACCAATTTAAAAAGGGGGTATTCGCATTTTAATTACTGCTTACTTAACCGATGTGAACTTGAACAAAATGCCTCTCCCTCTTTTAATTTTCATTTGCTCCAAACAACCTGTAACACGAATGCGAAAAATTCGATTTACTTCAACATTAAATCACCGGATTCCGATTATCAGGTGAATTGGGGAAAGGCAATGTCGGATCTTGATTCATTTATACCCTATGAAACCGGATATGATTATAATTACCCTTTAACGCCATTGCGCATTGGCAATAAACCACTGGATTTCGTTCAGTGTGCTTTTGATATCGGGATTTGTATGTGGGATAATTCAATTTCATATTATCAAATGAATTGCGATGAAGTGTGTGATTTGGTTTTTGAAATAGATAAACTCAACTCAAACAATGAATTAATCGGACGGGTTCGACGTGATTTCCGGATGCAGCGCGATTCGATCATCACATTTAACGGTAGTTTATTATTGGATAAATTCAAATTAACCAATCGGGGTGTAGTCGGTGACACGATGATTGCCACTATGTACTTCAGAAATAGTCCAAGCCCGGATACTCTGGTATTGAGCATTTCAAACACGACGCTATCTAATGCAAAATACGAATGGCTCGACACCTATTCAACCCTACCGGGACTCCAAATTATCTGGGTTCCTGATACTAGTATGATTTCAAAGAAACCTTACACAGTTTCAGTTCGAGCGCAAAACAGCAACTGCCCTATTCCGGTTATAAAAAACTTTGATTTTAACTTCTATGCCTACCTTAAACCTACGTTAAAGGCTCTAATAAATTCTGAAAATTGTGGTCGGTTCGATTACAGATATACTGACGATCTCACACAAGCACCTTTATCTAGTAAAACCATAAAAATCAAACAACTTCAGCAAACCGGATTAACATCCACAAATCCAGTTTATCAAGTTATCAAAGGGAATACTACTTTGAACCCGCTCGCCCCGGACACGATTCAATTCTTCTCCAGCGGCCTTTATCAGATCTCTCACGTTTTTAAATATTCATCCGGTGAGGTATTTGAGCTCATTGACACGATTCTCAAAGTTGAACTACCAGAAGTATTCGTTGCTCCATCTACTATTCCGTTTTGTCATTTTCAATCGTATCCAATAGTTTATTCAACATATTCCCGGAATCAACCATTGAACTATCGGTGGTCTGTTTCTTCAGATTCTTCGTGGCATTCAGATTCAGCGATAAGCATTTACTCCGATGATCTGGAATTATTGCAAACCAATCTAACCCTACAAATCACAGATTCTACAGGTTGTGCAACTACTGCTCATCAAAATTTTTATTTTGAGTTTAATCAACATAAACTTCATCTAGGAGAAGATTTCGGTCAATGTTTTCCCGATTCATCAATCACTGTTTCCGGATTTAAAAAATATGTATGGAGCACCGGGGATACCGCCGAATTTCTTAAAATTAATTCTGAAGGTAAGTTTTGGTGCACGGTTACCGATGATGACGAATGCGTTCAAACAGATACCATAATCGTAACAAAATTTCCTCAAAGTCCGGGGCCCAAACTGGAATTTTTTAACGGCGAATTATACACCTATCAAAATGGTTGGCTGTATTGGTTTTACAAAAATCAACTTATAAAAAGCGGATATAATACCTATATCTCTCTAAAAGATACCGGACAGTATCAATGTGTAATTACGGATAAAAATGGTTGCCCATCTGATACTTCTATATATGTGTATAAAAAGGAAATCGTAGGTATTGACGACAATTTATTGAATAACGACTTTTCAGTTGTAATCGATAATGATCAACTACGGATTGTTGGAATTGATGAAGCACTTCTTGCATACACCATTTTTGAGTTAAACGGCAGAGAAATTCAGTCAGGGAAAGTTACTCTATCAGATCCGTTGATCTCCGTCAGTAACCTAAAAAACGGGGTTTACTACGTGTATCTGCAGTCGGGGTTCGCCTCTTATACATTAAAATTTATTCTAATCAGTAATTGATTATTTCAATCATTCCCGTCCGTTCTCACCAACCTTTCAACCACTTCTTTCACTCCGGTAATATCGTGTACATATTCAATGGTGGGGCCGGCGCACCAAACTGTTTTGTAGGTTGCAGAGAAAGCTGCGTTTCTGAGATTCTGCATTCCGCGAATAAACGTGATGGCTTTAAACCACTTTTTTAATTTTTTATTCCGGTTTAAAATGCGTTCGAGCCGGTTTTGTTCGGTGCCGATTTCTTTTACATACGGAGTATTAATTACGGTGCACGGCGTTCCCGAAAGTTTGGTTGTGAAAACGATATCGGATTTTCCATATTTAATTATGGCGTCTTTGTATTCCTGGCTCACCGGTGATTCATGTGTTGCGATAAAAATACTTCCCACCGAAACACCATCTGCGCCCAACGATAAAATGTAGTCCAGCGACTTGCGGTCACCGACACCCCCGGCAGAAATCACCGGAATTTTGCAATTCGTTTTTAATTCTGTTATCAGTTCTTCCGGCGAAATTCGTCCTGCATGTCCGCCTGCCTGATTGTTCACCGCAATCAGCGCATCTGCTCCGAGAGCTTCAACTTTTAGAGCGAATTTGAGATCCGTTACATCGCAAAAAACTTTAACTCCGTGTTTGTGTGCTTCCCGGATTGTGTGTTCCGGACTTCCTAATGAGGTAATAATAAAATCGACTCCCATTTCACAACATGTTTGCAATTGTTCGCGATAACGGAAATTCGATTGGTTCACGATCAAATTTATTCCGAATGGACCGCCATGCTTTTTTAGTTCGCTGATTGCATCCCGCAATTCCTCATCGGTTCGGTAATTTAAAGCCGGAATGGCACCGGTAATTCCTGAATCAATAGCGGCTTTTACCATTGCCGTGTTGGAAACCAAAAACATGGGAGCCATTATTACCGGATACCGGATATTGAGCATTTGGGTGAGTGAAGTGTTAAATTCCATCTGTAAGCTTCGATTTCAAAAGTATCACTTAAAGGCTTTTTCTAATTTTGTCGCCGAAAGAAAAACGCATGCAGACATCGAATGAAAAAAGGGTAATCCGCGCACCAAGAGGTAAAGAACTTCATTGCAAAAGCTGGGTTCAGGAAGCTGCTTTCCGAATGATTCAGAATAATCTTGATCCGGAAGTGGCCGAAAGACCGGAAGATCTTATCGTTTACGGTGGTCGGGGGAAAGCCGCCCGCAACTGGGAAAGTTTTGATAAAATTCTGGAAGTTCTGCAAACGCTGGAAGAAGACCAGACCCTGATGGTTCAATCCGGCAAACCCGTGGGTGTGCTCCGGTCTCATAAAGATGCTCCGCGTGTTCTTATTGCTAATTCGAATCTGGTTGGTCATTGGGCGAACTGGGATCATTTTAATGAATTAGAAAAAAAAGGTCTGATCATGTATGGACAGATGACTGCCGGTTCATGGATATACATCGGATCACAGGGAATTGTTCAGGGTACTTATGAAACATATTTGTCTTTGGCAAAAAAACACTTCGATGGAAGTTTGAAAGGCAAGTTAAATGTTACAGCGGGGCTCGGAGGAATGGGCGGTGCTCAGCCTCTTGCTATCACCATGAATGAAGGTGTTTGCCTCGCCGCAGAAATGGAAGAATGGCGAGTTCGTAAACGTTTAGAAACCCGTTACCTCGACAAAATGACATCCGATATTGATGAGGCAATTGACTGGTCTATGGACGCGGCAAAGAACAATGAAGCCATTTCAATCGGTGTGGTTTGCAATGCCATCGACCTTTTGAAAAGAATGGTGGAACGAAATATTACTCCTGATACACTTACCGATCAGACTTCTGCTCACGATGAATTGGTGGGGTATTTCCCGGAAGGACTTTCGGTGGAAGAGGCAAATGCACTTCGCGATTCCGATCCGGAAACATACCGCAAAAAATCGTTGGCTTCCATGGCAACACACGTTACCTTGATGCTGGAACTTCAGAGTCGAGGTGCCATTACGTTTGATTACGGAAATAATATCCGGGGTCAGGCTTTGACCCAAGGAGTAACCAATGCCTTCGATTTCCCGGGCTTTGTTCCTGCGTACATCCGACCTTTGTTCTGTGAAGGAAGCGGGCCATTCCGATTTGTTGCTCTAAGCGGTGACGAGAGTGATATCGCGGCACTTGATGCAAAACTGATGGAACTCTTTCCGGAAAACACCGGATTGATTCGCTGGTTGAAAATGGCCAAAGAAAAAATTGCCTTTCAGGGATTGCCATCCAGAATCTGCTGGTTAAAAATGGGAGAGCGTGAAAAAGCGGCGTTGGCTTTTAATGAAATGGTGAAAAACGGTGAAGTATCTGCTCCTATCGTAATTGGTCGTGATCACCTGGATACCGGCTCAGTTGCATCTCCAAACCGGGAAACCGAGGCTATGAAAGATGGAACTGATGCGGTTGCCGACTGGCCGATTCTTAATGCCTTGATAAACACGGCAGGCGGAGCAAGCTGGGTTTCGTTTCATCACGGTGGCGGAGTTGGAATGGGTTACAGCTTACATGCAGGGATGGTAATCGTTGCCGACGGAACCGATGATGCTCATGAAAGACTGCGAAGAGTTTTATTCAACGATCCGGCGATGGGTGTTATCAGACATGCCGACGCCGGTTATGAAACGGCTATTGAAACTGCCGAAAAATTCGGATTGAGATTGTAGTTATTGAACAATCAATTTCTGGGTTTGGATAAAACCATTTTGTTCTGCCTTGAGAAAATATATTCCGGGTTTGAGTTGGCAGTAATTCTGATTTTCCGGGAGCTCAAAAATTATTCTTCCTAATTGATCACGAATCACCAGATTCTGAAATGCCACGGATATTCGATGGTTACTGAAAAAGAACTTACACAACCAAAATTGCTCCGATAATCCTGTGTGTCATAACACCTGTACGAATTGGGCCATACTCAAAAGTAAATTCAGCAAAAATTTCATTACCAAATATTAATTCTGAAAAAAACCAAAAATGTGTATCCGAAGGATCTGTGGAAACCAGTATTGTTTTTAAATGATAATCAGAATCACTTAAATATTTTCCGGATAATCCAGGCCAGTCCGTATAGTAGTGCAATAATTACGGCCGACATTTGATACCATTTCAAACCGAATTGCGTAAAAATCGCTTTGTACCACGGATCTTTCTGATTTAACAATGCGTCATTAACCTCATTTCTAAAGGTGAGCAAATACGGCCAGTCTGTATTGGAAAGCGCGATTTGCTGTAGTAATTCATTTGATTTTTTTGCCTTTGTTGAAACCAGCATCTGTGCTTCACGCCACCAGATCGTTGATTCTCCCATCGTCGGTGTAATGTTGGATGAGCGAATAAAACCGGAGACGACCGAAGTCGGAACAATAAAATTAAAACCCTGAACCAACGCGGATTTGTCTTCGTTCAGCGAGCCGAATGTGAGTAATCCCACAACTTCTCCGTACGTGTTAAAAACGGGACCGCCACTATTACCACGGTAAGTTGCCGCATCAAGCTGAATGGCCGTCCAGCCGGTTGAGGTTTCCTGGCGTGCGTTCATCATTCCTTCGGTAAAAGAAGGTTCCCGCATTTTATTCTCTTTTAAAGTTGAATGCGTTTCCACTACTCCGGGATAGCCCATTACATATAATTTATCTCCGGCTTTTAATTTGGTGTCGTCCCCCAAAGCCACAGTCGGGAAATTGTTTCCTTCCACTTTTAAAATCGCCACATCCTTTCCCGGAATTTCACTTCCCATGGTAATGAGCTTTGCATCGAGCTGATACGATTCGTTCTCCATGGTTTTCCCGGTTTTAATGAAATAATCAACTTCGTGGCTTACAATGCGAATGTATTTCGCGTATTCATTAAAAATGGAAGCCACACAATTGTTGTAAATATTCTCATCAACCCGTCCGCCGTATTGTTGAATTTGTTTGTCCAACTCATTTCCCACTAATGTTCCTAAAACCTGAGTCGCAGCATTTGATTTTTGTCGTTGAGCATCTGCCTGAACCACGTGTGCATTGGTCACTAAATATCCATCCGGAGTAATAAAAGCACCGGAACCGGTTGATGTAAACCGAACCTGAGCCTGCATGAGTTGCAGTGACGCACGGAAATATTCGGCCGGACGAAGTGCGATCTGATTCAGCATGTAATTGATAATCGAGAAATCACTGTTCTCAATTTCCCCGGTTTCCGCTTTTCGTTTTGCATCAAAACTCAGCAGAACCATATTAAAGGTAAAAGGCTGCGGGTACTGAACATTCACTTTTACATCAGCAACAACCTGTACCGTGGCCGGACGATTAAAATCCGCTATTTCACTGGGTTGAAGAGGTTTTTCAGGTCGTGTGTAATTTTCGGTGGCAATGGGTTTAACCGGTAACACTTTTAACACACCGATATTTCCGTTTCTTGGTAATGGAATCAAATTCGGATCGGCTACCTGTGCAATCAGAACCTGGTGATAGAAGATCGTTGCCAGCAAAATGGCTGAGGTTCTTCTGAATCCGGAAATTATCGGGCTTAATGTCATGCCGCTAATTTACGCGGAGGAGTGATTCTTTCTAAGGTGATTTTTTACCGGAGGGAAGCTTTAACCATTCGGTTTTTCCCCTGCAAATCCTGTCGAATTTTAATATCCGCAAAATCAGGATTCAGCAGTTCCGCAACCTGAGAAGCATAATCTTCATGAATTTCAAAATACAATACCCCCTTTTTACTAAGGTTATTTTTAGCGTAAATACTAATTACCCGATAAAATAAAAGTGGATCCTGATTCGGGACGAAAAGCGCAATCTCCGGTTCGAAATCCGTCACCGTCTTGTTCATCACCGAAAGCTCGGACTTCGGGATATAAGGCGGATTGCTGATAATTATGTCAAAGGGTTTTTCAAATAAATGAACCGGATTGAAAATGTCTTCTAAGTAAAAATCCGGTTTGCGTGATGTTTGAATTAAAGACGCATTCGTTCGTGCTACCCGTATAGCATCCTCCGAAATATCGCAGGCAAAAATTTCCCAGAACGGACGATGAATTTGCAGACTTACCGGAATTATTCCGCTGCCGGTTCCAATATCCAGCACCCTAAAATTTCCGGATGTTTGAGGATTATCATCGAGAACCCAATGAATTAATTCTTCCGTTTCCGGTCGGGGAATTAAAACCGAATCGTTCACAAAAAATTCTGCTTCCATAAACCAGGCTTTCCCCAGAATATATTGAATCGGTTTACCGGTTTTTAAATCGGTTAAAAGTGAATAAAGCTGATCTGAAATTTCAGCATCCAAATCATCATTAAGGTGTATAACAATTTCAGCGGCATTAAATCCGGTCGCATGTTCCACCGCCAGATGAAACAGATTTTTGATTTCCCGGGAATCGTAAAGATGAACAAGCTGTTCATTAAAATCCGTTCTTACCGCTTGTAAACATGAATACTTTTGTGCGTCCATTCACCCCGAAAATCAATGGCCGAAAGTAGTCAATCGCATCATAACAGTAGTGTTGCCGAACATGAGAAATTCATGCGCCGTTCTCTGGAACTCGCTGTTCATGGACGGGGAAAAACTCTTTCGAATCCAATGGTAGGATGTGTAATTGTTTGGAATAATACGATTATCGGGGAAGGATTTCACAGCCGTTTCGGAGCACCACACGCCGAAGTGGAGGCAATTCGATCTGTTCAAAATCCAAAACTTTTGAAAGAAAGTCGATTGTATGTAACACTTGAACCGTGCTCACATTTCGGAAAAACACCTCCGTGCGCCAACCTTATTATTGAAAAAGAAATTCCGGAAGCAATCATCGCCATGCGCGATCCGAATCCGGTGGTGACCGGAAACGGAATTCAAAAACTTCAAGAGGCCGGCGTTCGTGTAACGGTGGGAATTCTGGAACCGGAAGCCCGCAATCTCAACAAATCTTTTATTCATTTTCATGAAACCGGAAAACCGTATGTGGTTTTAAAATGGGCACGAACGCTGGATGGAATTATGGGGAGAGCGAAAGATGATCATGGCTCAAGGCAAATATCCAGCGAAGTTTCCGCATTATTCGTTCACAAACTCAGGTCTGAACTTATGGGAATTGTGGTTGGTTCTAAAACACTACAACTCGACAATCCGCAACTCACCAACCGACTCTGGCCTGGCTCCGATCCGGTTAAATTTTATTTGGGAAAATCTAAATCAGATCGCGACGATGTAATCCGCATGACGAGCATTTCCGAATTATTCGCCTACTGTCAAAATAAAAATATTACCGGACTTTTAATCGAAGGCGGAAGTGAAACCCTGCAATCGTTTTTGCAATCCGGAGAATGGAATGAAGCGTTCGAAATAGAAGCTCCCGTGCGTTGGGAAAATGGAATTAAAGCCCCTGAAATGAAGCGCAACAACAGCGAGATATTTCAATTAGGTAACGATCTCATTCGACATTACTACAACTAATGATTTATCTCGTTCTCAGCATCCTCTCTTCCACACTCATTAATGCGGTATTCAAAATTTTTCAGCGTTTTGAAATTGAAAACCGTTTGGCAATTACCATTAATTATTTCACTTGTGTTCTCACCGGACTGATGGTGGTTGGAGGTAACGGAAGTGAATTAATTCATCTCAGCGAATTTTGGGTTCGGGCTTCGTTAATTCTCGGTTTAATGTTCTTATTAGTTTTCCTCGGTATGGCAATTACGGCTCAGGTTGAGGGAATCAGTGTTTCGGTGGTTGCAGCAAAAATGGGCGTAGTATTCCCGGTGACGTACGCTATGGTTTTTCTGCACGAATCACTTGACTCGAAAATTGTTGTTGGTATTGCACTAAGCCTGTTGAGTGTTTGGTTGATTTCCAGAAATAAACTGAAAGGGAAAAAAGCAAAATCAACCGTTCTGGGCTTGCTTCCGTTTCTGGTATTTGTAGGTTCGGGAACGATCGATATGTCGTTAAAAATTTTGGAATCAAAAACTCCGGTTAATGTTCCGGAAGAGTGGCCTGTTATTTTAATCTTCGCTTCAGCCGCCATTGCGGGAAGCGTTATGCTCTTTCTACCAGCGACCAAACCGGTTCAGAAGATGGATCGCAAACACGTTTTAGCCGGGGTATTATTGGGGATTCCGAATTTCTTTAGTATTTACTTTTTATACATGACAATCCATTCCGGTTTTTTAAAAACAGCTCAGGTTTTTCCTGTTAATAATGTCGGTGTGGTTCTCGTTTCAACGCTTGTTTCATTAGTGTTTTTTAAAGAACATTTGGGAAGACTCAATGTGGTTGGGCTTATCACCGCTGTTTTAGCCATCGTATTAATTTCCGGTTTTTGAATCCTGAAATTCCGAAATACCGAACTGTTAAAGAGACCGGCACTTCTTTTTTAAAGGAGATGAACAGCCGGTTTTACGGCGATGTCTTTTTTGTTAAAAGTACAGATCAGGTAAGTGAATATTTAGAAAAAGTTAAATCTGAAAAACCCGGAGCTACCCATTATTGTTATGCTTTTAGAATCGGAATTAACGGTGAAAATTATCGGTATTCAGACGATGGAGAACCCGGAAATTCTGCGGGAGCGCCGATTTACCGGCAGTTGTTGTCGTTCGATGTTGTGATGACTCTTGTTGTCGTAACCCGATTTTATGGCGGAAAAAAACTTGGTGTTCCGGGTTTAATAAAGGCTTATGGTGAAACTGCCAGACTTGCTTTGGAGAATTCAGTTATTGAATTAACCCAACCCAAATTAAAAATTTCGATTCGGGAAATAACGGCGAAGGACTATATGATTTATGAATTGGCAAATCGCTTTCATGCTGAAATATCAGAAGCTGCTGTTAAACCAGGCGGGTATTTTAAAATGGAGATCGAATACAGTCAATATGAGTTGTGGCAGGCTATCCTTAAAGAATTACCAAATTTTGAATGGGTTGCCGAAAGCGACCTGAGTTTATAAAACTACTTTTACACGATGAAAACGCTGTGGCTGGCAATTATTCTGAATTTTATGCTGAGTGTATCGGCTCAAAATATTGTTCTTGAAAACGGCGATTCTTTAGTTCTGCAATACGAGCGGAACAGCTTCACAGGAAATCATAAATCGTATGTTCAGTTTCACAACGGAATCCCGGTTTTCGGCGGACGATTCGATCTTCACACAAATATTAATGGCGAACTCATCTGGAAGAAAGATCAAACCGTAAAAATCAATTCGGTTTCTCCTTTTCAAAATCTGAATCCCAATGAATACAACTGGTTTCGATTGAACAACGAATGGGTGATTGCACACTGGGTTGTAATCGGCGATGAACTCGATACGCGTGTTCTGCTTTATAATGATGAAGTGATTTATACCGATCACGGAAAACTTTTTCTTTCGGAACCCGACACATTGGTGCACGGCCGTGTATTTTTAATTAATCCGTTGAATACAGCTATGGTTCCTTACGGATCACCGTATGTCGATTCTTCCGACGGCTATGTTCAACAGTTGGTTGATCAGGAGAAATGGGTAAGTTTTAAAGTTACGTTGCAGGAAGATACGTTCTGGTTGCGAAACGATCGGTTCATCTTTGGTGAAGTTTCGGCACCTGCCACTCCCCCACTATATTCTTTAACCGATTCCTTTGATTTTACGCGGGATCAGGATGGTTTTGAAGACGTGAATGCTTTTTATCATCTCACCCGATATGCAGATCATGTCGAAAAACGGGGTTATAAAAATCTTTTGGTGGATACCTTGGTTATCGACGCACACGGTTATAATGGTTCCGATTTGAGTTCCTTCAACTATATGGTGAATCCGGTTCAGCTTGAGTTTGGAACCGGTGGAGTTGATGATGCTGAAGACGGCGAAGTTGTTATTCACGAATTTGGTCATTCACTTTCATTTCAAGCTTCACCCAACACTGTTAAAGGTTCTGAACGATCCGCAATGGAAGAAGGGAATGCCGATTATTTCAGTACCAGTTATTCTCGAACTTTTACTGATCATGCCTGGCAGGATGTTTTTAATTGGGATGGTCATAACGAGTTCTGGAACGGCATCCGAACCGGTGATCCGATGAATTACCCGAATGATTTTAAAAACAGTCTGAATCACGACCGCGAACTATGGTCATCACCTTTAATGTGTTTGTACGACAGCATTGGTCAGGGTGTAACCGATTCGCTGGTTATGGAACATCTTTTCTACCAGACCACGAATACAACCATGCCGGAAATGGCGAAAATCATTTTGAAAATCGATACGCTTTTGTTCGGTGGCCGACATTATTATCCGGTTAAAGAATGTTTTGTTCAATACGGCATTTTGCATTGGGGAGCCGCTGTTCCGGTTATCACTCCGGCGAGTCAAATTAAAATTTTAAATACAACCGGATTTGCCTCCGGAACCGGAAGTCTGATCGTTCAGTCTGGAGATGAATCGGAATTAAAAGTTTCGGTTTACGACATGACCGGTCAATTGCTTAGTGAGGTTAACGGCTATTCTAAAATTGAATTTTCCCCGGATCAGTTCGCATCCGGAATGTACATTCTGAATGTGCAACAAAATGATGTAACATTGTCGTGGAAAGTCATCCGGCAATAGCATGGACTGGAAAGAAGAAAACAACGCACTTCATAAAACTTACACCTTTACAGATTTTGCAAAAGCAATCCGTTTTATGCAAACTGCAGTTGAAGGTATCGATAAAATGAACCATCATCCTGAATGGACTAATGTTTACAACCGGGTAATCTGCACACTTCGATCACACGATGCAGGAAATATTGTTACGTCACGCGATCGGAAACTCGCTGTATATCTGGATTCGGTTTTCGAACAATTCAATTAAGCATGATCCTCTTTTATTCGGATCAAAAAACTCCGAGGCTGGAGTACATTTTACATTTATTCGGGGAATTGAGCGGTGCTCAGACCAATCTTACCGACAGTGTCGAAACGTTTAACAATCATCTTGGCGCTAAGATCAGTTATTCTAATAATCTCGAAGCGCCAATAACGCTTGCGCCTTCCTCACTTTTATTTGAAGACAAAATTGAGTTCCGAGATATATTAAAAGGAAGTCCCTGGTACGGATTGCCCACACTGCTATTTGAAACGGAAAACTTTTTCGACCCGCTGGCCATGTCGTTTTACCTCGTGAGTCGATACGAGGAATATGGGAACTTTACCCCGGATGCACACAATCGTTTTCCAGCGGAATCGAGTTGTTTGGTAAAAACCGGTCTGATTCAAAAACCTTTGGTGAATCTCTGGTTGAATCGGTTGGCAGACCTAATTAAAGACCGCTATCCCGAAACGGATTTCAAACCCCGGAGATTTGAATTTCTTTCTACCATCGATATTGATCAGGCGTGGAAATTCAAGAATAAAGGTGTTTTGCGTTGGTTAAAAGGTCTGGCAAAAGAGATTAAAGATCGCGATTGGGTTTGTGCTAAAGAGCGATTTCAAATTCTGTTTGGAAAAGGGGAAGATCCGTTTTTCAATTTTGAATGGCAGAACCGCATTCACGAATATTTTGCAGTCCGTGTTCAATATTTTTTTCAGGTTGGGGATTATGGTCAGTTTGATAAAAACATCCGGTACACAAACCACTCTTTCAGAAAGCTCATCCGGGAAATGAACGATAAACATTCCGTGGGTATTCATCCCTCCTATCAGTCCAATTCGTACCCCGAAAAAATCGCATCCGAATTAAAACGACTGCAGGATATCATCGGAGCAAAAATTAAAGTGAGTCGTCAACATTATCTGATTCACACTTTTCCGGAAACCTATCAGCGATTATTGGATATCGGAATTACGGAAGACCACACAATGGGTTATTCAACACATTCGGGATTCCGGGCCGGCATCGCGGCTCCTTTTCATTTTTTTGATTTAACTAAAAATGTCTCTACCGAACTAATCTTAGTTCCCTTTTGTCTCATGGACATTACCCCGATGCATTACGACCAACTCGTTTTGCAGGGAGCAAAAAACAAAATCGATGACCTGATCTGGGAAGTTCAGCAAGTGGGTGGATTGATGGCTACCCTTTGGCACAACGAATCCATCAGCGAGGATGGCCGTTGGAAAGGTTGGAGAGAGATGTATGAATATCTGTTAGAAAAGGCGGCTCAGGCAAATCGCTGAGCAACCACCAGATCTTTGGTTCCGTGTGTCCAGGAATAAAATCCTTCACCGGTTTTCACACCGAGTTTACCTGCCATCACCATATTAACCAGCAACGGACAAGGTGCATATTTCGGGTTACCAAAACCATCATGCAACACGTTCAGGATGGCCAGACAAACATCCAGTCCGATGAAGTCTGCTAATTGAAGCGGCCCCATCGGATGTGCCATTCCGAGTTTCATAACGGTATCAATTTCTTCAACCTTCCCAACACCTTCAAACAAGGTATAAATCGCTTCGTTGATCATTGGCATTAAGATTCGGTTGGCAATAAAACCGGGATAGTCGTTTGCCATCGCGGGAACCTTTCCGATATTTTTCGAAAGAGCAATAATGGCATCCGTTACCTCTGTACTGGTGCTGTATCCGTTAATAATTTCAACCAGTTTCATAACCGGAACAGGATTCATGAAATGCATTCCGATCACCTTGTCTGGTCGTCCGGTGGCGGCTGCCAGTTCCGTGATGGAAATGGAAGAAGTATTGGTTGCCAGGATGCAGTTTGACGGAGCATGGGCATCCATTTCGTCAAAAATTTTCAGTTTGAGATCCAGTCTTTCCGTTGCCGCTTCCACAACCAAATGCGATTCTGAAATACCTTCCGGAATGTTGGTGTGGGTTTTAATATTGGCTAACGTGGCATTTTTTCCGGCTTCATCAATGAGTCCTTTTGAAACCTGACGATCCAGATTTTTAGCAATCGTAGCGACTGCTTTTTCTAATGCTTCGGGTTTAATGTCGATCAGATTTACGGAGTAACCGTTTTGCGCAAATACGTGTGCGATGCCATTTCCCATGGTTCCGGAACCAATCACGGCAATGTTTCGGATGCTTTCAATCATGCGGCAAAAATACCAATTAGAACGTACGATGAACCGCGATCCGAATTCGGAAAGATTCCAAATGAATATTTGGTAATTAGTTTAAAAAGTGAGGCGAACCGACAAACCGGATCGGAATGAATTTCCGCGAATAAGGCCAAAATCCGGAGTTACTTTTACCGACAGGTCATCGTTAATATCGAATTCCTTTAAATGCGCATCGACGCTGGCATCTATTATTTGTAAGGCGTACAACCCGGCCAGACCCATGATGAGTTTATCGCGGTTCTTCCGATAAGCATCCCGTTCACTTTTCACTTTTGTATCCGACAAATTCGGATACCAGATATCGGTGGTAACAGAGCTCGTGTCAACCCTTGCGCGATAGGCTCTTTGGTATCGCTGCATACTGTCGATGTTGTATTTCAGACCATAACTCATGGCAAAACCTGCAACGTAAATAATCCCAACCTTCCAGTACTTTTCATTGTAAATCTGACCAAGCCCCGGAAATATTGCAGACATTACAGCCGCTCTTTTAGGACTCGTCATTCTTGCTGTATCATTTGTATTTAACAGCAATCCCGATGAAAAGGAGAAAGATGGTTTCACCAAAACCGGGGAAGAATTCCGGTACATGCACGAAACCTGCGCATCCGAAACGGATGGATGAAATATCGTTAACACAAAAAGTAACAGGGCTAAAGCACTCCGGCGCATGCCGCAAATTTGTTCTATATCAATGGATATCTCTCAACTTTTCGAGAATATCGGTGAGATGCAATTTATCGTCGAAGTGAATCACGATTTGCCCTTTCTCTCCTTTCATCGATTTGAATTCAACCTTAGAACCCAGTTTATCGACTAATAAATCTTTATACGGTTTGTATTCTTTGAAAGTGGCTTTCGGCTCGCGTGGTGCTTTAACATCGGGAACAGTTGCGGGTTGAAAATCTCCGCTCTGCCACGATTTAACCAGCTCTTCAACTTTGCGAACCGATAAATGATCGCGAACTATCTGTTCGAAAATCGCTTGTTGCACATCAACATCTTCAATATTAATAATGGCCCGTGCGTGACCCATAGAAAGTTGCCCGTCGATTATCGCGGCCTGAATATTTTCCGGAAGCCGAAGCAGCCTGAGATAGTTGTTTACGGTGCTGCGCTTTTTCCCAACCCGATCACCGAGTTCTTCCTGTTTTAAACCGCATTCTTCTAAAAGTCGCTGGTAACTCAGCGCAATTTCAATGGCGTTAAGATCTTCCCGTTGAATGTTTTCAATGAGCGCCATCTCCAGCATTTCCTGGTCGTTGGCCAACCGGATGTATGCGGGAATCTCAGACAAACCGGCCATAATCGCAGCGCGGGTTCTTCGTTCACCACTGATCAGTTCGAACTTGTCGGTTCCTACCTTACGAACCGTAACCGGTTGAATAATTCCGTGAAGCTGAATGGAAGCAACGAGGTCGTTGAGTGCTTCTTCTTCAAATTCGGTTCTGGGCTGAAACGGATTCGCAACAATCATCGACAGATCGATCATCGCTACCGAGTTCGGAGACCGGTGGACGTTGCCCGATGTAATGTCGGTATCCGCGTTGTCCAACAATGCTCCTAATCCCTTACCCAAAGCGTTTCTCTTCACCATTTCAGCCTACCATTTTTTCAGTTGATGCCATTTTAGTCATTCCGTTTTTCTGCAGAATTTCGCGCGCAAGATTAAGATAATTCACACTTCCTTTTGCAGTGGCATCGTGTTCCAGAACCGGAACACCGAAACTTGGAGCTTCACTGAGTTTGGTATTTCGTTGTATGATGGTTTCAAAAACCAATTCCTGAAAATGCAGCTTAACTTCATCAACCACCTGATTCGACAAACGCAAACGGCCATCGTACATAGTTAAAAGAAGTCCTTCAATTTCGAGGGTTGTATTAATGCTTCGCTGAATAATTTTAATAGTGTTGAGCAGTTTGCCCAATCCTTCGAGAGCAAAGTATTCGCACTGAACCGGAATGATCACAGAATCGGCGGCAGCCAAAGCATTGGTTGTGATCAGACCAAGTGAAGGCGAGCAATCAATAATTACGAAGTCGTAATTGTCTTTCACCCGACCTAAAACCCGCAACATCAGTTTTTCTCGGTTCGGAAGGTCGATCATTTCAATTTCGGCTCCGACAAGATCAATATTAGACGGCAACAGATCGAGCATCGGATTCATGGTATTCAGGATAATATCCTCCGGATTGATATCCTGAACAAGAGTTTCATACAAACCGATTTTGATATTCTTCGGATCGAAGCCCATACCGGAGGTGGAATTGGCCTGCGGATCGGCATCTACCAACAAAACTTTATATTCAAGAATTGCCAGACTGTACGCCAGGTTGATTGCGGAAGTGGTTTTCCCAACACCACCTTTTTGATTCGCTATACAAATCGTTTTAGTCATATTCTGTGTGATAATTTCTTTATCTAAATCGTAATAATTTCTCTGCGCTTCGGCAAGATTAACGACTTGCCGTTTGATTGAAAATGACTTTTAGCAGCATCATGATCAATCTCAATTGGCGGGAATGTGTCGAAGTGCATTCCAACGATGGATTTGGCTTTTACAAAATCTGCAGCCAGACAAGCATCTGTGTAGTTCATCGTAAAAACATCCCCCATCGGAAGCAGGGCCAGATCTACATTTTCGTGATCCCCGATCAGTTTCATGTCGTAGTGCAGTGCTGTGTCTCCCGCATAATACAACGTTTTATCACCGAAGAAAACCAAAAAGCCGGCAGGATTACCTCCGTATGTTCCATCTGGTAACGATGAGCTGTGCAGCGCGTTTACCATCTTTACCCGAACATCCCGAAAGGTCTTGCTTCCTCCGTAGTTCATACCGAAGATTTTGCTGTGGCCCTTATCGGTTACCCAATTGGTGATCTCATAATTCGAAATCACTAAGGCATTATTTTCTTTGGCAATGGCTAAAAGATCCTGCGTGTGGTCTCCATGTCCGTGTGTCACTAAAATAAGATCAGCTTTAATGTTGTGGATATCGATGTCTTTTGCCTTCGGATTGCCGGTAATAAACGGATCAAAAAGTACCTTCGTTTCTCCCGTTTCGAGTAGAAAACATGAGTGTCCCAAATACTCTATTTTTGCCTGCATTCCCTGAAAATACTGGTGCCAAAACTACTTGTAAATACAGTGTATAAATGAACAGGATATTCGTACTTATTAACATCACCATACTGTTGATATCCTGTTCCGGAAGTGATGAGAACCGCGATTTGAAAGTGTTTCGGTACAACTGCGAAAACAACATTACTTCACTCGATCCGGCTTTTGCTTCCACGCAAGATAACATTTGGGCGGTTCATCAGATCTTTAGCGGGCTTACGGAACTCGACGAAAACCTCACTTCTCAACCCGGAATTGCGCATCGCTGGAACATCAGTGCTGATGGAAAGATATACACATTTTATCTCCGCGATAATGTCCGTTTCCATCCGGACAAAGAACTCGGAATGTCATCAGCCCGGAAAGTTACCGCACAGGATTTTGTGTTCTCCTTTAACAGAATCATGGATCCCAAAACCGCTTCGCCCGGCGCGTGGATCTTTAATGACAAGGTCGACTCAAATGCTTTCTCTGCACCCAATGATTCCACTTTTATCATCAGGCTGAAACAACCCTTCGCTCCTTTTCTTGGAATTCTTTCAATGCCTTATTGCTCGGTGGTTCAGCCGGAAGCCATTTCCTACTACCGGAAAGAAGCGGGAACACATCCGATCGGTACCGGTCCGTTCCGCTTTAAACAATGGGAAAAAGATGTCGCACTTTACCTTAATGAAAATCCCGATTACTTTAAAAAGTCTGAGATTTCCGGAAACGCCGATGCCATTAAGATAACTTTTATTCAAAACCGGCAGATGGCACTTATGCTCTTTCTGGAAGGTGAATTAGATATGTGCAACGGATTAACCGGAGCTGTGAAAGATTATATCCTCACGCCGGAAGGAAAACTCAAACCGGAACTGAAAGAAAAATTTCATCTCGAAATCGCACCGTTTCTCAACACCGAATACCTCGCTTTTTTTGTAGATGCAGATCATTCAGAATTCCCGGTGAACAATGAAGATTTCCGGCAGGCGCTATCGTTTTCAGTTGACAGAAAAGAAATGATTCGCCATCTGCGAAATAATCTCGGGCATCCGGCAGATGGCGGTTTTATTCCGGTAGGGCTAACGGGTTACTCAACGGTTGAACTTCCTTTTAACATGGAAAAAGCCCGTGAACTTATAGAAACGAGCGGCTACCTGAAACAGCCTGTTGAACTGGTTTTAACAACGACCCGGGATTATACCGATTTGTGTATTTACGTTCAGAAGCAGTTTCGGGAAATCGGAGTAAAGTGCGCCATTAATACGATTCCTTCATCGCAATTAAAAGAGGAAAAACGCAATGGAAAACTTTCCTTCTTCCGGGCGAGTTGGATTATGGATTATCCGGATGCCGAAAACTACCTCTCGTGTTTTTACAGCGGAAACTTTTCTCCTTCGGGGCCGAATTACACACACTTTTCCAATGCCGAATTCGATCGGTTGTATGAAGAAGCATTAGAACAAAGCGATGAAGAGAAGCGATCGGAACTTTATCGCGATATGGATTCTATAATTTTAAAACAGGCTCCGGTGATTGTGTTGTTTTACGATGAGAGTTTGCGACTCACTTCAAAACGAATAAGCGGCATGAAAAACAACCCGCTGAACATTCCGGAAATACGTTCTGTTATCATCCATTAAAAGCCGGTTTTACCATTTCGATTCAGAA
Organism: Bacteroidota bacterium; assembly: GCA_016124755.1. Taxonomy (GTDB): domain Bacteria; phylum Bacteroidota; class Bacteroidia; order NS11-12g; family UBA9320; genus WGNA01. The sequence goes on along the minus strand of WGNA01000006.1, from coordinate 170,858 downwards.
AGTGCATAGGTATATTTGCCGGCCAAAAGACAACAGAAAACATTAGTATGAACATTGGAGACAAACTATTTCGATTTGAGTTGAAAGCTACCGACGGAGAAATGTATTCCAACTTTTCATACGCCGACCGCACAGCTCTCCTCATTGTAATTACCTGCAATCATTGTCCGTATGCCCGGGCATACTGGGACCGGTTGAAAAAACTCAACAGTCGTTACGAGGAAGACAATTTGGGAATAATCGCCATTAACCCGAACGATCCGCAACAATATCCGGAAGACAGTTTTGAGAACATGGTTAAGCTAATGGATGGATTGGGAAATCCGTTTGTGTACGCGATGGATGAAGATCAGAAAGTTGCCAAAAAGCTTGGTGCAACCAGAACTCCGGAAGTTTTTCTTTTTAATTCGAAAAGAGATTTGGTTTACAAAGGTGCTATCGACGACAGTTGGGAAAATGCCAATTCGGTAACCCGTGTTTATCTGGAAGATGCGCTTGAAGCAGCACTCGACGGACTCGAAGTTGATTTTCCGGAAATTCAACCGGTGGGATGTTCAATCAAATGGAAACCGGGTAACGAGCCTTCCTGAGCTTTCCAATTATTTTTTAGTATGACCGAAAACATTAAGCCTTTTATCAGTGATGCATTAAAGGCATTATTCGATATTGAAGTTCCTTCAAACGATGTAAAACTCGAAATCACGAATAAGGATTTTGAGGGAGATTTCACTTTTGTGGTGTTCCCGTATTTGCGACAAAGCCGGAAAAATCCGGTTGAAACTGCAACTTTAGTCGGAGAATATTTAGAGAAGAATTGTCCCGAAATAATTGATTCGTGGAATGTTGTTAAAGGCTTTTTAAATCTTAGTATTCCTGTTGAAGCATGGTTGAAATCTGTGCTAAAATCTGATTTTAATACTCAACCAGCAGACGAAACAAAAAGGCAGAAAGTGATGGTGGAATACTCCTCCCCCAACACGAATAAACCGCTTCACCTCGGCCATGTGCGCAACAACCTTTTGGGTTATTCCATTTGCAGAATCTTAGAAGCATACGGTCATGAAGTGATAAAAGTGAACCTCATCAACGATCGCGGAATTCATATCTGCAAAAGCATGCTGGCGTATGCGAAGTTTGGTCACGGTGAATCACCTGCTGAAGCGGGAATGAAAGGCGACCATTTCGTGGGCAAGTATTATGTGCTTTTTGGAAATGAAAATAAAAAGCAAGCTGTTGAGCTAATGGCAAAAGGAGTTTCGGAAGAAGATGCCGAACGCCAGACACCCTTAATGGAAGAAGCCCGTGAATGGCTTGTAAAGTGGGAGGAAAAAGATCCTGAAATCATTACTCTTTGGGAGAAAATGAACAATTGGGTTTACGAGGGTTTTAATGCAACCTACAAACGAATGGGTGTTTCCTTCGACAAATTTTACCACGAATCAGAAACCTATGTTCTTGGTAAAGACATCGTGGAAGAGGGATTATCCAAAGGTGTTTTTTATAAACGAGAAGATGGTTCTGTCTGGATTAATCTTACAGATGAAGGTCTTGACGAAAAACTACTCCTGCGCAAAGACGGAACAAGTGTTTATATGACGCAGGATCTCGGAACCGCCGATCTGAAGTATCAGGATTACAAAATGAACGCTTCGGTTTACGTGGTTGGTAACGAGCAGGACTATCATTTCAAAGTGTTAAAATCCATTCTGCAAAAACTCGGTCGCCCGTATGCTGATGGAATTTTTCACATGAGTTACGGCATGGTGGAACTTCCCGAGGGAAAATTAAAAACCCGGGAAGGAAAGGTAGTGGATGCCGACAATCTGATGGATGAAATGTTCGCAACCGCAAAAGAACGAACCGAAGAGCAAGGCAAAACCGAAGGAATGCCGGAGAGCGAACTTCATCATTTGTACGAGATACTCGGGCTCGGTGCGATGAAATATTTCTTATTAAAAGTGGATCCGTTAAAACGAATACTTTTTAATCCGAACGAGTCGATCGATTTTCAGGGAAACACGGCAACCTTTATTCAATATACCCATGCGCGTTGCCGGTCTATTCTTCGAAACGGAAAATTTTCTGAACCCGTGCGTTTACCCGAACATCACGAACCTTCTGAGAAAAATCTGCTGGTGTTATTTACCCAGTATTTCGAAAAATTAGAGGAAGCAGCGGATAATTTTAGTCCGTCGGTAATTGCTAATTACATGTACGAAGTCGCGAAGTCGTTTAATACCTTTTACAATCAGTGTCCGATTCTTCGCGCCAACTCAGAAGACCAGATTCAATTCCGTTTGTATCTTACGCTTCAAACCGCCAATATGCTCAAGAGATGCGGGGAATTGCTGGGGATTGAAATGCCGAGTAGAATGTAGGAGGAAAAGCGAAGAGCGAAAAAACGAAAAGCGAATTCCAACACTTGTTAAAAGCGAAGAGCCAAAAACGAAAAGCGAAAAGCGAAACCAACATCCGGTAAAAAGCGAAGAGCGAATACACGAAAATCGAACACTACAATTAGCAATATCGAATAGAGAAAATTCGAAAATCAAAAAAGGAAGAAAAGGCGACCTAGAGCATAACTACATGGGAACATTCGGTGAATAACAAATTGCCCGCCTTTAACCAATCAACTTAAGCGTTTAAATTGAATTAATATTTAGCTTTTTGCCGGAGGTTTGCATCCATGAACCGATGCAATATGAAAGAAAGGACTTTTCAATTTGCAGTTGAAATTATCCGGTTTTGTTCGATCATCACTAAAAATGAATTGACACAAATCCTGTGTAGGCAATTAATAAGATGTTCGACTTCTGTTGGTGCAAATTACAGAGCAGCTTCCCGTTCAAAATCAGTTGCCGACTACATCCATAAATTAAAAATTGTGGAGGAAGAATGTGACGAAGTTCAATATTTTATCGAATTGATCCAATCCCTTGAAATAATGCCAAAACATAAAACAAATCCTTTGATTTCGGAATGCGATGAGATTATTGCGATTGTGATCTCTATGATTAAAAAGGCGAGATTGAACAGAATAATTTGAATTTTCTCATCACTGGAATAATTCTGAGAACCGATTCGATTTTAATTTTTCGCTTTTCGCTTTTGTCAAAAGTTGAATCTAAACGGCAAAAACTGCCGCACTCCTTCCGCAACATAAAATTCCTTCAGGCCGCAGAGGATGATGGTAATCGGATTTTGCTGACGGTGTTCAACGCTGTCGATTACCTGAAGACAGGCTCCGCAGGGAGGTGCAAACGGATGGGAAAGATTGTTTTCGTCGCTGGTGCTGATTACCAGATGAGTGATTCTTTTATCGGGATGATTGGCCATGGAATTGAAAAGGACGACACGCTCGGCACACAAGCCACTTGGGAAAGAAGGATTCTCCTGATTACTACCGCTGGAAAGTGTTCCGTCGTCGTATAAAACTGCAGCACCGACACGAAAATGCGAATACGGAGCATGCGACCTGTTCATCGCTTCAACAGAGGCATCAATTGCCTGCTGAACCTGTGGATTAAATGAACTCCGGTCTTCGGAAACAGTGAGTTTGCAGATTTCTTTTACTTCCATTCTGATAATTGAATGGGAAATTAAACCTTTACTGCGAATTGCAACTGATCTCGTTTAAATTCGGAACCCGCAATGACCAAAGAAAAAGTAATGTTTAACTCAGACCGGTATTTTCAAGTCTTAAAATCCCACTTGAAAAAAAGTTGTTCAGTGATTAGTCTGTTGATTTTAGCCTTTACCAATTCCATGGCTCAGCAAAATCAGATTTTTCAGGAAGTGGCAATACCTTATAATTACTGGGGCAAGTGGGGATTTGCCAACAAGTTTACCGGTGAATTAATTATATCTCCGGCGTACGATACAGTTTATAAAAAGAACAATCAGTTTTATTTAAAATTAAACGGCAAAACCGGACTTGTAATTCGAAATTCTCCGGCGAAAGATCCTGTTTTTATTGAAGCCAAATACGACAATATTGCTGTGTATTCTCAGGCGTTTGTTGTTCAGTTGAATGGAAAATGTGGCCTGCTCGATTACGAAACGCATGTATTAATTCCGCCAAGGTTCAAATCCATAACCGGTGCTTCTGCCGGATACAAACTCTTTGCGGTGGAGGATAATTACGGTACGATAGGAATTTATAATTCTGACACCCGAAAAATGATTACGGAAATGATTTTTCAAATTCATTATGTCGATCAGCAGAATATTCCCAAAAATCTTAAATCAGACTGGGGGCCTTTTTTCTATATAACAGATACGTCCGGGAGTCAGTTTTTTCTTAATAAAAAATTGAGAATATCATCTTTTGTTGAAACCATTACATCGAATGATTTTGAATTGAACGAGTTGGATGAGGTATTCCGAATCAGAATAGATAATGCATTATCAAAAGTGCCTTTATCGGCATGTGAAGGAATTTCGGCCGGATCAACTTTAAAAATTAAACCGTATAAATTAGAATTTACCGGCATGTGCCACGGGAAATTTGCCGTTGTAAAAGATCGGAATTCCGGAAGGTTTGGTTTAATAATTAAAGGCACTCACACTTTGGTTGTGCCACCGGTATATCTGGGATTTAATAAATACTATGAACAGTTGGACATGATACTGGTAGCCTCGACGGATTCGGGTTATGCGATTATTAAAGATGGAAAATTATTAAATGAAAAACCGGTGGTTCAATTTGGCGGCTATCGGGGAGGATTTTTTATTTATCGCGAGTCTGACTATTACCAAGTTTATCGTAACGAAAACGGAGTTTTAAAGAAAATGAACGGCGAATTTATCCGATTTGAAGAGTCCGGGGAATACACCGATGTAGAAAAGAATTGTCTTATTTATATGCTTACTGAGAGGGGTGGCAAAACATTTTTTGTTTCCTCTTCTGGATTGGTTTTTATGAAATAATTTTTCACATGACTTGGCAAGAAAAATATCTAAAGCCACACGCTTTCTTTGTACATAAGACATTTAATGAGCATTGTGATAATATCCCAGAATTTTATTTTAAAGCTGAAGTACCGGAGGATGTTGTCAGGAATTTTGAGGTTATTAAAACTCTACTTGCTTTCAGTTATTATGAGTACAAGCTTATTGACGAAGCATATTCTAAAGCTCTACACACATTCGAGATGGCTATGAAAATTCGTCTATCCGATTTTGATGCTTCGGCCAGAAATAAAAGTTTCAAACCACTTTTAGCCACACTTAACAAACATCATTTATTCGAAACTGATTATAAACAAATTCAGTATTTAGAATCACTACGTAATCATTATGCCCATCCAAAGAGTCATAGTTTCGCAGGTGCTGTTGTATGGAATAAAATACAAGGAATCAGTATGTTAATTAATGAAATGTATGAAGATGTTTCATTGCGCCTGAAGCGAAAGGAACAAATGAATAATTTTAGAAAGAAAATGAAAGACTCAAGTCTAAATAATGGCGTAGTGATCGAAATTAATTCTGAGCATAAAATACTATATGATTTAAGACTCCTCTTTATAAATAACAAGAAGGAACCCAATTCATATTTATTTGCTTGCACACCACTTTGGGACTTCGGTCAAAATGAACATCAATCTAGCATATTACCTTTCGTATTCAAATCAAAGTTGGTAAAAGTCAATTTAGAAAATGCACAGATAACAGGAATTTCTTTTGAGGCAAAACAAGCGGTTAAGTTTTATTCAGCTGAGAGCAGTACACATTTGATCGAAGAATATCAAAAATGGAAATCTAAATTTGATCAAATTGATTTCACATTTCCAATCGAGAGTGGCATCTCCATGAATTTTTTTAACCACCTAAATGAAGAAAAACTTTTATTCCAAAGGAATTATTAGCCTCAATAGGGCATAAACAAACCGAGTTTCTTCTCGAAATTTTGTGACTAACTTCTTATCCGGTATGCCATTGATTTATTGGAGTCTTCTCATCTTTGCCATCGCATTACACCGGAATTAATCCGACTGCTGAATGAAGAAAATTCTGTTAATAGGTGCGGGAAGATCAACACTCTTCCTGATTGAATATATTGAACAACATGCTGCTGCGGAGAACTGGGAACTCACTGTGGCCGATCGAGATCAGCACATGATCGACGCTCACGTGAAATCCGATAAAACCCGCAAAACATTGTTGGATATTTCGGATAGCCATCATCTCGAAAAACTCGTTTCAGATCACGATCTGGTGGTTTCGATGTTGCCGGCTCACATGCACATGTCAGTTGCCAGATACTGTCTTCAATACAAAAAACACCTCTGCACCGCCAGCTATTTAACAGACGAGATGAAAGCCCTTGATCCGGAAGTTAAAAAAGCCGGTCTGGTTTTTCTGAATGAAATGGGACTCGATCCCGGTCTCGATCATTTATCGGCAATGAAGCTGCTGGACAAGTTGAGAGAAGGCGGCAATCATATTTTAGAGTTCGAAAGTTTTACCGGTGGATTAATTGCACCCGAATCGGAAGACAATCCCTGGAAATATAAATTCACCTGGAATCCGAGAAACGTGGTTCTGGCCGGACAGGGAGGCGCTGTAAAATTTATTCAGAACGGCATGTATAAATTTATTCCGTATCACAAATTATTTCGAAGAACCGAAATAATAGAAATTGATAAATACGGGAAATTCGAAGGATATGCCAACCGCGATTCGTTAAAATACCGGGAAACATACGGATTGCAGGATGTACAAACCATGTATCGCGGAACGCTGCGAAGACCGGGGTTTTGTCGTGCCTGGGACTTATTTGTTCAATTGGGAGCAACAGACGATTCGTATGTTCTGCCCGACTCTGAAAACATGACACACCGCGATTTTATTAATACGTTTCTTGCGTATAATATTCACGATTCGGTTGAAATAAAACTCCGGCAATATTTAAAAATTGATCAGGACGATGTGGATCTGTGGGAAAAACTCGAATGGCTTGATGTCTTCACACATGAAAAAGTAGGACTGAAAGACGCCACACCGGCACAGGTTTTAGAACATATTTTAAAAAAGAAATGGTCGCTGAAAACTGAGGACAAAGACATGATCGTGATGTGGCATAAAGTAGTGTTTGAAGATCAGCATAAAAACACGGTTCACATCAACAGTTCAACCGTTGTAAAAGGGGAGCCGGGTGAACGAACGGCAATGGCCAAAACTGTCGGACTACCATTAGCGCTGGGTTGCCGGATGATTCTTGAGGAAAAAGTGAAGCAAACCGGTACCATTCTACCGATTACTAAAGACATTTACACTCCGGTTCTGGCTGAATTAGAAAAATTCAACATCCGTTTCACTGAAACAATTACTTCATAATAATACGACGGGTTGTTGTACTGTACGCGGCAAAAATTCCATATCCACCTTCAATATTTCCCGGCACCTGAGATGTGATGGAAAACGGTCCGCCATAAACAGGCCGGTTCAGGCTTAACGACGTTAAGAAATTATAATAATCGATGTTGATATTCCGGAAACGGATTTCAAGCTGTTCGGCTCTCCCCTTTGCCTGGCTCTCTTTCAGGTTAAAGGAATTAATGCTCATATCTAAGGAAAATATCTGGCCATTAAAAATCTGATCGTTAAATAATTCAAATTTTTGCTGGTTGGTAACGATGTTCTGATCCGAGAAAAATATACGGTTTACGCTTTCCATTTCTAATTCTTCCTTCTCCCAGGTCGAATCAATTCGGGCACCTGTTAGTGGGTGCAAAATGTATTTCCAGCGCAAAGCAAATAATTCCACCATATAAAAATTGCGGCGACTGGCCAGATCAATAAACGACATTTTTAACAACAGATCGTTGCCTATCCGTGTAACTGTATCAAACAAAATAATGCTCACGAACTCGGGTACCTGTACATCTGCACGCACAATGTTGTATCCGTCTTTTCGAATGGCAATTCCCAAAGAATCATTGGGTTTTACCTTAAACGTTGATTTTACTTTTCCGGAAGCCGGTGATTTCATCGTTTCCTGAAGAACCTCCGATTTGTATAACCGGATTTCAGCATCAGAAAGCGGTTGAGAAAAAGTATCTTCCGTAATTAACTGACTTTCCTGAAGATAAATTTTCAGTAGAGAATCGCTTTCCGCCCGAATAACCGCAACAATTTTTTTATCATCCTGAGAACCGGTGTAAACAAGATCATCGTTGCACGCCTGATTCAACAGCATTATTACCGTGATTAACCAAAGTCGATATTTCCGATTAAAATGAAATCGCATAATTAATTGATGGTAAAACCGGTAAAATGGAAATCGGGTGAAAGGCTACCGTTCCGCTGGCATTAACAGACGAATTAACATAATATACATTTTGTCTGTTATAGGCATTATAAACCGTAAAACTCCAGGTTTCGCGGGCGTTTCCGTTGCTTTTGTAATAATGAACTCCCAGATCTAATCTGTGATATGCGGGAAGTTTCAGATTATTTTTCGAGCCGTATTGTTGAATGAGATATCGCTTTCCTTCTACATCAATTAAAAACTGAGTTTCGGGAGTGGTTAAATAATGTCCGGAAGCGTAGGTCCAGGTACACCCGATTACGATTGATTTTGTCGGTTGATAATTAAGCACAACATTAAAATCGTGCCGTCGATCGAATTGAAAAGGGAACCAGGCTCCATTCTGTATTTGGGGCATCGACCTTTCGGTTTTTGAAAGTGTATATCCGAGCCATCCGTTAAATTTCCCTTTTTCTTTTTTTAATAAAAACTCAATTCCGTTTGAACGGCTTTTACCGGTGAGTAATGCTTTGTCCCACTCAGCTACAAAATCCACAACACCCGATCTGAATTCTACCACATTATCGAAATGTTTATGGTAGGCATCAATTCTGAAAACCGAATTTTTGCCGATTTTTCTGGAATAACCAATATTAAAACTGGTGCATTTCTGTGGAGCGATATTGCTGTCGACCGGTATCCAGATGTCGATCGGAATACCCAGTAAGTTGTTTGGAACAGATAAAATAAATTGTGTAGTCTGGGCGAAACCCGTTTCAAGTTTATTTTTAGTTCCCGGTTCGTAAACGAGACTCATTCGCGGTTGAAGAGAAGAATAATTCGCATTGTTGTCGAAGTTGGCGTAATGAATTCCGGTCATCAAACGAACCTTTTTCAGGTTGAGTCTATGCTCCAGAAAAAAGCGCCCTTCATTCACATCTGCTTTGCGTTTTAGAAACAAAGTATCGTACGGAATAAAGTCGTTTTCCTGAAGGAAATAGGAAAGTCTGGAAGGTGTTAATGTATGTCGGATGTATTCAAATCCGGTTCGGAAAACACTTTTAGAAGACGGAACAAAGTGAAAATAAACGCCACTTTTCCAATCTTCTACCCGGCTTTGATGATTGAGTTTTGTGATTCGACTGTATGGAGACTGCTCATCATCGATTGTAAGATTGTACGAATTTTCGTGATCAAAAACGTAACGGGAATACCCCACTATGGCATGAATATCAAATGTTTTGGAAACCCACATTTTCCAGCCTAAAGTCGATAGCCAGTTAGCCTGTAGAAATTCATCGTTGTTCGACTCCTTAATATTGCTGTTTCCCGTGTCGTATTTACCGCGGATATATCCTTTGTCTCCCCCGATATAATTTGTGAGATATAAACTGCTTCTTTCCGAAAACCGGTGATTGATTGTGGAGGTGAGATCAAAAAAATAATACTTGAATCTCGAAAGCTGATTCTGTTTCTGGATTTGTTCATAAAACAGAGGAAAGAAATCGGTGAAGGACCTCCGACCGGAAATGAGCAAAGACGTTTTACCTTTTTTAATCGGTCCGTTTACGGAAGCTTCAAAAAGCACCGGGTTAAAATCGAGGTTTGCATGCCATTTCTGAAAGTCTCCTTGTTTGGTGCGCACATCCAGCACCGACGAAAGTCTGCCACCGTATTTGGCCGGAAAAGCACCTTTATAAAATTCCACACTTTGAATGGAATTTTGTCCGAATACCGAAAACAAACCGAACAGATGCATGGGATTGTACAGATCCATTCCGTCGAGCAGCACTAGATTCTGATCTTTCGATCCGCCCCGAACAATCATTCCGCCGTTTACTTCTAAAGTGCTCTGAAATCCGGGGATAAACCGGAGACTGTTGAGTATTCCCGGCGACCCTGAAATAGAGGGAATCTTTTCAACCTCGCTCATGTTCACATTTACTCCGCCGGTCTTCCCCACAAAAAGTATCGAGTCAAAAATATTCACGACGGTTTCGGTTAATAAAGCATCCGCCTTTAATCTCCAGAAATAAATATGCTCATCTCCACCCGATGAGTCAACCCGGCGAACTGTAGATTTATATCCCGGATGATAAATCTCCACATCTGCCGGAGTTTTATTCAGAGATAAAATAAAATGCCCGTCGGCGTCGGTTTCTACCCATGACGATCCGTTTATTAGCAACGCACCGAGAATTGGGGCTCCGGTCTCTTCATCTCTCAGAAACCCGGCTACCACATAATTGAATTTTTTAGAAATGTATAAAACCAAAGAGTTGTTTCCCTGACAATCAACCGAAAGAAAATTACTTCCGACAATTGCTTTTAAAACCTCCCTTCCTGTTTTTGATTTATAATCAACCGAAATTAAATCGTTATCCAGACTGTTTGAAGGATAGTTGAGACGGAGATGGAACTGCTCTGCGAATTTGTTGAGTGCATTTTCCCGTGTGATTTTAGTGCAGGAAAAGACACATATGCTATCGAGTTGATTGCACTGTGCTTTGGCTGATGATTGAAAACCTAAAGCAATAATGAGTAAAAGCAGACTTCGAAGAACACCCCGGCTCACCGGGTAAATCTACTGCTTTAATTCAAAGTAATCTCCGTTTCGGGATACCGTGGTTTGTGTAAGAGTAGCGATTACAGAAAGTGCTTCCTCTGCTGAAACGCCTTCCAGATCAAGGTTGTAACGATTATTCAACAATTTATCCGGTGCAGTAATCTGAACACTGTAAATCTTTTCTGTTTGTTTGATGATGCTTCTAAGAGTTGCGTCTTTAAAACGAACAGTAGAAGACAAAAGGCGGTCGATTGCCACCTGATTGGTTTCAGAACGTTCGATCATCCCACCGGAAGCAGTAGAAACAGTAATTTCATCTCCTGCTTTAAGTGTCTCAGTCTGATTGCCAACTTGCACTTCCACAACACCGGTCCGAACGCCAACAGTGGTGGAATGATCATCGGTTCTGATTAGAAAAGTAGTACCTTTGACAACAGTCCTGAGGTGGTCAGTGACCACCTCAAAGACTCTGTCTTTATCTGGTTTTACGACAAAAAAGGCGGTTCCGTTCAACCGGGTAGTTCGTGTTTCCCGATTGTAGTTTTTATCCACTTCGAGCCGGGTGTTTTCATTCAGAAATATTTCTGAACCATCGGGCATGGTGAACAGGGTTTCATTCCCTTTTTCAGTTTCACAGGTAATTCCTGTTTCGAAATCTTTGCCGTTAAAACTTCTGTAAAGGAAGACGGCAGAGAAAATAATAATGGCAACAGCAGCAACCCTTGAGAGCGATTTCCAAACCGGCATTTTAACAATACGGGCAGGTTGTTCATCACGCAATCGCTCAAATTGCTTCCAGGAATTATCAATCCCGGAGGTATCTTTATGAGAAGAATCGGAAGCAGCAGGTGCAGTATCCCAGATCAGTTGATAATCCTGATACTGGTTTGCAAAAGTTGTGTCTTCAGACATCAGTGAATCGAATTGCTTCACTTCCGCGTCAGACAGTTGGCCCTGCAACTTTTTTAATATGAGTTCTTCTCGGTTCAATCGAAACTTATTCAATCTTGTATTCTACGACATATTCGCTCCGGAGAGCAAAACTTTTTTCAGGATTTGATCCGGAGATTAAGCCATCAACAAATTAACCTGAGCTCTCAAATAATTTAAGGTATTTTTATTCTGCGGACTTTCGTTCAGCCAGTTGTCTAAATGCTCGCGCTCTTCAGCGGTACACTCATTCATCAAATACCTCAAGAGAGTATTTCCTTGCAAGTAATTCATAACCCGGGTTTGTATCTTAAGTACACCTGAGTCGGTCTCCCCCCCTATTCTGTTTTTAAATTAATTTTCAGAAGTCTGATTATCAGACGATAAAATTCGTTTTCGCAAAATTTTCAGTGCCTTAGAAATTTGATTTTCTACCGTTTTAACCGATAAATCGAGCCGATCGGCAATCTGCTGATAGGTCATATTTTCAAACCGGCTCATTTCAAAAATGTACCGGCACCTTTCCGGCAGACTTTGTATGGCCGAACGAATTTGTTCCTGTAATTCTCTGATTTCAATTCTGGTGGATTGATGATCCGCAGGTAATTCCGCCACAGCATCCAACTCCTCGGTAATTTTTTTTCTTCTTACGGAAGTGAAGACCCGGTTGCGAACGGCAGTAAAGAGATAGGCACGAAGATCATCGCCTTTAAGAAGTTCCTCACGTCGCTCCCACAAATTCAGAAATACCTGCTGAACAACAGAAGATGCTTCATCCGAATCTTTGCAATAGAATTCTGCAAAGCGACAAAGTGCTTCAAAATGCTGGTAATAAATTCTTTTAAACTGTTCCTCCAAGCTCAACAATGGCGGAACAAAATTACAGCTACTACAGTTAGCTCAGAGTCAAATAATTAAAGTTTGCGCTAATACCGGATAATTCGGTGCGTGGACATTATTCCATTACATTCAAGACTCATTACATAAACTCCGGCAGGAAGATTTAACTCAACTGTATTTTCGGATGTCCTTATTTCAGAAACAATTTTTCCGCTAAGATCAGAGACTGTGATCGAAGTTAAATCGTGTAATCCTGTAATTAATGTTGGGGTGGCGACTGATGGGTTGGGATAAATTTTCACATTCTCCCCTATTTCCGGCACTGAAACTTTTTCGGCAATTATGTGAAAGAAAGAATAATAGCACTCATCGTAATCGTACCAGGCATGGCCCGAAATGTACAGGTTGTTCCAGAAATCAGAAGTATATCTCGAAGAATTGTTCGCACTTATTCCGGTATTATAACTCGGATAAAACGCCATAAGCTTCGAATTATCTCTGTATCTGGGAGCCAGAAAATGATTCAGTTTTTTGGTTGGTGGAGTACTCCAGTCCTGTTGAATCGTATCTCCGTTTTCGTATTCGTAACCCGGAATGAAAGACATCGTCCAGGCACACAATCCGTCGGCCGGTACTTTAATTCCTCCGTTCGGAACCGGAACCAGAATAACCCGGTAATCTGTATTGTCTGCCCAATTACTTGTATCCTCCGCTGTTAATAATATTCTGATTTGAGATGTTGCCCCGGATCCTTTGTTGCCGGCTTTATCGTAACCAACTGTTGCAGTCGGGCGCTGGCTGGTAGTTAATATGGTTCGTTGAATCTTATCATTATTATAGAATTGAATTAATAAGGTATCCGTTGAACCGGGCACATTATACGAATACCGGTATCGAATGGCCAATGTGTCAAATGTGTATGGATTAAACCGCGATAAAAAGTGTGGGTCATCAAAAAATGCATTTTCATCTGTTGCATCGAAAATCTGACCTACACTGTGAGTTGCAGTTCTCCCTAATTGAACTCCTCCTGCTCCATTTCCATAGAGCTGATAAACCAAAGAATCCGGGAACAGTGTTGCGTTGGTAATTCGGGTCCAGGTTACACCAAACTCCCCGGCTGCATACACGTAATCATACCAATTGGGAACGGTTGCCTTTTTAAGAGAGGAGGCCGGAACTTCCTTTACTCCAATAGATTTGTTATCGCCTTTTAACATGTCTTGCGCATTTACGATTATCGCATTAGACAATAAAGCAAAGGAAACAGAGAGTGTAAAAATCTTCTTCATATTCATCGGGGATTAAATACAGAAGCAAGATATACAACAGGAATCATTTTTTCAAAACACGATCCGATGCATGGTGGCGTTTGCCCGATTGGTGTGAATTTTTTCGCCGTCTCTGATAACATATAAATCGGCTGAACAAAAGAAAATACTGCTTCCGGGTTTTACGACCCAACCTTCGGCAATCAGCATTTCACCTTTACCCGGATTGAGATAAGAAACCTGAAGGTCTATAGTAACCACACCGCTTCCTTTCGGAGCAAGACTGTAGGCAGCAAAACCCATTACTATATCGGCAGCGGTTGCAATTGCTCCCCCGTGCAACATATAATTCTGCTGCATGTGTTTCTCCTCAATTTGCAGTGATCCTGTAACTCTTCCGGGTTGAATCGAGTCGATGTTAAACCCCATCAGTTTCATAAAAAACTGTCGTTGTAACTTCTCCCGGATATCGGATTCGTAATCCGGATTCAGCACATTAAAATTCTTCATCGTAAAGCATGTTGTTTAACGCCGATTGCAACTCGGCCAATTGGTGTTGTTCTTTTTTTCTACGGGTTATTTCAATCCCCGACCGATAGATTTTTTCGGCGAGGTCTTTATTTCCACGTCGTTGATAAATCGCACCGAGATGATAATAAGAAGCTGAATATTCCGGATGGTTTTCAATGAGTTTTTCCAAAAGCTCCGTTGCCTTTTTATCATCGTTTTTACCGATCCATTCCATCGCCAAAGCGTAGTTCAGAAAAGGATCATCCGGTTCATTTTCAAGAAATTTGAGGAGTTGACTTATTCTATCCACGACGCCCTGCTCAATTCAATCTTTACCTTAATTTTGCACCACTTTTAAGACACGAGCAAACACAAAAAACTCTATGAATATTCTTGTCTGCGTGAGCCCTGTGCCGGATACGACCACAAAAATCACGTTTGTCGATAACAACACAAAATTCAATACGGAAGGTGTTCAGTTTATCATCAATCCATACGATGAACTCGCATTAACCCGTGCCCTTGAATTAACCGAAAAACACGGTGGTGAAGTAACTGTAATTACGGTAGGAACTGCAGGAACAGAACCGGTAATCCGAAAAGCTCTGGCTATCGGTGCTGCCAAAGCCATCCGCGTTAATTGTGATCCGGTTGACTCTCTTCACACAGCACAGGCGATACATTCTGCGATTTCAAATGAATCCTTCGACCTGATTTTCACAGGCAGGGAATCTATTGATTACAACAGTGGTCAGGTTGCCGGATTGCTCGCAGAACTCCTCGGAATGGGTTTGCTGAACATCGTTACATCCATTGAAGTTGAAGGCAGTGATGTAATTGCCACCCGGGATATAGACGGCGGAAAAGAAAAGGTAAGTCATCCGCTTCCCTGTGTAGCCTCTGCTCAAAAAGATTTATGCGAACCGCGAATTCCCAACATGCGCGGAATTATGCAAGCCAGAACCAAACAACTTAATGTCGTTGAATATGCCGATGCTTACAACGATACAGAATATTTATCCTATGATTTACCTCCTGCAAAAGGTGCAGTAAAACTGATTGATCCGGCAAATGCCGGTGAACTCATAGACCTTCTCAGATCCGAAAAAAAATTGATATAGTTTCAGAAGCATGATTGCTGTTTATATAGAAAGAGAAAACGGACGCGCAAAAAAATCTTCTCTCGAAGCGCTTTCGTATGCTAAAAATTTAGCCGTTAAAAATTCTGCTCAGAGTATTGCTATTGTGGCGGGAGGTGAAGTTCCATCTGATTTGGGAGATGCCGGAGCAGATGCTATTGTTCATGTTACCGACGGGAATCTGAACGAATTCACACCCGAAGGACATGCCACTGCTATCAGCGAAGTATGTAAGCAAAAAGGTGTTACCACACTCATTATGGCTGGTACTTATGCGGGTAAAATTCTGGCTCCGATTTGTTCTGTTAAATTAAAGGCTGGTTGTGTTACCGGAGTTGTTTCAGAACCGGATTTATCCAATGGTTTTGTGGTTCGTAAATCCTGTTTCTCCAATAAAGCTTTCACGATGGTGAATGTTAAATCGGATCGCAAAGTTTTAAGCCTCATCCCAAATTCATTTGAAGTCGGGTCATTCGGTTTAACTCCTTCTGTAGAATCTATATCTGTTTCTACTTCCGTTCTCACCAAATCATTGGAAGTTGATAAAGTGAAAGGCAAAATTCCGTTGACCGAAGCAGAACTCGTTGTGAGTGCCGGCCGGGGAATGAAAGGACCAGAAAACTGGGGAATGATCGAAGAGCTCGCCGACATTCTGGGAGCCGCTACTGCTTGTTCTAAACCGGTAGCAGATCTGGATTGGCGACCTCATGGTGAACACGTAGGCCAAACCGGAATCACCATTAAACCCAATCTTTATATAGCCATTGGAATTTCCGGCGCTATTCAGCATCTTGCAGGTGTTAGCAGTAGCAAGGTTATATGCGTTATTAATACAGATCCGGAAGCTCCGTTCTTCAAAGTTGCCGATTACGGTATTGTAGGTGATGCCTTTGAAGTTGTTCCGAAACTGATTGAACGCGCAAGGCAGCTCAAAGGCCTTTAATGCAAAAAATAGAACTGGAAATAGCGGGCCTCACTTCGGGGCATACGAGCAAAAATGCATCGTACACTTTGGTGTTGGGTGAAAAAAACGGAGATAAAAGAATCCCTGTTGTTATCGGTGCATACGAAGCTCAGGCAATCGCTTTGGTTCTTGAAAACATAAAACCGCAGCGACCTCTTACCCACGATCTGTTTAAAAGTTTTGCTGAAGAATTCAGTGTTGAGATAATAGAAGTTTATATCTCCGACCTTGTTGAAGGCGTCTTTTACTCGAGAATTAAATGTTTAAAAGACGGTGTGGTTCACGAGATAGATGCCCGCACCAGTGATGCAATTGCTCTGGCAGTGCGTTTCAATTGTCCGATTTTTACCAACGATTCAATTATGAATGCCGCGGGAATTAATCTGGAGGAAGAAGAAGAAGCCAGTGAATTCGACGAGCCGGAACGCCCCGATTCCGACGATGATCTGCTCTCCAATATCGGAGAAAGCACTGATTACTCTCGCTTATCTCTCGAAGAACTTGAATCACTTCTTTCGGAAGCAATTCAAAGTGAAGACTACAACAAAGCAGCTATTCTTCGCGATGAAATTAATCGCAGAAAAGACTGAAGCCGGTTAAAATAAAATTCTTAGTCTTCGTCTTTGGAAGTTGATTTCGCTTCACTTCTCGACATGTGACGGGTCTTGGTGCTGGTGCCTTTTTTCTTGCGCTTATCATCCCTCAAGTAAAGAAAAAGTGGGAACGAACCTACCAGACCAAACAAACCGGTTGTTAACCAAACGATCCAGACATTGTTGATGCGATATCGAACAGACTGCTGATATGTCCAGATGAAAAATATCATAACGACGTAGAGCAGATCAATGGAGAAAGTACTGTTCACATTATTTGCAAACATGTACTTAATTGTGCTTTTCGGATCGAGCCAGAGCAGAACATTTCCGGTAAGTAAAGATTCGCGGATTACAAAAATGTTTGGCAATACAAAGCCGATGATGGCCAGAATCAAATATATTTTCTTCAAACGATTTGTTTAGTAGTGCGGGGCAAAATTATATGCATCTAACTTTTGTTTTAGCAATCAAATTGTCATTTAGATGAATTACAGATTAACGAATATTTAATTCATTGATTAACATATTCAAAAACTATCCGGTCATTGTTTTTTTCACCTGAACATTTGTGAGAGCACGTTGTAATATTGCAGGCTTTAATTACAAATACTAAAATGAACGAATCACCAGAGAGAGTTGAATGTCTCATAATCGGCAGCGGTCCTGCCGGATACACGGCTGCTATTTATGCTGCCCGTGCAGATATGAAACCTGTGTTGTATGAAGGAATGCAACCAGGTGGACAGTTAACCATAACTACTGATGTCGAAAATTATCCGGGCTACCCCGACGGAATCATGGGACCGGAAATGATGGATAATTTTAAGAAACAAGCGGATCGACTCGGAACTGATATCCGGTTCGGCATGATCACTTCAGTTGAATTCAATTCAAAACCTCCGCACAAAGTTTGGGTCGACGGACAAAAGGAAATAGTTGCGGAAACGGTAATTATCTCCACCGGTGCTTCTGCCAAATGGCTTAACATCCCGAGCGAGAAAAAATTAAACGGTAGCGGCGTATCTGCGTGTGCAGTCTGCGACGGATTTTTTTACCGGGGTTCAGATGTGGCAATTGTTGGTGGTGGTGATACCGCTGCCGAGGAAGCATCTTATCTGGCAAAAATCTGCAACAAGGTGTACATGATTGTTCGAAAGGATGAAATGCGTGCATCCAAAGCCATGCAACACCGGGTGGAGAATACAGAGAATATCGAAATTTTGTACAACACAGAAACCGACGAGATCCTTGGTGAAATGGTTGTTGAAGGTGTGCGGGTTAAAAACAATGTAACGGGCGACATGCGGGAAATTCCGATCAGCGGATTTTTTGTGGCGATCGGACATACACCGAACACCCGGATCTTTAAAGACTTTATCGACATGGACGAACAAGGTTATATCAAAACGATTCCAGGAAGTTCCAAAACCAATGTTGAAGGTGTTTTTGCCTGCGGTGATGCTCAGGATAAAATTTATCGTCAAGCGGTTACGGCTGCCGGTTCAGGTTGTATGGCGGCTCTCGATGCTGAGCGTTATCTCAGTTCAAAACACTTTGCTGAATCTGCCTGAATCAATACGGATCCACATCTACAATAATTCTTACCGTTGAAAAAGAGCGTTCTCCCTTTGTGAGTTGCACGCACTGATCAACAAACTGTTTGGTTCCGTTTAAGGGTAACGGAGACACAATCTTAACGATCATCTGGCGGAGAAACAGTCCGCGGATTCTGGAAACATACGGTTCAAGCGGACCTAATAAAAAATCTCCGAGTCGCTGTTTCATCATCATTCCCAGATGTTGAGATGCCTGATGCACAATTGCCTTGTCTTTATGTTTAAGGGTAATTCTGATTAGTCTTGAAAACGGAGGATACTGAAACTTACTCCGCTCTTGTATTTCAGATTGATAAAAGGTTTCGTAGTCGTGTTGAACCACACTGGCAAGAACCGGATGTTCCGGCTGGTTCGTCTGCACGATTACCGTTCCCGGATCCGATCTTCTTCCTGCTCTTCCGGCAACCTGTGTAAACAATTGAAAGCTTCTTTCGAACGCACGGAAATCCGGGAAATTGAGTGCGTGATCTGCGTCGATTATTCCCACTAATTTCAAATGGTCAAAGTCAAGACCTTTGGCAATCATCTGGGTTCCGATCAAAACATCGGTCTCCCGATTTTCGAATTTCCGGATGATGTTTTCGAGAGCGTGTTTCTTTCGCGTCGACTCCTGATCAACTCTGTGCACGCGTATGTCTGGAAAAAGATCGAGTAGTTCATGTTCGATGCGTTCGGTTCCATAACCGGAAATGTTTAAAACCGGACTTCCACAAGCCTTGCACTCGGTAACCGGAGGGGTTGAATAACCACAGAAATGGCATTTGAGCCGATCCTCAAAACGGTAATATGTGAGTGTGATATCGCAGTTTACACAGCGGGGAGTCCAGGAACATTCAGGACATTCGGTAATCGGAACATATCCCTTTCGATTTTGAAATAAAATGGCCTGTTCACCCTGTTCAAAAGTTTTCTTCAGGGCATCTACCAAAACACTTGAAAAAACACCTGAATTTTTCTTCTGCAATCTTTCCTGCCGCATATCCACTAATTCAAAACCGGGGAGAGCAACTCCTTTAAAACGGTTTTCCAAAACTACACGACCGTATTTTCCATGGCGGGCATTAAACTGGGTTTCCACCGAAGGTGTGGCGCTTCCCAGTACGAGATGTGCTTTGTACAAACCTGCCAGCACAATGGATAAATCCCGCGCGTGATACCTCGGGTTCGGTTCCGATTGTTTGAAGGCCTGCTCGTGTTCCTCATCCACTATTATTAATCCGATATCGTGGAGCGGCATAAAAATTCCCGAACGCGGTGTGAGCAAAATCTTCACTTCATTTCTGAATACCTTATCCCATATTTCCTGTCGTTCTTCATCACTAAACCTAGAATGGTTAATCGCAACCAGATCTCCGAAATAGCTTTGTATGCGATGAATCAATTGCGTAGTAAGAGAAATTTCGGGCAATAAATAAAGTACCTGCCGCCCGTTCTTAATTGCATCTTCAATTAGTTGAATATAAACATGGGTTTTACCGCTAGAAGTAATTCCCTGCAAAAGCACTGGTTTCTCTTCCGGAAACAATTCGTTCATTTTAGCATAAACCTCAGCCTGATCCCCGGTAAGATGATTTTCCTTCAACTCATCATCCAGATCAAACCGAACACGATCCACAACCCGGTTTTCCTCTTTTAATATCTGATTTTTCACCAGCGTTTTAACCGACGACTTACTCAGTTTAAATTGTTTAATAAACTGGTTCCGGTCAACACCTTCGTTGCCCGGATCTGCAGAGATGAGTCTCAGTAGCACTTCCAGTTGAAGCGGATATTTATTTTCTAATTCATTAAATAAGTCCTTTCGGTTGCTGTGTTCGGCAAATTCATTCCGGAAAGAAACATAGGTAACAAACTTGGGAACATACCTTTCCAGCAATTCCTCCCGGATAGAAATCAGTCCTTTTTCATACAGCGATTTTATATACCGGAAGTTGCTCTTTTTGCCTGTGATTTTATCGAGTTCATTCAGGCTCATTCCTCCCGAATCTTCAAGCAGATGAACAATAGCCTGCTCGCCCAGGTCTAACTCAACATTTTGGGTATCAACTCCATCTTTCAGAGAAACCTTGCTCTCACTCTCCAGTTTCATTGCAGCAGGAAGAGCGGCATTCATCACTTCACCCAATGAACACAAATAATAGGAACTGATCCAACGCCAGAATTTGAATTGCGTTTCACTTACAACCGGAACATCGTCCAGCACCGAAAGAATATATTTTGAATCGTATTCGGCTGGTGACTCCTCTCCCACAGACAAAACCAATCCGGTATATATCTTCCTTTTCCCGAATTGAACGACAACCCTTTTCCCGACATCAACCAGTTCATTTAACTCCTGTGGTACGCGATAGGTGTATTCATTTCTGAGGGCGAGTGGCAACAGAACGCGTATATAAAGAATGGTATAATCGGTCACAGAAGGCCTTATTTTACAGGGGTTTTCGCTATTTTTTGATATTACAAATCTGTGAAAAAATGCAGAA
The DNA here is from genome assembly GCA_016124755.1 of Bacteroidota bacterium. GTDB lineage: Bacteria > Bacteroidota > Bacteroidia > NS11-12g > UBA9320 > WGNA01. The sequence continues at coordinate 149,692 of WGNA01000006.1, read as the reverse complement.
AAGCCGCACGTTATATTTGCACAGCTTCAAACAAACAATCAACGTGTCGGCTAAAAAGTTCTGTTTCCTTCTTCTGTCTCTTGTTCTGTTTGCTTCCGGTTGTAAAGACCGACCGGATGAACTGCAGGATACAATTTATTCTGCCGAGGATAACGCCCAAGCCGAAACCCATTTCTTCTCCGCATTCGATGTAATCTACGACGTTGTTTCCACCGATGGAAAATTGATGAAAGCGGAATCAACGCTACTTCCTTCCGGAGCAACCGTTACGTATGAGGATACAACTTTTAGCGACGGTGATGGAATTTCACTGATTGTTGATTTCGGAGAACTCGGCGATAAAGTTCCGAAAGGTATTCTTTGTCAGGATGGAAGGTACCGGGCCGGAAAAATTCATATTACCGCAGAAACCAAATTTATCGATCCTAAGTTTAAGGTGGATGTTCGTATTGATTTGGCTGATAATTATTTCACCGGCAACGGAAGTGAAATGTTTCAACTCATCGGGAAAACTACGATTACGCGTTCGGGTTTAACCGCCATTAAAGTTGATATGACCGACGCTACTTTGCTCACCGGAGATTTTTCTCTCACCTGGGAAAGTCACCGGATTATTGAATTGGTGAGTGATAATGGCCCCGGAATCTGGGGAGATATTTATCAGGTTACCGGAGAAGCGAAAGGTAAAAACCGTTTCGGTGAGGAGTATTCAGTTGAGATAACAGAGCCACTCATTAAAAAACTGGAATTGGGTTGCGCCCTCACTTTTGTGAAAGGTGAATTAACCGTTACGTCAACTCAAGACAGTGATCACATTATTAAAATAAACTATAACCCATACGACGATGAGGCTTGTGATCTCTTTGCCGAGGCAGACATCAGAGGTCGAAAAACCATCTTTCGGGTGAAATAATTTTAACCCAGCATTTTCGGGTATTCTAAAAAATCAACCTTCCCTTCTATGGTGCCGACGTCTTTCCACGAATTGGTGTCGAAGTGAACGAAACAAAATCCTCCGGTTGGAAGATTATCCAGCCGTATATGGGTAATCTCAACAATTAGTTCGGTTAGCCCGGGATTGTGTGAAACAATTCCGACTGCATTTTCAGATTCCGGAAGTTCATTAATGAAATCCAATAATTCATCTCCGGAGAAAGTGTAGAGTCTGGGTGTGCTTTCTCTGGGAATCGGCTGATCGAGCAAATCCAGAATACCTTCCGCTGTGTCTTTAGCTCTGCGGGCTGTACTGTAATACACTTTCTGAAGAACCGGTTTCAACTTGTTCAACCTTGCCGCGATCTTGGGTACATCTGAAGTCCCTCTCTCGTTCAACGGTCGTTCGTGATCCGACAAACCTAAAAATCCCCAATCAGATTTGCAGTGTCGGATGAGCAGCAGTGATTTCATGAATCTTTTTTAAACGGACAGATTATGATGGCAAAATTCGAATAATTAATTCACCATAAAACAGAATCGCGGTCAATTTTACTGACCGCAACTTATACGCGCTATTTCTTTGCTTTTAGATAAAGTCGATCAGATTTTTTAACTTCCAAACACATCCACGGCTTCGGTATAATGAATAAATTGCAAGCCATCTGATTCGATAAAATCCAATGAAGAAAAAAGTAATTTTAGCTTTAGTCGCCATTCTGGTACTGATCCAATTTATACGTATCGACAAATCGGTTCCAACTGTTCCGGAAGGAGCTAAGGATATTACCGCAAGCATGGAAGTTCCTTCAGACATTGCACTAATGCTGAAAACATCCTGTTACGATTGCCATTCAAATGAGACGGTATATCCATGGTATTCTAACATTGCTCCGGTCTCCTGGTTGTTGGGAAATCATATTAAAGACGGACGTAAACATCTGAACTTCTCTGTATGGTCAACCTATCCCGATAAAAGGATGAAACATAAAATGGAAGAATGTGCAGAGTTGGTTGAGGAGGGGGAAATGCCGATGGATCAATATTTATGGATGCATTCAAACGCGAAACTCAACAGTGATCAAACCGCAAAATTGGTAGATTGGTTTAAGGCGAATTCGCATTGAGTTTTTAATGACGAAAGCGAAAAACATAGACGAATTCCTTAATTCCACCACCCGATGGCATGATGAACTCGTAAAGCTTCATCAAATTCTGAGTGCTTTTGGAATGGAAGAAAACATAAAATGGGGAACTCCGGTTTATTCGATCAAAGGCAAAAACATCGTTGGGATGACCGGATTCAAAAATCATTTTGCACTTTGGTTTTTTCAGGGTGTTTTTCTGGATGATCCGCAAGATAGATTGGTTAATGCTCAGGAGGGAACAACAAAGGCACAGCGACAAATGCGGTTTAACTCTGCATCTGAAATCGACGAAGCACTGATCCGAAATTTTGTTGAACAGGCAATTGCTAATGCTCTGGCGGGTAAATCCGTTAAGCCAAAACCAAAGAACATACCGGTAGCGGCCGAATTCTCAACTGCTCTTGAATCTGATGCATCGTTGCAAAACGCTTTCGCAATTCTGAGCCCCGGGAAACAAAAGGAATATCTTGAATACGTTCTCGAGGCAAAGCAAAGTGCCACCAGACTCCGTCGAATTGAAAAAATAATTCCTTTAATTATGTCCGGAAAAGGCCTGAACGACCGGTATAAATGACAAGGATTGTGTATTCAATCCATTCATAAAAGATTGAATATGTATTTTAGCGCGGCTTAAAAAAACAGATGAAGAACTACCTTGCTGTAGCGTGTTTACTATGCACGTTGCTAATGCCATTTGCATCGATGGCTTCTAAAACCTCCGAACCCAAATCAAATCCTCATACCGTAGAAAATATGAAAAGCAGGTTTTACCTCTATTGGGGTTGGAACCGTGCCCGGTATTCCAAATCGGATCTGCACATGATCGGAAAAAATTACGATTACACACTTGAGCAGATTCAGGCAAAAGATCGCCAGACTCCGTTTTCGTTCCGGCATTATCTGTATTTTACACAAATTAGTGTGCCGCAAACCAATCTGAAACTCGGTTATTACATCAACAATCATTACAGCGTTGCCGTGGGTTTTGACCACATGAAATACGTAATGGTTCAAAACCAGATGGTTAAAATTTACGGACGAATTGATGCGCCGGATACCGACTACGACGGAATTTACGACGGCCAAACAATCGAATTAAAGAAAGACTTTTTGCGATACGAGCACACAAACGGATTAAACTTCGTATTGCTGGAAATTAATCGTCACGATCGTTTTATTAAGAAATCAAAATTTCAAATGGAATCGGTTGTTGGTTTTTCACCAGGCTTGTTGCGTCCGCGATCGGATGTATCTGTTCTAAACACCAAGGCCGCGAATGTTTTTCACAACGCGGGTTATGGCGTTTGCACCAAAGTTGGTTTGCAGGCTTTGTTGTTCAACCGGTTTACCATTTGTACGGAAGCAAAGGCCGGATACATAAACCTGCCCGACGTAAAAACCACTTTGATTCCGGGCGAAAAAGCCGAACAGCATTTCACATTTCTTCAGGCGAATGTTCAGATCGGATTTACGTTCGGTGTGAAATAATTTCACCTTCCGAATTCGTCGTAATAATCTTCGGCGTACTCTTCGTATCGCTTCATAAGTGCGATATTTTTCTGTTCAATTGATGTGAGTTCTGATCGAACATCTGTCGATACCGGTATATACCAATTAAAACTTTCAAAATAATTTCGCACATCAGGATTACGAAACGAATATCCATGACGCGCGAATATCAGATTTCTCAAAATGCGGAGATGTTGTTTGGAATGTTCTTCCACATCTTGTTCAGTCAGCACTTTTAGAGAAACATTCTTACCAATTAACCCCTCATCTATTGCCCACTCCTTTCCTTCAGGTGCATAGTTAAAAATTGCCGGTTTCAGCGTTAAATTCTTTGTAATTTGCTGAGCGTTGAACGGAGTCCATTTGCCCGCCAAAGTCGACATCTGTGTATTTAATTGTAATTGAAAAACTCCATCGTATTTATTGTCACCGGGTTCTCTCAGAGTTAATTCAAAAACCCTGGCGCTCAGTTTGGTGAATTTACCTTTCACGCGTCTTTCGTTTCCGGCACATACTGATTTCCCGAAAACAGAATCATCAACAACCGATTCGATAATCAGACTTACAGAATTTGGATTTTTTACGTATATCTCTCCATATAAAGGATCAGTATAAAAATAATCGGCATATTTCTTTTTAGTGGCGGCAGTTCGCTTTTGAAATGAAGCCAATTCCTCATCAGACAGCTCGTATTCACCATACATCGCCATCTCCATCGAGTCGTTCATTTGAACTAGATATTTGCGAAGAGAATCCATTTCAAAAGCGCCAAACCACAGACCGATTAGTTGATTTACATCGGCAACAATGCGTTCTGAAACAGAAGCGACCTCGTCTTCCTTCAGGTTGTTAAAATAGGTGATACTTTTAACTTCAGGTGTTGAATCTACAACTTTGTCTTCTGCATGTTCACTTGCTTTTTTCCAGCAGGAGACCAAAACGAGCGCGCAGAGAAATGAGCATAAGGCAAGAATGGATAGTGGGAATTTCATAGTTTCGAAAGTAGTTGAAAAGGCTTAACAGAAAGTTCTTTTTGCGATGGCTTTTATATGTCGCACTCGCATTTTTTCTATGGCTGATGTTGCAAATCATCCGGCCGTATTTATCGTTCGATACCGAAGTTGCCTTTCTCAGAATAAAACAACAATATATCAACAATAAATTCTGGCTGATCAGTTTTTTTATTCACGCCTTGGTCGCCGTTTTTACCATTCCTGCCGGCTTTACTCAATTCAGCAAAAAATTCAGATTGCAATTCGCCAAAGCACATCGCCGATTCGGTATGATTTACATAATGACTGTTTTGATGTTGGGTGCTCCATCGGGTTTTGTTCTCGGTCTGTTTGCGAATGGAAGACTCCCAAGCAGAATCGGTTTCACTTTGCTGGCCGTATTGTGGTTTTATTTCACACTAAAGGCTTACCGGTTTGCTCAGATTAAGCGTTTCGATCTACACCAAAAATTTATGATCCGGAGTTACGCGCTCACATTATCGGCGATTACACTTCGCATTTGGAAATTGGTTTTAGCCCGCACAATTGCACCCGATCCATTACTTCTTTATCAAACAGTAACGTGGCTTGGATTTATTCCGAATCTGATTATTGCCGAAATCATAATTTTAAGAATAAATCAATTGAAAACGTGGAAAAGTGAGTGAGAACCACAATTTAAATTAGGTGCCGGCTGTGCCACTCACCATTATTCTTTTATCTTGCAACGCTATCTTATGAAACTAAAAACTCAAAAAGCCCTTTTAGGCTTAATGATTCCTTTCGTGCTTGGGATTACCTCGTGCCTGAGTGATTTGGAAGAGCCTTTAAAAAAGTTTGAAAATGTTAAAGGTGCCGAATGGAATCCATCGGTCGCAGCTCCGATTGTTAGTTCAAGACTCACCTTAGCCGACATTCTCGATCAGACTTCCAATAGTTATATTCTGGTTGACGACGATGATCTCCTTCACTTAATTTATAATGGTGATCTTCTCAGTTTGGAAGCCAATCAGGTGATTTCTATTCCGGATCAGAAGTTTGACGGATCCATAAAATTATTTCCGTTTCAGATTCTGGATCTTCAGAACAACGGAACCACCAGTCTCAATTTCAGTACGGTCTTCGATTTCGGTCCGAAAGACATGGAACTGGATTCAATTATTATGAATGCCTGTGGTTTTGTTTCCACACTTACCTCCAGCATACAGCACGATGTTACCGTTACTTTTTCGCTCCCGGGAATTACCGACAAGGAAGGCAAAAAGTTTTCGGTTAAATACGATATGCCATATAAAGCGGGAGGCTCAACAAGCAAAAGAAATATTGACCTCTCCAATTCCGATTTTAATTTATCGCAAAGTGGCGACAAAGAATTTAGTCAGTTAAAAGCCGAATTTAATATCACCGTAAACAAAGTCGACGACAACCCGGTTGATCCCGATGATGAGGTACACTTCAACACCGACTTTCTTTACAACGAATACGAAGTGCTTTATGGATTTGTCGGCAACATCGACATTTCACCGGCTGAAGCAGATTCTATTAATCTCAATATTTTTAATAATACAAACAAGGGCGGAACTACCGGAACATTCTCTCTGAACGATCCGAAAGTAAAAATCCGAATTTCCAATTCTTATGGTCTTCCTATCGAATCCAAAATTATTGAGCTTACCACTATTTCACCGAAATACGGAAACAACACCTTAACCGGTTATCCCGATCCGCTCAATATTCCGGTTCCAACTTATGCGCAAGTCGGAAAAACGCTGACGGATTCTTTTTCTCTTGACAAAAACAATTCGAATATCCGTAGTCTGCTCTCCAATGTACCCGACAAAGTAGTTTATAATGTAGCCATGCAGGTAAACCCTCCGGGCTCGAAACAGCGCAACTTTATTCTTTACCACAGCAAAGTGAACGTTGGCTTGTCGGTTGACATTCCGTTTTATGCATCCGCAGACGGATTTGTAATTGAAGACGAGCAGCCGTTAACCTTAGACGCAGATCTTAGTAATATTGATTCAATCGAATCTGCAACCATCCGGTTATACATAGAAAATGATTTCCCGATCGACGTTGGTCTTCAGGTTTATTTTGCAGATGAGCAGGGAAATATTGTTGATTCACTCGTAAAACCATATCAATTGCTACTGGCAAGTCCGCCAGTTGATTCAAAAGGAGAGTCAATGGGTCACACGTCTAAAACCATCGATTTTGTTGTGGATCACCAAGGCGTTCAAAACATTCTGAAAGCTAAAAAAGCGATTATCCGGGGAACGCTTAATACATATAAACCTTCGGGAGGTGGAGCTCAACCCGAGGTTAAATTCCTGAGTAAATACGGAATTTATGTGAAGGTTGGCGTTCAATCGACGGTAAAAGGGGAAGTTTTAAAAATGATACAGGGGGGGCAGTAAGCGGATGAAAATGACAATCAAAAACACTAAAAAAAACTTCCTGATTCTTCTCTCATTTTTCGCGATTCCTTTCTCCCTTCTGGCACAAAGTAATCAGACGTTGTATTTTATGAAAACCATACCACAAAGGGTTTACATAAATCCGGCGATGAACAGTGATGCGAAAACCTTTATTGCTTTGCCGGGTGTTTCTTCCCAGTTTGTTGATTTTCGGAATTCAGCTTTTAGCCTCAACAAAATTGCTTCAACCATTGATAAAGCCGGTCCTGATTCCAGCGTGATCAACATTAATAAAGCAGCCGGTTTATTCAACAAAGAAAACTTCATCAGCATTTCAAACAGCTTCGATATATTTTCAATTGGGATGCGGGTAAGACCCAAAACTTATCTGTATCTCACCAGTTCATTTAATTCGGAGTTCAGATTCACCTATCCCGGCGATTTGTTCAAACTTGTGGCTCAGGGAAATGCCGGCGACAACATCGACAAAACGTTTGATCTGGGATTCGGAATTGATTTGCTTCAATATATTGATGCGGGCATCGGACTCAATCATACCTTTCTCGGCGACCGTTTAACCATTGGTGCCCGTTACCGGTTTATCAAGGGAATTAATGTAGTTCACACAGAGAAAAATGATCTGAAATTTTCTACAGACCCGAACACTTTCGATCTGACCGTAGCCTCCAATATCAAAATTAATTTTGCTTCTTCACTGGCAAATGCAGACAGTATCGGTGGAATTCTCGATTCACTTGATAACGGAGTAAGTACGATCGCTTCCGGAAATACAGGTCAGGCGATCGACATTGGCGTTAGTTTAAAATTGACAGAAAAGATTACCCTCTCGGCTTGTGTGAATAATCTGGGTTTTATCAAATGGACCAACACTTCGTTTACACTTGCCTCCGAAAATCCCGGTGCATCGTATACATATAAAGGTGTAAAAATTAATGATGTGTTTAAATCAGACGGCACAGCACTCGGAAACACCAATAATGTAATCGATACGCTGAAAGAAAGATTTCGATTAGAAGAACACAAAGAGACTTTTAAAACCAACCTCTTCGCTCAGTTCTATTTTGGAGGCCAGTACAATTTTGCCAAGCATCATAATGCCGGAATACTCTTTACCGGAAATTATTATCAAAAGAAACTCTACCCTTCTTTCACTTTGAGCTGGAACAGTCGCATAACAAGAATTTTGGGAGTATCTGCCTCTTATTCGGCTATTAATACCAGTCCGGTAAATCTGGGCTTGGGCGTTTCCGTAAATGTGGGTCCGCTTCAGGTGTATATGGTTTCCGACAATATCGGAGGCGTATTCGCTCCGGCAGATGTGCAGAATGTTAATATGCGGGCAGGATTCAACCTTACGATTAACCGTAAAGATCCGAACGCTAAAGAAGATCGGAAAGAACGCAAAGCAGAGAAAAAAGCCAAGAAGGAAAAGAAGGAAGCTGAGAAGAAGGCCAGTTCAAATTCCTGATAATTCCTTGGTTTTCTGAATCGCTTGTTCAACGGCATTCTCCGGATCTAACCAGATTATTTCGTGTTGATTCCGAAACCAGGTGAGTTGCCGTTTGGCATATCTTCTCGTGTTTTGTTTAATACCTGAAATAGTTTGCTGCCAATCGGTTTTACCATCGAAATAATTGAAAATCTCTTTGTATCCGACAGTTTGAAGTGTTCTGAGATTTCTGAATTGTTTCACGGATTCAACTTCTTCTTTCAGTCCTGATTCAATCATCCGATCAACCCGGTTTTCAATTCGCTTATACAGGAGATCGCGCTGCCAGTCGATGCCCAATTCAATTATTCGAAAACGGGGTGATATTCTGTTTTCCTTTCGAAGTTCTGCGTGTGTTAATCCGGAAGATTCAACCCTTTCAATTGCGCGCATCAATCTGTGAGGATTCTGCTGATCAATTATCAACCACGCTTCGGGATCGATTTTTTTAAGATGATTTTGCAAACCGGAAAGTCCATCCTGTTGAAATATTTCTTCCGTAAGACTTCTCGTTTTCGAATTGGTAAAATCCGGGTGAAAACCATTGGTAAGCGCTTTTATGTACAACCCACTCCCGCCAACCAAAATGGCAAAAGACTTTTCTTTTAATAGCCGGTTGATTACCGGCAATGCTTCCCGCGCAAATTCACCGGCTGTGAGTTCCTGCTCAACCGACCGGTCGGCAATAAAGTGATGTTTTATCGCTTGAAGTTCTTCCACTTCCGGACGAGCAACACCAATGTTGAGTTCAGAATAAAACTGCCGGCTGTCGGCCGAAATAATTTCCGTTTGAAAGTATTTGGCCAACTCAATGGCAAGCCCGGTTTTTCCGGAGGCGGTAGCTCCTCCAACTACGACGAGTGTTCCCTCAGATTCAAAGGATGTAATCAATCCTCGTCGTCTTCGTAAAAAGAATCGTCTCCACCTTCATCCTGATCCTCATTGTCGTCGAACTCTTCCATGTCGTCGTCTTCCGATTCCTCAGAACTGTCGTTGTGATCAAAACCGGATTCGTCATCAAAGCCCATTTCGCTGGTATCAACACTTTCGTTTTCACGAACAATTTCGTCCACCATTTCTTCAAATTCATTGGTGGGTTTACCGATGGAAACGATTTTGAATTGTTTGGGGGCTTCACCAACCGATTTGAAGAGATTTTTTATAACCGCGTTATCATCCATCTTTTGAATTTTAAAAAGCTGGATTCGCAGTGTCCATTCCATTTCGTCGTGCGTCACCAATAAAATTTTCTGGTGCGGGTCGTTCACCTGAGTATTTAATCGTGTGTTCGCCATTGTTGCAACCCCTTCTTTTCCGTTGTTGGAAATTTCTTTTCCCTTTCTCCAATTGTCTCCGGAAATAAAAAAGGATGCGTTAATATTCGGATCAAAACCGATTGATTCTACCACAATGCGATATAAATCCTGAAACGACTGGTTTGCGCGGATATCGATGAAACGCTCAACCTCGTCAATGTCTTCAAACGTTATTTTAAACCTGTAAACAATCATGTGTTACTGTAAATTCAGGGGGTTCAAACCAATTTCCTTCCCCTTACCGAGCACAAAATTAATAGCCTCCTCCCGATTATTTTTTATCACACCATCTAAAACCGCATCTTTCAAAGCGTTTTTAATGAGTCCCACTTCTTTAGATGGCGACAATCCGAAAATTTCCATGATTTCTTCTCCGGTTACAACAGGTTGAAAATTCCGGACGCGATCCCGTTCTTCGACATCCCGGATTTTTTGTTCCACCAATTCAAAATTTTTTAGATAGCGTTTAACCCGCATTTCATTTTTGGAGGTGATGTCGCACCGGCACAAAATCATGAGGTCGTCTAATTCGTCTCCGGCATCAAAAATCAATCTTCGAACTGCACTGTCGGTTACCACTTCTTTAGTAAGAGCAATAGGGCGCAAATGCAGTTGCACTAGTTTTTGAACATATCTCAATTTAGCATCGAGAGGTAGTTTTAAGCGTTTAAAAATCGGCTTAACCATTTTCATCCCGAGGTATTCGTGACCATGAAAAGTCCATCCTTCGGTTTCGCTGAATGCTTTTGTCGGAGGCTTGGCAATGTCGTGCAACAAGGCCGCCCATCTCAACCACAAATCGTTGCTCATGGCTGCAACATTATCCAGTACCTCCAAGGTGTGATAGAAATTGTCTTTGTGCGATTGACCCTTTCGAACTTCTACTCCCTGAAGCGCAACCATTTCCGGAAAAAATTCGTGAAGCAGATGCGTATCAAACATTAGTTTAAAACCAATTGAGGGAATATCCGCCTGCATGATTTTATTGAGTTCTTCGGTAATCCTCTCCTGAGAAATGATGTGAAGACGAGGCGCCATCGCACAAATTCCATTGTACGTATTTTCATCGATTCTAAAACCCAATTGGGTTGCAAACCGAACCGCCCGCATCATCCGAAGCGGATCATCCGAAAATGTTCGTTCGGGTTCTAAAGGTGTTCGAAGTATTCCGTCGTCAAGGTCGCGAACTCCGCCAAACGGATCAATCAGATCTCCGTAGTCCACTTCATTAAGACTAATGGCTAATGCATTAATGGTAAAATCTCGTCGGTTCTGATCGTCTTCCAAAGTACCGTTCTCCACTACCGGTTTGCGGCTGTCGCGTTGATACGATTCTTTGCGGGCACCGACAAATTCGAAATCCCAGTCGTGAAAATGGATATGCGCCGTTCCGAAATTTTTAAAATAATGTACTTCAAATTTTCCCGGCAATTTGTCGGCAACGGCTTTGGCTAATTTTAATCCGTCGCCTACGGTTACAAAATCGATGTCTTTGCTCGAACGATGTAAAAGCCTGTCGCGAACAAATCCCCCGACCACATAAACCGGCTGCCCCGTTTCTTTCCCGGCTTCCCTCACCAGATCAAATACCGGATGATCGAGATACTGTTTCATCGCCGCAAAGTTATTCGGTTGACTTTATCGCGAAGACTTCCATAAAACAGATCGATCTGAAAACAAGTTGAATAAATTGAGGATAACCCGACATGAGCCGCTTAAAGGCCGAACTGTAAATAAAATACCTTTGATGCTGTATGAAGCTCCGGTGGTTTTTGTTCGCAACCCTTTCGATTTTTTTCGATAGCCTTAAAGCTCAGGACATCGATTTTCAGCGGTATAAAGAACTAAGCACATTAGCACAACTCAATCCCGCATTTAGCGGAGTGCTCAATCGTTTCCGGATTTTATCGAATAAGTCTGACGAATATTTACTCGGTTTCGAATCGCGTATTCTGGGTTCCAAAAACTACCTGAGCATGTCGTATCAGGGGAACCAGAATGAAGATCTGGAGCGACGTATTTTTAAAACTTCATACGCCCGCGAAGTTTTTTCAAAGGTTGGAATCGATATACGTCTTGCGGCTGACATTCAATTCGAAAACAAAATTTTCGGGCAATCCGGTAACACAAGTTCAGATTTAATTAAAGATTTCGAAGGGTTCTTTTACCAACTCGATTCAACCAATAAGAATAATTTTTCACTGAACAACCGCGATTTCCGTTTGGGAGCAGGGGCTTCTGTTCTGTATAAAAACCTGGTTTTTGGAATTAGCGCCAGAAACCTGAATACACCGGATATTTCCATCCAAAATAATCTGGTACACAACGCGAAAATCGACCTCACTGCATCGTTGTTCGGCTTTGTTCCGATTGGTGACGAAACCCGGTTGGTACCAAATGCTTTGTACAGTGTTAAAGGAAGCAATCAACTGCTTTCGTTAGGATTGACTTTCAGTTCCAAAATTCTCGGAATTGTTGGTCAGTATGAAATGAACAATTCGCATCCACAGATTGAATTCGGATTGAATCTGCGATTTAAGAAAATGTTTTTCAGCACTACCTACCTTCAGGTGTTAGACGCGGGTTTCGATTTCAACCAACTTCGAATCACATTAAACAAGTCACTCTTTAAAATAAAGCCATCAACCGATAATCTGATCGACAACTTAAAAAGGATATATTGACATGTTAGTTAACCCACATTATGCATTGGAACTTCGTAGCGAGAGCGCAAAACCTGAAACCAAGCGGTATTGAACGAATGAAGCATAGCACCGCTATGGTGAATGAGAAAAATGCCGTTCATCCACGTGGTGATTGGGTTTGTGCTCGCAGTAGATTTTCTAACGCATATTGTGGGATTAAATGGCGACCGACAGACATTTTACAGTTTACGATGTTGTACTTTAAAGGTAGATTTCAAAAGCCTTGAGGAAGATCTTTCGTCGGATATCCAATTACTATCTGGTAGTTAAAAACTGCTGGTTCATTCTGATGTTTGTTGCCATCGGATATTTCGCCCTGGTGAGTTTTGATCAGGGGCAGGATATTCTCAGAACGATCGGATTTGAAGGAAAGGGAATTGTTCTGCGACACACGTTAATGGTTTATCTGGCTGTTACGTGGTGGTCGTGGCAATCGTTCAGATCCTCCCGAGTTCTGCTGCATTTCTCGTATTTTAATTTCTGGAGTTACCAACCGGCATACTCACTGAGAGCGCAGGTTCTGGTGCCGAGAATTCTCGCGTTAATTCCCTACTGGCTTTTGGCTTATGGAATTTATGTGGCACGCGGCAGGTTTACCTCATTCGTCTTTATTCTGATCAGCAGCAGCATCTGGCTTTTCGTTTTTCTGCATTACCGAAAAAATATTATTGTCTGGATCCGGGCAAGGCGTCCGTGGTTTCACGGTTTTATTCCGGATTACATTCCTATTAAAAATGGAACCTATCCGGCTTCATTTATCTGGAGCAAACAAAAACACTGGGTGGTTTTCCGATTGTTGGTAGTCGGCTTACTCTTTTTAGCGATCTATCTTTTTCCGGTTTCACTTCCGCGATATCTGGGATCTGCTGCAGTGGTTTTACTCGCCTTTGGGTCGTGGCTGATAATTGCTTCCCTGATTGTGTTCTTAGAAAAATATCTAAAATTCCCGCTTTCGTTTACGATAGTTCTCTGTCTGGTTTTCTTCTCCTTTTTCAACAACAACCACGATATCCGAAAACTGAACGGTGCAGTTGCGGAAAGACCGGATCTGGAAGACCATTTTACGCATTGGGTTAATACGCATCTTCAGAATCGCGACAGTCTTGATGTTTATCTGGTTATGGCAGAAGGCGGCGGCATTCGCTCAGCCTACTGGACAAGCGGGGTGATCGGAAAACTCAATGAAGATCATCCGGATTTTGTAAATCACATTTATGCATACAGCGCCGTTTCGGGTGGCGCTTTAGGAACCATGGTACTGGGTTCGGTAACCAATAAAAGTCCCGGTGAAATCAGTAATTGTTCAAGGTTTATGTTGTCTGAGGATTATCTGGCGCCGGTAACCGCAGGACTCACATTTCAGGATATGCTTCAACGGTTTATTCCCTTTCCGGTGGTAAAATTTGACCGGATGAGAATTTTAGAACACAGTTGGGAACAGGGCTGGAAATACTGCAACAACAACCAGTCAACCATCAATTGGAACAACGGCTTTATTTCCACTTTTGCCAACAACGACTTCCCACTCTTTATTCTGAATTCAACCCATGTGGAAAGTGGAATGCGTGCAGTGATCAGCAATGTTAAACTCAACCGTTTGCGGGAAGGTCATATTAAAGACGTTTTAGACACCTTGCAATGCGACATTCCCATCAGCACGGCCATTGGCCTGAGTTCCAGATTTCCGTTTATGACACCACCTGCACTCCTTAGAAAACCGAATGGAAAAGTTTGGGGCAGTCTGGTTGACGGTGGTTATTATGAAAACCTCGGTGTGAAAACCATGCTCGAAGTGTACGAGGTTTTAAAAGTGATTGCTGTTCGCAGAGAATTTCCTGTCAGGTTTCATCTTATTGCTATCCGAAATACAAAAACCACCAGTCGTGAAAAACCGGTTCGGGGTATGTTTGAGTTGATGTCGCCCATGATTACTTTTTCGAATATTTGGGAAAACACAGGGGATGAAGCGTTGCAAAGTGCCCGTAATCTGCTCGCGGCATACGGAGACAACCTCATAGAAATTCACTTGTGGCGCGACGATCATGAAAATATTCCGCTCGGCTGGTATTTAAGTGATGAAGCCCGGATGAACATCGATCGTCAATTACAAAAACTTAAAATCTCAGCGATTAAATTGAATGAATGATTTCTTCAGATTCTCAGGGAAAGTGACCTTTTTTGCACCATGTCGGTAAAGGTTACTTTTCTGGGTACGGGAACTTCGCAGGGTGTGCCGCTGATCGGATGTCAATGTGATGTTTGTCTTTCAAAAGACCCGATGGATAACCGGCTAAGAAGTTCCATCCACATACAAACCGAGACCGAAAGCATTGTAGTAGATACCGGTCCCGATTTTCGTCAGCAGATGTTACGTTCCGGAATTACCAATCTCGATGCGGTTTTGTTTACACACGGACATAAAGATCACACAGCTGGCTTCGACGACATACGGGCATTTAATTTTATTCAGCAGCGCGATATGGAAGTGTATGCCGATGAAAGAGTTGACCATATTCTCCGAAAAGATTTTGATTATGTATTTGCTGAAGTAACGTATCCCGGAGTACCACGAGCCAATATTCACATAATTAATGACGACCCGTTTTTTATCGGCAATACATTCATCACTCCTGTTAAAACACTGCATTATAAACTTCCGGTGTATGGTTTTAGGATTGAAGATTTCACCTATATCACGGATGCTAATTTTATTTCCGAAGAGGAAATAGAAAAAATAAAAGGCAGCCGTGTTGTTGTATTAAATGCATTAAGGAGAGAAAAACACATCTCCCATTTCAATCTGGAAGAAGCCTTGGTGATGGCAGATAAGATCGGAGCAGAAACCACATATTTCACCCATATCAGCCACCAACTTGGAAGGCACGAAGAGGTTTCTTCCGAACTCCCAGGCGGAATCCGGCTCGCCCATGATCAACTCGTTATTTCCGTTTGATCGTTAAGACATCAGAAGATAGGTGAGTGCAATTATGTTGAACAGCATTGCTGCAACAAGCACCTTTACGTGTTTTGAGTTCATCGTTTAGTAGTATTAGTTCTGAAACCTCCGGGTAAATGATTCCCGGAAATTTTCAACACAAAGTACATTAAATAATTTTTAAAATCAAACAGGTGTTGCCGTTCTTTGACTGATCCGTACCATGACGAAGGAAGAAAAATACATTGATCTCTATACACAAATAAAAGGTTTGCTGGAAGATGAAGTTGACGAAATTGCCAATATGGCGAATGCCTCAGCCGCCATTCACAATGCATTTCAATTTTGGTGGACGGGTTTTTATATCGTTAAAAATAACGAATTGGTATTGGGGCCTTTTCAGGGTCCGGTGGCTTGTACCCGTATTGCTTTCAACAAAGGAGTTTGCGGAACAGCCTGGGCTAAAGCAGACACCTTAGTTGTTCCGGATGTGCATCAATTCGAAGGACATATCGCCTGTTCTGCTGAGAGTAATTCTGAAATCGTGGTTCCATTAATTAAAAATGAAACGGTCTACGGAGTATTGGATATCGACAGTCGCGACTACAATACATTTGATGAGACGGATGCAAAATATCTCCAAAAAATTTGTGAACTGTTGAATTAATGAAATGACGGTTACTGAAAAATACATCTTAGTCGTTCGTAAATTTCTTCCGTCACCTTTAACCATTGCCATTCTTTTAACAGTTATTACCGCAATTCTGGCTGCCGTATTTGCCACTCCTTCCGATGGTGAATCCTTAACATGGTTTATCGCCTCGGCCTGGGAAAAAGGGTTGTGGGATTTGCTTCAATTCGCCATGCAGATGATGATAATGCTGGTTCTCGGACATTCCATCGCACTCACTCCCTCTGTTTCGGGATTCATTAATCGTTTGGCAACTCAATGTAAATCGCCGAAACAAGCTGCATTGTATGTCGCCGTATTTTCTGTGTTGGCAGGATATTTAAACTGGGGACTCGGATTAATTTTCGGTGCCATACTCGCCCGAAAAGTTGCCGAAAATCTGGGAAGCAGAAATATTAAAGTCAATTTCGGTTTACTCGGTGCGTGTGGTTATTTATCGTTATTGGTGTGGCATGGAGGATTGTCAGGCACCGCGCCGTTAACGGTTTCAACACCCGGACACAGTCTTGAATCCACCATCGGTATTATCCCAATTAATGAAACTTTATTTTCCGCGAGAAATATTTTTTCGTTGGTTTCTCTTCTCATCGTTTTGCCGGTAATGGCATTTTTATTAGCCGGATCTCAAAACCAGAATCAATTAATACGGGGAACCATTTCTCCGGAAATTAATCCCGATATTCAAACAGAATTTGCTGCGGAACGACTTGATCATTCGCGTTTTCCCGGAATAATTCTCGGTTCTGTTATTTTGATTTTAGCGTTGGGAGAAATGTTTTCTTCGGGAAACCTCCTCTCCTATTTTCAATTAAATACCGTTAATTTTTTATTGCTTGGAATTGCGTTTATAGGTCATGGTTCGATTCACGCTTTTACGGAAGCTGCTGAGGAAGCCATCAAAGGAACAACCGGAATTCTTATCCAGTTTCCACTGTATGCCGGCATTATGGGAATTATGAAATACACCGGCTTGCTCACTGTTTTTGCCGACTGGTTTGTTTCTTTTTCAACGGCAGATACTTTTCCATTTTTCGCTTATTTCAGTAGTGCGTTGGTTAATATTTTAGTGCCGAGCGGAGGCGGACAGTGGCAGTTACAAGGTCCTATTTTAATGGATGCTGCCAAATCATTAGGCGTCGATTATTCCCGAATTATTATGGCACTTTCTTACGGAGATGAACTAACCAATATGCTGCAACCTTTCTGGGCTCTGCCGTTGCTGGGCATAACCGGATTAAAAGCCCGGGATATTTTGCCGTGGTCAACTCTTTTTATGCTCGCAGCCGGAACCATTTATCTGATTTCACTCTATTTGTTTTAGATACAAAATGCATTGGTGATTTCGAATCGAAATTCACTCTATCTTTTAATTCATCAGAGTAGATCAGAAACATTTTTATTAATAAACAAATATTCGCTTTTGCACTTTTTTATCGCCTTCTAAAATGGTGAGCACGTAAATTCCGGATTTCAGGTTTTGGAAAACGAATTCGTTGACTTGCGATTCAGATAAAGTTGAGGATTGTGCAGTTCCGGATAAATCTATCAGTTGAACCGATGGTGCTTTCCAGTAATCTCCATCGAGATTTATTTTCATCTCTCCCGGCGATTGCGCAATCAAATAAGCTTTCGGATGTATGTATGAAGAATCAACCGTAATGGTATCAACATACCGACATTCTCTCTCGTCCAAGACCGATAATTCGTATGTTGAATGACACACATTGTTCGGAGCATAATACTTTCGGTTTTCCAGATTTCTCAGATTCCAACTTCGAATTCCAAATTCGTTTACTGAATTCACCAAAACACTGCCCGTACAATTACCCATATCCGGATTTATTTTTACGTCATACTTCAAGGGTTTGGTTTTGGGAAGCGTTAATACATTACCATCGATATAATCAAGACCTCCCCAAAGAGCAACTAAGGAATCCGGAATGGTGTCCCCGCTGTCGTAGAAAATTACTTTAGCATAAATAGATTCTCCCGAACAAACTTTTGGATTGAGATCTGAGTATCCAATAAAGGTGGAATCCTCCCGGTACCAAGCGGTATAATTGCGAACGATATCCCCATTGTACTCCGCATAAAAATGCCCTTCCAGGCAAACGGAGTCGCAAATATTTGGCTTGAACGGATAAGAAGGTTGAATCCAGGCCAGTTCTTCTAACGTAAAACCATGATCCTTTGCCCAACTACGCATTTGAGGATACAGAACGGCGAGATCCATCAAATAACCATAGTTGTTTTCCCGATGAATTTGTTCTGCCAGATCGTTAAACCCCGATTGAATAATCATATATCCAACCGCACATGCAACTCCTCGATGATCGATAAAATAGGGAGTCCGTTCTTTATGTCCGGTGTTCATCGGAAAAACACCGTTCGCAGCGTAAACCGACAATTCCTTCAATAAATCATTTCGCTGTTTCCTGGCCTCATCAGAAAAACCTTCCGGCGAATGAGATTTCAAATTTTCGATCACCAAATTGAGATGCGTTTGAATTCGCTCCCGATCTGTCTGAAATGTGTATTCGGTTGGGAGATCCGAAACAACGGAATCTCTCCCCTCCCAAAACTTATTTACTTTCACCATTTCATTAAACAGCGATTGTGAGAAAACCACATTACATCCAAAAGCAAACAGCAGAAAAAGGAAGACGAATTGAATGTATTTCATTTTAGTTTGTATTGCTATCACAAGATACTTTCAGAAGTTGTCTGTTTGCAATTGTTACCGGCAAAATGACGAAATCTTAAGATTCAAAAAACAGAACCGTTTGGTTTAAAAAGGAAAGTATTCAATCTAAAATTAAAAAAACTAATCAGCCTTCCATTCATATTCTTTTGGTTTAATACCCGGCGGAAGTCTCAGTATTGGAGCAAGACTGATTACGTTTCCGGTTATAAATGTGAACCCGCTTATAAGTTCCAATCTAATGGAAGCATCCGGTAAGGTGTCTCTTTTATTTCTAATAACTTTTACATATATGGATTCCCCCCGGCAAACTTTGGGATTGGTATTCGAGAAACCAATAAAGGTGGAATCCTGCCGATACCAGGCAAATTGATAATTGCTGGAATCTTGACGCTCGAACACCGGAATAAATAGTCCGTCGTAACAAGTAGAATCATTCAATTCAAAATGATGATGATACGTTGGTTGAATCCAGGCCAACTCTTCTAAGGTAAAACCATGATCCTTTGCCCAACTACTAATTTGCGGATACAGAACGGCAAGATCCATCAAATAACCATAGTTGTTTTCCCGATGAATTTGTTCTGCCAATTCTTCAAATCCCGATTGAATAATCATATATCCAACAGCACAGGCAACTCCTCGATGATCGATAAAATAGGGAGTCCGCTCTTTATGTCTGGTGTTCATCGGAAAAATACCGTTCGCAGCGTAAACCGACAATTCCTTCAGTAATTCATTTCGCTGTTTCCTGGCCTCATCAGAAATACTTTCAGATGAATGAGATTTTAAATTATCAATCACCAAATGGAGATGCATTCGAATTCTCTCCCGATCGGTTGGAATTACACATTCTGCGTTATTATCCGGAAGAATAGAATCCCTATTAATCCAAAAGCGATTGACCACAACCAATTCTTCAATAATGGATTGGGCAAAAATCTGCTGACAATTCACAACCAACAAAAACGTAAAAAAGGATACAGCTCTCATTGCATTTTAATGAGACTAAATTAATTCTCCCCGTTCAGATCTTTATCATACCAAGGCAAATGACCGTGTGATCAGATTCGCTTTTGTTATCAACTTCAGATCAAATCAACTGTTCATAAATTCGTTTCCTTTTGAGGTATAATTGTCCGGGAAATAATTGACGTATACGAATTCATTTATCGGTTTTGAGAAAATACCTGACATCGCGAAATATTTCTTTTCTCATTATTTTTTTGATGTTGATGCACCGGATCTGGCTCGGGAAAATCTTTTCAGAGAGACTTACGGATAGTGACCAGATAATAACCTGGCTGGCAGCAAAAGACATTTCACAGGGAAGTTTTCATACACCTTTTTATTATGGACAGTTGTACAACAACATGCTATCGGCGTGGATTGCAGCTCCTTTTATTTTCTTCGGAATGAAGGTTTATACGGCGGTTCCATGGGCAGCAAACTTTATTGGCTTTGCTCCTTTTCTTTTTCCACTTCTGTATTTTTTTCGAACTAAAAATCTTTGGGGAGTTACCGCAACGGCCTTAATTTACTTCCTTCTACCAATCGAATATCACATGATTGCCGCGATGGCCAGAGGATTTTCCGGAGGAATTTTTATTCTCACTCTGGGGTATTATTTATTTAAACAAACTAAAAATTATTTCAAATTCACCGGTCTGTTTTTAATGCTGATATCGTTCGTTTTTAATCCGAATGTTCTGCTGATTATTTTTCCATTGCTGATGCTTGAATGGCCCGAACTAAAAGGGTTATTAAGAAAAAGAATTGGATTTATTATAACCGTCCTTTCTGTCGTATGTGTGCTTTCCTTTTTAGAAATGTATCGCATTAATCATCAAAAGGAAGTAGTTCACAAATTATGGGAAATGGATTTCAGCTTTCAGAGACTCTTCAGCGGACTTCATCAAACTCAGGAAATATATGCCTGGAATCTTCCGCTGGCATTCAATGGACTTATTTGTATAATAATCGCTTTATCGATAGCAATTGCGCTATTTATACTTAATAAAAAGGCAGGCATTCTTTGGTCGTTTTTAATGGTTCTAATGATTTTATCGTTGGGCTTAAATAAAGTTTACGACGCCCGTTTTAATATTTTCTATCCTTATACCCGAATGTATCTGGCAGTTCCGGTTTTTTTAATACTGGTTGTTGGAACCATAAGAAAAGATATTGTATTCAAATGGATCATTCCCTCACTTTTAATTTGTATTTCGGGTTTTGCATTTCATGTATTTAAAAAGGAAGAAGTGATTCTGCATGCAAAAAGTACGAATCCGGGTTTGGTGCAGGTAACAAACATCAAACGACTCATACTTGAATGTCGGGAGATTGCCGGAATCGCCAAAGAAAAAAATGCGGATGTTCTTGTTTTTGTGAGCAAGTCAGACAAATACAATTACGGATGTGCGGTTTTAGAAAACATGAATACCATTCACCCGGGATACGAAAGGAGATTCTGGCAATTCACAAAAACCATGGATAAAGTTTACCCAAACATTTTGTGGCTCGACTGGGGTCAGCATCTCGAAGAAAATCTTCAACTAAAAACCGGAACCTTTACCCGGCTTGAAGTTCCATACCCGGCATGGTTGCAGACATCCAATTCTGAAACGATCCGAACCATGTATCACAACAACGGTTTAGTTTTGCCCGAAAATTTTGACTGACCGATGCTCGGATTAAAAATGGCCACCGACCCGCGCTGGGTAAATATTGCAGAAAAATCCATTGAAGAAATTCTGATCGATCATGCCTTTTGTGAGCAAAAAGCAGCTACCTCCGGAATAGCACTCATCGTTAAATTTTCGGAATATCCGGAAATTGTTGATCAGGTTTCGCCGGTGGTTGCAGAAGAATGGGGACATTTCCGTAAGGTGATTAAAGAATTAAAAAAACGAGGTTTCGATCTCGGAAAACAGCGCAAAGACGAATACGTAAATAAGTTGCAAACCTTTATTAAAAAAGGCGGGAAACGGGAAGATCAATTGGTGGAGCAATTACTCGTTTGTGCGATGATTGAGGCCAGGAGTTGCGAGCGTTTCCGGTTGTTATCTCTTTATGTTAATGACGAAAACCTCAAAGAATTTTATCACGAATTCATGGTTTCGGAAGCCGGTCATTACCGTTTGTTTTTAGATCTCGCCGAAAAATTTGCCAATAAAAATTATGTTAAACTACGTTGGGATGCGTTCCTGACCTTCGAAGCGGAAATGATTCAAACGCTCGAATATCGCGGAGACCGGATGCATTAATTCTATTTCTTTTCCCGTCGGAAGGCTGCATATCCGCCGCGGTGCATTACCATTTTCAATTCGGGTTCTGTTTCAAGAAGACTGATTTTTTTCTCTAAACAAATGAGGTAAACCGGTTTATCAATTTCGCCGTGCAGAAGCCATTCATTTAATTTCTGATGATAAACATTCCGGTCTTCTTCCATGAGGTCGGTTAATTCGTTCGCATTAAAAGAATTCAACCATTCCCGTTTTTTAATATATAAAGAATCCGTTGCTTTTAGTGGTTTCACTTTAGCATAAAAATACGACGCATAACTCTTGTAGCGAAAGGGTTCTACATAACAATCTTCACCTTCAATTTCTTTTAAAAATTCGATTACAGAATGTTGCGTATGTCTTTCAACATTGGGAGCGAGCATCCAAACACTGGTGGTATTTGCGAAACTTAAAATCAGAAAAGCCGGAATCAGCCAATACTTCTTTTTTAGCAAAGCAAACAATAGCACAAGCAAACCCACCATCATCAGAACTGCCGGAATAAAATCCCAAAGAGACCAATTTCCATCGACGGCCAAGTTGGCTTTTGTGAATTCGTCTTTAATGAGATCACCATATTTTTTCAATAGCTCCAGGTTATGCAACCCAATGTAAGGAAGTATTACCAGTCCGATAAAAACCAAAAACAAAATCACACCGGTGAACAGAACAATAGATTTTTTAACGCTGATTTCATGGAGCGTGATTGCTGCCAAAAAGGTCATGGGCAGATAGCACATCGAAGAATAATGAACAATCTTGGTGGTGACGATGGAAAAAAGAATTAGCACGGTGAGAAAAAGAACTTTCATCCAAACGGTGAACTGCGAAAATTTATCTTCTCCCGATTCCACGCGGAATAATGCCGGCAACATAAGTACAGAAGCCGGTATTGCTCCGAAAAGCAAAACCACAAAATGATAAAACCAAGGTTGGCCGTGAGATGCAACCGGTTGTGAAAACAAATCCAGTTGATATCGGATAAAGTTCAACAGAAATCCCCAACCATTGCGAAAGACTTCAGGAAGAAACCAAACCGAAGTAATGAACAGTGCCAGCAAAGGCCATAATAAAAAATGAATCCATCGAAACCAGAATCCTTTGCGGATAACAATGGTGACAAACACGATTGCGGAAATGAGAACCGCAACCGGTCCTTTTGTTAAGATCGCAAGTCCGGTGAAAATTCCCGCATAAAGCCAGGGCTTGTAGTCTGCATTTTCAACTGTTCTAAAAAGTTGAAACACCGATAAAAATATGAACAGATTAAACAGCGGATCAATAATTCCGGAGTGAAAATAGAGATGCGGTGTGAGTGAAGCCGTCATCAATAAAACCCAGAACCAGGCGAATTTTTCATCTTTTACTTTTCGCCCGATCCAAAAAATAATGAGGAGAGTTGCGAGTCCGGTGAGAACATTCGGGAAACGCGAAGCAAATTCATTAACTCCGAAAATCTTCATGGAAACCACCTGCAACCAGAAAAACATCGGCGGTTTTTCCCAAAAGGCATCGTAGTTCACCATCACTTTGGAATATTCTCCGGTAACAATCATTTCACGGGCAGATTCGGCGAAATTGATTTCATCCCAATCGAACAGCGGAGTTGATCCGAGAAACGGAACGTACAACACCATTACACCGATGGCGATGAGTACATACGGATTAATTTTTCGCACGACCCGGGTTGATAATTTTTCGGTTCAGAAATTCGGAATTGGTTTTCCATCGATAATCCCACAAGTAATAAGAAACAGATGACACGACTACTCCGGTTGCACTTCCGGCTGTAACATCGATCACAAAATGCTGAGCGAGATAAACACGAGAGGTTGCCACCAAAACGGCAATCATTACAGCCAAAAAAACTTCCGGTTTTACCTTACGGCAAAGGGCCACAAAAAAGAAATAGGTAAAGGCAGAAGTGGTATGCCCAGAGGGAAAACTGAATTGCCGGTTCAGACTAAAAGAACTCCGGTTTGGCAATTCAAGACCGAGTTTTTCGAGATATACAATCGGACGAATAGCATCCGGAAACACATGATGTTTGAGAATCCACACTAATATTAATGTAATGAGGCACGCCATAAGAAACCCGAAAAACTGCCGGTAAGATCCGGATAGCAAGATCCAGAAAAAAGCGATGCCGAAACCCAGCACTTCACCGAATCGGGTTGCCCATTCGAAGAAAACGGTGAGTGTGTATGAATAAAATTTATTGAGCCCGAGAATGGCAAATTCGGGTTTGGTAAAAGTGATCAGGCCAATCCCTGTAAGGAAAAAACACAACCAAATGAAATATGCAAAGCGATGTTCGTATAGCTGTTTGTGAAGCATGAGGTCGCGGCAAAATTAATAGTGCCGGTCTTTTTTATTTTGCAAATAGTGTTTACTTTGAAACATTAGAGGTTTTTGATATGAATAGAGTCAAGTTGGAAATGGAGTTTATGATCAAATCTTCGCCCAATATCTTGTTCAACTACATTTCAACTCCTTCGGGGTTGCTTGAATGGTTTGCCGATGACGTGAATGTAAAAGGCAAGCGATATACATTTATTTGGGAAGGCGATGAAATGAACGCCGAACTCATTAAAAAGGTAAACGGTAAATATGTTCGCTTTCAATGGGAAGATTCGATAGAAGAGGAATTCTTCGAAATGGAAATCCGGAAAGATGAACTCACCGGAGATATCGCATTGGTAGTTACAGATTATGCAGATGAAGATGAGGCGGAAGAAACTTCACTTCTCTGGGAAAGTCAGGTTCAGGATTTAAGAAACGCTCTCGGCGCTTAAATCATCATTCATACCTACGGTCGATTTCATGCTTTCTGTTGATGAACGAATCAACGGCCTGCTCAGATTTTTGTTGAATTCTTTCTTTCCAGTCATCTAATTTTTTAAGCCACTCGTTCTTTACGGGAATAAGATCTCTTTTGAATTCCTGTAATTCATTTCCGGCATTTCTTTTTTCTAAGCACTCTTTTATCTGATCCTGACTTGCCTCAAAACTCCGGGTAAAAATGTAGCCCATTTCGGTTCGGTTGTCGCTCAATTCCTCAAGTTCCGCATCAGACCAACGTTTATGAATATCTTTTTCAACGATGCGAACAATGCAATCACATTTGTTTTTTAAAGAATCCTGATTCGGTTCGCAGTAATGTTCTTTGAGTGTATTGATGGAAACCGGGTTTTCATGAAACGGGCCGATTCCAAAATAAAAGAGGAGAAAGATTCCCAGAGAGATGAGTAAAGCCCAACCCAGAAGTTTCAAGGCGATGCGTGTTGCAAACCGGATTACCAAAAAACCAAGTATGGCCAGAAAAAATGTGGTGAGCGTAATATTCATTTGATTTTACGTCGGAAAATTCTCCGCCGCAAAATAACGATCCCTGAGAATTTGGTAATGGTGCAATGTGTGACCGGTAATGATGAAACCAATCGCATTTACACTCATAACATATCCATTGGCAATGCCCTCCCGCTTCAATTCTTCCGGGGTAAAACTCTCAAATAAAAGTCGGGTACAATTTCGCTGAACCAGAAGTTCGTTTTTCATGGATTGTATCGATCTGACTTTTATTCCGGGACCGTTCACATATTCGTTCTGATCAAATCCGGGCAACTCGGTTCTGTCACCACGGGCAAATCTCAATGCCCGGTAACTCATAATTCTTTCCGAGTCTAAAAGATGCTGGAGCACTTGTTTCACAGTCCACTTCTCGGGTGCATAAGCGAAATCGAACTGGGCTTTGTTGAGCGTGTTGAGTTCTGTTCTCAAATCTTCGAAACCTTCATCTAATGCCTGCAGAACGTTTGCAGACTTCACCTTTTCGAGATAGGGTCGATAATAAACGGGAATGCTTTCGGGCGATGGTTTAGCCATAAGAATGGGTGGTTTAGTCCGGCTAAATTAGAACAGTTTACCTTTAGAAAAAATCAAAGAATTTTATCGGATCAAAGTAATGGTGCCGGAAATAGAATCAATCTCTTTTCCCGACTCATCCATTAGTTCATAAAGTGCGAAATACGTCCCTGCCGGAACAACGTGCTGATTGTTCCTCACCAATCCGTTCCAACAGGCTCCGTCTTCATCAGACTTAAAAAACAATTCTCCCCAACGGTTGTAAACTCTCCAACGAATAGAATAACAAGCGGCAGGGTCGAGCCCGGGAGAAAAACATTCGTTAAAGCCATCATCATTCGGTGTGTAGATATTATAAAGCGTAACCTTTGCCTCAGGTGTTTCCACCGATTCAACGTACAGGAATGTATCGAGAACCGGGAACGTCGTGCAATATTCGGGTGTGTCGAGCGGGGTAATTCGTATGAAATAATTTCCGGGATTTTCAAATTTCTTCAGAACCGTCACCCGATCTTCGAACGATCCGCTGTCGGATTCAATCTCCCATTTCCAGTGCTTAATTTCTTCCGATGGCATGTTAAGTATTAAAGCTGAAGGATGGCAGACATCGTTTGATTCGGCTGAAAATAAAGGTGACTTTACCGCTCTTTTTATAACATGAACTATTCGGGTTGCGGTATCATTTAACGTGCATTCCGCCGTATCGAACAACTGCAATTTAACTTCGAAATCACCGTCTTCCGTAAACTGATGAAATGTGGTTTTTACATTATGAAGTAGCGGTGTGTTGTCGCTAAAACTCCAATACCAATCGCTGGCCTTCGAACTGTTGTCTGTAATAAATACGGTATCTCCAACACAAATTTGATTGGGTGAAACTGTAAAATCGGCACTCAGTATATCCAATCCACCGATGGAAAATGAATGGGTTACGCTGTCGGAACAATTTGCTTTTTGGGCAATTAATTTTACGCTGTAATCACCCGATTTCAAATACGTATATACCGGATTTTTGAGGTTTGATGTGTCTGAATCCAGATTACCAATTCCAAAATCCCAATGATAAACATCCGACGAATCGCTCGAATTAACAAATGCAACCGAAGTGGTTTTACAGGTAATCTGCGGCACTTCAAATTTTGCTTTCACTGTGAGTTTGCAATACAAAACATTAAACTGATAATCGCGATACGACATACCGATCACCTTTCCGTCGCGATATTCGATTGCCTTAATTCCGACCACAAACTGACCTTCTTCATTCGGAAAAACAGTCAGCAATCCAGTGCTGCGATCAATCTTTAAAAGCTCCTTACCTCCCATCATGTCCATTACATTGTAGGGTGATAAATAGGCGACAGGGGCATACGGAGGCCGGCTGGGTTGCGACGGCTGCGGATCCAGAGAAGACGCTCCGAGAAACGGATTGTATAGTTCGTATTCTAAAGAGTCGCCATCGGCATCGGTGGCGGAATGATCAAAAACCAACGGGGCATCATTACACAAAAAATTAGGAGGCAAAGATTTAAAAACCGGGTTGTCGTTCACCACGCCTTTGGGAGGAATAAATGCCATCAACGTCATGCCGGTGCCTCCGGGATCGTAGAGGTTCGAAATTGTATAGTTTCTACAGCAGCGTTGAAACGAAACGATAATTCCGTTTTCGCCCGGATCAATCTTTTTGGTAAATGTGTATTCGTATTGATCTACACAGGCATTCGGTAAATTGGTTACACACTTGTAATTTATTTCGGAAACCTTCACCGGTCCGGTTCTCACAACCGAATGTGTGGTGATCAACGAATTAGTCTTCGCATCAAAAAAACCGAAATAGGCAATTTTATCCGAACTGATCGCACTGGCGTTCCCATTTACACAGTCGACAAAATACCGCATGGTAATCCGGAAACTGTCTTCGGTAATGTGGTGATAATACAAATCACCTCCCATGATATGCGTACCTCTGGTTGCCAGAGGAATCATGAGAAAGACGATTAAGATTTGTAAAAACGGTCGGCGCATCACGGCATCATAAAGATGATGACTATTCAGGCTAACAGTTGCATCATTCGGGAAAAATGATTGTGGCCTGACGACCTGATTTTACTTCTTCGTCATTTTGAATTCGTAAAGGTCGTTGTCGGAAGTTCCGCCGTTGTCCTTCTCGCAATAAACAGTGATCTTCTTATCTGAAGGATAGCAAACTCCCTGAAATCTTCCGGTCTCTCCAGTAACATTAATGTAGTTGGATCCTTTTAAATTTCCATAGTCCTTAACTTCCTGTTCGGGAATATCAAAAGCGGTCGCTCCGGTAATCTGTCTGAAATTACTTCCGGTCATAAAAAGACTCAATCCGTCGATATAAAAATTAACCGACTTAGTGTCTTTACTGCTTTTCTGTACAACCAGAAAGAGGTCATACTCTTTCTTGAGCGCAAGTGTTTTAGCATTATAAATGGTAAGGTGTGTATTGTATTCACCTACAGCATCGTCGCGAATATCAGTTGTGGTGGTTGTGGTAGTTACCGGTTCATCATCTTTACACGCCTGAAAGGTAAAGGCAGCAAACAGCATTGTAAACAGGGCCAGGTTTTTCATAGAATTATTTACTCTTAATACATTGTTCATTGGGTTGCAAAATACGACGAGAACGGAATTATCCAATTGGCTGCTATAAGTTTGTTGCTCATACTTTTGTCTTGTGATATCAAAAACGATAACCCCGATTCTGCTCATTCTTTTAATTTCAGGTTGTGTTCTGCGAAAAGGATCTCATCGCAAACCTTTCGACATGCTCATCGGAACCTGGGAAAACACAGATCACAAAGACAGTCTTTTGCACACCGAAAAATGGAGTCGCACCAATGATAGTCTGCTCGTGGGTTTCGGGCTTTTAACTCGTAATAACGACACGCTCTTTCAGGAAAAACTCAGCATTCAGAAAATTGACGGCTTTTGGTATTACATCGCAGACACGGATGAAAATCCCATGCCGGTGCACTTTAAAATTAATACACAAACCGACGACGGATTTGAAGCGGTAAATCCGGTACATGATTTTCCGAAGTATATTAATTACCGGATTACCAAAGACTCACTTCACGCTCTTGTAAGCGATGGAGAAAACAAAAAAATTGAGTTCGATTTTTTTAGAAGGAAATAACGTTTAGCCTACTTCTTCTTCTAAAATTATTATCTCCTCCAACAACACTTCCATGTCGGTTTCAATCACGTCGATTTCTTTACGGAGCCGACTGTGATCTTCCGAAAGCGAAGTGAGTTTCGCAACGTCGTTCATCACTTCTTCCGAGGCCAGCTCTGCTTCCAGATCTTTTTGTTTCGATTTTAAAACCGCAAGAGATTGCTCCATTTCATCCCAACTGTTTTTCAATCTTCTGAGCTTTTGTGCAGATTCCTTATTCGGATCGGCCGGTTTGCCCTTTACATTCTCAGCTACTTTTTTGATTTCCGGTTCCGGTTTATTCTCTGCTGCATTTTTCTCGCGCCAATACAAATACTCTCTGTATGTGCCCGGATATTCTTTGATCTGTTCGTCTTCGATCCACCAGATTTTATTTGCTACTTCCGAAACAAAATACCGGTCGTGACTCACCAGAACGAAACTCCCCTGATAATTCTTTAACGCCTGAACCAAAACCTCAATCGATTGAATGTCGAGGTGGTTTGTGGGCTCATCGAGTAGAAGAAAGTTGGCTTTTTCCACTAAGGTTTTAGCCAGGGCAACCCTCGATTTTTCGCCACCGCTCAACACCCGGATAGGTTTAAATACATCTTCACCGGTAAAAAGGAAACATCCCAGAACCGTTCGGATTTCGGTTTCTAATAATCCCGATCCGTGTTCCATAAGTTCCTGAAGAATTTCATTGTCGAGATGAAGCGCCTGTAACTGGTGCTGTGCAAAAAAGGAAGTAAGCACATTGTAACCCTCTTTTCGCTCTCCGTCGTGCGTTTCAGTTCCGGCAATAATGCGTAACAGGGTTGATTTTCCTTTTCCGTTTGCACCGATGAGCGCAATCTTATCTCCCCGTATTATGCTCTCTCTGGTATGACTCAAAATACGGTTGTTGCCAAATGCCTTGGAAATATCGTTGAGTTCCATGATCACCTTTCCCGACTCGCGTTTGATGTCGAATTTGAGGTTTACTACGGCTCCATCGCTTTCCACTTCTTCGATCAGATCAAGTTTGTCGAGCATTTTAATCCGGCTCTGAACGGCTGTTGCTTTGGAAGCTTTAGCCCGAAACCGGTTAATAAATTTTTCCTGATCCTTAATGTATTGCTGCTGATTCTCGTACTGACGCTGCTGAAGTTCGTCGCGTTCGAGTTTAGCTTTTAAATAAAAATCGTAATTCCCTTCCCACTGATACAATTTCTGATGGGTAACTTCTACGATTTTAGTAACCATGCGATTCAGGAAAAACCGGTCGTGAGAGACAATGATTACGGTTCCTTCATACGTAATGAGATAATTCTCCAACCATTCTATGGACGGAAGGTCGAGGTGGTTCGTGGGCTCATCAAGCATTAACAAATCCGGCTTTTCGAGGAGCATCCGGGCGAGAATTACCCGCATTCGCCAACCACCGCTAAACTCCTGCAACGGACGACTGAGATCTGCTGTTTTAAACCCGAGTCCTTCCAGAATTTCTTCCGTCATACTCTGGATCTGATAACCGTTGCGCCGTTCAAATTCTTCCTGCAAATGACCGAGTCGTTCCAGCATTTCGTCGGTCACCTCTTCTTCCATCGCTTTGTAAATGGAATTCATTTCCGCTTCCATTTCAATCACATCGATGAAAGCTTCTTTAGCCACCTCGAGAATACTCTTGTCGGTTTTGGTTTCCGACATTTCCTGATGGAGATATCCTACTCTCAGGCTCTTGGTCTTGGAAATAGTTCCTTCCCGCAATTCGTAATCGCCGGTAATAAGACGAAGAAGCGTAGTTTTTCCGCTTCCGTTTTTTCCTACCAAACCGATTCGCTCACGCGGTTTAATGTGCCACGAGGCATCGCGGTACAGATATCTTCCTGCGAATTCATACGAAACATTGTTGAGCGAAATCATGGCTGCAAAAGTAAGATTTGACTCGGGCTGAGTTTAAGGCGAAAATGGAATGTTGGTAATATGCTATTACCATTGTTGTGAATATTGAAAGTTAAATGGGAAAGTCAAATTCCAGTTCTAAGTGGTACTGGCTATCGAATATTTCTGAGAGTGATGCTATAGAATGTTCTTCAAATCCTGTCTTCCGATTATTGCCATAATTTCTATTGTATCTTCATTGATTCGGAAGAAAATACTGTCGACTCCACAAACGCATCTTCTGTATCCTTTTCTTATATAGTCAACCGATTCAAATGCGAATGGTTGTTCCGCAATTAATTCAAACTGAAGAAAAAGGATTAAAAATATTTGTCGGCTTGAGCCATTCCAAAAGTGATGATTCCATATTGGTGAATTCGAATAAGATCTTCTTTGGCTTGTTCACTCAGAATAAAATTAGCCATTATGCAACGACTTCGATTGCCTTAAAATTTCTTCCTTACTATCGGTTGTAAATCCCTTTTGTTCCGCATTCTCCAATCGTGTTCTGATCCAGTCAACTTCCGCCTGCTGTTTTCTGGCCTGCCGGATCAGATCATTAACTAATTCACTCTTACTTGAATATTCTTTGCTTTCAATCTGAAGATTTAACCAATCGTCATTGGGTTTTGTAAAAGAGATGCTCAGCCTTGCCATGGTGTAAAAATACACCAAATACGAATCATATTCAATTGTCGTAAGCAAGGGTTTCAGCACCAAAGCAAAGAGCCTCCCTAAAAAGAAAGGCTCTTTATTAATTCGAAATTCTGATGAAAATCTAAAACTATTTAATGTTCAAAACGAATTGGAGTAGCAGATCTGTGTCGCCATCATTAGCACCGGTTGTCGAACTTTTTATATCCGGTTGATGCTGTAGCCGAAGGGTAAAAAATCCTCCGGAAAGCGGAACAGAAGAAGTCGTCCAGGTTGTCGAAAGACCAACCGGATTTCCGTTTTTGTCGTAATCATTATAATTCAGCGGGTCAGATGCTTTGTCAACATTTCCATCACCGGCGGGATTTACAAAAGCATTATTTGTAAATGCGAAAAAAAACTGGTGTGCATCATTTTCATTCAGGATTTCTTTTCCGATATCACCTCCCGGGGTTTCTAAGTTGTTTATGATTTCGAAAGTGAGCGTGTAGGTTTTTCCCGTGTCGAGATTTATTGAATCCAAAACGGTTAATTCCTGCACTCCTTCTCCATCCGGATCTTGTGCCATCGCTTCCACCACATCGTTAGCATTTGCATTATTGGTGAAAATGAGTTTTACATCGGTTATTACTTCTTCTTCATTTTCCGGTGCCGGAGCTTCGTCGTCTTTACATCCGGAAATGGTGATCACTCCGACCAACATTGTATAAATAGCTAATTTTTTTATTGAATTTAATTTGTTCATTTTTTAATTGATTAAGGTTTGATTGTGTAATTAATTGTGAATTGAAAATTTCTTCCCACCTCGTTTGAGAAATACCGCATTTCATTGAGGTAGTCCCGATATCGGGTGTTTAAAGAATTTTGAATCGACACGCCACACCTTATTCCTTTCCATTTAAAACTCCAGGAAACGTCCAGCAGGAAATAGCCGTTAGGTGCATTCTTGAAGTCGAATATTTCAGATTCCGTGGTTATCTGAACAGAACCGTCGATAAGCTGTTCGGGTCTGATGGTGCGCGGTGCCTGAAATTGTTTAAAGGTATAGCTTGGTGAGATTGTGAACTTTGAGGATTTAAAAATACCCAATCCGTGTACTTCTCTGGCTAATTTAAGATGTGTGCGTATTGGAGGCTGATTGATCAGGGCTTCATTTTTCTCAATGTCGTGTGACCACAGATAACTAATGCCGTAAGTACCCGAAAGTTTATCCGACAATTCTCTTCGCCACGTAAAGTCAACACCCATAAAAAGGGCATCCACCTGATCGTAAATAAAAACCGGCATAGGACCTCTTATGGTTCCGATTACTGCCACAGGCCGGTTGAAAATAAAATGTTGAATGTAATGTGTGTAAGCGGTAACGGCTAAATTGTTTTTGCCTTGCTGACTCTCCAATTCATTAACCCATTTTAATCCTTTCTCGGGTTTTACGGCACTTTGATTCATGAGTGTAACCCTGCTGGTGACCAAAGCGCCGTTCTCATCAGAACTGTATCGGAGCAATCCGAACGAAGTTTTGAAACCGTGTTGACCAAAACTGTACAGCTCGGCCATGTTCGGAGTTCTCCAAGCCGCTCCCAGATTGGTTCTGAACGTTGAATTGTCTGAAAGTCTGAGGAGGTATCCCAAAGAGGATGTCAGGTTCGAGAAATGATAGTTGTCGCGAAAAATCGCCTGACTTGTTTCTCTGCCCCGTACATTATTATTGATGTAATCGAAGCGGATACCCAGTTCATACGTACTCTTTGTTTTCTTAAGAGTTTCGATCACAAAACCACTGTACCGGATTGAATTGTAATTCGGTATAAAAGGCGTGGTTCCGGTGCCGGGGTTGTTGTCGTTGTTCTGTGAAAAGAGTTGCAAGCCAACCAAACCGTCGAGCTTTTTCCAATCCGGATGTTTCCACTCCAACTGAACATCCGTCGTTGCCAGATTGAGGTCGATGATCGGCAGATATGCGTTTCGCCTTACATCGTATTCCGAACGTTTATTAAACTGTTGCCCGATCCTCAGCGTGATTTTGGAATCCTTTGAATACCACCAGTTGATTTCTGCTTTCCCTAAATGGTGTTGTGTTAGCTGGTTTGGCTCGTTGATATCATACGAAAACGGCCGGATAAAAAGGGGTTGTTCCGAATCAATGGCACGAATCAAAAGGTTTCCGCTTTCGGCAATAGAAGATCTCAACAAAGCAAGATCCTGAGAAACGTAACTGTAATACATTCTGAAATCCCACTTCTCCAGATGATACCGGATTCCGGCATTGGCTGAAATTTCCTGTTTGCCGGAATTGGTCATGGAATAATCCGGAGTGTGCCGGTCGCCAATTTTTGTATAACCGGCACCAACGTAATAACTCCACTTTTTCATTCCTTTACCGAAACCGGTTTTTACATTATAGCCTCTTCCGTTTGTTTGATAACCGGTACCGATATCTACCCGCATATCTTCATTCAAATGCAGCGGATCGGCTTCAACTATAATAGCTCCTCCCAACGCTTCCGGGCCAAAACGAACTCCGGCAGCACCTTTAACAACCGTAATATTATTGGCACTTGAGATGTCAATTTCCGGTGCGTGATCCGATCCCCAATTTTGAAAACCGTGTTTGAGTCCGTTGTTGAGGATTAACACCCGGTTACCATACAATCCGTGAATAACCGGAAGCTGAACATTCGTACCTGTTGAGGTAAAAGTGACACCGTCTATTTCAGAAATAGCCCCGGCTAACGTTTGAGTCGGTTTATCATCCAGTGTTTCTTTATTAATCGATTGTTGAGAAATACTGGTAGTGCCGGCTTCTTTGGGTTTCGCCACAGAAACAGTTACCGCTGAGAGAGAATTCACTTTTTGTTTTAAATAAATATGAGGCGACTTACCGTGTTCGTGATGCTGTTCACAAGTAGTATCGCAATAACCTGAACAGGAAATAATGAGTACGTTCTTCTCATTACACAATCCGGTAAAATGAAATTGCCCTTTAACATCGGTAATGGTTACCTGCTGCGTTCCCTTAATATTCACCTGAACATAGGGCAGCGGATCTTTGGTGTCTTCGTCGAGAATTACACCGTTCAGTTCATAATGGCATGTATCAGTCTTTTGAGCTAAGACATAAGAATGTGTGATGAAAATTAGAACAAGTAAAAAAGCCTGTTTCATTTATAATGATTGTATTTCCTCCCGCACGACTATTAAAACCGAACTTATCGCAGTCTGAAATTTTGCAGATTCAGACAGAAATAAACAGGTGAATCAGTTGCCGGAGGATTTCCGGTTTTCAGATTATTATTAAAACTAAAAGAGATTGCTCAGGAGATATTAAATCTTAAACAGATCGGTAAGCGTTGAAATCAGATGGTATTAAAACAAATTTGAGAATTAGGAATAATTACCAATTTGTTTTCTAAAATCCGATAACAACTTTTGGATTAAAGCTTAAGATTATCGTTTTGAGCGCTGTTAGAAATTGAATATTAGTTATTCAATTATTACTTACGAAAATACCGGAGGACCGCGATTAGAATAGTTTAATACGTAAGCCTTTTCGGGACTAATTACTTCAACACCTGCTAATTCAATTGCTTCTAAAAATGGATTAGAAAAAATCGCACCCGAAGAAGCGGTAAATGGTCTGTGCTGAAGTGTACAAAGATCACAGTCGGGATGTTCGTAAATATTCGAACAAATGTGTGTTCCGTTTACTTCGCATTGAACAAAGTGTTCGGTTTCCTGAATGTGGTGCACCAGGTCGATTCCCGGCAACGCCAGATACCAAAAGGCAATCAGAAATCTCGTAAACCTTTGCACGGTGCGAAAGTAAAGTTGAAAAATTAAAGGATGGGCAATTTGAATTACCTTTTACAGATAGCCGGATGAAAGATGAAATTAACTCTGCGAATATTCCAACGCTGCCCGAACAAAACGAACAAACAACGGATGCGGATTGGCAACAGTGGATTTTAATTCGGGATGAAACTGCACACCAATAAAAAATGGATGTGACGGAATTTCTATGATTTCAACCAGATTGTTCTCCGGATTAATTCCGGTCATTGCCATTCCGTTTTTTTTCAGTGGCTCCATGAACTCATTGTTGAATTCGTAACGGTGGCGATGTCGTTCAGAAATGGTTGACTTACCATAAATTTTATTTGCCAGAGTTCCTTTAGCAAGTTCACATTTGTATGACCCCAACCGCATGGTTCCGCCTTTCTGTTTGAGTTTTTTCTGACTCTCCATAAGGTCTATCACCGGGTGTTTGGTTTTGGGATTCATCTCAGTGCTGTGAGCGTCTTTGAAACCTACCACATTTCTCGAGAATTCAACCACCGCGCATTGCATCCCCAGGCAAATTCCGAAGAACGGAATATTGTTTTCGCGTGTGTATTTAATGGCTTCAATTTTTCCTTCGATTCCGCGGTCACCAAATCCGGGAGCGATGAGGATTCCGTCAAGATTGGCCAATTTCTCACCAACATTAAAAGAATCGATTCCTTCCGAATGAATGCTGTGAACATTCACTTTGCATTCGTTGATGGCTCCGGCGTGAATGAAAGCCTCGTTGATGGATTTGTATGCATCCTGCAATTCAACATACTTTCCGATCAGACCAATATTAATTTCCGATTTCGGATGATCCAGTTTAAAGAGAAAATCTTTCCAGTGTTCGAGATCCGGTTCGCTTTTAGAACTGAGTTTTAATTTCGAAAG
The DNA here is from genome assembly GCA_016124755.1 of Bacteroidota bacterium. Taxonomy (GTDB): domain Bacteria; phylum Bacteroidota; class Bacteroidia; order NS11-12g; family UBA9320; genus WGNA01. Next base: position 113,210 of record WGNA01000006.1, on the reverse strand, counting down.
TGTCACCTTATCCAGTTTCTCTTTCTGCATTACCAAAGGAACTTCGTAAATCGTTTCAACATCCATCGATTCGATTACAGCGTTCTGCTTTACGTTACAGAATAAAGCAATCTTTCGGCGGATATCCTGATTGAGTTTTCGCTCAGTACGACAAACCAGAATATCCGGTTGAACGCCCAATTCCAAAAGTCCTTTTACACTGTGTTGTGTCGGTTTGGTTTTTAATTCGCCGGCTGCTTTCAGATAAGGGATCAAGGTTAAATGAATAACACATGTATCATCCACGCCGAGTTCCCATCGGAGTTGCCTCAGTGATTCGAGGTACGGCAGGGATTCAATATCTCCAACAGTTCCTCCGAGTTCAGTAATTACAATATCGTAATCTCCGGTCTGCCCAAGCAACAACATCCTTCGTTTAATTTCGTCCGTGATGTGCGGAATTACCTGAACTGTTTTACCAAGATATTTTCCGGTCCGCTCATTATTGATTACCGTCTGATAAATGCGGCCTGTGGTTACGTTATTCGCCTGAGAAGTGGGAACATTTAAAAAGCGTTCGTAATGTCCGAGGTCGAGGTCTGTTTCGGCGCCATCGTCGGTTACATAACACTCCCCGTGTTCATACGGATTCATCGTTCCCGGATCCACGTTAATATACGGATCGAATTTCTGGATGGTAACTCTGTAACCTCGGGCCTGAAGAAGTTTTGCCAGAGACGCGGCGATAATTCCTTTTCCTAAAGAGGATGTAACACCACCGGTTACGAAGACATACTTTGCTTTGTTCATTGTCCTGTCGCTGTATATGCAAGGGGCAATGAGACTTGCCCGTTCATAATTGTACGGGGTTCAAAGGTAAGGTTGTAAATGCACGGGCGTGTTGAGATCAGCGCGCGCTTTTCAAGATATTTTCAACAGTTGCGATATCTTCCGGTGAATCCACTCCGATAGATTCAGATTCTGTTTCCAAAACCGTGATCACATAATGATCCTGTAGCCAACGAAGTTGTTCAAGTTGCTCGAATTGCTCGAGTGGTGTTGACGATGTATTTTTCAGCATTAAAAGGGATTCAGCCTGAAAAGCATACAAGCCGATATGCCGGAAGTAGTTATCCGGAGAAGCACTTTTTCGCATTTCTTCGTCGCGGATAAACGGAATCGGAAGTCTTGAGAAATAAAGAGCATCAGCAATTCCTTCATCAAAAGAAGTGGTAACGACTTTAACCGTATTCGTTGAATTTACTTCATCCCAGGTTTTCATCCGGTGAACTAAGGTTCCTACATCAGAGGTTTCCTCCTCTTCCATCATTTCGATCAACCGGTTAATATCGTCGGGATCAACAAGCGGTTCGTCTCCCTGAACATTGATTACAATGTCGTATTCCTCGCCTTCATCCATCAACCTTTCGAACGCCTCGATCATTCTTTCGGTTCCGTTCAGGTGACTTTTGGAAGTCATGCAAACATTGCCATCGAAGCTCAAAACATGATCGAAAATCCTTTCGTCATCTGTTGCAACAATGATGTCGTCGGCGTTCGATTTATAACATTGTTCGTAAACGCGTTGAATCAAGCTTTTGCCGGCGATCAGTTCTAATGGCTTTCCCGGAAATCGTGTTGATTCGTATCGGGCAGGTATTATGATGAGACTTGACACTATTTATTAATATGATGATGGGGTTTAACGGGCAGTTTTAAAATTTTCATTTTGGGGATCCGTATCGAGGATGCTACAGACAGATCATTTTAGCCAAATCCTGTAATTCCTTTAATTTATTTACTCCAATTTATGCTGACAATGCCGAACCTTAAAATACTTGGATAACCAAAATTACTTATGAATTCGTCAGTAATTCTCCAATTCTCGTATTCCCCAATTTATGGTGACAATGCCCAACCGGATAAACAGATGTACAAAGGCATTGGTCAGTAATACTAAAACTCCCGGTCCATATCCCACTGCTCGAGATAGTCGGCAACCCGACGTACGAACATACCTCCGAGTGCCCCGTCCACAACCCTGTGGTCGTAGCTGTGAGAGAGATACATGAAGTGACGGATGCCGATTACATCGCCATATTCGGTTTCAATTACCGCTGGTTTTTTACGGATTGCACCGGCTGCCATAATTGCTACCTGAGGTTGATTAATAATCGGAGTTCCCATCACATTACCAAATATTCCCACATTAGTGAGCGTGTATGTTCCACCTGAAATTTCATCCGGTTTGAGTTGATTATTTCGTGCTCTGGTTGCCAGATCATTCACCTCGCGGGCAAGTCCTACCAGATTTTTTGTATCCGCATTTTTAATAACCGGAACAATCAGGTTTCCGCTTGGGAGGGCCGCAGCCATTCCGATATTGATGTTCTTTCTCCGAATAATGTTATCGCCGTCAACCGAAATATTGATCATCGGGAAATCCTTTATAGCTCTCACCAACGCATCTATTATTAAAGGTGTAAATGTGAGTTTTTCACCTTCGCGTTTCTGGAAGACATCTTTGTTTTTTAATCTCCAGTTCACCAGATTAGTGACATCAGCTTCAACAAAAGAAGTTACGTGTGGAGATACGTGTTTCGACATAACCATGTGATCTGCGATGAGTTTTCGCATACGATCCATAGCAATTACCTCGTCGCCGGCATTAATCGAAACAGATGGCGCAACCGGCTGAGAAGCAGTTGCAGACTGAACCTTCGGCGCTTCCGGTTTCGCTGCCGGAGCTGGTGTGGGAGCCAGATTGATTTTACCGGCTGATTTATCTTCAACATAAGACAGTATATCGCGTTTGGTCACGCGTCCGTCTTTACCTGTACCGGGCATTGTTTCGAGTTCCGACATGGAAACACCTTCTGTTCTGGCGATGTTCATCACCAGAGGAGAATAGAATCTATCGCCCGCAGGTGCGGCAACCGAAGCTGCAGATTCCCTCGCAGAATCAACTGTTTTCTGAACTTCTGCTTCCGGAGATTTTGTTTCGGAAACGGCCGGGGCAGTTGCAGGTGCAGATGTACTTCCCTCACCGGAGAGAATCGCGACAGCCGCGCCAACTTTAACCACATCACCTTCACCAAAAAGCTTTTTGCTGAGCACTCCGGCCTGGGGTGCGGGAACTTCCGAATCCACTTTGTCGGTGGCAATTTCGAGTACCGCTTCATCGGCTTCGAAACTTTCGCCTTCTTCTTTCAACCAGCGAATAATGGTCGCTTCTGCAATGCTTTCGCCCATCTTGGGCATGATCAATTCAAACTCTGCCATTCGGTATTTTGTTGGAGGGCTGAGTGCCCTGAAACGAGGTGCAAAGAAACAATTTTTTATTCGCTACTTCCAAACCCTCAGACCAGTTGACAGAAACAAAAAAGCCGCCCGAAGGCGACTTTAAAGGTTTGTATTTTATCGGATGATTTTCTCTTTGGAGAGGTTTCGGTTTATTAGTCCTGATGAAACCGATTTGGTTGCATCCTATCTAAAGAAAATGTTGGCTGGAATTACTTTACATTTTCAGATTCTTACATTTCTGAGCATTGGTTTGCCGTAAAATCCTAATTCCCGGCATTGATAAGAAACATAGTCTGTTTCATGTGCGTAACCCTTTTTAACGGAAATCAAAAACTGATAAACACTTAAGTAAAACTGTTTTTTTGACAACAAGGGAAAAAATTCGGAACTTTCGTTGGGGAAGGGGTGGCTTTAGCCTGGAGATCTTTGGATGAGCAATTGTTCGTGAGCAGGTCGTTTCTTTGAACTCGGTTGAATTCGCTTAATTTTGGAGTGAAAATCTCATTCGAAATGAAACGAAATACATCTCTTTTTGGAATCTTCGTATTATTCTTAGCCGTAGCATTTGCTTTTTCAGGGTGCGGTAACAAAACCACTCAAACCGAGGAACCTGACACATCCGGGCCAGAATACACATCTGCTTACGTTTGCCCGATGCATTGTCCCGGCAGTGGAGGAAGCGAGCCAGGTAAATGTCCTGTATGTGAAATGGACTATGTAAAAAATCCGGATTATAAAGGAGAGGAACCTTCAGAATCTGAACCGATGGAAAACATGGAAGACGATACAATTATGAAAAATCATGTGCACATGGGAGGTGATTCGGTTGATCAATAATGCTTCTTCCTGAGTATACGAACCGTTTGGTTCTGTTAAAAATTCATAAAACAAAAAGGACTGCTTCGGCGGTCCTTTTTGTTTTGTATGAATTCAAGATATTGTTGAGATCACGGAATGGAGTCCGGGATGACGCTCCGTGGTTTTAATAATCTCAAACAAAAAAGCCTCTGAAGGTTCAGAGGCTTTTTGTGATCCCGCTTCCTGACGATCCTCCCTGTGGTCGGATGTCAGGATAAAGCCGCTTCTCAACTATCTGTGTCTTTAAAATCCAAGGATCGTCAGGACGCTGACACCGACCTAAAGGAGGTCGTCAGTGGAGTATTTGGCAATAAACATTTTAAGTCGCTCGCGTGACAAATTTTTCAGCTTACGTTCTAAAGCATATGCCTCTTTCCGATTCGGTTTTGGGATCAGGAGTACATATTTCCATGGAATTCCGAAACTTGTGAAATGACTCTCTCCACGGTTGTGTCGGGCAAGTCGATCTGCCGGGTCTTCCGTAATTCCTTTATTGAACAGATCTCTGGATTCCGAATAAATTACATAGACAAAATACATGGTTGTTGGTGTTAACAAAAAAGCCTCTGAGATTCAGAGGCTTTTTTGTTTGTTGGTGATCCCGCTGGGACTCGAACCCAGGACCACTACATTAAAAGTGTAATGCTCTACCAGCTGAGCTACGGAATCGTTTCTCGTTTTTTGAGGGTGCAAAAATAGTTTTATTCAAATTCCTGACAACACCTCTGAAAAAAAAATTCGGAAAGTCTGCCGCCGTATCAACAACGACGCTACAATTTCTTCCCGTAAGTCGCATGAACCTTGGTTTCCCGGGCACCGAGTTGTTTGATTAAAGCTAGCATCTTCGGATTAAAATCACCGACCCAGGACAGTTCAGCGCTTTTTAAAAAAGGGTCATTCAAAATAATCCGGTAGATCTGCATAATCATCGGAGCGAAAATCGCTGTTCCCTGAAACCGGTGTTTTACTCCGAATGCAATTCCGCGAATACGATCAACATGAATCCGGTTGCGAAACCACAAAAATTTTAGTTTCCCAAACCAGTTCATATTTCCATTCAGTTTGCAAAAAATCTGATTAACATCGGGCAGCGAGGCATAAAAACCTACCGGTTCTTCATCCAAATAAGTGAACCATATCAAATCTTCACGCATCACAGGTCGCATCATTTTCATTAACTCTAAAACATCTTGTGTATTCAACATCTCAAAATGTTCGTGATGTTGCCAGCCGTCATTATAAATTTCGGCAAAATCGACTGCGAAACCCGGTAAATGTTTTTTGTTAATTCTTTCGATTTTAAATCCCGGTCTGGTGATCCATCGATCTTCAAGTTTCGACAACAGGTTTAGATTAAAGGTGTCAGGATTTATTTCCTGCGTCGATTGCAGCATCGTTTCGTGATATCCCCGATTCTCAAAAAGATGCTTATAATATGGTGGATTATAATTCTCCTGATACGAGGGCCGGCTTTGCATCTTTATAAGCAAACCCCAATACCGGTCTCTTTCACCATAATTTACGGGAGCTTCTACGTAGGAGTTTCCATGTGATTTCAAGAAATTCTCCGCAGCTTCAAACAAAAGATTGGCAGCCTCTATTTCATTTATACATTCAAAAAAACCGATTCCGGCGTGGTGGGAATGACCGTAAAAAGCTGCGATTCTTCCAATTGCTATCTTTCCTTTCAGCAGGAACCAAAGCTTGTATTTGCCCTTTTCTGCTTCCGGATTTTTAACACTGAATATTTTCCGGATATCCTGACGTATGTGAGGTATGTAGTCTTCATCGTCTCGATAAATATGTTCGGGAACTTTAAAAAACTGTTTCCAGTCTTTGGTTGATTGTACCTCCTTTAGTTGCAAAGAATGCTCAGTGTTTTTTCGATAGCCTCAATAACAATCTGATCCGGATTGGAAGCGAATTCACCTGTGATCCGGTTTGCCAGAATCGCGTTTACAGACATGGCCTTATGCCCCATTCCTGCAGCTAATCCATAAATGGCAGCGGTTTCCATTTCGATATTGGTAATTCGCTCTGCCCCCTTTCTAACCTGCATTAAATTTCCAATCAAATCATCAACTACAGGTTCCAGTCTCAGCGATCTTGATTGAGGCGCATAGAATCCGGCGGTTGTGAGTGTGATTCCTTTTTTGAAAATTCCGGAAAAATGATTTTCCAATTCCGCATCCGGTGTTGTTACATAAGGATCGATTGGCAATTCAGTTTTATTCAAAGCTTCATGCCATTGTTCCTCCGTTTTGTTCCTCTCCGATTGACGATACCACAACATTATTCCTTCAAGTCCGATCGCAACTGAACTATACAATATTTCTCCGGGATGGATTTCATCGCTGATACTTCCGGAAGTTCCAACCCGAACAATGGTAAGTGCGGTGTGTTGCGTTTTATGATGTCGCTTTTCGAGATCGATGTTCACCAAAGCATCGAGTTCATTCATTACAATATCAATATTTCCAGAGCCCATTCCGGTGCTCATACAAGTTAAATCTGTGTTGCCGATTCTTCCTGTATGAATTACAAATTCCCGGTTTTTAGCGGTTGAATAAATATGATCAAAGTATTTGCTGACCATCGAAACCCGATCTGGATCTCCAACAGTTATTATTCGATTTGCCAGTTGATGCGGCTTGATTGCGAGGTGATAAATGGAGCCGTCTTGCCTGAGAATCAGTTCAGAATCTTTCATCGGATTTCCGTATCGGAATCGGTATTTTTGCCCGAAAGTAACATAAATCCATGGACTCGATTAAAACTCCAAGGGGCCATATCATTCTGGTTCCAACCGATTTCTCTACAGCTTCAAACAACGCCGTTGAACATGCAGTGCACATTGCAGACCTGTTTGATAATGAAATTACCCTTCTGTACGTAATCGAAGAAACATTATTCCATGCCTGGTTCGGAGGCAGCATGGAAAAATCAGTACTAACGGCCAACATAAATAAGCAGTTGGAAGAAAAGGCTGATGAAATTCGAAAAGCACACCCAAAGATTAAGGTGAACACATTAATCCGCGAAGGAAGAGCGTACAAACAAATCAACGAAGTTTCTCAAAGCATTGAATGCGACAGCATTGTTATGGGCTTTAACGGTCTTAGCGGAGTTGAGCATTTTATGGGCAGTACCACCATGAAGGTTTTAAAATCTTCTCAGGTACCGGTGGTTATTATTAAAGAATTTCCATCGTCACCCAACTACAAGAAAATTGTTCTGCCGATTGACCTCACAAAAGAATCACGTCAGAAAGTTTGGTGGGCAGTTCACCTCGCGCATAAATACAATTCCGAAATTCATGTGATCATGGAGGTGGAACGCGAAGAATTTATGCCAAAAGTGAGAGCCAGTCTTAATCAGGTTGAAGGTTACCTCGCCAAGTACAATGTAAATTACGTAACGAAGTTGCTCGACGATCAGGAATATCCGGATCATTTCGGAAAAGACATCATTAAATATTCTGAAGAAATTAATGCCGATCTGGTAATGATTATGACTCAGAAAGAAGGTGGTGTTATGGACTTCTTCCTCGGTTCCTTTGCACAACAGGTAATCGACGGAACACTGAAGACTCCGATTATGGCAATCAACCCAAAAGAAACAGCTAAAAGCTATTGGGCAACGGAATCTTTCTCATAAGAGAACCCAACTGCCTGATAGAAAAATCTCCCCGATTTATCGAGGTCGGTTATTCCCTGTTGTCCGATGAGTCGGAATGCAACAGATTTGCGCCGGTCTGATTAATATCCTGATGAAACGAATTCTGAAAATCTTTTTAGGGATCCTTATGGTGGTTCTGTTTTTTTCCACCTTCTATTATCTCTTTAATAAATCCAGAAAGAAACCGGTTATTTATCAGACCGAGACCGCATTTCATTCCGACATTATTAAAAAAACCGTGGCAACCGGTTCTGTAATTCCGGAGAATGAAATTGAGATAAAACCACAGCTCAGCGGAATTATTGATGAGTTGTATGTTGAGCCCGGACAAAAAATAAAGAAGGGTGATCCGATTGCCCGCATCCGGGTTATCCCGAATATGTCGAGTCTCAACAATGCGGAGAACAGGGTAAACATTGCGAAGATTAATCTTAAAAATGCCGAAAAGGATTTCGATCGCAATCAGCCTCTTCACAAACAAGGTGTTATTTCCGATCAGGAGTTTCAAACCATCAGCCGGAATCTTGAAAGCGCAAAAGAAGAACTTTCATCTGCTGAAGATAACCTGGTTATTATCCGGGATGGAGTTTCTACCCGTTCAAAAGGGTCATCAAACACAACGGTTCGGTCAACCATTACCGGCACAGTGCTCGACGTTCCGGTAGAAGTTGGTTTTAGCGTAATCGAAGCTAATAACTTTAATGCCGGAACTACAATAGCGTCCGTAGCCGACATGAATAAAATGATATTTGAAGGCAAGGTTGACGAATCGGAAGTCGGAAAACTCAAGTTGGGAATGCCAATTTTGCTAACACTCGGCGCAATCGAAAATCAAACACTTCATGCTACTTTAGAATATATTTCACCAAAAGGAATCGAAGATCAGGGGGCCATTCAGTTTGAAATTAAAGCCACAGTTGACGATATGGATGATGTGTACATCCGGGCCGGTTACAGTGCCAATGCCGACATTGTTCTCGATCGCCGCGATAGTGTAATGTGTATTTCAGAAGCACTGATTCAATTCGAAAATGAAAAACCGTACGTTGAGGTGGAAACCACTCCTCAGGTTTTTGAAAAGCGATTTGTAAAACTCGGACTCTCTGATGGAATTAATGTAGAGATTCTTGACGGTATTGATCTGAAATCAAAACTGAAAGGCAAACCCAAGGAAGAGGAAGGAGCGGAAAAACCGAAGATGCCGAAGGAGTGAAGGTAACGGAAACGGTAACTGTAACGGTAACTGTAACGGTAACAGGTTTAGTGAATTTTGGAGAGCGGGGAAGTTGGAGAGCCTATGGCTTATTTAAGAGCGACAGAGCAAAGTGCGTAAGACCGACTTAAAGAAGTAAGCTACTTTTAACCTTGATCTTGTAGGTTTAAGGCATGCCTTTACCGAACCTAAAAATTCCTGATTTTAAAAGACTTTGATTCTAAAATTTTGAAGTTAAAAGATGCAGATATTCAGTTTGAAGTTTTGGAGTTCAGAACAGGAATCGAATCCCGGAAGTTCAATGATTTGAGAGCGGGGAAGTTGGAGAGTTTTGCCAAAAGCCTATGGCTTATTTAAGAGTAAAAGAGATGAGAGCGTAAGACCGAATTTATGAAGTAATCTACTTCTATCCCTGATCTTGTAGGGTTAAGGCACGCCTTTACCGAACCTAAAAATTCCCGATTTTAAAAGACTTTGATTCTAAAATTTTGAAGTTAAAAGATGCAGAATTCAATTCGAAGTTTTGGTGCCCAGAACAGGACTCGAACCTGCATGAACTTTCGTTCACTACCGCCTGAAGATAGCGTGTCTACCAATTTCACCACCTGGGCAATTAAAGAACTGTTTTGGAGTCGTGGATTTTCATCCGGAATTTGATCAGTGATGTTGACTCACTCTTCACTGAAAATGGGTGCCCAGAACAGGATTTGAACCTGCACGACCATAGGTCACTACCCCCTCAAGATAGCGTGTCTACCAATTTCACCACCTGGGCAAGGGACAACACATCTATTTGATGTATTGAAGTTTTTCGTCCGCATTTTCGACTTCCGAAAAACAAGGCTGCAAATTTATAAATTCAGAGAACTTAAAAAATTGCAGCCGAAAAAAATTATTCCTGATGATGTTCGCTGTTTTTCATCAGAAAAGCCTTTGCGAAATCCTCGAGATCTCCGTCAAGCACTGCCTGAACATTGCTCGTTTCTTCTCCGGTTCGTACATCCTTGATCAACTTATACGGATGCAAAACGTAGTTGCGGATCTGACTCCCCCACTCTATTTTCATTTTCCCGGCTTCAATTTCCGCACGGGCTTCATTTCGTTTCCTCAACTCAATCTCGTACAACTGAGATTTAAGCATCTTGAGCGCCTGTTCCTTATTGGCTAATTGCGATCTCGCCTGCTGACATTCTATAACCAAACCCGAAGGCTCATGCCGCAAACGAACAGCCGTCTCAACCTTGTTCACATTCTGGCCTCCTTTTCCACTGCTTCGATAAGTGTCCCAGGTAATGTCGGATGGATTGATGTCAATTTCGATCGAATCGTCAACCACCGGATAACAGTAAATGGATGCGAACGAAGTATGTCGTCGGGCGTTGCTGTCGTATGGTGAAATTCTAACCAGCCGGTGTACGCCGTTTTCACCTTTTAAATAACCGTAAGCAAAGGGTCCGGAAATCTCGATACTCACCGATTTAATTCCGGCAACATCACCGTCAACCTCATCGAGAATCGACGTTTTAAATCCGTTCCGTTCAGCGAACATGAGATACATCCGCATGAGCATACTCGCCCAGTCGTTGCTCTCGGTTCCGCCGGCACCTGCGTTAATTTCAACAACTGCATCGAGCTGATCCTCCTCGTTGCTCATCATATTTTTGAACTCGAGGTCTTCAACATACTTCAACGATTCTTTGTACTGATCATCAACTTCCTGATCAGTAGCTTCGCCTTCTTGTTTAAACTCCCAGAGTACGTCGAGATCAGCCATCAACGATTCCGCCTGATCGTACGCATCGGTCCAGATTTTCTTTTTCTTGATTTCGCGGAGATGAGCTTCCGCCTTTTTAGGATTATCCCAGAATGAGGGATCTCTGGTTTCTATCTCTTCCTGTTCTATGAGTGCCTTCTTCCTGGCCACGTCAAAGATACCTCCCCAAGGCCTCTACCCGGCCTTTTAAATCCATCAGTTGTTCTGAAGTCATGTTTAACTTGAATATTGAAATTAAATTTCGTCAAATTTATTCAGGGTGAAGCCAATAAAATAGGCTGCCCTGTTTGCCTCGAACCGAAACTGATTATTAGGTCCGAGAGCTTTGTTTGTGCTGTATTCCGTCAATGCGAAACCAACTCCAACCCGAATGGAATAGGTTTCTTTCGGTTCAAATCTCAGATACAGCAGATTGTTCATAGTGCCTTTCTGATTGCGCATCGAAAACGCATTTGCCGAAGTGGGTGCAGCTTCAACATTCTTTTGAGTAACAGTCCCCCCCGCCTTTGATACCGGGCCCAGATGATATTCCGCTTCAACCTTGCTGCCAGTTGTTATTCCGATCAGATCCAGATGAAGTCCGGCGGAAAACCAACTTCTTACATAGTATTCACCATGTGCTGTAAAGTTGAAGGCAAAATTCTGCACTCTTCCGGGATATAGTGTATCCACTTTCCCGTCAGTTTTCCGAAGATCGGGATGTGCGGTGGTGAAAGAAATATTGTTGTAGTCTCCTGCAATGGCGCGAATCCCAAAACCAAGTCGCAACTTGTTATCCATAAAGTTAAACAGATCGCGGCTCATACCTACCCCCAACTGCTGAGTTCCGGCCTTCATCGATCGTATGTATTCAACATCGAATTTGTATTCTGCAATTCGCTGAGCTGATCCAGAACCAGCCATTAGTACAAACAGAAACAGAGAAAACCAGCAGCGAAGGCGCATTATCCGTAAAGTTCCTCGGTTAACAGATCGCGTATTTCCCGAATCTCCACCATGTTTACCTCACGATCTGAATGAAGCATCAGTTCGAGCAAATATTCAAGATCGCTCATTTCTATTCCCTCTTCTTCATCAACGAATTCGATGTCGAAATGGCCGTTTTCCTGAATGTACTCGTAACACAAACGGCAGATTTTCACCAGCGCAGGATTCTTTTCCTGACGGGCAATTTCGCGGATTTCCTGTAGTGCTTCAACAATTTTTTCCGCATTAAAATCTTCGGCAACTTCCTTTAAAAGCTCCTGTATTTTCTGATTTCCCTTAGGACTTTTCATTCGTGTTACGATTGGGCATTAGTTAGCCCGCGAAATTATTCTTTTGTTTTCAAAATCGCTTTAATACGTTATCCGGTTTACAATGCCGTCAGCCTTTTAGACCTTAACTTCGCTGCCGACAATCAAGCTCAAAATTGAAAACAGATATTATTACCATCGGAGACGAGATTTTAATTGGTCAGGTTGTAGATACCAATTCGGCATGGATGGCCGGTAAGCTTCACGAAACCGGTTATGAAGTGCGACGAATTCTGAGCATCTCCGATAAAACCGAAGCTATTCATTCTGCTTTAGAAAGCAGTCTGCATGATGCCGATCTGGTTCTAATGACCGGAGGACTTGGCCCCACACGCGACGATATCACCAAGGCTGCACTTTGTAGTTTTTTCAATTGCGAACTGGTTTTTAATGAGGAGGTATTCAATCATATTTCCGGATTATTTACCGCTTTAAACAAACCGATGAAAGAAGCGCACCGCAACCAGGCTATGGTTCCCTCTGCGTGCACTCCTTTAACGAATCGATTCGGAACTGCTCCCGGAATGATGTTTAAAACCCATGGAAAAACCATCGTAAGTATGCCCGGAGTTCCTTATGAAATGAAAGGACTTATGGAAGATCATGTGCTGCCGATGCTCACTACTTCTTCCGACGAACAAATTGTTTTTAAAACGCTACTCACAGCCAATGTTCCTGAATCAATCATTAGTGAACAACTCACCGATTTTGAAGATAATCTCCCCTCCTACATTAAGCTGGCGTATTTACCGAATTACAATTTTGTACGCCTTCGTTTAACCGCAAAATATTCCGGAGTTACCGATTTGAATAAAGAAGTTGAGAATCTGGCAGAGAAAATTAAAACCATTCTGGGCGAAGTTGTGATTAGTGAGGAGGATATTACCATTCAGCAACTGGTGGGAAAAATTTTAAAACAACGAAAGCAAACCATGTCGCTCGCCGAAAGTTGCACCGGTGGTTACGTTGCACACATGATTACTTCGGTTGCGGGATCGTCTGCTTATTTCCCGGGTTCAGTGGTCACCTATTCGTATGAAAACAAGACCGAAGTGTTGGGCGTAGATTCCGAAATACTCTGGCAGGTCGGGGCAGTGAGCGAGGAAGTGGTTGAAAAAATGGCAAAGTCTGTACGACAGAAATACGATACGGATTACAGTCTGGCGCTCTCGGGAATTGCTGGTCCAGACGGCGGTACCAAAGACAAACCGGTTGGAACCGTATGGATTGCCGTGTGCAGTCGCGATCGAATTTATTCTAAAAAATATCAGCTAAAAGGAAACCGGATTCAGAACATTGAGCGGTCAGGACATCTGGGATTGGAGATGTTACGGAAGTTAATAGTTGGTGAGTTGGAATAAGTAAGGAGTTACTTCGCTCCTACTTTCTCCACCTTATAAACAAAATATTTCGTGTCCCCGAGAAAGAAAAGATGCACGTATTTTTCGTGATAATACAGTTTCACGCGATGACCATCGTCAATGGCCTTTTCAATTTCTTTCAGAATTTCGGGTTGAGATTTACGAATGCTAAAATGCCAGATGCTGGAAGTGATGTCGCCATTGTCTTCCGTAAAACCTCCGGTGTTGAGCTGACCTTCCCAGGTTTTAAACAACACTCCTTTTTCACTAATCTTCATAAGTGTTCCGGAACGCACACCGGTACTATAATCGATGTTGATCACCGCAACAAAAAACAAAAGACTAAAGGCGATCAGAATAAAAAAAAGCCAAAGCAGAAAAGTTCTCATAACGTGTTTATAACGCTCCTACCGGATGTCAAAAATACTCTAAGTTTGCACAAATGATGGGTATGAAATTCACGTTTAAACTAATTCCATTTGCAGCATTCATTGTTGTTGCCATGTTGTTTTCTGCATGTAATAAAACTCCGGTTAATCCGGGCCAGGGGGATCAGGAACACAAATGTATGATGGATGGAAATCACGCAAAGTGCGGAGGAACATGCGGGATGGAACATTGCCATGAGGGCGGACATTGTGATGGAAAGGAAGCTTGCTCCGATTCAACCAAATGCAAATCGAAAAGTGCGTGTGGCGATTCAATGCAATCCAAACATCACCATGGCCATATGGAGAATATGGGAAATATGATGAATGATTCAGTTTCGGGGAATTAATTTATTTCATACGTAATTTTAAATCCAACAACCACAGCCGGTAATGCAGAAACTTTCAGCGGTTGTGATCACACTTAATGAAGAAACCACCATCGAGGGTTGTCTTCAATCATTAAAAGGTATTGCCGATGAAATCGTCGTTCTCGATTCCTTTAGCACCGATCGAACAAAAGAGATCTGCGAACAGTGGAAAGTTAATTTTCATCAGCGGGAATGGGAAGGTTTTGCCCAAACGAAAAACTTCGCAAATACCTTGGCCGCCTACAATACAATTTTAAGTATTGATGCTGATGAACGCCTTGATGAACAATTACAAAACGAATTATTGGATCTGAAAATTCGGGGATTTGTTCCTCCTTGTCAGATGCGACGCAAAAACTACTTCGGTGATATTTTCATCAAACATTGTGGTTGGTATCCCGATTGGAAAATCCGCATTTTCGATCGCAGAAATTCGAATTGGAGCGGCGGTCCGGTTCACGAAATGTTGGAAACAACAGGGTCGGTAACTTCACTCCGCGGCCATATCATACATCAAACTGTGCGCGACAGTGATCACCAAATGCAGACCATTCACAAATATGCCCGGCTGGCTGCCGAGGGAAAAAAGATGAACGGGAAAAAGGTGACTTGGCTTGATGGTGTCTGGGGCTATATCAAAACTTTTATCAAATGTTATTTCCTCAAATTAGGCTTTATGGATGGAGATCCGGGATTCATTATTTCCAGAAACTCTGCCCGATCGAAATGGCTGCGATATAAATACTTTCAGGAATTATCACAAAAACATTAGTCCGAATGAAATCATTAAAAAGCCTTAACACCTTTGGGATTGATGTTTCCGCACGGGAGATTTATGAATTAAAATCGGAACAGGAAATCGAAAACCTGTTAAACACATTGGGTGATCAACATTTCATGATTCTGGGAGGTGGCAGCAATGTTCTTTTCAGTCATGACTTTGACGGAGCAATTATTCTGAACCGGATTACCGGAAAGGAAAAAATACGGGAAGACGAAAACCATGTTTGGCTGAGAATTGGTGCCGGGGAAATCTGGCATGAAGTGGTTGAGTTTGCCATTGCGAATAATTGGGGTGGAATCGAAAATCTCGCACTAATTCCGGGATGTGCAGGTGCTGCGCCGATTCAGAATATTGGTGCTTACGGAGTTGAAATAAAAGATGTGCTGGAATCAGTCACAGCATATCAGATATCAACCGGTGATTGGATGTTTTTCGATAATACAACTTGTCGATTCGGTTATCGGGACAGTATCTTTAAAAAGGAACTAAAAGGCGATTTTATCATCACACATTTAGTTCTTCAACTTACTAAAAAACACAAACTCAATATTGAGTACGGTGCAATTAAAGAGGAACTCTCAACCATCAATCGGGAATATACCATTCGGGATGTTGCCGATGCAGTGATCAAAATACGCAGAAGTAAATTACCGGATCCTGCGGTTTTGGGAAACGCCGGAAGCTTTTTTAAAAATCCGGTTATCAGTTCCGAATTATTCAATTCCTTAAAATCAAAATTTGAAAATCTTCCGGGTTATCTTTCGGGAGATTCGGTTAAAATACCGGCAGGTTGGCTCATCGAACAATCCGGTTTAAAAGGAGAAGTTTTTGGAAATACCGGAAGTCATAAGCAACAGGCGTTAGTAATTGTAAATTACGGTGGAGCAACAGGAAAGGAAATTTTAGAACATGCAAACCGGGTAATTTCAACGGTTAAAGAAAAATTCGGGATTCAACTGGATCCGGAAGTAAACATTATTAATTAATAAAGAATGGATCACTGGAGAATTGAAGATGCGGTGCTCTTTGAAGACAATCATTTGATTGCGATCAACAAACCTTCCGGAATGTTGGTTCAAAGTGATGAAAGTGGCGATACGGCACTGAATGAAATCGTTGGTGAATACCTTAGAAAAAAATATAACAAGCCCGGCGATGCCTTCGTGGGAACTATTCACCGCCTCGATCGACCGGTGAGCGGGCTGGTTCTTTTTGCTAAAACGAGTAAGGCTTTAGTTAGGATGAACGAGTTATTCAGAGATAAAAAAATCACGAAGAAATATCTCGCATTGGTCGATCACAAACCGGATCAGTTGTATGGAAAGCTCATTCATTTTTTAACAAAAGATTCTCAAAAAAACGAAGCACGAGCACATCTTAAAGAAGTAAAAGGTTCGAAAAGAGCGGAACTTTCATACCATTATATAGGTACTGCCAATCACAAGTTTTTATTGGAGGTTTTACCGGTAACCGGTCGCCCGCATCAGATTCGGGTGCAATTGTCAAAGATCGGATTGCCCATAGTTGGCGATGTAAAGTACGGAAGCAAATCCGGCAGAGGTAACATGATTTACCTTCACGCCAAAAGCCTTGAATTCCTGCATCCTGTAAAAAAAGAAAAGATAATTTTGCGCTGCCCTTTGCCGGATGAGATGAACTGGAAGTTTTTCGAGTCTTTCGAAGGAGTTGGATCTTAAGTTCTGAGATCTTTAATAAAAGTATCAACTAAATTCAGATTATTACCCTGATGAACGGCTTTTTCAAAGTCCCGGTTGCCAAAAACGAACCTGTTAAATCGTATGCGCCCGGAAATCCTGAAACTCTCGAATTAAAAAACAAAATCCAGGAACTCAGAAATCAACACCGCGATATACCTATGTATATTAATGGTGTTGAAATCAGAACCGGGAATACACATTCGATTCATCCACCACATGATATCAAACACACCTTAGGAGAATATCATCAGGGAGATGCGAGTCATGTGAAGCAAGCGATTGATGCTGCACTAGCTGCTAAAACGGAATGGGCAAACCTGAGTTGGGAAAACAGAGCTTCTATATTTTTAAAAGCTGCGGAGTTAATTGCCGGACCATACCGTGCTGAGATTAATGCGGCGACCATGCTTTGCCAAAGTAAAAATCCGTATCAGGCAGAAATTGATGCGGCTTGTGAACTAATAGATTTCTTCCGTTTCAATGTTCAATACATGAGCGAGATCTATTCGGAACAACCACCGGAAAATTCACCCGGTGTTTGGAACCGTTTGGAATACCGGCCTTTGGAAGGATTCATTTTCGCTTTAACACCTTTTAATTTCACCTCGATTGCAGGGAACCTTCCGGGAACTCCGGCTTTGATGGGAAACACTGTAGTTTGGAAGCCGGCAGAATCTCAGATCTATTCGGCTCAGGTAATCATGAAAGTCTTTAAAGAAGCAGGCTTACCTGATGGTGTGATTAATCTGGTTTATGTTTCCGGGCCGGTGGCAGGAGATGTAATTTTCAAACATCCCGACTTTGCCGGATTGCATTTTACCGGTTCAACGGGTGTTTTCCAGCATTTGTGGAAAGAGATCGGAAACAATATTGCCAATTACCGAAGCTACCCGAGAATCGTTGGAGAAACAGGCGGAAAGGATTTCGTTATGGTTCACAAATCTGCAGATCCTCAGGAAGTGGCCGTTGCACTTGCGCGCGGAGCTTTCGAATTTCAGGGGCAAAAGTGTTCTGCTGCATCACGCGCTTATATCCCGCAGAGTTTATGGCCGGAAGTTAAATCCAGACTTTGTTCGATGTTGGATGATATGAAAATGGGACCGGTTGAGGATTTGACGAATTTCATAAATGCGGTAATCGACAAAAAAGCCTTTGATAAAATCTCAGGTTACATAGCCAATGCAAAAAGAGACGGAATTGAAATCGTCCACGGAGGAAATTACTCTTCAGAAGTTGGTTATTTCATAGAACCGACTGTGTTGCTTGCAAAGGATCCGAAATACACCACCATGTGCGAGGAAATTTTCGGGCCTGTGCTCACCTTATATGTATATGAAGACGAAAAGTTTGAGGATACCATGAAAATTCTGGATGAGTCGAGTATGTACGCATTAACCGGAAGCATCTTCTCAAAAGATCGTTACGCCGTGGAAGTGGCAACTCGTATGTTGTCTAATTCTGCCGGTAACTTTTATATTAATGATAAACCCACAGGTGCAGTAGTGGGGCAACAACCATTTGGAGGAGCCAGAGGATCCGGAACGAATGACAAAGCCGGAGCGAAAGTGAACCTCATGAGATGGGTTAGTATGCGCACCATAAAGGAAACTTTTGTTTCACCAACCCAATATGAATATCCGTTTCATAAAGGGAATAATTAACGGAATGTTTCTAATAATGGGAATATTCCGGATTAGCATTTAACCTGCGATTCGATGGATCAGCAAACGAAACATCGCGATTAACGTTCTTTAAAATACTATTTTTCAACACTTTATACCTAAAAACCTATTTGTAGATACTACAGCCTAACATAAACATTGAGTCACCCAAAATCCGGTGGCATACCGTTTGAAAAACCTGATGTGATTAGTTAAACAGCGACAACATTTTAAAACTTATCACACATGCGAAAGTTTGATTTACTAAACTTCTTTTATGGACTCGGAGCAGCGATTATTCTTATTGCAGCTCTGTTCAAATTTGTTGGTTGGAATGGCGCGGACATATTGTTCGTGATCGGACTGATCGGCGAGGCTCTGATCTTTATTATTTCAGGGTCACAACCCGTACAGGTTCCCAAGGTTTTCCATTGGGACCGTGTCTTCCCTCAATTATCCAGAGAAAAAGCAGAAGCGGAGGAACCCATTATTTCTGCCGATGGAGTTGAGATTACCCACGAGCAACAGATTCGCCAGATGATGGAATCGATTCTGGCATTGAACAACTCGGTGGATGTATTAAACAACGCCACTCAAAAACTCACGAAGTATGTTGAAAAGCTTGAATCGAATTATGAAATCGTAAATGATTCAACGCTTGACTATCAGAAGGAGATCAACAGTCTCAAGATCAAAATCGCAAATGCGAATGAGAAATTGAGAGAATTTGAGAACTATAGATTCTAATACCATGGAAAGTAAGTCTCAAAAACTCCGTCAGAAGGCCATCAATCTGCTCTATCTGATTTTTCTGGCTTTCCTCTTTTCGTTTATCCCTTCCGACTTTGTTGACACAACCTATATCACGAACACCTCATTAAACCATTTGTGCAATGAAGTTGAGAGACATTCTTCAAAATACAATATGCTCGTGTTGAGCTATGTTCAGAAGGATGCCGAACTCTTTAACAAAACCAAACTCAAGATTATAGCTGTTGATGAACTCTCCGATGCTCAGATTCAGAACATCGAAGAAATGAAACTGGAACTGATCAAGAGAAGCGGTTTTAACAAGTACGATTATCTGAAAAACGGTAAAAGTGAAAACCCATCCAATTCTTATATGATCTCTGAAGGAAATGCGACCAATCTCGTTTCCAGTCTGAGAAAGTATAAACAAGATCTCATCGAACTTCTCTCTGCAGAAGATGCTGCCATTCTGGATTCTATAATGCCATTACCTGAAATGATGCGAAGATCTGATGGTGATTTTGTTTCAATCGAACACTTTTACTTCAAGAAAAATCCGTTGAACGTTGCCTTGCTGAATTTGTCTCACTTCAAAGGCCGTGTTGAAGAAGCAAGAACTTTCACGGTGGGTAAAATTATTGAGCAGGTTGCTTCTATTCAACCCAGAGTTGTTCCGGAGGAAATTGCCAAAATCATTATGCAAAACAATGAGCTAAAAGGCAATCTGGAACACATTAAATCGTATAAAGCCTCCACTAATCCCAATGGCAAAACTTCTAAAGAAACTCCTAAAGAAGAAACACCTAAAAAAGTAGAAACTCCCGAAACACCTAAAGGGCCCAAAAGTCCTGCATTTTTAAGTGTTGAATCGGTTTCGGATTCGGTATATGCTGTTGGAAAACCGGTTCGCTTTCATGTGAATTACGAGAACGGTAAAAACACAATGCCGGTGAGTGTGCGACTTCGCAACCCGGACGGAGAAATTGAAAACGTTACCATGACTTCACCCGGGAACTTCATGTTTGTTCCAAAGGTTAAAGGATATTACAGCATTAAGTTTAACAGCGGTGATAAGTCAACCGACAAGTTCATTAAAGTGATGGATCTCGATCCTGTTCTGCAAAACAATCAGATGGGGACGCTCTACGTCGGAATTGACAATAGCCTCAATGTAAAAACATCGGAATTTGAAGATACGGAAGGTCTTACGGCAAAAATCTCCGAAGGACAGATCCTGAAAAAAGGCAGTAACTTCTATGCTCGTGTTTATCGTCCCGGGATTGTATTGGTTGAAATATTTGCCAAGATGCCATACGGATTTGTGAAGGTCGCCGAAAAGCAATTTGTGGTTCGGGAACTATCAACACCGTCGGCTGTGATTCTCGGCAAATCGAACGGAAGCGTGCTGACAGTTGAAGAAATTGGAAATGTGAAGAATGTTCAGATCGAATCACAGGAGTATCTCGTAAGTGAGCAGTTTTATGTTTCTCACTTTGATTTCACGGTGATTTATAACAACCATACATCTATTCTCCAACCCATTTCCAACTCAGGAAATTCATTAAACACGGTTTCTCTGGATGCTTTAAAAAAGGTAAAAACCGGAGATATACTTATCTTTAGCAACATTAAGGCTAAGTCCTCTCTGGGGAAAGACATTGATGTTGCCCCTCTAACCTATACCGTTCAATAAACAACTACTACTATTATGAAAAGGTATTTAAAAACAGAGATAAGGGCCTGGGTGATAACTTTGATCACGCTGGGTTTCACTGCAGCAAATGCGCAAACCACCAGGCAAATATTGCCGGCTACTATCAACCGAGATCTTTCTCTGGCAGCCGACACGATTATCGTGAAAGGAAAAGTAGTGGTGGAAGAAAATGCGACTCTCACACTTGGCGCCGGCAAAACAATTTTGTTCTATCCGAAAGCCGCGATTCAGATAAAAGGCGGACTTGACCTGCAAGGTGCTCCAAATAAATTCATTGAATTTAAAAACTACAAAGCGGATCAGCCTGGAGTCGGTTTCGTAATAAGCGAAGCAAATCAGCAAAACATAAAAGTAAATTATACCCGATTCGAAGGTGTTTTAAAACCGTTTCTCTTTGAGAAGAATTGGTCGAGACGAAATGTTGAAATCAAAAACAGTCAGTTTCAACATCACATCGAGAACGGAGTTTATATTGAGTTCCGGGAACTCGACAAAGTGTTAACCAACGATCCCGTTACCTTACTCATTCAGGGCAACACATTTTCGAATAACAGTGGAAGTGTGATGTTCGCTGAAGCCACAGCAGATCTGCTGAAACTTGTTTTAAAGGACAATGTCTTCTCCAGAAACGAATTCATCGGACGTTCATTAAACGGTATTTTTACTACTCCGGTTTTCCTGAATGAAAATGCTGTGCTTACCAGAGGAATGGAGCCGATAATAAAAGGGAACTCATTCTGTTTTAATTACGGAAGCCTCGTACTGGAAGATACGGTAGAATTTTTTCCGGTAAATATTACAGCCGTAGGATCTGCCGATTTTTTGGATGTAAATGGAAATTTCTTTGGTGAAAACGCGACTAAAGATCTGGATGAAATGATGAAACAAATGATTTCATCTCAAAGAGCTCCACTCCTTTTATATAACGACCTTCCTTTAAAACCCTATTCAACTACAAACGGACATATTTATAAAATTGCGGTTGATGGTGTTCGCATTGATGATCTGCACAAGGATGTAACAGTGAATGAATACACAAGCCAGATTGAAATGATTGCCAACCGTCCGGTGACAGTTAGCGATAAATTTCAGGTGACCTACATCTATCTGATGGACGACACACTCCGCTACGAATCGCTTAACCACAAACTCGAATTTTCGAACATGAATCAAAAGGTTCAGGTTTCGATTCACGACCGTATTATCAAGATGCGACCTAACGGTTACATCATGGTTCAGGGTCTGGTCGACGAAAATGGCTTTATGGTTCCCGATGTACACGTGGGTTTAAAAAATTTCCTGATCAAGAATAATGTGTTTCTTTCCGGGTACGAAAGCTTCCTCAAAATTCCAAGAGTGGAGCAAACAACACCCAGACTTTATGATGAAGGTGAATTCCCGTTACCAACCGTAGACGAGTTGAGGGATACCACCTTAAAAAATGTAGTTCCGGAACTGGATCCGGATGACACCATGTGGCGTTCAAAATACTGGGACGTTGCCGTATTTGGCGGAACTACTCTTTATTTCGGAGACTTGGCCTACACCAATGTGGCGATATCTCTAAACAACCTTCGGCCTAATCTCGGGTTCCGGTTTGGTTACAACTTCACCGAACGAATCCGCATTGAGATTGCCCAGAATAACTTGGTGATAGCCGGTGCCGACGACAGGTCTTCAATTCTCGGAGCGAAACGGGGAACCAACTTCGCCAGAGGACTTTCTGTAAGAACTACCATTTACGATCTGGGAATTATTGGTGAGTACCGACTCAGTCGATACCGCAAAATGCGGAGTATTGTTCCTTCTGCCTTTATCGGTATTACCGGATATTATTTTAATCCGCAATCTCAGATAAACAACGAAGGACGATGGTACGATCTCCGTCCATTGAGAACCGAAGGTCAGGCCACACCTTACAGTAAATACGGAGTAGGAATTCCAATGGGAATCAAGCTCACAAAACATCTTAATAAATACACTACCATCGGTGTTTCCTATACCTATAATAAAGTCTTTACCGATTATCTGGACGATGTAAGTACAGGAAAATTTCAGACCGATGAATATATGGAAAAGGCCAATCCGGATTTGGGCACTATTGCCGTTCAGCTTTCAAATCCCAATGGAATAAAGCCCGGAACAAGAAGGTCTTCCAGTGCTAAAAATGACGGTTACTCTTATTTTGGAGTAACACTGACAAGAAAATTCAGATTCTAACTTTCGCTTAGATACGGGGAGTGGCTTGTCGCTAATCATTTTTGGCCACTCCCTTTTTTTTAAACCTTGATGCATTAGAAAAGCATTGAGGTTTTTATGTTTTAAAAAATTTTAGCCAAATGTAACAGAAAATTAATCCTGTGTATTTCTACTTATTTACCAAGGGTTAGCCGAATGTATACCTTTGCATCCGGAGGTTACACCATGAAATTTAAACGCATTATTACCATTGTACTCATCGTACTCTTATTATTAACAGGCTTGGTTATCGCCGTGCCTTTTATCTTCAGAGATGATATCGTTAAGATTATCAAAACCGAAATAAACGATCAGGTGAATGCCAATGTTGATTTCGATAAAAATGTCAGCATTGGTATTATACAAAGTTTCCCAAGCCTGTCGGTTGAAATTGAAAATTTAGTCATTACCGGTCTCGATAAATTCGCCGGAGATACTTTGCTTTATGCAGGCTCCATCAAAACGAGTATCAATCTCCGTGATCTTATTAAATCGAATAAAGCAACAATCAACGGGCTTGAATTAAAATCCACGTATATTAATCTGATTGCCCGCGATTCATTTTACAACTGGGATATTACCAAACCAACAGAAGACACAACTTCCTCAGTTGCGATGTCGGCTGATTTCAAAAAAATCATTTTAGAAGATACACGCTTCCGATATGCAGATGAAGTTGGCGATATTGTAGTGGATGTGAAAGATATCGACGGTGCTGTAACCGGAAATTTTATTGAAAATGTATTCGATGCCACAACTAATTTCTCCACTTCAGATGCATTAATTTCCTATGAAGGAATTCCGTATGTAAACCATCTCCCGGTGCGCGCTGATGCGGTTATTCTCTCAGATATCGAAAACTTCATATTTACATTTAAAGACAATGAACTTTATACCGGTGAACTCAACCTGTCTCTCAACGGAGATTTGAAATTTACCGAAAACGACGACATTGATTACAATCTGGAATTTGCAAGTAACAAAGCCGAAATGAAAGAGTTTCTGAGTCTGATTCCCGATCTGTACAGAACGGATCTCAAGGATTTTGAGACCAAAGGCAAAATGGCTTTTTCCGGTTATTTTAAAGGAGTTTACAGCGACACCGAATTTCCGGCGTATCAGCTCAAATTATTAATTGAAGACGGATTTCTACGGTACAGCAAAATTGCCGACGCTCTCTCCTCCATACATCTTAATATTAATGTTGAGAATCCCGATGGTATCGACGACCATCTGGTGGTGAACCTTTCGGATCTGAGTTTCTCGCTGAAAAATGAACCATTTAAAACACAGCTTTTAGTTAAAACACCCGTTTCCGATCCATACATGAAAGGGTTTGTAAAAGGGAAAATTCATCTAAAAGATTTCGCCGAATTTCTTCCTCAGGATCTCGGACTTTCGATGAAAGGTGATGTTGCAGCGGATGTAACATTCGACGGAAATTATTCGGCTGCAAAAAATGAAGATTTCAACCGGTTTTCTTCCACCGGAATTATCAAAGCATCTGAACTCGAATACAAATCAACGGATCTTCCAAATCCCATCGACATTCCAGTGGCTGAAGTTAGTTTTAATAAAAGTGAGGTTTCGGTTCCAACCTTAAAAATTCAATCCGGTAAATCGGATCTCTTACTGGGAGGCAAACTCAGAAACTTCTTTGGTTATCTGTTAAATGGCGAAACACTTGCCGGTGATCTGCGCCTTGCATCCGAACAATTCCGGGATCAGGATTTTGTAAAGCCTGAGCCTGTTACATCAAATGCAACAGCTTCGGAAACTGCTGCTTTTTCAACCGCCGATGCACTTATTCCTAAAAATATTCAGTTGAATTTCGATGGCAACATCAACCACCTTGAGTACGGCGGGCGAACTTTCGACATGGCCGTGTTAAATGCGAATACACAAAACGGCATCGTAAATATTGATCAGCTCAGTACTCAGTTTATGGGTGGACATCTCAGTCTTTCCGGAGCGTACAACACATCAGACCCTAAAAACGTAACAACTGATTTAAGTTTAACCGCCCGGGAATTCGACATCGCAACTATTTTCAAATCCTTCGAAACTGTTCGTTTACTGGCTCCAATAGCCGAGTACGCCAAAGGAAAATTCTCCACCACATTTAAAGTCAATACCAAATTGCTGGAAGATTTTTCTCCTGACTTATCGGCTATCGATTGCAGTGGAATTCTCGATTTGTTTGATTGTGATTTAAAAGGTCTGAAGGTTATGAACGTGTTGGGCGATAAACTTAAAAACGACAACTTCTCCAAACCATTAAAACTTAAAGACCTGTTACTAAGCTTTAGCATTGAAGACGGAACGGTTCATCTCAATCCGTTCGAAATTCCGGTGGGCGACACCAAACTAAATATTGAAGGAAGTACTGCTTTAGACAAGACCATAAGTTTTAAAGGGCTTTTAACCGTACCGAAAGAATTGTATGAAGCCAACGCGCAGACCTATCAGTCGCTCATCCCTAAAAACAAACTCACAGAATTGGCCACCGGCGACTTCAACGATCTGTTATTCAACATCGATATTCTGGGAACTTTTCTGAAGCCCGAGGTTAAACTCAATTTCCAGAATCTCAAAAAAGGTCTGAAAGATCAGATTAAAGATCAGGTGAAAAACGAAATTGATCTCCGGAAAAAAGAAGCAGAAGATAAGGCACGTGCTGAAATGGAGAAAGCCCGAATCGAAGCAGAAAAGGCAAAACAACAAGCAGAAGATGCTGCGAAAAAGGCAATTGAAGAGGAAAAACGAAAAGCGGAAGAACGCATAAAACAGGAACAGGAAGCGGCAAAAGAAGCTGCTAAAAAGAAACTCGAAGAAGAGTTGAAGAAGAAAACCGGCATCATAAAACCGAAGTGATGAGCAAAATTTTAATCACTATTGAGGTTACCCACAACTTCATTTAAAAATATTTTGATCATCGCTGTTTTCGTGAGCTAAAAAATATAATTTTGCAGCCCTATTTATCGAAGGATATGGATTTCATTAAGAAAATAGAACAGGCAGCATTGGTGAACAACCATCCGGAATTCAACGCCGGTGACAATGTTACCGTATATTACAAAATCAAGGAAGGTAACAAGGAGCGTATCCAGCCTTTTCAGGGAACAGTTATTCAGCGTCGTGGAGATGGTTCAACTGAAACTTTCACTGTTCGAAAAATTTCAAGTGGTATCGGAGTAGAAAGAATTTTCCCGGTACACAGCCCACTCATCGACAGAATCGAGGTTAATCGTCGTGGTAAGGTCCGTCGTGCACGTATCTTCTATCTCCGAGAATTAACCGGTAAAAAAGCGAGAATCAAAGAGAAGAGGGTGTAGTTTTTACATCCACAATATTCAAAGCCTTTCCGGTACATCGGGAAGGCTTTTTTATTTTTGTCAACCTTAGAATTTCCACAAAACACAATGTCAATCAGCGCACAATACGACCCGAAATCCTTTGAAGAATACTGGTACCAGCAATGGGAATCGAATGGATTATTCCGCTCAGTTCCAGACGAACGTGAGCCTTATACCATTCTGATCCCGCCACCAAACGTCACCGGTATTCTGCACATGGGCCACATGCTGAACAATACGATTCAGGATCTCATGATTCGTCGGGCACGCATGCTGGGTTATAATGCCTGTTGGGTTCCGGGAACCGACCACGCTTCCATTGCCACAGAAGCCAAAGTTGTTGCAATGTTGAAGGAAAAGGGCATCAACAAAAAAGATCTGAGCCGTGAAGAATTTCTCTCGTATGCCTGGGAGTGGAAAGAAAAATACGGTGGAATAATTCTGAGTCAGCTTCGCAAACTCGGGTGTTCATGTGATTGGGATCGCACGCGTTTCACCATGGAAGACGATCTCTACAAATCGGTAATTGATGTCTTTGTTGATCTCTACGAAAAAGGTTTGATCTACAAAGGTGTGCGTATGGTGAACTGGGATCCGGCCGGCAAAACCGCTCTTTCAGATGAAGAGGTAATACATCGTGAAGTTGATTCCAATTTGTATTACGTACGGTATAAATTGGTCGATGAAGATGGATACATCCAGATTGCAACCACTCGTCCTGAAACTATTTTAGGCGATACTGCTATTTGTGTTAACCCAAACGATGAACGGTATTTTCATTTAAAAGGAAAGAAAGCCATCGTGCCGATTTCGAATCGGGAAGTTCCGATCATATTCGACGAGTATGTTGATATTGAATATGGAACCGGTGCTTTAAAAGTTACTCCGGCACACGACATCAACGATTACAATCTCGGTTTAAAACACAATGTTCCGGTGATTGATGTCTTTAACGAAGACGGAACGATCAGCGAAATTGCCGGAAACTACATCGGCATGGACCGCTTTGCCGTTCGGAAACAAATTGCAAAAGACCTTGACGAACTCGGCAATCTGGTAAAGATCGAGGCGATTAAAAATAAAGTTGGTTTTTCGGAACGAACCAATGCCATGATTGAACCGCGTATCAGTCAGCAATGGTTTGTGAACATGCAGGCTTTCATTGATAAAAACCCGGAGGTTCTGCAATCGGTTCTGGACGATACCATTTCACTTCATCCGGCTAAATTCAAAAACACCTACCGCCACTGGTTGGAGAATCTGAAAGACTGGTGCATTAGTCGTCAGTTGTTGTGGGGACAGCGTATTCCGGCGTATTATTTACCCGATGGAAGTTTCGTGGTTGCGTCAACTCCTGAACAGGCATTAGCCAAAGCTCAGGAAAAAATTCCGGGAATAACAGCCGATCAGTTGAATCAGGATGAAGATGTTCTCGATACCTGGTTCTCTTCGTGGTTATGGCCGATGAGTGTTTTCAACGGAATTAATGAACCAGAAAACGCCGACATTAAATATTATTACCCGACGAATCTTCTCGTAACCGGACCGGACATTATCTTTTTCTGGGTTGCCCGAATGATAATGGCGGGATATGAATATCGGAATGAAAAACCATTCGGAGATGTGTATTTCACCGGCATCGTTCGCGACAAAATCGGAAGAAAAATGTCGAAACAACTCGGCAATTCTCCCGACCCGATTGAACTGATGAATCAATACGGAACCGACGGAGTGCGCATGGGTTTGTTACTCGCAGCACCGGCCGGTAACGATTTGTTGTTTGATGAAAGTCTTTGCGAACAGGGTAGAAATTTTTCCAATAAAATCTGGAATGCCTACCGGTTAATCAGCGGTTGGGAAACCGGTGAAAACAACGATGAATTTTATTCCGGAACTGCTGATAAAGTTCACAACTGGATGTCGGCAAGAATTTCAAATGCTATTGAAACCATCGACGACCACTTTTCGAAATATCGAGTTTCGGATGCGCTGATGACAACCTATAAATTGATTTGGGACGACTTCTGTTCGTGGTATTTAGAATGGATGAAACCGGCGTATGGCTCTCCGATTCCGGCGGCACATTTAGAAAAAGTGAATCAGCATTTCGATCAGCTATTGCGTTTGTTGCATCCTTTTATGCCTTTTATTACCGAGCATTTGTGGCAGCAACTAAATCCGGGAGCCAACGACTTCATTAACAAACAAAGCTGGCCGGTTCAATCACAAAGTGAATCGGATTCCACATCTTTTGAAAAGGCGATGAACCTGATTACGCTAATTCGTTCGGTGCGAAATAAAAACGGTATTTCTCCGAAAATCGAAGCCGGTATTAGCATTAAAACAGAGAATGTAACTGATTATTCAAATCTGTCGGTTGCCATTAACAAGCTTGCAAATGTTTCATCACTTCAATTCGGAGATAGCGGAGAAGGATTGAAAGAACTCAATGGAACCGACGAGGTTTATCTTCAATTTGAGGGTTTCGAATTTGCGGCAAAAGACACAGAGAAACTCAAATCAGAAATTGAAAGACTGAAAGGTTTCTTAACCGGCATCGAGAAGAAGCTCTCCAATGAGAAGTTTGTTGCCAACGCCTCGGCCGATGTTGTGGGTCGGGAGCGCCAGAAACAGTCGGATACACTTTCCAAAATAGAAGCACTCGAAAAGGAACTGGCGGGATAAAATCGGATCCGGTCGAAAGGCAATTGCCAACTGCCGGATCGCTCTATCTTTGCGCGGCTATTTTAGGAAAGTGAAGAAATTACACCTGCTGCTCATCAAGTCTTTTATCGGGCCTTTCATAGCCACTTTCTTCATTTCCATTTTTTTATTTCTGATGCAATTTCTTTGGAAATACATCGGAGAACTCATTGGCAAAGGTTTAGAATGGTACATCATTCTTGAGTTTATTCTTTATTCCATTCCGTATCTGATTCCGCGGGCATTGCCTTTAGCGGTTCTGCTCAGCAGCATCATGACATACGGAAATCTGGGTGAACGATATGAACTGGTTGCCATCAAATCATCCGGTGTTTCTCTGTTAAAAACCATGCGCCCGATGTTTCTGTTAATGATGGGCATTTCTGCAATTGCATTTTATTCTTCTAATGTTTTGATCCCACGCGCCAATCTGAGTTGGGGCGCCTTGTTCTACGACGTTACCAATAAAAAGCCTGCGATGAATTTGCAGGATGGCATTTTCTTCAAGGATTTACAGGGTTATGCAATAAAGGTCGGACATAAACACAAAGACAATCAGACACTCGACGACATTCTGATTTACGCCCGAACACCCAACGGAAAGGGAACCACAATCATCATTGCCAAACGCGGCAAGATGGAAATTACCGAGAATAAAAAGTATATGAAACTGAACCTGATCGATGGGGTTCGGTATGAGGAGATGACCGAAAATCCTCAATACGAAAAGCGATTTCAGCATAATAAAATGTCGTTCTCCGAATACGACATGGCCATTGATTTAAGTGAGCTTGAACTAAAAAGAAGTAGTCCCGAATTGTTCAAAGACAATTACGAAATGCTCAACATCAGTGAACTTCGGGTGCGAATTGATTCACTTGAAATTGTTATCGGTGAGCGAAAGGAATTTCTGAAATCGTATCTCGAAGCCTATTATCATTTCAATCATGACTCAGACTGGGTTGAAAAAAAATACGATCTGAGTAAGATTAAAACGGATGGCTCCGGATATTTTGGTTTAATCGAACGATCATACTCCCGTTACAATGCCGGCGAAAATCCGGAAGTAGATTCGGATACAGACCACATTGAAGAGCAAGCCTACTCGATCGATAGCTCTTCTGATTTAGGCGGGCAAATCGTTTCCATCGGAGCAAAAGGGGATTCCACATACGGACCGGTTATCACTAGCAGCATTGTTGGTTCAAAGGCAAATCATCATAAATCCCGAACTCCTCCCGAACGGCAACTTTCCACTTCAAGTCTGATTGAAAATGCGATTCAGAGTTCACGGAATATGCATCGCATTACCGAAAGTACCAGAATTGAAATCCGGCAGTTGAGCGAGCGAATGCGTCGTTACGACATTCAATGGCACAAGAAATTTACATTAGCCTTTAGTTGTCTTCTTTTGTTTTTTGTGGGCGCACCAATGGGAGCAATTATTCGGAAAGGCGGATTTGGCGCACCGTTGATTGCTGCCATTCTGATGTTCATCGTTTACTTCATCATGCAAACAGTCGGCGAAAAACTGGCTCGTGAAGGAGTATTAGAAGTGTGGGCAGGCGCCTGGTTCAGTTCCTTGTTCTTCGTTCCGCTCGCATTATTTCTTACTTACAAAGCGAGTACAGATTCCGCTTTATTCGATCGGGAAGCGTATGTGCGTATGTTCCGCAGAATCAGCAGATTGTTCAAAAAATCCGCATGAAGATTCTTCAGATTTCTAACCGGATTCCCTTTCCCCTGAATGAAGGTGGAACCATCGGAATTTATAATTACACACGGGGATTTTCGGAAGCAGGGTGTTCGGTTACCCTTCTCACCTTGCACGCTCAGAAACATAAAATCAATTTAACCGAGGCGGGAAAAGAACTATCTCAATATTGCCGGTTCATTGTTCACAACATCAACACAGATGTTCGTCCGGTTCCGGCATTCTTAAATCTCTTCACCAATAAATCGTACAACGTAATCCGCTTTTACGACAAAGCTTTCGAACAGAAAATTGAAGACCTGCTGAAGTCTGAAACCTTTGATGTAATTCAGGTAGAAGGAACTTTTCCTGCAGTTTATACGGATGTTATTTTAAAATATTCGGAAAATGCAAAGGTGATTCTGAGGCAACATAATGTGGAGTATCAGATTTGGGAGCGATTGGCGATGAACGAATCAAATCCTGCAAAAAAGTGGTACCTCAATTTGCTCACCCGACGATTAAAAAAATTCGAAGCTTCATTGGTGAATCGTTACGATGCCATTGTTCCGGTTACCCCTGAAGACGGTGTACTCTTCCGGCAAATGCACTGTATAAAACCGATCTTCCCCTCTCCCGCCGGAATTGATATTCAACTTTGGAAACCCTCGAATTCTGCTGATCTAAAAAAAGTATTTCACATCGGAAGTCTCGAATGGCTGCCGAATCTGGAAGCGGTAAACTGGTTTCTGGAAGACATCTGGCCGTTGATTCATCAAACATTTCCTGAACTACAGTTATTTATCGCCGGAAAGGGAATGCCTCAAACCATGAAAGCTCAGATAATCGACGGAGTAGAAATGGCAGGTGAAGTGGAGAACGCTCCGATTTTTATTGAAGATAAAATGATTACGATCGTTCCGCTAAAATCAGGGAGTGGTATCCGTTTGAAAATATTAGAAGCGATGGCTGCCGGAAAAATTGTAATCAGCACCACGATCGGTGCGCAGGGAATTCATTATTCGAATGGAGAAAATATTCTGATTGCCGACACGCCTCAACAATTTACAGAGGCCTTCGGATTGTTAAAATCTCAACCCGAACTCTCTTCAAAACTCAGTGAGAATGCACGAAAACTCATTGTTGACGAATATTCGAACGAAAGCGTGATTCAAAAGCTGCTGAACTTTTACGATTCCCTTTAGATCATTCCCCTTGCTTTCAGCGAGAGATACTTGTTAATGGTATTAATCGATAAATCTTCGGGTGCCGAAACGATGGTCTGAATTCCAATGGTGTTCAATTCTAAAGCGATCTGTCTTTGTTCGTATAAATACTGCTCAGCAATGGTTACCTCATAAATTTCCTCAGCCGAATATGCTTTTCGTTTTGCCAGTTCTGCAATCAATGTGTTTTCAAACATAATCACGACCAACAAGTGCTGACGATTCAACAATTGCAAAACCGGTCGTATTCTTTTTAAACTGTGCAATGTATTGCAATTGGTAAACAGAAAAAGCAAACTCCGTTGCCGCACATTTGCCGTGATTCCGGCATAAAGATTTTCAAATCCGCTTTCCACATCGCTTTGTTCGAGATTGTAAAGCGCATGGTTGATCATTGCGAGTTGGCCGGTTTTGTCGGAAGATCTCAGCACATAGTCAATGCTTTTATCAAATGTGATCATACCTACTTTATCTCCTTTTTTCAGCGCAACATTGCTGATGGCTAAAGTTGTATTTACCGCATAATCCACCAATGTTAATCCGTTAAAAGGCATTTTCATACTGCGCCCTTTGTCAATTACAAAATATACCGGCTGCGACCGTTGATCTTCGTATTGATTAATCATTAATGACTGCCGGCGGCTGGTTGCTTTCCAATTAATACTCCGATAATCGTCGCCCCGCACATACGATTTAATTTGTTCGAATTCGTAACTGTGACCAATCCTCCGGATGCGCTTCACACCCTGATTAATCGAGATTTTGGAAAAACTCTGCAGTTCTATTTCCTGCATTTGTTTAATGGACGGAAATACAGCAGTCATCTGTTTTGCCGGAATAATCACCCGCCGTTCAACAAGTCCCGGAAAAGAAGATCTTACAAAAAAGTACAAATCACCGAAGTGATATTCTCCCCGTGTCTTTGGAATAATCTGGTAGGAAACCGTCTTATGTTCTCCGCTTCCAAGCGATAATCGGATTTTAAAATCGCGAATCTGCAGTTGATCCGGAAGAATATCAATGAAGCTGATCGCCAGATTGGAAGACGAGAGATTTGACATCGAAACGGAAACTTCATTTTCGTCGCTTAATGAAAGAACCTTGGTTACAGATCGCGATGCCTTTAGAATAATTTTAGAACTAAATAATTTAAACCCATCGAAAACGGTTAGAGCCAACACACCTGCGAGTAAAATCCATCCGCTGTAAAAAGCGAAATCGGGAAAAGCCGCCATCAGAATAAACCAGACGACAACCAATCCAAAAGCTACATAGGCCCTTTCGGTTAGAAAGAAGTTGACCTTTTTCACTATCTCGGCACTTCTACCTTTTCAATAATTTGCTGAAGAATATCGTGTGAGGTTACTCCTTCCATTTCGCGTTGCGGTGAAACAATAATGCGGTGGTTGAGTACCGGGAAGGTAATTCGCCGTATATCGTCGGGAGTTACAAAACGTCTTCCGGCAATTGCGGCGGCGGCTTTGGAAGCTTTTACCATCCAGATACCAGCACGCGTTGAAGCGCCCAGATACAAATCTCCGGTACTTCTGGTTTCGAGAATAATGTCGCGTATATAGCGGATTAATTCCTCGCTGATTACCACTTGCTCAACAATTCTGCGGAGGGCAGAGAGTGTAGCAATCGGAACAATTTTTTGCACCGATTCCACTTCCCGCATATCAAAATCGTTTTGAAATCTTTTGAAAATTTCGAGTTCTTCTTCCGGAGTAGGGTAGTCGATATTTACCTTAAATAAAAAGCGGTCGAGTTGGGCTTCCGGTAAGTTATAGGTTCCCTCATTATCTACAGGGTTTTGCGTTGCCAACACCATAAAGGAATCTCCGAGTTTTCTAGTAACCCCATCAACCGAAACCTGAATTTCCTGCATCACTTCAAACATGGCTGCCTGCGTTTTGGCCGGGGCGCGGTTAATCTCATCCACAACAACAAGATCGGCGAAGATGGGTCCGGGTTTGAATTCGAACTCATGATTTTTCGCGTTGTAAACGTTTGTTCCAAGAATATCGCTGGGCATCAGATCCGGTGTGAACTGAATTCTGGAAAATTGCGCATCTATTGTTTTGGCGAAGAGTTTGGCGGTTAACGTTTTTGCCACTCCCGGTACACCTTCCAATAACAGATGACCCCGGACTAAAAGTGCCATTAACATAAGATCCATCATCTCGGTCTGCCCAACAATTACCTTCCCCAATTCGGTTCTGATTTGTCCGCAAACTTTCAGTAATTGATCAAGCTCGTGATCTACTGCCGAAACAGACGCCTTTATTTCCTCTGTTGTGTTTGTTTCTCCGGTTGTATTTTCTACCGGCATATCAGCGGCTTCTTCCCTTTCTTCCATAGACATAGTTTACAGTTCGGAAATATAATACTTCCGGATTTCTATCTGCTGAATTCTGCGAAGTGCCATCCGCACCAAATTCTTTATACATAGAAATCAACTTATTCACATGAGTTGTCAATTTTATAGCGGCTTGGTATAATTTCGCCAGACAATACAGTAACTGAAAAAGGAATGAAGTTTATCGTAAATACTTCTGCGCTGCTTGAGAAACTGCAGCAGGTTATCGGAACCATTGCGTCGAAACCGATCCTACCCATTTTGGATCACTTCTTATTCGACATTAAAGACGGTGTTCTCACCATCACCAGTACCGATTTGGAAACGAGCATGTCGACCAGCCTGAAGGTTGAAGCCGATGCCGATGTAATGGTCGCCGTACCAAGCCGGCTCACAATGGATACGCTAAAAGCACTTCCGAATCAACCGATCACTTTTACATTAGATGAAAAAAGTAATGGTATCGAACTGCGATCAGAAAACGGCCGGTACAAATTAGCCGGACAACCGGGAAATGATTTCCCCAAAAATCCCGACATCGATGGAAGTGCCACTTTAACATTGCCTTCCGGAGTTCTTTTGAATTGCATTTCCAAAACCATTTTCGCAACCGGAACAGATGATCTGCGACTCAACCTTACTGGTGTTTATGTTCAGTTGAGCGAAGAGCAGGTGAACTTTGTGGCAACCGATGCCAATCGATTGGTAAAACTCACCCGTAAAGATGTGAAGCCCGGAGTTGAACAAAATTTCATTCTGCCTAAAAAAGCATTGAATCTTTTGAAATCAACTCTGTCTGATGATGATCTCCCGGTTCAGATTGATTACAACAACACCAATGCATCATTCCTTTTCGGAGGTGTGCGCCTGATCTGCCGTTTTATCGACGAGCGTTACCCGGATTACAACGCCGTTATCCCGGCAAAAAATCCGAACGTGATGCAGATCAACCGACTCGATTTTCTGAACAGTGTTCGACGTATCAGCATCTTCTCGAATAAAACAACCCATCAGATCCGGCTTAAAATCAGCGGAAGCGAATTGGTTATTTCTGCAGAAGACATCGATCTTGCGAATGAAGCTACCGAGAGACTTTCGTGTGAATACGACGGTGTTGATATGGAAATCGGATTTAACTCCCGTCTCGTTCTCGACATGCTGAACAACATGGATTGTGTAAACGTGAAATTAGAAATGTCGGAACCAAGCCGCGCAGGAATTCTTCTTCCGGATGAGAACGAAGAAGGTGAAGATCTGCTCATGTTGGTGATGCCGATGATGTTAAATTCCACTTCTGTCTGATTAGAATTTTGTCATGAATAAACAGGTTTGTGTCAGATTGAAAAAGGTTGCCTGTTACTTTTCTTTTCTGATTATTTCATGACATACGTATATCAAGAAACTGGTTTACTTTGAACTAAGACTTTTAAACGAGTCTGAAAGCCAACAGCACAACCCTGGTACTAGGTACCGGGGTTTTTTTTTGCTAATTTTTTTGTGGAAGTTCCTTTCTGCTAATGAGTTAAAAACTCCGTAATTCTTTATATCGATCGGGCTTAATTTAATTTTGCAACATGCGAATCGACATCATAACGGTACTTCCGGAACTTCTTCACGGGCCCGTTAATCAATCCATTTTAAAGCGTGCTTCTGACAAAGGACTTGCTCAGATTCATGTTCACAATCTGCGGGATTTCGGCATCGGTAACTACAAACAAATTGATGATAAAATTTACGGAGGCAATGCCGGAATGGTGATGATGATCGAACCAATTGTTAATTGCATTGAATCTCTACAAAAAGAAAGAACTTATGATGAAGTGATTTATATGACGCCCGACGGAAAGTTATTTGATCAACCCACGGCGAACCGGTTATCACTTTTAGAAAATATCATTATTCTGTGCGGACATTATAAAGGCATTGATCAGCGAATCCGGGAACATTTTATTACGATGGAAATTTCGATTGGCAATTATGTTTTAACCGGTGGCGAATTGGCAGCGGCGGTTGTTTCAGATGCGATGGTGCGATTAATTCCCGGAGTAATTTCAGATGAAACTTCGGCACTTACCGACAGCTTTCAGGACGGTTTGCTCTCCCCTCCTATTTATACAAGACCTGCCGAATACAGAGGTTGGAAGGTACCGGATATTTTATTGTCCGGAAATTTTGCAGAAATCGAAAAGTGGAATGATCATCAGGCATTAGAAAGAACTTTAAAATTGCGCCCGGATTTGTTGGAAGAATAGAAAAATTACTCGAGGTAAATCAACAAATCTCTTTCAGAAAAAAAGCATCGACAACATACCGGTTGCCATGATGTATTTGAGTAATGAACTCACATTTTTCATATCGGCGGAAGAACGCGCCATCTGAATTTTAAAAACCAAAATCAACATCGGTATTGCAATGCAAAACAGTTGGTATGCAATGTAAATCAGCAAAAGTTTTCCGGTAAACATGTGCGCGATCTGATCGTACTGAATCATTATGTACATCGCACAGATAAAGGTAGCTGTAATAAACAGAATGGATTTAGAAAAACTAAAACCTGTTACAATCGGAAGTGTTTTGTAACCCGCAAGTTCATCGCCCTGCATGTCTTCGATGTCCTTTGCCTGCTCCCTCAAAAAGGTAATTAGTGCAGCAAACAAAGCATAAAAAATAACGAAATTCCTTTGCTGAGTTCCGAACACATCATACACCAGATAAACGCTCAATCCTCCGAACCAGGAAATAATCAGGTTGCCGGCAATGGGAAGATGTTTCGCTTTTAAGGAGTACAACCAAAGCAAAGCAACCACAGCAGTAAAGATGATCAACCATCGGAATCCGAGAAGGTAACCACAGGTTAATCCGATAAAATTTAAAATACCGTAAACGATAAAGACATTCAACACCGACCAACGTTCAATTGGTCGTTTGTTTGGTTTGTTAAAAGCATCTGCCTCGCGGTCGTAATGGTCGTTTATAAGATAACCGGCGGCTGCAATGCACTGAGTTCCGAGAATTAAAATAAACAGATATACATTCTTCAGATCCGACGGAATCCGGTCGAAATTCAACCAGTAAAAAGTAATTACCTGCAACACCAGCAGGATCAGCAGATTCAACGGGCGAAAGACCCGAAGTGGATGCGGTTGATCCATTTATTTCGGAAATTTCATCCGGTAGTCAACCGACACTTTACCCTTTGAAATATCCGTGAGTTTGCCTTTTAATAAACGGCGCTTCAACGGTGTAATGTGATCGATAAAGAGAATTCCTTCTATGTGATCGTATTCGTGTTGAATAACTCTGGCCGTCATTCCATCAAAGGTTTGTTCGTGCTGTTTGAAATTGCGATCCATAAACCGCATGCGCACTCTGGCGTGACGATCCACATTTTCACGAATGTTCGGAATGCTCAGACAACCTTCTTCAAAAGCCCAGGGTTGTTCGGTTTCTTCAATTATTTCGGCATTGATAAACTCGGTTCGAATTCCGTCTTTTTCGTTTTCGTACATCGATGTGCTGTCGATCACAAACAAACGAATCGGCAAACCAATCTGCGGAGCTGCGAGTCCGACACCATTGCTGGAATCCATTGTCTGGTACATGTTGTCGAGAAGTTGTTCCAGTTCCGGATAATCACTGTCGATGTCGCTGCATTTTTTCCGGAGAACCGGATCGCCGTATGCCCGAATGGGTAGAATCATAATCTGCTTTGCAAATAGCCCTGCAAAATTAAAGTTGCGCTGATAGAATCCAACCTCGACTTGTCACGTCTGTCTTTCTTCTTTACTCCGCTTTCTATGAGCGATCGACTGGCCATCTTGGAAGTGAAACGTTCGTCGTACCGGAAAACCGGAATCTCTGGAAACAGTTCTTTCAGCTTAGTAATAAATACTACTATTTCGGATTCGATGTCGGATAACTCGCCGCTCATTCTTCTGGGCTGACCAACAATAAATGACTCAACCGGTTCTGTTGAGAGATATTTTTTCAAGTATTCTAAAGTCGTTTCGGTTGACACGGTGGTGAGTTCCGAAGCGATAATCTGCATCGGATCGGTAACGGCGAGCCCGACTCTTCTGGCTCCGTAATCAATAGCAAGAATTCGGGCCATATTTACCACTTAAAGGTAATAGGAACAGACATCTGAATTCTAACGGCCTTTCCCAATTGCGTTGCGGGTTCCCATTTGCCGGAAGTTTTTTGAATTACCGTGATCGCTGCGTTTTGCAAAACCGGATCAACATTCTTGGAAGAAGGATCCACTTCAACATTTTCAACTTTGCCATCTTTGGTCACCACGAACTTCACCTTAACCTGCGTGTCGATGTGCGGATATTTTTTATACATCTCAGATGGCACCCGTATTTTATTGATAATAAATTTCGAAAACGCGTCATCCTTCCCTTTGAATCGGGCTATCGTTTCCAGCGGAACATCCTGATTGTAACGATTGGTAAAGGCTGAAGAAAAGTTCAGAACAAATAAGGAAATGAGAATGTTGCCAACAAGCCGGAATCTTTGCATGAAATAGTCTTAGTTTCCTTTCGGGAGATTCGGGTCTGTAAATCCAAACCGAACCGGCACAAGGTATTTCATACGAACATTAAAACCCTGATAGGTTGCCGGAGTCCAGTTCCCGGAAGTTTTGCGAACCACTTCGATTGCCGCCTGATGATGATTCGGGGAAATCTGATTGCTCTTTGGATGCAACTGAACATTGCTTACCGATCCGTCTTTTTCGATTACAAACTGAACGAGTACCATTCCGGTTTTTGAATCGGGCATTACAACATTGTT
Source organism: Bacteroidota bacterium (assembly GCA_016124755.1). GTDB lineage: Bacteria > Bacteroidota > Bacteroidia > NS11-12g > UBA9320 > WGNA01. Next base: position 73,951 of record WGNA01000006.1, on the reverse strand, counting down.
TTGAATGAAGGCTGTTAATGCCGAATCGCCGCCTTTGTATTCTGCCCGCTGATCACACTGAAAAAATTCGAACTCTTTGGAAAGCAGAACCGAGTCGGGTTTATCAAGTGTTTGCACATCCGGTTCTTTCGGATTGTCTACTGTAATCTGAGCCTGCGAGGCGAAAGCACTCAAAAAGCAAAGGAGTAAAAAAAGGTTTCTCAATCTCATGTTGATGGATGGTCAAACTTACGAGAGAAAAGGCAAAGAACGAAACACGGGAAGGTAAGAAAACGTGCAATTACTGATGAATGCCTTGATAGAACAAGTTGAACCAATTATTTTTTGGTTCGGCATTGTCAGCATAAATGGGGAATTGTAGATGAATGCCTTCGAGAGAATCAACAACCAATAACTTTATGGTGCGGAAATATTCATACGAAGTTTATCCTAAGTCGGTTTCCGGATCTTCCTCCGGGAACAATCAATTGGTGACACCCAACTGTACAGAAGAAGCTTACCACGGAGCCGTCATCCCGGACAACGTTCCGGGATCTCATTCTTTTTAATTGTAAAAATATTTTTAATTATATAGAGAGAAACAGCCATTCAATTTCTTTCAAATTCCGCAACACCATTAAAACCAAAATCCAGTTTTAAATGTGCAGAATCCAACTCTGATATAGACCACACTTGTTTAACCCGATTCACCGAATCTTTTAGTACAACCAGATTATCAAGATTCTCGAACCAAATAAATTCACCATCCCGATTTTCATTAAAAGAATAATCCTCATTAAAACTCATTTCCCATGGCAGGAGCTCTGTTGGAGGAAAAGAGCTATCATTAATTTCAATCCAATTACCCATTAATAAATTATTCGTCTTTCCCGATTTCATCAATTTGGAATGGTAATTAATCCGGGCCGGCCAAAGCCTGTTCACATAAAAATTTCCCTCTTTTTCCTGAAAGAATAATACCTGATGTTGAATAAGATCCCTTGCAAACGTCAAATCCTTAAACGTAATAAATTCGTATTTGTGAACTAAACCGGGCTGGTTACATTTAGCAATCACATTCGGAGAAATCATTTGGAAACACTCTTCTTGATAATCATATTTAGCAGAAGGAAGTTCGGTAATATTTGATTTGAATTTATCGGGCATTTCCAGGGTAAAATAAAAATCTTCCTGATCGGAAATAAGGGTTGGAACACCTTTCTTATTAATCATTCGAAACGTATGATCCTCCAATTGAAAACCCTCTTTTAATTGGTTTAACGGAAATGTATCGAGAATAAAAGACGGCGAATCCCGATATACCTGTATTCGAAGAATTATGAACTGATCCGGCTCAAAATCCACCGCGACCAGCGCATCTTTATGAACTCTTGTTTCCTCATCGGGAACGCTGTAGCACAGCCATACTCCGCCTAATTCCGGTTCTTTATTACAAGAGATCATTAAAATTAACAGAAATGAGATATTTTTTTTCAAGATTGATTTATTGATTTGCACATGCCTCGAATCGTTCTTTAATGATTTTGTATAGGTTGCCTCAACATCAACTCCCCGGCTAACTCCGACACTACCCACTCCTCGGCAATCATATCTTTTTGAAACCGGCTCACCACCATTTCCGTCCAGCGAACTTTTTTCCCGGAGGCCGGAATTCCCCGTAAATCCTTTAAGTGTTTTCCTGACAAGGAGCGTTGCCATGTGATGCTATTTTCATCCTCCATCAGAAAATCAAGATGTTGCACTTTAATTTCTGTAATGGCCTTGTGAAGTTGTTTTGTCCAGCGTCTCAGAAACTCATGACCCGAATATTTTTTATTACCTGCGTGTGCAACATACGATGGATTAAAGATCTCTGGAATCACATCTATGTTGCCTTTATTCATTAATTCCTGAGCGGCATATTGAATTAGTTCTTGCTTTTTCATTAGGTCGTTTAACAGAAGTTACGGGAATATAATTAAATGTTTCTCCGTTTGGAAACACCAGAATTGCGAATCGATTTAAGGATCGATGAAAAATCTCTTTTCCTCTCACTTTTTTCTTGATAAAAAAGTAAGCAAAAAATCAAGTCGAAAAGAAAGCTGTCAAGCACTTTCCCGATTTTCTTCCTAATGACAAATTCCCGCATTTCCGACGGCCACCAATGCGATCCTATTCTTGTTTTAAGATCCGCTTCGCACGATTCATTTTGCACTGTTAATACGAACCACAGTTGGTGTAATTATGCGGAGAAACATTTAAAATTAACGAAATTAACTCATCAATTAATCAGCGGTAATTCTGTAAGAAATCCGTTAAAGCATTTAGAAATGATGAACCGTTAATGGGGAATCATGATCCCCGAAGTGATTTCGGGATAAACTTCTCTCCCGATTTTTTTTGACAAAAAAAACCTTCCGCCAAATGACTCGCTTTACTGAAAAAATTCTCTGCGAGATCATTCGGCGGAAGGTTCCCTGTACCCAGGGCCGGGATCGAACCGGCACGATATTGCTACCATTGGTGTTTGAGACCAACGCGTCTACCTATTCCGCCACCTGGGCATTAAGTTGATGGCTCTTGGTTAGAGGGGTGCGAATTTATCAAGCGATTCTTTTATGCGCAATAAATATTTCTGTTGAAGTAAAATATTTCGGATCGCCTGTAAAACCGATTCATCCGGTTGCTCATCGTATTGTTTCGTGAGATTTGAAAAGCAATTGTTGAGTTCTTCCGAGAGTTTTTCATAATCCTGCACAACAGATTGCCGGAGATTTTCATCAACCGACGCATCCATAATTCGTTCGTTGAATTCCATCATCCCCATTAAAAAAGCTCCGGGTACTTTGTCTTTTTCCGTAATGGCATGTCCAAGCAAATCCAGCAAATGTCGAGATCGCAGAATTTGATCACTCAGAACTTTGTATGCTTTATTGTTCTGAGTGGTAATTTCCATTGCTCGGGATTGCGCAGACGCGTCCCCACCAAAAAAATCAGGATGGTTCTCCCGGGAAATGTTCAGATACTTTTTTCGGAGGTCTTTCTCATCAATATGAAAAGCCTTTTCAATACCGTAAAAAGCGAAGTAATCTGTCAAACTAAAATCAGTGTTTGGTGATGATTCGCCAAATATCGTTACCAATGGTGAGTGCCATCAACGTTAGTAACAGCCCCATTCCGATGTATTGCGCGATTAATAAAACTCTTTCCGGTGCAGGCTTTCCGGTAATCATTTCGTAAACCAGAAAAATCATGTGTCCCCCGTCAAGAGCCGGTATTGGTAGAGCGTTCATAAAGGCGAGCACAAGAGAAATCATTGCAGTAAGACGCCAGAATCTTCCCCAATCCCAAACTCCACCATAAAGCGTCGCGATTCCTACAATGCTCTGAACACTTTCCTGAGCTTTCATTTCACCGGAGAAAATTTTCCCGAATCCCACAACATTATAATAGATCACATCCCAACTGTCTTTAAAGGCATATCGAACTGCTGTTCCCAACGTATAAGGAGTAAGTTCGCTTTCGTAGCTTTTTACATCAGGTTTAAAGCCGATTCTTCCCAAGGAATCCACTTGTGAAACCAGCATCTTTTCCTTTCCGTCCCGCTCAACTACCAATTGAACTTTTCCGTTTTTATGGTGCTGAAGGATGTTGCTGAAATGCGAAAATGTGGTAATAAGTGTGTCGTCGGTTGAAACAATTTTATCACCCGGCAGAAGTCCCGCATCTTTTGCATACGTGAGTTCTGAACTTAATTCATAAACATAAACAACACCTTTGCAATCGAGGAATGCTCCCGGATTTTTCTTAAACACCTTGAAATAATCACTGGGTATGTGAATGGTCTTTTGTTCTCCCTTTCTTTCCACAACTAAATCGCCACCAAAGAATGCTTCAAGTCCAGAATAATCATCAAAACGTTCATACGCATTCCCGTTTAACGAAATCAATTTATCGCCATCTCTTAATCCTAAATCCTGGCCGATTACTCCGGTGTAAATCCCATCATTATTAACGGCAGAAACTGGAACATACCCACCTTCAAACCTCATCAGGTACAAAACAAAAAACAGGTAGCCCAAAATGAGGTTGACCACGATGCCACCGATCATCACGATGAATCGCTGCCATGCCGGTTTGCTTCGAAATTCCCATGGTTGAGGTTCGGTTTTTAATTGTTCGGTGTCGACAGACTCGTCGATCATTCCGGCAATTTTTACGTAACCACCAAGTGGCAACCAACCAATTCCATATTCGGTATCGCCTCGTTTAAAACTAAAAAGCTTCTTTCCCCAGGCGTCAAAAAAGAGGTAAAATTTTTCAACCCGGATTCCGAATGCTCGGGCTGCCATAAAATGTCCCAGTTCGTGAAATGTTACCAGTATCGCCAGTGCCAGAATGAGCTGGCCGGCCATGATTAATCCTTCCATATAATGTTCTGCGGATGTAGAAATCCGTTCGCGAAAATACGAATTCAAAATCCGTCGTCGGGAGAATCTGACAGAACGCGACTTTTACTGGATGGTGGAAAACCAGTCGGCAATTTTCCGGTCGTTCGACAAACGCGGCACCTTGTTTTGTCCGCCGAGTTTTCCCTGCGACTTCATGTAGTTGATAAATGATCCTTTTGGCAACGACCTTATGATCAAGGGTTGCAACACTTTTCCTGTGATCAGATCTTTATAATAGATGTTTTTATTCTGAAGTCTTCGATCCACTTCATTGGCAAAATCGCTTAGATTTTCCGGTTCATTTTCAAATTCAACAAACCATTCGTGATACGGAATTCCTTCTCCTTCTGCAGGATTCACCTGAGGTGCAACCGTAAATTCCGTTATGCCAATTCCGCCTTCTTTCGCATACGACATCAATGCAAATTCAACCTCCTCTCCTATCACATGTTCCCCGAATGCTGAAATAAAATGTTTCACTCTGCCCGTGACAACCAGTTTGTACGGATTCACCGAAGTGAACTTTACTGTATCTCCGATGGAATATCCCCAGAGTCCGGCATTGCTGTTTAAGATTATGGCATAATTGACTTCCGCTTCCACATCTTTCAACGAATATCTCTTCGGATTTTCGGAGTGATAATCTTCGAGTTTTATGAATTCATAAAAGATTCCTTCCGAGGTCAGCAACTTCATGCTCCGGTCGTTCTGATCGTTTTGATAAGCGATAAAACCTTCGGATGCCGGATACAGTTCAATCGTATCGATTTCGCCTCCGATGCTGTCCATGAGTTTTTTTTCATACGGACTAAAATTCACACCGCCATAAATTAGTAGCTGAAGATTCGGAAAAATCTCCTTGATCCTTTTTCCACCCAACATTTCGTGAAGAACATCGAAGTACATCTGAATCCATGGAGGAATTCCGCTGATCAGCGTCATGTTCTCAACAATGGTTTCCTGCGCAATTGTTTTCACCTTGGTTTCCCAATCATCAATGCAATTCGTTTCCCAACTCGGCATCTGGTTTCTGCGGAGATATCCGGGAACATGGTGGTTTACAATTCCCGAAAGTCTTCCGGTTTTTATTCCGCTTTTTTCAGAGAGCGTCGGGCTGCCGGAAAGAAAAATGAGTTTACCAAAAATGAATTTTGAGTTGCCTGTTTGCGCCATGTATTCGATCATGGCATTGCGGGCGGAGTTGATGTGATTGGGAACCGACTCTTTGGTAATGGGGATATACTTGGCCCCGGAAGTTGTTCCGGAAGTTTTTGCCAGATATTCAGGTTTACCCGGCCAGCAAACATCGCTTTCTCCGTTGGCAATTCTGTCGAAATACAATTTGAGACCTTCGTAATCCCGTACCGGAACTTTCTCACAAAACTCCTGATACCCGGTATTTGCGTGAATGCCATGATCTCTTCCAAAAGCAGTTTGGGAAAGTTTTGACATCAGATACCGGAAGGTTTTTTCCTGTTCTGAAACGGCATTTTCAGCACGCCGGATCAGTTTTTTAGTGTACCAATTTGCAAGAGCAGAGAGGATCGTCATGGATGCAAACTTATATCGGCAGTCGCAGGCAATTGAAAAAAATTCGGCAGATTAATTTTCTCATTGGCCATTCAAACAAAAAATTAATTTTGCGGTTCCTTTTTGAAAAAGGGTCTCGTGGCCGAGTGGCTAGGCAGAGCTCTGCAAAAGCTCGTACAGCGGTTCGAATCCGCTCGAGACCTCAACTAAAGCCCGTTCAACAGCGGGCTTTTTTTATTCCAAATCTTACGAACTTCTAACATGTACAATAAAAAAGTATGTCTCAACTAATGGGTTTTAAAAACATATTTGCCGCACAAGGAAACTTATGGATATGCTAAAAAAATTACCCCTTTTTATTCTCATCGCCATGTTTGTGGCGCCCATTCTTCTCGATTCCTGTAAAGAAAAAGAAGATCCTACACCAACGCAGACAACAGATACCACCAAGAAAGATACAACACCGGTGGTTAAAATTACGTACAACAGCGATATCAAAGCTATTCTGGATAAAAGTTGTGCAATAAGCGGTTGTCACAACAAAAACTCTTCAGTGGGCAGTCTTGCCAGTTACAGCGATGCAGTGGCTTTTGTTTCATTAGGCAGAATTCTCGGAGCGATAAAACACCAAAGCGGATATTCAGCCATGCCCGAAGGAAGTCCCAAACTGGCGGATACTACCATCACCAAGATTGAAAAGTGGATTACCGACGGTACTCCGGAAAGCTGATTCAAATCCTTTTTTACAAGCCACCTTCTCCTTCTTTCATGCATTGAAGGTTGACTCTTTTTTTATAATTTTACCATTCATCTCCTTATGAAAAAAGCGTCGACCCTTGTACTGATTTTATTGCTGTTTGGAAAAGCCTTTGGACAATTCGTTCCTGCTCATGTTAAATTAAAGGACGATTTGAATACCGTTAATAATTCGATCGAACAAAAACTCGGTAAAAAAGGCGGCGGAACCCTCATCGCTTGTCAGGGTGACACATTGGATTACGCCCGTTACAAAGCTTCTGCATACACCGGGATCAACATTTCGACGGGTTACAGACTTGGTCAGTATTTCGAAGCACCGGGTGAAGTAACGGTTAGTGGGTTCGATTTTTACGCATGGCAAAGTATGCAGAGTAAAGCGGTTGTTGCTGTTTATGCTCAATTGTATGAAGCCGGAGCCGATAGTTTGCCGTACGGAAATGCCATTAGAACAGACACCATTTTTATCGATTCAACATTTGGTGGAGGTGTGTTAACCAAACTTCAGAAGCGAGCGGTTTTTTCAACACCGTACACTACTACCAAACCATTTATTATTGTTCTGGTCTCGAACGACACCAACCGGGTCGCGGTAGTTACAAACAGTTATCAGAACGGAGATGGTGATAATGAGAATCTGGGATGTGGTTCAATCGGTGGTCGTTGGTATCAGTTTGATGATCTCAATATTGGCGGTGTTCCTTTGAACTGTGATGTTGTGCTTGAACCATTTGTAAATTACAAACTCTCCAATAATTTCTCTTTCAAGGATTGCTATACTGTTGGCGATACCGTAAAGTTCAAGAACGAATCTTCAGACTTTTATTTCAGCAAGGTTTACAACCGATACATCATGTACGGACTCGATCTGTATTGTCACCGTTGGGATTATTATGGCAACAATGCAAGTTATTATTCGGTAGAAGGAAAGAATGTATACACCGTTCCCACCAATGCAAGAGTTCGTTTGATCAGCACGATATATACGTATCGAGGAAATTACAGTTGCATCGACACTACCTATAAAGACATCGCCTTTCAACCGAGTGATATCAATTTTTCCGGAGATAAAAATATCTGTTCGGGTAATTATGGAAACCTGATGGCGCTCACTTCTGGCCTTGTTTCGTGGTATAGGTCCCCACTCGACACTGCATTTCTTGCGGGTCCGGCTTATCAATCCGCATCAGCATTAGAACAAAACGATACACTGTATGCTAAATCAATTAACAAGCAGTGTTCTACTAAACTTAAGTCGTATATCATTGAAGTCACTAAAACACCGGGGGAGCCGGAAATCCATAACGATTCAATTTGTCTTAATTCATTAGCCAATCTAACGGCAGATCCGGATTATGGTATAGTTCGCTGGTTTGAAGATTCTACCACCATTTTGCCGATCTACACGGGTAGTGTTTATCAAGTCGGGCCATTGAATCACGATACATTTTTTTATGCTCAGGCTTTTAACGGACAATGCACACACAACAGCCGGGTTAAAGTTTCTGCTTTTGTGAGTAATGATTTTGCACCTCAGGCACCAACCGTGAGCAACGACACAGTTGTTTGTCTGTTGAGTGATCCGTTTTATCTCAGAGCATCTTCTTCTTCGAATCAGTTGAGATGGTACAGCGTTGCAGCCGGAGGTTCTGTAAAATCCACCGCCGACAGTTTTCTTTTCACACCCAAGACGCGGGGAAAATTTAACATGTACGTTGATGCTTACAATGGTAATTGTGCGAGTAGCAGATTACCGATTTCCGTTGACGTTCAACATTTCCCGACAATTATTAAACTCAACGACCTGAGCGGATGTACAGGCGACACACTATTGTTCAATCAGGCAAATCAGTTTGGAGAAGTTGAATGGTTTTCATCGGAATCCGGAGGAAATCCAATCTTTACCGGCTGGATGAGAACTTTTGACAGCATTCATCAAAATCAAACCTATTATCTCCAGCCTTTTGAGGGAAATTGCCGAGACAGTATTCGTCATTCTTTAAATATTAATAACATCACCTACCCGGTCGTTACCGAAAGCGTGTTAGACAAAACAGCCTGCGACGGATTTGTTCCGACTTTACACATAAAACCCGACGTTGGAATTGTGAACTGGTACTCGGAAGATGGTGAGAAACTTCTGGCTTCGGGAGAAGATTTAGTGGTTGCTCCGATTACCGATAACATCCACATTCAATATTCGATCGACAATCAAGGTTGTGTTTCGGGGCCATACAAACACGATGTGGAATGGCTACTAATGCCCGATGCCAATTTCGATTATCAAATCACCTGGAGAAATGTTGACTTTGCTTCGCGTTTGATTGGTCAGGGCAATTATATCTGGTACTTCGGAGATGGAAGTGACACGCTGATGGGCACCGATGTAAAACATTATTACGCAGTTGATGGAACGTATGACGCGATGTTAATTGTTGAAAGTTTCCGGGGTTGCATCGATACGGTTACCAAAAAAATAACAATTGATGCTGTTGGAATAAATAACATTTCGAAAGACGGTTTCAAAGTATATCCGAATCCGGTCGGTGTGAATGAAACATTAACTTTAGATGGGGAAAAGATCATTGGGGAAATTATTATTTATGAGATTACCGGTAAGGAAATACTAAGGACGAAACCGTATTCTTCGAAAGTCGAAATGCGGTTACCGGAACTTTCCTCCGGAAACTATTGGGTGAAGATTATCGGTACGGATAATTCTTTTTCTGTATTTAAACTGAGCGTTCAGTAGAAGATCATCACAGAAAACGGCATTCGGCCAAACCTGACATCGTAGTGATTTGACGTTGGTTGAATTTTGTTTTCGCGCGTAGGAAGAAGCCCTTAAGGGCTTTCTCAAGAGTTGAAGTTCTGCTTTATTCACCCAACAATCACTTCTTAATCATTCTTACCCGCTCCACAAACACCCCAAGAGACACAACTTATGAAATCAGACTAAATTAGTTCGGGTTTGATTAAACAAGAGTATCTCTAAGAACCCATTCAATGTCCGCTCTCAGCAATAAAATGGAAAGACAACCGGCATTTTGATTCAATAACCGCCTTCCAATTTATCGACATTTTAAACCGCACACCACATTCGTAAAACGCAGGCTTGTATTATTGCCAACCACTCATGGCATACATAGAAGTACAGATTCAGATTCTCGATGAAGTAAAAGACATCGTTGTCGCGGAATTAGAAGAATTGGGATACGAAGGCATCTGGGATCAGGGTACTACCATAAGTGCCTACATTCCGGAAAACCTGTTTCATCACAAACAACTCTACGATACACTGGCCCGGTATCGTATGGAAAATTCATTCACCTATTCTTTGCTTCAGGAGGTGAACTGGAACTCGGAATGGGAAAAGAATTACGAACCGGTATTTATCGACGACCGGATTTGTGTTCGCTCCGACTTTCATCCAAAACCCGAAAAAGTATCTTTCGACATCATTATAAAACCGGAAATGGCTTTCGGCACCGGTCATCATGAAACGACCCGGCTAATGATGCAACTGATGTTAACCATGAATTTTAAAAACAAAAGTGTTCTGGATATGGGCACAGGAACCGGAGTTCTTGCCATTCTCGCTTCCCTCATGGGAGCAAGGGATGTCTTGGCAATCGACTACGATGATAAATGTGTGGAAAGCGCCCGTGAAAATCTGAAATATAACCCCGTGCACAACGTTACCCTCGCACGTGGTTCAACGGAAGCCATTCCGAAAGGGAGCACGTTCGATATCGTGCTTTCGAACATTACCAAAAATATTAACCTCACCCTTTTACCTGATCTGGTAAAGTGCGTATCACCAAACGGACATCTTGCGCTGGCAGGTTTTCTTAATTTCGATCTTGAAGAAGTTCACCAAAATGTGAAACAATTCGGATTTGAACTAATCAGAAATATCCATCTCGGCGATTGGGAATGTCTGCTGTACCAAAAAATTGAACTATTAAAATGATTGCCTCCAAAGGTCTTTTCAAACTGTCAAGCTTTCTTCTGATAATCATTCTTGTCGGTCTTACACAACACTCCAATGCTCAGACACGCGGATTCAGCAGAGACCCGAAAGTGTATATCGATGAACTCGGCGCGCATGTAAAATCTGTTCAGAAACCCGAAGTGCACAAAGTGTATGATGCCCTGAAAGTTAAGTGGAACAGCGGAATCTTTAATGAAGATCAACAGGCAATGGTAATTCGGGTGAGCGAATACATGCTTATTAATGAATTCGACATCGATCCCGATTTTCATTTGTTTATGAAGACTCTTCTGGTTGCCAGAGATTCGTCTGTTGCACAAGCCAAATTTGATAACTGGATCGCTGAAACCTACAAACTTCTCAAGAGCAACCGGCAGGCGTACAAAACTGTACTTCAGACATCTTATAATCTTTTTAGTGACGGTGCCTTGTATTCAGACAGATCTAAAACATGGAGCATCGGCAAAGCTGATTTTAAATTTATTTTTAAAGAAGAAGATGTTCTTATTGAAATCAAAAGACTCGATCTCAAATGTAAAGGTCCCGATGACGAAATAAATGTTTACAACACCTCCGGAACCTACGATGTTCTCAAACAAAGTTGGAAAGGAAAAGGCGGCTCTGTTAACTGGTCGCGGGTTGGCATCAATCCTTCCGTTGCGTATGCAACTATTCCGGATTACTCCATCGATATGACGAAAGGTGAAATGGAGGTAAAGAATGTTGAATTCCAATACAAAGGCGTTTTAAGTGAAAAAGTTACCGGAACACTTTCCGATAAAATATCAAGCGGTGTTATCTCGAATAAAAATCAGGACTTTTCGAATTCAACCTATCCTCGGTTTGTTGCGGACCGAAAGGATTTAACTTTAAATAATTTCACAAATGGAAGTATAAAATTTAAAGGTGGTTTCGCCATTGAAGGAAAGAATATTCAGGGCATTGGTGATGAGAACAATAAATCCACTTTCGAATTTTATTACGAAGGAAAACTCGTTGTTCAGGCAGTTTCCGCACACTTTACCATGAAGGATGGAAAGATCAATGCACTCGAAACCGAGATGACGATCTTCACCGACAGCGGAACCATTTTTCATCCCATAATCCGAATGAATTACAATCAGGCGGATTCCATGTTGGTTTTCACAAGAGGAGATAAAGGCCTCGAACAAGCTCCGTTTTACGACACGGATCACAACCTTGAAATTTGGGTGGATCAGATCCGATGGAAACTACAGCAACCCAAGATTGATTTCGACATGATTCTCAATGATGACCGGGCCAGATTCGAATCCAAAAATTATTATCGGGAATTCAATTTCGAAAAAATCACAAACGGAGGAATGATGCCGTATCATCCGGTTTTAAAGATGTATGAATTCTGTATTAAAACTAAAGTCAAAAAATTCCCGCTCTCCAGTTATGCAGCTTTTGTAGGCAGCAAAAAAGAGAATATGTATCAGCAGATGTACAAGCTGGCTGATGAAGGCTTTATCTATTACGATCCGGAAACCGAAATGGTAACTCCCAAAGAGAAATTATTTAATCATTATAAATACCATTACAAACTCGGCGATTACGATGTGATCCGTTTTAGTTCTGTGATAGCATCAAGAGCAAATGCAGAACTCAACCTGATAAATTATGATTTAAAAATCGAAGGCATTCCGGCATTTCGGTTCAGCGATTCACAAAATGTGATGGCAGTTCCTGAGGAACAAATCGTGATCGTTAAAAATAATCGCAAACTTTTATTCGACGGTAAAATAACCGCTGGCCGATTCGACTTTTTTGGTGATCGCTTCTTATTCGATTATGAAAAATTCACGGTTTCAAGTGAGAAGATCGACTCCATGAAAATCTTCTATCCCGATACCATAAATCAGAACTTTTTAATTCCGGTTAAATCGGTTTTAAGAGACATAAACGGAACCCTTTACATCGATAAATCGAACAACAAATCCGGACTTACCGATTACCCGGAATATCCAATTTTCACCAGTCGGGCTCCATCAGTTATCGCTTACGACAAACAACATATTTTTAATGGAGCCTATAAAAAAGATATCTTCCGTTTTGAAGTGGATCCGTTTACAATCGACTCGCTTGACGACTTTACCATTGAAGGTCTGAAATTTCCGGGAACATTTGTTTCGGCCGGGATTCTACCGGAATTCCGATATGAGGCGTACATCATGAAAGATTATTCACTCGGTTTTAACAGAACCAATCCGCCCGGTGGATATGAAATGTACGAAGGAAAAGGTCATGGAGACATCGACATTAGTCTGAGTGAAGAGGGCTTTTGGGCTAAAGGCGAAATCGATTATCAGGGAGCAAAAATGCAATCCAATAAAATCGTTATGATGCCCGACTCTCTTAATGCGGATGTGGATGTTTACAGCATCGACAAGAGCGAACGATACCCGAGATTGTATGCCCGCGACGTGAAAACCCACTGGATGCCTAAGGAGGAAGAAATGTTTATTTCAACCGAAGGTCACACTGTAGAGGTATTTGAAGCTAAACAAACATTCACCGGCAAAATGAAACATACTCCAGTTGAACTGTCCGGTAACGGGGTTCTGGCCTGGGACAATGCAACACTCACTTCGACAGATATGCGATTCTCCCCGGACGAAACAGACGCAGCAGTTTCCGCCATTAAAATTGGTGATGTGGATGCCGGCAAAATTTCCTTTGTCTCCACCAACGTTAAAAGCCATATCGATTTCCAGAAACGAACCGGTGAATTCAGAGCGAATGAGTTGGGACACGTTACCCAGTTGCCGTACAACATGATGACTTCCACCATGGATGACTTTAAATGGGACATGGATAAAAAGACAATTTTAATGACGGCTACCGGCAGGATGAAGAAAGACGATTATGTTTTCCGTTCAACAAATCCGGCTCAGCAAGGCTTGTTTTTTATTTCAACTAAAGCACTTTTCGATATGAATACCGGAATTATTTACGCCGAGGAAATTCCGTATATCGACATTGCCGATTCCAGAGTCTTCCCGTTTGAAGGAAAGGCCGTGATAGAAAAAGATGCGTACATCCAACCACTTAAAAACAGTAAGGTACTCGCGGCCCGTGAAAACAAATTCCACGAATTGTACGATTGTACCATCAATGTTCTCGGTCGCAATTCACTTACCGGTCAGGGATTCTATATTTATAAAGACAAGCACAGAACCGGTCAGGTAATTTACTTTGATAAAATGCGGATTCTGCGCGACACCACTTATCAGGCAATCGGTTACATGACCGACTCGCTGAACTTTACCATAAGTCCCAAAATCGGCTACAAAGGCTCTGTAGAATTAAACAGTAATCAGGAGTTTCTTTCTTTCAACGGCTATGTAAAACCACTTCACAGTTTTAGTGAATATAAAAGTTTGTGGTTCCGGTATACAGATCGTCCGGATCCGGCTGATGTTATTATTAATGCACACGATCCGAAAAATGAAGAGCGCAAAGGAATCGCTGTTACCATGAGTTACTCAATGGTTGATTCGGTTAATCTCTATCCGAGTTTCTTTAATTTCAAAAGATCTTACGGAGATCTCGACGTGACCAACGACAAGGGAATTTTGTATTACGATGAAACAAGAGATGCTTTTATTGTCGGTGACAGCAATAAGGCCCTAAATGGTTCGCCACGAGGAAACATTCTCGTTTTTAATGAAGGAGATAAAACCATTAGCTCAGAAGGTCGTCTTGATTTTGGTTTAAACTTCCATGAGAATTTTAATATTCAAACGGCCGGCACAGTTTCTAAAGAAGAAGATGATACCGTGTTTAATGTAGAAACCCTGATGGGAATGCGACTTAAATTACCGGATGAATGTTACCAGCGTTTGCTCCAGGTAATTGAGAAAAACGGTGGAGGCACCCGATCAATTTCGGTTGACAACGATGAAACAAAACGCGCCATTTCCGAATTTCTGGACGACAAAAAATATCAAAAGGTTCGAAAAGACATGGAAGAAGTGGGTGAAATCAAATCTGTTGATGAAATTAACCACGACATTCTCATTTCACGTGCGAACTTCTATTATTCCAAACCACTTCAGGCTTTTGTTTCAACCTCCACTGTCGATGTTGCATTGATTGATGGCAAAGTGGTAAATAAAGCTTTCGACTCCCGCATACTCATTGAAACCAAGAGAAGCGGAACCCGTTTCATTTTCTACATGAAGGTTTCTGAGTACGATTGGTTTTATTTCGAATTTTACCGTGGCAATATGTACATCTATTCAACAGATAAAGAATTCAATGATTATCTGATGTCGAAAAGAGGTAAGACCAGTTCGAAAGGATACACGATAAGGCCTGCGACCCCGATTAAAATTTCTCGTCAGATTGAAAAAATAGATGCATTAACCGGATCATGAGTATTGAGTTTATACTGGTCATTTTACTGGCATATTTGTTTGGATCTATTCCAACTGCCGTGTTGGTTAGCAAGTCGTATCACGGCATTGATGTAAGAGAACACGGAAGTAAAAATGCGGGTGCAACGAATGTATTCCGTGTACTCGGAAAACGTTCCGGAACTTTGGTACTCATAATCGATATTCTCAAAGGCTTTACGGCAGCTAATCTTATACTGTTGTTCCCCGGTATCAACACATTAGATGATATTTATCTATCCAAAATTCTCCTGGGAATTGCAGCCGTTATCGGACATTTATACCCCGTGTTCGCAGGTTTTCGGGGAGGAAAAGGAATTGCAACTTTGCTGGGAATGGTGATCGCCCTTAACCCGGTTTTAGCGCTTTCAGTTGTCGCTGTTTTTTTGATTGTTCAGATGATCACGCACATGGTTTCCGCAGGTTCTATTTGCGCTGCCGCGTCTTTTTCTATCTTTGCGTGGTCAATATACGGTTATAAA
The DNA here is from genome assembly GCA_016124755.1 of Bacteroidota bacterium. Taxonomy (GTDB): domain Bacteria; phylum Bacteroidota; class Bacteroidia; order NS11-12g; family UBA9320; genus WGNA01. The sequence goes on along the minus strand of WGNA01000006.1, from coordinate 58,338 downwards.
GAACCGTCCCTGTTGATTTTTGGTTTGGTCGCAACTTTATTGGTTCTCTTCACGCACCGGGGGAATATCATTCGGATATTGAACGGGACGGAGAAGAAAATCTACTTATTTAAACACAAAAGTGTTGAAGAGAATTAACATCAGATTCAGGCAGCTTTCTTCTTCATACGATTATGAAGGCAGTCCTTATGAGGAGAAAGATTCCGCTGTTTTAGAAGACGTAATGGGTGGTTGGGCACTCGTGGTTTTCAACGACGACGTAAATACCTTCGACCATGTTATTGAGTGTTTAATGAAGTATTGCGAACACACGGCTGAACAAGCAGAACAATGCTCCCTCATCATTCACTTTAAAGGAAAATGTGCCGTAAAGCACGGTGGCCCTTATGACCTCGCTCCTATATGTGATGCTCTTTGCAGAAAAGGGTTGAATGCAGTGATTGAAGATATTGGCTGATTTCATTTCGCCATTTTCTCCAACTACTTCTTTTATTATCCAACAAACACATTTCTAACTCTTCTCAGTTTTTGATTTCAAAAGACGTATGATTATTTTTTCTAAAATTTAATCGAATGACTGTGCAACAACTTTTTCCGATTCCCGGAAATTATCATCCCGATTTTGGAAATATGAAATAAATCATTTTCTTTTGCTACCGCAACCAGGCTCTTAGTCGTTATGTGTGGTAATCAAAATTTAAAGCATGGTGCAGGGTTTCTGATTCTTGTTTTGGTATTTTTTGTTCCGCAAAAAGTATTTTCTCAGGATGATCAGGACGACGCGCATGCCATTACAATCTCAATCCCTGAGGTTTCACTTGTTGCTGTTCGGGGACCATCTGGTAACAGTATCTCGCTGAATCCGGAAACACCATTGGAAGCCGGCGCCTTCCTTCCGAAAGAAGTCGCATCAGATTCCAGTTTATGGTTGAATTACAGCAATGTTAAAAGTGAAAGCACTCACCCTTCCCGGAAAGTCTATGTGAAAATTTCCTCAGGAACAGTCCCTCCGGGGTTCGTATTAAAGGTAAAAGCAGGACAGCCGGCGGGCGATCAGGCAGATCATCTTGGTCAATCAACCGGAGCAGTAACCTTATCTAATTCAGATGAAGCCATTGTTTCTTCCATTGCAACAACTTACACCGGAACGGGAACCGGTAACGGTCATCAACTGACGTACACTCTGGAAACTATACCGGGACAAACACATCTTATAGATATGAATACCTCCGGTACCATCCAGGTTACTTATACTATCGCAGATTAACACTTCAATTTCACGGTGTTAATATCACTTGTATAATTCAGGGAATAGCTGTAATCTTGCGGCCCTCCGGAATGGAGACCCGGAGTTAACACATTTATATATGTCAGTAAAATTAAGATTGTTGAGAAAAGGGCGAAAAAGTCAGCCCTTCTACTACATTGTGGCGGCGGATTCACGTGCTCCGAGGGACGGTAGATTTATTGAAAGGGTAGGTTCGTACAACCCGAACACAAACCCTGCTACTATCGAACTCGATGTTGACCGCTCTGTTCAGTGGATGCAAAATGGTGCTCAGCCTACCGACACCGTTCGCGCCATCCTGAGTTACAAAGGTGTGTTGTACAAACACCACCTGGTTAAAGGTGCCTTAAAAGGTGCTTTCCCCGAAGAAGAAGTTGATGTTCGATTCAACAAATGGCTCGAAGAAAAATCCGGAAAAATCCAGTCGAAACGAGACAAACTTTCTGAGGCAAGTGCATCACAGTTAAAAGAAAGACTTGAGCAGGAAGCAAAAGTTCGGGAAGCAAAAGCGGCGGCTATTCTTGCTAAGAATTCCCCTCTTGCTGAAGAAGTTGCAAACGCAGAAGTTTCAGAAGAAGCAGCTGAGTCAACCGAAGATGCACCGGAAACTACTGAAAATACTGAAGAACCAGCAGCAGAGTAATCTGCTCATCTGATTCATGATTTTTTCAACCGGCCCATTAGTTCGTGTTGGAACCATCGTTAAAACACATGGCTTCGAAGGGCGGTTGAGATTTCAGATCGAATCGGAAGAATATTTTAATCCAACGGAACCTGTTTTCATTCTAATGGAAGGAAAGCCGGTTCCGTTTTTTTTTAATGAAATTTCTGAAGGCGATAATGCCGTGATTCTTCTCGACGGAGTTGACACCTATGATTCTGCGCGAAAATTTTCCGGTAAAGAAGTTTTCCAGAAAGGTGATCCGGAAGCAGACCCCGATGCCTGGCATTTGGAAGGTTACACTATGATTGATCAGCAACTCGGAAATCTGGGAGAAATTTTAGAACAGCTCGATCACGGTTTTCAGCAAATTGCGGTTATCAATTACAAAGACTGCGAATGTCTGATTCCCATAGTACCCGAAATTTTCACACAAGTCAATCACGACACACATACAGTTTATGTTGAATTACCGGAAGGTCTGATTGAACTTTATACAGAACCGGATTCAACCGACAAAAATTAGATTTGCCCCATGCTAAGTCGACTTGGGTACTACTTCTTTGTAAAGCCGGTTTCTCTATTACCTTTTAGTGCTATATACGTGCTTTCCGATTTCACCTACTTAATCTTGTACCGGATAATAGGTTACCGAAAAAAAGTTGTAGTTACTAATCTGAAAAACTCCTTTCCCGATAAAGACGAAGCCTGGATAAAAAAAACAACTTCTGATTTTTACCGACATTTCTGCGATCTGATTCTGGAAAGTATAAAGCTCTTCAGCATTCGCGAATCTCAGATTCAGAAGCGATTTGTTTTTGAAAATCCGGAAGAGATGAATGAAGATCTTGAATCCGGAAGGTCGGTGATTCTTTGTGGCGGCCATTACAACAACTGGGAAATTCTGGCGGTAGGAATTGCGAGATATCTGCGTGGACTTACAGCAGGTATTTACAAACAACTTTCGAATGAGTTTTACGATCTCAAGGTTAACAAATCGCGCGGACAATTCGGATTGAGAATGCTTCCAACTACCGATGTAAGCAGGTTTTTTGAAGAAAAGAAGCGCGTAGAAAAAACGGTAATTTTTGCCACAGATCAATCGCCAACGCACGCAAAAAAAGTATTCTGGACCAACTTTCTGAATCAGGAAACTGCGATGGCTTTTGGTACTGAAAAATACGCGGTAGAATATAACCATGCAGTGTATTTTGGCTTCATCACCAAAACAAGCCGGGGACGGTATTCATTCAAGGTTCAGAAAATTTGCGACGATCCGTCATCCACTTCTTATGGCGAAATAACCCGCAAACACAGTCAGATTTTAGAACAGCAAATTATTGAAAAACCAGAATACTGGTTATGGACGCACCGACGGTGGAAACGAAAAAGACGCGAAGACGAAGTTCTTCATCCATGAAGATGAGGATCGATTTCCTCACCACAATGCGGACAGAATCTGCTTTCCGATTTATCTCGGCTTTTCTCTAAAAATCCGGAACTGATAATACCAGTTGGCAGAGCCACAATCCCCAAACCCAGAAACGCCAGTAAACCACTGATGAGTTTTCCGAGTCCGGTTACCGGAACCACATCGCCGTAACCAACTGTGGTGAGAGTTGAAATCGCCCACCAGAATGCCGCAACTATGTTTGGGAAGTTATCGGGTTGAACCTTGCCTTCCACATGGTACATAAGTACCGAAGAAATAACCAAAAGAATAAAGGCCACAAAAAAAGTAGTTGCCAACTGACTCCGCTTTTCTTTAATAACGGATAGAATAAGATTCGTGGAATTGTTGTATCGGTTAATTTTAAAAATTCGGGCAAATCTTAACAGCAAAAGAAGCGAAAGGGATTCCGCATCAATATGAAATAAAAGCGGAATGTAAAACGGTAGAATTGCGCACAAATCAATAATACCATACGTAGACCCCATGAATCTTAACACAGAACCTGCACGTGTTTTGGCCGGATGCGTGAGGTCCGAAACGTATAATCTCATCAGGTATTCCAGTGTAAAAATCACAACTGAAATCAACTCAAAAATGTAGAGTTCGTGATGCCATTGAACGCGAATCGACTGCACTGTATCGATCACAACGGCAACCATATTGAGAATGATGAGCGCCATAACTCCCCAGTCGAACCACAGATCAATTCTGGATCCGTGGGCTCCTTTCTCTACTAATCGGTAGATTCTCTGCTTCACGTTGCTAAGGTAAATCGATTGGCAATTAGTTGGGGTTTGCAAATTTATAGTCGTCTCAACACCCGCATGATTATAGTTCCAATACTATCTGATTCCTTATCAGATCTTCAAACGTTTCGCGCTTGCGGATTAAATGAGCTTCACCTTTGTATATCATCACCTCAGCCGGGCGATATCGTGAATTGTAATTAGACGACATGGCAAATCCGTATGCACCGGCATTGTGAATCGCCAGAATATCTCCTTCCCTTACTTCATTCAACAAACGATCATAGCCCAGCGTATCCGTTTCGCAGATATATCCCACTATCGAATAAACTCTTTGGGTTCCATCCGGGTTGCTGATGTTGGTTATGTGATGATATGCATCGTAGAGCATTGGGCGGATCAGGTGATTTTGTCCGCTGTCGACTCCCACAAAAACGGTGGAAGTTGTTTGTTTGATCACATTCGATTTCACTAAAAAATAGCCACTTTCACTTACGATGAACTTCCCGGGTTCAAACCAGAGTTCGAGTTCTTTTCCGTACTCGTTGCAAAATTCTTTGAAACGCTCAGAGATTTTTTCTCCCAGATCCGAAACATTCGTTGTTACATCTCCCTCCCGATAACCGACTTTAAAACCGGAGCCGAAATCCATGAATTCAAGATCGGGGAATTCTTTAGCTACATTAAATAAAATCTGTGCGCCTGCCAGAAAAACTCCGGAGTCCAGAATATCTGATCCGGTGTGCATGTGGAGTCCGTTTACACGAATTCCCGTGGTTTTAACAATACGCACCACATGCGGCACCTGATAATACGAAATGCCGAATTTGGAATCGATGTGTCCCACCGACAAATGCGCGTGGCCACCGGCCATAATGTGCGGGTTGAGTCGTATGCAACACGGTACTGACGATCCGTATTTATTGCCGAATTGTTCCAAAATAGAAAGGTTGTCGATATTGATTTGCACACCGATTTCAACAGCCATTTGAATTTCTTCGAACGATACACAGTTCGGGGTATACAGAATTTCCTCCGGTTGAAATCCCGCCTCCAATCCAATCATCACTTCCTGAATGGAAACCGTATCAAGCCCAGCACCTTCTTTTCTCAAAACCTTTAACACACTAATGTTGGTGAGTGCCTTACAGGCGTATTTAACCCGCATCTTTATTCCGCTGAATGCACCGGAAAGCTGTTGATACTGATCGATGATTTTGTCGGCATCATAGACATAAAGAGGTGAGTCGAACTGCTTCGCCACATCCAGCAGGTTTACTCCCTGAATCTGGTAACCATTGGGTGTTAATTCCATGTTTTACTTCTAATTTTATCTAAAAAAAAAGCCTTTCTGCTCACCGGCAAAAAGGCTGTAATATCCTTGTCTTGCCTGAATGTTACGGCAAGCTTTGTTTAAATTCCTGATAGCGTGATTCAAAGGTTCCTCCCTCCTTTCCGCCGAGTTCCTGCCAATGAGCAGTGATGGCCTCAACCCGGTTTTCGGGACTTGGGTGCGTACTTAAAAATTCAGGGCCGCTTGAACCCCCTGCCGCAACAATTTTTTCAAAAAATCTTGCAGCTCCCCGCGCATCATATTCGGTCGGGTATAAATAATCTACGGAACGCATATCTGCTTCCGATTCATTGGTTCTACTGTATTTGAGTTCCAGCATTCCTTTCGCGATCTGAGCTAAAGTTCCCTGATCATTACCAAAAACGATTGCGAACAAAACCTCCGTTCCATAAGCCTTCGTCATTGCTTCGGTTGAATGTCGCTCATCGGCGTGAGCCATTTCGTGACCAAGAACTCCGGCAAGCTGATCTTCCGAATCGAGGTATTTGATAATTCCGGAATACACGTAAATATATCCACCCGGAGTGCAAAAAGCATTGAGTACAGAATCGTCCTGAATGATTCGCATCTGCCACACAAAATCATCAAGGTGTTTGAGTTTACCGGAAGCAAAAATGGTATTCGCAATACGGTGAAGATGCTGATACGCCAGCGGATACTGCGCACTATCGAGGATCGGATAAGTCGCCGGATCACCTGCTATTTCATCCGCTACCTGTGCTCCTAAAGCTTTATCGTCGTCGATCGTAAAGAGGTTAACAGAAGTCTTGTTTCCTTCGTCATCCTTACATGCCGACAAAGTGATGGTGAGCGGAAGAACCATCAGAACAACAAGTCTGGTATAAAAAAGAAGTCGCTTCATAGGTTGGCAAAAATAATCTGAATAAGCTAATGGATTTACCGGAAAATTCAAGATTGCCTGTATCAAAACGGATAACCCACCGCCACGTTCCAAACCGGTCTTCTGAATAACCACTTGTCTTTGAATGCGCCGGCGATTACCAACCGGTTCTCCAGATCTTTATTCGGATCCCAAACAGGAACTCCCCAGTCGAACCGAAGAATTAAAAACTGAAAGTCTGCCCGCAAACCCAATCCGCCGTTTACTGCAAACTCATTGTAAAACCGGTTGATATTTATTTCACCTCCCGGAAATAGTGTGTCGGCCTTGAGGTTCCAAACATTTCCTACATCACCGAAAACCGCTCCGTTCAGATCAATCGCTCCTCTGAAAATATTAAAACGATATTCGACATTGCCAATCAAACTCAACTCTCCGGAACGCGTAAACTGAAGATTATTCCCCGTTGTAAAGGATCCCGGCCCGACAGTTCTCAACCGCCAACCTCTTAGATAATTTGTTCCGCCCGCAAAAAATCGTCGTTCGTATGGTAGTACCGAGCGATCGCCAATCGGAACTCCGATTCCAGTATATGAGCGAAAGACCAATTGATGATCATCCGAAAATTTGAGGTAATATTTAAAATCAAGGTCGGTTCGAACAAAAGTGGAATGATGCACATCGAGCTTGTTGCCATAATCGGTAAACTGCGGGAGGAACATTCCGGCGACCTCCAGAAGATTGCTGTTCAACTGAAAATATTCACCGCTCGGAGAAACCCTTGAAGTATAAACACCTCCTATTCTCCAACTTGTTATCAGATTATTGGTAAACAATCGATCCAGTGTTTGTACGTATGTTTCCGATGCCTTTTCAACCAGATACGGTTTATATACAGCTTTGTTGAGACTAATTAAAAGCGGCGAAACATACAACAGACTTCTGTCCATCTCGAAGCGATACGTATAAGAAAGCGGAAACAGATTCCTTCTGTAATACGGGTTGTTTTCATACAGATAAGACGCATTAAACTGTGTGCTTACCGATTTAAACCTATCCGATTTATTGAGATTGGGAAGAAAGAGTAACTGCGGAATTTTTAACTCTGTATTTACTTCCTGAATAAACGTTGAAAAAGCTGAATTAGAATCCCGGGTGATCTGAGTTTCTAATGCAGTACGAACATTAATACTCAATTCTTCACCATTATTAAAGGCATTTTTATTCTTCAGAGAAAGTTCGTTCGCGATACCCGCATTACGGCTCGACTGGCTTTGATTGAACCGCTGATCTGTTGTAATAAACTGAGGTTGCCAGGTTAAATCGAATCTTGGTGCCGGACGAAGTTGTATTAAAACATCTAATCTGCCGCTGTCGCCTTCGTGTACTTTCGATTGAATGGTGAGCGTCTCATAAATATCCAGTGCCGCCAAACGGGCATACGTACTCTGCAATTTTTGCTGCGAATACAACTGCCCCGGACGAATTAAAATATTTCGCGACAACACCTGCGTGTTCATGTCGGTTCCATTCAGTTTAAAAACCAATCCGCTTTGCTGATCCACAATCGAATCATTGACTTGCTCACCGGAAATAATTTCAGTTGTTACCGAATAAATATTCTGGTGAATGTGTTCTCCCGATTTCGGATTGAGAATCTGAAATTCGACATCTCCCTTAAAATTACCCTTCGCAGAATCGATGACAATGTCGATGTATGAAGCATTAAAAAAATAATAACCGCTGTTCTTCAGCATCGTGGTGATGCGTGTTCTTTCATCGGAAATCAAATTATAATCGAGATGGCCGCCTTCTTTTACCAGCGACTTTTCACGGTTGTTTTCCAGAATTCTGCGGATCTCATAATTGTCGGTTTTGTAGTTGAGCTTATCTACGAAATATCCCTTTCCTTCATTCACCAAATACGTTACTTTCAATTTGCGCTGCCCCATAAATTTGGCAAACCGTCCCTGATGAATTTCGTAACTAACTGTATTATTAAAGTATCCTTTTTTAAAAAGATATCGCTGAATATTGGAAGCCGACGCAATTATGGCTGCGGTATCAACCAGAACAGGCTTCTCTCCTATTTTTTCCAGACCAACCGACTCGCCGATTTTATGAGCAATGAGATGTGTTTTTATCAAAAAAATTCTTCGGTTGGGTTGCAGTTTAACCTGACTCAGAATTTCTGAATTGCTGGCAGACAAATAAGTTCCCTTCACTTTGTTTGACTGAAGGAGATATTGACCTTCGGGAACCATTCGGGTAAGATTACAGCCCCAGAACAAAAGAACTGAGATTAAAACAAACCCTACATTTGCCCTCCCTAAAAATCCGCACGTTTGATCAGCAAGAGCCGAATAAAGTTTGTTCAGTCGCTGCACAAAAAGAAATATCGCCAAAAATACGGGCAATTTACAGTCGAAGGCGCCAAATCGGTCGGGGAATTACTGCACAGTAATTTCCGGATCAAATCAATTTTCTGTACACAGGAATGGCTCGATTTACAGCCGGCTTTCAATACTCCGGAAGAATTTGTAATTACAGACGAAGCAGATCTTCAACGCATCAGTTTTTTTGCAACCGCATCGCCGGTTATTGCAATCGCGGAAATACCAACATCCGGTTCTATTCATTTAAAACCCGGTGAATGGATAATTGCTTTAGATGGAATAAACGACCCCGGAAACCTCGGAACCATCATTCGCATTGCAGACTGGTACGGCATTAAACAGATGATTTGTTCTAAAGACACGGTCGATCTTTTCAATCCTAAGACCATTAGTTCAACCATGGGATCGTTTGCCCGGGTTCAGGTTGATTATTGCGATCTTTCAACGTATTTAAAAACAGATATCCCGGTTTATTTCTGTGAAATGGAAGGTGAAACTTTGCACACTTTAGAACATATTAAACCCGGAATTATAGTCATTGGAAGTGAGGCACACGGAATACGAACACAACTGCAAACCCTGCCGCACCGCTCTATAACGATTAAAAGAATCGGAGAAGCCGAGAGTTTAAACGCCGCCATCGCAACCGGTATAATTTGCGACCGGTTAATTATGAATTAAAATAAAACCATGTCTCATAATCTTAATTTGAGTGAACTGCACGAAGCTGTTAAATCGGTATTAAAAGAGTGCAGAAAGCAATTCTTTGAAAGCACAGATTACCATTCTTTAGATCTGAAAGGGCTCAATCAATTGGTGACAAACAACGACATTGCCGTCGAAAAATTTCTGACTACCCGACTTGCAGAACTCACTCCCGAAGCAGGTTTTCTTACGGAAGAGGAAACTGTTGTTCAGGAAAAAAACGACCTGAGGTGGATTATTGATCCCATTGACGGCACAACCAATTATGTTCATAAGATTCCGGTTTTCAGCATTAGTGTAGCCTTGCAATTCCGCTCCGAAACCATTCTCGGTTTTGTTTACGAGCTGAACCGCGATGAACTTTTCTCGGCATTTAACGGAAAAGCTTTTTGCAACGACTCTCCCATTTCCGTTAATAAAGAATCTACTTTAGAAAACTCTTTAGTCGCAACGGGTTTTCCTTATTACACCTTCGAAGGACTTGATAAATACCTCGAAGTTCTGGTGTTCGCGATGAAGAATACCCGGGGCGTTCGCCGTTTGGGAAGCGCTGCCGTGGATCTGGCTTACGTGGCATGTGGAAGATTCGATGTGTTTTTCGAATATGGTTTAAACGCCTGGGACGTGGCTGCCGGAGCGTACATTACAGAGTGCGCCGGTGGAAAGGTTTCGGACTTCAGCGGATATGGCGATCCTATTTTCGGGCGTCAGATTCTTGCCGGAAGTCCCGTTGTATTTGAGGACTTTCTGCCGGAAGTCCGAAAAATGCAATGAACCGAAACACACTCTTTGTAGCACTGCTTACCCTTGCAGGTATTGGCTGGACCTTTACTTCTACCGGAAATCAGAAAGAAATTCGATTTGAACCGGTAACCGAATCTGAGGAACAAATTCCTTACAGCAAAGCATTTGTTCGGGTGTTCGATGTAGATTTTCAATCCCACACACGATATCCCGCTATTGACTTCGGCTTCCCGTTTACCAGTTTTCAATTTCAAATGCTGGAAGACCAGAATCCGGAAGGAATAATTTTTACCGAATCCGATGGCGATTCGTATCCTATAATTGGCCGGGCTAAAACTGATACTGATGACGGACGCATTCTTTCCAGTTTCATTATTACCGTTAAGGCGCAAAAAACCATGGATCTTCAAACCGGAACTTTGTTGGGCAAGGTGAGGGTTTATTTATTCTTCGCTCCTCCGGTTGACATTTTAAACAAAACATCTTTAAAAAAATCGGATGACGAATGGTGTGTTCGTCCGGCAATGATTTCGAGAGATGTTTGGCGCGACGGACTACCGGATCCGATCGGAACAAGGGAAGTCACCACAACCGAGCATAACATTATTCATCACGCAGCATCGTCGAACAGCAATCACGACTATATGAATGTGATTCGCAACATCTATCTGCTCCATACACAAAGTAACGGATGGGACGATATCGGTTACAATTTCGTGGTGGCACAGGACGGTACCATATTCGAGGGTCGCGATCCGCAAGGTGCCGGTGATGACGATTTAATTAAAGGTGCACATTTCTGTGGTAAGAACAACCTCACCATGGGAATTTGTGTTCTGGGAAATTATATGGAAACCCATCCTACCGATCAATCTATCAATTCGCTTATTAAAGTTCTGAGTTGGAAGTGCCATAAAGTAAATCTCGATCCGAAGTCTTCTTCCCATCATCCCGATGCTTCTTCTCCTTTGCTGAATGCTGTTGCAGGTCATCGCGACGGATGTTCAACTGCTTGCCCGGGGGATTCGTTATATCTGAGAATTCCGGAAATTATCGATAGCGTTTATGTTCATTGGAAAAATTGCGATGGCTTTGTTGATGTGTTGAAACCTTTAAAATCCAACACCCGCATCCGAATTCTGGAAAACGAAATCCAGATTGTTTCGGATCAAAAATGGGAGTCTTGCCGACTGATAAATATTGCGGGACAAACTCTTTCTTCCTACTCAGATCTGCAAACCATCCAACTCCCGAACGCCGGAATTTACTGGATTGAAATTACTTATCGGAATGGTTTCCGGGAAACCCGTCGAGTTGTAATCCCACAACATTAAAGTAGATCGACACGGTTTTGAAAAAACTCATTTTCTGATTTTTATATAGGTATATGGCTAAATTTGCGCGCTTACCTGATGTGGGAGAGAATATCTGTATTTATAATTCGTAACCGGCTTACGCTCATACTGACTCTGGCAGTATTGACGGCGTTCATGGTTTACGAGGCAACATTTGCCCGGCTTACTTACGACAATCCGAAGTTTATCCCTGATAACGATGAAGAATACATTGCCTATCAGGAATTCAAAAAGACATTTGGCGACGATGGAAGCGTATTAGTGATCGGAATCGAAACTCCGAAAATATGGAACACCGATTTCTTTAACGACTGGTGTGCACTTTCGGATCAGATTGAAAAAACAGAAGGCACTCAACGCGTACTCTCTTTAGCAAACATTCCGATGCTCTCAAAAGGAATGGAAACCAATGTGATCGGAGAAGACACATTTACACGGGAAGTTTTTGTTCAAAAGGAAGTAGTTAAAGAAAAGGTGAAGAGTCAGGCAGAACTTGACTCGCTTAAGAACATCATTCTCAATCTCAAGTTTTACGAGAACATCATTTTCGTAGACTCCGGTGATTTTACCCTGATGGCGGTAACATTGGAGAAGAAAATTCTTGATTCCAAGAAGAGAATAGACTACGTAAACGATCTGGTTGACAAAGTCGAAAGTGTTTGCGGGAAATACGATGTGGTAGCTCATTACTCCGGGCTTCCTTATATACGAACCAAATTTTCGAAAAGGGTTGAAACAGAATTGCGGTTTTTCACTGCGCTTTCGATGCTGATTACTTCCCTTATTCTACTCTTCTTTTTCCGTTCTTTTTACATCCTCATTTTCTCGATGCTGGTTGTAATGAGCGGGGTGTTCTGGAGTCTTGGCATTTTAGTTTTATTGGGTTATAAAATCACAATGTTTATTGGTTTATTACCACCTTTGATTGTGGTAATCGGAATTGCGAACTGTATTTACCTGATTAATAAATACCACGACGAATACCGGGCACACAGTAATAAAATCAAAGCTCTCCAACGGGTAATCTCTAAAGTTGGAATTGCCGTGTTCTTCACTAATCTCACAACGGCAATCGGCTTTGGTGTTTTTGTTTTAACCGGCTCAACCGTTCTACAGGAATTCGGACTTACTGCCTTTTTAAGTGTAATGGCCGTCTTTATTATTTCCATCATCCTGATTCCAATAATTTTCAGTTATCTGCCCGAGCCTGCAGACCGGCATACGAAGCACCTCGACAGCAAATACCTCCGAAAAATTATTGAGAAATTATCGCACATTGTTACCAACAAACGCAAGTTGGTTTATATCGTAACCGGAGCGGTTGTAGTCATTATGCTGTTCGGGATGAGCCGGGTGAATGCGGTGGGTTACATGGTTGACGACATCAGCAAATCGGATCAGATTTATAAGGATCTCAAATTTTTTGAGCGGAATGTAAAAGGAGTTCTGCCGTTTGAAATTGTGGTTGATACCAAAAAAGACGGAGCGATTCAGAATCCGAGAATCCTCCGGAAGATTGATTATTTCGAACGCGAAATTTTAACCCGATATCCGGATCTTTCCAGATCCATATCCATTGCACAGGTAATAAACTTTGCTCGTCAGGAATTACACGACGGAGACAGCCGGTTCTATCGTATTCCCGGAAACCTGGAGCTTTCAACTATCATGAGTCTGATGCCTTCTTCGAACACGAGCCGCAACAGCAAGATGATTCGTTCGATGATCGATTCGGCAAACAGCAAGGCGAGAATATCAGTTCAGTTGGCCGACATCGGAACCCGCAAAACGAAAATTTTAAAGCAGGAAATTCTGGCTGCCGCCGATACTGTTTTTAATTACGAACGCCAGGATTCGGAAGAACCTACAGATTCCATTATTTCGATTGAGATAAGTGAAGAGGATTCTACCCGCATGGACACGACGTACTTTGCTAAGCTGGTTACAACCTACACACCTGTCGACAGTTCCGAAAAAATAGAAGTCCGTTTAACCGGAACTTCAGTAATTTTCGTAAAAGGTAACGACTATCTCAACCGGAACCTGCTCATTAGTCTCATCGTGGCGTTCATTGTTATCGGTTCCATTATGGCCACCATTTTCATTTCGCTTCGAATGATCGTAATTTCCTTAATCCCCAACATTATTCCGTTGCTTTTTTCTGCCGGAACGATGGGTTATTTCGGAGTTGCCTTAAAACCAAGTACCGTGTTGGTGTTTAGCGTAGCATTTGGAATTGCGGTTGACTTCACCATTCACTTCCTCTCCAAATACCGGATGGAGTTGCGGAAAAATAAATTCAACATTCAGAAAGCTGTTGCAAAAGCGCTCAACGAAACCGGTGTGAGTATGGTTTATACTTCCATTATTCTCTTTTTCGGTTTTATCATTTTTGCCGGTTCTTCGTTTGGAGGAACCATAGCTCTTGGAGTTTTCACGTCACTAACTTTGGTGATCGCCCTTCTCTCAAATCTGATTGTTTTGCCGAGTTTGCTCCTCTCATACGATCTGGCATTAGAACGGGCAAAAAGCAAAAAATCCCCGCTCATAGACTACCCCGACGACGCTGCCTGATCTTTCCTTTCGGAGCGCGATTTCATTTCCTTAAATTTGCCGCTTTTATCAGCAAATGGCGTCAAACAGCGGTCTTAAGCGATATCCCGAATACAAAGGATTCAACCTTCCGGAAATTGAGAAGGAGGTTCTGCGCTATTGGGAAGATCACGACATATTTACTAAAAGTGTTGAACAACGGAGTAAAGACAATCAGTTTGTCTTTTATGAAGGGCCTCCTTCTGCGAACGGTTTGCCGGGAATTCATCATGTGATGGCACGTACCATCAAAGATATTTTCTGCCGGTATAAAACGCTCAAAGGATTTCGGGTCGAAAGAAAAGCCGGTTGGGACACACACGGTTTGCCGGTTGAACTCGGTGTTGAAAAAGAACTCGGTATCACCAAAGAAGATATCGGTAAAACCATTTCCGTTGAAGAATACAATCTCGCCTGTCGGGAAGCGGTAATGCGCTACACCGATATCTGGCTCGAACTCACCCGTAAAATGGGTTACTGGGTAGATATGCAGGATCCTTATGTGACTTACGATCCGAAATACATGGAAAGTGTTTGGTGGTTGCTGAAGGAAATCTATAACAAAGGCCTGTTGTATAAAGGTTATACAATTCAACCTTATTCTCCCAAAGCAGGAACCGGACTCAGTTCACACGAATTAAATCAACCGGGTACCTATCGCGACACTACCGACACAACCGTAGTTGCTCAATTCAGGGCTAAAGTTGATACGTTACCGGAGAAACTTAAACCTTATCCGGAACTTCATTTTTTAGCCTGGACCACAACACCATGGACTTTGCCTTCCAACACTGCTCTTACCGTTGGACCGAAAATTCATTATGCGGTCGTAAGAACTTTTAATCAATACACACATAAGCCGGTTACGGTAATTCTGGCTAATGATTTAGTGAATAGCGTTCTGTCTGGAAAATTCTCTGTGGTTCATAATGAAGACGAATTACTTTACAGCGAGGGCGACAAACACATTCCGTATTTTGTTGCCGCACATATTCCGGGTTCCGAATTGGTAGGAATTCGTTACGAACAACTACTTCCCTACACCCTGCCTTATGAAAATCCGGAGAACGCATTTCGGGTAATTGCCGGTGATTTTGTGACCACTGAAGACGGTACGGGAATCGTTCATACCGCGCCAACTTTTGGTGCCGATGACGCCAAAGTTGCCCGGGAAGCCAATCCTCCGGTGCCTCCAATGCTGGTGTTAGACAGTCTGAATAATCCGGTTCCATTGGTTGATCTTCAGGGGAGATTCACGCATCACATGGGCGAGTTTGCCGGAAAATATGTGAAGAATGAATATTACGACGATGACGAGGCTCCTGAAAAATCGGTAGACGTGGAAATCGCGATTAAACTAAAAGAGGAGAACAAGGCCTTTAAAGTTGAGAAATACACACACAGTTATCCGAACTGCTGGAGAACAGACAAACCGATTCTTTATTATCCGCTCGATTCGTGGTTTATCAAAGTGACTTCGGTGCGAGATCGGATGGTGGAACTCAATTCGACCATCAACTGGAAGCCAAAAGCAACGGGTGAAGGTCGTTTCGGAAACTGGCTTCAGAATGCAAACGACTGGAACCTTTCCCGTTCGAGATATTGGGGAATTCCATTGCCTATCTGGCGAACCGAAGACGGAAAAGAAGAAAAAGTAATCGGCTCCGTTGAAGAGCTCGTGGCCGAAATCGATCGATCTGTTTCTGCCGGCTTGATGGATACAAATCCGTTTATTGGTTTTGTTACCGGAGACATGTCGAAAGACAATTATGCTAAAGTTGATCTGCATAAAAATATCGTTGACCGTATTATTCTCACTTCATCCAACGGGAAACCCATGAAGCGGGAATCGGATCTCATCGATGTGTGGTTTGATTCGGGAAGCATGCCTTACGCTCAATGGCACTACCCGTTTGAAAATAAAGAACTGATTGATAACGGGACCAAATTTCCGGCGGATTATATCGCAGAAGGCGTCGACCAGACCCGTGGTTGGTTTTATACTTTGCACGCCATCGCCACAATGGTTTTTGATTCTGTGGCTTATAAGAATGTTATTTCAAACGGATTGGTACTCGACAAGTTCGGACAGAAAATGTCGAAACGGTTGGGGAATTCTGTGGATCCGTTTATCACCATTGATGCCACCGGAGCAGACGTTGTTCGTTGGTACATGCTTACGAACGCCGCTCCCTGGGATAATCTGAAATTCAATCCGACCGGTTTAGACGAATCGCTCCGAAAGCAATTCGGAACCTTATACAATGTGTATTCATTCTTTGCGCTTTATGCTAATCTGGATGAATTCGACCGCAACGAAGAACAGATACCTTTAGACGAAAGAACCGAGCTGGATCGCTGGATTTTATCGCGGCTGAACACACTGATTAAAGGAGTTCAGGAAGGCATGGAAGATTTTGATCCGACCAAAGGTTGCCGGATGATTCAGGATTTTACGCTCGAACATCTCAGTAACTGGTTCGTTCGACTGAGCCGAAAACGATTCTGGAAAAGTGATGATCCGAAAGACAAGGCAGCTGCATACCAGACTCTATATACTTGTCTGGAAACACTCAGCCGTTTGATGAGTTCTTTTACACCCTTTTACAGCGACCGTTTGTATATGGATTTGCATCAGGGTGATGATGCCGCACTTTCGGTTCATTTGTCTGATTTCCCGGAATTAAATGAATCGGCGATCGACTCAGAACTCGAAAGCAGAATGGATCTCGCTCAGCAGATCACTTCCATGATTCTCGCTATCCGAAAAAAGGAAATGGTGAAGGTTCGACAGCCGTTGCAGAAAATTCTGATTCCGGTTCGCAGCCAGCAAACCGAAGACAGAATCCGTAAGGTTGCAGATGTAATTCTTACGGAAGTAAATGTGAAGGAAATTGAATTTCTGCATCCCGACAGTGAAATAAAAATTATTCAGCAACTGAAACCCGACTTTAAAATTCTCGGACCGAGAGCCGGAAAAAATATGAAACAGGTTGCGGAAGCATGCAAGGTTTTAAGTCAGGATGAAATCGCAACAATTCAGGCAACCGGGAAATTAGAAATCAACCTGGGTGATCAGGGCACGTTTGATTTAAGTCTGGAAGAAGTAAATATTACTTCGACCGATATGCCGGGTTGGCAGGTGATGAGCGAAGGCGGAATTACCGTTGCACTCGATATGACGATAACGCCGGAACTCGAAGCGGAAGGCCTCGCAAGAGAATTAGTTAATCGCGTTCAAAACCTCCGAAAATCAAACGACTTCGATGTTACCGACCGGATAGAAGTGTACATCAGTCCTGCTGAAAAACTTGAAAGTGCGGTGAACATCTATAATGATTATATTCGCGCCGAAATTTTAGCGTCGCGAATTGTCTTTCAAACACTTAGCGAAGAGGATGAACGTTTCGAAATCAATCAGATTCCAATTCAAATACGAATACTAAAAGTTTAGCCGTGGACGAAACACTTACTAAAAGCAGATATTCTGACGAAGAGCTTCAGGAATTCAAAGAAGTAATTCTTCAAAAACTGGAAGTAGCAAAAGAGGAACTCCAAAACCTGATTGCCGCACTTCAGACCGAAAACGAGAACGGAACCGACGATACCGGAAGTGTTTACAAAACACTCGAAGACGGTTCATCAACTCTTCAAAAAGAAAACACAAGTCAGCTTGCATCGCGATTGAAGAAATTCATTCAAAATCTGGAAGCTGCTTTAGTTCGGGTTGAGAACAAAACTTATGGTATTTGCCGCGTAACCGGGAAACTCATCGCCAAAGAAAGGTTGCTCGCAGTGCCTCATACTACTCAAAGCATGGAGGCTAAACTCAACCAGTATAAGTAAGACTTTACACTTAAAACAAACGGTTGAACCCAGACCGATCCAATAAAAAAATCAGACAGCTCGCTTTCCTCAGTGTAGCCGTTGTGATTGCTGTTCTCGCAGCCGATCAAATGCTCAAGTTTTGGGTGAAAACCCACATGTCTCTTGGCGAGAATATTCACATGGCCGGCAACTGGTTTATTCTTCACTTTACCGAAAATAACGGAATGGCATTCGGATTCGAATTCGCTGGTCAGGCTGGAAAAATTGCCCTCACTGCTTTTCGTTTAGTGGCGGTTGCAGGCATCATTTATTATTTATCGATACAAATCCGAAAACACGCCAGTGTTCTCACTACAGTTTTGCTTTCCCTCATACTTGCCGGCGCAATGGGTAACATTATCGACAGTGTATTTTACGGACAATGGTTTACTGCGAGCCAGTTTTATCAAACCGCCGAATGGGCTAATGGTAACGGATACGCCGGGTATTTCCGGGGTAAAGTTGTCGATATGCTGTATTTCCCTTTGATCGAAAGTTATTATCCGAGCTGGGTACCCAAATTAGGCGGTCGTGAATTCATTTTCTTCCGGCCGGTATTCAATCTTGCAGATGCCTCTATCAGTGTTGGGGTTTTTACTATTCTGCTGTTTAAGAGAGATTTGTTTCAGATGGATGGGGGAGCGGAAACGGAAACGGAAACGGAAACTGTAACTGTAACGGGAACCGTTGGGGAAGAGCAGAGAGCGGAAGAGCGGGAGAGCGATGAGAAGGAAACTGTAACTGTAACAGAAACAGAAACAGTAACGGAAACGGAACCTGATGTAGAAACAGAGGCCCAGAGTTCAGCGGACTCGGCAGAAAGTTCTATCTTGCCGGAGGAGAAAACTGAAAACGATGATCAACCGGACAAAAGCACACAATCTGATCAGTAATCTGCTGGTTGGTTTTCTATTACTTACTTTATCACTCAATCAGGCGAAGGCTCAGCAGGGAGAAGAAATTCACCTGTTTTACGGATCGGTGGATTCGGCAATAGCTTTATCAACACAAACCAACAAGCACATTCTGCTGGATTTTTACGCATCATGGTGCAGACCCTGTCGCGAGATGGAGAAAAAAACATTTCACGATACGGCTTTGATTCATCTGATTGAAAAGAATTTTATTGTCGTAAAACTCGATGCTGATTCCGCTGAGAGTAAAAAGTTTGCCGCTCAATATTCTGTTAATGAATACCCGACTTTACTGGTTTTGAAAGCCGGAACCAACCATGTTCATCTGAGACTCGAAGGCTCCAAACCCGCAGGACTTTTGGTTCGCGATTTAAAATTCGCCCTCGATACAGATTGAGTTTTTCGCTCATTGGGTCATTTGTAAATCAGTTATTACCACCTGTAAAAAAAGAATCTGTATTCGTTTATTCTGAGACTAACTTGCCGTTGAAGATCAAAACCTCAATTGTATGTCAGTCTTCCGAACCCTGCCTTTTCTATTTTTCTCCTTTTTAGTTTTAAACGCTTTTCAATCCCGTGGTCAACAACCGGTGGATATGGAAAAAGTCTTTCTAGTTACAGACCGGTATCTCTATAATCCTTCCGAAAACATGTACTTCTGCGCGTATGTTACCAACGATCAGAATGCACTTATTACGGAAGTTGTTCAACTGAAAGCCGAACTCCTCGATGCGCGAAATCAGATTGTGGATTCGGTTCGTATTTTTTGTAACAACGGCAGAGGTGGCGGAAGATTAACCCTACCCAAAACAGGTGGTGTTTATACGCTGAGAGGTTATACTTCCTGGCAACTCAACCCGGTGAAGCGCGACTTTTTTGAAAAGAAAATTTATGTTCAAAGCTTCGTCAGCAGGAGTTTTTTCATTAATGCTGAATTTGAAAAAGAAAATTATAGTCCGGGTGAGGAAGTTACCGGCAAAGCCACATTTCGTAAAACCGATAACAAACCGATTCCCGGATTAGCCGTTTCGGTGCGACTAAAATCAAATGGAAATGTGATCAACCAGATTGAATTAAAAACGGATTCGAAAGGAATGGTACATCCGGTATTTGCGATTAATCCGGAAGAAACTTCAACCTGTTATTTTGAATACAGCGCCACTTTTCAGGGAAATACAGAAACTCAAACCGCGAGAATTCCAATTAAGAGTCCGGATATAAGGGCTAAGATTTTTAACAAATCCGGTAGTGAATTTTTGTTGGCCGGAGTTGAGAACGAACTGGTTCTGCAAACGCTGGATGTAAACGATCGCCCAATTAACGTCGAAGGATTTGTTTCTTCCGGCGATGGCAAAAACGTTCCGGTAAATTTTAAAACCATTTATAAGGGAATGTCGAAGGTACAGGTTACACCCGAAGCCGGTAAAACCTACAAAGTGTTTTACCGCTGTGCACCCGGCGACGATTATCAAACGCTTGATTTACCGGCAGCAACGGAAAAGGGTTTCATCATTACCAAGTCGGAAAGAAATGGAAAAGTTGCGTTCGGCATTAAAGGCGATAACCGCAAAAAGAACATTGTAATCTCGGATGTAAACGGAGTGCTTAAAAAGCTCATGTCGGTAACTCCTGCCGAAACGATTGAAATTCCTTCAGATCAGTTAATCGAAGGAATTGTCTCTGTCTGGGTTTCGGATGTGAACGGAAAAACACTCGCACACCGACTCTTTATGATTGTGCGAAAATCCTTAAAGGTGGCGGTAAAAACCGATAGTATGATTGATGTTAATCGTTATACCAACTACTCATTAAACTGGGATACCGACCAGAGTAAATCGTTGAACTTTACTACACACGTAGTCGAAAATCAATTTTTGAATCAGATTAAAGACCGCTCCCACAACATGGTTTCGTGGATGTATCTCGGAGTGGAATTCAGTTCCGAAATCGAAGAACCCCAATATTATTTTGATCCGGAAAATGAACATGCTTCTGATGCACTTGATTTGGTGTTAACCACGGAGCGAACCCACTGGCGCAGAAATCCAGAAACCGGAAAACCTGATCAGCGAAAGGATGTCTTTTACTACCGGGGAGTTGCCAATTTCTACGGACATGTGTACGATTATCAGAATTATCAATTGCCGGTAAAAGGCGCTTCAGTTAACATAAAAAATACATCTGCGGAAGTGGAAACCGATTCGAACGGCATGTACCGCTTTTCCATGATTCCCGCATCCTGGGTCGAAAACGGATTTACACTAATTATTAAAAAAGGGCTCGAAAAAGTTGAGGAGAAAATAAACGCTAACCCCATGTTTATTTCCAATGATTTTATTGCCGGATCACCTCTTTCACTTGTCGACAACGAAGAGGCTCCCGTAAATGAAAATTCTGCCAATCGTTCAACCCGAATCTCTTTAATCAGTCCGGTTTATAAATACGATTATGCGATAGACAGAACTGAGAACTCTGCCAGTTACACCTCTCCCGCGATAGAATCATTATCCCGTTCAATTTCCTCATATCAGGTTACGAGTTTATCGAGTGTTCAAAGAATCGGTTACTGGTATTACTGGGGAGGAATTGCGAATGATGTTTCGTATCCGGCAGATGTATCCTTCTATAATTCATACACCCGACCTTTTTATGTTTATGCCTATCCAACCCGAACCGGTCAGCCTTTGATGTTCAACAATGCCCTTCAACTCAATTCCAACACATTGTATTGGGCGCCGATTCAAAGTATTAGCAATCCCGGAATTGCCGGCCAGTTTCGCACATCAAATAAGAATACCGGATACACTGTTTTCTGTGAAGGCATCAGTGAAAATGGAATTCCGTTTAACGCTTCCACTTCTTTTGAAACGGGTAATGTTATCTCTATTTCTTTTAAGGCTCCAACATCCGTAACCTTTGGTGATGAAATAAAACTGGAATCCATCATTAATAATAAAGCCGATACAGCAATTCGGGTAACGCTTTATTGGGGAATAGATAAAATGAGACATCAAAAAGAAGTTAAGGTTTTGCCCGGTGAGCCTTATAAACTTCAATTTAATTATACCGCAACCGATACAAACCGAACTATTGGAGCTTATGTTTCGGCGAACAGCATTCCCCAAAATTCATTTTCAAATTCTGTCGTAAACCGTTCAATTCAGATAATTCCGAGAGGCCACAAAGTTGTGAAAACAATTAGCGGAAAGGGAAATCACAAAATCGATTTTGAATTACAGACAGTTGTCTCCGAAAAAATGTATCTGAAGTTAAACCTGATGAATGACTTCCGGGACATCGCTTACAATACGGCGAAAAAAATGATCCGGGAACCGCATGGGTGTTTCGAACAGGTTTCTTCTTCCAATTATCCCAATATTCTGGCGTTGAAGATTCTGCTCGAAAATCCGAATGATAATGCAAATGAAATCAACCAGCTCCGGCAGGTTCTTGCGCATGGTTACGACAAACTCGCGGCTTATGAAACTTCGGAGGGCGGATTTGAATGGTATGGAAGAACACCTCCGCATGAGACGCTGACAGCATACGGATTATACCAGTTTTATCTCATGAAACAAGTGGGAATTCCCGTCGATGAAAGTCTGGTTCGACGTTCCGTAAAGTGGCTGTCCGGCCGGCGAGATAAAAACGGAGGATATATGTTTCATTCAGGCAAATACGGATTCTCTTCTGCCACCTATGAAGTTAATAATGCCTATATCACCTATGTGCTTTCTCTCATCGGCGAACCGATTGACAAGGATCAGTTGCGTGCAATTGAACGCGATGTTGATCAGAATTTTGATGCGTACAAACTCAGTCTTCTCGGAAATATTTATTATAACATTGGCGAAACCGAAAAAGCCAATACCGTATTTAATAAGCTCATTGCATCTTACGAAAAACAAAATTTTCAGAGCGTTACTGCCGGCATATCGGTTATGTACAGTTACGGGAATTCATTAAAGCAAGAATGTTTTGCTCTGACGTACATTCTCGGTTACAGGCTAAAAAATTATCACAACTACTCATCATCCTTATCCAGACTTATGACTGAAATGATGAAAAACTCAAACTATAGCGGCTTCGGCACCACTCAATCTACAGCACTTACCATGGAGGCGTTGAGTTATCATCTCACTAATTACCGCTCAGGAACCGGAATTCCGGAGGTAAAAATGCTGATTAACGGAGTCGTACAGACAACTATCGATTTTCGCAACCGCTCAGAATATATTTCCATCATGAGCAGCGACTTATTTAAAAAAGGTAAAAACACCCTTGAATTAATTAATTCGGATCCGGAACGATTTATTGATTTTGAATTGCATTGGTATGAAGAAAATGATAAGACGGAACACCCCGAACTTGCATTAAAAGTGAATTATTCCGACACGTCATTACAGCTTGGTGAATCCACCACGGCGACTATTGAAATTGAAAATAAAACCGATAAAGGAAAACCTCAGATTGTGGCGGTTTTACACTTTGCAGGAGGATTAAATTATTCATTAGAAGAATTGAAATATCTCACAGATGAAAAAATTATTGACTATTACGAAAGTTCCGAAAACGAATTAGTTCTGTACATGCTGGAAATGGGGCCGAACGAAAAGAAAACGATTCAACTGGCACTCACACCTCAGGTCTGCGGGACCTACCACACCGAAGAAAATTATGTGTATCAATATTATACACCGGAAATAAAAAGCTCTGTTTCACCGGTGGTTGTGAGCATTCGTAATTCTAATAACTGATCCATGAAAATTCGAATGAATAGCTTTTTCTTCTGGATAGTTCTATTGGGATTTCAGCTAAAATTATCTGCTCAGAATTTTGGAGGAAATCCGGGATTAAAATATGGATTGACATCCTTTGAAATGAGCAATAATATCAGGTCGGGGCAAACACCGCTGATATCCAATTTCCCGGCGAAACTTTTAGTTCTGCAATCCGAGATAAATCAGGGAATAACACAGGGTATGTCGGTTCAAAGAGGTGGTATTCCGTATCTCAACATTGAAAGCGGACTGCAAACCATTACCACCAATTCGTATCAGCCGGGTTACGGAGATATGAATACGAGTCTTACTTCCAATTGCAAAGACTGGTTAAATTTTGAAATTAAATATTATCAAAATAAGTCTTTCAAAAATCACCATCTGAACTTATCTGCATTTGCCGCTGGAGAAATCTGGAATTTAAAATCAAACCGTTCGAATTATTCCAGTGAAAACGCCTGGAAAAATGGCAACGCATACATTACGGTTGGTGATTACTGGATAAAGAACAACCGTGAAGCCGGCCGGATTGATTTACGTGCCGGCTGGTTAGGCAACCACCGGAATGAAAAATATGTTTCGTCGGGTGGAACTCCTTTATACAACAGTACCGGAAATCAAAATCTGTTTAACTCTTCATTAACTTTTACGAAAAACGTTTCGGCGAATATTAAATGGATTAGCGAGGCCAATATTTTAATTCTTAACGGAGATCAGAATGCCGTTTTTAATGACAAACTCAATGATCGCCAATTAAACCTGAACTCCAATTTAACGTTTACGCGACAGTATTTTTCGATTCAGAATAAAGTATTCGCACAGTTTAATCAATTCAAAGATTTATACCAATCCGCCGAATTATTTCAATTGTATCAGAATTTCGGTTTTGTACAGGAATATTCTTTTTTTGGTAAGAACCGCCGGTTGAATTTAATTTACCAACACACCTTCCGGATTCGAAACGGTGATCAGTCAGGGTTTGATTATTTGCCGTTTATTAAGACGTATTTCCACACCAAAAATTCAAAACTCAAGTGTTCTGCAGGAGCCGGTATTACTTCACAAACAGCTTTTATCTCACAAGTAATACCGCAATACTTACGATCCGGATTGCGAAATCTGAATTATCAATTTAATCAACCGGAATTGTATCGGAATTTCTGGTTTCACGGTCAGTGGACATTTTACCGGGAGAAAACTATTTCTGTGGTGGCAGGCAATCAAACCTCATTCAACAAACTATTACTTACATCAAAAGGTGGCGAGGGCGGAGCGTTAATCAGGTCTTTTAATTCACTAACCCAGGCAACCGTTTCAATTGATAATTTTTTCCGAACCAATAAATTTCATACATCCGTTCATTATACTTTTTCAAAAACGGACAACCGAAATGTGGGAATGTTTGTCCCGCAGCATAATGTGATGCTTAATTTTTCCTCAGCGAATCCGAATGCGTGGTATAATTATTCCCGATATATTGTTCGCTTTCACAGTTACATAAAAATTCAACCCAATATTTCATTGGGATATATTTCCGGATACGATTTACCGATTGTTGCAGGATCTGAATTACAAAAACAAAAGGCGGGAATCACCAGCGATATGTACCTTACCGTAAATTATTCTAAGTCGTATTATGGTTCACCACTTCTCTATTTCACTTTGGGTGTAACGAATTTGATGAATTACGGAAATCAACCGGCTTCGGCATTGGTTCAATTTCAGCAGGCCGCTTTCCGTCAGGTGATGCCGGCCCGCTTTTATACACGAATCTCGTGGTATTTTAAAAGGAGTGATTATTAGAATAATGAACCAAAAATTTATTCTTTTCTGGTTGATTTTTCTTTTTTATGCTGCCACACTTTTGTCGTGTGGAAGTCCGTCTGATAGCAGCACCGTGAATTCTGATTCTGAAAAAACAATTTCTGATTCTGGTGATATAGCCTTTCAAACCGACACAAGCACACCGATAAAAACAATTGATTCTGTAATTAATAACAAGGTAGAAATTCAAAAAACTAAAAATTCACCAAAGGTTAAATGGGAAAAAGCTGAACTGCTGATCAGGAATAGGAAAAAAATACAAATCCACTTCTGTATAAATGAAATGGTCTGGACCGAACGACGTGCAGATTCGAGTTTTAAACCGGTTTCCTTTCACGATTATCTTTTTAAACTTGATCACTCAATTCTGCCTGCCGTTCCCTGGTTGAATACGATTTACGTTCCCACAGATTCCGTAGAGAACTGGATGAAAAAATACCGCGTTTCCGCATCGTTTGTGAGAGGAGAATTCGCGGGTGGTTTAAGTAATTATTTCACTATTTATTACTCCAGACGACCTACGCTTGAAGAGATTAAACAACTTACCGAACTCGGTTTAATGGATTCGCAAAACCGGGATCGACCGAATGTTAATTATTACGACACATTGATCTTTTCGAGCGTAAAAATTCCATTTGGCACAGTGAGCGAAATTATCCGGATCAATAAACAATTGAAGAAACTGGATTTCGTGGATTGGGTTGAAAACGAGATTTTCACCGGCGAGCCCATTCCTCTGGATAGCGATGATGTCTGAGTTTCACCAAGGCTCTGGAATTGCTCTTTCATCCGCCGTAGCCATAGCGAAGGCGGACAGTTACAGTTACAGTTACAGTTACAGTTACAGTTACAGTTACAGTTACCGTTTCCTTGGGTTCGTTCGCTTCGCTCACGAAGACGGTCATTCTTTTTGGTGAACAGAGATTCTTCGCTGCACTCAGAATTTATTGGATAAACGGAATCTAAGTAAAAACCGGAACCTGTAGGTAGCGTCCTCGCTACCGACTTTGGCAACTATTTCTAAAATGAAATGAATGAAAACAATGAAAAGAATTAAGTCCTTAGCGGGGACGCTACGGACAGTTTCGATTGTATGATGAAGGTTGAGGGGATTCTTCGTTCCACTCAGAATTCAATGCTCTTTTATCCGCCGTAGCTTTAGCGAAGGCGGACCGTTACTGTTACAGTTACAGTTACCGTTACTGTTACCCTTCCCCTCTCTCCTGCTCTGTTATTTTTCGTTGCTCCTCTTCTTTGGCCAATCGTTCCTTTTCCTGTTTGTCGAATACCGGTTTAAAAATAAGATAGGCTCCGATGAATACGATCAGTGGAATAATAATTTCGGAAGCGATCAGAATAATTCTGAAAGACTGACTGTGTGCATCGGCTGTTTCGAGAAGCATCATTCGGGTTGTCGTTCTGTTTTGTCGTCGTTGTCGGAATACGAATCCGGCTCTGGTTTCGGCGGTGTTTTCAGCACTTTAGCAAAAAAGTAAATCGTGATAACCGTTACCAATCCCTGAACAACGATCATGTATATCAATGCTGTCGTTCCCATATCAGTTCGCGTTTTGTCTTCTGAGTTTTGCTGCGTAGTGTACCATGAAACCGAGGCCGACAAAGGTAAGCAGCAGAATGAGCCTCGACATATCGATGAAGAAAATCTTATTGATAAAACTTCCGGTTGCGACCGTTTCTCCGGCTTTCACGGGCTGACCCGCTTCCACCGTAATCTTCGCTTCTTTATTCACATAAATGGTTTGTGTGGCAAAAGAGTCGATCACCTGATACTCCTCCCCTTCCGGTTTTGATTTAACAATATTGCCATTAGCCTTGTAATAAAACTCTGCCGGCTCATGAATCTGAATGAGGTTTTTCTTCTCGTTACTGGTAATTGCTGCCACTTCTCCATCCCACTCCGACTGTTTCACATCTGCAAAATATTGCTTGTTGTAATGTGTTCCGGTATGTAAAATCTGTCCGATGATACTGCCTCCGTCGAGTTGCCAGTTTCCGGAAAATGCTTTTCCCCAGTCGTTGCCTTTCGGAGTTACCAATGATGCGGCAAAAATGATGAGGATGAATAGAGGCGTAATGTATTTGATGATGTATTTGTAAATCACCGGAACCTTCATATCGGCACCGTGGTTTATTTCCTCCCAGCCTTTGTCCATTCCGAAAACCCATGCAAACAAGACGACTTCTGCCAGAGCAAAAACTACTAAAGAAACCGTACCTGTCCAGTAATCATATTCATCAAAAACTCCGTAATCGTAAAAGAGAATAGTTGGTAAAGCGAGCAGAAATACAACGATTCCTAATGTCCACGCAGATTTGTTTCGGGTCCATTTAAATTCGTCCTGTACAAATCCCATCCACGGTGTACCCATGGCTAAGGAAGAAGTTATTCCGGCAAAGAACAGAAGTCCGAACCAGGCAACTCCGGCTAGAACAGCCAGAGCCTGTCCCCATTGATCAAAGAGGTAAGGCATTGTTTTAAAAGCAGTAAAAAATCCGGCGTTTTCCTTCACCCAATCTAATCCGAGGTAACCTACTGCAATCGGAATTACAACAGAAGCTCCGAGTACAATTTCAACAAAACCGTTCATCCACCCGGCGCTCATGGCGTTCAGAGCGATATCATCTTTTTTACTCACATAACTGGAATAACACTGAATGGTTCCCATACCAACAGAAAGTGTAAAGAATATTTGTCCGGCAGCCTCAAGCCAGACTTTCGGATTTCGCAACGAAGAATAATCCGGCGTCCATAAAAAGTCGAGTCCGGCATGAGAGTTACAATCCGGGCAACGACCGGTACTTCCCATACTGATGGCCATGATGGCGAGAAACAATCCGAAACCGATAAGCAGTGGCATGGCGATTTTGGCAACCTTTTCAATTCCTCCGCTCAAACCGCGTGAAAGAATGAAGATGTTGATGGCCAGTGTTAGCACAAATGCTCCGATTGCGAGTACTGGAAGATTTACACCTCCGTGTGAATCCACATATTTATCGAATATCTCTCCCACGGCTCCGATATCGATTCCGTGAAAACTCCCACCGATAGATTTTATGGTATAGGTTAATGTCCACGATTCGATATACGTATAGTACGCCATTACACCGATGTTGGTGAAGATTCCGAAAATTCCGAAGTACTTCCAGAATTTCTTCTTGGTCATGTTGTCGAGAATAAACGGTGTGGAGTGATCACCGTATCGACCGCCGAATCTTCCCATTGACCATTCAACCCAAAGGAGCGGAATTCCCATCAGGAGGAAAGAAACGAGATACGGAATAATGAAGGCACCTCCGCCGTTTTGAACCGCTTTAACCGGAAATCTGAGGAAGTTTCCAAGCCCGACGGCGTTTCCGGCCATGGCTAAAATAAGGCCGACCCGGGAACCCCAGGATTCATTGTTATTCGACATGTAAATTCAGAATGATCCGCCGCAATATGAGGATTTAATGATTCAAAAGCAAACCATTGAAAACCCTTTGCAGATGAGAAAACGAATGACTGATTGAACCGTCGGGCCGTATAATTCCCCTTTCATCAAACCCGTCTTCCCGCACCTTACCCGAAGAATGAATTATACTTTTTTCGGAAGTTAAAATTCCCACATGAGTGATTACGCCATTATTATTTTTAAAAAATGCGAGATCACCTGCCAACCGGTTTTCAAAATTAATTCGGTCTCCAACCAATGCCTGTTGTGACGAATCGCGGGGAAGTGAAAGATTGGAAGACACTTTAAAAACAACCTGAACAAAACCGGAGCAATCAATTCCCATAAATGTTTTTCCGCCCCACAGATACGGAACGTTCAGCATTTGTCTTGAAAGATTTAACCAATCGGGAAATTCAACAACTAAATCACCCGGAACCAGACTCCCAACCGGAGCCATAATCCCATCCAACCAAACAAAAGGAAACTCACGTTGAATTCCTTTGGGTTCAAAAACAATTTTAGAAAACTGATCTGAGCTTATCCAACCTTCGTATCCGTCCGTTTCGAGTTTTATACGAAGCCACTTCTCACTTCTTTCTAAAACCGAATACGTTTCACCATAGAGAATTTGTGTCACCAATTCGGAGGCGCTTCGATCTTCAGCCCGAACGGGAACACAGGAAATAAGGCACTGTCCGCGCCCCGAAATCATATATGCAAACGTTCTTTCCGGTTGAGCAGAAGTTCTTCCGACTCCACATGATCGGGATCAGGGACACAACAATCCACAGGACAAACCGCCGCACATTGGGGTTCTTCGTGAAAGCCCGTGCACTCTGTACACTTATCCGGAACGATGTAATACACTTCCGCAGAAATCGGTTTGTGCTTATCGTCAACATTGGTAACCGATCCATCGAGAAGAGAATACGTACCTTTTACATTGGTGCCGTCGGCAATTGCCCACTCAGCACCGGCTTCATATATCGCGTTATTCGGGCATTCGGGTTCGCATGCTCCGCAGTTAATACACTCGTCTGTTATAATAATGGCCATGAGGTCAGAATTTGTGGCAAAGATAAATTCATTGCGGCCACTAACCGGACTTGATTGTCAACAACCGTTTACGCGCAGCGTCATGATTTTGGTCAATCTTTAATATCCTTTCTAATGTTTGCTTCAGTTTTTCGGTTTGATTCATCCGGTCGTACAACAAAGCCAGGTTTTCCAAAGCGGTTATGTTATCGGGATCAAGCGAAAGAGATTTTTTTAAAAAGACTAAAGCCGGCGTGGGTTCGAAATTCATGATGTGACAGAATCCGGCATTATTAAGCGCGGGAACATATTCCGGAAACAGATCGAGACATTCTTTTAAATGAACCAAAGCATTAGCATAATCTTCCAGTTTAATCAGCGTTGCAGCCAGTTCGTTTTGGAATTCGAATCTTTCTTTTTCCTTCAGTACCGCCAGTTCCAACCATTGTTTAGCACCGGTAAAGCTGTTTAACATGTGATGGGCTTTACCGATCCGGTAACAGGTCATTCCATCGAACTGCCGGTCTTTTTCTTTTGTGCTTATGAGAATAATAGCCTTCCAATTCTGCTGCTGATACCGTAGATGAATGAGCAATTCGGGATCGGGATGCTCCTTTAATAAAGCTTCTGCCTTTTGCTGATATACCGGAAGCGGATCAAATTTTTCGTAATACGTTAGATATGCCCGGATGAGCATGTCGGGTTCCGGATCCGTTTTATTAACACAATACAATCCGGTAACTTCACTGTGTTTGGGTTGAGCATGAACGGTATCGGAATAGACGGCAATTTTATGATCGTGGACTAAAACGTGCGGAATATCCTCGGTTCCACTCACCGGCATGTGGCATTTTACACAATTGTCGGAAAGCAAATTTCTCTTTTCCATTGGTGCCGAACACATAGATTTACCGCTTTTATGGCAATTCTGACAAACATTATTAAAGTGTGAACTCTTCAGGGTTTTCACACTCACATGCGGATTATGACAAGTGATGCAAGTAAAGGTTGTGCTCTCGAGATTGCTTCCGTTGGTGGCAATAAAACATTTACTGGATTGCAGCCGGTCTGCGTGATTGGCCATGTTAAAACGGGCATCATCCGAATCTGAATAGGCCGGTAGAAAAACTTCGAAGACCGATGCGAGCTCCATTCCGGGTCTGAAGTCGGTGAAGGATTTTCCGGGTTTCAGAACATTATCTCCTTGCAAATGGCAGCGTTGACAAACATCCATCTGTCGTTTCCACGAGAGTTTAGCTGGATTTACAATGGTGTAATCAATATCGCCATCCGGAATTTTTCCCGAAGACCGGAACGCAACATGAGCGCTTCCCGGACCATGACATCTTTCGCAATCGATTCCGGTTCCGATTTTCGAGAATGTTCGTGACGAGGATTTCATCACGGGCATCGAGTTGTGGCAACTCATACACTCTTCATCAATTATTCGGGAAAACCGGGAATTGTTTCCATTTTCAAATCCGGGAGGAAAATCCAGCTTTGATCGCTGGGCGTACCAGGTGAAGGGTGCCTGAACCACAAAATCTCCCTTCTTTATTAAATGTGAATTTGTGTGCTGACCCGATCCGATGATGTAAGTGATTTCTTCATTCCGCTGATACACGGTGTCACCATTTTCGATTCGGAATTCTTTCACGAACAACTTATCACCTTTCCAGAAGGGATGGTAATAAAAATTTAAAAAGGAGTCGTAAAGCAGATGTTGGGCATTAAAATCAGCGGAACTTTTTCGCATCGAAGCCCAATCAAAACTCTGTCCCATACCGGTGTGAACAAAGGTTTCGTGTTTGTCGGCATGGCAAGATGCGCAAACGGCCATACCTACATATTCAACCGAATCGCGGTGATTTATGTAGGGCGAATTTTCAGATTGATTTTCAGAAGGTGAATGACAAAACTGAAGCGTTGCCGTTATCAACGCTGTAATTAGAAAAGCAAAAAGAGAAATGCGGCGAAAGCGCATTTTAGTTCATCTCCTGCCAGGCTAACATTCCGCCTCGAAGATTTTTCACATTGGTAAATCCCTGGCTGGTCATGTAATCACATGCCGCAGCACTTCTGCCTCCCGACTTGCAATGAACGATTACTTCCTGATCTTTCCACTCGTCGAGATCGTCGATATTGGCCTGCAATTCTCCCAATGGAATCAGGCGGGCATTAATGTTAAATTCTTCGTATTCCCAGGGTTCTCTCACATCAATTATGTTGAGTTTTTCTCCCTTGTCGAGTCTTTCCTTTAGTTCGGTAACGGTTATTTCATTCATAGTTCAAAATTAATTTCCGCTCTCATTAGTTCTAATAATTTTTACGGTAGTTGTTTGGTTTTCAGAATCGGTTAGCATCAACCAATAAATTCCTGCCGCACAATTCGAAAGGTCTGCCGTTTCATTCTCAAACTTCACCGGAACTTCCTGACCCGAGAAATTATAAACTCTCACGTCCTTTGTCCCAAACGGAAGATTCACCAAACCGTTTGTTGGATTCGGATAGACGTTTGGAGCCGGACTCGCGATTTTTTTAATTCCGACATTCCATGGATACGACGATCCAACCAAAGGTCTGATCATAGGTGCGCCGGATAACTCCGCACTACTGTTTTGAATCCAACCACTTCCGATATTAAAGAAAATGTTTTTGTTCGTTGTGTTGCCACCCGGGAGATAGCCATTGTTTTTGTCGAAACCTATACCGAGCAAATATTCTTTGTCTTGTTTCCAGCCGACATAGAAAGTTCCTTTATCCAGAAAAATGGAGCTGTCGAGCGGCAAGTACCGAAAACCGTTTTGTTGGGTTACGGTATAAAGAGAATCGGTTACCCATGTATGTGAAGTGAGCAATTTGTCCTCACCTCCATTTAATGCAATGTCGCTGTACACCAACAAATCGAAACGCTGCCGGTGTACATCTTTCACAATGTGTGTGAGGTTCATATATATGCCATGCAGGGTATCTGCCTTTTTTAGATCGAAAGCAATCAGAATAGTTCCCTCGCCTTTTTTTAGATCGTTGAATCCAAAACCGGATTCGGCGGTACCATCATCATACGCATAATATCGATCAAAAATCTGATACTCCGTTAAACTGTTATTATTAGCATAAATGGTCGGATCGTTCTGCCCCGATTCCCGAATTAAAAACTGCCGCTCGATCACAACCGGAAAACCGGGAAGTCCGGAAAAGTCATAACCACCAACTTGTCGTTCGGTAAATCCGTAACTCGGAACGTTACCGGCATTTAGTTTAAAATCACTATCGACAAGAGTATTTCCATTGTGCTTTTCGATGTGTTTTACCTCCGCATTTATAATCGCGTCGTTGCGGTTGGAAACAAAAAAGTTTGTGGTATCGGCAGCCTCAGAAGGATCTGCCATAAAATGATCGTACGGCATACTTGAGTAATGCTTCAACAAAGAAGTCGGCCGGCTTTGAATATTGATATCGCGATGCAAACTATCGCTGAATCGTCTTCCACTATTGAGCAGGATATAGTCGACATGCCAATGGTTATCGTTACCCCAGGCGTGTGTAATATTTAAAAGTCTGAACTGAAAATCTTCGTGCAGATAACGGCTGTCGTTGATGGGCACCACTACACGGTGAAAATTTTTATCCTGCTTTCCGCCGGCGCTCCACATCAGATTCCAGCTTCCCTGATTGTCTTTAAATTCCACTCTGAGCGAATCATCGCTGGTAATAATATCACCAAGTCCACGACATTGATAGTAGAAACTAAAATAAACTGAGTCGGCAAGGCTGAGTGTTTTTCCGGCCGAATCCCTGAGATTAATTGCTTGAGAAGTCAGAGTATCTGCCCCTAAAATTTCCAAAGCTTCAATGGGTGAATACGGGTAACCGGTTTTATCCAGAAAATCGAAAGTTGCCACACCGTATGAAGGTGGATTGATGGCAAAGTCGCGATTTACATAAACATTGTTGTCTCTCCATTTGGAGGAATCCGGGTAAATCGTAGTGGAAGTAAAATCTTCGAAAAAAGGAAGTTGAAGCGTATCGTCGGTTCCCCATTTAAAAAGTTTGTTCGTTTTACCCCACTCATAATCCGGATGATTTTCGAGATACGATTGAATAACGGGATTGCTCCTGAGGGGAATTAATCCGATCTGTGCAAAAACAGATGTTGAAAAGCAAAAAATAAAAACGGAAATGGTGAGATAAATTCGAATCATCCTGTGAGGGTAGTACAGCCTGAACGCCACTGGTTCAGACATATTGCAGCAAAAATATCCAATTACAATTCATCAGGAGCCGGTTCTAAATTCCCGATGGAATCGTTACCGGAAGAGCGTTCAATATAGCGCCCAACAACTAAGTCAATCTTTGTGTGTCGTTTGATGGATTTTCCGGGCGCAACGGCAGTTGAATCTCCGTGAATGCGTTGTTCGAGAACCGGTTCACTGTCTGGATCCATTATATTTTCCAACGGCATTGAGATTTTTCTCCCTAGATCCAATCCCTTGCTTTTTAAAATAGTAACGGCTTGTCCAAAGCCTGTATGCCCCGCCAAATCCGGCATTTCAACATTCGGAACATCTTTGGAATTTAAAACTATGTAAACTTTTCTTCCCTTTTTAACTTCACTCCCAGCTACCGGATTCTGATCAATCACCGAAAGCAACGGAACTCCGTCGCGGTACATGGTATCGGTTACCTCGTAATCAAATCCTTCTTCTTCCAGCATTCGCAAAGCTTTATCAATTCGCACCCCTTCGATGTCGGGAACCTGCACCAAAGGGTCGTCGTGATTCGTATAAAAGTTCAGAAAGAAATACGTTCCGATCAGCAAAACGGCCGTAACGATTCCAAGAAATAAAAGAGTTTTAAGAATTTTCATACAGGTGTTTTCCGGCTGCTAATCGGTCGCGGCCAAAGGTCAAGATTTTATCAATAAAATCAAAAGGCTTATAACCGTTGATTGCAGCCTGATGGTAGATGCAGGTTGCCGGAGTCATGCCCGGTAGGGAATTAATTTCGATGATGTACACTTCGATTTTCCCATCCTTATATATTTTCACAAATGCGTCGATCCGGCAGTATCCTTCCACTTTTAAAGTTCGTGCTACACCTTCCAGAACTTCTCTCACTTTAGCCGATACCGAGCGATTCACATCCGGGTCTTTACTGAATCTTGCCGGTGTAATGTTTTGGCCTTCGCCTGCCAAAAACTTTTCGGCAAGTGAAAGAATTGCTCCCGAAGCCAACGCCTCAGATGGTTCGAAAACTTCGTAATTGAGAACGCCATTTTTATAAAAAGTCAGCATTCCTCCGGTGATCTCTAGAAAATGGTGGGCATCTCCTTTTTCAATACAGTTCTCGATGAGGAAGTATGGCTTTTTCGGAAATTCATCCTGCTGATCAAGTTGCATTAATTGCCGCATCTCATCGGTGAGTTCTTCTGAATTTCTGAAAGTCAGTTGCGCATAATGGCGAACCTCTTCCATATTTTTTAATTTTAAAACGGCACTGCTACAACCTTCATCCGACGGTTTTGCAATCAACGGAAAACCAATTTCGAGAATCCGACGTTCAACCTCTGCTTGTCGGTTTTTCCATTCGTCTTCCAGAACCAGATAATTATCGGCCACGAGAAATCCGTTTTCCCGTAAAATGTTGTTGGTTGTAAATTTATCAATGGTTACTTCAGAGCTTTGAACACCCGAACCGTTATAGGGAATTCCTAATTGATCTAAATGTTTTTGAACTGCTCCGTCTTCTCCCGGTCTGCCGTGAAGTGCGATAAATACTTCGTCACAGATTTCCGGAAGATCTTCGTAGGTAACCTGAACCGGTTCGAAAATCGGTTTGTGCAATGTGTAATAATTGGTGAGTTCCGAAAACTCCTGAATGATCTTTTTCAGGACTTCCGCCTGATGGAAGGATTTTAATTTGTTACCAATATCGTCTGCATTGTCTTTTAACATAATGTTAACCGGCAACCGGAATAGCAAGTGATTTTCGGCTGAACCGGTTAGAAAAATCGGAATCACTTCGTACCTCGCAGACGAAGCCAGTTTTTCGTAAATGTTGCGGCCGCTCTCCACAGAGATATGTCTTTCGGTAGAATATCCTCCCATTATAATAGCAACACGGGTTCGCCTTTCGGAGGCCTGTTTGGTTTTTTGCCAGTCTTTATCAAACTGTTGCGAAAGACGTTCGGCAGTCTCCTTCAAAATCGAAATTTTTCTTCTTTCCTCTAATGAAGTTCTGAAAATATAGGTGAGAAACTGACTCGGATTTAATCCGATTTCGGAAGCCTGATGAAAGAAAAACGAGGAAGGCATCATTCCGGAAGTTGTATTCGGATCGTTTAAAAAGATTTTTCCATCGCGGTTGAAGAAGCCATCAATGCGGGCGTACACTTCGAATCCACAATGCTCATATAGCCTAACGCATTCTTCTCTAATTCGCTCCACATCTGCATCGGGCAAATCGATCGGCGTAACTTTTCGGGATAAGCCCGGGAGATATTTCGAACGATAATCGAACAACTCACTTCGCTTTACAATTTCAGTCGGCGGAAGTGCCTTGGGGCTTCCGTCGATGTCGCGGATTACGATGCAACTGAATTCACGACCTTCGATAAACTGCTCAATCACCACTTCCGTTTCAGCATTAACCGCAGAAATTTCGATAGCAGAATTGGTCTGAAGAAGGTTTTGAATCTGGTCTAAAGCATCTTCCGGATGATAGATTTTATTGCCATTAAGGATTAATGGAAATCCAATGGAACTTCGGATGTCGGAGAGATTTCGAACGAACTCAACCGCATTATTCCGAATTATTTCCGGATCGGGTTTGATGGTAAAAAATGCGTTTTCAATTGCTTTTAGCAGAGAATCTTCATCCCCATTCTTTAAAATGCCAACACCGATAGAAGATCCCTGATTTGCCGATTTCACCACCAGAGGAAATCCGATATTCGTTAAAACCTCTTTGGCAACTTCTTTTGGATTTTGAAAAAATGCATTCCTTAAAACGGAAATAAATTCGGGTCCTTCAAATTGAGAAGCGAGCCATTTTTTCTGAACCGCTTTGTTCATTCCGAACGCCGATGGAAGTATGGAAGAACCGGAATACGGAATACCCATCCATTCGAGCAAACCCTGAATGGTTCCGTCTTCTCCGTGCAATCCATGCAGAGCCAGGAAAGCAAAATCGATGAGTTCCGATAATTCATTTGGATTGATTACCCTTCCGATCTGCGAGAGCATTTCGCGCTGTTCGAATTTTGTGAGTTGAAGACTATCCGCGTAAATCTGAAACTGATTTTTACTTTCGGGGAGATAACTTACCGGCGGATAAAAATCACGAATGGTTCCTCGATATACAAAAGCCCAATCGAGAACAGCGAAATTTCCCCACGGATCCACAAATACCGGAATGGCTTCAAACAGATTTTTGTCCAGATTGTCGTACACGGTTCTGCCTCCCGCAAAAGATACTTCTCTCTCTCTGCTGATTCCTCCGAAGAAAATTCCGACTCTGATCATTCCCGATTTTTAATTTATGCGTTTCTTCAATCTCTGATTTTACCGCACCTCAGCGTGTAATTAATTCAAAATTGGTCTTAATTTGCGCTGATCACGCGGAACAATATTTGACTTCCGCCGGAACAAAAACAAGAAATGAAAAATTTATTTATCCTCTTACTACTTCTGTCTTCCACAGGACTTTACGCTCAGACAAGTGATACAACGAAAGCCGTTACAACTCTTCCGAGCATTACCTTAAAAGATATAAATGGCAAAAACGTAGACTTTAGTTCTTACGGTTCAAATGGAAAGATCACCATTATTTCTTTTTGGGCAACCTGGTGCAAGCCCTGTATTAAAGAACTCCGGAATATGAATGATCTTCTTGAAGAATGGGAGGAAAAATACAATGTTGAACTGGTAGCCGTTTCGCTCGACGATTCCCGAAATTCACAACAGGTGAAACCATTTGCAACCGGACAAGGCTGGTCGTTCGATATCCTCCTCGATCCAAATCAGGAATTACAAAGAGCCATGAACGTTACAAATCCGCCGGTGACTTTTTTAGTTGATTCAACCGGAGCCATTGTTTACACACACACCGGATATCTTGAAGGTGATGAATACGAACTCGAAGAACATATTCAGGCAGCAGCCGGAGTTACCAATTCCGGTTCGGGATCAGGAACCGGAGCCGCCGATAAAAAGAAAAAGCATTGATTTACTCAGTGCTTTTTCTTTTGGTTAATTTTTACTGAGCGCAGGATTACTCAACTCACCGTCGAGTTTCTTCTTTAGATAAAAACCTGTAACACTATCCGATTTTGCCAGATCTTCCGGGGTTCCTTCAAATACTACCTGCCCTCCGTTGTCACCGCCGTCGGGTCCCATATCAATAACCCAATCTGCCATTTTTATTACGTCGAGATTGTGTTCGATTGTTATAATGGTGTTGCCCGAATTCACCAGAGCATTAAAAGATTTCATGAGTTTTTGAACATCATGAAAATGCAAACCGGTGGTTGGTTCATCAAAAATAAAAAGTGTGTGATTGCCCGATGAGGACTTGCTGAGAAAGGAAGCGAGTTTAATTCGCTGAGCTTCCCCTCCGCTGAGTGTGTTCGAAGACTGACCTAACGAAATATATCCCAGACCCACATCTTGAAGTGGAATGAGTTTCTTCTGAACATTGCTCACGCCTTCAAAAAATTCTATGGCTTCATCAACCGTCATTTCCAGAATTTCTGAGATGTTTTTATTTCGGTATTTAATCTCGAGTACTTCCTGTTTAAAGCGTTTGCCTTTACAAATTTCACAGGGTAAATGCAGGTCGGCCATAAACTGCATTTCAATGATTTCTTCTCCTTCCCCTTTGCAGTTATCACATCTTCCGCCATCAACGTTAAAAGAGAAGGTCGAACTTTTATATCCGCGTTGTTTCGATAAAACCTGATCTGCAAAAAGATCGCGGATCGGATCATACGCTTTAATATAAGTGACCGGATTCGATCTGGAAGATTTACCTATCGGATTCTGATCCACCAATTCAACCGCCTTTACTAATTTGATATCTCCTTCCACTTTATCGCCGGTAGTTTTTCCACCTTCATTAATCTGATCCAGCGATCGCATTAAAACCGGATGCAGAATACTTTTAACTAAGGTAGTTTTTCCGGAACCGGAAACTCCTGAAACCACGGTAAAAGTGTTCAGTGGAAAATTAACGGTAACACCTTTTAAGTTGTGCTTTCGCGCATTCACAACCCGAACAGAGTTGTTCCATTTCCGGCGTTGAGCAGGAATTTCAATCTGCCGAACGAGGTTGAGATATTCGGCGGTAAGGGTTTTACTTCCGGTAAGTTTTTTAAAATCTCCCTGAAAAACTACTTCTCCGCCATTCGTCCCTGCAAACGGACCAATGTCTAGAAGCTCATCCGCCGCATACATAATTTCTTCATCGTGTTCCACAACCACAACAGTATTTCCGGCATCACGGAGTTTATGAATTACAGAAATTAACCTCTCTGTATCTCTCGAATGCAGGCCAATACTGGGTTCATCCAATACATACGTAGAGCCGACGAGACTTGATCCGAGTGTTGTTGCCAGATTAATGCGTTGTGATTCTCCACCCGATAAGGTATTGGAAAGTCGATTTAACCCGAGATAAGAAAGTCCGACATCGTTCAGAAATGCGAGTCTCGATTTTATTTCGAACAAGATTCGGTCGGCGATTTCCAATTCATGTTTGGGGAGAGAAATCGCTTCAAATAATTCAATCGCTTTGCTAACGGTGAGAAGCATTACATCGGTAAGTGCAATTTGGTTCGGCTGGCCTTTGGAATGATGCGGGAGTTTTGATTTAGAAACCAGTTTCACAAAAGAGGCATCTTTTCGAAGTCGGGTTCCCTGGCAATCCGGACAAATAGTTTTACCCCGGTACCGGGCGATCATCACCCGATACTGAATTTTATAGGCGTTCTCCTGAAGAAAGGCAAAGAAATCGTTAATGCCTCGAACTTGTTTATTGCCATTCCAAAGTAGATCGCGTTCGGCGTCATCCAATTCAGAGTATGGTTTGTGAATCGGGAAATCAAACTTGGAAGCCTGAGTGATAAATCTCTTTTTCCACTCACCGAGAGTTTCACCTCTCCAAGGATACACGGCACCTTCGTACACCGAAAAATCAGGATTCTGAATTACCAGGTCGTGATCAATACCGATTACAGATCCGAAACCCTGACAGGTTCCGCACGCTCCGTAGGGATTATTAAAACTTAGAAAATTGATGGAAGGTTTCTCGAACGTCATTCCATCCAGTTCGAACTTATTAGAATATTCGAGTTGCTTTTTCCCATCCGGCAAATTGAGTTGAACGGTCATTTCTCCCTTTCCTTCATAAAAGGCAGTTTGCACCGAATCAAATAAACGCTGGTTGAATTCGTCATCTTTATGATCCGGAATAACCACACGGTCAACCAGCAGAAAGATATCCTTGCTACGAACCCGTTTTTGTTTGAATTCATCAATTTTAACCACTTCCCCTTTATATAAAAGGCGGCTATATCCTTTCTGAGTTTCAAGTTCCAGAACCGACTTCAGTTCTTTTGCATCTTCCATGGGAAGCGCACACAATATATATAGAGTGTCATCCGGATTGGTATTCGCATTCACATCGGTAACAACATCTTCCACAGAATGACATTTCACTTCCCGGTTCGAAATCGGAGAAATGGTATGACCGATTCGGGTGAACAGCAATTTGAGATAGTCGTAAATCTCAGTAGAAGTAGCAACCGTTGATCTCGGGTTTCGGGTATTCACTTTTTG
The DNA here is from genome assembly GCA_016124755.1 of Bacteroidota bacterium. Classification (GTDB taxonomy): domain Bacteria; phylum Bacteroidota; class Bacteroidia; order NS11-12g; family UBA9320; genus WGNA01. The sequence goes on along the minus strand of WGNA01000006.1, from coordinate 17,489 downwards.
TTCGATCGCTACGCAAGGAGTTAATCCTTTTATGTAATCAACATCCGGTTTATCAAGTCTTCCCAAGAATTGCCGTGCGTAGGAAGAAAGACTTTCCACATAACGTCTTTGACCTTCGGCATAAAGTGTATCGAAAACGAGAGAAGATTTGCCTGAACCGGAAACACCGGTTACCACGGTAAATGCATTTCGTTTAAGAGCCACATCGATGTTTTTAAGATTGTGCATTCGTGCACCTTTCAGCTCGATGTATTTATTGTCGTTTTTGCTCACCGGAGAGTTTTAAAAATGAAGTTGCAAAGAGAACAAATCCACTTCAAAACCGTTCGCCAGAAAATATTTTTTTGTATGAGGTTTTGAATAATTAAAAATTCCTTTTACTTTAGTGAACAGAAAAATCACTTAAGCCTATCGAATAAGTACCTCTACTCTACCCCATTTGTTTTACATCCGACCATACAGGGTCATTAAATTTTAAAAAGAGAGGTATTTATGAAAAACAAGATCAGCGACAAGGCTTTAATTAAGCAGTACGTTCAAGGAAATGAAGCATGTTTGGAGATGTTAATCACCAGGCATAAATCAAAAGTATTCACAACCATTATTCTGATTGTGAACGACACCTACATTGCGGAAGATCTTTTTCAGGAAACTTTTATTAAGGTAATCCGAACTCTTAAATCCGGGAAGTACAACGAAGAAGGGAAGTTTTTACCGTGGGTTGTTCGCATCGCCCGAAATCTTGCAATCGACTATTTCAGAAAAACTAAACGGATGCCTAAGGTTACTTCGCAAGATGGTGAAGATATTTTCAGAACCTTTGAAATCAACGAGGAAAATCGCGAGCAGAAATATATCCGCAGCCAAAAGGAAAATACCATCCGCCAAATCATCAATATGCTCCCTCCCGAACAGAAAGAAGTTTTGGTTCTCCGCCACTATGGTGAGATGAGTTTTAAAGAAATTGCACGCATTACCGATGTAAGTATTAACACTGCTTTAGGACGAATGCGCTATGCTCTAAACAACATGAGAAAAATAATTGCAGAAAAATCCATCGTCTTACAATAAGGTGATATAAGTGGCGTTGTCCTGATGTCTCGCACAAACGCACTTATATGGATCAAAACTCTACAATTAACACTCTCCTTCAAAAAATCTACGGTGAACTCAGCCAAAATGAAGAGGTTGAATTAGCAAACCTCCTCAGTATTGATGAAGTTTTGGAAGATGAAATGAACAGTCTGCTGTTTACTGTTGAACTCCTCGACAAAGCCTACACCGAACCCAATCAGACATCCGTTCAGCTCATACTGGAGGAGTCATTAAAAACTCAGTTGGAAACCCACTGAGTTTTTTTTATACCATAGAATTTTCACGGAGAATTTCACGAAGTTTTTCAACAACGAGTGGCTTACATATAAAGCCCTTTACCACCGGATAGGTTTCCGATTTTTCCTTGTCTTTAACATTGATGGAAGAAGACAACATATAAACCGGAATCTGATATTTGGTTTGGTAAATTTCTAAAAAATCCCAACCATTTAATTTCGGCATGTTGATGTCTAAAAAGATAATTTTCGGCTGCCGACCTTCCTCAAGCGCGGCAAGTGCACGTTCTGCACCCAAATAGGCATCAACCGTAATATTCGGATTAACAATACTGATCACTTTGCTGTTGATCAGGTTCTGAATCTCATCGTCGTCGACCAGAAATATCATGTTTCAAGATTAGCGCTTTTTGCGTTTCGAGGTAGCAAAGTTTTTAACCTGAACAATGAATTTTGTTCCTTTCCGGTATTCCGATTCTACTCCAATACTTCCTTTCAATTTTGAAATTGTTTCTTTAACGATATACAAACCGATGCCGGTTCCTTTTGAATCAGAATTCGCCCGGTAAAACAAATTAAAAATGGATTGCAGGTGTTGTTTTTCTATCCCGATTCCATTGTCTTCCACAACAAGAACCACATTTGTTTTGGTAACTTTTGCTGTAATATGCAGAAACGGGTGATCCTTCGAAATATCCATGTACCTCACGGCATTCGAAACCAGATTATTCATTACAACCGACAACCGGTTGAGATCTGAAACAAACGGAATCTTTTGATCAACCTTCACAATAACTTTTAACCGGCTCGCATTTTCAGAGAACATATATTGGTCAAGTACATCCTGAATAAATTCTTTCCAGTCGATTTCATTTTTGGCCAAATCCAATCTGGAGTTTCGGGAATAATCAACAATGCTCTTTATAAATTCATCCAGTTTGTCGAGACTTTTCTCTTGTAGTTTGAGATAATGATGTGCCTCATCCGACATAGTTTCCAGTTTCAGAAGTTTCACCAACCCAAGAACATTTGCAATTGGTGCCCGGAGATCGTGAGCGGCACTGTATACAAACTGATCGAGTTCCTGATTGATTTTTTTCAACTCTTCGTTTTTCTTCCGAAGTCTTAGTTCATTCAGTTTATGTTCAGAAATATCCCGAATAATGGTAACTGTTCCATAGTGAAAACCTTCGTCGTCGTATAAAGCGTTGGAAGTGGTATGTGCAATTAATTTTTTGCCATTTTTCTTCTTGTATTCTTTCTCTACAGAAACGAAGCGTGTCTCTCCGGAATTAAGTTGCCGCACAATTTCATCGTGTTGTTTCCGGAATTTTGGATACAGCATTTCCCGTTCATCCTTGAACTGCATTTCCTCCTCTGTGTAACCGAACATTTGCTCGAAAGCGCCATTAACACGAATAATAGATTTTCTGTAATTGGTATAAACAACTCCCAGACTGTTGCTTTCAAACATGGTACGATACCTTTCTTCGCTCTCTCTTAAAGCAGAAATAGAAGATTTAAGATCGGTAACATCCAGAATACCGTAAACTATATGCTGGTAGTCATCGTCCTCCGGAAGCCGAACGGAAATGAAGAGATTGCGTTTATCTTCCTCTTCATTGGTAATGGCTAATTCGTACTCAAAAACCTGAATTCCGTTTCGAAGACAATTTACCATCTGACGAACAAAACCGGACAGACTCCCGGTTACATATTTCATAGGTTTGAACTCTTCAACCGAAGTATTAGAGAGTCTGAATATTTCCCGGATCTGATCATTAAACCCGACTACCTGGCATTCGGTAAATAATTCAAACGCCCGGTCGTGAGAAAATTCTTCAGCACCCATTTGTTGGCAGTATTTTATCAACTTAACCGCTTCGGCTTCAATCCACCCAAGAGTTGAATTCTCAAAAAAGCTCTTATACCGGGCTTCCTGTTTTCTGGCCTCGTCGGCAGCGAGCACTTCGTCGGTAATTATTTCAGCATAAACAATGATACCGCCAATCACCTGATTCTCTTCGTACCAGGGTTTTGCCAGCCAGCGAAACCATTCCTTTCTGCCATTTGCTTTGATATGCAGATCCATATCGTTTTTAATGGTTTTACCGGAAAGTGCTTTCATGTGGGCCAACTTCCATCGCTGTGGAATATTAGGATGCAAATCGTAATAGTTTTTACCGACGATGTCTCTGCCGAATTGTGTCGGATACATCTCAACCCATTTCTGACCAACGAACAAATAATTCATGTTTGAATCGAACATGGCAACCGGAATTACGCTGTGTTCGATAAATGCGTTGAGCTGATTGTTTTGCCGGATAAATTGTTGTTTCCTCCGCTCGGAATCCGAGATGTCAATAAATCCGATTACAATAATGTTGGAATCATCTGAACTGAGCGGGTAAGCGCCTCCACGAATCCAAACCAAAGACCCGTCGGGACGAACAATTTGCGATTTTATTACCGATTGTTCGCCTGCCCGAATTTTTTTCAGAACCGTTTTAATAAATTTTTGATTCTGATCGTCTGTAGATTCATTACCAAAGATGAGCAATGGATCACTGGTAATTTCCTCAAGGTTTCTTCCCAAAATATATTGAGCCATCGGATTCGCTTCCAAAACAGATTTCTGCTCAACATCAATCATTAAAATACCAATGATGCTATTGGAAAATAAGCTTCGGAACTTATGTTCGCTATCCTCCAGGCTTTTTCGGATTTGCTTTTCCCGGGTTAAATCAATGATGGTTTGAACCTGAAATTGCTTTCCGGATGGATCTGTAAACAATTTGGAAGAACAAGTACAATACAACACCTTTCCGGTCTTGTGGATAATTCTCATTTCAACCGAATGTGCCTTTTGATTTCCCTTTGGTTGTGAACTAAAACACTCGTCATGCTTGCTCAATTCTTCGGGATGAATCAGTTTTCTTACAGGCATTCCAACCAACTCTTTTCGGGACATTCCGATCATTTTGCAAAATGCAGGATTGGCGTCTTCAATTCTTCCGGATAAATCGCAGATCAGCATTGAAAAAATGTCGTTGCCAAAAAGCATATTGAATTGCTTCTTTCTGGCTTTTATCTCAGATTTCGCCTGCTCATTGAAAGATAAATCTGTAATACTGCTCCGAACCAGAATGCCTTTGTCGGTTGGTAATCGCAATACCCGAACGATAACCGGAATAAGGTCTCCGTTCGGTCTTTTTATCTCCCAATTAAACTTTACCGTTTTACCGGTTTCAATACATTTTTGAATCTTGCCCACCGATATTTCCCGGGCGCTTCTACCATCGGAAAGTAATTCAGGACTCAAATCTCCCACATGTCTGTGCAACAGTTCGTGTTTGGGAATCCCGAAAAGTTTAATCGCTTGCGGATTCGCTTCGATGTATTTTTTATTCTGAAAGTCGAGAATCAGAATTGCTTCCGGAGCATGATTAACAATTGCCCGAAACCAACTTCTGTCGTCTTCCGAAAAAAGGTGAGACTCTGAATTGCCGTTGGTAAGATGTGAAGTTCTGTGCTTTAGTGTGGCCAGAACAAATTCCTTCTCGGTCGACACAACCCGCCTGAAAATGATATTCCAACCGGCAGCCTTCCATTCGTGAGTAAGTGTGTTCTGTTCTAAAAAACCAATTAATTCCTGTTCAAATCCAGGAGCAGATTGGTCCATCGAAACGGCATGACCATCTACCTGATCAAGATATTGTTCGAATTTTTGATTCCGGTAAATCACATACCCTTCCTGATCAAAAAGCGCCGTTGGAAATGGCACCTGATCAAACACAGAGCAATACGTAAACAGATCTTTATTAAGAGTCAGCACAGACCTTTCCTGGGTCATACGGTTAAATTTTCGAAAAAGTAGTAATAAAAGCTGTTACAAAGTAAATTGAAAAAATGTGAATATCAAGTCTTTGAGAGCTCAAATTGAGACTTCTCGTCTATTAAAATGAACGAGCCTCACAGCAGCAGTTTCTGCATAATTTTCACTACTGCTTTAGCCATCTTATTTTGCTCGTCAATGGTTGGATTAACCTCTGTGATTTCGAGACAACAGATTTTTGAAGACGACATTAAAGCCGCGAGTAATTCCGTAGCCTGTGTTAGTGTGAGCCCGTTTTCGACACTGGTCCCGGTTCCTTTACTAACCGATGGATCCATGGAATCCACATCAAAAGAAATATAAATCTGATCGCACTTATCGAGATATTCTAATGTTTCTTCCGCCAGCTCGGTCATCGACTTGTGTAACAATCTTGCCGGCACATAATTCATAATCCTATTGTCGTCGATGTCTTGCCATTCCTGCTCTTCAAGATCCCGAATCGCGATAAAAACCAAATCCTCCGGTAAAATTTTAGGGTGAATTTTTTTAGGTCCTAAATGAGTTAGTTTTTCCCAGTAAGATGCGGTGTCCTTGTGCAAAGTATTAACCGGGTCTGAGGCATAACCTTCTCCCAAACTTGCCCCGAGTGGCATTCCGTGGATGTTTCCGCTGGGTGTCGTAAACGGAGTGTGAAGATCTGCATGTGCGTCTATCCAGATCACACCCAATTTCTTATCCGGGTTAAAATCCTTAAGCGCCGCAATCGTTCCCATTGCATTGCTGTGGTCTCCCGACATAATTAACGGAAATTGATGTAGCGAAAGATGTTTTTGTATTTCTTCCACGAGCCGCTCATTTTGTTTTAAAATGAAATCTATATAGCGGGCATTTTTATAAGGGGTTTCATGAACCAATTCGTGGTTGTAAGAATCGATGTTGTAAAATGGATATTTAGAATAAATCCTGTTTCCCATCCTGTGTTCTTCCATGCGCACGGCAACCGGCCCTAATCCGGCTCCACGAACGCCGGCTCCTACTTCAGACGGGTTTTCAATGATCACCACATTTCTATCCATATTCCTGATTTGGTCCGGGCAAAGATATTCCTAATCCATCAGGTAAGCGGACTGTTAACCCCGCATTCTTTGCCTTTTAACCAGGAATGGAATAAAGATTTGTTCAACGGTTTTTGAAACATCCGCCTCAACAAAGTCAATTCGATATTGCGCCGCTCTGAACTTCAGTTCACGGTGAAACGCACTGATCTTAGACACATAATCTTCTCGAACTTCTGATGGGAACAATCTTACTCTTTCACCACTTTCACTATCCTGAAACGTGTAGGGCCGGTTTTCGAATTCAAATTCAAGTTCCAGCGGATTATGAATAGTGTGAAAGAGAATCACTTCGTGCTTGTTGTATTTGAGATGTTGAAGGGCATCAAATACTTTATCTGCCTCTTTGTCGTCGAACATATCACTAAAAATCACAACCAGACTGCGGCGGTGAATTCGCTCCGCAATCTCATGTAAGGTTGCACAGATGTCGGTTGCTTTTTGCCCGCGTTTCTGATTATAATAATCGGTTAGTAATTGTAATAATTGAATGTGATGAGAAGGAGATGAACGCGTTTCTGTTTGTGTGTGAATTACCTCGTCGAACAATGTGAGACCCACAGCATCTCTCTGAATTTTCAGCAGGTGCATTAACGAAGCTGCACTCAGAGCCGAGAACTGAAATTTATTAATTCCGGCTTCCGGATAATACATCGAACCGGAAGTATCAATCAGAATGTTACATCGAAGATTGGTTTCTTCTTCAAACTTTTTCACATACAGGCGTTCGGTTCTTGCGAAAAGTTTCCAGTCAATATTTCGAACTGATTCGCCTGTATTGTATTGGCGGTGTTCGGCAAATTCAACGGAAAATCCGTGATACGGACTTTTATGTAAACCGGTTATAAAACCTTCAACAACCTGTCGGGCAAAAAGCTCAAGATTGTCGGCGCGTACTATTTGATTTTCTTCCAAAATAAAAAAGCGGTAGTCGCAAAAATAACCACCGCTTTTTCAAAATATTATAACGAAGCCAATCAGGCGAGTTGCGCTTCGAGTTTTGAACTGATTGTGCTTTTGGGAGCGGCTCCAACAAGTTTGTCCACAACCTGACCACCTTTAAAAACCAACAAGGTCGGTATGCTTCGGATGCCAAACTGCGAAGGTGTATTGCGGTTTTCATCCACATTCATTTTTCCAATTTTCACTTTGCCATCGTACTCTCTGGAAAGCTCTTCCACTATCGGGGCAATCATTCGGCACGGTCCGCACCAAACGGCCCAGAAATCCACCAGAACCGGAACGTCGCTATTGGTTACTTCCTGCTCCCAGTTGCTGTCTGTGAGTGTTACAATCATTCTTCTTTAAATTTTAATAGGTTATTAATGTTGATTACAAAAGTATCTGAGCAACGGCTTTCACAATATTATTGTTCAATATTTTGTTCCAATAACTTCATAATAACTCGCTATCCGATTGAAACAAATTCTGATTCTCGCGTCTCTTATCATCGTCTTCGCATGTAATAATTCTACTCACGTGCAGGATAAAAAATCTCAAGAAACCTATACCCAAAAGCAAGAGGAAATCCACAAAGACACATCATTTCAGTTTTGCGGAATAACCCTGAAAAACAACTTCCACCGAATCGATACGCTGGAAGTAAAGAAGAATTCTTTGTTCAATAATTTCTTTTTTGGCTACCAGATCAGCGATTCCGATTTATTAGCTGCCATCACACGTGCCGATAGTTTATTCTCTTTAAAAAAGATACGATCCGGCCAGACATTCAACATTGTTTATCATCTGGCAGATAAGCAAAAAGTTGCCGATTATTTTATCTATCACGAACAGCCAAACCGACGATTGGTAGTGCCCATCACAAATGCCACTTCATCACTTTGGTTTATTCTTCCAACCGATACAGTTGAAAGAAATATTGCATCCCGAATTACGCGAACACTCTACAACAGTATTCTGGATGCCGGAGCGAGTTACGACCTCGGAATAAAACTCGCAGAAGTTTTTGCCTGGCAGGTTGACTTTTTCAAAATAGACAAGAACGATTACTTCAAGGTAATTTACGACGAGTACCATGTTGATGGAGAAACGATCGGTATTGGAAAAATTAAAGCCGCCGAATTTTATCACAAGGGAGATACGTTTTATGCTTTCAATTTTTTTCAAGACAGCACGAACAGCTATTTCGATCAGAATGGAAAGAGTCTCCGAAAAGCTTTTCTAAAAGCACCTTTGAAATATACACGAATCAGTTCCCGCTATACCTTAAAACGATTTCATCCGGTACAGAAAAGATGGAAAGCTCACCTCGGAACCGATTACGCTGCAGCTCCGGGAACACCAATTCATACAGTTGGTGACGGAGTAATTATCGCTTCGGGTTACACCGCCGGAAACGGAAATTATGTTAAAGTAAAACACAATGAAACCTACACCACTCAGTATCTTCACATGAGTAAAATCGCCAGAATATCAAGAGTAGGTAACCGGGTAAATCAGGGTGATGTGATTGGTTACGTGGGCAGCACCGGACTTGCAACCGGACCTCATTTGTGTTTTCGTTTCTGGAAAAACGGTGTACAGATCGATCCGTTTACGGTTAAAATACCCCCATCAATCCCGATTCACGAAGAATTAAAAGACAGCTTTGAGTCGTATCGCGATGCTGAAATTTTGAGATTGTCGAAACTGTCTCTGCACTAAATCTTAAGAAGCAAAGTCTTCTGAACATTCACTTTTTTAGCTTTCCGCAATCCGGGGATCCAGTTACCGGCAGACTGAAAACTATAAATCCAGTAGTTGTCGGACAGATCACTTTTATTTTCCAAAACCGAAACATTTAAAAGTCTTCCGGTCGTATCAACCAAAAATTCGATCCGGCAGGTTCCTCCTTTAACCGAAAGCTGTAAACTATCGTGAACTATGTGGCCGATATATCGCATCAGTGAATCGTAACCGAATTCATAAAATGGCGGAATGTCTGACACATCATAATATTTTAGTTTGTATGAGCCCTGTGGTTCTGCTTCTTCATGTACGTAGTTAAAATGAAAGGTGAGAATAATTTGAGATGTTGAAGGAACATTATTGTAGAGAGCCGGAATCCATCTCGGCATTTTGCTGATAAAACTTTCTACTTCTTCTTCGAATCCAAGTCCGCTCCTTTCATAAATAAAATTTTGAACCGAAGCATTTCCAACCGAATCAATTTTTACCAATACTTTTATTGTATGGTCTGATTCAGTAATTAAAGCCTTCTCTGGATATTTGAGATTGTTCTGCATAAACTCGTCGTATGCATTGCCACCTCCCGGAAATCTGGCTGGAATATCCTGAGCGTTCACCACGAGTCGTAATGTGGTTAAGAGCAACAAGAAAAGAATTCGTTGGCTTTTTCTAATCGTCATTCCCTGAGTATAATTCTGAAAGTCGTTTGCTTATTCGGGATCGACTCCTTTACGTAAATGGAACCCCGGTGATAATTGTCAACGATTCTTTTTACCAGCGACAAACCCAAACCCCATCCGCGTTTTTTAGTGGTGTATCCCGGCTCAAAAATCGTTGAAAATTTGTTTGATGGAATCCCTTTTCCGGTGTCGCTAACATCAATAAAAATGTGGCCATCATCTCGCCTGCCAACCGTGTATGTGAGTTCTCCCTCCCCATTCATCGCATCCACGGCATTTTTAGTAAGATTCTCTATTACCCAGGCAAAGAGAGGAATATTCATCTTGGCTGTTAATTCTTTTCCCGAATCACTAACTGTGAACCGAACTCTGGAAGGCAATCTCCTTTTTAAATACTTCACAGTATCCTCAACAACATGGTGAACATTCTCAGGTTTTAAAACCGGTTCCGATCCTATTTTGGAAAATCTCTCCGTAATAAGTTCCAGCCTCGACAAATCGCGGGACATTTCTTCCACAATCTCTTCACTCACCTGCCCCTGATTCTCCTTTATCAACTCAATCCAGGCAAGCAAAGATGAAATGGGGGTTCCCAACTGATGCGCCGTTTCTTTACTCATGCCCACCCAAACCTGATTTTGCTCTGATCTGCGCGAATACGAAAAGGCGAGATAACTGATCAGCAGGAATAATGCAACCACTGCCAACTGCACATAAGGATAGTATTTTAGGTTCGTGTACAGAATTGAATTTTCGTAATAAAATATCAGCTTGGCTTTGTCGGTTCCATCTCCGTCTTCCATTCCATCATCATATTCGGCAACTATCGGATCATTCTCCGATTTCATGTTTTCAATTTTTTCCAGCAAATAATTTTTGTCTTTGCTTTTTACGGAGTCGAGATTTCGGTGCGTTAATATGGTTCCGTCTTCCAGAGTTACGATAACGGGAATGGTGTTGTTTGCCGAAACAATGGAAAGCGGATACGTCATGTCAACATTATCGTCTGTTGGTGTTGATGCGATAATCCGCGTCGCTTCTGCCCACAGTTTCACCTTTACCTGCTCTTCCGCTTTCAGTCGTTCAACCAGATTGTCGGTGTACCAAAGTGAAACCACAACAATGATCGCCGCCAGCACCATAAGGGCCAGGCGGTTCCAGCTTCGTATCTGAAATGAATTTGGTGACAACTCGGGCAAATTAGGATATTTTTCACCGACCTCAGTTCCTTCAGAATTCCACACTCGTCGGTTTGATGCACAATCAGACTAACTTTGGCACCTGATTATTGCTAAAACACGGATGGAGATTTCCTTTACTATCAACGGTCGAACCTGGAAGTGCAATTCCAACGAATGGTTTGATCTGTCTTTTCCGCTGAGAAACGGTGAACACAATCCGAATGCATATTACATCGGTCCGCCAAAGTTTGAACCTTTTTGTTCAGGTGGTTTTGTGGGATCGGTAGCACAAGGTGGGGCATGCAATTGCGAAGACATTCACTTTAATGCGCACGGAAACGGAACGCATACCGAATGTGTGGGACATATTACTCCGGAACGCTATCCCATACGTTTAGCATTAAAAGATGTGTGGATTCCGGCAAGAGTTATTTCCGTAATTCCGGAACCGGCTAATGGAGATCAAATCATTAAAGAAGATGTTTTAGAAAACGTTGATTTAAATAATATCAAAGCAGTAATAATTCGCACCCTGCCGAATTCAACCGAAAAAAGCGAACATCAATATTCCGGATCCAATCCGACTTACCTCTCTCCTGCCCTCACAAAAAAATTAGCAGACAACGGAATTGATCACCTTCTGCTCGATCTTCCGTCGGTTGATCGCGAAGAAGACGGCGGAGCATTATTGGCTCATCACGCATTTTGGAATTACCCTGAAAATCCACGAATGCATGCAACCATCACCGAATTGATTTTTGTACCGGATGCCGTTTCCGACGGAACGTATATGCTGAATATACAGATCGCCAGTTTCGATTCGGATGCAAGTCCGAGCAGACCGTTATTATTTCCAGTTCAGGTTCTTTAATGCATTCAGAACAAATCCGGTTTCTGGCGTCTTCGCTTTTGTTTACGGTTACCAATCACATCCGTAAAATACCCGATCCGGTTTCAAAGATTCTGGTGATTAAGTGGGACGAAATCGGTGACATGGTTTACTCGCTGCATATTTTCCCGATCCTGAAATCCAGGTTTCCATTAGCGCAAATTCACGTTTTGTGCAAACCGGTTAATGCCGCATGGATTGGCAACCAACCCGGGATTGATCAAATTATAACAGATGCCTCAGAATGTTCGGATCATTATGATATACGAATCTTATTGCGGTTTGAATGGAAACACCTTTTAAGTGCTTTCACCGACAACAAAGCATTGGTATATGAGCGGGGAATTATTCGGTTGCGAAATAAATTGAGTGGTGGTCAAAGGCACGAGGTTTACACAAATTTCGACATCGTTCGCAATCTGGTTGAAGATTCGGATTTTGAAATGCCGGAACTTGTTTTTTCCGATTCGGAACATCTTTCAGCAACCGAACTAATTAGCAAAAAAGTGAGCGGACCATTTGCCGTTATGCACTGCGGCGCCCGCGATGAAGCTCGTCGTTGGCCGGCGGATCGGTTCGCTGAAGTAGCTGCATTTCTCAACTCCCGCTTTCATCTTAAAACGGTTTTAGTCGGTTCACCGGAGGAAAGCGATTTGAATGAAAAAGTTGCGGAATTAACAAATGGTGATTGTGTTATTAATCTGGCAGGTAAGACAACCATTCCCGAAATGGCGGTCATTATTGATAAATCCGAATTATTTATTGGTAACGAAAGCGGCCCGATGCACTTTGCGGTTGTTCAGCAAAAGCCATTGATTTCATTGTTTGGTCCGGGCGTTAAAGATGTTTTTTACCCGCTTTATCCCAACCAGCATGTGATTCATTATTTTCAGGAAAAGGATCACACAAAGCAAACTGTCAAAAACAGTACGATCTTAAAAATAACGGTTGAAGAAGTAATTGCTCAGGTTTCTGAAATTCTTGCTACTTCCAGTTCTGCCGGATAAAAGTAATGGAATTGGAAATTTGTGTGAGCAACTCCACATGAATTTGTTCGGTTCTCAAAACCACATTATACGCGTCGAATAACTTATTGATGTGGCGAATTTCAATTCCGGATTTTTTACTGAGTTTATTTCTGAAATTTTCCCCGGTGTCCTGAATATCCAAATTATACCGTTGACGGATTTCACTTAAAAAATATTTAATTTTTTTGTGCGCCATTTTTTTATGATTCGGATGCAACCAATACAAACGTGCGATGGTTTTGGAAAAAGCGACCGAAGCGTTTTCAGGTTCCATTACAATTTTAATGGCTGGTGTTCTCCGTCGTGCCGCCACCACAATAAATAGAAGCGAAAAAATAAGAATCAGATAAAAGGCAATCCGCAAAGCCCGGTTGCGGAAAATTTCCGAAAAGGTTGATCTTCTGTTTGTTTCACGATTCCGGTCTACATCTACGTCTTGTTTATCGGGTCTGAGAAAACCAAAGTCGTCGTAAAGCATTTCATCGTAATGAATATCGCTGAATATTTCTTTTACATACCGGAACGCACTGCTGTCCACCATATTAAAATTAGTGAAAATAACCGGCATCGAATGCAGATAAATTGTGCCTTTGCCGATTTCAATTTCCAGGAGATTTACCTGATGGTTGTCGGTATATCCGGTGCAACGGGTTTCAAACGAATCGATACACGCATCGGTGTTAAACACAGGAAACGGATTCCAGTTTCTGGGATATAAACCTAATGAAGGTGCGTGTTTCTCTTTGCCGTTTAGCGTTGAAACAGTAAAAGAATCAAAATGCAATAAGGTGCTGTTTGTGATATCACCCATGCAATACAAAATTCCGAGACGGTCATCTATTGCCGTTAAAAACGTATCATTAAAATCTTCTGCCGCGATAAAAACGGTATTCCCTTTTTCCGCATAATCCAATAAACTCTTTACCGATTCCGAACCAGGATTATAACTTCGGTTTACGCATAAATAAAGTCCGTCCCTTCCGGCTTTGTTTTTCTCAGAAAACTCACTTCCCAGAACTTTAAAATTATCTTTTGGAATTTCAGATGCAATCAGATCCACAAATAAATCCACATCATACGGTTGTTTTCCTCCGCGATACTCAAACGTTGGAAACCAAGAATACTCGCGGTTTCCGGGTTGTCTTGCCAACCAAAACAATGCACCGCCAATTACAAAAACGGCCAGAATTACCCATATATAGGAATTCTTATTTTTCACGGCGCCATTGATTTAATAAAACATCGAATCTGTTTTCCAGACCGGCGTATTGTTCGTAATAAAGAATGTGTTCTCCGTACCAGAAATATTCGTAAATCAAGGTGAGGTCGCGAATTTCCGGCACGTCATCAAACCTTGAAAGCTCCCGCAAATACTCGCCATTCGTTTTGTATTTATGCCAGACTATTAATCCCATTTTTTGCAATTGTTCAAGCATCAAAAGAAATTTAATGCGAAGACAACGATTGTAGTTGCCGGATACAAGTGCCTCTTCCATCTGAATTTCCAGTTCGCTTTTAATAAGTTCTTCCGGATTTTCTTCATCGATCTGAATGCGTGGCCCGGCGGCAGACTTTCTTCCGGGATTAATGCGCTGAATAATTAATAATATGATTAATGCCACCAACCCGGCTATCACCACACCGTATAGCAAGTATTTAATCCAGGCCGGCATATTTAAATCAAACCTTTGATAAACGGTGTTATCCGGTTGTTGAGGTTTGGCTTGCTTTTCATCGTTGTCGTGTGTTAACGGTCGGTTTCGGCTCCTGTAGTCGTTGTATTGACCTTCCGGTTTCGGAACCGGATAATTGCGATTTCCTTTAATTTCCTCCCAACGTTCCTTTTTAAGATCTTCACAGATTCCTGAAACCGTCGTTGCCGATAAAAAAATCACCAACAGAAAATGCGGAATCAAACCGTATTTCAGGATTTTAAGTACCTTGTTCATGCTAAGGATTCCAGTTCTTTAGTGAGTTTAAAGGCAAACCTGTTTTCGATTTTAGATCCGATTGAAATCATAAAAAAAGAAATGGTTAATGCATACAACACAAAATAAATTATAAGATAAAAAGTGTGTTCGATATACGGTTCGATCGCACCAATAGTTTCCGCACCAAACGGCATCAGACTTTCGAAAGTGTTTTTCAGTAAAAGCAGAATGGATGTATTCAGAAATAAATTGATGAACACATAAATTAAACCCGACACTAAAATTACCGGAACAAATCGCAACGTCATACCCACAACTGCACCTAAAATTCTTTCCTCTTTTTTATAATAAAACTCGGAGAGCAGCAAAGCGGAATTCAACAACAGGAGATACCACACAATCGGGTTTCTCACAATTGGCCACAGCGTAATTAAATCTGTGGTTAACAGAAATCCGCAAAAAATATTCATTACAAAAACCACCCAGAACTTCCAGCCGTTGAAAACAGATTTTAGTTTAAAAGATTCGCCAATAAAGGATTTAAGACTTATTAATAAAATCGCGGTAATCACCAATCCGGTAACCGAACCCAAAAAAATTTCAAAACCATAATCGGGTTGCAGTGGATTTAATTCATTAATGTTCACTCTGAAGACTCGTTCTAAAGCCAGATAAAGAGCTCTCAGATAATTGGAATTAAAATAATCGATCTGACCGGGCCAAACTGCGGCGGTAATTCCCGAGATGATAACCGCTCCAATTACACTAACCGAAAGATATTTCCCCAGATTATTGCGAACAAACCGAAACCCTTCCGAAAGTACTTCCCCGAGTTTTTTAACCTCATCAAAAACAAAGGGCGGATCCACATCGTCGTTGTACAAAGTTTCCGTCGCAAGTTCTTCCCCTTTCTCCCGGTAAACCCGAAAGGGTAACCACACGAAATAGAATACAACCAGAACAAGAGAAATGATGATCAGCAAAATTTTAATCAATTCCGGAGCACCGGTTTGTCCGGTTACGAATGATTCTATAAAAGCGGCAATCAGAGTATAAGGTAAGATTCCGAGCAGCAGTTTGGCCGCATTTCCGGCATGAATCCGAAAAGATTGAAATCGGGTAAAATTCCCGGGAAAAAGCAAACCCCGGCCAGCCAGAAAACCGATTCCGCCCGACAAAACCAGAACACTGATTTCTATGGTGCCATGAAGCCAGATCGTAACCAGAGATTCGTCCCAGCCTCCGTGTTGGTAGAAGAAATACTGGAAAGTTCCCAGCATAATTCCGTTTGTAATCAAAACGAAAACGGCGCCTACACCGAAAAGAATTCCGAGCCCGAGCATTAAAATATCGATCCGGGCATTATTCACGAGAATAAACATAAACGAATGCACCTCACTTCCCTGATGATAAACACCCATCGGATCTCCGTTTTCAATGTTTCTCAGAGTCATTTCCACATAATCATCCCCAAGAATAAACCTTGCGAATTCGGGATCTTGTCGGGAAGAATAAACACCAACAATCACCGAACAAAGAAAAACAACAAGAGAGATCAGCATTTCCCGGCGAGCCAGATACATTGTTTGCGGAACTTCGGTTTTGTAGAAATTGATAACGGGTTCGAGACTGAGTTTTTGAGTCTTGCTGAGTTTATCGAAAATTCTTCGGGCCAACTGATTCACGTAAACCCGAACCGAACGATTGGGATAATTCGAACGCGAGTAGCTTAGGTCGTCGGTAACCTGAATAAAGGTGTCTTTGAGATCATCCGGATCCACATTCTTATTCTGAATGATATTCTCAAATTCACTCCATTTCTGTTTATTTTGGTCGATGAACTCCGATTCCTTCATTTAGTGCTGAAAACTACCTAAAAATTGTGAATGCAAACCATTGAAATTACCACCGCTCAGAATGTTGTGATTCAACTCAACCCGGCTTCGATGGCTGAGCGCATTTTCGCCTTTGTTATAGATTTAATACTGATGATGATTGTTTTCGGAATATTGAATTCTCTATTTGCCTTCCTCACGCACGACGGGGAATTAGCCCAAATGGTTGCAATGTTTCCACTGATGTTTTACTCGTTGCTTTTCGAACGATTTAACGACGGACAATCGCCCGGTAAAATGGCTTTGGGAATAAAAGTGATTAGTGTTGATGGCAGCCAACCGGAAGGGATTGATCTTTTCAAACGTTGGTCGATCCGGTTAATAGACCTGTGGTTCAGTCTTGGATTTATTGCATTGATTACATCCGGAAGTTCCGAAAAAGGACAACGAATCGGCGATAAAGTCGCGAACACTTTCGTATTGAAAAAAGGGAAAACAAACCGCTATCGTCTGGATGATATTATCAGTTTGGCACGTTCCGAAAATTACCAGGCAAAATACCCGGAGGTTGTGGCTTTGCACGAGAATCAGGTAATCACAATAAAAAGACTCATCAATCGATCGGAGCAGAACAAGGGCAATGAAAACTATCGCGGACTCATTGTTAACACTTCCGAAACACTGCAGAAGAAGCTCGACATTATCCGGAAAGAAAAAAGTCACGACGCTTTTTTGAAACAAATCATCCGGGATTATGTGATTTTGACGAGGTAAGGAAGAAACAGTAACTGTAACTGTAACTGTAACTGTTACTGAAACACCAATTAAAGAGTGTGAGAGCAGAGAGCATAGAATTCTGAGTGGAACGAAGAATCTCTATTCACCAAAAAGAACGACCGTCTTCGCGAGCGAAGCGAACGAACCCAAGGGAACGGGAACGGTGACTGTAACTGTAACAGTAACGGTCCGCCTT
>WGNA01000029.1 GCA_016124755.1 Bacteroidota bacterium | reverse complement strand
TAATGAGGAAGCCGGATTATTTTTATTGATTGTATAAGAACCGTTGAGCGCTCCGTAAGATTGGTATCCGCTAACCAACGCAACCAGAGTCGCCGATAAAAATTTTAGAGGCTTCATATTCATAGTCATTCGTTAAGACAACGATAACAAAACCTTTCTGGATAATAATTTTTTGAACGTAAAAGAAATCACATTATCCGTAACCGTCTCTGCGTAATTCCTGAATCCGATTCTGCTGTTAATATATATACCCCGGTACACAAATCTGGTAATTTATAAACCATTGATTCGCGTCCTTCCTTTATTTCAAAATTCCCGACCGCTTCTCCCTGTAAATTAAATAATGTAAAATACAGAGTTGATGAAGAATTAGTTCTGGAAATAAAAATCTGATCATTCGCCGGGTTGGGATACACATTAAAATTCCAGACATCATCTACAAAAATTTTGGGTATGCCGATCGTAGTATCGTTCGTTGTGGTGTCGTCGTTCATCGTATCCTTCATCATGGTTTCAATGGCGCCCATATCGGGTTTAAATGAATCTCTCGGCAGACCAAAAATGTCGGTTGTGATGCGGGCTAACGGAATTCCGGCATTCATCACATTAGTATCCGTTGGCGTTAAATCATTTTTTTTATAATCGGCAAATTGAGGATCGAAACTGATATCATGTCCCCCACTGTATTTAATTAAAAAACTGTCGAAACCCACTGCCGTTCCCTTTATTCCTCCCAAAGCATAAATGGGTTCCTGCGTTTTGCTCTCGAAAAATATACAGTTATAATCAATTTTCGGTTCCTGAACTCCACTAAATTCAATTCCAAAAACTGAAGCCCCGATACATTTTGCGTAAATCATATTATTATAAACTTCTTCCTTATCACTTTTTACATACAGTGCTTTTACAAAGGCAAAATTGGTGTCGAATTGTTCAATGGCAATTGTATTGTAATAGATACCCAGCCCTGTCTGAAATGTAATTCCATAAATCGCGGTCCCTCCAAAACAACTGTCTGCCTGAACGATGTTGTTGGAAATTACACTCATTGTATCTGTTAATTTAGAAGCGTACACATAGTGATGAATTCCAAAATAATTCGCTGAATTTGCGATCCGGATGTTATTACCGGAAGTATTGGCAGAACCGATTCCGGTGCAGGAAACCAGATTCATTTGAATTCCGTACAGTGCAACATTGTTATTATTCGGATCTGCACTCAACTTAATCGTGTTATTATGTACCATTACATCGCCGCCAACTTTGGTCTGGTACATATATATATAAACACCACAAACCTGATTTCCCACAGGCTGGCGGAAAAGACCGGTTGCTTCAATCCGATTGCTCCTAATGGATAAATTTCCACCACCAATCGCTTGTGCCGACTGAATTTCGATGGCTCTTACAAATGCTGTATTACCCTGCGAAAAATCGTGAATGTAATTGCTGTCGATCGTATTCACCATTCTGTTTTTATCGCATTGCAAATAGATGAGTTTAGAATTTAAAGCCGGTCTGTTTTCAAATACCTCATTACCGATAATCTCCTGATAAGAGGTTGCCAAGCCATAAATTCCTCCACCTGTAAAATCGCGAATCGAATTGTGCAAAATCCGGTTTTTATAAATTCCTGTATCATTAATCATATAACCCAGATAAATACCATAATTAACCGCACATTTTCCGTCGTTGGTTAATGTATTATTTCTGAAAGTCATTTCATAACCCGGAACTGTTCCCACATCCCGAAGTAAATTTTTATCTCCAGACATCGCAATAAATGCGGATTGTTCAATTGAATCTTTGGTTGATTGTGATAACGTGCAATGCTCAATAACGCAATGATTCGTATGACCGGTGATATGAAAATTTCGGCCGCCACTTTTATTGGTTAGCCACACAGTGAGATTTTTAAAAGTCAGATACGAAGCACTGTCTAAACTAATCACATGTTTGGGGTCGGAGTTCGTTGGCATAAAACTGATCATCTCACCATTTCCGTCAATGGTAATAGTATTAGAAGCAGATACTCCGGCAATCGGCCCGATGGTTATTTGCTCCGAATAAGGTCCGGAACCGGAGACTAAAGTTGCATTGACTGCATTGCTCACTCCCGGTCCGTTGGAAGGTCCGCCATCTGTGCGATTTCCGGTTTGCAGATCCTCCACAAAAGCATTCAGGCTTTTATAATTCGTTGAGGAAGCTCCTGACTTTGCATCGATGGTGTAACTGCCGGACAAAGCTGCAAAGGCTGAATTTTGAAATGTGATTTGAAGAAAAAATAAAAAGACAACAACAATTTTAACAGGGTAATTTCGGGTCATTCGTTTTGTGTTAAGATAAGGTTAAGGCAATTTATAAAAGTTTGAATTAATCACAGACCCGATCTGTTTTACTGACTTACATCGGAGATTTTAAGGATTGCCAAAACTTGCATGAACTTTTTGTAACCTGAGTTGCTTATAGGCTATGGCTGACTTTTATCATGATCGATTTCGAGTCGTGATCATTTTAGTCACTTTGCCGAAAGAGGTATTTTTGCCGCGAATTCCATGATAGAAACCGATATTATAATAATTGGCGCCGGACCGGTTGGAATGTTTACCGTGTTCGAAGCCGGACTCATAAAACTCAAATGCCACCTGATTGATGCGCTGCCACAACCCGGCGGACAGTTGGCAGAAATTTATCCGAAGAAACCGATTTACGATATTCCCGGATATCCATCGGTTCTTGCCGGCGATCTCATCACCAATCTGATGAAACAGATCGAACCGTTTAAACCCGGATTTACCTTAGGTGAAAGAGCCGAAACCATTAAGAAATTAGAAGACGGAAGATTTCTCGTTACCACAAGCCGGGGAACTAAACACGCGGCTCCGGTAATTGCCATTGCCGGCGGTCTTGGTTGTTTTGAACCCCGAAAACCGGAACTTGAAAATCTCGAAAAATTTGAAGATCACGGAGTCGATTATATCATCCGCGATCCGGAAGTTTACCGCAATAAAAAGATCGTGATTTCCGGCGGCGGTGATTCTGCTTTAGACTGGACAAACTATCTGGTGGATGTGGCCAGTGAAGTAACGCTGGTTCACAGAAGAAAGGCTTTCCGGGGCGCACTCGACAGTGTTGAAAAAGTTCAGCATTTGGCCGAAAACGGAAGAATTAAACTCAGAACGATGTCGGAAGTAACCGAGCTCCACGGCAACGGTGTTCTTTCCGGAGTTGCCATCACCGATTTAGAAAAAAATGAAGTGATAAATGTGGATGCTGAAAACTTTATTCCGCTCTTCGGTTTATCTCCGAAACTCGGACCGATTAAAGATTGGGGATTAAACCTGAACAAAGAATCGATTGCCGTGAACACGTTCGATTACAGCACAAATGTTCCGGGAATTTATGCCATTGGCGACATCAACGATTATCCGGGAAAACTTAGACTCATTCTCTGCGGTTTCCACGAAGCAACCCTCATGGTTCAATCTGCCTATAAACACATTTATCCGGAAAAAAATCTGGTTCTCAAATACACAACCGTGAGTGGTGTTAACGGATTCGAAGGATGAAAGACATGATTACCATCCACGTCGAAGATCTGAAAGGCGTGGTTCATACTGTTGAAGCTCCGACCGACATGGGTTTGAGTTTGATGGAAGCCATGAAAGCCAATGAACTTCCTGTAAAAGCCATGTGCGGCGGAATGGCAATGTGCGCTTCCTGCAACATTATTCTGCAAAGTGATCACGAACTTCCGGAAATGGGGGAAGCCGAAGAGGAAATGCTCGACGAGGCAATGGTTCTCAATATTGAAGGAAGTCGTTTGAGTTGCCAGATTAAAGTTACCGAAAATCTTGACGGACTTCGGGTTAAACTCGGAGCGTTAACCGACCCGGAGGCTTAATCAGAAAGTTTATTCCAGAGAAGATCTTTGAGATCCTGAATGTGAAATCCGGTGACGGAAGAAATAAAAATGTGTTCGAGATCCTGAGGCAGAGTGGTGGCAATTTCATCCATTAGTTCCTGATCCAGCATATCCGATTTACTGATGGCCAGAATCCGTTCCTTGAACAGCATTTCAGGATTGTATTTTTCCAATTCGTTGAGCAGGATGTTGTATTCCTGAACGATGTCTTTGCTGTCGGCCGGAACTAAAAACAACAGAATCGAGTTGCGTTCGATGTGGCGCAGGAAGCGGTGTCCGAGTCCTTTTCCTTCACTTGCACCTTCAATAATTCCGGGAATATCAGCCATCACAAACGACCGGTAATCGCGGTATTTCACAATGCCGAGATTCGGCACTAATGTGGTGAAAGGATAATCGGCGATCTCCGGTTTTGCTGCACTTACAACAGACAGCAATGTGGATTTACCGGCATTCGGAAATCCGACCAGACCAACATCCGCTAATACTTTTAATTCTAAAATTTTCCATTCTTCCAGACCGGGTTCTCCGGGTTGGGCGAATCTGGGCGTTT
The DNA here is from genome assembly GCA_016124755.1 of Bacteroidota bacterium. Taxonomy (GTDB): domain Bacteria; phylum Bacteroidota; class Bacteroidia; order NS11-12g; family UBA9320; genus WGNA01. The sequence continues at coordinate 69,236 of WGNA01000029.1, read as the reverse complement.
GATTGGTCGCAGTTTTAAAATGCCAGTTTCCCAAGCCACCACGACCACCGGGAAGCAGAATTCCCGTTTGACCATCTTCGGTTATTTCACAAACGATTTCACCGGTTTCGGCATCTTTGGCAACGGTTCCGAGCGGCACTTCCAGAATCTGATCTTCTCCGCTCCTTCCGGTTTTTCTTCCACCCAGGCCGTTTACTCCATTCTCACAAATAATGTGTTTGCGATATTTTAAATGAAGTAAGGTCCAGAGTTGGGCATTTCCTTTTAAGATTACCGAACCGCCGCGCCCTCCGTCTCCGCCATCCGGGCCGCCTTTGCTGTTAAGCTTGTCGCGAAACAACGACCAACTACCCGAACCTCCGGCACCCGAGCGGCAACAAATTTTAACGTAGTCGATGAAGTTGGGGTTCGACATATTTAATTCTCCTCTCGGAGTTTCAGATCAAAAATAAATGGTGAGAAGTATCAGGACAAATGTGTGTCGATAGCTTTACACAAACGTTCAAAGATTTCCTCAATGCTTCCCATGCCGTTTACCAGATGCAGTTTATTCTGAGCCTGATAAAATTCGAGCAATGGTTCCGTTTTAAAATTGTATTCGGCAAATCGGTTGCGGATCGTTTCTTCATTCTGGTCATCTGCTCTGCCAGAAATTTTACCGCGTTCGAGAAGTCTTTTGGTGAGTTCGTCTTCGTCGACTTTTAGAGCAACAACACAATTAATTTCAGATGAAAAATCCTGTAAAACTGCATCCAGATATTTTCCCTGATCCAGCGTTCTCGGATAGCCATCGAAGATAAAACCTTTAACGTCGGGATGGCGTTCGATGAAGTCTTTCACCATGTTGTTTGTAACCTCGTCTGGTACCAGTTCACCTCGGTCGATATACGATTTCGCCAGCAATCCCAATTCGGTTTCTCCTTTAATATTAGCCCGAAAAACATCACCGGTAGAAAGGTGTTGTAACCCGTATTTCTCCAACAGGTTTGAACTCTGAGTTCCTTTGCCCGCACCGGGAGGTCCGAATATTATTATGTTGAACATCGATGACTTTTTTGAGGCGGCAAAAATATACCAATCGCCCACAGTAGCCAAAGAAGATACGTCATGTTGCAAATTGATAATCAGGTGGAGAATTTCAGAATAAAATTTTGACGACCGATCTGTTCACAACTTTGACAGGATATCCGCAATTCTGTTTGTCTAAAGGGCTGTCTTTCTGTTTTTTTGAACAAATTTTTTTGCATGCTTCAGGCGGTAGTCAAGAAAGGTAAAGTGCTGGCGGAAAAAGTTCCTTCGCCGAAGGTGTCGGAAGGCTCCGTTTTAATTAAGGTCGTAAACAGTTGCATCAGTGCAGGAACCGAAATGTCGAATGTTTCGGAAACCGGGAAAAGCCTTATCAAACGGGCTTTAGAACAACCAGCAGAAGTTCGCAACGCCCTCAATTTCGCCCGTGAAAACGGACTCGCTAAAATGATGGCGAGAGTAAAAGGCAAAATCGAAGGTGGCAAACCAACCGGTTACAGCATCTCCGGAATTGTTGTCGGAGTAGGCACCGGTGTTCGCGAATACTCTGTTGGCGATCATGTAGCCGCTGCCGGAGCCGGAATTGCCAATCATGCCGAATATGTGGATGTACCGGTAAATCTGGTGATGCGCCTTCCGCAAGGAATGGATTTTAAAACAGCCTCTACAGTAACACTCGGTGGAATCGCCATGCAGGGAGTTCGCCGGGCTGATTTACGACTTGGTGAAATTGCCGTTGTTCAGGGAGCCGGAATTCTCGGGCTTCTTGCTCAGCAAATGTTGCAGAATGCCGGTGTTCGGGTTGTTGTGATCGACATGGATCGACATCGGTTGGAAATCGCTTCAAAACTCGGAGCGGAAATGACGCTTCATGCAGCAGACGACGACGTGGTTAAAAATGTTCAATCCATCAGCGACGGACACGGTGCAGACGCCGTTTTATTTACCGCGGCTACCTCAAGCAGTGAACCGTTATCTCTGGCATTTCAGATGTCGAAACGAAAAGGTCGGGTGGTTCTGGTCGGAGTTTCCGGAATGGAAATCAAACGGGGAGACATGTACCAGAAAGAACTGGATTTCCTGATTTCCACTTCTTACGGCCCGGGTCGTTACGATAGCAATTACGAAGAAAAAGGACTTGATTATCCTTACGCTTACGTTCGATGGACCGAAAACCGGAACATGACCGAATATCTGCGTTTGGTGCATACCGGAAAAATTCAACTCGATCCACTCATCGATGCAGTCTATCCGATCGACAAAGTAGAAGAAGCTTTTGACGCTTTAAATGCTCCGGGTCAGAAGCCCATTATTTCCATTCTGGACTATGGCGTTCTTCCGGAAAATGCCGGTTTGCCTGTTTCCGATTCGGTTATTAAAACCGGAAACACCGTTTCAACCGGAAAAGAAATTATTAATGTAGCTGTGGTGGGAACCGGAAATTTTGCCACTGGGATGCACCTGCCAAACCTTCAGAATCTTTCAACCAAATACCATATTAAAGCTATTGTTAACCGCACTGGTCAGAAAGGGAAAGCGGTTGCGGAACAGTACAAAGCAGAATATGCAACAACCGACATTGCAGATGCGCTTAACGATAAAGACGTCGATCTCATTCTGATTACAACTCGTCACGACAACCACGGTTCATTGGTGCTTCAGTCGCTGAAAGCCGGTAAAAATGTGTTTGTGGAAAAACCGCTTTGCACAACGCGGGAAGAGTTACAGGAAATTGAATCGTTTTATCAGAACAATCCGAATGCGCCATTATTAATGGTTGGCTTTAACCGTCGTTTCAGTGATTGCGCGGTGGAAATTCGGAAACACACCGACAAACGGGTGAGTCCGTTGATGATCCATTACCGGATGAATGCCGGATTTATTCCTTTAGACGTCTGGGTTCACGAACACGGTGGTCGCATTGTTGGCGAAGCTTGTCACATTATTGATCTGATGACTTCACTTACGGAAAGTAAAATCGTGAGCATCAGCACAGAGCATTTGAGTCCGGCAACCGAAAAATTCAGTTTGCACGACAACCGCAGCATTATTCTGAAATACGAAGACGGATCGGTTGCGCATATTCAATACTTTGCCGTGGGAAGCAAACAGTTCCCTAAGGAATATATGGAAGTACATTTCGATGAAAAAACCATCGTGATGAACGACTATAAATCGGTAAAAGGCTACGGAGTGAAAGTGAAAGAAATTAACCACTCGATGAGCAAAAAGGGACAGTTTGAAGAGTTGGAAGTATTGCACACAGCATTAACCAAAGGAAGCAACTGGCCCATACCTTTGTGGGATATGATTCAAACGACAGACGCCACTTTACAGATCGAAGAATTATGAACTGGTTAGAAAAGAGGGTTTATAAAGTCAGGAGAAGACTTGCAGAAAAAAATCAGATTCCGATAACTGAAGAACTATGGAAAGATCTTTATAAAAAGAATTCAGAATGGTTTAAAGTAGATCTCAATCCTGATAGTTATTCGGTTGATGTATTAGTTCAAAATGAGGAGCAAACAATTGCAAAAGCATCTCGGTTGCTACGTGAAAAGGGGTTGGTTATTTTAAAAAATATTGTTCCAAACGAAAAAGCGCTTACAATCGGAAAAAACCTTAAAGAAGATATATTAAAATTATTAGCTGAACTGGGAAATCAGCCATTTGTCGAAACGGAACATATTCTTCTTCAAATGGGTAATTCCAAAATCGATGGTTACCGGGCTTTGGCTGCCTATTCAAAACCGGTAGCTACGGTTCGCAGAAAAGGAAAAGATGAAATTGACGGAGGTATGTTTGACCTCTTTGGTTTCGATAAATTTATAGAATCCCATCCGGCTTATCAGGAAATTTATTCAATTCAAAAGCGTGGCTTGGTGAATAAAATAGTGCAGAAAACTTCCGATGTCAAACAAAGACAGATGAATGTTTATTACAATAACGAGGTGTTAAAAACCCGCCATTTGCATGTTGACAGCGTAGATGAATCATACAAGTCATTTCTGTACCTTACCGATGTGAATACTCTGGATGACGGCCCGTATATGTTTGTTCCGGAAAGCCATAACCGTCGAAAGGAGTTGTTTAAGAGTTTTATGGCAAACGCCCGGTATAATAATATTTATAATATTCAGGATATCTATTTGCCATACGATAAAGCCTTACCTTTAATTGCTCCGGCAGGTACAATTGCTATCAGTAATCAAAAAGGGATTCACGGTGGTCATCCGCAGAAACCAAATCATGAAAGACTTTTGATGGTTGACAGTTATTACAATTGATCAAATTGAGATTAGGAAACAATATTTTATTCAATGCATTCAGAAGTATTTCCTCTATTCTGAGTGAACAACAGAGAAAGAAAGCCATTGTTATTCTGTTTCTTTCACTAATTAATGCATTGAATGACATTCTCGGTCTTTCATTGATAGCTGCTCTTGTTGCCATCGTAGCCAAACAGGATCTGCTTGACCAAACCGAAATTCTTGTTCAGATTAAAGAATCGATTGGATATACTGATAATTTCAAGTTCACTTTATTACTTTCTGTCGTCGTTCTGTTTTTAACTGTAATTAAAAATGTTATTAGTCAATTCATCGTTTATATTCAGGCAAAATTTGCCTTCGACGTTTCGCAAGAACTGAGTTTAAAACAATACCAGTATTTCTTTCGAATGGGATATCTTTTCATTAAAAATGTTGATAGCGGAAAGAAAACATACAGCGCAATTGACGTCCCTTACCAATTCGGAAATTACTATTTATTACAACTTACCGTATTTGTAACTGAAGCACTGGTTTCCGTTATAATTGTTTTGGGAATCTTTATCTGGAAGGCGGATATAGGCCTGCTTTTAATTTTCATAATGGCGCCCTCCGTCCTGATCTTTTATGCTTTCACCAAACGGAAGATGCAGAAGTTTGGTGACGAACGAAATAAATTATATCCTAGGTCGCATTTTGTTTTATTGGAAACCCTTACCGGTTTTGCTGATATTCAGCTTTCAAACACTCAACAGCGATATCAGGATGCTTTTGGGAAAATCAGACGAAGAATAAATGACATTGACGCCCGTGTTGTGGGGATTTATCAAAAACTTCCACAGAAATTCAATGAAATTATTATGTCGGGAGGCATTGTGATAATTTTAGCCGCATATTATTGGATTGGAGGGAATAAAGAAAATGTGATCATTCTACTGGGATCATTTGGTATTGCGGCGTTTCGCATTGTTCCATCGTTAAACCGGATGATGAATGCATTACTCAATGTTAAAAATCTCAGCTATGTCCCTTCTGAATTAATTCACCTTAAGGAGAACCTGACTAAATTTGAAAATGCCCGTCAAATGCATATTTCAAATGCACTGGAGTTAAAAAATATTAGCTACAGTTATCCGGAAAGGAAATCCACATTAGATGGAATTAATTTAAAAATTCAAAAAGGAGAATTTGTTGGTATTGTGGGTGAATCTGGTAGTGGAAAATCAACCTTACTGAATGTAATGCTACGATTTTTAATTCCGGACTCAGGTGAACTCACAGTTGATGGTCAGAGCATAGAAGAAACCAATTCGCAGTCCTACCAAAAAATGTTGGCATACGTGCAACAGGATGTATTTATTAAAGAAGGGACCATTCGGGAGAACATTGCATTCGGATTTGACAACTCCGAGGTAAATGAAGGTCGCATTCTGGAAATCGTAAAACAAACACAATTAGAAAGTCTGATTGCCATGTTTCCCGAAGGTTTGGATCATCTGCTTACCGAAAAAGGAGAGAATTTATCAGGAGGACAAAAGCAAAGAATTGCCATCGCAAGAAGTCTTTACAAAGATTCCGACATTTTTATTTTTGATGAGCCGACCAGTGCATTGGATCCCGAAACGGAAAAAACTATTTCTGAATTAATTGCAGGTCTTACCAACTTGCATAAAACGATAATTATAGTTGCACATCGGGTTAGTACCTTAGCCAGGGCAGACAGAATTGTGGTAATGGAAAATGGTACCATTTCAAGAACCATTTCGTATAATGAATTACTTCAGCACAAAAACGAATACGAAACAGAATAACGATATATTAAAAGAGCATTTAACAGATGTCTGAAAAAAATACAATAGAAAAAGTATTAATCACTGGAGGTACCGGTTCGTTAGGACAGGCTCTGGTAGAACGTATTATATGTGATAATCCCGGAATTAAAAGATTAGTTGTGTATTCAAGAGATGAGCAAAAGCAGTTTCAAATGGCTCAGAAATTTCCGGAGAAAGACTACCCGTTTATCCGGTATTTCATTGGCGACGTCAGAGATTATGAAAGGCTGGAACGTGCAATGGAGGGAATTGAAGATGTTATTCATGCCGCAGCAATGAAACATGTTCCCATAGCAGAATACAATCCGATGGAATGCATTAAAACCAATATTATGGGGGCCGAAAATGTAATCAACGCATGTATCAAATGTGGGGTTCGAAGAGTTGTTGCTTTGTCAACTGATAAGGCTGCTGCTCCTATCAATTTGTATGGGGCTACCAAACTTGCAAGTGACAAACTGTTCGTATCCGCGAACAACATTACAGGAGCAAGAGATATTCGTTTTTCGGTTGTGCGGTATGGAAATGTAATGGGTTCAAACGGTTCCGTGATTCCATTTTTTATTAAAAAGAAAAAGGATGGTATTATTCCGATTACGGATGAAAAGATGACCCGGTTTAACATCACCTTAAGTGAAGGCGTCGATATGGTGCTTCACGCTCTGTATCATTCATGGGGTGGGGAAATTTTTGTCCCTAAAATACCTTCCTATAAAATTACCGATGTAGCTGAAGCAATTGCTCCGGAGTGTAAAAAAGAAATCGTTGGTGTTCGACCGGGTGAGAAAATTCACGAAGAAATGATTACCTCTTCTGATTCCTATTATTGCTATGATCTGGGAAAGTACTATGCAATATTGCCTACAGTGACAAAATGGAGTCTTGAAAGTTTTATTTCCACTTTTAACGCTAAAAAAGTGACAGAAGGTTTTGAATATAATTCCGGTGAAAATACAGATTGGGTGGATATACCGACGCTGAGAAAATTAATCGTGGAACATGTTGATACCACTTTTATCATTTAAATAAATTGAGTCAAAAAAAGAAAGTACTTATCACCGGAATAAACGGAATGCTGGGCAGCCGCGTTCTGAACACACTTTCTCAAGGCCAATTCGAGATTTACGGTTCCGGGAGAAAATCGTCAGAAATTCTCAGTGACGATCACATGTTTATCGGCGACCTTACGGATCCGGTGGTATTAAAAAATATATGTCAGGTAGATTTTGATATAATCATTCATTGCGTTGCCAATGTAAATTTAAATGATTGCGAAGTGAATCGCGATTACACATACGAATTGCACGTTTCCGCAACCCGTTTTCTGGCATCTGCATTTTCGGAAGCCACATTTATTTACATTTCAACGGATTCTGTATATGATGGAGATTCATCAAACTACACAGAATTACATCCGGTTTATCCTAAAAATTATTACGCCTTTTCTAAGTTCGAAGGAGAATGTGCTTCACTAATCAGCAATCCAAATGCAATTATTCTGAGAACAAACTTTTATGGTTTTTCTTATCCTACTGGCAAATCACTTTTCGAATGGGCTGTGGGAGAACTGCAATCCGGAAATGAAGTCAGTGGCTTTAGCAATGTAATTTTCACACCTCTTTATGTAGGTCAATTGGCAGATTTAATTTTCGCAATTTGCATGAATCCACCGGAATCAGGAATTTACAACGCCGGAGGAGACAAGGCTTTGAGCAAATTCGAATTTATTCAAGAAATAGCTGCTCAGTTCGGATTCAACATTGATCAGGTAAAATCAACCATTTCCACACCCGATATGTTCCCGATAAGAAGACCTGATAATACTTCGATGGATATTAGTAAAATCAAAAAATACTTTCCTGCTGAAATGTTTTCATATACCAAAGGATTCGATGAACTTCACGCAGATTTTAACCCAAAATCAGAATGAGTAAGACATTAGCCGAAATCGGAATTGCGAACGATAAACTTTATTTTATTGCTGACATTGCGGCAAACCACGACGGAGATTTAAATCGCGCTCTCCGGTTAATCGAATTAGCCAAAGATGCAGGTGCCGATGCTGCCAAATTCCAGAATTTTCAGGCTGCCAAAATTGTAAGCGACGTGGGATTCCGCAACATGGGAGGTAAACTTTCCCATCAGGCAGCCTGGAAGAAAAGCGTGTATGAAGTTTATGAGGATGCCAGCATTTCTTCTGATTGGACAGCTATACTAAAGGAGAAATGTGATGAAGTAGGAATTCATTATTTCACCAGTCCTTATGATTTTGAATCGGTTGATCAGGTTGATCCGTATCTGGATATCTATAAGGTCGGCAGCGGAGACATCACATGGATTGAAATTCTGGAATACATCGCCGGAAAAAACAAACCCGTTATTATCGCAAGCGGCGCTTCTACCATGGATGATGTAGAGCGAGCCATGTCGGTATTGCAAAAACAAACAGATCAATTGGTTTTAATGCAATGCAATACGAACTACACTGCCAGCACGGAAAACTTTAAATACATACAACTCAACGTCCTGAAAACGTATGCAGAAAAATATCCGGGAATTATATTGGGACTCTCAGACCATACACACGGACACGCTACAGTTTTAGGCTCAATAGCATTAGGTGCCCGGGTATTTGAAAAACATTTCACAGACGACAACCATCGAGAAGGACCGGATCACAAATTCGCCATGAATCCTTCTACCTGGAGAGACATGGTTGATCGTTCTTATGAATTATTTTATGCTTTGGGAAATGGTGTTAAGAAAATTGAGGATAATGAAAAACAATCGGCACTGGTTCAGAGGAGAAGCATACGCGTTAACAGGAATCTAAAAATCGGGGAAATCATTAACCGTGAATATTTAGAGTATCTCAGACCTTGTCCGGAAGACGGTTTGCCTCCATATATGTGGAGCACTTTGATTGGTAAAACTGTTACAAAAAATATCAATAAAGGAGAACATTTAACCAAAGAGCACTTTGTATGATTCTAGGAAAAAAAACCGGATTGCGTTCCGTTGAGAAAGAAGATCTTCAGATGTTGCGCGACTGGAGAAATAAGGATGATTTCCGAAAACACTTCCGGGAGTTCAGAGAACTTAATATGTCGAATCAGGAAGCCTGGTTTGATAAGACCAATCAAGCATCCGGAGATTTTATGTTTGTTATTGAATCCCTTAATGAAAACCGTCCGATAGGTGCCTGCGGATTATTATATATTAATTGGATTATCCGTTCCGCTGACTTCTCTTTTTATCTGGGCGCCGACGACCAGTATATAGACGACAAGGGAATTGCCGAAGATGCTTCCCGAACACTTATCAACTATGGTTTTCGCACGCTTAATTTAAATAAAATCTGGATGGAGTTATATGAATTCGATACAAAAAAACTCGATCTCTACCAGAAATTAGGATTTAAAATAGACGGCAAACTGAGAAGTAATTGTTTTTACAACGGAAAGTATCATGATAGTTTCTTGCTGTCGCTATTAGCAGAGGAATTCTGAGATGAACGATCAGAAAGATATATTTTTAAAATCGGAAGGAAATAACTGGTTTCTTCGGAATCAGGAGCACCCCGCTGTTCTTGACATGAAATCTGATCCGATTGTGAAAGCAATTGAACAATGGCAACTCGGAGGTAAAGACACTCTGGAAATCGGCTGTTCTAATGGCTTCAGACCCGCATTTTTATCAACCGAATTTGCTTCAAGAATGAGCGGCATTGATCCTTCATCAAAGGCTATTGAAGAGGGTTTGGAAAAATTTCCTTTTTTAAATCTGAAGGTCGGCACAGCAGATTTACTTCCTTTTCCTGACAATTCTTTCGATGTGGTGATCTATGGGTTTTGTTTATATTTATGTGACCGAAAGGATTTGTTCTCCATTGCTTCAGAATGTAATCGCGTTTTGAAGAATAACGGACACATTATCATCATGGACTTTCTTTCCTTTATTCCATATTTCAATCCTTATCATCATTTAGAAGGATTAAAAAGTTATAAAATGGAGTATTCATCATTATTTACCTGGAATCCTGAATTTACCCTTTTGCAACGAACAATGCTCCCTCATCCGGATGCCGGAATGAACGCCGGTCCCGATCAAATGATCAGCATTGACGTGATCAGAAAAAATTCTGAAGCCTACATTCCTAACCCATTTAAGTGATTCCTGAGAGTAAAATTGTATTGGGTACGGTTCAATTCGGACTCGATTACGGTGTAAATAATAGGATTGGCAAACCAACTGAACACGATGTAAAATCTATACTGGATTTTGCCCACGAGCAGGGTATAACAACAATTGACACCGCCACTGCCTATGGAGATTCTGAAATCGTTCTGGGAAATTACTTCAAAAAGGATGGTTACTCCTTCGAAGTCATAAGTAAGTTGGATTCTACCTCATCCTCTACCTTAACCGATTCTCTTCAAACCTCATTAGATCGTTTGCAGATCAAAAATTTATATGCTTACCTGTATCACTCATTTGAATCAATGGAGCGCAGATACGGAGAAGATCAGTCGGAGATTAATGAAGTGGTAAGTGGCGGATTTGTTCAAAAAATCGGAGTTTCCGTTTATACGAATGAAGAATTAGAGAAGAGTCTGAATTATTCGGAAATAAAAATAATTCAGGTGCCTTTTAATTTATTAGACAACCATATTCAGAGAGGGAAGTATTTTAAACGGGCACACGAACTGGGAATTGAAATTCACACCCGATCTGCCTTTCTGCAAGGTTTATTTTTTAAACCCATTGAAGAAATACCCGAATCACTTTCAGCATTAAAACCAGCTTTAAAGCATATCCGCGAAATCACAAAAAGATACAATACGAATCTGGAAACTATTGCGCTCTGGTACGTATGTAAGCAAGAGCTCATTGATAAAGTTTTGATTGGTGTGGATAGTTTGACCCAACTCCAAAAGAACATCCGGTCTTTACATGTAATTTTGCCTAATGACGTGATGCTTGAAATAGAGGGAATTATCATCGATAATCCTGCATTGCTCTATCCGTCGAACTGGAAATTATGAAAATCATCGCTGTTAGTCAGGCCAGAAGTGGCTCAAGTCGATTGCCGGGTAAAATTATGAAAGACATCCACGGTATGTCAATGCTCGAACTTCATTCATACCGGGTGATGAAGAGCAAATTAATTTCAAAATTCATCGTTGCAACTACCACAGAAACCGAGGATGACCAGGTAGTAGAATTGGTAAAACAATTTGGTTGCGATTTATTCAGGGGATCCTTGAACGATGTACTGGATAGATATTACCAAGCGGTAAAGGATGAACAACCTGACTATGTTGTTCGGATTACTTCTGATTGTCCACTGGTTGATCCGGTATTAATAGATAAAGTTATTCAGTACGCCATTAGCAACAATTTGGATTATTGCTCCAACACGTTAAACCCAACATATCCGGATGGTCAGGACGTTGAAGTTTTTAGATTCGCTGCCCTGGAAAAAGCATGGAAATCAGCAAGACTTGAATCTGAGCGTGAACATGTAACACCCTACATCTGGAAAAACTCCACATTTAAAGGTGGTGCGATATTTCGTTCTGCCAATTTCGAAGAAGGATATGATTTCGAATCAGTGCGTATGACAGTGGACGAAACTCCCGATCTGGAGGTAATCCGCGGTCTGGTTGATGCATTGGGCGTAGACTCTGATTGGCTAACCTACACAGATTTTTTAGTGAATGCCTCCGATCTCAGGGGAAAGAATAAAGGCATTTCAAGAAACGAGGGATTTGTAAAATCGATTCAGCAAGACAAGTATGTCAGATAGATACCATACCTCTGAAGACCTGTTAGAACGGGCTCTCAGAACTATTCCGTTAGGATCACAGACCTTTAGCAAAAGCATTACACAACTTCCAAAAGGTGTTAGTCCATTTTTCGCGGATCACGCATTGGGTTCAAAAATTTGGGATGTTGACGGCAATGAATATGTAGATTTTATGTGCAGCCTGATGGCTGTTTCTTTGGGTTATAATGATCCGGATGTTACAACGGCGGTGTCAAACCAATTACAAAAAGGTTCTATCTATTCGTTGGCTCATCCGTTAGAATTTGAAGTTGCCGAGAAGATTTGTGAAATGGTTCCTTGTGCCGAAAAAGTTCGTTTCGGAAAAAACGGATCAGATGCTACCGCAGGTGCGATTCGGGTTGCAAGAGCATACACTGGTCGTGATCATGTTCTAGTTTGCGGTTATCATGGCTGGCAAGACTGGTATATTGGAGTTACCACCAGAAACCGCGGAGTTCCTCAGGCTACCAGAGATCTCTCGCACATGTTCATGTATAATGACATTGAATCTCTGGAGAAACTATTTTCTCAATTCAAAGATCAGGTTGCAGCCGTAATTCTGGAACCATACAATTCTAATTTACCAAATGCAGGTTTTTTGGAGGCGGTAAAAGAAGTGACTCATAAAAACGGAGCAATTCTGATTTTTGATGAGACAATTACAGGTTTCAGAACTTCGAACGGAGGAGCACAACAATACTTTGGTGTAACTCCGGATCTGGCAACTTTTGGCAAAGGGCTGTCTAATGGTTTTCCAGTTTCTGCAGTTGCTGGTCGTGGTGATCTGATGAAGATGATGGAGGAAATTTTCTTCTCTTTTACCTTCGGAGGTGAAACTTTGTCCCTTGCTGCTTCTCTGGCAACCATGGATAAATTAAATAGAGAGCCGGTCACTCAAACTTTGTTTGAAAGGGGCGAATTGCTGGTGACCAATCTTAAAAATAAGATTTCAGAATATGGTCTCTCGAACATTTATGATGTAAAAGGTTTGCCGGTTTGGACCTATTTAACTGTTGCTGATTCACAGAATGCAACTATGTGGGAACTCAAAACCTTACTTATTCAGGAAATGTTTTCTAAAGGAATATTTAACATCGGTCAGCACGGCATTATGTACGCACATAGCAATGATGATATCCACTCTTTGCTCAATGCTTACGATGAATATTTCCAATTGGTGTTGCAGGTACTTGATGGAAACCCCATTAAAGAATTATTGCGATGTGCACCTTTGGTACCGTTGTTCAAAGTTCGTTAATTCATGGGGTTCACCGAAAAAGTAAGAGATAAAATCAAAAGCGGAGATCTTTGGAACTCGGTATATAAAACAATCCGAAACCAATTTTTGCTTTTTCGGAATAATATACGTTATCATAATGCACTTTATTTTTTGGATAAAGAGAGAGTGGTCACTAAAAAATTTATTGACACGCTAACTCCAGCCCCAAAAAATCTAATTAAATATGCAAATTATTCATTAAGCCCAACACATACATTTGATCAAAATAGTATTGTGTACTCTTTGGGTATTTTCAGAGATATAAGCTTTGATCTAAGTATTTCAGAAAGCACTGGATGTACTGTTCATTTATTCGATCCAACTCCAGCCACAGTTGAATTTATGAAGAAGTTCAGCGAAAATAAAAAGCTGGATTATCACCCAATAGGTGTCTGGATTCAGGACGAGGAACTTACCTTTTATGTGGGCAAGGAAGACACTTCTTCAACACTTTTTGATCAGGATGGAGTTAAAAAGTTTGTTCACTTTAAAGCCAAATGCGAAACAATTCCTACCATAATGAATCGGTTAGGTCATCAGCAGATAGATGTTTTAAAAATGGATATCGAAGGTGCTGCCCTTCCTGTATGTGAGCACATGCTAGAGAATAAAATTTACCCAAAACAAATTGTAGGTGAATTTGAACGGCCAATCAAAGCACCGCAAAAAGTTAAAGAATTTCTGAAACAAATGGAATTGTTCATTACTAGCTTGCAGAACGTTGGTTATACCGTGTATTCTTTGCATAGAAAACAAGCCTATTATTCTGTTGAGTTGTTGGCCGTAAAAGAGCGTTAATACGGTAAAATGTCTAATCAAAAGATTCTGGTTGATTTTTCATACGATCCGGGAATCAAACATCCGGATTCCACCTTTGATGTTTATTATTCATTTCTTGAAAAGAACTATCCCTCGACGAAATATCTTAACCTCGTCAATGATAAATTCTACACATCAGCAGTCGTAAAAGCCAGTAATTTTCTACAAGAGGAACTTCACAATCTTGACAAGAGAGAAGTTGAATTCTGTTGGTTACTGAATCATTTTTCTTTTGAATACACTTCGGAGGTTTTATATCTGTTTATTCTAAAAGAATTGCGCATTCTGTTTCCAAAAACTTCTATTACCGTTATTCCTTCATCCAGAAAATGTCTGGCATTGATTCATGAAGAAAATAAAAATCAAAATAACCCATTTTTAATTCATTCCGACAACTCAATTCCAATAAAAAGCAGACCATTTTGGATTGCTATTAATATCTCCTTTCTGCTCGGATTCCTGTTAAAAATAATCAGGATAAGATCCAGAAATATCTTAGAATTAAAGGACAAATGGTTACTCTTCAGCGCGCGAAATGCATTGGTAAAAAGAAAAAATGCTTGGTGCGATACCTATATATATCACCTGGAATCACGACTTGAAAAAGGACACCTGAATTATAAAAAAACCACACTTGAAACGGATTCAGAATCTTTTGGTTTGACATCCATTTTTTCTTATGCTTCGAAGGTATCAGCAATAAAGACATGCTTAGGATGTATTGGGAAATACATTAAAACAGCGAGAAAATTACCGGCATTATTTCAACTGGAAGACCGAACATTTTTAAATCGAATTGCTCGTGTAACACTCTTAAAAAACATACTCCATAGTAGTAATTCTGCCGGGGTTTTGTCATATTCAGACTTCTACATTCAGGGTCGCATTATTTTTAACGCAGCCAATCACACAAAAACACCAACGGTAGCCTTTCAACATGCTTTGTACGACACTCATCATCTTACCACTTATTTCAGCGGATTTTATGATTTAAAACAGGATATTTTCCCGAATTACTACATGATTTATGGGCCGTATTCCAGAAAAATATTTTGTGATTATGGATTCCCGGATAATAAAATGTTCGAAGTTGGTTTTGACCGGATGCCTGATTTCGAAATAAATGCAGTTACAAAAATGCGTTCAGTTGTATTTCTAGGGGTCGGTCACAATTATGATGTTGCATTTGAATATCTATATAAAAATAAAGACCAACTTGGAATCGAGAAGTTAATTTATCGGCCTCACCCCAGAGAACGAAAATCAAATTCTGAACTTATAAATGCTTTTCCTAGCATCGTGATTTCAGATCCGGATGTTATAAGTCTTGAAGAAACATTGAATGAAGTAAATCATGTAATTGGTTTCTATTCTACAAGTATGTTAACAGCGTTAGGAATGCACAAAAATGTAATAATGTACTTACCGCACGAATTCATGCAGGTAGGGTTTAGTTCCTATTTTGGTTTGCAGGTCGTTGACAAACTTGAAAATATCAATTGGGATTTAAATAAAATAAATTACAATTTAGTTGAAAAGGAAATTCATGGTTCAAACCGGGATATTGAATTATTAAAGAAATGGGGTTCGATCTGAAAAAAAATTCCGGGAATGAACGAATTATTGGTGAAGACTTCGACAATCTTTACCTTAATAATGAAAATTTGTATAAGTCTGATGTCCGAATATCAGAAATAGACCGGTTGGAAAGAACAATCGCACTTGTTGAAAAATATCGAAAGAAAATAAACGGAAAGGCAAAATTACTTGATGTAGGATGTGGTACCGGAAGGTTTACTCATTCAATGTCATACTTTTTTAATGAAACACTCGGCATAGATGTTAGTAAGGAAGCAATTCAACTGGCCGCCAAAAATTCGGAAACAGTCAGGAAAACATCATTCAAACATACAAGCATTACGCAGGTTCAGGAATATGATTGGAATGTAATAACTTCTCTTGAAGTTTTGTATTATTTAACAAGGGATGAACAAAAAAAGAATATTCTTGAGATATACAATCACCTGACACCTGGAGGTTTTTTTATTTGTTCCTTTATCACTGAAAAGAAATATATTCCGTTAAATATTGTGAATACACTGTTTGCAGAATTCTCAATGGTGGAATCTAATTATACGTATCGTTTCATATTTCGAAAAGTGGAAATGGTTCTCTTCAAAGTGCAAAAACACATCTTTAATAACTCAGCTTTTACCAATAGAATCATCTCTCAGATTTCAGGAAGCCGCAGCATTATGAAGATGTGTGACTATCTTTCCAAATTAATTCTTGGCAAAAAAGCAATAACACGGGCAATTCTCGTATTTCAAAAATGAAGTTAACCTCAAAAATGATTATCGTTCTGAAACTTTTTAAAATCTCGTTTATTGGAATACTAAAACATATATTCAGATATGGTGAATTCCCTGATTTGATGGTTTCTGTTGATTGTGAAAGTCGCTTTATTCAGAAAATTCATTTAAATAAGGATTCATTTCAGGAGGCCTTTATCGACGGCACTTATCGCATTGCTCACGCTTTAGAAAAAAGAAATTTTAATGGAGTTTTTTTCATCAATATTACAGAATATATAACCGGATCGGAACCGGTAAAGAATAAAATTGAACAACTGTTAAAATACCTCATTGATAATAACCATCAGATAGGTGTTCATATTCATCCTTCACTTTATGATGGCAATTTATCTCCGGATATTTGTACTTATAATTCAGAACAAATATTTAGTATGATAAAGGAAAGCTGTCAAATTATTGAAAAGCTCACCAAAACGACACCAACGATTTTCAGGTCAGGTGGATATTGTGCCGGTCGTTGGGACCTATTATATCCTGCTTTGGTAAAATGTGGAATCACTACTGACAGTTCTGTATTTCCCGGTGCATCTAATCTTCATCTTGGTCGATTTGATTATACTTCATTTCCATATTCTTGGAGATATCGCCCAAATAAAACTGACTTACGCAAAACTGATTCATCAGGTGAAGTTCTGGAATTACCCATAAGTGTTGCAGTGAAGGCAAAAAACAACGCAGAAGCATCCTTTTTCCGGTTTGATTTTAATCGTCCAGTGTGGTTGTTGAAATTGATGGCAATGTATTATCGAAGCCACTCTAAAAAACACATAAACTCAATCTATCATTCTAAGGAAGTTTTCCAAGAAAATGCTGAATCCAAGGGCTTCAGACAATTAACCAGTTTACTGGATTGGTTCCCCGGCCATAACGGTAGCGTAATCACATATGACAATCTCCCTCACTTTTCTCAATAGCCATTTCCATTAGATTTGCTGCCTTGAAATGCCTCTATGTTCGTTCGGTTTATTTCCTCGGATTTACCTCCGGTGGAAGTGTTACGCACACTTCCGGTGTTATCAATGCCATGAACCGGCAGATCGGAATTGATGTAGTGAGCAACGATCAACTTCCCGGTGTTGAAATTCCCGTTCAGTTGGTGTCGCCCGTGCTGAAGAAGATTCCGGTTTTGAACGAATTGCTGTTCAATTTTAAAATGATCCGGAATTTAAAGAAGAGTTCCGGTTACGATTTTATTTATCAGCGGTACAGTGGCGAATCGTTTTGTGGTGCTTTTGTCGCCAAAAAGAAGAACAAACCTTTTGTACTGGAATTTAATTCTTCAGAAGTTTGGAAGCTTCAGAATTGGAGTAAGGTTTCCAATCCGATTAAAAATTTCGTTAAGCAATATCTCCAGTTACCCGTTGTAAAACGTATTGAAAAATACAATCTGGAAACTGCGGATTTAATTGTGGTAGTTTCAGAAACCCTAAAGGAAAACCTGATTAAAGAAGGAGTTCCGGAAACCAAAATTCTGGTGAATCCTAATGGTGTTGAGGTTGATAAATTCAATGCGGAACATGTCTTCAATCAACGAAAAAAATTAAATCTCGATCCATATTTTGTTTTCGGATTTATTGGCACATTCGGCAAATGGCACGGTGTTCTGGAATTAGCAAATTCAATAAATCGTTTTTTCGAAAATCACCCGGAGCTAAAGGTCAAAATCCGATTTCTGATTATAGGTGATGGCAAATTATTTCCGGAATTCGAAACGATTATTACCAAAGGTGGTTATAGCGAACAGGTGATTTGTACCGGTCAGGTGGAGCAATCACAAGGACCTTCTCTCCTGCTTTCGTGTGATTCTTTTTTATCGCCGCACATCAAAAATCCTGATGGCACAAAATTCTTTGGTTCGCCAACGAAATTATTTGAATACATGGCTTGCGGAAAACCCATTATCGCAAGTGATCTCGACCAGATCGGCGACATTCTTGAGCACAATAAAACCGCCTGGTTGGTTGAACCCGGTAACATCGAAGAATTAGCCGAAGCAATGTTTTCGCTGTATAAAGATTCAGATTTGCAGACTAAAATGGGGAATAATGCCCGGGCGGAAGTAGAAAAAAATTATTCATGGGATGCGCATGTCTCCCGAATTCTCAGCAAAGTGAAAGAGATTATCTGATGTCGGTCGTTGCCAAAATATCGCATCTGTTAAAATTTCCGCCACACATCATCTGGCAAAAAGTGATGAACCGGCTTAAGGAAGAATTTAACAAGGGCAAAGAAAAGAAGCATTACGAACAACGGGATCTGAGAAGTTTTTCTAAAGCACGATTAGATTCGGTTTTTGAATTTTTACCGTTGGAAACCGATTCGCAGATACGCGATTTTTTGGTTGAAATGTACACCGAACACCGCTTTGATTTATTGGGAAGCGGCTGGGTTTCGGCTTCCTACGATGCCGTCGCACCGGGTCTTGAGAAGTATCGCTTTCAGGAGAATTTAACTATCAACAATTTTGATGAATCCGGCGAATGGCTTCGGGAAGTTGTTTCTCCAATGCATTTTCTGGTAAGTCAGAAAATCTGGAAAATACTTCTAAAATCTAATCCGGAATACATACCGATCGACTGGCAAAAAGATAGTAAATCGGGATTTCGGTGGACCGCTAATATTTGGTTTAAAGATCAACGAAAACGCAGCGATGCGGCAACTGGCGCTGACATTAAAATGCCTTGGGAACTCAGCAGATTGCAACATCTACCGAGATTAATCAGTTTGAAACCCACAGAAAAAAATTGTCGGGAAGCAATTTGCCAGGTACTGGATTTCATCATGACGAATCCGGTTGGAATGGGCGTGAATTTTAATTGTGCGATGGATGTCGGTATTCGACTGGCAAATATTTTCATCGCATTCGACTGGATCCGGCAATTACACCCAAACCTGATCACGGAAGAAACAGAATCTCTGATTTCCAATTATTGTAAGGAGAGCACAGAGCACATTCTACTTGACATCGAATACCGGGAGGGAAAAACATCGAATCATTATTTGGGGAATGTTCTCGGCATATTGTTTTCTGGTGTGTATCTCCCGGAAGATTCGCGAACACTGCAATATCTTGCATTCGGAATTCAGGAATTACAACGATCAATGGAACGACAGTTTTTCAACGACGGATCCAATTTCGAAGGCAGTACAGCCTACCACCGGCTCAGCGGAGAAATGATGATTTGGGGTGCGGCTGCCATGTTAAAATGCAATTCAGAAAAGCTATTTAATGCCGAAAAAGTTGATATTAAAAAATGGAATTGTAAGGCTCCTCTTTTTAAACCAAATTTTAGCTGGACAAAAAAGGAAAGCGATAAATTCTGGAATAAATTAATTGATTCGGCAAAATTCAGCATTGATATTACCAAGACAAGTGGCGAAATTGTTCAGTTCGGTGATAACGACAGTGGCCGGTTTGTTTCTCTCAGTCCGATTGGCAAGATGGAGACAAAATCGGCTTTGCAATCGAAATATTTTCTGTGGAATTCTAAAATTAGTCTTCCGGAAAAGGATTTCTTATTTAATGAGAATAATTTGAGTCATGCTGCGTTTGTTTCAGCGGTCTGGGGTTTATTCAAAATGAACAAAGAACATCTTCCGAAAGAACTTTATTCCAAAGCAGAATATGAATATTTCTCTGGAATCCGGTGTGATATCAAGGCCGATGAACATTGGGCCTGCGACGAAGTTAAAGCCACAACGAACATTCCTGAAGAGTTTAAATACTACAAGGAATTCGAATTTGACATTCCTGGAGGAACCGATATTCAGGAATTACAAACCACCATTTATCCGGATTTCCAAATCGGGATTTTAAGAAACCAAGATTTATTTATTGCTATTGCCGGCATCAGTAATCCGAATCAGCATCATTCACTTTCGCATGTCCATAATGACAAAGGCGCGATTGAGCTGCAGATAAAAGGAATAGATATTTTAACCGATCCGGGAACGTATCTGTACACACCAATTCCGGAAAGGCGAATAGAATTCCGGGATGTTGAAGCGCACAACACCATTGCAATTAAAGGATATCCGCAAAACCCGCCCCTTCCGGGAAGAATGGGATTGTTTAATTTAAAGCCGAAGACAAAAGTTTTAGAATTAACAAAAATTAAAGACGGACTAAAATTAATATTGGAATACGATGATGTAATTCACAAAAGAGAAGTGGTCGTTAACACAGAAAAAGTAATTATCAGGGATTTCTGCACACACGATTTTGTTCAACAGTTTAATCCGCTCCCGTATATTTCGAAAGGTTACGGAAAAATCGAAAAAAGGCCATGAAGAAAATTCTCCTCATCAGTTATTATTGGCCTCCTGCCGGTGGTGGCGGTGTTCAACGCTGGCTGAAGATGTCGAAGTATCTTGCGGATGCCGGATACGACCTAACCGTTTACACGCCGGAAAACGGGGAATCACCCGTTGAAGATTCTTCCCTTTTAAAGGAAGTACATCCGAATATTAAAACGCTGAAAACACCGATCTGGGAACCGTACTCTTTTTATAAAAAATTCACCGGGAAAAAATCGGATCAGAAAGTTTACAGCGGGTTTATAAATGATAAAAAGGAAAGTTTTTCTCAAAAAGCTTCTGTCTTTATCAGGGGTAATTTTTTTATTCCCGATGCCCGTAAATTCTGGATCAAGCCATCTGTTGCGTTTCTAACAACTTACCTGAAAGATCACCCTTTCGATATTATTATTTCAACCGGTCCACCACATTCAATGCACCTCATTGCTTTGGGTGTTATTAAAAAACATAAAATTCCCTGGATCGCCGATTTCCGGGATCCGTGGACAAATATTGATTTTTACGATCAATTAAGACTTACTTCGTTTGCCGACAAAAAGCATAAACGACTGGAAGCTTTGGTTTTGAAAAATGCAAGTCGGGTTATTACGGTGAGTGAAAGCTGGGCTGCGGACTTCAAAAAACTCTCGGATAGAAAAGATATTTCTGTAATTACAAATGGTTTTGATCCGGCGGATTTCCCCGGAAATGTGCATCCGGAAACCGGTGAATTCAGCATTTGCCATATTGGCTCCATGAATAAAGACCGAAATCCGGGTAAACTATGGGAGGCAATAAAGTCATTGATTTCGGAAGGTCACTTAGAGAAATTAAAAATTCGCCTGATCGGACAGGTGGATCATCAAATTTTTCAGTCAATCGAAGAAGCCGGTCTCACAAACAAATTGGAACACATTCCGTTTAAACCTCATTCGGAAGTCGTACGGGATATTGCCGGATCTTCCGTTTTGTTATTGCCAATAAACGATACGCCTAATAGCGCCGGTGTTATTCCCGGTAAATTATTCGAATACATGGGCGCTCATCGTCCGATTCTCGGCATCGGGCCGGTTACCGGTGACGCAGCCGGGATTATTCTGCTTTCAGGTGCCGGTTGCATGATTGATTATAACGATGAAGAAGCGATGAAATCCAGACTTTTATATTGGTATTCCGAATTTGAAAAAGGAACATTAAAAGTTAATTCTGCGCACGTTGATACCTTCAGTAGAAAATCATTGGCGATGGAATATGCAAAATTGATTGAAGAGTTGACAATGGTTGGTTAAATCTTAATCCAATAACTTATTGCTACTAATAATTTCATTCTAAAAACGATGGGGAAAAATGTCACCCCTATGGGTTTTGTTTTTTCACATACTTGGGTTTTATAATCATTGTAACCCTTCGGCTTTCGATTCGAATGAATAAGTACGGGTTCTACATTATGGGTATTATCCGGATTAATTCACATCAATTCAAGTTAGGATTCTTCAGCAGTGAAGCACATTACACAGCAAATGATCATGTAGATAGAATCAAAAATTGTATTGACTTCCAGAACCTAATGTTTTCAATATTGGGAAACCAAAAACTGTAATAAAAACCAAAACAGGATCGATATGGCTGCGGAATTTCAATTTGGCTAACGCTACAAACCCATTCCCATAGTGATGAAATTACTATCGAAAAATTCACACGTAGGCAACAAGCCGAAGGAGTGAAAAAGTTGCAATCAATAATTCCTAAACCGCGATCTGTTTCTGAATTCCGCCCGGCGGATTTTTGATATAGTCGAAAAAAACCTCATTGGTTACGCAAAGGTTCGAGGCAAATATTGAAATGTCTTTGAGAACCTGCCAGTTTCAATAATTCATAACAAAATACTGTAGTTGTTAGCAGCCAAGTACCGAACATCATAAAACCAACAATCCCAATCCCGAAGGGATGTAATATTAATAGAAAAATTCAAATGCAGTCAACAACCCCAAAGGGGTGAAAAATTTGCAATCAATAATTCCTAACCCGCAATCTATTTCTGAATTCTGCCCTGCGGATTTTTGATATAGTCGAAAAAAACCTCATTGGTTACGCAAAGGTTCGAGGCAAATATTGAAATGTCTTTGAGAACCTGCCAGTTTCAATCATTCATAACAAAATACTGTAGTTGTTAGCAGCCGAGTATCGAACATCATAAAACCAACAATCCCAATCCCGAAGGGATGAAATATTAATAGAAAAATTCAAATGCAGTCAACAACCCCGAAGGGGTGAAATAATTATATCTCCTTCCAGTTTATTTCGCCGGCTCGGCCATCAACTTCTTTAATTCGGTATAAGCCCAACCGAAGAAGATTAACAGAATAAGAATAGAAGATGCCAGGGAAACGCGCTCACCGTTTTTGTAAGATTGTGGTTTAAATTCAAAAACAATTTCGCTCTCACCAGCCGGAACTTTCATTGCCCGCAACAGATAATCCGCACGAATGTGTTCCTGTTCTTTTCCATTAACCGTAGATACCCAACCTTTGTTCGGGCCGTACCAGATTTCAGAAAAAACAACCAGACGCGGTTTGTCCGAATTCACTTTATAGGTGAGTTTGTTCGGAGTGTATTTTGTTAATTGGATCGTTGCGGTCGAATTCGAATCTCTCGGATTTAAATTAAAATCATTAAAATATTTTGAGAATTCATTGTGAATAATTGCCGTCGTGGTTGGGTTGAAACTATCCAGTTTTTTCAATTCTTCCGTTGCCGTATTCACCATTTGTATTGAATCGACAAACCATGCCGTACCGATCGCATCCGGATTCGGATAAATAGATTCTCCCTGTACCGATTGCTGAGGATTATTCGGATCCCTTTTAGACTCAATAATGTATTTTGTATTGAGCATATTTAAAATATTAAAAGGAATTGTACGGCTAAAACTGCTGTCGATAATATCCTGAATGCGCTGCAATTTTACAGCGGAATATCCACCAACCGTATTGTGGAAATAGCTGGCGTAACTCGACTGAAAGGTATTAATGCTCAAATCCAGAACACGGTAATAACCTCTTCCCATCGGCTCATTTTGCATTATAGCCATATCCACTTCCCGCGGTTTGTGTTGATTTTTAATTTCCCTTTCCTGAACAAAATCTTTTTCGTTAAAATAATTTTTATCCAAAAGGAATAAATCACCAACAGCCACAATTCCTATGATCAGAATTGCGTGTTGCATTTTCAGTTTTTTCTTTACCCAGAACCAAAGAGTTCCCGCGCCAATTAATGTAAATATCAAGGTTCTGATTGCACTGCTTCGCAACATGGTTTTACGATCATCCATAATGGCCGACATCAAATCATCAAACATGCGGCTATCCTGGATCTGATACATTCGCTGTAACGATGCGTCTTTGAAATGCTCAAAGTCAAAGAAAATTCCACCCATAAATCCGAAGAGAATGGTTAAACCTAAGGTAATTCCTCCGGCAATTTTTAATGCATTAATTTTCTTTTCTTCCGAATCACCCGAATTAAAAAAGTACCAGAGTCCGTAGATCGAAAGCACGGGAAAAAATGCCGAGACAACGCTGATCGCTGAATTGTGTGCTCTAAAGCTGTCGTACTTCGGTAGATAATTAAAGAAAATGCGGTTAAAACTCTCGAAATATCTACCGAGAGAAAGCAGCATTACAACAAAAAATGCCGCTATCACAGCGTATTTAAAACCGTTGTGCGGCAAGACCACAACTCCCAAAACAAACAGAAAGAAAATGATGGCTCCGAAATACATGGGGCCATCGGTCGAATCTCCGCCTCCCCAATACATCGGAGCTCTTCCTTCATTTCCGTTCCGGTTAAAATATTTCGCAGATTCCCAATCTTCTTTTACATATTGCTGACTACTTCCCCCAACTGCACCCGGAATAAAAATTCCGAGAAAATCGCGTGGTGCATTACTCCACATCATTGAATAATCCCAAGTGAGTCCTGCAGTTTTAACATTGTTGTTGCGGGCATTTTCTTCGACCTTTAATTCCGATTCACCACGCATGGTATCTTCCGCATATTCCTTGGTTGTAAAGAGTTTCGAAGAAGAAGGTCCTGCGGCAAGTACAGCGGCTACTATCATAATACCCGCTGATTTTAAATAGCCGATCAACTCACCATTCTTAATAGCAAAGACAAGATAAACCAGCATAAAGAAGAACATTCCAATCACTAAATAATATGTCATCTGGAAGTGGTTCGCCGAAAGGTTTAATGCCATTCCGATCAGGAAACAGACACTACCTTTTATGTATTCTTTTTTCTGAAGCAGTAAATACACACCGGCCAGAATAAGCGGTATGTATGATATTGCCCGGAACTTCGACGTGTGTCCGGCGGCATATAAAAGCAAACTATTCGTACTGAGTGCAAAGGCAAGCCCGCCGACTATCGCAAGCCAGCGATCGACACCCATTACCAGCATCAGAATATAAAAGCACATGGCTGCGACGAAAAACCAACTGATCGGTGCCTTTATAAAAAGCTGAAATGCCTTCTCTACATATTTACGGATGAGGTTTGAATTCTGCGGTGCACTGATCTGGTAGGTCGGCATTCCTCCAAACATCGCATCCGTCCAAAGGCTGTAGATCCCGGTTTTTTCGTAATAATCTTCCACTTCCTTGGTCATTCCGATACCGGAAACGATGTCGCCCTGATTCACAACTTTTCCTTCGAGTTGCGGGAAGAAGTACATAGCGAACACAACGAGAAAAATCCCCATTGCGAAAAGATGAGGTTTGGCTGCAGCAAACAAAGATTTCATTCGAACCTGATTAAGCCATCAAACCTGCACAAAATCAAACCAAAATACAAGTGAGAGATTGAAAAGTTGATCTTAATAATATCAACGGCAAGCTTTTATCAACATGACTTTGTGTGCCGGCAATGAGATTTAATTTTGGAGCGCCAATATGCTTTTTAAAAACATAATCGGGCATGCGGAGCTTAAACAAAACCTCATCCGTCAGATTCAACAGGATCGGATGGCGCATGCCCGTTTGTTTTCCGGCTCGGAAGGCGATGCGAAACTGGCACTTGCATTAGCCTTTATTACCTATCTGATGTGTACGAATCGCGGTGAAGATGATGCTTGTGGCGAATGTGCGGCGTGTACCAAAAATGCCAAACTCATTCATCCGGACGTGCACCTTTCTTTTCCGGTAATACCGAAAAAATCGGGAGATAAACCGGTGAGCGACGACTATGTACAGGAGTTCCGAAATGCGGTTTTATCGAACGTTCATATGAATGTGAACGACTGGCTGAACTTTATTTCTGCCGAGAACAAACAGGGAAACATTACCGCTGAAGAGTGCAGGTCGATCATTCACAAGTTGTCGATGAAGCCTTTTGAATCTGACAAACGTGTGTTGTTGATGTGGCTGCCGGAATATCTCGGAGGTGTGGGTAACAGCCTTTTAAAAATTATTGAAGAACCGGCCGATAAAACCTATTTCATTCTGATAACCGAACAACCGGAACACATTCTTCCAACCATATTATCGAGAGTTCAGCAACTACGCATACAACCATATTCCGAAGGGGAATTAACTCAATGGCTTATGGAAAATGAAGGTTTAGACGAAAGCGCTGCCCGTTCGGTGTCCTTTATGGCGGATGGTGATGTTGCGCAGGCAAAGAGACTGATCTTGCAATCGGCTGAAGATTTTAATCCCACTGTGCATTTCCAGATCTGGATGCGACACTGCTTTAATTACAAACTGGCAGAAATAACGGATTGGTCAGACAAAACCGCAACGATGGGCAGAGAGAACATCAAGGCCTTTTTAACCTATTCCCTCAGGTTAATTCGGGAATGTTTAGCGTACATTACGATCCCTGATTACGTCATTCGTCAACCGGATGCAGAAAGTGAATTTGTGCGGAACTTTTCTCGTGTGTTGCAAATCACTAATATTGAAACGCTTTACGCTAAGATCAATAAAGCCATTAGTGAAATTGAGCGTAACGCCAATGCCCGCATTACCCTGTATAACCTATCGTTACAGATTGGGATTATGGCAAGTAGTGCGCGGGCAGAAAAAAAGAACTAAGTGTTTTTGAGAAAAATATATGGGATGTGGAAATTGCGGCTCTGGCAAGGACGGAGGTTCTTGTTCACCCGGTTGCGGTCAGAACGGAGGATGTTCGACCATGGCATGCAACAAACTCAATACTTACGATTGGTTGAATCATATGATTCTTCCATCGGATTACGAACCGTTCAATATTGTTGAGGTCCGTTTTAAAGGCAGCCGAAAAGAGTTTTACCGAAATACCGAGAATCTGGATTTGTACACGGGTCAAACCGTGGTGGTGGAATCCGATATGGGACACGACGTTGGTCATGTGAGTTTATCCGGTGAACTGGTTCGACTTCAGCTCAAGAAAAACGGCATTCCGGAAGACGACAAGTCTATTCGTAAAATTTACCGCCTCGCATCCGATAAAGACAAAGAAACCTATACGTCGATGAAGGCGAAAGAACCTTCGTCTCTTGAAAAGGCACGGACAATTGCCATGAGCATGAAACTCGAGATGAAACTCAGTGATATTGAGTTTCAGGGCGACGGTAGAAAGGTAATCTTCTTTTATACCGCAGAAGACCGGGTTGATTTCCGGGAATTAATAAAGCGATACGCTGCCGAATTCAGAACCCGGATCGAAATGCGTCAGGTAAGTTACCGCGAGGAAGCCTCCCGATTGGGTGGAATCGGTAGTTGCGGACGAGAACTTTGTTGCAGTACCTGGTTAACCGACTATAAGGTTGTGACCATGGGAGCAGCCCGAAACCAGAATTTATCCATCAACATGTTAAAGCTTTCCGGACAATGCGGAAGATTAAAATGTTGTCTGAATTACGAGCTCGATACCTACCTCGAAGCATTGGAAGAATTTCCGAAAGGGGACAGGGTTAAAGTAGAAACTAAAGTAGGCCCGGCGTATTTGCAAAAGACCGACATCCTGAAGCGGATGCTCTGGTTTTCGTATCCGAATAATTCGGAATGGGTAGCGGTGGATCTCGATCGGGTAAACGAAGTTATTGCCATGAACAATCGTGGCGAACGACCCGAGACTTTGGTTGATCGTCCGATTTCTTCGTTTGTTCCGGAAGAAGTTGGTCCCGCTCCGGATCTCATTTCGGATCAGTCGCTCAACCGAATGGATGAGCTGGAAGAAGCACGCAAAAAGAAGAAGCACAAAGGCGGTAAAAACCGAAAAGGTAAAAAAGGCGGCTTTCAGGCAAAAGATGGCAGGCCGGTCAAAAACGACAGACCGCTTAAGGAACATAAACAACATAAAGACAAACCGGAAAAACGGGAACAGCGGGATAACCGACCGAATGCTAACGGACCACGACCGGAAGGAAATAATCAGCAAGGCGGTAATAAAGGAAATCGAAAACCCGGATCTAAAAACCGGAAACCGGGCGGCAAGCCGAGAGGTGAACGTCCGAAGCCGGAATAATTTTAAAGTTTCATTTATTCGTTGTTGGTACTAGTTAAAGTTTGATTTAGAACTACGGGCTTACGCCAACCCCTTCCCCATTGAAAGTTCGGAATTATTTGGGAATGGGAATCTATCGGTTGAATAAATAAGTGCTTATTTAAGCGAACGAGTGATGAAAGGTGCTTGGATTTTTTCTCGCAGAGGCGCCGGAGAATTTGTTCTCCAATAGATTTGGGTAAAAGTCAACATTTGGAAATCTAAAACAGAAGTGTTGAGTTCGCGGAGTTGATGTGAAGAGACTTTGAGTTTGGGGGAGGGATCAAATGTTAATTCAGCATTCTAAGAGTTTAATCCGAAATTTTTGAACGGAAAAACTGCGGGCTTACGCCAACCACTTCCCCATTGAAAGTTCGGGATGATTCGGGAATGGGAATCAATCGAATGAATCAATAAGTACTTATTTAAGCGATCGAGTGATGAAAGGTGCTTGGATTTTTTCACGCAGAGACGCGGGAGAATTAGTTCCAAAAATGTTGGAGTTGAGAATCAACATTTGGATATCAAAGAGAGAAGTTTTGAGTTCGCGGAGGTGATTTGAAGAGGCTATGAGTTTGGGAGAAGGATCAAATATTGATTCAGCATTTTAAAAGATTTAATCTGAAATTTTTGAACGGAAAAACTGCGGGCTTACGCCAACCCCTTCCCCATTGAAAGTTCGGGATTATTTGGGATTGGGGATCTATCGGGTGAATTAATAAGTACTTATTTAATTGAACGAGTGATGAAAGGTGCTAGGATTTTTTCACGCAGAGGCGCAGGAGAATTTGTTCTCAAATAGATTTGGGTGAGAATCAACATTTGAAAATCAAAGAGAGAGGTTTTGAGTTCGCAGAGGTGGGATGTTTACACTTTGAGTTTGTAGTCGAGTAGCAACCCAAAATCTAAATTCGAAAATGTTGGTTGATCAGAATTCCGAATCTGAGCGATAAGGAATCCGCTGCATGATTGATCTGCCCAGAGTGATCTCATCGGCGTATTCGAGTTCACCGCCAACGGAAATTCCCCGGGCGATTGCAGATATTTTTACCGGTTTGGTTTCCAGTTTTCGGGCAATATAAAACGAAGTGGTGTCGCCTTCCATGTTAGCACTAAGGGCCAGTAGCACTTCTGATATTTCCCCTTTGTCAACCCGTTCGATCAGTTCGGCAATGCGAATTTCATCCGGACCGATACCTTCCAAAGGAGAAATCACTCCACCCAAAACGTGATAGACTCCGCTGTACTGTCCCGTATTTTCAATCGCCATAATATCCTGAAAGTCGCGCACAACACAAACAACGGAGGCGTCTCTTCGCGGTGAAAGACAGATTCTGCATTTGGGTTGATCGCTGATATTTCCGCAAACCTCGCAGTATTTCACATCGGTTTTTAAGCGGTTCATGGCCTCCGACATCCGTTTCACATCTTCGGGATTCTGACGAAGAAGATACAGCACCAAACGGAGCGCTGTTTTTTTACCGACACCCGGAAAGCGGCTCAATTGTTCAACGGCATTCGCGATGGTTTCGGAAGGATAATTCATGAAGCAAATGTAAACCTGAACCCAATTCGGCAAACGGAGTTGGGCAAGTTGTGAAAAATTTGAAGCGCATAGCAGGCACTAAATCAGCGCATGAATAAATTGTGAGAAAAAATGACATGGTAAAACTTGCAACGGTCGAAAAAAATTGATTCACTTTGACTCAAGCAAATGAATTACACCGCCACATCGCACGACATCCGGATTTCAGTTTTATCGGAATATCAGGAATCGGTTTCAATACCGGACGAGAACAACTATGTTTTCACCTACCGGGTTGTTATCGAAAATCTGGGTTCTGAAATCATTCAGGTTTTGGGTCGACATTGGAAGATTGTGGATACCAATGGTATGCGCCAGGAAGTGGAAGGAGAAGGTGTTGTGGGCGAAAAACCGATTATTTATCCGGGCGATGCTTATGAATACGGATCGTGGTGCAAGCTCACCGGCGAAACCGGAAAAATGTGGGGAACTTATTTGGTGAAACGCATTTCCGACAATCACGAATTCCGGGTAATTATTCCGGAGTTTATGCTGATTCCGAATTACCGGAAAAACTAAATCGAAGTCAGATTTAAGTTTTAAGATTTTTGATCGGTAATCCCCATTAATATGGATTTGAATAGAATTAATGCTTCATTTTCTGCGCCTTGAGTTTTTTCGCTTTGCTCAAAATCATAGGATTTTTTATGTGTTTAAGGGGGTTTCTTCGCTGCTGTCAGAATTAATTTCAATAGTCAGTAGCGAGGACGCTACTGACCGGTTTTATGTATTTCAAGACGAACTATTCGGCTGTCGTCAATAATTCAATTACTGAGTTTGGTCACATAAGATCCTTAAATAAATTCAGAATGAACCATGTTAATTTCTCAATTCTCCAATTCTCCAATTTATGCTGACAATGCCGAACCCGATTACCAATTGTTAACCTTCTTTTATTAAGGCATTCGTCAGTATTTCTCCAATTTATGCAGACAATGCCGAACCCAATTACCAATTGTTTACCTTCTGTTATTAAGGCATTCGTCAGTAATTCTTTTCATTCTTAATTGAATTTAGCATCCGCATCCTTTAAAATTTTTGATTTTCCCTTTTTTATTGATGCTGCGAATTACCTGTCCGTCGCGGTAGTAATATGTCCAGATGAGTTTGTTGCGGCGATAGAAACGTTCTTCAATTACTTCCCCTTTGCGATTGAAATATTGCCACTTCCCGGATTTATCTCCGCCTTTGAATTTGTGAATTTCCCAGACATAACCTGTGCTGTCTTTAAAAGCACAGAGAACACTCCGGCCATTTGTGTCGCATTCCGAAACATATTTGTTTTCGTCTTCCTGCGCTGAAGCCGAAGGGGAATAAAGAAATAAGGAAATTATTGAGAGAGCGCCCAGATAATACTGAAGGCTCCGGCCGCGAAACAATAATACGCAAACCAGGAGAGCTGACTTTTTTCCACGAGTTTGATCATCCATCGGATGGCGAATATACCGCTCACAAAGGCAGCTATGAAACCAACTGCCATAACATCGACAGAAAGATCACCATGACTTCCTTCTCCCGAAAAGTAATCCAAAAGCTTTTTGGCTGCCGCACCAAGAATTAACGGTAACACCATTATAAAAGAAAAACGGGCAGCTTTGCTTCGGTCAATTCCGAGTATAACACCGGTTCCGATGGTTGATCCCGAACGGCTGATTCCGGGCAAAATCGCAATTGCTTGAACAATTCCCATAATGGCAGCTTTCCGGTTATCAACTACTCCGTCTTTCCTGCCCATCCTATCTGACCAGATCAGAATGCCTCCGGTTATCAAAAGCATGAAGCCCACCAGTAAAACATTTTTATCAAACAGTGTTTCGATTTTGTCTTCCCACAAGAGACCAACAATCGCAGCCGGAATCATGGAGATAATAATCATCACACTATAGCGGGTTTCTTCATTCCATTTGAACTGCAGAAGACCTTTGAAAATATCGAGAATATCTTTGCGGAAAATAACCAAAGTACTCAGCGCGGTTGCGGCATGAAGCACAACAGTAAAAAGTAAACCTTCTTCGAGTTCAGAACCAAAAATAGCTTTAGACAACTCAATGTGCCCGCTGCTGCTCACCGGCAGAAATTCGGTTAATCCCTGAATGATGCCAATCAGGAATGCTTCAAGATGGCTCATCAGTCGCTGTTTCGGTTGGCTTTTTCAGAATCGCGTACACTTCCACACAGAAACCAAGGAGAACCATAATCGGTGCAACGGTAATTTTAAGTTTCGTGCTAAAACTCACCGGACCTCCGTGAAAAACTGCATCGTTGTTAAAAATATCGTCGGTCTTTCCGGCCATTAGCACAAAGCCCAAAACAATAATTCCGAGTCCGATGAGCATCCACTTGTAGTTATCACGGGTAAAAACA
Source organism: Bacteroidota bacterium (assembly GCA_016124755.1). Classification (GTDB taxonomy): domain Bacteria; phylum Bacteroidota; class Bacteroidia; order NS11-12g; family UBA9320; genus WGNA01. The sequence continues at coordinate 37,034 of WGNA01000029.1, read as the reverse complement.
AAGTGATGAATTCCTGAATTTTTAAGCGCTTCCTTTTGAGGATCCGCAACAACTTTCTTTTGTTTTTTCTTAGTACTCATAAACCTAATGTGATCCTTCAATACAATTCATCAATTCGCAATCGAAGGTATTTCTGTGTCGCGAAGTAAGTTCCCGGAATAACGATCAGGAGACCCAACGCAACCAGCAATGCAAATAAAAGTGAATATATCTGAAAATCGTGTGTGAAGACTTTGAAGGAAATTAACTCATATCCGGATCCCGGAAGGTTTTGCTGAACCCATCCGCCAACCACAAAATACGTAATCGTTGTGAGTACCATCGCAGCAACCGAAGCGACCAAGACGTACAGCACCGAGCGAATCACAAATGGTTTAATGATAAACCATTCGGTTGCTCCGACCAACTGCATGCTGCGCACAAGAAACCGCCGGGAATAAACACTGAGTCGGATTGTATTATTGACGAGAACTAATGAAACCACGACGAGCAACATCGCCAGAATAATCAGAATGTTTCCCACGATAACCTTGTTGCGTTCGATACTCGAAACAAGATCCTTCATAAAATCCACTTCGTCGACTCCATCCAGATTTCGCAATTCACCGATAATTTTTTCGCGCTGTTTCGAAGACATTTCCGCATTGAGATACACTTCAACCGAAGCAGGCAATGGATTATCACCCAAAATTTCCACGAAGTCTTCTTCCAGAACTTCCTTGTATTGAAAGGCAGCTTCTTCTCTGCTCACAAACCGGGTTTGTTTCACATTCTTCATTTTCCCGATTTCAGCAGAAAGATCTTTTATTTCCTGATCAGGTTTCTGAAGATCGAAGTACAGAATTACAATTACGTTCTCTTCAAGATAGTTTGTAATCTTGTTCGTGTTGATGAGCAGCAATCCGAATAAACCCAGAATATACAGCACCATTGTGATGCTAATGATGATCGATAATCCGGAAATGTTCTTTCGGCGCTTCATGAGTGTTGGCAAAAGTACCGAGGCAAAAACAGAAGATGTCCGCATTTTAGCCACAGCCTGAATGCCGGTTACGATTGAGAGAATTCTATTTAGAATTGTTCTAACATCCTACACCCGGAAATGGCAGGAAACATTAAGAAATTAAATTTGCCGGCAGCTGTTCAATCAGCCGAATTACAGAAAACGCATCATCTATGGCCTTGATCAATTCAAGTATTCTACGAAAAATCGTGATGGCGTTGTCGGGATTGTTTCTCATTTCTTTCCTGGCGCTTCACCTCACGATTAATTTATTTACCCTGATCAGTGCAGACCTTTTCAACGAGGCCTCCCATTTCATGGCAACCAACTGGATCATTCAGTTAATGCAATATGTACTGGCAATCGGGTTTGTGCTTCACATCGCAATGGGAATTCAACTCACCCTTCAAAACAAAAAAGCGCGCCCTTCAGCGTATGCTATGAATAAGGCCGCTGCCAATTCAGGTTGGTCTTCACGAAATATGATTGTAACCGGATTGCTGGTTTTATTTTTCCTGATCGTTCACCTGAAGAATTATTTCTGGGTTTTAAAATTCGGGGACATGCCATACAGTTCGGATTACGAACTGGTAGTGAAACTTTTTGAAAATCCGTTGTACACCTTATTATATGTATTTGCTTTTGTGCTTCTCGGCTTCCACCTTGATCACGGATTTCAATCGGCGTTTCAGTCGGTAGGTATCAACCACAGCAAATACACACCAGCCATCAAGTGGTTGGGACGCGCATTTGCGGTTGTGGTAACACTCGGGTTTTCGCTGATTTCTCTCTTCTTTTATTTTTCATCTCTTTCGAACTAAAACTTCTTGATCAACTGATATCCTTATGAGCAAACTCGATTCAAGAATTCCAAAAGGTGAGTTAGCCCAGAAATGGAGCGACCACAAATCCCATATTAATCTGGTGAATCCGGCCAACAAGCGTAACATCGATGTGATCGTTGTGGGAACCGGACTCGCAGGTGGATCTGCCGCAGCATCACTTGCCGAACTGGGTTATAAAGTAAAAGCTTTTTGTTTTCAGGATTCTCCTCGAAGAGCGCACAGCATTGCGGCTCAGGGAGGTATTAATGCTGCAAAAAATTATCAGAACGACGGTGATTCAGTTTACCGGCTTTTTTACGATACCATAAAAGGTGGGGATTACAGAAGCCGCGAAGCCAATGTTTACCGGTTAGCAGAAGTTTCTGCAAACATTATCGATCAGTGTGTTGCTCAGGGAGTTCCGTTTGCCCGCGAATATGGCGGATTGCTCGACAACCGGTCTTTTGGTGGAGTGCAGGTTTCGCGAACTTTTTATGCTAAAGGCCAGACTGGTCAGCAGTTGTTGCTCGGAGCGTATTCTGCCATGAGCCGTCAAATCGGGAAAGGCAGTATTAAAATGTACAACCGCCACGAAATGCTCGAGCTGGTAGTTGTAGATGGAAAAGCCAGAGGAATCATCGCAAGGAATCTTATTACCGGAGAGATTGAAAGACATTCTGCACACGCTGTTGTAATTGCTTCCGGAGGTTACGGAAACGTGTTCTTCCTCAGTACAAATGCGATGGGTAGCAACGTAACCGCCGCCTGGAAGATTCATAAAAAAGGTGCCTTCTTCGCCAATCCTTGTTTTACCCAAATTCACCCGACCTGTATTCCGGTTTCCGGAGATCATCAGTCGAAACTTACGTTGATGTCGGAGTCGCTTCGAAACGACGGTAGAATCTGGGTTCCGAAAAAAATGGAAGATGTTCACGCCATCAGAGAAGGCAAACTCAGACCGAGAGATATTAAAGAAGAAGACCGCGATTATTATTTGGAAAGAAGATATCCGGCTTTTGGAAATCTCGTTCCGCGTGACGTTGCCTCTCGCGCTGCCAAAGAAAGATGCGATGCGGGTTATGGTGTTAATGCCACCGGTGAAGCGGTTTATCTGGATTTCGGATCGGCAATCGAACGATACGGAAGAGAAAAGGCTGCGGTTGAAAAAATCGAGAACCCCGACATGGAGACAATTCGTCGTCTTGGCAAAGAGGTGATCGAGGCGAAATACGGAAACCTGTTTCAGATGTACGAAAAGATAGTTGACGACAATCCGTATGAAACACCGATGAAGATTTATCCGGCTGTTCACTATACAATGGGTGGAATTTGGGTCGACTATAATCTGATGACAACCATTCCGGGTTGCTATGCCGCCGGAGAAGCGAATTTCTCGGATCACGGAGCCAATCGATTGGGTGCTTCCGCATTAATGCAAGGACTGGCCGACGGATATTTTGTTCTGCCTTATACCATTGGTGATTATTTGTCGAATGATATCAGAACCGGAAAAATCTCAACCGATTTGCCGGAGTTTGAAGAAGCCGAGAAACACGTTCGGGAAAAGCTGAACTTTTTTGTAACCAACAAAGGTTCGAAGTCGGTTGATCACTTCCACAAAAAACTTGGTAAGATAATGTGGGATAAAGTCGGAATGGCCCGAAACGCAGAAGGATTGAAACAAGCCATTTCTGAAATACGCGAGTTGCGCGACGAGTTCTGGAAAGATGTGCGGGTTCCGGGTTCCATTGAAGAATTTAATCAGGAGCTTGAAAAAGCTGGTCGGGTTGCCGACTTCCTCGAACTGGGTGAACTCATGGCAATGGATGCATTGGAAAGAAACGAAAGTTGCGGCGGTCACTTCCGGGAAGAATACCAAACCGAAGAAGGCGAGGCGCTGCGCGACGATAAGAACTATATGTATGTAGCATCCTGGGAATACACGGGCGATCCCGGTAAATCTGTTCTTCACAAAGAAGACCTGAACTACGAATACATTGAAGTAAAAACGAGAAGCTATAAATAAGTGTCGGGCTAAAACCCACGGATAAAAAAAGCGAAACAATTGTTATGGATTTAACACTTAAAATCTGGCGACAAAAAAATACCTCTTCCGCAGGAAAGATGGTTGATTACAAGGTTACCGGCATTTCGGGCGATATGTCTTTCCTCGAAATGATTGATGTTTTGAACAACGATCTGGTTGAGAAGGGAGAAGATCCGGTTGCATTTGATCACGATTGTCGTGAGGGAATTTGTGGAATGTGTTCCATGTATATTAATGGTGAAGCTCACGGTCCCGATCGCGGAGTAACTACCTGCCAGCTGCACATGCGCAAATTCAAAAACGGAGATACCATTTATATTGAACCTTTTCGGGCTAAAGCTTTTCCGGTAATAAAAGACCTCGTAGTTGACCGCGGAGCTTTCGACCGCATTATGGCTGCAGGAGGATTTGTTTCTGTAAACACTTCCGGAAATACCATGGATGCCAACGCGCTTCCGATTCCGAAAGACGATGCCGATGAAGCTTTCGACGCAGCTACCTGTATTGGATGCGGCGCCTGTGTGGCCACCTGTAAAAATGCATCTGCCATGTTGTTTGTTTCAGCAAAAGTTTCTCAACTCGCACTTCTTCCGCAGGGAAAAGTGGAAGCAGAACGACGTGTTCTCAGCATGGTTGAGCAAATGGATAAAGAGGGTTTTGGAAATTGTACGAATACGGGTGCTTGTGAAGTAGAATGCCCGAAAGGAATTTCACTTACCAACATCGCCCGCATGAACCGGGAGTATCTCAAAGCCTCGCTTACTTATAGCGAGAAATAATTATAACATGTTTACCGGCATCATCGAAACCGTCGGTAGCGTTGCCGGAATCCGTCGCGATGGAAGCAACGTTGATTTCACAATTAGTTCTGAATTAGCTTCCGAATTTAAGATTGATCAAAGTGTTGCGCATAATGGCGTTTGCCTCACGGTAGTTTCCATCGACAAATCTGCCTCAACGTATATCGTTACTGCAATCGACGAAACACTGAACCGCACCAATCTGGGTTCTTTAGTGATTGGTGATCCGGTGAATATCGAAAGATGTATGCAAATGAACGGAAGACTCGACGGCCATATCGTTCAGGGCCACGTGGATGAAAAAGCAGTTTGTGAAGAAATACGGGAAGTTGGCGGGAGCTGGGAATTGTTCTTTCGTCTCAGAAAACCACATCAGGGGCTTCTGGTTGAAAAAGGATCGATCACAATAAACGGTGTGAGTCTCACTGTTGTTAAAGAAACCGATAATTCTGTTCAGGTTGCCATTATTCCCTACACGATGGAACACACACAATTTAAAGTATTGAAGAAAGGGGATGAAGTAAATATCGAATTTGATATTCTTGGGAAATACGTGCGAAGGATGATGGATTTTCAATGGGGGAACAAACCAAATTAATTCCTTCTGTGTTCACATATCAGGTCAATTGGTAAAAACAATTAACCGCCAAATTATTTTTTATTAATCTATTTTGTTACTTCGAACGAATAGACGGCAATGTCTACTGTAAGTCTTAATCATTGAGCTACAGAAAATATAAACAATTCATTGAGGATTTCACTCAACGACTGAAGAAAGGTCTGAGTGATGAACTAACCTATCACGGATACCATCATGTGATGGACGTGATGGAAGCTGCGCGTAAAATCGGGTCTCACGAAAACCTGAGTGAAAACGAGTGGGAGCTGTTAAATTCTGCCATCGTTCTGCACGATAGCGGTTTTCTTTACGGCTACACCGAACACGAAGAAAGGGGATGCCTGATTGCTGCAGAAATACTTCCGGAGTACAATTATTCGGATGAAGACATTGCCATCATTCAGGGAATGATTCGGGCGACTAAAATTCCTCAGCAACCGAAAAATCTTTTAGAACAAATTATTGCGGATGCCGATCTCGAATATCTGGGAACCGATCGCTTTGATCAGATCTCGGAAACTTTATTTCAGGAATGGCAGAATAAAAACATCATGAGCGACCGCGATATTTATAACCGCACTCAGGTTAAGTTCATTTCAGCACACCATTACTTTACCGATTTCTGCGTGCATCACCGACAAGCTTTTAAGATGGAAAATCTTGAGCGGGTGAAGCAGTTGATTGTTGAAGAATAATTAAAATCCGGAATTAATTTTTCGGATTAAACCTGATGGGAGACTTTGTTCTTCTCTTCAACATACAACCGGTTTTGATTCCGGATTCTCTTGCACAACGCCGATAATACGCCTTTCACAACTTCAATGTGATCGTGCATTAATTCATAAATCGCCGTTTCATCCAATTTTAATAAACCGGTTGGCTGGGTTGCTTTTGCCGATGCCGATCTGGGTGCCGGATCCAGTAGCGAAAGATCCCCAAAGAAATCACCTTTCGAAAAACGCGTTAGTTCATGACCTTCATCAATAATGGCCACTTCGCCACCGGTGATGATGTACAACGAATCACCCGGATCCCCTTTTTTGAAAACATACGTATCTGCATTCACACTCACTTCCTGCATGTGATCCGCGATATCGAGCAAACGATTGTCACGAATTTCCTCAAACAAAGCTGAGGTCTTCAACAGCATCACTCTGTCGATACTGTTAATACTTTGAGACTGACCGGATGTTTTCATTGTTTCCTCTTTATTTTCAACGGTACTCAGCAGGAGTTGCATCCACGTACTGAGTTGAGATTTAATTCCTTTAAGACGTTCTGCAAGATCCCCGGCGGTGAGAACCATTTTGTCTTGTTTCCCTTCCAGCACATCCCGAATCGACATAAATATTTTTCCGGGAAGCGAAACCTGCAGCGCTTCAATACACAACGAAAGTTTGTTTTCGCCATGAAGAAAAAGTTCTTTTTGTGCGTTCAACAACACCTTTTCACCGGTATGCAGATAACACAAGCCGAGCATTCTCTCCACGCATTCGTTTTGTTCTAATGTTATTGCGCGATCGAGAATATCATTATCCGAAACATCAAACTGAAGACTCTGCAACAGCTTTCGTTCGCGATCCATATTTTCTAAAAGCTGACTTCGCCCTATTTTAACTCCTCCCCTGTCAATCATGCCCCGGAGCAAACGATTTCGCGGTGTTCCGGTAGATTCATCCAGCATTTCACACAACATTTGCGGAATTGCTTCATCCTGATTTAACAGAATGAGTTGCTGATAATCCATATCCGAAATCTTGTTTTCGAGATGCAGTTCTATTACGGCAGAAACCGGTAAATGCGATAAAGATCGCAAAACCGTTCGACGGAGAGTCGGCTGTTGAAGTAGTGCAAGCAATTGATCTCCGGCTTCCCGACTGTATCGGGCAGAGGTTTCAATCGCTTTGTGAATCACAGGAACATGAACCGACAACAAACATTTTTTCAGGAACGGAAGATAGGCTTCATGCTGATGATCGTCGGCCAGACAAAGCACTTCCAATTGATCTGCCGGCAAATCGGATTGCATTTTACGACCAGCATATTCCAGCAACCAGGATTTATCAAAACCTCTTTTGTTGGCAGCAAGTCCGCGGGCAATATGCGGATGATCTGCTTCAGATGCCTCCCGGATCAGAGCCGAAACATATTGTTCACTTCCGAACCTGCAGAGCAGTTCAATTATTTTTTCCTTTTCGAGACCGGTTGCAACAGACAATCTTTCGATCAGACTATTGCCAATGGTTTTGCTGAGTTTTTCTCTTCTCGATAAAAGTTGAAGTACAATTAATCTCAGGTGCTGACTCTCGTGATTCAATAAATACCCGATGCGTTCGCTGGGCATACGGCGGTTTTCTTCCAGAATAATTGCCGTGTGTTCGACCACACGGATATCATCTGATTCGAGATGATGCAGAAGTTGCTGCTCGGTACTCTGATCAAGAAATAAAGATCGACTTCCTGTTATGAGTTTAAGGTCGATGAGGTGGCGAAGACTCACCAGATATCTGCCGGCAAACACCCAACTCGCAGCTACCCAAAGAAGCGTTGCGCCGAGCACCAAAGGTATGGCAACCTTTAAATTGATGTGTTTATGCCCGCCATAGAGAAAGATCAGCAGTAAACCAATTACGATCACACCGACACTTTCTCCGTAACCCTTAACTTTAGTGTGTCCGCTAAGAATTTCCCTTTTACCCAATGGTTGAAAAAGACTCATCACCAAAGGTTGATCAATTGCTTCCGATAGCATGAGACTACCGATCATCAGCATCACAAAAAAGAGATATTCCTGTTCGTGAATTTCCATTACGGTTCTGATAACCAAATGTGCCAGAATAGAAACCGCCAGCAAAATGGGCGTGATCATCAGAAGGTTCTTGAGCTTGAACCGGGTTAAAATTCTTCCGGAGGCAACGATTTTAACCACAGCCGCGAGACCGTAACTAATGGCAAGTGCCTCGGAAATTAACCGGAACATATCGCCGTCTGCTTCCTCAAAATGGTGTTGAACTTCTTTCGCAAAAAGGAAGTTGATCAGCGTTAAAGTAAAAACCATAATAAAAGACAGCCGCAGAATTCCGTTGACTATACTTTTAGAATGCTCCGCGGCATGGTCGTGTCCGTGATGATGCAATTGAAGAACTTCCCGGTTGCGTTTGGTAAGCCTTTGCATAAAACCAAAACTCACGAGATAACTCAGTACACCGAGCAACAACAGGGCGGGATAACCAAGATCTGAGAAAACCCCGAGTGTGGTTACCAATGTATATCCGATAAATTTAGCCGGCAGGTAAACCGAAGATATCAAACCGAACATGCGCTTACTCTGGCGAACATCGAAGAACATTGCGGACAAACCCCAGAAGCGCATTTTGTAAAGGAAGTACACGAAATGATAAAGTACCATAAGCGCAAAACCCACAGCGGGTGCGTATTCTTTCCCTTCAAAATACATCAGTCCGAAACCAAGGGCAAAAACGCAAATCGAACAAATTGCCAAAAGCCGGAATAGTTTTTCGGGGGGAAGATGATGCTCGGCTTTTTCAAAAAAAACTGTGAAGAGCATTACAAACGCTCCAGATGCAATCATCAGCCAACCGTATCGGTAAATGGGGTTGTTGTCGAGGAAAGAAGAAAGTGCAACGGAATAAAAGAGGGCGATGGCGAGACCTTCGAAAAAGTTGTTGCCAATCAGCAGCATGGTGTTACGCCTGTCATTTGGGGCGATTCCAAAAAGCGATAAAAAATTCATTCCGTTTTTAACTGCAGGAAGCCTGTTGATTGCGAAAGCCTCCGGCACAAAGAAAAGAAAATCAGAACAGCGATGAATAATTAAACCGAAGTCCGTTCGAATTTATTTATCTCCCAGCCAGGCGATTACCTTAAGTTCAATGGCAATGGGTGTCGGCAGACTTTTTATTTCCAGCGTAGTTCTGCAAGGTTGGTTGTCTTTGAAATATTCTGCGTACAAACGGTTGTAGGTCGGGAAGTCGTCTTTCATGTTCGTCAGAAAAACCGTTACATCGATTATGTCGTTCCAACCGGCTCCGGCATCTTCCAGAATGTACCGTATGTTTCTGAAGACCGAGTGGCACTGCGTTTCGATATCATATGATGTAATATTACCGTTGTCGTCGAGTTCAACACCCGGAATTTTTTTTGTTCCTCGTTCTCTCGGCCCTACTCCGCTCAGATACAGGAAATCACCGACACGTCGTGCATGCGGATATAAACCAACCGGTTCCGGTGCTTTCCCGGAATCGAATTTTTCGTTTTGCATAAAATGAATTTCGGCTCAAAAATACAGAACCCAAAATTGCTTACGGGTTTCGTGGTGAAGACTTAAAAACCTTTAGTGTTCTTTATCGTCTTCAATATATACTTCCACCTCGTCGGTTTTCTCGATCACCTTTTTATTGGTATCGGAAGTAGCCTTTTGCTGAGGTTTTTGCTGAGCTGATTTGTTGGGCGGAGATTGCTGGGCGGCCACTCTTGTGTTGTTCGATCCGGTTGCTCCTTTTACAGGTGCCGGCGCACCACCCGGACGACCAGGATATCCCGGAACAACCCGTTTTACTCCGGAAGTCCAGACAACCGGGCCGTATTTAGGTGAGTTATCCGCATTAAACTGAATACCTCCGATGATACATTTTTCATCTGCCGAGAATGCTACTCCCCGAACTTTATCTCCGTTCGCGTCACATTTTTTAATGAGTTCGCCGGTTTCCAGATTCCAGATAATCACCTTCCCATCTATTGAACCAGTAACAGCGTACTTGCTGTCTGCACTAATATCAACCGAAACTATTTTCCAGTCGTGACCTTTTAAAACGTGCTTCACTTTGCCGGTAAGAACATCCCAGACAATAGCCGTTTTGTCATTGCTGCCGGTCACTAAATATTTATTGTCGTTGCTGTATGCAATTGCGTTTACATAATCTGTGTGTCCTTCAAGATCCTTGATTTTGTTCCCGAGTCCGTCGTACTGTTTAACCACGGTTGACTCATCCGCACAAAAGATAAATCGCTTGTTGGTACTAAGAGCAATACCTCTCACCGGAATTTTATTCTCGATTATTTTGGAAGTCTTTTTAACGAGATCGTATATCATTATTCTGCCGTCGTCACCGGCAGAATAAATGGTTCGCATTCCCGGGCCGTACAGAACTTTATTAATCCCGGCCGTATGTACATTCGAAACCTCAAGTGTTTTTTCGAACAAACCGGTCGTTTCATTCATAGTCCAGAGAATTACTTTGTAATCTCTTCCGCCACTCAGAAGCTTTTTACCATCCCGGCTGAATGCCAGAGAAGATACTGCTGCCCGATGCCCTTCAAGTTGCTGAATTAGCGTAAAGGTGCTATCGTTCAAAAAGATGGAAATTTTCTTATCCCACGACCCCGACGCGTAATATGTATTATCGGGTGAGGCAGCAACACATTCAACGTCATCGGAATGGTTGCCCAGATAAACCGGAGTTGTATCGCCTTCCTGCTGGGCGAATACGGTTAAACTGATCAGAAATGAGAGAACTGTGAGCGCGGTGTGCTTAGTAAAACTATGCATAAGTCAAAAATACATTTAGCGTTTGTAAAGCCCTCATAAAATTACGTTGAGTTGTCGTCATTTGATCAACCTATTTTACGACCGGTAAAACAACCATTTGAAGAGCTCCTTGTACGTTGCTTTTTTGCCATACATCAAAATACCGGTTCGGTAAATGCGCCCGGCCAGCCAAATGGTAAAACAGAACGTAAGGATGAGCAATCCCATGGAAAGTGCCACCTCCCACCATTGATCCGCCAGATTCATAAACGGTGCACGCACCATCATCACAATCGGACTGCAAAGCGGAATAATGCTCAGCCAGAAACTCACGCTCCCGTTCGGATCGTTCATCACCACACTTGTTGAAAGCATGATGGAAACCACTAACGGAATAGTAATCGGAAACATGAACTGCTGTGTATCGGTTTCGGCATCAACGGCTGAACCCACAGCAGCAAATAATGCGCTGTACATCAGGTAACCACCGATGAAATAAAAAATGAATGCCGAAATGATAAATCTGAAGTTCAACGTCATCAACATACCAAAAAATTCTTTCCCCGGATCGAGTTTCGCAATCTGCCCTGAAGTAACTGCCGGATTCTGCTGAACCATTTCCTGAAGGCTGCCCATGTCTCCCATGAATACCGAGGTAATAACCGGAATCAGTATCATCGACAAGACCACCCACATCAGAATTTGCGTTAACCCGACCAGTGCCAGACCAAACACTTTACCCATCATTAATTCAAAGGGCTTCACACTAGAGACGATAACTTCAACAATACGGTTGGTTTTTTCTTCAATTACTCCGCGCATTACCTGAACACCATACAGAAAGATGAACATGTAAATTATTACCGAGAGAATTATGCCTGCCATGGTATTCACTTCGGTACTCGCATTTTTTTCATTTCCGTCTTCATCTACCACAAAAGAAGAAATCTGAACATTCGTTGCGAGACTATCGAGCACACTTTGACGAATACCGTGTTTCAGCATCTTTTCGTCTGTGAGTACTTTGGCAATTTTACCGCTGATTTTCTCTTTGGTTTTAAGTGCCACCGACTTTGACGAATGATAGGTGATTCCAGTCGGATCATTTTCGTTCAGATTTTCGGGAATGGTAAGACGCCCGTCGTAACCTTCCAGTATGGCTTTTCCGGTGTCTGCTTCCCCTTGTTTGGCGTAAACGAAATCCATCAATTCATCGGGCTCCAGTTTTTGGTGAAGGTGATTTGCTTTATCCACGACGTAAACCACTTTTTTATCCTGACTGATTTCGTCGTTCACCATCAGATAAATCATGATTCCATAAAAGGAAGCAATGAGCAACGGCCCTACGATCGTCATGATAATAAACGACTTTTTGCGAACGCGAGTGAAATATTCGCGGCCGGTAATTAATGCGATCTTACCCATTTTTTCCCTCCTTTACTTTTTGAATAAATATTTCGTTAATGCTCGGCAAACGCTCTTCAAATGAATAGAGTTCGGTGTGTTCATTAAGTGAGCGGATCAATGATTTTCGGCCGTCGGAAGTATTCGTTCTGAAAACTGCTTTTTGTCTTCCGGAACCGGTATCGGTTACGCTCTCGGGTTTTACACTAATGGCATTTATATCACCGGAGAATTCCGCAATGAATTCATTTCGTTTAAATGATTCCCGCACCTCCCGAACCGAACCTTCCAACACCTTGGTTGAGAGATTTATCATTCCGATATAATCACAGATTTCCTCAACCGATTCCATTCGGTGTGTAGAGAAAATAATGGTTGCGCCTTTATCTCTGAGGTTCCTTATTTCATTTTTAATGAGTTCGGTATTAACTGGATCAAAACCGGAAAACGGCTCATCGAGAATAATGAGTTCCGGATTGTGAATTATAGTTAAAATGAACTGCACTTTTTGCTGCATTCCTTTGCTGAGTTCATCCACTCTTTTGTATTTCCAGGATTCGATTTCGAAATGTTTCAGCCATTTCAGCGCGCGTTCCTGAGCTTCCTTTTTCGGAACATCTTTAAGCCGGGCGAAATACACAATCTGCTCAAGCACCTTCATCTTTTTATATAAACCACGCTCTTCCGGCAGATATCCGATTTTAGAAATATGGGATGGCCGAAGCGGTTCACCGTTTAACAGAACTCGTCCGCTATCAGCTGCTGTAATTTGATTGATTATACGGATGAGAGAAGTTTTTCCGGCTCCGTTCGGACCGAGCAATCCGAAAATACAGCCCTTCGGGACTGAAAAATTAAGGTCTTTAATTGCCACATGAGCAGCATAAGCCTTCGTGACATTTTCAATTTCCAGGTACGACATCCAATAAAATTTGGCCGAAGGTATAGATTGGAAATGAAAGATAATCCGGCTTCGTGCAGTACAGATTTTTAATCGTTGAAATCTCCGCTCATAAATTTTCTGGGCGTGCTTCCGAACCGTTTTCTAAAAGCCTCGATGTAATGACTGGCACTTTTATAACCAATGGCGTAAGCGATCTCGCTCACCTGCAACTGACCTTCACGAAGTAAATACTGTGAATAGGTTAATTTATAATCCTGCAGATACTTAAAGGGCGGAACTCCGTAAACATTTTTAAACCCGATTTTGAGATTGTACTCATTCATGCCGATTTCTCTGGCAAGTTCCTTCAAAGACGGCGGATCATCCATTTTTTCAATAAGAAGTGTTCGTGCCTGTTTGATGCGTTCGACATTGTCTTTCTCCTTTAAAAATGGACACGCCTCATACAAATGATCCGGCGGAACATCGAAAATGTGACTGATAAGCTCAAGTACTTTTCCTTTCAGATAAACATTTACCAGCGATGTTGAATAAGTCTTTTGAAAAAAAGCATCAATCACCTGATCGGCTTCAAAACCGATGGGTTTCACAGAATATTCGCGAACACCAAATCCTTCAAAACGATTTGGCAACATGTGCGGATCACCGGAAATTAATAGGTCGTGAATTACGGATGGAGCCATTCGCAGGTAAAGGATGTGACCGTTCTCGGAAGTTACCTCCGCCGACAAATCTTTTTCCTGATCGTAAATCGTGAAGTACTCACCGGCCGGAAGTGATCTTTGATAATGCGGAGAAAAGGCGCACACCGAAGAATCGCGCTGACTAAAGATAAAATGCACGTGTTTCGAGTCGAGTAAAATCGTCTCTTTAACCGGTACAGATGAATTCACCGCAACCTGAAAATCTCCCGATTTAACGAGGTACTTCCAGTTGCTTTTTGCGACATTTCTTATTTGCATTGATTCTAAGTAAGGTTACAAATCCAGTGTTCAAAGGACATGTAACGCGATGACAAATATCATAACTTCTCAACTTTTAGCGACATTATTTCTCCAAATCCCGATAATCCTTTTAAACAGATGACTTCATTTTTGCAGCCGAGAAAATCGAAAGCAATTCAAGAATGAAAAAAGTTCAATCCATTTTAGCTGCCGCATTATTAATTACAACAACCGCATTTGCACAGGAAAGTGTGGTATCAACTTCCGGCAGTGTAAACGACGTATATTATAGTATGGCAAACGGTGATGTTAAATCCGTTTCCAATACAAACTGGGATCTCGCATTTGAAATGACCGGGTACACCGGCTCGATCTTAATCAATGGTCAGAAAGGGAATAAGCTGTTCGTTTCACCATTCGCTGTTGCCGACTGGGCTAATTTCGACACCACCGGTTACATGAGCTGGAGCGAAAATATCAATTCCCTCACAACCTGGTCTGTTGGCGCTTTCAGTCAGAACCCTACCAGCGATTTCGATCTGGGATGGGGACAATACGATATCAATACCCACACAGTTAAAGGTGATTCCATCTTCCTGCTTCAGCTTTCCGGCGGATCCTTTAAAAAGATTTACATTAAAAATCTCGCAACCGGTAATTACACTTTTGTTTATGCCGACCTCGATGGAAGCAACGAACAAACTAAAGTTGTGAGCAAAGCTGATTACATCGGTCAAAATTTCGGTTACTTCACTTTTGACGGAGAAACCGGAGTTTCCAGAGAACCTTCATCAGAAGAATGGGACATCGTTTTCACTAAATATATTTCTCTGATCCCGATCGGTGGCGGACAATTTATGAATTACCCGGTTGCCGGAGTAAAGATTAATAAAGGTGTTCAGGTTGCCGAAAGATCCGGAGTAAATGTATCAGACAACGACACGATGAATCTCAACTGGGACACAGATATTACCACCATTGGTTCCGACTGGAAATCATTCGACGGATCTCAGTATGTGATCACCGCTGATCTCTCTTATTTCCTGAGACTCGCAAACGGTGATGTCTGGAAAATTTACTTCACCAATTACGAAGGTGGAAGTGCCGGAAAATATTATTTCACAAAAGAGTTGATCAAATCATCTTCCGTACAAAATGGTCTGACCGCCGACATCAGAATTTACCCGAATCCCGCTGCTAATTCGGATATTATCCAACTTGACGTGCCAATCGGGCTGGAGGTTCTGAATGTTACCGCAATCACAGCAAGCGGACAGATCATTTACGGAAGCTTCGAAAACGGAGCTATTTCATTTAATCAAAACCTTACTCCGGGATTGTACCACCTTCAGATTAATACATCTGCAGGAAGCATCCAGAAAAATATGGCAATCCGATAATCGGATCAACATTGAAATTCCTATTCTCAATAACATGGATTTGTGCCTTTGTCGCTCACGTGGCAAAGGCACAGGTCGTTATACCGGTTCAGATTCAAACCGCAGGAGAGGCAAAACCGGTTTCGTATGCCGAGATTCTGATTTCAAAAAGCAAATCTTTTCAACCCGGTTCCATACTTAGTTTTATCTCCACAGATGAAAACGGCAAAGGTTCCATTGCGGTAAATCCGGGTCGGTATTTTATTAAAGTTAGTGCGGTGAGTTTTGAAGATCACATCGACAGCTTTAGCACCGAATCCAATTCCGGATTGCAGTTCCGGCTTCAACCCAAACAATTCGATCTCGACCACGTAGTTGTTACTGTTCAATACAAAAAACAATCTGCCGAAAAAGCCGTTGAGCGCGTTTTGGTAGTGGATGAAAAAGATTTAAAAAGCCGTTCGGTTGTTAATCTTGGAGAAGCGCTACAGCAACAATTAAATATTCAGATTCGACAGGATAATTCTACCGGCACTTCGATGAGTCTGATGGGAATTACCGGACAGAATGTTAAAATTCTGGTGGACGGTGTACCCGTTGTGGGACGACTCGACGGCAACATCGACCTTTCACAAATCAACATGAACGATGTGGAGCGCATCGAAGTGATCGAAGGTCCGATGAGCACAACCTACGGCAGTAATGCAATCGCGGGTGTGATCAACATTATTACCAAAAAATCGGTAAGCGGTAAAGAGCAACTTAGCGCAGATGTTTATCACCAGAGTTCGGGGCAGGATAATTTCGGATTTTCCGCCGGAAAGCAATTTGGCAAAACGGCACTTCGGATGAATTTCGGGCGTAACTTTTTTGCCGGATGGAGTCCTCAGGATTACGGTCGTTACGATTTGTGGAAACCGAAAGAACAATATTTCGGAAGATTTCAACTCAGTCGGAAAATCGGAAAAGTGAATCTCAATTTTAAAAGTGAAGCGTTCAGAGAACTGCTGCTTAATAAAGGTCAACTCGAAAAACCCTATTTCGAAACTGCCTTTGATGAGAAGTATTACACGTGGAGGATAGATCAGAAATTGAATGCGGATTGGAAGATTGGTAAGTATTCTAATTTTAATGGATTTGTAGCTTACAATTATTACAACCGGCAACGACTCAAAACCTTCAGAGACATGATAACGCTGGGTTCCGTGCCCATCAGCAGCGGATCCGATACTACCGAAATTCATGCGTTTATGTCCCGCGCAACCTTTAGCCGAAGTCCGTTAAATACACACTGGAGTTATCAGCTCGGATACGACATTAATATTGAAAGCACTGCCGGTCAGAGAATCGAAAGTGGTAAACAGAGCATAGGCGACTACGCATTATTCGGATCGGCAGAATGGAACCCGACATCCTATCTCAGCATTAAACCCGGATTCAGAAAAGCCTATAACACCGCATTCAGCGCACCGTTGGTTCCCATGATTTCGGGAAGACTTATCAAGGGAAATTACACGTACCGACTGAGTTATAGTCAGGGCTTCAGAGCTCCCGACGTAAAAGAATTGTACATCGAATTTATCGACATCAATCACGATGTGATCGGAAATAAAAATCTGAGTCCGGAAAGATCACAACACTTATTATTCTCCATCGACGGGAAACGGATGTATAAAAAGGTGCTGTTAAAGCCTTCCCTTTCTACATTTTATAACGACATCCACGACAAGATCACTCTTGCCGCTATCAACAACATCGAATACACATATGTGAACCTCTCTACTTTTAAAAGTTTGGGTGGTGATTTAAAATTTACGGCTCTCACCAAATTCTGGCTTGCATCTTTAGGTTATAATTATACCTCGATCGCAACCGATGCAAACCCCGGAAGATACCAGCATTTTCAGCAGGTGAACGGTAATATCCGTTTTACGTTAAAGGTGTGTGACATTAATCTTTATACCATTTATAACGGAAAGCAAAATTTCTTTACAGTTGATGAAGAAGGTCAGGTTCACCAATCGTATTCGCAGCCTTACACGATGATGGATTTCCAGATCGGACGAAAATTCATTAAAAACAAACTCAGTATTAATGCGGGCTTGAAAAACCTATTGAATGTTACCCAGATCAATAATGTGTCAACGGGTGGCGCGCATAGCAGTAGTGGAAATATATCAACTCCGGTTGGTACGGGCCGAACCTATTTCGTTAAAGCGGGCATCACATTATGAGAAGTGCAATCCGGAATTTAGCAATGTTTGCAACGACAGCATTTTTAAGCGGTTGTTTTGATAAGGATGTTGCGGTAACTCCTTATCCCCGAGGTGATGTTCAGGAAATAGTTGCCGAAATGGGTCCGACTTACGAGAATGAAATATTTGTTAGTCTCGACGAAAACCGGGTAGTAAAAACAGTTTCCAAAATGGTCTGGGATATTTCGTTCAGTTCAGAACCGGGAAACAAAACCATCCGGATTAATACCGGTCGCGTTATGTATGCTGCAAAAACTTCTTTCACCGAATTAACGCAAGTTAAAGACACGGCCGGACTCGATTTCCGTTGGGATTACAGTGGAGGATCGGATGACAGCACTGCACTTTTTGAATGGTGGAATTCGGATAATGTGTGGGTGTTGAATATGGGAATGGATGCAGACGCGAACGGGCTTGGTTTAATTGCAATCAAATTTTCAATGGATTTGGAAGATTTGCATTTTTCATGGACCGAACTCGGAAAAAACAATGTTCAATCCGGTACTTTAAAAAAAGACGACCGCTATAATCAGGTATATTTCTCTTTGCTCAATAATGAGGTTGCGGATGTGGAACCCGTTCGAACCGATTACGATTTGATTTTCCGCCAGTACTTATACTATTTCGCAGATCACGATTTGGCGTATCTCGTATTGGGTGCCGTATTGAATGACCGCGAGACAAGTGCCGCAACTGTATTTGATAAAAATTTCGGAGATATTGCCGGTGCAGACACAACCGACCACGCATTGAGTTCCCGTTGGGATGTGATTGGTCACGATTGGAAATCGTATAGCATCGACAAAGGAACGTACACGACCAATCCGGATATGAACTTTATGGTTAAAGATCAGCATGGATTTTTATATAAGCTTCACTTCACTGATTTTTATTCTAATACGGGAGAAAAGGGGTATCCGAAGATGGAGTTCAGAAAGTTGTGAGGTTGGGGTGGTGTTCTTTTAACGCGTGTTAAAGTAGAAGCCCTTAAGGGCTTTTAAGCAACGACAAATCTACCTCCTTCAAACCCGATTTTCTGCATGAAAACACCGCGTTTGGTTCGAAAATTTAAGCGTTGGGATAATTTTTTAAACGGGAATTGACCTGAAATGCAAGGTCAGAAAATTCTGACACCTTGCTAATGAGAAGCCCTTACGGGCTTTCTACACGCGCAAGCGCACACGCAATTTAACCTCAACAATCCTCCCCCAAAAACCACCAATCAGCGTTCAGTTTTTTATTCCCTCACGATCCGTTGTTTATGAATCCGTACCAACAAACCGACGATTCTTTCACAGCCGCTGATATTATTTTAACCCAAATAAATCCCCGCCACCTTCCTTTTCAATACATCGTAAAGCATACTTTTGTCCGCGATTTTTTTAGACCTCTGCTGAATATTTTCGGCAGTTAAGAAGAAATCAAACCGAACTGTCGGCCACTGGCAGTTACAGTACAAGAGTTCCGGATTAATGATTTCCGGATCTGAATTGCAAGTTTGAAAACGCCATGTCGGGAAAAAGAAAAAGAAATGCCGGACCCAACCAGCCCGGACTGTTTTCATTATTAGGACCCTATCGGAAAATGATTGTCCTGCTTCTGTTGTTTGCCATCATCAGCAATGGAATCAATTTGGTTATTCCCAAAATTATTTCCAAAGGAATTGATGATTTCAGTGCGGGAAATTTCGATTATCAATCCGTGATTCTGTGGTTTGGTCTTGCAACCTTATTCATCTTCATTTTTGAATATCTCCAAAGCGTGATTCAAACATTCGCTTCAGAAAAAGTGGCGCGAGATCTAAGAACCAAACTATCCGATAAAATATCCAAACAAACGTATTCGTACGTCGAAACCACAACTCCCGCGAGGCTTTTAACCAATCTCACATCCGACATCGATTCAATTAAAATGTTCGTTTCAACGGCGATTGTCTCGATAATTTCCTCCGTGTTTATTATTATAGGTGCGAGCATTTTATTAATTTCCATCAACTGGCGACTTGCACTTGCCGTTTTAATGATCATCCCGATTATCGGCGGAACCTTCTTTTTTGTTTTGCGAAAAGTACGGGTACTTTTTATACGAAGCCGGGAAGTAATCGACTGGTTGAATCGCGTTATTAATGAAAGTATTCTCGGTTCAACTTTAATCCGGGTGTTGAATTCGCAACAATTAGAATACAATAAATTTATTGGTGCAAATACCGAAGCACGAGACATTGGTTTGTCGATTCTAAAATTATTTGCAACGCTCATTCCGATCGTAACCTTTACCGCTAACCTCGCTACCCTGACGGTTCTGGCTCTCGGTGGTCATTTTGTTATTGGCGATACCATGACACTTGGGGAATTTGCCGCATTTAATTCATACATCGCCATGCTGATTTTCCCAATCATTCTCATCGGATTTATGAGCAGCGTAATTGCCCAGGCTAATGCATCAAACGGAAGAATTCAGCAAGTTCTCAATACACCTGAAACCGAAAAAGACGGAGAAATAAAATCTCAATTAAAAGGTAAAATTGAATTAAAAGATGTTACCATTTCATACGACGGACATCTGGCTCTTAAAAATGTAAGTTTCATTATTGAACCCGGTTCTAAAACGGCTGTTATCGGCCCTACAGCAGCTGGAAAAACCCAATTATTATATTTATTAACCGGACTTATTAAACCGACATCCGGCGAAATTGAATTTGACGGAACACCAATTTCAGCATTCGAAAAACAAAATTTTCACACACAGATCGGCTTTGTTTTTCAAGACAGTATCGTTTTTAATATGAGCATTCGCGAAAACATCGCGTTCAATAAAAATGTTACGGATGCCGATTTAGAAAAAGCCATTGAAACTGCAGAACTAAAGGATTTCATCGATCGCTTACCGGATGGTTTAAATACCATCGTTTCCGAGAGAGGGAGCGATTTATCCGGCGGACAAAAACAGCGGATTATGCTGGCAAGAGCACTGGCATTAAATCCGAAAATTCTTTTATTAGATGATTTCACTGCCCGGGTCGACCTCACCACCGAGAAAAAGATTTTAGATAATGTCGAAAAGCATTATCCCGGAATAACACTTCTTTCCATTACACAAAAAATTGCATCGGTTGAACATTACGACAAAATTGTTTTAATGATGCAGGGCGAGGTTATTTCCGAAGGAACACACAGCGAACTAATGAAAACCAGTTCGGAGTACATTCAGATTTCCAATTCACAAAGAAGTACCAGCAACTATGAATTACAGTCTTAACGCTCCGAAAAACGAACAGGAAAAAAAGCCATCAACCTTTTCTTCCTTAAAAAAATTACTCGGACTTATCCGACACGAGCGGCGAAGCATTACCATTGCTTTTTCCGCAATTCTGATCAATTCGGCTTTAATGCTCATCGGTCCGTTAATTATTGGTTATACAATCGACCACTATGTTGAAACCAAAAACTTCGACGGAGTTTTACGAAATGCAGGAATTTTATTAGTCATTTATTTATTCGCATTAATTGCCAGTTACCTGCAAACCATGCTGATGGGTTCGGTCGGTCAGCGGATGCTCTACACTTTGCGAAATGCCATTTTCACGCGGCTTCAGGAGCTACCGGTTGCTTTTTTTAATCAGAATAAAGCAGGTGATTTAATTTCCAGAATTAATAACGATACCGATAAACTCAATCAGTTTTTCTCGCAGTCGTTAATGCGTTTTATCGGCAGCATTGTTACCATGTTGGGAGCGGGAATTTTTCTTTTATCTATTAATGTAAAACTTGGTGCCGCAGCATTGGCTCCGGCTGCATTAATTTATATTTTCACCAAAGTTATTTCCCCTTGGATTCGCAAAAAGAATTCGGTAAGTTTAAAAAGTCTGGGTGGATTGAGTTCCGAGATTCAGGAAAGCCTACAGAATTTTAAAGTAATTATTGCCTTTAACCGTCGCGATTATTTCCGCGAACGATTTAACGAAGCCAACGAAGACAATTACAATAAAGCAGTCGGGGCCGGACTCGCAAATAACCTGCTCATGCCGGTGTACGGATTTTTCACCAACTTGGCCCAAATGACCGTTTTACTTTTTGGTATTTATCTCATTGCGAATGGTGAATTTACAGTCGGTTTATTGGTGAGTTTTTTAGCGTATGCAAACAGCTTTTATCATCCATTAAGACAATTAGCTGTTCTGTGGTCCGGATTTCAGATTGCCATGGCGGGTTGGGATCGCATCACCGAAATTCTGGCGATGGAATCGGATTTAAAAACGCTGAAATCGGATCAGAAGGGAGAATCAAAAACCATCATGCAATTTGAAAATGTTCGTTTTGCATATCCAAACGGAAAGGAAATTTTGCACAACGTAAATTTCCGTTTAGAAAAAGGTAAAACGTACGCATTGGTAGGCCCCACCGGCGGCGGAAAAACTACGACAGCTTCGTTAATTGCCCGACTCTACGACCCTACTTCCGGTAACGTTTTTCTGGATGGACGCGATATCCGGTCATTCACACCGGATGAATTGAGCCAGCGAATTGGTTTCATTCTTCAGGAACCATTTCTTTTTTCAGGAACGGTTCGGGAAAATATTATTTACGGAAATACCCGATATGCAAATCTCAATAATGAAGAACTGGAAAAAGTAATTATTGATTCCGGATTAAAAGTGCTGCTCGACAAATTCGAAAGCGGACTCGAGACCAAAGTTTCAAGCAGTGGCGACACCATTAGTCTGGGTCAAAAACAACTAATTGCGTTTATGCGCGCCGTTCTTCGCGATCCGGATATTTTAATTCTGGACGAGGCAACCGCAAACATCGATACGATGACCGAGCAATTGTTGGAATCGATTCTAAAAAATCTGTCGAACGAAACCACCCGGGTAATTATCGCACACCGGTTAAATACCATTGAAAATGCCGACGAAATTTTCTTTGTAAACTCCGGAGAACTCATTCCCGCCGGCTCCATGGATCACGCTGTAGATATGCTGATGCACGGCAAAAGAGCTTCTTGAGAATTTGTCAATTGGGGAATTTGTGAATTGGGGAATTCCACCACCGAGCGTCATCCTACTGACAAACTCTTAAATATTTCGAACTGAATTGAACATTTGAGAAGTGTTGTAAGTATGAACCGTTGCACAAAGTTCCGGGATCTCTTATCACATTTCGGAAAACAGGAACAGGAACCACGAAAGAGCGGCAGAGCGAAAGAGCGGAGAGCGATCCATTCTGAGCAGAGCGAAGAATCCCCGGTCACCGCAAAAGAATGCGTCATTTTGAGCAACGCGAAAAAACCCGATGCTCGGTAACAGAAACGGAAACGGAAACAGAAACAGAGAGCGAGAGCGTAGGAAGCGATCAATTCTGAGCAGAGTGAAGAAACCAGAACTGAAGTCAATTAAAAAAATGAGAACAATTAAAAGAATTAAGAATTGGGGAAATGGAGAATTCCACCACGAAGCGTCATCCTACTGACGAACTCTTAAATTTTTCGAACTGAACTGAACATTTGAGAAGTGTTGTAAGTATGAACCGTTGCACAAAGTTCCGGGATCTCTTATCACATTCCGGTAAACAGAAACAGGAACCACGGAAGAGCGGTAGAGCGAAAGAACGGAGAGCGATCAATTCTGAGTAACACGAAGAATCCCATGCCACCGCTAAAGAACGCGTCATTTTGAGCAACGCGAAAAAACCCGATGCTCGGTAACGGTAACTGTAACAGAAACGGGAACAGAAACAGAGAGCGACAGAACTTCGATTTGTACTCAACTTAAAAAATGAAAAGAAAGAAGGAAATTAAGAAATGGGGAATTGGGGAAATGGAGAATTCCACCACGAAGCGTCATCCTACTGACGAACACTCACTGGAATTACTGGAAACATGAAAGCCGGATTTAACCGCACAAATTGGGGAAATGAAGAATTCCACCACGAAGCGTCATCCCGGACAACGTTCCGGGATCTCATCTAAAGGAACATAAACCCAAAGAACTTTTCCTTTTAATAATGTCCTACTAAACAAAAATGGAAAAGCTCCGATATGGAAGTCAATTAAATAATGAAAAGAATTAAGAATCAGTAAATGTTCAAACATCAATTCTTAACAAACCTCAACACACTATTCTCTTCCAAAACAACCCAATAAATTCCTTTGGCAAAAGACTGAATATCGATCAGTTCATTGGGTTGAATCGTGCCGGAAAAAACCGATTGTCCGAATGCATTATAAATCGCAATGCACTGTTGTTTTTTAATTCCAGTAAAAGAAATAAAATCCACAGCCGGGTTCGGGTAGAGACTGATTGTCTTTTCAGAATTTACAACCGGAACACTCACCGAAGACTTCGTTGAACGTTCATACGAAAAGCCGCCGCCACCATTACTGCCCGTAAAAGAAATGAATTTTATGTCGATATAAATATCCTCCGAAATCAGGTGTAACACCATTTCTTTGTCGATCATACTTGCCGGATTTCCGTTGTTGGCTGTCTGAAAATTATTGAAATGCATCGTATCAATATGGTCTGTGTTGCCAAACGCCCATTCCGTTCCCGCCGGACTAAAATACTTTTCATACTTGGTTTCCTTAGCAATGTTAAACAGACTCTGAATGTGCGCGCGGGTGATCCACACGCTATCGGTTATCCGATCCTGGTTGGCTTCGAGGGTCCAGTCTGCCGAATCAGATTTGGTGAACGTTATCTTATCACCTTTCCAGATCGTCTGAGCCGAGATCATATTAGAACAAACAGAAAAAAACACAACAGCCAACAGCGTAAAAATTCCTTTATTCATAGAGTACAAAAATTAAGAACTATAAAGTTCCGGTGAAAACTTACGGATTTTTTGTGATATTCGATGTCAGAATGAACAATCAACAATCAAATGACATATGCAGATAAAGTTAATGATTTATCTTGTTCGTTGCGCAGTTAAGTAATGCAACCATCAGATTGAGAAGAATTAAAAATGTTAGAGGATGTATAAACTTAGAGTAAAGAACTTTGGTCCAATCAAGGAGGGACTTAGCGATAATGATGGTTGGATTGAGATAAAAAAAGTTACTGTTTTTATAGGCAATCAAGGTAGTGGAAAAAGCACTGTTGCAAAATTGTTTTCAACCCTATGCTGGATTGAAAAGGCCATAAACAGGGGTGATTTTGAAAGTAACTTCTCATACCACTCCTTCCGCAAACATTTCAACTATCAGAACATTAATAGTTATTTTAATGAAAACACAACCATTGAATACATTGGAAAACTTTATAGTATAGAGTATAAACCTTCCGAAAATCAAAAATGGCCAGTTGTTAAAGTAATTAAAAATTCTTCATTTGTTGTACCCAAAATAATGTATGTACCAGATGGAAGAAATTTTTTAAGCGTTATTAAAAATGCAACCGGTGTTAAAGATTTACCTCTACCACTTTTTGACTTTGCAGAAGAGCTAAAGAGAACACAATTAGAAAGCAAGGGTAAATACGTAACACTTCCCATCAATAATGCCAAGTATCATTATGATCAAGAAAATGATACTTCCTTCATAACCGGGGAGGATTACGAAATAAATATGTTAGCCGCATCTAGTGGTTTCCAATCACTCGTGCCAATGTTTTTAGTAACATCAAATCTATCCGAATTATTAAAGAATAACACAAAAATAAGCCCTGCAAACATAAGTGTTGATCAAATTATTAGAATGCAAAATTCTATAACTTCAATAATGCTAGACGATAATTTATCAAATGAAGAAAAGTTAAAAAGTACCGAAGAAATAAGAGCAAAATTTCAAAACAAGGCACTTATAAACATAATTGAAGAACCAGAACAAAACCTTTATCCGTCATCACAACAAAGTATTCTCCATAGCCTTCTTCAATTCAATAATCAAATTACGGAGAATACACTGCTCATCACAACTCATAGCCCATACATATTAATGTATTTAACATTATGCATTGAAGCCGACAAACTGAAGAAGTTGACAACGGACGATAATTTCAATAGTAAACTCAATAATATAGTTCCATTGTCATCAACAATTGATTCTAACGACCTGTCAATATATGAATTTAATGAAAAGAATGGAACAATCAAAAAATTGAAAGACTATAAGGGATTGCCATCAGATGAAAATATGCTAAATAATAATTTAGGTCAAACAAACGACGCGTTTTCCGAACTTTTAGAAATGGAAGACTTATGGCAATAAACTTTTTCTCAAGCGTTTGCGACAATTGCAATGAATGCAAAAGTGATATTGTTCCATGTTTATATGATATATCTGCCACTCAATTTGGAGTGAGTGACGCAAATTCTAACATTCGAAATCCAGCGAAGGTGCTTATTGACAGTCAGGTAGATTGGGATGTAACTTTTGAAAACAATGTAAACGGCGTTCAATACAAAGCCGTTGATTATTGCATCGACATATACAGAACCGGCACATACAATGTGAAAGACGATAACAGTGACCCAGTCGATTTTTCTTCCGACCGCATTGACAATCTGAATCTTGGATTAATCAAAAGATGTGAAGGATTAATTAAAAACGAAAAATTCATACTCTTTTTCGAAATTAAAAAAGGGCTTTATAAAAATTGGTTAAAGGATGCCAGAAGAAAATTCGAAGAGACAATTTTGAGTTTCAAAGAACATCATCCAGATTTAGAATCTCTGTTAATAGAGCCAATTATTGTCAATAAATTATTCCACAGGGTACATCAAAATGAGATGATGCAGAAAAGAATATTAAAAGATAAAATTGGCTTGGATTTCAGAGTTGTTAAAACATTTTCTATTTCTGATTATGAATAATTTTCAAACCAATTGATGTTATTGAGTAAGATATGCAACTCCCTTTCACCGGTTCTCAAACCACGGTGAATCACGCTCTGTTACCGGCAGCACCACATCTGAATGGTTTTGTAATAAATGAACCGCCAGCAATGCCGCCGCTTTTTGTTCATCAATTTCGGCTGTTCGGATTGCGTCTTCTGTAAAGTAATTTTTAATGAATTGCGTATCGAAATTTCCTTCAATAAAAGCCGGATGATTCATTACAAACGCCCCGAAAGGAAGCGTCGTTTCCAAACCGGTTATTTCGTATTCCGCAATCGCCTTTCGCATTTTTAAGATGGCATCGAATCGAGATTCTCCCCACACAATGAGTTTCGAAATCATGTTGTCGTAGTAAATCGGAATTTCATACCCCGATTCCACAAAATCATCAACGCGTATGTTTTCCCCTTTCGGCGGATTGTATGTTTCGAGCCTTCCGATGTTGGGCAGAAAATCGTTAAACGGATCTTCTGTACAAACCCGCAACTCGATGGCATGACCGTTTATCTGCAAGTCGTCTTGTGAAAAGCTGAGCTTCCCTCCTTCCGCAACCCGAATCTGCTCTTCCACCAGATCGAGTCCGGTAATGAGTTCGGTAACCGGATGCTCAACCTGCAAACGCGTATTCATTTCCAGAAAGTAAAAATTGAGATCACCATCAACCAGAAATTCCACCGTTCCCGCTCCGAAATAATTACAAGCTTTAGCAACATTAACCGCCGCTTCTCCCATCTGCTTTCTCAGTTCCGGTGTGAGAACCGCCGATGGAGCTTCTTCCACGAGTTTCTGATGCCGGCGCTGCACACTACATTCGCGCTCAAACAGGTGAACAATATTTCCATGCGTATCGCCGAGAACCTGAATTTCAATATGCCGCGGTTTCTGAACAAAGCGTTCGATAAAAACGGCTCCGTCTCCAAAAGA
This sequence comes from Bacteroidota bacterium, assembly GCA_016124755.1. GTDB lineage: Bacteria > Bacteroidota > Bacteroidia > NS11-12g > UBA9320 > WGNA01. Next base: position 9,546 of record WGNA01000029.1, on the reverse strand, counting down.
TGAAATTGCCTCGCTGATCGCCATTTTCATCTGAGACTCCAAATCTTCCGGACGCTCAACCACACGCATACCCTTTCCACCTCCACCGGCACTCGCTTTTATTAAAATCGGGAAACCGACTTCCTTCGCGATTCGCATTGCTTCTTCCGCATCTTCCACCGCCTCGTTTACGCCTGGCACCATTGGTACGTTGTAATTTTTAACAGCTTCTTTCGATGCGAGTTTACTGCCCATCACTTCCATCGATTCGGGTGAAGGACCAATCAGGGTAATGTTGTTCTGCTCAAGCTTTCTGGCAAATCCCGCGTTCTCCGATAAAAATCCATAGCCCGGATGAATAGCATCCACTTCATTTTCGAGGCAAATGCGAATAATCTCATCCGCTCGCAGATAACTTTGAGCGCTGGGTCCGGGTCCGACGCAAAATGCCTCATCAGCCATGCGGACATGGCGTGAATTGCGATCGGCTTCCGAATAAATGGCTACGGTTTTTATCCCGAGTTTGCGACAGGTGCGCATTACACGCAAGGCTATCTCTCCCCGGTTGGCAATAAGAATCTTCCTGAATTTTTTCAAAGCAACTTCAGATTAAAGGAATTCAATAATAAGATAACCGGTCGGCAATGCCGCACGAGGTTTTAAACCTTATCGATGAAAGGCAGCTTGATCAGATCGGCTTCTTCATGCGTGAGACGACCGATTCCCATTACTCCACCGGAAGCATTCGCCACCGATACGGCAATACTGTGAAGAGCCTCCCGGTATTGTTTCGAATAAGTACTGTCGAGTTTCGGCAAAATTTTATTCAAACCTTTCAGGCGCTCAATCAGAAATTCTTCCTTTTCTGCGATCGTCGGTTTCTCGGCAGTCTCTGCCGCAATAGCCGTTACACGATCCGCAAAATCCGTTTCATCAAGCTGCTTGAACAAATGATGAAGGTCGTTCTTTTCTGAGAAAGCTTTGGTGTGAACCGTATCACGCAGGCGCTTAACTTCCTTTTCTGAAAGGCTGCCGTCTGCACTTCCGATGAGAATTCCGACTAATGCCGGAGCGTCCAACATCAGCTCACGTTCACGATCAGACAGGTTGCGAAGTTGAAAAAGCATTTGGGTAATTTTGCCGGCAAAAATATGGAAATAGGTGTAATCGGGCAGTCTAAAATCCTTTTTCTGAAAGAGGTAAAAACAGAATGGAGAAACCGCTATGCAATCAATGGCATAATGGTGCAACTCGTGGCATCCGTCTTCATCTCGTATTTGTGTTTTGCCAACATAAAACCGATGACCTGGAACGCTCTGTTTTGGGTGATAGTTCTTTTTTCATCTGTTAATGCGATCGCCAGAAGTTTTATTCAGGAACGATCGGGAAGTCTTTTGTACCTGCACACACTAGTAAATCCTTTGGCTGTTCTGTTCAGCAAAATGCTTTTGAATGTGTTGGTTGCACTAATGGTTTCCGTGATCGGATTTGTGGTTTTCATGTTTTTTCTCGGAACTCCCGAATGGCAGCTCCTTCCCTATTTTTCGCTGATTGCGCTTTTCTCAGTTGGACTCGGATGTTTGTTCACCGCCGTTTCCGCCATCGCATCCAAAACCCGTTCGGGCAGTATTCTCATGCCGATGCTGAGTTTTCCGCTCATCATTCCGTTATTGCTGGTGGGTTTAAACAGCGCTTCCCACATCGTGGTCGGTCAGGAGGAAAACCTGTTCCGGTCAATTGGAGTAATGGCATTAATTATCGCCATGATCGTAATTCTGTCAACCTTGCTGTTCCGCTTTCTCTGGCAGGATTAACAACCGATACTTTTGTTTATCTTGTGCAGCAAATTGCAATTCTCAGCCATCTGATCAGTTGTAAAGCACAAGAACTTCATGAAAAAATTTATACTCCTTTCTCTCACCCTGCTGGTTTCATTTTCCGTTCTTGATGCACAAAGTGAATTCAGAACTTCCGATTTGCGCATCGACTCAATTCAGCTAACTCCTTGGTTCGCTGTATTTGATCACACAAATCAACCGACTCAGGAGCAGTTTTTTCAATGGCTGAACTCCGGTTATCTGAAAAACGAGAATATTTCCTGGACAATTAAATCAGACAACACAGATGAATTGGGCATCCGCCACATTCGCTTTTCACAATTACTCAATTATACTCCCATTACTGACGCTACCGTAATTCTTCATATAGTAAATAATAAAGTCTCTTGTTTTAATGGAGAAATATTTTCCAAAACCGAATCAGCCATTAATCCAACCGGGGTTTTTAATGATTTTATTCCCGAAACCAAGACTGGAGAAATTATTGAATTTGATTCTAAAAATCCGGTTTGTTACACGGCAGACGAAAATGGAAATCTGAAACTCTGCTTCGTCTTTATTAAAAATATTGACGAAGTGGATCAATTAAAATTGTTTGTGGATGTATCAGACAATAACCGGGTAATCCGCATCGATCCGTTGGAAATTTCGGCAGATTCTAAAGGAAAAGCTACAACCTATTATCAGGGACAACGGGATATTACAACCGACAGTTTAAACAAAAGTCTGTTCCGACTTCGCGAAAACGGCAAACCAATTCACACTTTTTACCAGACTTTAGGGACCGATTTTTATGACAAAGACAACAACTGGAACGACACCGGAATTCTGGTTGCGGGTGATATTCATTTCGGATCCGAATTATTATTGGATTATTTAAAAAAAATTCACAATTGGAATTCTCTTTCGAATAGCAAAGACTCCGTTACCAGTTTGGTCAATTTCACGAATGGAGGAAATGCCTCCTGGAATCTGAATAATAATTATGTGACTTTTCTGGTTCGCCCGACTGCTGCTTACGGTCCGTGTGCATCGATCGATGTATTGGGACATGAATTTGGTCACGGCATGGCAGACGAAACCGCCGGATTAGTTTATAAAGGTGAATCGTGTATGCTGCACGAATCCTTTGGCGACATTAACGGAACCATGCTCGAATGGTATCTGGATTCTACCAAATTTAACTGGCTTTTGGGTGAACAAGTTTGGAAAGGCGGAATCCGGGATATGTCGGATCCCAAAAAATTCGGACATCCCAATGCTTACAACGGAAAAGGATTCGGGAAAGAATGCCACGCCGACGGAGGTGTTCAGAATTATTGGTATTATTTAATGACAGAAGGCGATACCGGAACCAACGATTTCGGATATTCTTACGCATTAAAAGGTTTGGGAATTCACAAAGCCATGAAAATTATGTATCGTTCCCTTTTTTATTACTGGACGGCGAATACCGATTATAAAAAAGCAACGACCTATTCACTCGCCGCAGCCAACGATCTTTATGGAATTTGTTCCGAAGAATTACAACATACTATTGACGCTTGGGCGGCGGTCGGTTTATCGGATACTTCCTTTAAAACGGCAGACCTTTCACATGGTATAAAAGCTCCAAAAGTGCTTTGTACTACCTTTCCCAAAACCTTACAAATTGAAAGTTACGGCGATAAAAGCCGCAACGTTACCTGGTATTTAGCGAATGGAGACAGCAGCAATAATTTCAATATAATTCACACGCAAAACAAATCCGGCACAGCCACCTTTCTACTCAAAACAGACGTGTGCAATGCAGAATATTTCGACACATTAACAATTGATTTCTCCCCTTTTCCGGTGGCCGATTTTAGCCTAAATAAAAACCACGCGTGCCTCACCGGAAACGACACGGTAATCACAAAAAACACTTCAGTTAATCCGGATAAAGACAGGTCATTGCTTTACGAGTGGACATTAAATCCATACGACAACCATTATTATTCAACCGATTTAAAAATCCCGGTTACAGATCCTTTTTCATTAAATCTAATTCTAAAAACGTATTATGAAAATGGTTGTATGGACACGGCATCGGCCAATATTTCTGTGCATGAAGTGCCGGTTGTTTCATTTGAAACTATTCCCAATTGTTCCGGCTCACCGATAAAAGTTAAGAACACCACAGATACAACTAAAGCGGAACTTCAGTTTACGTGGAAGGTAGATAATCAAAACGCCGGCAATGCTTTTCTGCCGGATTATACTCTGTTCAATGCCGGCAAGTTTAAAATTGAAATGGAAGTAATTGATGCGTATTCCGGTTGTTCTGCAAATGCTTCATCGTTGACGACTGTTAATCCGAATCCGGTTCCCGATTTCATTTTAATAAACCCGTGTAAAAATGTGAATTCAACTTTAATCAATACAACCAAGCACGATACAGGAGCGAATTATTTTCGATGGAGACTTCCCGAATTTAATCCGTATAACAAAGACACATTGGCGTTGACCGTGACAGAAGATTCGTTGCCGGTAACCCTTGAATTCCGGGATTTGAGAGGTTGCATGGGAACAACGCAAAAAACCTTTACGCTTGAGACTATTAATGCTGTAATTACTGGGAAGGATTCGATTTGCGCAGGTAAAGATTTGAAATTATCCGCCACCATTCAGCCGACAAATGCGATTTGGAAACTATCGGATGAATCCGGTCAGATTGCTGTTTCCGATGTAAAAAATATTGCGCTCAATTATACAGAACCGGGATTTAAAAAAATTAATCTGAATGTTCAATCCGATAAATGTGAATTGAATAAAGAATTTGTATTGAATATTCTGCGAAATCCATCAATTCCTGAATTTGATGTTTCCGGTGCCTGCAAAGGTTCGGCGGTAATATGTTCTAATTTTAAACAGGAAAGTAATACAAGTATGACCTGGGAATGGGGTGATGGTGAAACCTCCGGGATCTCCGATTCAACCCATATTTACGGGGAAAATACTTTTGAAACGGAAAACTATATGATCCTTCTCGGCGCAAGAAATACCGCCGGTTGCGCGACAAGTTTTATTCAGAACGTAACAGTATATGGAAACACCGATCCCGATTTTAATGCAGTTCGCACAGATGGTTTGGAATTTCAACTAACACCGTCAAAAGCCACAGACCCAACATTTATATATGAATGGACGTTTAGCGATGGCGAAAAATCGCAGCTTCGGTCTCCTGTTCATGAATTTAAACTCAGTTCGGATACGCAGACTTTTGTCTGGGCTAATTTGAGAATAACCAATTCCGACGGTTGTATTTCGGAACTCAAAAAACAGATTAATGTTTCCTTATCAGTTAATGTTTTAAACACACTTTCAGTTAAATTATTCCCGAATCCGACAACCGGAGAATTGAATATTTCCGGATTAAAAACCGGGACAAATGCTTCAATTGAAGTTCTGGATATTAATGGCCGGATGGTTCTCACTACTTCAATTCAGTCCCCATCAAATGATGAAAAATTAGATATAACTGTTTCGCCGGGAATTTATTTAGTACAGATCGAGCAAGGCAAATTAAAGAGTTATCAGAGGTTGGTGATTAGTGAGTGAATTCCATCGGTGTATTGGATAATTAAGCATATAACTACCGGGGTGTTTGTTATTATTTTTTTTCAACACTCTGTCGCGCAAAATTTCCCTCAGTATCAATTCGAATCCAATCTAACGGATTCAATTTTACATGGAAGTCGTTTTAAGATTTTCAATGGTGATACCATCAACCGAATTGACTCCCTACGTCGCATGCAAGGTCTTTGGAAATTGGGATATTTTAATTGTCGGCAATGGGAATGTACATTCCGCAACGACACTCCGGTTGGTGATTTCAGATTATACATGACCGAACTAAACCGTCCACTTATAAAAGGTCAATACACGAATGGTTTAAAATCCGGCCAATGGATAATGGATGTTGTTCTTGGTCGTCCATCAAAACCGGTTGGAGTATTTTACAATTCTCACCTCAGTGACGACAGTGTTTTACATGCATTTTTTAATCGTGTTATTATTTTTAGCCAGAAGTTGAATTTGCAAGACACCAACTATCTGCAATACCGTCCGAATGAGTTTAGGCATGCCGATCAGGACACAATGATTCTAAAAGAATTATCAATAATAAAAGATTCACTGCTGATGCATCCCGATTTATATGTAAAATTTATCGCTCATACCGGCATTTCAAGTGCAACATTTTGCGAATCCAGTATCATTAAATCAGTAAGATCTCTGAATGATATAAAAAATCTACTCGTAAAAAATGGAATTGATGAAAAACGAATTACCACGCTGAGTTATGAGGAGTCGTATTTCCGTTTTATAGTTCCCCGAATACCTCCGGAGAATTGGTACAACAACCGAACAGAAGTTATTTTTTACCGACCCGAGTAAAATTGACTCAGCCAAGTTTTGCAATCAAATAAATAAGTACTTAAATCAACCGCCATTCTTGCGACTTACTTCCGAAATCCCGAATTTTCATCCGGGGCGGGGTGGCTTTAGCCCGGCATTTTTTTTTCACATTCTGAACGACAATTTCACTATTCTTTAATTCCAAAACCCGCGATCTCCGCACATTCATGTGCCACCTCAGCGACTCATATTATTGGTTCTTTCATAAATGATAATGCAATTTTAATTTGATCATTCTCAATCGAATATTAATTTCTGCGCCTCTGCGTGAAACCATCTTCAATCCAAATCTTACCTCAATACCCGATAAATATAAGTACTTAATTCCTCCTCTTTCATTTCAAAGTGTTAACGGATTTCGTAACTTTCGTATGGGGAGGGGTGGCTTTAGCCCGGCATTTTTTCGACATCACATTCTGAACGACAATTTCACTATTCCTTAATTTCAAAACCCGCGATCTCTGCACATTCGTGTACCACCTCTGCGACTCATATTATTGGTTCTTTCATAAATGATAATGCATTTCCAATTTGATCATTCTCAATCGAATATTAATTTCTGCGCCTCTGCGTGAAACCATCTTCAATCCAAATCTTACCTCAATACCCGATAAAAATAAGTACTTAATTCCTTCATCATTTTTGCACGTTCTTCACGGATTTCGTAACTTTCGTATGGGGAGGGGTGGCTTTAGCCCGGCATTTTTTTGATCTCATTTTAAATTGACAAATACACTATTCCTTAATTCCAAACTACGCGATCTCCGCACATTCATGTGCCACCTCTGTGACTCATATTATTGGTTCTTTCATAAATGATAATGCAATTTTAATTTGATCATTCTCAATCGAATATTAATTTCTGCGCCTCTGCGTGAAACCATCTTCAATCCAAATCTTACCTCAATACCTGCAAAGATAAGTACTTAAATCACCCACCAATTTTGCGCATTCTTCACGGATTTCGTAACTTTCGTATGGGGAGGGGTGGCTTTAGCCCGGCATTTTTTCTACCTCATTTCTAAATCGAAAAACACACTTTTCCTTAATTCCAAACTCACCACATTTATGTGCAAACACTGCGTCTCTATAAAGTTCCCCTTGAAGAGCAATGTCCAATTCCAGAACGATAAATCTCAAATCGATAATAAAATTTCTGCGCCTTTGCGTGAACCTATGGCCCCATGCAGTTTGGGAATATTCCTTTATCACCCGAACAAAGACGCAATCGCGAATGCAGCACCTGCCGCTAGAACACCGATTACAACTACTTTTAAGGTACCGATCCATAGAGGCTGACCCGTAACCTTGCTTTTGAAATATCCGAATACGGCCAGACAAAGTACTGTTACCACGGTTGAAAATTTGAGACCTTCAACGGGTGTCTCGGTAAGAAAATATGGAAGCATCGGAATGAGACCGCCGACTATGTACGCTACCCCGATATTTAATGCACTTTTAATTGCCCGCTGCGGATGCGGTTTCTCGAGTCCAAGTTCGAAACGCATCATAAAACGCACCCACTGATCCTTGTCTTTACTCATTTCCTCCGCAACCGCTTCCTGAAGATTTTTACTGATTCCGTATTCCTCAAAAACGTCCATCACCTCCTGTTTCTCCTTTTCCGGAAACAGTTCTACCTCCTCATATTCCCGCTTTAATTCGGCATTATAATGATCAATTTCGGTTCTTCCGGCGAGATAACCTCCTAATCCCATGGCTATACTCCCGGCAGCAATTTCCGCAATTCCGGCTGTCGTTATTATCAGATTGGAATCTACGGCACTAACAAGTCCGGCTGCAAGTGCAAAGGGTACTGTGAGTCCGTCGGAAACACCAATTACGATGTCGGATATAAAATCGGAACTCTCTAAATGTTCCTCGTTTTGTTGATGGTCTTGCATGAACGGGAGGCCGAATATAGGGGAAATTTGAATGTGTGATTTGGGAAATGAGAGAATTGCAGAATATCTATTTAAACCAAATTATGTGGGTCAACTTTTAGTTCTAAAATTTCTTAATTCATTGCATCCAACAACTCATCCAACCGACTGTGAGAATCCAGAACACCGCGTTCCATACCGGATACAATATGACCATCGCGATCTTCAACACTCCGGTAAATTGCCTGTATTGTTGCTCTGCACCTGTTTCCTTCCAAAGTTTCCAACGTTAAAAATTCGATAGAAACATGTCCGGTTTCCGGCATTCCTTCAAATTCAAATGTTCGTATAATTCGTTCCGGTGCGGCGACTTCGTGAATTACCCCATTAAATGCATATTCATTTCCTGCATCATCATAATGAATGTACCGCCAGGATCCATGTGTTCTGTTATCGTGTTTTTCAATTCGTGTTTTTAATTCTCTCGGCCCAAGCCAACGGGCAATTAAATCCGCTTCCGAAAATGCGCGAAAGACTAATTCCCTCGATGCATTAAACTCGCGAACGATAAATAGCTCCTGTTTCCCGGGATCGGCTGTAATAAGGGTTGAAGTTGTTGTCATGTTTATTAATATTTAATTTGCTTTTTAGTCTAAGGAATTAGCTAATAATTGATATAAATAATGTATCCAAAGCACGCACTGCAATCCAGCGTTTATACTCGAATAATACATTTCGATAAAACTGATTTTTATAGGTAGGGAAATACCTTCATCAATTTTCCATTAGTTCTTCCAAAACCTGATCGAGTTTATCAAATCGTTGTTCCCACATTTTGCGGAAAGGTTCAACCCAATCAGCTATCGCGACGAGACTCTTTGGCTCCGTGCTGTAATACCGCTCACGACCATTTGAATGCAATGTTAAAACTCTGTATTCCATGAGAATCTTCATGTGCTTTGAAATAGCTTGTCGACTTACATCAAATGCTTCCGCAACTATGTTGGGGGCAATAGGTTTTTTGGCTATGAGTAATATAATATCCCTGCGTGTTGTATCAGCGATAGCCTGAAATATCTCTCTTCTCATCTCTATAGGCAACTAATCGGTTGCGAATATATGCGCAACCGTTCGGTTTCGCAAAATGTTTTTGTTATACGCCATACTCCTTCGCTGAAGCTACGGCGCAAGCGAAAGCCGATAGGAGTAGGCGGATCGTTTTTCAATTTTTGGATTTTCGCTTTTCCATTTTGGTTGCCCCGTTCGTAAATCGTACCTCTTAAATCGTACTTTTATTTAACCGCAAAGTCGCGCAAAGTTTTTCGCAGAGTAACGCAGTTGTTTATTCTCCATTTCAGTTTAGTTCTTTCTTCGATTTTCGTCTTTTAGATTTTCCCTTTTCCATTTTG
>WGNA01000008.1 GCA_016124755.1 Bacteroidota bacterium | reverse complement strand
TCCGGGAACACACTGGTTTTGGCACTGACCGAAATAATTAATTGGCGCGGTAAACCTTTGGAAATACGATGCGATAACGGACCAGAGTTTTTATCCCATACATTTACTCAATACTGTGAAAAAACGGGAATCACCATTAAACATATTCAACCCGGCAAACCCACTCAGAATGCCTATATCGAACGATTTAACCGCAGCTACAGAGAAGATATTCTTGATGCGTATCTCTTTGATTCTATTCATCACCTGAGAACTTTATCTCAGGATTGGATGGAAGAATACAATCATCATCACCTACATCAATCCTTAAATAATTTAAGTCCAATTAAATATCTTGAACTAAAATCTAATATTTGAAAAGTCTAATTAAACCCGGTTCGAAAAATGGGGTACTTACAATTTTACTATACGATATCAGATCGACGATATTCGATCGGAAGGTACTTCGATTTTCTTTTTTGGCTTTTTGATTTTATTTCTAACCGCAATGTCACGCAAAGTTATTTCGCAAAGTAACGCAGTTTGGATATTCGAACTCAGATCGACGATATTCGGTCGGATTTATACATACGTTTTGGGAAGTAAATCGTGGTAACACGATTCTGCGCCTCAAAATGATGAGCTAAGTTAGAATGAGAAATTATTCGGATTGTGATGAAAGGGTTCAGAATTCATATTTACTGCGTCTCTGCGAGAGAAACCCACCTTCGCCGTTGCTAAATCAAAATAAAAAAAGCAATTTCCCTATTCGCTTCGGCGGGTGAAAGTACGATCACAGATCAACGATTTTCGATCGGAAGGTACTTCTATTTTCAATTTTCGCTTTTCGATTTTCAATATACGTTCTCAGATCGACGATTTTTGATAAGAAGTTATTTCTATTTTTTCATCCACCTCGCTCCTTCACTCAATCTTTGCCATACGAAGATACAAATTGTTGCGCGTGCGTAAATAAATAACACCGCTTGAGTTTTGAATTACTAAATTAGCGGATAAAATGCAATTTTTATTTACAGTACCATCGTCAACCTGAGACCAAACCGCTTCTCCATAGGAATCAAAATGAATTTTGTTGATGGATATTTTTTTTGTTCGGTAATCTGTCATATACAAAACTTCCGGTACGGCGCCAATGTTTTTAGGGTGATCGTTGTAATATACTGTTAATCCTCCCTTTTCGAAAACCGAAAAATAAGTAGGTGATACAGCATGGTAATGTATCATATCAAATCTTCTATAGATTATTCTAGTCCATTCGTAAGTACCATATTTATCAAATTTAGTGATATACGTATCGTAATATTGTACCGGGTTTGAACCAAACTCTTTTGACATAAATGATTCAAAAAAATAAAAAGCACCATCCGGATCTCTTAAGAAATATTCAGGTGTGATTGAGGTATAATCGTATTGAATAATATCCCCTTTTTTATCTTTAACAGACTTCAACTGAGGCGGACTTTGTCTGGCATTCTCCGCAAGACTTCCCTGATCCAATGAAACTTCACCCAGGTCTTGATCCAACATTAACATAAAAACACCTTTTCCGTCGCTATTAGAATTGCCCGTCATCGCGATTTGACCATTATCCAACATCATGAATCTGGCATGCATAACATCCTTAACGGATTTTATTTCCTTCCAAACGGGTTTTTCACCTTCCGAAATTTTAACAATAAAGTAATTACCTTTTTTCTTATTGCCTAAAAGTTCCTGATATGTAAAATAAACATTTGCGTCATCAGATATGTGAAACTCAAGAAGGTATCCGGGTATATCGTCATACTCTGCAAATCCAACCCATTTTAATTTCATATTTTCATCGTAAACCTTAAAATTAATTTTCACCATATTGGTGATTCTAATACGCTCCATATCCAAGCCTGCTACAACCAAATATTTCTGCTGTGGGGAAACTGCAGAATAGAACTTTTTTTTGTTGTTGTAAATAACCTGGGTATCCTGTACGAATTCCTGCTTTTTAACTACAACACCTGATTTATTAACAAATTTCATTGGATAGATGAACCTATCAGAGCTTACCCCAACCGTGTTATGCATTTCAATCATGAGATAGTGCTTGTCTTTCATCTGAATGATTTGAGATGAAATGGTGAATTTTTTCTTACCGAATGGCATTAAAACCCAATCCTCTTCGGAATTATTATTCAACGAAAGCTTGCCGATTGCAAATGTTAATTCTGCTCCCTTTTGCTTCACGTAATAAATATCATCATCAACTCTTAAAAATGAATGCATCCCGAATTTATCCTTTATTTTACCCCCCACGGTTAATTGGCTTTGAGCAAAAACTGATGATGAAATTAAGAACAATAAAAAAAGATTACTCAGTGATTTCATGGAATGAATGTATAAAATGTACTCCGAATATAGCTCAAAATGTTTCCCCATAACACTATCCTTACAGATTAAGGAAAGAAGTGGTTCCTGATTGAAATTGAATCTCTGCCCTGATGGATGAAATTGAGCCAGAACCGATGAGACTTTTAGGTTGCAAGGTTAATTCCTTTCCAATCACGCTTTATTCCCAATAATTGATTTGATTTGTGTGGATCACAATTCAGAAGTATATGTGTACTTCTGAAAACTTGCGATTAACAGAAAGGAAACCCTTTGTAATAACACTTAATTTGTTGTGATTTGGATAACCGTTTATTTTTAGCTTAAACCAGATGAGTAAAATATTTGCCTCTATTATTAAAATCTTTCTCCTAACATTATTTGTTTCCATTGCCTTTACCCAAAACTGTTTCGCGCGATGGAACGAGATTAATACCGGTGTTAAAGATCATTTTACTGGTATTGTTGTCTGGGGAAATAAAGCCATGATATCCGGATATAAAGGACTTTACCTAATCAATGATTCGATTCACAATAATGTTTCTTTAACAAAATATCAGATTACTGGAAATACCAATGACAATGCTTTATTGAATAGAAGTCGGTTTCATCATTGCTTTTCAGACAAGATCAAAGGAACCAATGTGGTTTATGCCTGTGGACAGGACACTATCACCCATACTGCCGTTGCCTTTCGCATCTCGCTTACCGACCTTTCCTATCAAATTATTTATCGTGGCATTTACAGAAGCTCCCTGAATCAATTGGCTTACAGCGCTTATTTAAAAACGTATGTTGCAGTTGGAGATAACGGCCTTTTTCTAATACTGGATAATAATACGTTCAAAGAGGCTGAAACAAACTTCACAGATGACTTGCTGAGTGTTGCCTGCATTAATTCAAGTTCGGCAAATGACTTGTTGCTTGGAACATCATCCGGCATCACAAAGGCTTATTTTGGATTTAATACGGTTAGTTATAGGTATGAAATAGAATTGCAGGAATATGTTTCTTCCGATAAACCCGTTTGCGGCCTAACTTACGACAATGCAACAAACATTTATGGTGTAGGTAAATGTTTGTATTACTACAATCATTCGGTTTTCGATGAACTCACCAACTTTAAACCGGATGTTCTGAACGGACAATGCATTCTCAGGAATGGATCGGCAATTTTTGTCGGCACTTCCCACGGCATATACAAAATGTTTAAAACCGAAACCTTAGAATTAATGGATGGAACCGGGGATTATTCGGTAGATTGTTTTTGGTATCTTCCTTCCGACTCCAAGAAAAATTATGGTTGTGGCCCAAATGGAAATCTTTATTTAACAAATGATAATGGTGGCGGAACTTATCCATATGCAAAACTCAATTTATTAGGTTCGTGTGTAAATGCAAATCAAAATTTATATGCCACAACCGGTTCTTCGGAAAAATGTGAATGGTGGGTTGATGGAAAGTTTTATCAATCAACTTGTCAGAAAGTTTCCTATCTTTTCGATAAGGTTGGTGAGTACAAAATACAAATGATTGTGATGAATCAGGATTCGCTACGCGATACCACCGCAGGAATTTTCCATGTAGTAGATCCGCCAAATACCGCTTTGGATTTTGATTTGACTGATACGGTTGTTTGTCTGGGTAATGGTGCACAAGTAAATGTTTCGCATGCAGATTCGGGATATTACTACTATTTGTACGGCCAATCGCAAAAGTCTTTCGAATCTAAAAATAGTGCTGTATGTTTAAGCGACACCTTTAATTTTATTTCCGGTAAAATTCTGGAATCCGGTACATACAAATTAGGTGTTAATCATTCCAATGCGAGTTGTGTTTCGATGGCCAACCGAACTATTTACATAAAAGTTCAAAATGTCACTTCCGAATTTCATTCCCGGTATATAAATGCAGACATTAAAGACACATTAGCCTTTAATGCACTTTCGGATGATGCCGAACACTTTCACTGGGATTTCTCACCCAAACCGGATTGGTCAGAAGATTCCGTTCGAAAAGCCCGTTGTGTTTTTAGTAAAACCGGAAGAATCACCGTTACCCTTGAAACGTGGTCTGATGACGGTTGCCACGACATCCGTCAAACAACAAGCACCAATGTGTATCGGGAAGCATCTGTTCCCGATGATTGCTGGAACTTATTTGTTGGTGGAGATTCTCTTCATCGACTCCATATTACCTATCCTGAGGAAATGAGAAGATTATCACTTGCGGATGACGACGGATATTTAATCACCGGTACTTACAGACAGGGTGAAAAAATTTATTCCAGAGGTGGATTGGATTATGAACTCCCCTATGCTTCATCGTGTTTGATAAAATACTCTCAGAACGGTATCCTGAAATGGATTTGTTCAGCACCATGTGACGCTATTGATCAACAAAGTATTACGGCATTTAACGATCTCATCAGCACCACTGATGGGAACATTATTCTTGCCAACCGATCATATGGATTTACCGATAACACTGGTAAAGATTATTCAACCATAAGCTCACAAATATTAAAATTAAATCAGCAAGGTGAATTAATCTGGGAACTTAAAAGCAAATGGCAGGACCTATTTATCCCGGTAAATATCTTTCCGATGTCGGATGGGGATTTTATGTTGTTTGGCTCATATTACAATCAATTTCAAGAATCCAAGGTTCAATTGTATCTAAATGGAATATTAAGCGATTCACTTCAGGGATATAAAGATACTAAAGCCAATAGCTTTTGGGCATTTTCCAAATTTAATGCAGAAGGGAAATTGGTATGGCACCGACCTTTGGAATTATTCAACTATAACATTCCCAAAAACATAGTTGCTCATGGAGATTCCTTTGGTAACGTTACGATTGCGGGTCATGTATTCCGTAACATTTATGCCCACGACAGAAGGGACGAAACGATTGATACGCTGATAAGTAATGCCGGAACTTCAGACGATCACAGAGTATTTATTTTAAAATTAGATACTGCCGGACGGAAAATATGGAATATGAATATTCTTTCGCCTAAAGCTCCATTGCAGAATATTGAAGTTAATGATCTGATTTCAGAACCTGACGGAAGATTTTACTTTACAGGAGCGAACACTTCCGGTTATGGAGATTCAACAGATGCCGCTGTAATAACGAATGCGGACGGCTCCCGAAACCCCATGTATCCCGGTAGATTTTATGTTGCTTCAGTTAACAAAAATGGAATTTGCCAATGGGTAACCGGTACTCAACCTCAACGGTATTCTGCCGGATATGACCTCGTTAAAGATCAGGGAAAATTATATGTTCTGGGAAGGAGTTTTAACCAGGACAGAAAGCCGGGGTATCTGGTTTTTAACCATGATTCAACAGGATGGGATACTCTCGGATTTCAAACAGAATCGGATTATTTTGTTACGCGTTTCGACACAAATGGTTACTGTGAGACTGCCTTTGTTAATGGACTAAACGTAAATTTTGATGGCTACCGAATTGATTATTTCAATCGAATGACCGTTAAAAACGGACGTATAGCTTTGCATAAAACATTTCCAATGTATGAAAAATACCAGATTAATTATCGTGATTTTGGAAACATTGTTAGTCCTCACTTTCCATATTACACAAATTCAAACTTGGTTTCATTCGTACCCGAATGCGGATTCGTTTTTTACCCGAAACACGGTTGTAAAACGATTGAAATTCCCACCATTGAAGAGCGAAATAATTGTGGTGCATATAAAAGTCCAAATGGAACCGTGTATTCAAAATCCGGCATTTACAAAGAAGTGAACTTCATTAATTTCGGATGTGATACCTTTCAGACAATTAATCAATTGAATCTTACCATTAACTCCGGTTTTTCGGATACAATACAAATTAATTCCTGTAAATCTTACATCACACCATCTGGTCAATTGATTAGATATTCCGGATTCTACACCGATACACTCATTAGTTCAACAGGATGCGATTCCGTGCTTACAATGGATATTAATATAGGATACGCTGAAAAAAATTATGCTGATTTTCAGGCTTGCAACCTATTTACTTCACCTTCAGGAAAGGAAATTGTCCATTCAGGAATATATACAGATACATTTCATTCATCAATCGGTTGCGATTCTCTGATCGAGATGTTGGTAACTATTAATTACGATACTTCAATCCATTTCAGTGATACAGTTTGTCAGGTGTTTCGATCTTTATCAGGTAAAAAATGGACAACCAGTGGCACGTACAAAGACACAACCCATTTATTAAGTGGATGCTCTCAGTTTAATGTTTACGATGTGGATATCGCAAATCTGTCAGGCTCCGTAATCCAGGAAGACAGTGGAATATTGTGTCAGGAAACCCGAGGGAAAATCCAATGGTATGATTGCGATACGAAATCAAAAATTAAAGGAGAGAATAACAGAAAATATTATCCAACTAATTCGGGCAATTATTCTGCTATTTTAAGTTTTGGCGGTTGCTCGGATACAACGGAATGTTTCAATTTTAAATCGGGGAACATTGCACTGAAAGATCTCCGAAATGTCGCCTGGCTGATCCCAAACCCCAATAATGGGCGGTTTGCAATTTACACTAATGCATCTCCTGATAATTACAAATTGAATCTCATCGATATTGCCGGCAAGACTGTAAGTGAACGGGAATATGTGAACACTACAGTTATGATTTTTGATGAGGATATTCCGGACGGCATCTATACAGTAATGATCCGTTCAGAATCAGCTTTCGTGAATTTTCGTGTTGCAATATTTAACAATTAGCACATCACTTATATGGAAGATAAATAGTGTACTCATGATTAAATTAATCCACCCATCAAACCACAACCCCACTCGGATGCAACGTAAAATACCCTTTCATTAATTTATAATATTTCAGCATGAGTTTGTTGTTTTTCACTTCCGCTGAAACAGAAAACATATAATTAAAAAGGATGTAGCGGTTAATGGAAGTAATGGGTTTTACGGTAACATCTTCGTCGATCTGATGCAGCAAATCCGCCGCTTTGTCGTGCAGTTCGGAAAGAGTTCCACCAAAAAGATTTTCTTCGTTTTGCAGAGAATCCAGCAAGACCTTTAAAGTAATAATATGTCGGATACTTCGATTATCCGGAAGTGAGGAATTCAACGCTTTTACCTTCTCAATACTGCCGCCCCATTTGGGCTCAATTGCTTCACAATAATGCAGGTATGGCCACACACTATCGCGATTGGTTTCTAAACATTTCTGAAAATAAGTATCCACCGATTCGTGATCATTCTGACCCATGCATACCCGTATTAATCGAGAACAGGTTTCGCCAAAAAAAATTGAAGTTTCCTTAACCTTTTTTAGTGAAGTTAAAGAAAGCAAATTAAGCTCAAAGAAATCAAGTGCCTCATTGTCGGAAACATTATCCGCGCGCTGGTGGGTTCGTACCAACCATGCCTGATGATTGTAATAAACACCCAGAACCAATAATGCCAGATTTTGCTCCGATGCTGTGTCTGCCCACTCCTGAATTTGTTTCTCGTCGAGAGACAGAGCGAGGTAATCCACAATAACCGTTAACTCATCCGGATGAATTCCGGAAATATCTTTTGAAACATCCGCATATCGTTTTTCTTTAATACAGGTGAGTGCGTCCTGCGCAGATTTGAGTCCGAACGAATAATCCATTTTACCGGCTTTCTTTACCCGTCTTCTGAAAAGCAGAACTATACTAACAGCAATAAAAAAAAGGACAAATATTTTCATTGTTTCCACCCGGACTTTTCCGGCGCGTCGAAAATAAGGAATCAGTTGATTTGTAGTTACGATCTCAGATCGACGTTTTTTTGATGTAAAACCCTAAACTGATTCTTCAGAAGACTATCGTGGTAACAGGATTCTGCGGCTCAAAATAAAAGCTGCCAAAGACCACAACAGTTCGTTCTTCCCCAAATCATTTTGAGTTCTGAAATTCTTTGCGTCTCTGCGTGAAAAATAAAGGTTGTCACTTTCTTCTAAAAAATAAGATCCCGATACAAATTCAATTAATACTTTCGTCAACATTCCCCAATTTATGCTGACAATGCCTAACATAAAAATATTTGGATTACCAAATGAACGAAGGCATTCGTCAGTAATTCTCAAATTCCCCAATTTATACTGGCAAAGCTATATCATATCTTGCCGTCGTACCCTTTGCATTCCAGCTTTCGTCCGTCCCCCAATTCTCCAATTCCCCAATTCCCCGATTCCCCAATTTATGCTGACAAAGCCATATCTTATCTTACCGACGTACCCTTTGCATTCCGGCTTTCGTCAGTATTTATGCCGACAATGCCGAACCCGATTATCAATTGTTAACCTTTATTTAGCAAGGCATTCGTCAGTACCTCCTCCGTGCCATCCGCGTGTTTGGCAAAGCGGCCTTTTTTGCGATCGTGAACGACGTCTCTCCTGTTCCAGGGCCAACCGCCAAATTGCGTTTTGTGATAATCGTCGAAAGCCTGTTGAATTTCCTGTTTGGTATTCATCACAAACGGACCGTATTGAATTACCGGCTCCCCAATAGGTTTGCCCTGTAAAACCAAAATACTCGAACCGTGCGTATCCGGATTTTTGATCACCAGATCATGCGTGGGTTCCACTTCAATACCGTGGTATTTTTCAATGATTTCTCCATTAAGATCAATTGAATTTCCCTCATAGAAATACAACATCCGATTTGTTCCGGCCGATGTTTTGGGAATGGTATAAACCGCTCCCGCTTCCATGGAAATATTCCAGATCGCGACCGTATTTTCATCAGATTTTGCCCAGGAATCCGGTGGCGGTGCAGGAGCTTTATGATCTTCCAATGAACCGGCAATTACTTCGATATGCGTCTTTTTCTTCTGATCATCTTCGTGTTCAAAAACAGGGATTTCCTCACTCCACAACATTTTGTAATGCGGATCAGCCATCTTGTTAATCTTGGGCAGATTCAGCCAGATCTGAAACAATTCCATCGGATTTTCCTGATCTTCTTTTAACAGCGGAAACATTTCAGAATGCTGAACACCTTTCCCGGCCGTCATCCATTGCACGTCGCCATTTCCATATCGTCCCGACGCGCCCATCGAATCGGCATGATCCACAAATCCTTTCCGTACCACTGTTATGGTTTCAAAACCGCGATGCGGGTGTCCGGGAAATCCGGGAACAACCTGCCCGTGATACATCCGAAAACCGTCTTTAATAATAAAATCGTCTCCCATGTGCCGGCCTTTAAAATACTCGGGATCGGGACCACAATTGAGATTGCCTTTCGGGAAATCATCTTCGTGATGCACGCAAAACAAAAACGGATCAAGAGTATCCCATTGAAATCCAAGCGCTTTTTTAGATCGTATCGTTTTTACCTCCGGTTTTTCATCTTCGTTTCCTCTCAACCACCTGCCGATTCCGGTGTATGGCAGTGCCACCAAACCGCTGATGCCTAATGTTACTTTTCCAAGAAAACTCCGGCGATTTCCTTTTTGCATATCACATTTTTTGGATAAACGAATATCGCAAAAAATGGTTTGGGATTAAGATAAGAAGTCAATGTTGTGAATTGATTCCCCTTATCATCGGAAACAATTTCACTATATGAAATATCTTCATACCGAAGCCGATTAGTGTTTTAGACTACGAGGTATTGAACGGTTTCGATTACCCGCCTGTGGGTTTGTATTCATAGGTTGCTGGCGAAATATACACTTGTCAAGAATTCGTTTCTAAAATTTATTCTGTTAAGTGAATAATTGAAATTCCAGTAATTTAATGGACGACGAAACCTATGTCCATTTGCGATTGAAATAATTAGGGTAATACCTCGTATCGGAAGGTATCGTTCCAAATAATTCCATGCATTCCACCACAATTGCATATTTCCATTATTACAGAATCAAACCCTACATGTGTTACTTTTTCTGAATAATGAATAACGGTTGAGGTGTTCATCCAAATCGTATCGTTGGGCTGATTGTTATGAATAATCGCAACGTGAGGGGAATGTCTTCTATCTCTAAATACAGATTGAAGGTATTTAAGAATAATTGAAAATTCAATTGAATCTCCAGAATTGGCAATTGACGGATCAACCTGCACAAAATAATGAGATGCTTTTTCAGCCAGATCTTTTTGTTTGGGGTCGAGTATTGAACGAAATTCCTTAATTCTAAAATTAGTATATCGGTTATCCAATAGGGCATTATTGAAATCATCGTGCCATGTAATAATTCCGCACCAGGGTAAAATACAGAGCAAACTCCAACCGGTTATTTTCCATTTCATAATTCGCTTCTTTCTGATAGTACCTCGTATTCAAAATCAACGGGTATTCGAACAACTGTGTCTTTCAATTCGGTTTGTAAAAACCATTGAACTTTGTGCATACCCGGTTCTTTTGCAATTATTTTCTTTTTATAAAAACGATCACCGGGCCGATAAAAGATGGTATCAAAAGGGGCAGGAGGGATTAATACATAGGTTCGTAATTTCCCGAAAGGAAGAAGCCAGATTCCGAAATCAAGCTTTAGTGAATCCCCAACATGAAATTTGTTTTTGGGGGCAAAATAGCGAAAACTCTCAGCTGAAAAGTCGTATTGCTCTTTAACTGCACCGGCTTGCGGCTCAAACACTTCATACATGGCATTTAACTTTCGGCTTTGTGATTCGTAGTGGATTTTTAATGCTAAAAAAACGATGGCAACAAGCCAGCAAAAGATTGCAAGCACTTTGAGGAATTGCAGGAACTTCACGTGGAGGGAACGGAGGTGTTGTTAAATTATTTCGGAGTATTTGGTAAACAGGGTGTCGTGTATTAATTAGTCTTATCGGAAACAGAATGAGATCCCGGAACGAGTCCGGGATGACGCTCCGTGGTGCACTTCATCTTAATCAACTTTGTAAATCAACCAAACCAAAATCACGTTTTAAGGTACGATCGTAGATCGACGATTTTTGATCGGTTATCCCGAATTGTTTTTAGAAGTAAATCGTGATAACACGATTCTGCGACTCATGATTTGTTTCGAATTAAGAATGGGATCTTATTGGTTTTAATCAATGTAGTTCAGAATATGTTTCGCACTGCGTCTCTGCGTGAAAATCTAACCGCAAAGTCACGCAATTTGAAAGTACGAATTCAGATCGACGATTTTTGATCGGGTATCCCGAATTGATTTTGGGAAATAAATCGTGGCAACACGATTCTGCGACTCAAGATTTGTTTCGAAATAAGAATGGGATTTTTCTACTTTCAATCTATCTTTTCAGAGTATATATTTCTGCGTCTCTGCGCGAAATATAACATGCTTTCTCAGATCGACGATTTTTGATCGGAAGTTACTTCGATTTTCAACTTTTCGATTTTCGATTTTTCTATCAGCGATCGTACTTCGTAAATTATCAAATCCTTTTTCTTTCACATCCATTTGCATTTGCCCGTTTCACTTCGTAGTTTCGATTCACCAAAGCCACTTATTTATCCCGCAGATTGCAAATAATTTTATCGACGTAGTTGAGTTGGGCTTGAGGGAAAGTACGTCATGGATTGATGAGCAGGCTCTGAGCCAGTGCCCGCAATGCCCCGAAGACCCGAAATTCTGAAACTGCCCGCCCGATGGATTTTCCTCCTTCTATCAGTTCCGATTTTCGTTCTTCCCCTTCAGGCGCAAATCAAATTCACTGATAATATTTCGCTTCGCGGAAACACCAATTTCTTCCATCAATACTACTCTTTCAAATCCGATCCCGGAACACCGGCCTACTCCCGACGTCCCAAAAACTACAGCCGGTTTAATATGTTCGCGGAACTCACGGCCTACGATCTGAAAATACCGATCACCATTTCACTTTCCAACAACACCATCAGCCCGATTTTTCCCGCTCCCAAAAATCCTGACTTCTGGCAGTTTCTCCGGTATCCCGGAAATATAATCCGCATCTCCCCGACTATTCGCGGTGTAAAACTCGATCTCGGAAGTCATACCCCGGTGTATTCAACTTTATCTGTCGGCGATCTTCAGATTTTTGGTGCCGGCGGTACGTATGAAAACGACAATTATTCCTTCCGGCTAAATTTCGGAACAAGTCAGAATCCGATAGAAAATGTCAATTTCAAAAAGTACATGATCACCGGTCGTGTCGCAAAAAAGTTCAGAGACAAACAGTACATCGCGCTGAATGTAGTTTCTGTAAATGATCGCATTAATTCCGTCGACAGCATTCCCCCCGTGTATTTTGATCTTCCGCAAAAAGGTTTGATTATTAGTCTTGACGGAATTTATAACCTCACCAAAGACATCGCCCTCAAATGTGAAATCGGAAATAATGCTTTCACCTATAATAAAAATGTGGATTCGATTAAAAATGAATTCTCTCCGGCAGCGCTGGCATTACCTTCCAATTCCGGCGGCGTGAGCGGTATGGCCGGTTTGGTGGAATTTGATTATCACAAAAAATTGTACGGATTAAAATTTATGGCTAAATCCATCGGGCAGGATTACGTAATGATCGGATATCCGTTTCAGGCTTCCGATATTTTTGATCTTACCGTTTCCCCATACGGTTATTTTCTAAATAAAAAACTCACGCTTAAAGGTGTGATCGGACGACGGGCGAATAATGTTTCCGGCAGATCGGCTGGCACCAGAACCAGTCAGTTAATCGTGAACATCGGTGGTGTTTATCTGCCCATCAAAAATCTGGATGTGAATTTTAATGTGGCGAATTACGGCGTTCGCACCAATACCATTAATGATACTTTTAATATTCAGATTATCGCCCGTACCATTTCCGTAATTCCGGTTTACCACTTTGATAAATTCGGACTTAAACACACGGTATCACTCGGCTTATTGCTCGACAATTACAATGATTTAACGGCAGCAACCGACGCGGTTAACGACAATAAAATCACCAACATTTATGTGAAATACAATGCACAGATTAAAAAATATACCGGCGGAATTATGCTTGGAAGTTATCGGTTTCGGCAGCCTGGACGAGATTATAACCTGAACTCCGCCACCTTATCTGCAATGGCTAATGTATTAAAAAACAAAATGTCGGCTCGTGCGGCATATACGTTGGCCAAAACCGCCAACAACGGAGTCACATTGGGCAATCGGAAGTTTTACGATATATCGGTTCGGTATTCCATTTCTAAAAAACTTCAAGCTGAAGTAAATGTTTCGAACAACCATTTTTCGTACGGCGAAGGCGCAACCGTACCGACAATGAATGAATTCCTCAACCGCTTCACCCTTAATTATCGCTTCTGATGCGCGGATGGAAATACATATCGCTGTTCATTTTAATTAGTCTGATGTATTCCGATTATTTAAAAGCGCAGAACACCGATGTAAATCCTCCTTTATTATTATTTCCGATCAGCGGGGAAACTATTCAGGAAGGTGTTCGTCCACAGTTTCGCTGGACACCGCCGATGCCGATCGGAGAAGAACCCCCAACCTACAATTTTCTGGTTTACGAAATTTTAGACGGGCAAACGCCATCCACCGCCATGCGGGCGAATCAACCGATTGTAACTTCTTATAATCTCGATAATACATTTACCACATGGCCGGAAAATATTCCGCTTCCGGAAAAGAATACCTGTTACGCCTGGGTGGTAGAATCCTATGATTTTAAAACCGGAATAAATGTTTTATCGACTCCTTCCATTTTCTGTACACCGGGAGATTCCACCGGAGGCGGTTGTCTTTTGGCAACCCTAACTCCCGACAAAGGACCGGAAATCGCGCTTGGAATGCACGTTGACGAACCGGGAAAATTCCTTTACCCACGTGCGGTTCCCATGCGGGCAGAAGGCATCGACTGGGATTTCATTCGCTATGAATGTCCGGGGTGCGGCGGCAATACCAGTATTTACGATATGCCGGTTCGCGACGAAATCAAAGAATTTAAATGGACATTAATTTCCGGAGAAGGTTCGTTGGAGTCGCCTTTTAAAGCAAACGACATTGATAAAACGGAAAAGCAGATTGACAGCATTTTAAAAGAAATCGCCCGATTGGAATCACGGCTTTCTGAAATTCCACCGGAATTGGATTCCATTCCGAAACAGAAAGCCGCATTAGATGAAAAAATCCGAAAAACACAGGAAGCCATTAACCGGAAACAACGATCGATCGATTCGTTGCAAACCAAACTTGATTCGGCGTCAAATGCGCTACGCGACAAACAGAGTCGATTAGATGATTTTCTTTCAGACGTTAAATCCAAACAATCCGAAATCACCGAAACGCAGAAGGAAATTGATTCCTTACAGGCCATTCTGGAAGGCAAACCTTCTTCTGCCGAAACCACAAAAATTAATGAAATAGCCGTTGAACAAGACAAGCTAACCAACGCACAGCAACAATTAAATTCTAAAGAAGAGGAAATTGCCAGGCAATCCGATCAGTTTACAAACTCAATTAATTCCAAATTAAATGCAGTTGAAACCGCCGCTACACAATACAATGTTTCGCAAACGGCGATCACAGCAAAAACGAAAGAGATTAACGATCTGGAAAGTCGTCTTTTTGCGAATCCGAATATCCGTTCGTACCTGCAATGGAAACAGGATTATATGTTAAAATTAACATCGTTCCTTGCGCAACATCCGGTTTCGAACGCTGCACAACAAGCGAAGGACGCCAATGCCGAAGCACTGAAAATTTTAACCACAATTAATTCCGGACAACGCACTGCAGCTTTTGGAGATTTTAGTGTAAAACTCAATCAGGTTCTGGCTTCATTGAGTTCCGCCTGTTCGCAGTTGAGTGGGAATGATGCCGTAACTTGTCGTCAACAAATTGCCGTGGTTCAAGGTTCTGCGGATTCGTATCGAAACACGATGCAGGGACTTTCGACTCAATCGGTTGTGATTGATCAGAATATTTTAAATGCACTCAATAAAGCGCGAGACGAATTGCGGTTACTTCAATCGGGATTAAATGCCAAAAAGGATGCAGTTAATAATGCGAATTCGGCATATCTGTCGGAAGTGAACCGGTTTAATCAGACCATTTCTACATTAGAAAATCAAAAACAAGTTCTTAAAAATACAGTCGATGCTATTTCCAAACGTATCGCCGGTTTGGAAGCGGAACTTCAGAAAATGAAACAATCGCGGGAAGACAGTACGCTTTTGAATCGAGAAAAATATTTAGAACAAATTAATGTCTCAACATCCAAAATCAGAAGTTTGAACTCCGGACTTGAAGATCTGGCCGATTCCATAAGTTCTAAAAGAGATCAGATTAATGATTTGAATGCACGGATTGCAAAATTGCAGGGAGAAATTAATACGGCTCGGCAGGAAAAATCGATTTTAGAAAATATTAAAACCGGACTTGAAAATCAGAAAACCCAATTAGATCAAAAAGAGCGTGATCTCAAAGCCGAACAAAAACGATTGCAGGACGAATTAAAAGCTGCACGTGCTTTATTGGATTCGCTAAAAGCAAAATTAACAGCGTTAAAAAGTCCGTCTAAAACTGCTGTCGGGCCCTATGCCTATTACATTCCTCCGCCGCTTGAAAACATCATGAACCGGGCAGAATTCGAACGACTTCTCGATAAGGTGGAAGCCGCGGAAGATTCGTTAAAATTAGCCTATGCGAGAAAGGAACAATTGCAAAGCGATCTCACATCCGAACTATTTGATATTGGAAATGCCTTGGTTGAAATTCAACAAAATAAAATCCGGATTAAAAAAATAGACGAAGATTTAAAAGGCGCCCAAAAGCAATTGGATTCTTTAAAAACCAATAAAAGTCTCGACAAAAACCGCGATAAAGACCGACTCAACCGAAGGCTGAAATCTAATGAAGATAAGCTGAAAGAAGCCGAAGATGCGGTTCAGAAATCGGTTGCCGATAGTGCAGATCTCAAAAAAGAAATAAAAGATCACCGCAAACTTTTAGAAAAAAACGATTCGCTTTTAAAAGAAGAATTCAAAAAACTTCAGGAAGCTGAAGAAGATTTCAAAACTAAAGAACAGGCATGGATAAAATCTTCGGATGAACGCATTGCCATCGATCGGGATATCAAAGCCAAAGAGGAAGAAATACAGGAAAAAGAAAAACAGAAAAACCGCGATCAGAATGATGTGAACCGGGCGCGATCTTTAGACGATATTCCGGCTTTAACCACAGCTCAGAAAACATTAGCCAATACGCAAAAACAAATCGACGATCTAAACAATGAACTTCAAACGCTGAGAAGTCAACGCGCTTCCAAATCCGCGGATGAAGATGCTAAATTATTGGCCACACAAAACGCAAAAGATGATTATGATAAAAAGTCGGAAGCGTATGACTTGAAACAGGAAATTCACTTTCGATACATTAAAAAAATGTTTGAACTGAATTCGGAATATGAAAATGCATTAACCTCCATCAATCAAAATAAAAAATTAGTACAGGAAAATAAAACCAAGGTTGCCGAACTTGAAAATGCGGTAAAAAATAACAATGTCGATTCTTTAGTAAATAATGATGATGCCGTAAAAAAGAAAGCTTCCAAAGTCGATGGATTAAACGCTTCTAAAAAACAGGCCGAAGACGCGATCGCAGTGGCAACTCGAAAAATTGACGATGCAAAACTGAAGAAAGATCAGAAAACCAAAAAGGTTGAGGAAGATCTTCAAAAAGCAAAAGACAGTCTCGAAGATGCGCGAAAAAAATTCCATGATTTTTTGGTGAAAGAATTCGAGAATGTAAAAATAAACGTGGTGATAAAACTCGAAGCGCTCGACAAAGGTGATGATCTGGATCAGTGGCGTTCGAAAGACGGAACCAACCAACTCACCACCACTTTAACATATCAGGGAAGAACGCCGCTTTTCGCCAATATTGATGCGAAACCCACAAAACCCGACAACCGAGAAGATTATATCTGTTTGCCTTTTATTGAATTCGACAAAGCCGACCCACCGGAGGTAACTGCAATTGCAACTGCCAAAAGAGAACCGAGAACGATTGCCCTCGCTTATAAAAAAGGAGAACCGCTCTGGAAAGAATGGCCGGTAATTCCGCAAGACGAGAAGCGAATTTTGGCCAAAGATGTTGTGGTGCTGAATGCCGGAGTTGAAGACGATAAAGATCAGATGTCGTACACCTGCAAACCGCTTTCGGATGAAAAAGAAGATGGAGGTGAAGCGATAAAAGTTCCGGGTGGCGACGAAAGGCCTGTTACCGGATCGGATCAGACTAAAACCGAAAGACCCGTTACCGGTGGCGATCCGCCTGCAAAAACCGAAACCGAAGGAGACAATACAACCCGGGAACGCGGGAAAGATAAGACCAAAGAACGCGGGAAAGATGACAAGGGTGAAAAGGGTGAATCTACCACCGGAGGCGACGACGAAGACGAACAGGAAGAAAGTGGCTGTGCATTTCTGGCTCCGGTAACCGAAGATATTGTTGATCTTGGAACAATGGCCTGGTCGCTTGACAAACAAGTTGGGCCCGGCGGTGGAATGTCGCATCACCAGACATTATGGGAACCTTCCTTTGTTCCAAAACCGAAAGTGGTTGAAGAAAAATTAGTGGGCTTGGTTTACACCGCGTCGGAATTGGCGGAAGATGAACCCAAAGACAAAACATCAAAAATTGAAGTACATCCGGGAGTTCTGATTGAAGTTCCGGATTCCCTGATCGGACGGGCGGATTCCGCGTATGAAATTCAATCGCGAATTGTAACCGGTGATCACAAAGGTCTCGCGCAGGAAACCGTGGAATATGCGGCGGTGTTGAAAGAAGGAAATGCAACCGGCTTTGGTTTTGAAACCACGCCGAACAAAGCGGTTCAAACCGATGGAGACGGATACGCCAAAGTGAAATTCAACTTCGGAAAAGGTTATGCAAAATTTGAAATAACGGTTAAGTGGATGCGCGGCGGTCAGGTTGTGGATCAGGATACGTTTGAGGCGATTTCCCCAATTCGGTTGCAAATGGCGAAAGTCGGAAATGGTCCGGCGGAATTTGCATGGAATGCTGCGATCGATGTTTTCAAAGGCAGTTCGGTTGATGATGCCTTGTTTGCCAAATACAAATTCCCGGATAAACTCGCGCAAAAAGACAAACCGGATCCGTGGGCAAAGGTTCCTACATTTATTGCCGGAATCGTTGATGAAGAAAGAAAAGCTATTAACGATTACACAATTGAGTTTAAAAAAGCGGGAGGAGAAGGTGATGTAAAACCCGCATCAGACAAGACCAGACTCATCGGCATTGCCCGAACCACCGGAACCGATATCCCCGATGAAAAAGAACTCGAGGTTGAGGCGAATGTTGAAGTGAAATATCAGCCGGTTTCCCGTCCGAAAAAAGTGAAAGGAACATACGGAACCAGCAAAGCCAAGCGCTTTAAAATCGGAGTTCCGTCATCTCCATTTGTTGTAGAAGCCGATGAAGAATTTGATCCGTCCGAACCTTATACCGGTTCCGGAAAACTGGCGGTTGAAGTTCAGGATGGCGTTCTGCTTCCGTTGAAACAGGTGAAGTTTACCATCAATAATGTGGTTTTAGAACAGAAAGGAGAAGATGATTTTCTGGCGGTGGATGGCAGTGTTTCCTGGAAATCGGAATCGGAACTCAAAAAGACATTTCTGAATTTTGAATTCACGCTCGACTCACTGTTTATCTATGCACATCAGGGAGCCGGAATTGCCGGTCAGGTGAAACCACCCGGATACGAAAATGCCGTTGCTTTTGAAGCCGTAATCGATCCCGACGGAAATTTTCTGGGAACCGTTTCGCAACTTCCCGCTAAAGAAATCGGTGGTTTTAAACTAAAAGAAGGAGCCTCGCTTTCGATTGATATGCACGCTTCCCTCAATCCGCCCGGATCCAATTTGCGCTTCGATTTCATGGGAGTGTATATTCCGTCGGCAACAATTGAACTACCGGAAGAATTCAGCAAGGCCTCGGCGTCGAAACCCACAACGCTTCATGCTAAAGACTTTTCAATCGGACGAGGCGGTGTAAGCGGCGAAATTTCACTCACCGGTGATTTCATTGATCTTGCGTATGCCGGGTATGAATTTAAAGCGGATAGTGTTGCCATCAAACTCAACGAAAACAGTTTAGAAGCCGGAACATTCAAAGGATCACTCAAACCGGGCGGGAATACCGAAGGCGAAATCGGTATTTTAGTTTCAGCTACCGGTTCTGCCTTTACTGCCGATATCAGCACGGATAATCCGGTTTACATTCGGCGACTTGCCACAACTTTTAGCCTGCGACCCGGAACCGGATTGAATTACGACCGCACCGAGAAAATCGGAACCCTTTCGATTAATGCATCGATCTCTTCCCGAAAATATGGAGATATGGACATCACCGGTTTCGAACTAAAATCGGATGGCTCCATTAAAGCCGAAAATCTGTCGGTTAATAAGGCGATCAAATTCGGGAAAGGGTTCGAACTCTATGTGAACTCCATTTCCTTTTCCAAAACCAAAGAAGAATATTCGTTGGGCTTCGATGGCAAACTCGGATTTTTTGCCATGGGTGAAATCGCTGCAGACATTAAAATAAATCCGGGCCCGAGCGTGACGTTCAAAAAAGTCGCACTTCAGTTTGACAAAAAACCGGTGTCGTTCGATGGCGAACTTTCGTATGAAACCGAAGTTTTTAAAGGCAGTTTTAAACTCGGAATTCAAATGGGTTCGGGCATAACGCGTGGCATTTCCGGGGAAATGGTAATCGGAACACAAGCCGCGAACAAAGACACATTCACATATTGGTATGTGGAACTTGCGTATGCAGGACCTCCTCTCCCGCTCGGCACAACCGGACTCGGAATTACAGAAATAGGCGGTGGTGTTGGTTATCATTACAATCCGCCAATCGGCAGCACCCCGGGAAGTCCGTCGTTGAACACAACGTTCGGTTTAAAAGCGATCACGGGAATCGGCAATGTTCTGCCAACTCCGGGAAGTGTATTTAACAGCAGGCTCGAAATGGTGCTGGTTCCGGGGAAATTTTCATTGTACGGAAAAGTCTGGTTATTAACGAAGGAAGAATCGTTGTTTGGAGAAGGGCAAATTAATCTGGCCTGGGAACCCGCAGCTCAAATCGACGGTTATGTACGAATGTTTATTGGTTTACCGGATAAAAAAGGATCTGTTTTCCTGTTTAACGGTCAGATCAATTACAGTTTCCCGAAAGACAGCCGGAACCGTTATGTGTGGAGTGAGGATATTTCCGGATCGTTCCTTCAAAAAGTGAATGCAACGGCAAGTCTTGAAATATCCGACCGGTCAACTTCATTAAATGGCGAACTCACATATAACCTCAACAAAGAAATGGGAATCGGCATCGTGTCGGTCGCGGCGGTAATTGATGTGAAAGCAACCGGAAGTTTTCTGTACACGAATTCCACTTCTACTTTAAATGCTGCTGCAACCTTTAACGGCAATTGGGATGTGGATCTCAAAACTCCTTTGGGCAATGCAGATTTACTTAGCGGAAATGTGGCATTAGCGCTTCAGTTAAAAGCAAGTCCGAGTCAGGTAGAAGTGAAAGGTTCGGCTAAAGTGAGCTGGAATGTTTGGGTTTATAGTGGTTCAACCGATTTGGATGTAGGGTATTCGGCCAATATTTGAAATGATGAGAAAGACACATATCAAATTGGAGAAAGCGCTTTTAACAAGTGTCGTTTTTATCTTTATCTGTAATACGAGTTATGCTCAGGGGGTGCTCACGTATGTTGCAGATGGATCGGTTTATCTGAAATGGAAAATTGCCTTTGACAAAGGACTTGAAGGCTACGATGTATATCGAAAATCAACAACCGAAACGACCTGGAAAAAGCTGAATGAGATTACGGTACACCGATTCGAAAAGCCGGAGGACATAAAAAAAGTAATGGGCGAAGATGCGGCTGTTTTTACATCCCTTTTTAAAGCAGAAGCCGGAACGAACATTACGGAAGAAGTTTTTCAGAAAGCCGTTTCGGATGAAAATTCAAAATCGTTTCTCGGAATGTTGAGTGTGATAAATCCGGAATACGGAAAAGCGCTTGGAACGGAGTACTCAGATAAACCGGAGGCAGCAGGAAATTATCAGTACAAAATTGAAAAAGTTGTAAATGGAAATTCTACTGTTTGGGCTAATTCGTCATCGGTATCAGTGGGCTTAAAAACCACAGAAATGATTTCATCTGCATTAATAAAAGCGGCCAATCCCATGAATGAAGCGGTTGAATTGGTATGGGATAAAAACGCAGCTTTATTAAAATCCGGAAAGGTTGTTTCGTACAATGTCTATCGCGCTGAAAATCCGGTGGGGCCTTTTGTTAAAGTAAATTATCAGGGGATGATGCCGGTTGAAATCAGTTCGGGAAATCAAAAATCCGGAGCGACAACTCAAAATTATATTGATCGGTATTTAACTAATGGAAAAACGTATTATTATCAATTAAAAGCAGTAAATGCATTTGGATTTGAAAGTGAGGCAAGTCTTACCGTTGAAGCCACACCGGCAGATGATCGCAAACCTTTACCGGCAGGAAATATAAAAATAGAACCCTACGGAGGCAGAGTTAAAATTGATTGGAACGGCAGTTCGAAAGCATCCGGTTTTGAAGTTTACCGGAGTGAAGATTTAAAAAAATCCTTTGTTAAAATTCATCCGGTTACCGATTTAAATACAGATACCAGTCGCAGTATTATTGACTTTAATGCTCAAAAAGGAAAAGCGTATTATTATTTTATTACCAGTCTGGCGGGCGATTTAAAAACAAAAAACTATTCGGATACGGTGCTGTTTGAGTTTGAAGATTATACACTTCCTCCCGCTCCGGAAAACATAAAAGCGGTAGCCAGCAACGGCAAAATCATTATTACATGGAATGCCGTAAAAACAGACGACATCGCGGGTTACGAAATTGAACGAGCTGCAGATGATCAGTACAAAACCCGATTTTCTTTAAATAAAACATTAATTACAAACACCACTTTTACCGATGATCCGAAAGATAATTCGGAAAGAAAATACGGATACGTAATTTATTCGGTTCGGAAAAACGGAATCCGATCAAAAGCTTCGGAAATGATTTTTGCCTCACTGCCGGATAAAACTCCGCCGGCGGCTCCGGTGATAACGGCTATTTATCCCAATGGGATCGGGGTTCAGATTTTCTGGGAATCGAATATGGAAGGGGATATTTCCGGATATGAAATTCAACGAAAAACAGCAAATGATAAATTCTTTCTGGTAATTGGCCGCAGTGATTCCTTGCATTTTAAAGATACACTTCAGAGCGATGGTGAGCGGTTTTATCAGATTGTTGCGATTGATACTTCCGGTAACCGTAGCCCACTTTCCAAAGCTGTCGCCACATCTTTTAACACTACATTAAAACCTTTCGCCTCGCCTACCGGAAGTGCCTTGTTAAAAGATGAAAAAATAATAATTACATGGGAAAAACCGGCATTGGGACCGGTTGCAGGTTTTGTTGTGTACCGAAAAAATATAGAAACCGGTAAATCAATAATGTTAAAGGAGATGAAGGCTAACGAGCTGGAACTTACGGATGTTTATGCTTTGGGAGATAAATCCTACGAATACAGGATTATCACTTTTGACGAAAAAGGTCGGGAAAGTCCGGCACTAATTGTTCGCTATGTTCCGGAAACAAAAGGGAAAGAAAAGGGGAAGAAAAAATAGATTTCCCGACCAGTTCAATTTGATTGATAAAAATCAGTTTATTTCTATCTCGAAATGGACAATATTGTGAGCAATGTCGCAAAACTCGTTTGCAAATGATGATTATCAATTCAGCCGATTTCACCTGAAACTCTACTTTTGAAAAGCTGATTGAGCCAGGATTTTCAGCGAACGAATTACGAAAATTACCATGAGTCAAATGAATGCAAAAGCGATTCTATCTGTTGAAACACATCCTGTTTCCCATCCTGAATTTAAAAAATTAACTCAACTGCTCGACGAAGAACTGCACGACCGTTACGGACTTTGGCAGAGCGATTACGACCCGGATTTCCGCGTGGAAGATCTCAATACACTGGTTCTTTCAAACGAGGAAGATGTTTTCACCGGTTGCGGTGCAATGAGACAATTTTCTCCCGGAAAAGAAGAAGTGGTTCGTTTGTTTGTTAAGCCGGAATTCCGACGTATGGGAATCGGAACGGCTATCATGAAGAAGCTGGAATCGGAAGCTCTCGAACGCGGAGCAAATTCCATCATTGTGGAAACGGGGGTGATGCAACCCGAATCTTTGGCTTTATATCAACTTAACGGTTACCGCAGAATTCCGCTGTTCCGGGAACGCAGCAATCCGTCTCAATCGATTTGTTTAGAGAAGGTGTTGAAATGATAAGACGAATTATTACATATTCAACTTCTAAATAATATGTCTGTCGTCTGCGGGACGGCCTGTGCTTCGGCGACAACGGACATTGTTCTGAATAAGAACATTTAAAATAAGTACTGCCATAAACAAGATTGTTCTCCGGAATAAATTTCAAAAATTGTTATTGGAAATAACATATCCGTCGTCGCCATGGCCCGATCCTGCACGGCAGACGACGGATGGTTTTTTTATGATGCGGTTAGTTTTTTAATTCTAAAAATAAATTTGGTTTACAGCCAATTTTGTTTCATGGCTTCAGGTGGATATAAAATCAGGAATCAGGAAGGAATTTATTTTATAACATTCGCGGTAGTTGAATGGATTGATGTTTTCACAAGAGAAACATATAGAAAGATTGTTGTTGAAAGTCTCAGGTTTTGTCAGGAGAAAAAAGGATTAAACATTCATGGCTGGGTAATTATGAGCAATCATCTTCACTTAATCATTTCCGCAAAGGCGGGCTATCGATTAAGTGACATTTTACGAGATTTCAAAAAATATACGTCTGTTAGAAACCTGCGCAAAATTGAAAATCTTCGCAAAGAGAGCAGACGTTCCTGGATGTTACGTGTTTTCCGCTCAGCTGGCAAATCCAATTCAAGAAATGAAACGCATCAATTCTGGAGACAAGAAAATCATCCAATTGAACTAAGATCACCATTAATTAAAATCAGGTGTCTTACATACCTGCATAATAATCCCGTAGCAGCAGGAATTGTTGACAAACCGGAATACTATCTCTACAGCAGTGCGAGAGATTATCAGGGAATAAAAGGTGTAATCGATATTGATTTTTTATAGACCGAAGCCGATCCGGTTTTTGGCACTTTCTAATTCTCAATGCTTCGAGTACCCGTCTGTCGGTTTAATACTCTTTCGTTGCGGGTGAGATACTTATAGGAGAACTATCACATACCAGGAGTCCAGTCGTGATGATCATTTATTCATCAAAAGAATAGCTGTCGTTCACGCTTCTCCACCGTCGAATTACCTCGGCAAAATCATCCGGCCATTCGCTGTCGAAAAACATTTGTTCTCCGGTTATTGGGTGTACAAATCCAAGTGTTTTTGCATGAAGTGCATGTCGCGGCATTATCTCGAAACAATTCTCAACAAACTGTTTGTATTTGCTAAAAACAACGCCTTTCCGGATTCTTCTTCCCCCGTATTTTTCATCAGAAAAAAGTGGATGACCGATGTGTTTTAAATGCACCCGGATCTGATGCGTTCTTCCGGTTTCGAGTTCACATTCGATTAAAGACGCATACGTATAATCTTCCAACACCTTATAATGTGTAACCGCATGTTTTCCCTGATCTTCATCTACCACAGTAAAAACCTGTCGTTCACGTGTGCTGCGTCCGATATTTCCCTTGATTGTTCCCTCCTTTTCTTCCAGACTTCCCCAAACTAACGCGTTGTATTTGCGAACGGTTGTGTGCGCTTTAAACTGATCTGCCAGATGTTTGGTTGAAGCTTCGGTTTTTCCGACAAGCAATAACCCGCTGGTATTTTTATCGATCCGGTGAACGAGATATGGATGCCGGTTCATGGCATGAACTCCATCATTAAAATAATAAGCGAGTCCGTTGCTGAGCGTACCGGTATAATTTCCAACGCCGGGATGAACTGCAATTCCTGCCGGTTTGTTCAACACCAAAAGAACATCGTCTTCATACACAATGTTGAGATCCATTTTCTCCGGCTTAACCTCATAATCTTTGGGTTCCTCAAAAACAATAATGCGTATTTTGTCGCCCGGACGAACTTTATAATTCGCCTTAACCACTTGTCCGTTCACAAGAACCCGGTTTTCCTGAATGCCTTGCTGCACCTTAGTTCGGGTAATTCCTTCGATGCGATCAACTAAAAATTTATCGATGCGAACCGGACTCTGGCCACGGTCTGCATCAAACTCGAATAAGGTATGAAAGTCTTCTGTGGCCAAATATTCCGAAGCGTTTAAATTCGCATCAAAATTAAAAGATTGCCATGATCACACACGAAAGCTCACTTCACGATTATTCATCCCAGCTTCGTTACGCTCTTGAAAATTATAAGTCACACGGCATTAAGGCCGACGAAATCAGCAATTTGGTTTTGGGCGGACTAGGTGGTTCCGGGATTGCTTCTGCGGTGATAAAAGGGTATTTTTTTGATAAACTGAGTTTGCCGGTTGAAACCATTAACGACTATCATTTACCGGCATTTGTAAATGAAAAAACATTGGTCGTTTTAAACTCGTACAGCGGAAACACAGAAGAAACGCTCACCTTGTACGACGAGGCAAAATCCAAATCTGCCAAAATGATTTGTATGAGTTCCGGAGGTGAATTAATGCGCAGATGTGAAGCGGATGGAATAATGTGTTTACCGATAGAAACCGGATTTCAACCCAGAATGACCATTGGTTTCGGACTCACCTATCATGCATTAATACTCGGTGAACTCAACGGAAATGATTTAACCGAAGAACTCACAAACATTGCAAATGAACTGGATGAAAAACAGGATCATCAGATTCGGTCTGCAGAAACCATTTTTAATTTCTTTGTTTCCAGTCCGAAAAACAAATTCGTAATTCTTGCCGATCGACAGATGCACGCAACCGCAATCCGATTTAGTCAGCAGATGAATGAAAATGCCAAACTCGAAGCATTTGTTCATCCGATACCGGAAAGCAATCACAATGTTTTGGAATCGTACACCGACCGACTACCGACGAATTTCATTTTACTTCACACAGAATTGAACGAGCGGAATTCTGCCCGTTTTGATTTTCTCACCGGACATCTGGAAATGGACAACAACAAAGTGCTTCCGTTGGTAATTCCGGAATACAACCTCTATATTTTGTTTGATGTGATTTACCGACTCGACTGGGTTTCGGTAATGATGGCGAACGAACTCGGCGCCCCCCTCATGGAAGTTCCAATGATTTCGGATCTCAAAGAGTTTCTTGAAAACATGGAGGTATTTGAGGAAGAAGAATGATTTAAAAATCGAAAAGCGAAGTCTGAAAATCGAAGAGCGAGGATTTGATTCTTCGATTTTAGTTTTTCGTTTTTCGTTTTTCGTTTTTCGATTTTCGATTTTGGTTCTTCGTTCTTCGCTCTTGGCTCTTCGATTTTGGTTCTTCGCTTTTCGTTCTTCGCTTTTCGATTTCCGCTCAGTGTTGTAAAACCAACTTTCGGGTTACCGTTCCTTTTGGGTCGTAAACGCGAATGAAGTACAGCCCGTTTTTGAAATATGATGTCGGGATTTTGTCTCCGGAATTTGTTGTTCCGGTTGCGATTTGACTTCCCTGTAAATCGAAAATTTCATATTTACCGGATGCCCCTTCAATCTGAACATAGTCACTGGCAGGATTCGGATAAATTTTAACCGAGGCCGAAAGATTCGCAGAAAGTTTTGAAGAAGAGAAGATATTTTCCTCCAAATCGGCAACCCAAACTCCACGTCCGTATGTGAAAATAAAAAGTCGTCGATCTGATTCCCGAAGCCGGATCATGGAAATATAGACATTCGGAATTCGCGTTTCTTTTTCCCACCAGCCTCCGCCGTTCACTGTAACATATAAACCATAATCCGTTGCAATCATGATGTGATCACTGTTCTTCGGATCGATTTCAATCCAGTTCACAGGAAGTCCGGTTGGAAGGTTTGCACTAACATTCACCCAGGTAGGCGATTCTGTGTCGGCATTGAGTACCTTCCAGATTCTCGGTAAAGTGCTGGTATTATTCATCGCCAGAAAAATGGTCGAATTATCGTTCGGATCCACTTCAATGTTGCCGATAAAACCACCACGTGCTTCGGCCGGAGCCAGCGTAAACATTTTGAACTCATCACCCGGGGTTGCATTATTTGCATCCGGAATTCGGTACAGCAAACTGCTCTGGCCACCGAAATAAACGGTTGGTGATTCTTCGTTGGTTATTCCGATCGAGAAAATATTTCCGGGAATTGTTTTGGTAATTACCTTCCACGAAGAACCGCTGTTTGAAGTTACGGCTACAACATTTTTAGTCGGGAAGAAAACATTTGTTGCGTCGCGTTTATTCAATTCAAACGGATTAACAAACCAAAAATCAGTTGTTCCGACTTTGTTTGCCAAACCGTAATAGATGCTCTGGAATGAATTTCCACCATTGGTCGACCGGCCTAAATAGCCGTTCTGAGAAGAACAATATAAGGTTTGTCCATCTTCCGAAACAGCATTGTAAGCTCCATCGCCGGGCCACTTCTGCACAAAGGTTGATCCACCGGCCACATTGATCGATGTCCAGTTATCCTGTGCTCCCACAATTACTTTGTCGCCGGTCGGATAACACGCTCCGCAATAAAACTGGGTGATGTTCAGATTGGTATTCCCGTTTTTGGCGGTTGAGCTTGCCGTTGTTTTGTTGTGAATGTACAGACCGCCGTCAGAAACGGTTACGAAATCACTCGTACCCGGAATGTAAAAAGCATTGTGAAAGTCGGTATGTCCACTGGTAAGAACCGACCAGGTTTTTCCTCCGTCTTTAGAATATTCGGCGTTCACTCCACCCATTAAAATAAAGTCCGGGTTTTCCGGATCCACTTTAAAAAGGAAATTATACCAGGTCTGATCGTAGCTGGCAGAACCACCTGTAGTTAATTCCACAAAGCTCTTTCCGTAATCCGTTGATTTATAAAGACCGGCCAAAGACGCACGATCCGTTCCGGCAAATGCAGCGTATACAACACTCGGATCGCTTAAACACGGTTCAACTACAACACGACTTACCGCCGAAGTCGGCAAACCGTTGTTGTTGAGATGTTCAATTTGAACTGTATCCTGTTCTTTGAAGCGATAAACACCACTTCCGGATCGGGTAAAGTAAACCGTTCCGTCGTTCAGCGCATCTACGTCATTAATATCGGAGGAAGATTTGAAAAGTTGCTCGAAAGATTCACCTCCGTCGCGGGATCTCCAAAGACCGTTACCAATGGTTGCCACGTAAAATGTATTACTGTCGGTGCGGGAATGTTCAATATCCCAGGTTTTCTCAAATCCGGTAACATTAGAGGAATCGAGATGCTGGAATGATTTCCCGCCATCTACCGATTTAAAAATGCCGTAACCATCGTAGTTGATATAAACCCCTGTGGAAACTTCACCGGTACTGTAATAAAATACCTTGTGATTAAACGGACTTTGAGTAATTGCCGAAACCGAAAGTGTAGTCGCATCATCATCAAGTGGAGTCCAACTGGCAGCGGCATTTTCCGTTACCCATATTCCACCGGAAACACTGCCTGCAATCCATCGGTCTTTGTTATCGTAATCGACGGCAATTGCCCGGATTCGGCCACCGATGTTGGTGGGACCAATTTCCCGAACATCCGAAAAGAACTGAGCTTTGAACATTGATCGTGTTTGTCTGCTCCACTCTTTCCACAAACCGGATGGATATTCGCCATTCTCGTTTTGCTTCATCAATTTGAACTGCTCAAAAAATCCGGGTTCTTCTTCATTTTCTTCCATTCCGGGAATTTCCATTTCCCATTCAATCGAAATCAGAACGGTAAATATTGAGAGAAAAACAATGAATGTGAGGGGGATAAACTTTTTTAAACGACTCATTAGCCTTATACTTTCACACGTTTGGCC
This sequence comes from Bacteroidota bacterium, assembly GCA_016124755.1. Taxonomy (GTDB): domain Bacteria; phylum Bacteroidota; class Bacteroidia; order NS11-12g; family UBA9320; genus WGNA01. The sequence goes on along the minus strand of WGNA01000008.1, from coordinate 161,623 downwards.
GCAAAAAAAAGTAATCAATCTGATTAAATCACCAAACGATGGTTTTATGACGATTTAACACCATTTTAAAACAAAGGTTCAGAAGGAAAGGGTAACCGGAATCACCGGCGAATACCGGAATTAGTCTTTCTTACGATTCAACGCCAATGCTCCTAGCATCCAGTTGGGAAGCGGCTTTTGAGCATTTCGTTTTTTGAGATTAAGATACCAACCCAGTTTTTTCATGATCGGTATTTTATGGGTTTCCACGAACTCGATCAGGGTTCCGTCGGGATCTTCGATATAGGTAAAATGTCCGGCAGCTTCTCCCATATCGAAACTGGATGAGCTATCGACCGTAAACGGAAACCCTGCTTTTTCACAAATTCTTTTCAGTCCCGACATATCGGTAACATCAAAACACAGGTGAATAAAACCGAGGTCTCCCCAATACCGGTTTTCATAAATTTTTCTGGGTTCTGTCGTAAGGTTTTGATACAACTCAATTTCGGTCGGGCCCAACAGCCGGCTGAAACCTCCCATTCTCTCGCGGCTATGACGAAGTAGAACCCTTCGAAATTCATCACCTCTGGCATTTAAACCCTCGAGATCATCGAATTTCCCGGAGACATCGTATTCAACAATATCGTATCCCAGTACATCCCGATATAATGTGAGTGCTTTATCAATATTTTTAACACCAATGCCCGCTCCGCTTACGCCACCGGTGAGTGCTTTACTTTTCATGTAGAAAGCGTCGAATTCAACCACCTGAAACCAATTTCCGTATGGATCACGGAGGAAGAAAAATTTATTTCCGGAAGGATCTTTTTCGACCTTAGGGCTAATAAGACAATTTTTGTTTTGGAGGAATTCGAAAGCCGCATCCACATTTCGCGATTTCATACGGCAGATATTAATTCCCAGATCTCCGAGCTGAGGTTTGAAATTCGGGGCTTCCGGATTCCGGCTGGTGTATTGCCATATTTCAAAACCGCCGCCACCTTGCATATTCAGAGCGAGAATAGCGTGACGATCGTGCGGTTTCCCTCCTGTATACGGTAACATCAAACCCGCAGTTGCTGCTTCTTCAAAAATGGGAACATCCATTCCGAGATTCTGACGGTACCATTTCCAGGCTTCATGAACATTGGGAATTCCGATTCCCATTTGTTGAATTCCACTTATCATTTTCCCCATAGCTGCGAATATACCGCAAGCCGGTGATGAATTTAAGGTTCAGATAATAAGACGTTACCGCGGATCAATTTTTACGGCAATTCGCCTGAATAATGGAGGAAGGTAACGGTGAAAGAAAATCATGAGCAATTCACTTCCGCCTACATAGATTCTTCGTTTCCCCCGACTGAGCCCTTTTCTGATTTTCTGCGCACAACGATCTGCCGACATTCCTTTCTCCTGTCCGGGATCCATGGTGTTTTGTTTTTCTCCGCTCGGCAAAAGTGCATTAATCGAAATATCAGTTTTAATTCTTCCTGGAAAAACCACAGATGTGCGGATGTTCTGTCTGAAATTTTCGAGCTCAATGGTTTCGAAATATCCAACCACGGCATGTTTACTGGCAGAATAGGAAGCTCTCAGCGGAAATCCAAATAATCCGGAAATGCTGCTCACCACAGCCAGTCGACCTCCGCCGGTTTTTAACATCCAGCTTAAAACATTTTTCGTGAGCAACACAGTCCCGAAATAATTGGTCTCGAAAATCATCCTATCCACTTCCATTGGGGTTTCCGTGACTAAAGCCCGTTGACTAACTCCGCCGTTATTAATCAACAAATCGATTTTCGAAAAATGCTTTTTGGCTTCTTCAATGGCCGCAAGAACAGAATCTTCAGATGTAAGATCCAGTTTTATAACTTTGGTTTCAGCGCCGTGAGTTTTGCAGATTTTCTCTGTTTCCTGCAGAGCTGCTGTGTTTCTGCCAGACAGAATTACTGTCCATCCGGAGCGGGCGTATTCTACACAAAGCGCTTTTCCGATACCGGATCCGGCACCGGTTATCCAGACAACCTTTTGGTTGTTGCTCACCCGAAAATTATTTCAGTGAAAATTTAGCCTGACCGATGATTTCGTCTTCGCAGAAAATATACGCTTCGTAATCACCCGTGATCATAGCCGGAGATTTATCCCAATAAAAGGTAATCTCTTCGTTGCTGTTTCTGAATTGGAAAGCTTGTTTCGCAGTGTAAAGAGATTCTTCTCCTTTGTATTTAAATTTTCCGGATCCGCGCTCTTCGTTATGCAGAGTTGCTTTAGAAGGTGTTATAATTTTAAGATAAGCCGTTCGCTGTCCCGGTTCAGCAACATCGTTTTTGCCAATAATAAAATGAATCTTGATTTTATCAGCTTTGCTCAGCTTGGTAACTTCCTTTTCTTTATCGGTACCCTTCACTTTCACAGCATAGGCTTCCATAAACTGTACTTTCAGAATAGAACCGATTCTTACTTTTTCATTAGCACTCATCAGATCCTGAGCTAAAGCATCTTCAGTATCCTGATGTCTTTTTATTTCTTGTTCCTTAGCATAAATGTCGTCTTTCAAAAACTGGTTTTCGCGACTTAAAGAATCTACCTGAGCAATGTATTGATCCCGGATCGATTTAAGTCCTTCAATTTCCTTTTGCAATTGACGGATTCGTGCCTCACTGATATTTTTAGAATTAACCGCAGCACGGAGTTCGGCAACCTTATCGGCCAATTCCGAATTGCGGATATCAATGATAGAGTCGAGTTGTTGGTTTTTGCCCATGTAGTCATCCAACTCAAGCTGAATCTTATCCAATTCGGTATTGAGATGATCTACCTGATCGGTAAGGTCAACTTTCTCTTCTTTAGTTTTAGTAAGTTCCCGGTCGCTGCTGATCAGGTTGTAGATCAGAATACCGTTCACCAGAAATAAGGCGATGATGATGATAAAAAGGTATAATCTGCTTCTCTTATCCTTCTCTTCGTTTTTAAGTGTCATACAATAAAAGTCTCTCTACTAGGAATTTTACAAAGCTATGTATTAATGCGAAGTCTTCCGCATTAATGAGAAGGATTTTGCGAAAAACCTCATACTTGATAAGTGTAAAACCAATTCGATGGATTATCCCGTAAAGTGATTTCTGAAAAATTAACGGGAGAAAAATGGTATCCGAAGTTCGGGATGCACAAAATATGACAAGCCTAACTCTTGTCTTAGTCTCGGATGTGTTGTAAAGTTGTCGACTTTTTTGGCAAAATCCGGAAGTGATTCCGGAACAAAATAAGGATGGTTCGTGTGGTAGACAAAGAATAAGTGCCTGTTGTTTTTCTCTTATCACGTTTCTCCTTTTTACTGGTCAGAAGATTCTTGGCGTGTGATCCATCCGACAGTAAGAATGAAGAAAAATTCAGAAGCATACCGAAAGAAACTGCTCGATCAGTTTGATCCGGCAGGTGGTATTAAGTCCGTAAAATCCGAAAACCGAAAGTACTTTCTTTCCGGTAGGTTGTTGCGTGTTCCCGAAAATACGGTAGATGCAGTAATGGCAGATTTTCTCTGCCAGACGTTGTGTTTGCAGGCAGAGATTTAATTATCCTCTTTTCCGGAATACCCGATCCGCTTTATCTTGCAGCTGTGCAACTATGAAGTTAAGGTTATTGGGTTTTATATCGCAATGTGTTGTTCTCATCATTAACACTAATTGTAAGGCACAGCTTGCTTCCCCGATTCCCGTTAACATTCAAAGTCTGATCAACTTCAATCCGGCATTTAACTGCGGAGTGTCGAATAAAGCTCTCTACTATTCCGCATCGCATCTTGTTCAGTTCGACAATCGATGCTCATCTCCTTTAAACCAATTGCACATTGAAAAATGCACAAAATTCGGATACATAAATCCGGGGTTAACCATTAATTGCAGAAACGAGAAATCAGGATACGGAATACAAGCATTAAATCTGTACATCTCTGGTTATCCGATACCGATTAAACCGGGGAGCCATATTTATCTTAGGTACGGCGTTAAAATCGGTTGGCAGGAAACAGATGTTAATACAGATGCATTTATTCATAATCACCTTTTAACATCTTCTAATTCCATTAAAGGTTATCGGTTTAATACCAAAGCGATTAATGCCGGATCCGGTTTGTTGCTTTGTTTACGGCATTCGGTCTTTGGGTTTTCCATTAACCACATAAACAGACCGATTGATTTTAATGCGAATGGAATTAAAACTAAATTCCCGATCAGCAAATCATTTCAGTTGATTCATAAAATAAAACTGGCGGAACATTATTCACGTGGAATTCTAATTCATGCTTTATATGAAAATTCTGGTAAGCGATGGGTTCACGTGGATTTACCGATGCAGATTTCATCCGTACATTTATTTTCACTAAACACCGTTTATTACACCAGATTCTTAAATAAAAGAAGATATAGTTTTGGCCCGGGAATTACCAATACTCAAAAAACTTTTACTGAACTGCAATTAATTACAGGCATTTATAACCGATTCAATCTGTACAATATTCTGCAATCAAATCTGGTAGTCGGATATAAATTTCTGAAGAATTCTGATGAACAATTTCTCACTGCACAGATTAATGTTGTATTTAACTTCAACACTATAAAAGGTTTGAAAAGCAATTATTTATATCAACTTCCCGATCTGTGACTCCAATCTTTCTAATATTTCTTTTCGGTTAATAAAATTTAATTTTTGAGTTAAGAGACATCATTCAACAATCACCGTTTTTCCTGCTCATTGTCATGTTTCGCTCTTCCTGGCAAACATAGCTTTGTCCCCGGAATCACTATCCGAAATTACGGATTAATGATTCTTAAAAAGCAATCAGTTATGAAAAACATTGTCGTACTCGGAACCAACTTCGCCGGATTTACAGCCGCACTTCAGATTCACAAAAAGCTCGGTAAAAAACGAAAGAACGTTAAAATCACCGTTGTTTCTCCAACCCACGATTTTCTGTATGTTCCCTCTCTCATCTGGGTTCCTTTCGGAAGACGAGAACTCAAAGACATCCGGTTCGATGTTCGCCCGATTTATGAGGAAAAAGAAATCGTTTTTCTGGAAGTCGGTGCAGACAGGGTAGACCCCGTTGCAAACACCGTATATCTGGCCGATGGCAAAGAATTATCGTATGACTATTTGGTTTGTGCCACCGGAATCCACATGAATCTCGACATTGTTGACGGATTAAATCCTAAATATGAAAACGTGCAGAACATTGTAATTCCTGCATTAGCCATGAAAACCCGGGAAGAATTCGAAAAACTCGTTCAGGATCCCGGACCGGTTGTGGTTGGAGCAACGCAATCGGCAAGTTGCATGGGTGCCGCTTATGAATACCTTTTTAACATGGACAAAGAACTTCGAAGGAGAAATGTGCGTGACAAAGTTGATCTCTACTGGATAACTCCGGAACCGTATCTGGGAAATTTCGGAATCGACGGAATGCCCGGCGGTGAAGGCATGTTAAAGGCTTTTATGAAAATGTACAACATCCATTATTTGGTTGATGCCAGCATCGAAAGAATCGAAAGCCATAAAATCATTTTGAAAAACGGAAATACCATCGATTTCAAAATGGCCATGTTAATGCCTCCGTTTGAAGGTGCCGAAGTGATGAAAAAAAGTCCGGAATTGGTTGATGAAAAAGGATTTGTAGAAACCGACGGAACCTATCAACATCACACCTATAAAAATGTTTTCGCTGCGGGAATGGCCGTTCAGGTTAAACCTCCATTCATAATTACCAAAACAGCTTACGGTGTTCCGAAGACCGGTTATCCGAGCGATGTTACCGGAAAAATTGTTGCCGATAACATCGTTCGGTTAATCAACGGAGAAAGCAAACTAATCAGCAAATCCTGGGGAAGAATTCCGGCGGTATGCATTATGGATGCCGGACACAAAGAAGTTTATCTTTTGGCGAATCACCTCTTCCGTCCGAGACAATTTGCGATAATACTTCCCAATATTTTTAACGACTGGGGTAAAATAGCCTTAGAAAAATATTTCTTGTGGAAGAACCGTCACGGCTATTCCTGGCTGCCCTGATTTTCAACAAATGAGAAAGGGCGTTTGGGCAGCTTTCTTTCCGACTTGATTTTTTGCTTACTTTTTTATCAAGAAAAAAGTAAGAAGAAATGAGTTTGTATATTGATCTCTAACCGATCTACAATCGTGCTCTATCCAAACGGAGAAGCATTTAAACCTATATTATACATTATTAACGAAATGTATATTTATAACCGAATCTCAGGGATTGTGTTTCCTGATAATCGGAAATCGTATAATAAAATCCGTCGCCCTGAATGGTCTTACGAACAATCATAGTATTGAATAAATCGGAAACATTAATGTACCACTCTCCTTTTCCGCTACTCACCATTTTCTTTAATCCCAGATTTACTGCATAACGTGAGCTGATTGTTCCCTGCGGAATGATATCCGGCGCCAGATAAATAAAAGTAACCTGCATTTCGGTACTTTTCCCGAGTGTAGTTTTAATGTTGCATTTCAGGTTTCCGGAATAAATCTGCTGCTGATCTGCATGAAAATCATTCGGTGTAGGATAGAGATTATGCACAGAAAAAGAATCGATCTGGTTGTAATAAATATTTCCGTTCAGATTTACAGATGTCTTTTTGGAAATCTTTTGTTCAAATACCATTTCAATTCCGCTGTTTATACTGGAATTTACATTTTGGAAAATAGCGTATATCAACGTACTGCCGGGAACGGTGGAAGAAATCCGGGTAATTGTGCCGTTCACTTGTTTTCCATATAACGAAAGGAAAAGATAACCTTTGTCCCACGATGACTTATAACCCAATTCCGCTGAATTTGTAAACTGGGGTTTTAGCGCAGGATTTCCAACTTTAATAATTTCCGCATCGTCGTACTTAGGGAATATACGGATATCCACTTCCTGCGGCCGATCTACTCTTCGGTTTAAAAATAATGTGAGTTTTTTATTTTCACCTAATTTTTTAGCCAATCGCAAAAAGGGAAAAGGCTGCAGATAATTGTAACCATCGCTTTTATAGGTATTGTGATTAGGGTTCACCAGATAATTAACCGAAACATATTCCACGCGCAAACCGGCTTCCATTTCATACGTCGGTTTTTCAAAAACGTAATTTGCATAAGCTGCCGGAATCACTTCTTCATAAGTCGCCTTTCCTCCTGCATTTACGTCAAGCGGGGAATTCAGGCCCGGTTGAAAATGCATGTTCGTTGGAATAGCCCTTTTTCTGAATTTTAGTCCGGATTCAAATTTTCCGTGTTTGGTCGGACGAAAATAATCCAGCATAAAATCGGAAACCTTTTGATCCGACAATAATTTAAAGGAATCATTTCCGATAAAGGTCGGCATGGTGTTTTTAAAATAATACCGTTCGTTCTCGCGGTGAAATGTGTAATTGTAACTGAATTCAACGTGATGTCCTGCTTCTTTAAAATTATGTCGCCAAACCGCAGTTGCCATTGCCGTAGTTTTTAATTCATCTTCCAGAAATTGCCACAACCGGAATCGTTCTTCCAGATTACCGCTAAAGAAAGGCTCGTCGCCCCGATCCAGAATTTTTTCGGAACCAAACATGCCGGAAATCACAAAGGAATTCTGCGCATTCGGATTATAATCCAGACCTATTCTGGAAGTTACAAAATTGGTATTCCGGTTTCGCTTTAACTGTTGACGAATCAAAGTGCCGTCGTCGTAATAACGGGTTGTAAATTCATTTTTATTTAATGAATGCGTGTACAAATCATCTGCATTAAAAAAAACGTTGACTTTGTCTTTGCGGTAATTCAGAGAAACCGACGGATTAATTTTAGGAGTCATCGTGTATTGCGGCCGGATATCCGGAAGATTTCCGTGTCGAACCCACCAGGCACCCACTCCGCCGCCCATGGAACCTTTTACATGCAGACCGTCGTTTTTTTCCTTCTTTAGAATAATATTAATAATTCCGGCATTTCCGTTAGCATCAAATTTTGAAGATGGATTATTAATTATTTCAATTCTCTCGACAGATGAAGCCGGGATGTTATCGAGTCCGCCTTGACCGCCAAAACCTGTGATGGCTGTTTGTTTGCCATCGATCAGAATAATTACATTACTGTTTCCTCTGAGCAAAATTTTTCCGTCCTGAATACTGATTCCGGGAAGATTCTGAACTGCCTGTGTTACCGAACCACCCGACTGCGAAATATTGTCTTTCAGATCATACGTTTTTTTGTCCATTCTCGCCGCTACTTCTCCCTTCTTCCCTCCGACTTCCACGGCTCCCAGTATTGCGTCATTCGGCTCGAGAAACAACTCTCCGACATTTAAATACTGACTTTTAGAACCCACAAATACTTCCCTTTTTAATGGCGAAAAACCCGCGTATTCAACATAAATAAAATATCGGCCGGGATTAATATTGATTAATGAAAAAATCCCATTGCTATCGGAAATGGTTCCGGAAACAAAAACAGAATCCGGTTGTGTTTTAAGGATTACACCGGCATACGCCAGCATTTCCTTGCTTTTAGAATCAACAATTTTTCCGGTAAGTGTAACACTTTGCGCATTAGTATTAAAGGCGCAAAGAAGTATTGGAATCAGCAGAGTTAAAAATTTATTAATCTTCATCGTCTTCATTAACATAGGTAGAATCCACCTGCTTAAATTCTATTTCTCTTCCGTTTGAATCCAATAAAATTTCGTAGGATTTTTTTGCACCCATCGCTTCGAATTCATAATAAACACCGCCTTTTCTCCAGATTTTCTCAGCTTCCATTATACTGAGGTCTTCGTGAGTTTTCTGGAGTGTGCTCAGTAAATCTGTCGGGAGTTCGTCAAAACCTATGGTCATTTCCGATTCAATCCAGACACCATCCGACGAAAATTCGGCTGACTTTTCATTGTCTGCATCTGTAAATTCAGCTTCCCAAACATCTTCTTCTTCCAGTTCCCATTTCACATTTTTTACATCCGGGAATTGTTCGTGAAAAGCTTTCTCTACCGCAACGGGAACATTTAAAGTGTTTTGATTACACGCTGCTGCCAGCAACATCAAAACTCCCGTAAAACTAAGTGTTGATCTCATGTGAATTCAATTTGAAGGCAACACTAAAAGGCAATTTGGATTTTTTTTGGAATTGAGGGAAGTCACATTTTCATTCTTCGTTTCTCAGCCTTGTAGTAAATGAATTCAAACTAAGTTTCGCTAAGATTTCCAAAACCTGTTTTGCCGTTTTAGGCGGGTTCTTTAACCGATTAACCATTTTTACGAAGGCAGTCGATACGGCTTTGTTATTATGCTCAAATAAGTTGGTCAGAAAAATATCCGGGTGTTGAACGGAAATGTTAAATTCATTCAGATACAATTCGGGAAAATCCTTGAGATTATAGGTTACTAAATAGTTTGCTTTTGCCCTGATTGCTGCAGCAACAACATGTCGGTCATCGGGATCCAGAAGATTAATATTTTTGAATAGTAAACTATATCTGTTTTGGTTTGCCTCCGGAAATGCCACGTTCATTGCCTTGATAGTTTCATCTAATTGTGATCGTTTTAAATCCGGGCGATTTAGCAAAGGATTATTATACCATTCATCTTGAATTTTCTGAGTCCAACAGGATTTGAAAACGTCTTCGTTCGCAACAGAAAGCAATAAATCTCTTATTGGAGCAGGATATAACTTTTTGGCTGTATCGCAAAAACGGACTTGGTAGTCCCTATCTCCAAAACGGAGATAATGATAATTTGTATTCTGAAAGCTCATGTAACCTTTTCAACCCGCTTTGGCTACACCGCGTGTTAGGCAACTTATGTTTTTATTTCCCATGATATGATTACATAAAGCACAAATAGCCACGGCACCAGGTAAGCTATTATCAATCCGTATCCAGCGTAATGCCTGGCAATTACTGGGCTGAGTTGATGAATCAACACATTTATCATCCAGTTTAACACTAAGCATAGGTTAAAAATAATTAGCATGATCAAAGTAATAAACAGAAAAGGCCGCAACTCAATTTGTTCTATGAAAGCCCCGTTATAATGATTGTCAATATCAGCCCATGCATACCACGCTATCAATAAATTTATTGAAAGAGGAATGCGATTTATCTCCCACCATAAGATTAGCCCTCTAATAGTATCTCTATTAAATATTTTCACGTTTTAGTTTTTATGTTGCCTAACACGCATGCATCAAGTATCGCAATGATTTTGGAATTAGACATTATTCATAATCTAAATCCAGCTTTTGAGCTTGCTCCGTATGAAATCTGAGATTTTCTTCTTGTAATATTTTTTGCTGATCCTGATACTTTAAAATATCCTTCAACAATACCCGTCTGTGGCTACCAACCTTCTTAAATGGTATTATTTTTTGTTCCAAGAGTTTAACGACATGAGGTCTTGAAACATTCAGAATTTCTGCAGCCTGTTGTGTAGTTAAAACCGAATTAGATGGAATAACCGTAATCGATTTACCTTCCGACATGTTTGAGAGAATATCAATCAATAAAGCGATGGCATTCGTGGGAATTGTTATAAAATCTCCGTTTTCCTCCACCTTAATCTTGATTTGTGATGAACGAAACTGGTGTAATCTATTTGACAACTTTTCTATTTGCATTTTGGAACTTAATGCAATTTTTTGATCCTCCTCCAGAACTTTCTTGTCAATTGTTTCCATCCGCTGAACTTTCTTATCCGAAATTACGCAAACGAAATAAACGAAAAAAATAACTATTGTAATTAATGACCGAAATCAAAGAAATTGAATCTCTAAAATATGCTTCCCCTCAAAACGATATTGAATTTCCCAGCCATATTGCGAACAGACTTCCCGTACAATGGATAAACCGAGTCCGACCCCGGAAGTTTTTTTCTTCCCGGAAAAACGGGTAAAAAGACTACTATCGACCAAGGCTGTTTTTCCCGGATTTGAAATGGATAGTTTATTCCCCGACATATCGAGTTCAATAATTCCCGGTTCTTCGGAATGCCGGATCGCATTAGAAATCAAATTCTGAATCACCGTTTCACACAAAAATGAATTCGCCTCAACCACAACCGGATCTTCGTTTATTATGCTAAAAGTTAAACCGGAATTTTTCAGAAAATCCGACATTAATTCCATCGATTGATGCAGAATTTCCCGCAAATCAACCTTTTGTACTTCTTCATATTGACGATTTTCAATCCCCGACAACAAGAGCATATTTTTATTGATTCGGGTAAGTCGGGTAATTGGTGCTTCTAATTCGTTTACCAATTGTAGCTGTGTTTCCGAGAGATTTTTATTTTGTACAAAAGCATTGAGACGGGTACGCAAAACAGCCAGTGGTGTTTGCAGTTCGTGAGCGGCATTTTCGGTGAACGATTTTTGAATCTGAAAGGATTTCACAGAATGATCAATGAGCTTTTTTAATGCCTCATTCAGCTTATTAAATTCGTAAATACCGGTTTCCGGAAATTGAGTATTCACCGGATTTGAAATTTCAAATTTTTCCAACTGCCCTAACAAAGCATAAAATGGCTTCCATGTTTTGCGGGAAATCCTGCGGTTTAAAATAATAAAACCTATAACCAACATCAGATAAACAACAAAAGCAAAAGTTCCGATCACTATCAGAGTTTCGTCCTCCTCTTCTATATTGGTCTGAACCCGAATTTGAAAAGCCAAATCATCCTTTGAAACAAAGGTTTGATAACACCGGAAGCGATCCTTTTCTGAACTGTGCGGCGTCTTTTCCCAAACCTCGTAAACGCTGTCTGACGGAACATTAATGGCTGCAACTTTATTAATCGAAATATTCGGTTGCCATGCGCTCCAGAATTCAAACTGTTCTAAAAGAATGGTATCTTCAACATCCAGTGTTTCTATTTTTTCAACATAATGTTTCGCAATTCTCCGGTTGTGTTCATCGACTTCCGACTCCCAAATGGCTTCCACCAGAAAGAAAAAAACCGGAATCATTACCACAACAATCAGCAAAGAATACAGCGCAAGAGAGCGAACCGGTATGTCGAGTAATCGCTTCATGATTCCCACTTATACCCGCTTCCATAAACCGTTTTAATGTATTTAGCGCTGCCCGATTCTTTAAGCTTTCTTTTAAGATTTTTTACGTGGGCATACACGAAATCATAATTGTCGAACATATCTGCGAAATCGCCTGAAAGGTGTTCTGCAAGTGCGCCTTTGGTGAGTACTCTGTTTTTATTTCCCAGAAAAAAAATCAACAGATCAAATTCTTTTCGGGTTAATTCTATTGCGGAATCGTTCACATTTACGGTTCTCGCTAATAAGTCAATTCGTATTTCATTGAATTCAATCTGATTCTGACTATCGAATTTTTTGCGTCGGATAACCGCGTGAATTCTGGCAGACAGCTCAGCCGGATGAAACGGTTTGGAGAGATAATCATCTGCTCCGGATTGAAGCGCTCTTACCTTATCTTCAACCGAACCTTTTGCCGAAATAATGATAATTCCGGTGGAAGAACTTTCGTCCCGAATTATAGGAATCAACGTTTCTCCTTCTCCGTCGGGAAGATTGAGATCCAGTAATACACAGTCGTATTGGTGCAGATAAATGCTCTCTTCTGCCTGAGCTAATGTTTCACTGATTTCGCAGGCGTATTCATCCGACGTAAGATGCGATTTGAGATCTTTCGCCAGAATATGCTCGTCTTCTACAATCAGAATTTTCACCCGGGCAAATTAGAACTTCAATTTGGGATTAATTTAGAATTTCAAACAAGGTTCACAAATCTTCATAAAATCTTAAGATCGGGTTAATATGTCAACAAATCCGGCCTTTCGACACTTTTATGACATTAGCCGCTAACGTGCTGATACCGTTCAACACAAGATTTCAAATTTCATTTAAATCCTCCGGGAGCCTTGTAAAACTTGACATTCCCGATTTAAAAACTATAATGCCCGCTTACCACAGAAAAACGGGAATGACGATCAACACCTACGACGCCTTTAACAGGCCATCAGCAATTGAAAAAAATAAAATTGCACGCTTTCTTCACAAACATTTAGAACAATACGGCGACAGTCTTACCGCCATTAACAAATGCATCGATTACGCAATTAAAGAGAGTCCGTCTTTCGGTGGATTTATTTTAACCCTTAAAGAAAAATCAAAAATTGTCGGGGCTGTTATCGTGAATCAAACCGGCATGAACGACTACATTCCGGAAAATATATTGGTGTACATCGCCATTCACAACGAACATCGAGGAGAAGGTCTGGGCAGAAAACTCATGACCGCGGCGCTCGATAAATGTCAGGGCAGCGTGGCGCTTCATGTTGAACACGATAATCCCGCACTTCATCTGTACAAGAATCTGGGTTTTGAAAACAAGTACCTCGAAATGAGGCTAACCCGGAAATAACAGCGTATGCCAGCCATAGATATCATCATCTTCGTTCTCTACATCCTCATTGTAGCGGGGATCGGAGTGTATTTTCATTTTAAAAACAAAGACGCCGGCGATTTTTATGCAGGCGGCCGGGGAATGGGATCCGGACATATCGGTTTGTCGGTTGTTGCAACGGATGTTGGCGGCGGTTTTTCCATCGGATTAGGCGGTCTCGGTTTCGCAATGGGACTTTCGGGCTCATGGATGCTGTTCACCGGACTCATCGGAGCCTGGCTAAGCGCGGTGATAGTAATTCCGCGTGTTATTCACCGTGCACATAAACTCAAACTGCTCACCTTTCCGCAACTGCTCGCAGACACCTTCGACAAACGGGTGGCTTTGGTTGCCGGTGTAATTTCCTTTATCGGTTATCTGATGTTCACTTCCAGTCAGTTGCTCGCCGGTTCCAAACTGGCCGAGGGAACTTTCAACGGATTAGATCGCAACTCAGCACTTTTAATAATGGGTGTTGTTGCTGTCGGATATACGGCTTTCGGGGGAATAAAAGCAGTGATTTATACCGATACATTTCAGTGGATTTTATTAATGGCCGGTCTTATTTTTATCGGAATTCCCATTTCCTATAAAGCACTCGGCGGTTATGATGAAATTCTCCGTTTTATTCCGCACGATCTCATCTCACTAAAAAATGTATCACTAACACAACTGCTCAACTGGGCCATAACGATAATTCCGATCTGGTTTGTAGGTATGACCTTATATCAGAGAATTTATGCTTGCCGCGATGAAAAAACCGCCAAACGCGCCTGGTATATCGCCGGTTTGTTTGAATATCCTTTGATGGCATTTATGGGCGTCGTTCTCGGACTTTTTGCACGTGCAGGTTTCGAACAAGGTCTGTTCATTAGTGATGGATTTCATCCGGGCGGTGCGATGGACAAAGAACTCGGACTACCCCTTTTATTGCGGCATGTTTTACCGGCCGGTTGGATGGGATTGATGTTGTCGGCATATTTTTCGGCAATCATGTCTACTGCCGACAGTTGTCTGCTCGCGGCTTCCGGTAATTTTACCAGTGATATTCTGAACACAGATCCGATGCACAAAAAAAGTGTGCGGCGATCTCAACTCGTAACGTTCGGAATCGGAGCTGTTGCCATACTATTGGCGTTTCAGGCTTCCAGCGTTCTCGATTTAATGCTCCTATCCTACGCTTTTATGGTTTCCGGATTATTAGTTCCGGTAATCGTAATGCTGGGTCCGTGGAAACCCAATTCAAATTCTGCTTTCTGGTCGATGATGATCGGCGGATTCGGCACCGTGATTTTAACGGTGTTAAAAAAAGGAATTTCAACAAACTGGTTCGCACTCGACGCTATTACAATACCTTTCGGACTTGACCCGATTTTTTACGGAGTAATCGGATCTGGTCTCACCTATATACTCCTGGAAATTATGAAACCCAACAGCCGTGGCCTACATTGAATTAAAAAGAAAATCGCTCGAACTAAATTTTAAATATTTAGATGAGCGATTTAAAAAGTATAATAAAAACTGGGGTGTAGTTGCCAAAATTCTCTGTGGCAATGAGATTTATTTAAAAGAACTCGTTCGGTTAAATCCAATGGAAATTCACGATTCCCGACTGAGTAATCTGGAAAAACTCAAAAAACTCGCTCCCGAAATTCAAAGGGTTTATATAAAACCGCCACCATTAAATGGTATTAAAAGATTAGTTGCCTGTGCCGACGTTAGTTTTAATACGCATATAAAAACCATTCGCCTCATTAATGAAGAAGCTGCGCGGCAAAATGTGATTCACAAAATCATTATTATGATTGAACTTGGTGATTTGCGGGAAGGTGTAATGGGCGAAGAACTGATTCAGTTTTATCAGGATGTTTTTGAACTAAAGAACATAGAGGTGATCGGTCTTGGTGCAAATCTCAATTGTTTGAACGGAATTCTTCCTTCGAAGGATAAATTGATTCAACTGAGTTTGTATTGCGAATTAATAAATGCCCGGTTTCATTCTAATATCCGCTGGGTATCTGCCGGTTCTTCGATCACACTTCCGTTGCTGGCGATGAAGCAGATTCCGAAAGGCTGTAATCATTTCCGGATCGGAGAAACGCTGTTTTTCGGCAACGACATTTATCATAACAAACCGGTTGAAAAGATGAAACAGGATGTTTTTATTCTGGCGACGGAGGTAATTGAAATAAGGGAAAAGCCCGTTGTTGCAACCGGATTACAGGGAACCAATCTGTTGGGAGAATCTCCGGAAATTGATCTTTCGCAATTGGGAGAAGAAAGCACACGTGCCATTATCGACCTCGGTGTGCTGGACGTAAATCCAACCGACCTTACACCTGTAGATCCCGACATCGAAATAATCGGTGGCAGTTCCGATATGATTGTTTTGGATGTGGGTTCGTGCAAAAAACCGATCCGTCTCGGCGATGAAATCCGGTTTACACTCAATTATACGGGAGTGCTTACCGTGATGAATTCGGATTATGTGGAGAAGAAGGTGGTGTGAAGGGAAACGGTAACGGTAACGGTAACGGTAACGGTAACGGTAACAAGAAGAGCGAAGAGCGGGAGAGCGTAAGAGCGCTTCAAACTTAAGGTTAATAAAATTCTGAGTTCCGCGAAGAATCCCCTTTTACCCCAAAGAACGATCGTCATCATGATCGAAGCGAATGAACCCATGAAGGGAAACGGTAACTGTAACGGTAACAGTAACTGAAGAGCGGAGAGCGGGAGAGCAAAAGAGCGCATTAAACTGAGATTAATAAAATTCTGAGCTCCGCGAAGAATCCCCTTTTACCCCAAAAGAACGATCGTCATCGTGAGCGAAGCGAACGAACCCATGAAGGGAAACGGTAACTGTAACGGTAACGGTAACAAGAAGAGCGGAGAGCGAAAGAGCGAAAGAGCGGGTAACGCAAGAAATTAATAAAATTCTGAGCTACGCGAAGAATCCCCTTTTACCCCAAAGAACGATCGTCATCGTGAGCGAAGCGAACGAACCCATGAAGGGAAACGGTAACGGTAACGGTAACGGTAACAAGAAGAGCGGAGAGCGAAAGAGCGAAAGAGCGGGTAAAACTAGAAGTTAATAAAATTCTGAGCTCCGCGAAGAATCCCCTTTTACCCCAAAGAACGATCGTCATCGTGAGCGAAGCGAATGAACTCGGAAACGGTAACGGTAACAGAAACAGTAACGGTAACAGTAACAGTAACTGAAGAGCGGAGAGCGAAAGAGCGGGTAAAACTAGAAATTAATAAAATTCTGAGCTCTGCGAAGAATCCCCTTTTACCCCGAAGAACGATCGTCATCGTGAGCGAAGCGAATGAACCCATGAACGGAAACAGTAACGGTAACGGTAACGGTAACAGAAACTGTAACGGTAACAGAAACTGTAACGGTAACAGTAACTGAAGAGCGGGAGAGCGGGAGAGCATAAGAGCGCATTAAACTGAGATTAATAAAATTCTGAGCTTCGCGAAGAATCCCCTTTTACCCCAAAGAACGATCGTCATCGTGAGCGAAGCGAATGAACCCATGAAGGGAAACGGCAACTGTAACGGTAACGGTAACAGAAGTGCGGAGAGCGGGAGAGCGAAAGAGCGGGTAAAACTAGAAATTAATAAAATTCTGAGCTCTGCGAAGAATCCCCTTTTACCCCGAAGAACGATCGTCATCGTGAGCGAAGCGAATGAACCCATGAAGGGTAACGGTAATAGAAACAGTAACGGTAACGGAAACGGTAACGGAAGAGCGGAGAGCGGGAGAGCATAAGAGCGCATTAAACTGAGATTAATAAAATTCTGAGCTCCGCGAAGAATCCCTTTCTCCTCCGAGAACGATCGTCATCATGAGCGAAGCGAACGAACTCGGTAACGGTAACAGTAACAGTAACTGTAGCGGAAACAAGAAGAGCGGAGAGCGGGAGAGTGTAAGAGCGCGTAAAATTGGAGATGATCAGAATTCTACATTCCTTAAAGAATCCATTCCCTAACTTGCCAACATGTTTCAAAAAATCAAAGTGCCGTTCAGAACAATTTTAAAACCTGCCATTTTGGGAATTGCTATTTGTGTGCTCGTGATTGCCCTTTGTGATTTTACCATTGAACGCCGTACCGAAAAAAAGGTATTTACTGATTTGTCGCAACTGCGATACAATGAAGTGGGTTTGTTGCTTGGAACATCACCGGTTACCAGAAACGGCAATTTTAAAAATCCGTATTATGTATTTCGGATTAATGCCGCAGTTGAGTTGTATAAAGCCGGTAAAATCAAATATATTTTGATAAGTGGTGACAACGGTTCTGTGCGATACGACGAACCTACCGCCATGAAAGAAGATCTCATTAAGGCCGGAATTCCGGAAGATCATATTTTTCTGGATTATGCCGGATTTCGAACGTTGGATTCGGTTGTGCGTTGCAAAGAAATTTTCGGTCAGGACTCGGTTACCATTATTTCTCAAAAATTTCACAATCAACGGGCGGTATTTCTCGCTGAAGAAAAAGGTTTAAAAGCCATTGGTTTTAATGCAAAAGATGTGAGTCTGAAACGCGGAATTAAAACTCAGCTCCGGGAAAAATTTGCCCGGGTGAAATTGTTTATCGATTTGGCAATAGGTATTAAACCACATTTTCTGGGAGAACCGGAATTTATTGGAGAGAAATAATGGTTCATGTTAAACCACAATAGTATTTTAATTAATAGTCTTGAATGAGTACTTCGGTTGGAATGTGAAGACTCTCATGCAGTTTGCGAATCATGGCCAACGTAAGTTTTCGTTTTTTATTTAATATTTCACTAACTCTACTTTTAAAACCTACGACCTCTGCCAATTCTGATTGACTTATTCCCATTTGTTCCATCCTAAACTTAATAGCTTCGATTGGATCGGGCATCCCGATAGGAAAGTTTTCATCTTCATACTTGTCGATTAATATTGATAATATTTCTAATTCGTCCCCCTCATCCGTACCCTTCTTAGCATCAAAAATTACCTCAAGTCGTTCGAGTGCATTTTGATAGTCTTCTTCGTTTCTTATCGGTTTAATTTTCATTATCAAATACTATTTGCGTCTATCTTGTCATATTCGGAGTGAGTTCCAATAAATCGAATCCAACATAATTGATATTCAAAATCACCAAGCTTGGTTCAATGTTATGGCAACACACCATTTTAATTATCTTCAATGCGTTTTGGTTTGACTCGTAGCTGGTTCAAGCTATTAAAATTAATTAACTACTGTGAATTCTTTAATTATTGCGGGGAAATTTTTTATTCCCCAGATAATATGAATTCTTATCAACCGCTGAGTCTGCCGCAACACATTTGAAGGATACAGGATCTGCGCCTTTTATTTCCGGATCTGAGTTGTAACAAGTCCCACATTGATCACCACATCTACAGATAAATGTTTCTGGATAGTAAACTCTTTTCTTGTCCCGGGCATAATTCGTCCCCGGCCAAACCTCAAAACTTTCTACATCAACATTGATAACCGGATAATCCTTACATCCTATTTCACCACAAAAAATTTGTTTTCCGATTCTTGAGTATCGTCCTATAGAATGACTGTCAGCGAGAGCAAACCAACCTGTTTCTGGACTAAAAACTGAGGTATCATGGATAATACTCTCCGGAGACACTCTCACACGGTTTAATTTGACGCATGAAATAAGTGCGATCGAAACTATAAATATTATCAGGAACCTTGTCATGAAATATTCTATTGTGCAAGAAATAAGTCAATACTATTACCAACCAATCACCGCAACAACGTAATCGTTCCATAGTGAACCCGTCGTACGCGATCAACACCGATGGATTCAACAATTACGGCATACACATCCATTTGAGCAGGTTTGCCATCGTAGGTTCCGTCCCACTTCTCATCCATGTTGTAGGTTTCCCAGATCTTTTCGCCCCACCGAGTATAAATCGACATGTGGTATTCGTGAATGTAAATTCCGGGCGTTCCGAATCCTTCGTTAATATTATCCGAATTCGGTGTGAATGCATTCGGAACATACAATCTTGAATAAACCGGTGAGCAATCTTCATTACTCACGCTCACCACCTGTGGTTTTCCATCCACGTAATTCCGGTAACCCACAATGCGATAACAGTAATTCGGACGCTGATTTAAATTGGTAATCATATCCACCAGCATGGTGTCGGTAGACGCCGTTTGTCCGATAAAAGAAAAACTGCCATCCGGATTTTTAATTTCAACATGGTAATAATCTACTCCGGCATCCCATCCCTGATATTTACTCCATGTGAGCATCGGGCGTTGTTCGGCAGTAGTATCGGCATGAAGCAGAATTGTCTTTCCGAAATTCCAGATATCACTGGTGTCGCGGCATTTGTCAATTGCATACGTCCGGTAGAAATAAGACTGATCATCCACCTTTACCTTGTGATCTTCAAAATCAAATTTATCAGCGTTAAATGTCCAGGTGAGCGGGTAATAATCTCCGTCGTCGGATCGCTGCAAAACATACGTTTCAATCGGAATTCTCGGGTAATAACTTGAATCCCATTCAATGCGAATAAATTTATCGTTTTCGACCGTCGCGCGAATCAGTTCATTCGGATCGGGTTTTACCTTCCAGATCGGTCGGGCCTTACATGTATCACTAAAGGAAATCTGCAAATTACCCGCACTTTCTATTGCTTTTATTTTATAGGTATGCTCAACGCGACAAACGATATTGGAATCGATAAATTCTGTTTCATCTGCCGATGTTGATCCGATTTTGAAAAACGATCCCGGCTCATCCAGATCCTCCCGAAGAACATCGTATCCCGAAATATTTTGCCATCCGCTGTATGTATTCCAGGAAACTACCGCACGGTTCACCTCGCCTTTCGCTTTAGATTCAACTGTGCAATGCTTTATCGCTTGCATCGAATCGGATAAGAGTCCGCAGGCATTCGTTTGCAACGCCTTATAACAATACACTTCTTCGAGAGTGTTGTTGCTATTTTCGAGATAGCTGATTTTTTTCCGGTCTTCCACACTCCACAATTTCCGGTATCCGGATTCCTGTTCCTTAAAAATTTCGTATGAATTAAAATCGGCTGCCGGACTCGGTTTTAAATCTAATTGAACCGTGTAATCATCATTTACAGTAACCCGCAAAATCTCAACATTGAGCGGAGGAATCGTATCACCGATAATGAGTTTTTCGCTTTCAATTGTATCGTGGCAACCCATCGAATTAGAAACCATCAGTCTGATTTGTTTTGGCCCGATGGTGTCGGCATGGAAAACCACATCCGGTGTATAAAAATGATCGTCACCAATTATCCAGTGGTAGATTTCAATCGATGTATCGCTGGTTGTTGAACTGCTGAGTTTAATTTCATTCCCCACACAATTAAACTTGCCGGTTGTTTCAAAATCCGCTTTTAGTCTGGATAATTCTGCCGGCCCTTCATACGTTCCGGTGCATCCCGCTTCATTAGTTGTGGTAAGTTTGATGAGCGGCATTTCGTATCCGTTAAACGTAATTACCGGATTTGTTTCCGTGGATGTCTGTATATGTTTATCCTGCGTAAACTCCCATTCGTAATGTTCGATTTTACCGTCGTTTTCTCCATTCACCGGAGTAAAGCTTATCGGATTTCCCATACAAACCCCGACAGTATTGAATCTGGGTTTCGGGTGATCAAAAACAAAAATGGTATCGATCGGTGGGTGAGTAAACGTGCAACCGAATGAATCCGTTAAAACGAGAACGGGAATGTATCGTCCGGGCAGCTTATAGATGTGCGTGAAATTCAGAACGTCTTTGTAAACCGTTCCGTCGCCCATGTCAAATTCGGTTTTCACCGCATCTTTCGCCCAACCGGTAAATTTCACTTCCAATGGAGCGCAGCCGGTTTTCTTATCGAAATTAAATCCACCCTGCGGCCCTGAAACCAGAACAAAATCTTTAAAAACAATGGAATCCCGGCAATGATTTTCATCTTCAACTTTTAAGGTAACCGTATAGTTGCCCGGGAACAAATACAGTTTCGAAGGATCTTTTTCCGACGATGTGCTTCCATCTCCAAAATCCCACAGCCATTTGGTTACATACCTTCCCGGCGCTGTGGTCGACAAATCCCTGAACTTAACAAACAGTGGCGGACACTCGGTTTTAAGACTGTCGGCCGTGAATTTCGGAATCAGTTTTTCTTTGTCAATGTCTATTAATTTATCGATCTGTGTGACACAGCCCGTTGCCGGATTCGTAATTTTTAAAACCAGATTGTATTTCCCGTCGGCATCGTAATCTTTGTTTTTAATGGGTTCGGTAGAAGTGGTTCCATCACCAAAATCCCATTCGATTCCCAGTTTATCCGGGTCAAATCCGGGTGTAACTGCTTCAAAAATGAAATGTCTTCCGGAGCAGTTTGTGATTCGTCGTATTTTAATATCCGCTCCGATTACTCCTTTCACCTTAATCGGGAATACCTGATACCCGGCGCATCCATTCGAATCTTTTCCGATTAATTTAATTTTATACGAACCATCGGATTCCGGTCCCGGCTTCAGCAATGTATAATTAATAGTTCCGATATTTTTAACCGGAATTTTGGTTGTGTCAATCAGCCAGTACAACTCCTTATAATTCTTCGGATCGCTGTTGCATTGAAGTTTTATGTTCAGCGGCGCACATCCTTCTTTGCCCGAAAGTTCGCCTGATACTTCCGGCCCCGTAACCGTAAAAGAAGTTCGCAAAGAATCGACACAACCATTAGAAGGATTTTCCACCTTTAATAAAATGGAATAATCGCCCGGTGCCGGATAATCAATTATTTGCTGCGGACCAATCAGCGAATCGTCCTCCGTATACCATGTATAAATCTGCACGTTGTCGGCATCTTTGGCAGTGAAAGTAAAACTGGATGGAGCGCACAAACTTCCTGTTCGGGCAATTGAAGCCCTTGTGGTTATTTCCGGAAATTTGAGTGTATCCTTTTTCGAATCTTCGCAACCCGTTTTGCTGTTAAAGGCGAGTAATTCCAGCACATTGTTCATGTAATCCCGGGTAAATCTCAACTGTTGCTCCCAGCTTTGTTCCCGTCTGATTCCATTCGGGTAATAAATATTCCAAACAAAACTATCGGCACCCAAAGTTGAATTTATTCGCAAAAGAGTATCTGCATTACACGACCCCATTCCTCCCGTTTCAAAATCTGCAAGTGGTGCCAGAATCGTGATTTTGTCGGCTTCGGTAATTGTATCAAAACAGCCGTTGTTTTCACTAATGAGCATCAAGCTGTAGGTGCCGGGTTTGTGTTTCGTTTTTAATTCACCGTTTACTTCAGTGGAGAAAGTCCCAATATTGTCGTCTGTTGCAAGTTTCCATTGCCACGAATCAACAGGCACTCCATTAGAATTTGTGGTATTCTGAAAAGTAATTTTCTCATTATTACACAAGGTATCTTTTCCCTCGGCGAAAGACGGATTGGTTTTTAAACCGATATGAATATCAACTGTGTCGGATGCCTTACAACCGGATTTAGTTGTAATGTTCAATATTACCTGATAGGTTCCTGCATTCTGAAATGTATGAGATGTGGATTCCGTTGTGGTTTGTTCGTGTTTTCCCTTTTCAAAAACCCAGTCGTAATCGGTAACCTCGTCGAAAGTTTCAATTTTAGTCTTGAAAGATATGGGAGTCGGTGCACATCCATTTGTGGTGGACGGCATTAATTCTAATTCCGGTTTTTCAATTTTAAAAACTTTAACGGCCGTGTCGGTGCACCCCAGAAAATTCTTGGTAATGAGTTTTATTTCGTAATCATCCTCTTTGTAAAATGTCTGATAAAGAGTTGACTGATCGAGCCCTTTTTGCCCGTTGATCAACCATTGAAATTCAGAATAATTTTTTGAAGTGTTTGTGAGTAGTGTAGACGCCGGTACCTTACAGGCAATGGAATCGCTCATAGTAAAAGAAGCATCGGGTGCGTCCTGAATTTCGATATAAGCCGGTTTTGTTATACTGGTTTTGCATTTACCGTTATAGGAGACTTCTAATGTAACATCGTATTTACCGGCTGCCGTGTATTTGTGATAGGCGTCGTCTGGTGTATGAGCAACACCACCGTCTCCGAATGTCCATTTAAAATCCACTCCGTCACGGGTTGGTTGAGTCGTGTTAGTGAATTTAATTTCGGAAGGTGCACACGCTTTGGTTTTGTTAGCGACGAAATCTGGTTTTAAATCATCAATAATAATGTAGCCCGGAAAGATTTTTTCCATCGTACAACCGTTGGCCTTGGTTACACGCAAGGAAACATCAAACTTTCCTTTCTGTGTGTAGGTATGACTCGGATCTTTGGAAGTGGATTTACTGCCGTCTCCGAAATTCCATTCATACGTATCGGAAGATTGCAGACCGGGTGTGTTGTTGGTAAACTGAACGGTTAACGGAGGTTCGCAATCGAATTTTTTATCGGCAGAAATTTGCGGGTCGGGACTTGGTAAAACCTCAATGTATAACGGAATAAATTTTTTGTCTTTGCACTTATTAATATCCGTAACCACCAGCGAAACATTAAACTTTCCCTGAGTAGTGTATGTGTGTTTGCCGATGGAATCCTTTTTAGTGTTACCATCGCCGAAATCCCAAATAAAATCAGTGACTTTTCCGTCTCCGGGTTTAGATAAATTTTTAAAGGTAGTGGTGAGTGGAATACAGCCCGACAACGGATCACCGGTAAAATCTGCCACCGGATTTTTAAAAACCTGAATGTATTGCGAAATGGTTTTAGTGCTTTGTTTTCCTGCTGAATCGGTAATGGTGAGCGACACATCGTATCTGCCAGGCAGGTAATAAATCGCCTGTGGGTTGGGTAGTGTACTCACATTTCCGTTTCCAAAAATCCACAGGTAGTGGAGTCCGGAACCGGTGCTTTGATCTTTGAAATGAATCGTAACAGGAGCACATCCTTTTGTTGTATCTGCACTAAACCGGGCAGTAGGTTGAGCAAGAGAAATAAAGGGAATAGCACCAAACACCAGCAATGCTGCGGTTGTTCTCAAACAGTGGAAGATCGTTTGGTTGCGCTTCATTCAATAGGTTTGTGAGGCTTGCCAAATTTAACAATTCAGTCTTACAATAAGCATGATGCCCGTCATTATTATTTGGTTGCCCGAGTGTAAACATTTTTATTGAAAGTTACGATTTGTCCTTCCGAATAAGTTGTTCCACTTTCTTTCTGAATTGATACCTTATGCCGAAACCAAAAAGAATACAACCACCTTTAGAATCAAAAATATTGCTTTCATAAAAAGTTCCGAACGCCTGCGAATAGCGGTAATACGTCATTTTGGTTGATGTCCAGATTCGGTTGGTTCGATTAAATTCTAATAAACCGGAAAAGGTCCATCTCTTCACCGGATAGGAGAATTGCAATCCTGCTCCGAAGACCAAAGCAGTTGTGTATGGTCTTGCATAAGAATGAGTGTATGCAACGCTTACCGAATCACCTCCGCGCACTTCCTCGTATTGGCCATAACTGCTAAACTGACTTCCTCCGGATTTTGAAAAGGCAAGACCGATGAGCGGATAGGTGCGAAAACAGAATTTTTTATCCGGATCGTTCAGCCGGTAATACGCTTTAACCGGCCATTGATAAAATACAGAATAAGTTCCGCCGAACGCCGTGCCTTGTCCGTAAATATAGCCGGCTTCACGATGTGCGTATAATTCTTTGTCTTCCACATAAACGCTGTTCGTGTAGCTGTATCGGGTGTGCGAAAAAGACAGAGAAATACGGTTGTTAACACGGTAACCAAGTTCAACAGAAATGAAATAATCGGCAAAAGGTTTCTGTGAAATAGAGTTATCGGTTCGTGATTTTCCGGGAAGATTCACCACTCCTCCCTGATTCAAACCGAGATTCCATCGCGATTCAACTTTAGGAATTTTAATCGCATGACTCTGCGGAACCGAACAATTTAAAAGGAGCAGAACGAAAGCAATCCGGGGTAGATTTATACCCGACATATTTACCGGCATATTAAAATATTGAGTGGCTTTGAGCAAATATATGGATTGGTTCTTTGCAGATTTGATTTGCCGGTCTTGCAGATTCAAAAAACGATTTTGTACTTCGGAGGTTTTTGCAGAACTTCACCAACCCTAAGAATAAACAAACCGTCTGTTATCTATGAAAACGTTTTTTAAAATCCCGCTGCTGCTTCTTTTTCTTTCCGCCGGTGTTGCCAGGGCGCAATATTATATTGGTGATGATGGCAAAATCAGATTAGACCTCGGTTTTGATGACAACAAATACTTAAAGGAATTAATCAAAAAAAACTCCGTGGAATCCTTGGATTTACGCTACACGAAAGTTAAAAAGGACAAGGTTAAATCTACAACGAAATCCCGGTATTATTTCAATCAACAAGGAGTTCCTGTGCGCATTGTAACCTATAACGCCAAAAATAAAATTAAAAAGGATGATCATTTTGTTTATGACGATCAGTTAAAAGTGGTTCAACGATATCAGATAAATTCTAAAGGAGATACTCTTCTGTTTTATTCCGCCAAATACGATGAGGCCGGACATAGAATTCAATATTCCAATAGAATAAAAAATCGAACCTATAGTTCCGTTTCAGAATTCAACGACAGCGCTATTATCAAATATTCGACATATATAAATGGCAAATTCAAGAGCTATTATGTTTACGAGTATTATCCTAATGGAGACAGAAAAACAACGCGCTATTTTAATCGAAAGGGAAAGGAAAAATATGTGTGGAGCTATGCATGCAGTGAGGAAGGGAAAGAGATTGCAAGGCATAAAGACACTTCCACTGTTTGTCTGAAAAAGACCGAGAATCCGGATGGAACCACAACTTCGGTTTGGCAATCAACTGATGAAAAAGGGAAAATTACAAAATCCATTTATGTATATAATAAAGTGGATAAAATTATTTCATTTAAATATTTCAAAGGAGTTGAAGAACAGTTGGTCGTTGAGTGGACTAAGATATTCGTGTCAGACACAATTTTGATTTCATCATCGTCAACCAATTACTCAGATGGCAAGAAAAATCGTCAAAATCATGAGGAATTTAACGAAGCAGGGCAAATTCTATCCCGTAAATATTCCTGGTATAACGGCAGTGGAAAATTGAAATCAAATTGGATTATTGATTACGTGTATGGCGATAACGGTTTGTTGATCAAAATGAAGTCGAGTGACGGAAAGGAAAAAGTACAATATCTTTCAGAAGCAAGCTACGTAACAGCAAAGCATTAAGGAATTACTGACGAATGACTTTGAAAATTACGTGTAACAACTTATTACCGGGTTCGGCATTGTCAGCATAAATTGGGGAATTGGAGAATGAGAGAATTGCAGACGAAGCTCTTTGAATATTAATGTTGAACGGAAAAACCATTATTCGGCGTAATCCGTATAAATTAGAAAATATACCGTTAGTTCTCACGCAGAGGCGCGGTAATTTCCGGCATTCCAAATTGTTGAGCTAAAAATTAAAAAGCTGTGGTCTTTTAGGCATTTGAAGGGAGTGCGCAGTTTTATCTATTGAATGAAGAGGTTTGTGTCGTTTTGTGAAACCAGCAAATGGTAGTCTGATTCTTTATTCAATCAGCTTACGCATCTCGTCGATTAACATTTTCCAGCTTCCTTCCGAATGTTTGGCGCCCTCTTCATCGTAACTTGAAAAAGTAACTGTCAACTCCGTTACTGTTTCTGTTACCGTTTCTGTTACCGCTACCTTCAATTCGTATTTCACATACAAATAATTCTCATCTTTATCTTCCCTCCCACTCCACGAACTCAAATACGAGTAGGCCAGAACATTCGGAGCATCGGATTCGAGAATTACGCCCTGATCATGGTATTTTTTTCCGTCGAATTCGCCATCCCACGTAATCGGATCTCCGACTTTATAAGTGCTTTGCTGATGAGTTCCGAAAAAATATTGTTTAACCGTTTCACGATCGGTTAAGGCATGCCATACTTTTTCCATCGGTGCTTTAATTATGGCTTTGTAGGTGTTGAGATTGGTTGTTATCACTGAGTTGTTTAATTAAATTCTATTATTTCAGGTAACCGGATCGCTACCGGCAGTTATACACATTATTTCAGCTGTCGCTTTTTGTATTTGCATTCAACCGCAAAGTCACGCAAAGTTTGTCGCAAAGTTTCGCGGTTTAATTTTATCTAAACAACAAATGCCAGATTGAATATCGGCTATACTCTCGTCGTACTCCTTCACTGTGCTCCTTCGCTGTGCACCTTTCGCTCAAGCTACGGCGTAAGAGCAAGCTCCGGCGAAAGTAAAAACTTCAAGGTGAAGGAGTATCGCTCTTTCGCTCTGCTGCTCATTAGTTCTTTCGCTCTTCCATCCTTCGCTCTTTCCTCATTCCATCTCATCTGTGTTGATCCAACAAAATCATATTACCATCCGGATCGGTGAGCATGATACTGGCCGGGCCGTTGGAGGATTCATCTGCTTCCGAAATCAGGTTGATGTTTTTATTTTTCAGGTGTTTTTGTATTTCCCGAACATCATCAAAATGTTCAAGGTTCTGAGCGTTTTCATCCCAACCCGGGTTGAAGGTCAGAATATTTCCCTCAAACATTCCCTGAAACAAACCAATCAGCGAATTCTCATTCTTCATAATGAGATAATTTTTATCCGGATCACCGGCGAAAACGAAAAAGCCTAACTCCTCATAAAATGTTTTGGATGCGTTTAGGTCTTTTACACTCAGACTAATGGAAAAGGCTCCCAATTTCATATCATCAATTGCTTATTGCAGACGAAAATAAGGGATTAGATTTAAGATAACCGGATAATGAAATTGCCCTATTGGGAATCCAAATAACTAGTAATTCCCAATATTTTGATCTTGATACCAATATGACAAAAAAAGATTCCATATACAATAGGTTTGCTTGGTAACAACTTTTGAAGTAAACCGGAAATTCTATACCAAAAAAATTATTAGTGCAATTTGCGTGTTAGTACTCGCAATTGCAATTCATTCTTGTTCTCAAGACGAAACCGCGTTCAATAATAAGAGTAAAGATTATAATCCGAATGTTAAATCAATGAGTGGGGAGAGCGACTCAAATTATAGCGCAATTCAAACATCAGTGGGTAATCCGTATTTAGGGTATTTGCAAAATGATACACCAATTGTCGCCATGTGGTGGGACAGAGGAAGGATCATCTTGTTTACAAACAATAGAAGAAGGCTGAGGTGGAAACCCTGGTCCTTGGTTGGTATTTATCGAAAGTGTTGTTTCATCTGTTCTTTCTTATTTAAAATAAAATAGTAAACAATTATGAGGAGTTGGGTCTTCACAGTGATACTTTATCTGGTTATTTTCTCAGGTCAGGTATTCAGCCAATCTGCCAGGCAACTTTACAAAAAGGTTAAGCAAGCCAATAACAGCATTTCTGACTTTGAAGACTCCACCTTCCTCATAAGATGCACTCTTTCAAATCGATTCACTCAAAGCAATACATCTTTTCTTAACACATACTTATTTCCTACTAAGAACTATTCTTATAATTTCTATGGTGCTAAACCAGGTTCCTCCTGTGTTTACAATAAATTTAAAATCATTGGTACCGGTCTAAGTGGCGATACATTTGAAATAAATATTAAACCATATAATTTTGACAGGTATCATTCCAATAGCTTTTTCTTCCCATTATATTGGGTACCAACCTTTGAGAAAGGCGATTTTTCAAGAAGAAAATTCACCCGACCAAAACTGATTTATCACTCTAATGATACCTTTGCCCTAGCACAAAAAAACAAAGTTTGGAACGGTACCCGAATTATCTATTTCACCAGCAATTACAGAATCTTTAAATATGCAAGTTTTAATGATGACAATGACAGACCCGATTCTGCCTTCAATATAGAGTTTAATTACTTTAAGGGGAATTGTTTCGATAGTCTTAACAGAGAGTTTAACCTTGGCAAATTTAGTATTCCTCCTAAAAATGTTACGGAAGAGTTAAACAGGGATACAACAGTAGAGTTTAATAAGAATTCCATTCCAACTATCAATGGAAATACTATTAAAAGCACTTCCGGAAAATATATTCTTATAGACTATTGGTATCTTAGCTGTTCACCATGTCTTCAAATGTTGCCCTTTGTCAATGAGTTGCACGAACAAATAGATACCGCCAAACTAATTATGTTTGGTGTAAATCCTTACGACACAAAGTCTAATATTAACCGATATATTAGTCGAAAAGGCTATTTAATAGATCAATTAGATGTAGAAGTCATGAAACCTCTCCATGATATTAACTCTTTCCCCACTTTAATCCTTTTAGACGAAAATTTACAGGAAGTAAAAAGATTTGTTGGTTACGGCAAGCGAGTAAGTGATTCGGAAATTATGAAATATTTAAAATCGCTCGATTTACTCCATAACTGACCTTCAGCAGTCGGATAAATACTTCAATATTTCAGCATATACTGCTTATACTCCGCATAACT
Source organism: Bacteroidota bacterium (assembly GCA_016124755.1). GTDB lineage: Bacteria > Bacteroidota > Bacteroidia > NS11-12g > UBA9320 > WGNA01. The sequence continues at coordinate 131,681 of WGNA01000008.1, read as the reverse complement.
ATACTTCCCTCACCTTTAAAATGCTTAAGTCACCATTGTGAATTTGAACAACGAATTGAGTAAATCGTATATTCTAATTAAATGTATTCTGCTAATTCAATCAGCTCTACTTGTTCAACAGGTTGTTGGATGACCAATGACTAATTTTTAGCTGAACTGCAGCATTGAACAACAACACCATAGCCGGGTACTCCATGCCATTTGAATCAGAAAGAGGCAAAAATCAAATCAGCTTCGGTATACATCCACATACATTCATATAAATCCATGTCGGGTATTCGAAACAGTAAGAAATATTTCAAACCAAATACCTGATCGACCTCAGGATAATTATTCAACCACTCTGTGTACGCGATTCACCAACATCAGCGAATTCAGATAATCTGTATTAAACTCCACCGATCGTATTTCATTAATTTTTAAAACAAATTCACCTTCCCATTCTGCTTTGGATGAGAGTGCCTCCAACACCAATTCTTTTTCACCGATTGATTTTAATCTGCCCGGAAAACACAGATCATCTGATTTGGTGTTTAACATAAAAGCATGATATTTTTCGGTTATCGCCGTTAATATCGACTCGAGACCATTCAATGCCATGCGGTCTTCTTCCTTTGGCTGTAATCCTTTGATATTCATTACCGATTCTGCCCACTTTTCCTCTTTACCGTGATGAATATTTTTAATGTATTTATTGGGAATTAACACATAGCCATCGATCACAAAATCCACCGGATTGTTCTTTAATAAAGTCCAGTCATCGTTCTGGTCAATCACATATCCGGAAACGGGTGTTTTACGGTTTTTCAAATCGATGGTTACCAGATTTCCCGTATATTTTTTAATCTTCATATCTGCACTTATGACTTTTAAAACGAGTCTTGCCTCACACGTTCTCCATGCAGACGAATATAAGATTCCAATGTTAATTCGTTTCGCGGCGGTAACTATGCCGGAACGACCACTCCGATTTCTTCATTCATTCAGAAAACGCACTTCTTCCAGATTCAGCAATTCAGAATCGGTAAAAAGTCGGGATCGGATAACAAATCGTTTTCCATACGGAATTTCCAGAGAGAAACTCGATCCCCGTCCTGAAACCACGTCTAATGTGAGATGTGTATGCTTCCAGTATTCAAACTGATCTTTGCTCATCCAGAATTCGCAACCTACGACTTCTCCCAGCATCACATCGCTACCCCCTATTTTGAAATCTCCTTTTTCAAAACACATCGGTTGAGATCCGTCGCAACAACCGCCGCTTTGGTGAAAAATGAGTTCTCCATTCTGCATCTTTAATTCATTGATTAATTCGTGAGCCGCCGGAGTTAATTCGATTCGTTTCATCATTTTAAAAATTAAGGCTCCCTCTGAATCACAGAAAGAGCCTTGAATTAAACCCTAAGTATTCGTTAGATCAGATTTTAGAAAAAACCCAGTTTATTCTTGTCGTATGAAATCAACATGTTCTTCGTCTGCCGGTAATGATTCAGCATCATTTTATGAGTTTCGCGACCAAAGCCCGATTTTTTATATCCACCAAACGGCGCATGAGCAGGATATGCGTGATAACAATTCACCCATACTCTTCCGGCTTTGATTGCACGTGGAACCTGATAAAGCTCGTGTGCATCCCGGGTCCAAACGCCGGCTCCGAGTCCATATAAAGTGTCGTTCGCAATTTCTATGGCTTCTTCTACCGTTTTAAAAGTAGTTACACAGGAAACGGGACCGAAAATCTCTTCCTGAAATACCCGCATTTTGTTGTGACCTTTCAGCAGTGTCGGCTGAATATAATACCCTTCTTCAAGTCCGCTGTTCAAGGAATATTTAGCACCTCCGCATAATACTTCCGCGCCCTCTTCCATGCCAATATGGATGTAATTCAGAATCTTTTCGTACTGATCATTCGAGGCCTGCGCGCCCATCATGGCTTCTTTCGAAAGCGGATTCTTTACTTTTATGGCTTTGGTTCGGGCGATCACTCTTTCCATAAACCGATCGTAAATGTCTTCATGCACTAAAATTCTCGAAGGGCATGTGCACACCTCACCCTGATTTAATGCGAACATTACGGCACCTTCCACGGCTTTATCAAAGAATTCATCGTCGTGATCGGCCACAGATTTAAAAAAGATATTCGGAGACTTTCCGCCCAATTCCATGGTAACCGGAATCAGATTTTCGGAAGCATATTGCATGATAAGCCGTCCGGTTGTGGTTTCTCCAGTGAACGCAACTTTCTGAATGCGAGGCGAAGTTGCCAAAGGCTTTCCGGCTTCAATTCCAAATCCTGTTACCACGTTTAACACTCCGTCAGGCAGCACACCGTCAATTAATTCCATAAGACACATGATGCTGGTGGGTGTTTGTTCGGCCGGTTTTACCACAACACAATTTCCTGCAGCCAAAGCGGGCGCAATTTTCCAGGCAGCCATAAGCAGTGGAAAATTCCAGGGAATTATTTGTCCGACAATACCAATTGGTTCATGAAGATTAATACTCACGGTATGTTCATCGTGTTCAGACATGGTACTTTCATCAGCGCGAATTACGCTGGCGAAATACCGGAAGTGATCTATCGAAAGCGGTAGGTCGGCAGCCATCGTTTCGCGAATGGCCTTCCCGTTGTCAACCGTTTCAATAGTAGCCAGATATTCCAGATTGTCTTCCATAATCTGCGCAATTTTGAGGAGTAGATTCGCCCGGGTGGCAGCGGAAGTTTTGCTCCAGGAAACAAATGCTTTTTCTGCCGCATCCAGCGCAAGATCAATGTCTTCTGCAGTTGACCGGGCTGCTTTGGTAAACGGCTGTCCGTTAACCGGTGAAATATTCTCGAAATAATTTCCCCGCACCGGAGCCGTCCACTGGCCGTTGATGTAATTGTCGTATTGAGAATTAAATTCAACTTCTAATCCCTCAAAAGGGAGTGTTTTGGAAAGTGTTAGCATAACATTAAAATTTTTATTCAGTCAAAGGAATTGCGCAGTTTTCTCATTTTAACTGGAGGATATTTTCAATGTATAGCACAATCTTCCCATGTTTTCCGAGACCTTGTTGCGCGTATATCTTTTATCTAAATTTGGTGCAAGCGACAGCAGTTTGAGCTTTGAAAAGTTTTATCACTCCTTATAAACTAACGGGATTCGACAAATTAGATTCACTCGTAGAACACCGAACCAAATTCAGGGCGGAGTTCTGTGAATTGAATGTATTTGAAACCCGGAAGCGAGCTGAGCAATTCAATCTCAAATTCAACGGACTCACCATTACCTCGATGTTGCGGGGCAAAAAAGTGATGTACATGCCTGAGGTAAACAGCTTCGATTATTTCCCGGGCGAAACAGTAATTATCCCGACCGACACGCCTATTCAAATTGATTTCCCCGAGGCCGAAATCGATAATCCGACTCAGTGTACGGCTTTGGCAATCGACAATTCGTACATCCATCATCAGCTTGAAATTATAAACGAAAAACTAAAGCCGGAAACGCAGAAAAAAGACTGGGTAATAGACATCAACGAAGTAATTCTGAATAACAACGACGAGATGGCTTCGCTGAGTTCCAAGTTGCTGCGGGTTTTCACAGGCGATGATCCTTTTCGCGATTACAACATCGATTTAATTCTCCGCGAATTACTGCTGAATATCATCCGGGTTCAAAATCTCAAGAGCTACCGGAACAACACACAGATTATTCATTCACAGGTTTATTTGGTGATGCAATACATCATGTCGCGCATTAATCAGTCGATTACCGTGGAGGATTTGTGCAACATTTCGTGCATGAGTAAATCGACTTTGTACCGTGCCTTCATTGATGAAGTGGGAGCGCCTCCCGGAAAAATCATTATTGATGAGAAGTTAAATTACGCGAAGAAATTATTGTTGGACAAAAGCATCACAATAAAAGAAATCGCATACGCATCCGGATTTAATGATCCAAATTACTTCTGCCGCATTTTCAAAAAGTACGAAGGTGTGAGTCCGAATGTGTACCGGGAGAATCACACCGCATATTAACTTCCTGTGAGTCGGGACTTCGCTAAAAATCTATTTCAATTTGTATCTAATTAGATACATTTCTATATTTGTGGAATGCCAACCATTGACATGTTTGACGGGATCAAGATCAACATTTATAATGGTGATCACCGACCGCCCCATGTCCATGTTGTTTACAATGAATTTGAAATTCTGTTAACTATTGAATCTCAGGAAGTGTACGTTGGAGAACTACCATCAAGACAATTAAAAAAGGCAATGGACTGGTTGGCAGGCAACGCGAATTGGGCACTGGAAGTGTTCTATGAATTAAATCCGGATCTAAGATGAGAAAGACAATTAAAATCCCAAGGATCTTAAAAATAAATTGGGTTGAGAATCACTCGGTCAATGTTACATTTAACAATGGAGAGTCCAGAATAATTGATTTTTATAAAGTTTTAAAGAGTATAGGAGTTAATGAAAAATCTACAGCCAATATTTTAAATGATGACAACGAATTAAAAAAAGTTACTCTTAGAAATAACACACTTTCGTTTGACAACGTAGAACAGTTTATTACCTTAAGAAACGGACAAAAAGAAAAAGTACCTTTTGAGATTGGTGCAGATATCTTATTAAAGCATAGTCATCCGGAAAAATCTGAATTTATAATGCAACTTGGGAAGATGATACGTGAAGCACGAATCAGTGCCGGTCTTTCTCAGCAGGATCTTGCCATTATGAGCGGTACTTCCAGAACATACATTTCCCGCATTGAAAATGACAAATCGGATGTTGAACTGGGAACACTGAAAAAAATAATCGAAGTTGGTCTTGGGAAAGAATTAGAAGTCAGAATAAAATAAAAAGTCGCTCCGCTTAATTATACCATCATGTTGATCTCATAAATTTAAGTACTAAACAGAACAACATGAATAGTGCGAATCAAATCTAAAACAAGAATAGGATCGCGTGGGCGGTTCGTCGGAAAGGCAGTATAGCCTCGAGGAAATGTGTCATTTGGTAGAAAATCGGGGAATGTGCTTGCCACTTCTTAAACTAATTTTTCAACAAATGAGAAAGGGCACATGGGTCGCTTTCTTTCCGAATTGATTTTTTGCTTCTTTTTTAACAAGAAAAAAGTGAAAAGAAAAGAGATTGTAAATTAATCCCAAACCGATTAACAATCCTGGTGTATCCAAGCGGAAAAGCAGTTTAATTTATATCTGCTTTTATCTTTAACAGTCGGTTAAAAATAATTCTGTCTCCTTCTTCATTTAACAGATGTTCATTCAAATCCGGTAGGCGATAATAAACGGTGTCATTTTCAAGAACAACCCAATTCAGATATTCCTCATCCGTAACTTCCACACCACAACCGACCGAACATAGAAAAGGATCATACAGTTCTTTCCAAACATCATTATTAAAAGTAAAGGTTTTAACCATCTTAGAACAACCGTTCAAACCATCTTGAAACATCGTAAATTCATCGCTTCCATTACCATTAAGGTCTCCTTCATAAACCAAAAGGAATTCGCAGCAATCCACCGGTATTGCCGGAATTTCTGAATTTGAAAAAAGAATTTCAAATACATCGGAAGTTCCTTCTTCAACAGGATTTCCCAAACCTTGTTTTGTTTTAACAAGACAGGCGTATTCGATTATTCCGTCACCGTTAAAATCACCGGAAATACGGTTTCCAACCCGCATTATTTCCAATTTCTCGGGAATGTCTGTTTGAGTATTCATTAAAGAATCATGAACTTCCAATTCGGTTTTTCGTTCCGATCCACTTTCAACCCTACAACCCATTATAAAAAGTAAAAAGACCGATGTAGTGAGGTAAAAAGAATTACATCTAAAACAAATCTGCTTACTAAAAGAACATAAATCGGATTGATGGTAATGATGCGGACTAACTTTATTACTGCAGAATAAATTCATTCCTTGAACCAAATTTAAATTGTGAACATTAAATCAAAAATATACCGAAGCCGATCATGTGTTTGGCATTCTATGATTTGTAGAGGTTCGAGAACCTGCCACTGAGCTTTTATTTCATAGATTTCTGACATGATGCGCTAAAAATTCATCCGTGACTGGCAGAACATAGAAAACACTAATCGGTTATTCCCCAACTATCCTCACTAAATACCTTCGTTTCCGGAAAATTTTTTTCTTATATCTTCTTTTAATATGAATGTGAAAAACCGACTTTTTAGCGAACCAGTAATCGTGTTCATACATAATCCGGAGCCTGATACGATAAAAGGTATATTTCTTCCAAAACATGTTATATGATTCTTTAGTCGTCAATTTCCCCAAAGAATCATAATTATTAACCATCATGGTATTATTATAAATACCGCTAAACATATAATTCCCTTCTTCGTCTTTACTCACTCCACAAACCTGCGATGCACTGGCTTCCGGAAAGGTAGTACTACTGTGCGACAATCTCATCGAATGCGACCATTGCAATTCTCCGTTAATATTTACTTTTAACGCTACACCATATCGGGTATGGCAATACACATAAGAATAACCCTCTCCGGATTTAATATACAACTGACCCATCTGAAATGTGAACGTTATAGCATCTCCATCTTTAAAAGACTGAACAATGTGCAGATGTCCGACAGGCGGTTTGTATTTTTTAGGACGCCCCTTTTTCTCTGCACGTTCATTCCGATTTATGTATTTACGGATCATTAATAAGCCGAACCCTTCCACATCTTGAGCAAAATACAAAACAGGTTTACCGGGAATTCCTTTTTCAATTCGCAAATAAAATATCCCAACACCTCCGTAATAATCGCCGGAATAATTTACTTGTCCAGAAATCGCATAATCACCATTTCCCAGAGGCAAAACATTCTGAACAAAAAGATGGTATTCGCCGTCGTACAGCACTTCATCCGATTCGTGTTCAAGGTCTTCGTCGAACCAGCGGGCATACGTTACTTTACGGTTTGCACTCATTTCCACATCTTCGAGCATCAGGGTTTTGTTGTATTCCTTTAAATAAATAAAGTGACGCTCCAACGCGTTGGCTCTGTCTTTTTTGTTAAAATATTCTGTAGTGAGATCCTCGCATTTTAGTGTATGCAGCGTTTTATACGATGAATCCAAAAAATAGGATGCATCTGTAGTGGAAATAATAAGTGAATCTCCGACTTTCTCAACATCCTTGAATTCTGTCTCAGATTCCATCTTAAGATTAAAATGCCGGAACTGATGACGTTTGAAATTTACTTCCAGCAATTCAAATCCTTCTTCCTTTTTGTAACGTTGCGCTATAAAATACACCCTTTCTCCGTCGTCGTAGTAACGGCTGAAATCACCAAAAGAAGATCTGATATTAAGCGTTTCTTCATACGACACACCCATAAATCTATCCATCAGATAAATGGTCCAGGCGTATTTGGATTCTTTTACTTTCTTCTTCTTTTTGCGCTTAAAATTGACGTGTACCCGAATTTTCTTTTTATTCTTTTTAAGTTCCGTTTCAGCAAAATAGAGCGCTCCTCTTTCACCAAACAATAACAGTTTCTGGCTTCGGATTTTATCACCTGGTTTTCCCGGTTCGAAAATAAAAGGCTTTGGGCCCGAAGGTATCGAAGTGGATGATACATCAGATGAAAGACATGAACCGACAATTAGTAAAAGTAAAATTAGAATCCTTCTCATGGATAAGGTGTTTTCAGTTTCAAAGGCTAAAGCTAATCAGTCAGGATTCAACTTACAAGCAAAACCGCATAACATTTCGAACCACGCCGGAGATCCTATCCATTTCTTGCAGTTGAAAAACGGAATTTACCTGTGCTGAAGCAGATTTTTGGTTTCGATGAAAGGGGCAACAAGAACCCGTTTTAATTACCATTCTTTCCACCATTCTTATAAACTATATACACAGGCCTTTTGTCTCTTTTACTTGTTTTGCTGATTACTTTGTACGCTCTTCTGCGCCTTTTCATTTTAACGACTAAACCCTCTTGGATAAAGCGATCGCTCAGGTAATACACATTTATGAAATAGGTATTTTTTTGATCTTCGTCCGGATTAATAAATCGAAAAACCGGATACGCATCCACAGGCAAATCAATTTAACCACCCGAATATTCAATTAATACTTCTCCGGATGTATCCGTTATATAGAAGGTATCGCCATAATAAACCAATAATTTGCTAATTGCCTCCTCATCAATTCTGTGCTTAAAAACTATTCTCACGTTATTACCGATTGAAGTATCGTGTTTTGAAACGTAATACGGTTCAACAACCGAATCGTATGCAAATACCAGTTCCCTCCGGGTTTGAACATAAGACCCGAAACCATACATTACGCCGGTACAACTGGTAAACCGGAAAACAAAACTTCCGTTCGAATCGAGACGATAACTCTTGCTGAACATCGAAGTATTTTTCTGTCGTAGTATGATTGATTAAAAATAAAAATTGAATACAAAGCAGGAATTTTATAGCAAACGCAAGTCTGTAATTTTTGCTTTGAGCTGGAATAGCTAACTCCGACACAAAGTTCTCTGATTCATCATACCTTCTCTGCCTCGTATATATTGAACTCACACTTCACTTCCGGTTTTAGCCAAAACCAGGTTGCCCAAACGAGTAATGATGCAATCAGAACTATAATAATTGCATTTAACATTTCGTCATTTGAATTATATACACCCCACCATAAACCATTCAATTTGGGCAAGGCATGCCAAACCATAACTCCGGAACAAATTATCAGCAACCATTTTAAGAAAAGGTAGCCGATTTTCTTCTTAAAAAATGCGGTGATGATTAATGAAGAAATCACTGTGAAGAGAATGGAATAAAACCATGCATAAAGTCTCGGAGTAAAACATATAAAAACACCGTTAGCATGCTGATAGCCAATCGGATCAAGAGCAAACCACCATTGATCTATCGCATTTGCAGCAAAAAAGCACAGAAAACAAATAGGAATTATTTTTATCAGAAGCTGAATTTTCAAATGCGCATTCGGTTTTTACTTGAAAACCAAATATACAAAAATCAGGATTGCGAATATCCACCGTTCGTAAATCGTACTCAAATTGTCCGTAGCGAGGACGCTACGGACAGGTTCCGGTTTTAGTTTTGGAGGTATCGATTTTCGAATTTTCGTTTTTCGTTTTTCCTACCGGCGTTCGTAAATCGTAGTTCTGATATCTTACTTATTATTCGCGCAAAGTTTTTCGCAGAGTAACGCAGATTTTTTATGGCATCCAAATTCTGATCAGATTTCAGAATCAAATTGTCCGTAGCGAGGACGCTACGGACAGGCTCTAGTTTATCCGCTAAAGCCGATAGGCGACGGCGGATCGCTTTTCGCTTTTTAAGTTGATCCGTTCGTAAATCGTACTACTGAGATCGCACCTTTGTTTATCCACTTAGTCACGCAAAGTTTTTCGCAGTTTGGTTCTTCTTCATATCTGTAGCAAATTACATATTCAATCAAATTCAAGCAAAAAATCGGAAAGCAAGGTTTTAACTGAAGAATTATGTCCCTTCCCAACAGCTATCAATCTTTGAACTTTCAAACAATTAATATTCAGATTCCAAATTCGGTTACATCCGGTTCGAACCCGATTCAGTACCTCATGGCTGCCATAACCCAGTCGTATGTTTAATGAATCAGCCGCCTCACACAAGGTTGAATCGTATCGATCGAGAATCTGATAATTGTTGACCCAGACCGACGGACTCAACGCAATGTAATTCCGAAACAAACGAGGATGGTTTAATTGCTCGTGTAATACAAATAAGCCCGATAAAGAATGACCGTATATATTAGTTAATGTTGATTCTGGAAATTCAAGCATTAAATCCGGGATTAATTCCTGAATCAGAAATAAACTCATGGATGAGCTCCATGTTCGACCGGAGTCGTGCGTGTTTTCTATGAATGCCTGACGTCTGAACTTCCGTGAAAAATGTTTGTAGCCAACACCTATAAATATCTCATCAGCAGAAAAAGAATCCTGGTTAATTGAAATAAATTCCCGCAAATCCTTCCCAAAACGAATGGATGCATCGAGGTATAAATGAATACGGGTCGGATTCTTTGTTTCGGAAATTTTGGTGTAAAATAAAACTACTGAATCCTGAAGAATTTCGGAATAAATGGTTTTTCGGGCAGTGGTCGGTTCAGAGTGGATCGCCAATATACGCGGCGGAAAGAGTAATTGAACAAAGAGAATCAGGCTAAAAGAAAATACACACGTCTTCATCCAATTATCTAAAATAATCAGGCTAAAGGTAAACCAATTTGGAAGAATTAATCTCTCATGACTGATTTTGGATTCTAGGTTTAACCGCAGAGTTATTCGCAGATTAACGCATATATACGATATCCAAATTCTGATCAGATTTCATAATCAAATTGTCCGTAGCGAGGACGCTACGGACAGGCTCTAGTTTATCCGCTAAAGCTGATAGGCGACGGCGGATCGCTTTTCGCTTTTTAAGCTGCCCCGTTCGTAAATCGTACTTCTGAGATCGTACCTGTGTTTAACCGCAAAGTCACGCAGAGTTTTTCGCAGAGTAACGCAGTTTTTTTATGGCATCCAAATTCTGGTCATTTATGCGAATTAAATTGTCCGTAGCGAGGACGCTACGGACAGGCTCTGGTTTTAGTCGCCAATTCGTAAATCGTACTTCTGAGATCTTACCTGTGTTTAACCGCAAAGTCACGCAAAGTTTTTCTTCCGCCGAAACCAATAGACGAAGGTGGATTATGTACGGAAGACAATTCGATTTTCTTTTTTCGCTTTTCGCTTTTTAAGTCGCTCCGTTCGTAAATCGTACTTCTGAGATCGTACTTATATTTTACCGCAAAGTCATACAGATTTTTTTTTACGATATCCAAATTCTGATCAGATTTCAGAATTAAATTGTCCGTAGCTAGGACACTACGGACAGGCTCTGGTTTATCCGCTAAAGCCGATAGGCGACGGCGGATTGCTTTTTAATTCTTCCTGTTCGTCGACCGTAAATCTAAAATCTACGATTACATAAGTACTCCATTAACGGCTTCAACAGGTTTGGGGATGTCGTCGTCTGCGATCATTTCCCGAAGATCAATTTCTATGGTTCGGCAAAGCGAAAACATCGGAATATCATTGCCCAACCCTTCGAACGGATTTTCGGAATAATCGGCGATTAATTCCATCACCAGAAATGCCCAGGCGATCATCACTGAAAACGGAATGGAAATCCAGGCACCGTAAGGACTTATTCCGCTAAATTCATACGCCATGCTGAACGGTAGCAGAAAAATAAATATTCCGACAAAAACGAAACTCGCACTGGCGTACTGTCGTGGAAGAGGAAACTTTTTGATGCGTTCACATTGTCCCTGAAAGATGAGAAAGTCTGACTGAATTTTTTGCAATTCAATATGCCGGAAATCATCCACAAGATCCACCTCACGAAGTTTCATTAACTCCTGCGATTGCAAATCAATAAGCTGAGTTGCTTTGTTCGACATCGGCTCAATATGTTCAAGATCGCGGTGAGAAAGGAATTTGTCCATTTTTACCTTTTTCACTTCCTCTTCAATAAGTCCCAAACCATATCGTTTCTGACGTCGTGCTGCGACCTGTGCAATGTGCGAATTCTGACTGATATGTTCCCAGCTTGTTGGCACCAGCAACTGCTCCCGCAATGTATAAAGCCAGGCAATATGACGGTAAATCAAACGTCGATGAATTTTTTCCAGTTCGTTTTCATCTTCCGTTTTTTGTCTGAACTGGTTCCCCACATACGAACGCACCGAAGTTCCCCAACTCCTCGAACTATTTACAATTGAACCCCATATTTTTCGGGCCTCCCAGATTCGGTCGTACGCCTGATTATTCTTAAAACCAATGTAAAAGGCCACCGCGGTTCCGATCACCGACATCGGCAACCAAGGAAAAGCCATCCATCTCCAGTGTTTGTATTCGTAAACGGCTGTCACGATCGAAACCCATGGTATTAACCAGAAAAAATGTGCTGCAGTGAAGGAGACAATTCCTTTAAACCGGATGTTTTTATTTACAAACATGGAAGGTAAAAATCATTTCCCGATCTACTCTTTGGTAAGATTGGTACCGAGGTTATAAATCTCCTGAATATCGTGCAGTTTTTCATCGAAGTCGATATTGAGATCAATGAGTTTTCCGGTTTGAACATCGAATACCCAACCATGAACAATCGGATATCCGGTTGCCAGATACATTTTTTGAACAACCGCTGTTTTGGTTACGTTAATACACTGCTCCTCCACGTTTAGTTCAACCAATCTTTTGTATCGCAGATCTTCGTCTTCAATAGCATTGAGTTCCGCTTTATGAAGTCGGTATACATCCCGGATATTGCGAAGCCACGGGTTTAAGATGCCGAGATCCACCGATTGCATGGCCGCTTTCACCCCACCGCAGAAATAGTGTCCGCACACTACAATGTGTTTCACTTTCAAATGAAAAACAGCGTACTCAATCACACTCATAGCATTGAGATCGGTGTTGCTGATAACGTTTGCAATGTTGCGGTGAACAAAGACGTCGCCCGGCTCAACTCCCATCAGTTCTTCTGCCGTAACCCGGCTGTCGGAACACCCGATGTACAGAAATTCCGGTTCCTGACCTGTTGCCAGATGCTCAAAGAATTCTTTATCCGTTGCGGTTTTCTCCTCGACCCATCTCCGGTTGTTTTCAAAAATCTGTTGGTATTTATCCATGTTCCAATTTTATGAAAAGATATTGATAGTGGAGTGATACTTTGGAATGGACGATCTCAGATGAACAAAAGACAAAAAATTAAAATTTAAGATGGATACTCCTTCGTCATGCTCCGGTTGTTACATAAAATTAATACTTGAGAAATATGTTTAATGCTTCTCCGTTTGGATACACCAGGATTGCGAATCGGTTTATGCATCGATGAACAATCTCTTTTCCTCACTTTTTTCTTGATAAAAAAGTAAGCAAAAAATCAAGTCGGAAAGAAAGCTGCCCAAGCTCCCTTTGTCATTCGTTGAAAATCTGGGAAAGAAGTGTCAAGCACTTTCCCGATTTTCTACCAAATGACAAATTCCCGCCGGGGCTACCCCGCCTTTCCGACAGCCCACCCACGCGATCCAATTCTTGTTTTGGGCTCCGCTTCACACGCTTCATTTTGATCTTTTAAATACTCAAATGAAAGTGATACACAAATTGGTGTAATTAGGCGTAGAAACATTATATGTTTTGCTTTTAAAAGGAGCAGTATAAGCAAAAACAATTAACCAAAAAATCCGGACATTACTGCCCGGATCTCTGGTACGTTATGCAAAAAACGTATTTGAGTGGCGATTTAAACCCATAATATGCATTAGAAAATCCCTGCCTGCCGGCAGGCGGGTGCTGCGAGCATAAACCCCATCACCACGTGGATCAACGGCATTTTTCTCATTCACCATAGCGGTGCTATGCTTCATTCCTTCAATGCCGCGTGGTTTCAGGTTTTAAGCTCTCGCTACGAAGTTCCAATGCTTATTGTGGGTTAAAAGTTGTGCTGAGATTTAATTTTTTAACTGTTTTTATTAAAAACCAATTCCCACTCCGTAAACAATATATCCCTGATTTAAAAACTTGGAACCGTTGCTAGGCGCCCAAACTCCCGGACGATAGCCTATTTCCATACGTTGATACAAGCCCGGTTTGTTGGCTGCATAATCGGTGCATATCCGGAATCCCAAACGGCGTTTTTCAACATCATTTAATTTATAGGTAAGTAAAGTGTTGTTGTTATTCTTATCTACCTTATACGCTTCGTCTCCGGTGGCAATCGTCATCGCATAAAGAAGTTCAAAATTGGCAATAATACTTTTGCGTACTCTTCGGGTTTTCGTTCCGATTGCCGCAGCACTAAATTTCCCTTTAAACCATGTGTACTGCGCGATTTGCATCCCCACGCCAATCATTACATTGTTTTGGGCAATAAAGATTTCCTGCACTTTTCCGGGATCCTTTCCGGTGGCATCTGTTACTTTGAATACCTGAGTTGAATCCGGCTGACCGGCGAATCGGCTCTGAATGTTTAATGATGCCGTTAAACCGGTAACAATTCGTGCTTTTGTTGTGTGATCAGTTCTGAATTTGATGGTTCGTGTTTTATTGACTCCGGCATTTTCCACTCTTCTGCCAAGCTTAATAGTGGTTTTTAATGAACCATCCATGTTATCTTTCAAATGAAATGTTCCTCGAAATTCAAAATTCTTATACGCCGGAAGTTTATCGGTAAGCGTTTGATCGTATGTGATAAGTCCGCCAGATGATACCAAGCGGGTATAATCATACGCCAGATTTGTGCTGATTGTGGCAATTTTACCCAGCGTGTATCTGCCGTACATACCCAGCATAAGTCCGCCGGTATGCGGTTGAAAATCTCCTCCGATGTACATCGCTCCGTTCCAGCTGTTTTTTTCTGGTGCGTCGTATTCGGTTACTACAGATACATTTTGTGAAAATACGGGAACTGCGAACAACATGGCAATTACCGCAAGTGCTTTTTGTTTTATTTTTTGCATGACTATAAATATTTTAGAATTTTAAGAATGGTAGAAATTGAAATCGTTCAGGTTTTAAAAAACGAAATGGATTGCTGCTCCGATTTGCTATAATCCAGATCCGCGGACGATCTTTTTGAAAATAAGAGAATTCAAAAACCTGTTTGAATCTGGCTTAAAACCGGATGTTGCCTGTGCTCTGCCTCCTGCAATACACAAGCGATGGATTAACGTTTTTTGCATATCCAAAAGTAGATGGCATACAAACCGGCATCAATCCGTATCAATCGGTAAAATACATATCCGTATTAATACGGATGTCTCATGTCACAAGTCCGTTTCTGAATGCGTACTTCATTAAACCGACTATTGTTTTTGAATTTGTTTTTACCAGAATATTTTTTCTGTGGGAATCAACAGTTCTTGGCGAGATAAAAAGTTTTTCGGCAATTTCCGAAGTTGTGAATTCCCGCACAATTAAATTGATGATCTCCATTTCGCGATCGGTTAATTGAGCAGTTACTTCTTCTTGTCTGGCTTGCTTTCGAACCCGGTCTGTCATAATTTTCAGCACCTCTGAACTAAAATAAGTGTCACCGTTTAAAATGTTATGAATGGCCGAAATAAAATCCTTTTTACCCGAATTTTTTAAAACATAACCCTCAGCCTCAGACAGTAAAATCTCACTGATAATTTCTCTTTCGTTGTGCATCGATAAAACCAGCACTTTAATTTCCGGAAATTCATTTTTCAATTTTCTTGTGAGTTCAACACCGCTCATACCCGGCATGCTGATATCGGTAATAACCAGATCAGGCTTGAGCAAAGGAATTTCTTTTAGTGCATCTTCTGCCGTATTAAATTCTCCGCAGATGACCCAGTTGCGTTCTTTTATTAACATGGATTTTAGTCCGTCAATAAAAATCTGGTGGTCATCGACCATTATAATTCGCTTCAGTTCCGGGATTGTTTCCAAATTAATTTGAGTTTTGAATTGGAAGTTTCACTTCTACTTCGGTTCCGCTGATGGCTCCGGAGCGAATATCCACTTTGCCGTTAATCATCTGTATTCTGGAGAGAATGTTTCTCCATCCGATTCCTTTGGATTGGGGAATTAATGATACATCGAAACCCTTACCGTTGTCGGATATCTTGAGCAAAAGACTTCCCTCCTTTTCTTTTAATAAAATATGGATTTCAGTTGCCTCCGAATGACGTATCATGTTATTGGTTACTTCCTGAACCACGCGATACAATGCCAGTTCCGACGACCGGTGAAATCGTTCGTGTTCGGTTTCGCACCGGAGATGCACCGCAATTAATCCGGAAGTATTGAGATTCCCTGCCAATTGCCTCAGCGCCGCCACCAATCCGAGTTCAACTAAAACACCGGGCATAAGGTCATGACTTACATTCCGCACTTCTTCAATAGCGTTGTCGAGTGTTTTTAATGAAGTGGTGATAGAATGATTTATCTCCTCCGGGACCTCATCTTCAATGGAAGAAACGTGCAATCGCGCCATGGTAATAAGTTGACCGACTCCATCGTGCAAATCTTTGGCAATACGCACTCTTTCTTTTTCCTCCGCTTCTATTATGGCATTCAGCATCTTCTGCTGAAGCCTTTCCCGTTCCAGCAAACTCTTTTTTCGATTCCGCCAAAAAATAAAAGTTCCTATTAAAACCAGAACTGCGACACCTAATGAAAAATACGCGACGAGACTTTTATTCCGGTTAATGACTTTTTGATTCTGAATATTTAACTGCAGATTTTCCTGTTCTTTTTTTTCAGTTTCGTATAAAGTCCTGTAATGGCTTACATCTGCCAGTTTCTCCCGCTTAAATATGGTATCGTAAAGACCAAACAAACTTATTAATGTTTGAAAAGTCAACTCAGAATTATTTTGGTTTCGGTAAATATCTGCCCTGTTGTGCCGCACGTAAACAATATCCCGAAGAGAACCCATTTCGGTGAATAGCATTTCACTCGTGTCGAGATGCACCAAACTGGAATCATACATTTTAACTTTAGTATAAAACATCGCCATTTTGATGTGGGCAAAAGCGATGGCGTTCTTATCGCCGCTTACCTTAGCAAGTGCCAGAGCCGAATCGATATGGAGTTTTGCCAGTTTATTATTTTGCACCCGGTACAAATACATTTCACCAAAAATACTGTGACACTGACTCATGCTTTTAATTTTCCCCAGTTCCTTGGCCAGTTTCAGTGATTGTTCCAGATACATTTTAGCCGAATCAATCATGCCCATTTCGTAGGTGACAACCCCCATATAATATACAA
The DNA here is from genome assembly GCA_016124755.1 of Bacteroidota bacterium. Lineage (GTDB taxonomy): Bacteria > Bacteroidota > Bacteroidia > NS11-12g > UBA9320 > WGNA01. The sequence continues at coordinate 114,827 of WGNA01000008.1, read as the reverse complement.
TGTGGAATTGAAGATTTTTATCTCCGCAACTAAAAACACTGTTATAATTTTTCTCCAAAAGGCGCAGTGCATCCGGTTTTTCCTGAATGGAATACATCAGTCTTGCGAGGTTTAGTTCAATCGAAAGAGATTCGGAACAGGGAGAATTTCTTCGCACATACCGTTTCGCTTCAAGAAGATATTTCTGAACCGATGCGTACTGGCTTTCGGTATAATACAGATCCGAAATATCCGTAAGAATTTTAATCACATTTTCACTGTCTTTTTCCTGTTTGAACTTCTCAAGAGAAAGAATTTTTTTCTTTAAAGCAGAATCATAAACATGCAATTCATAATCGCCGGATTGCGCCAGACTATAGTTATCCACGAATGTGCATACCAGCAGCATAAAACCCATCACGAGATACCTGCTTAAGAACAATAACCGAAGACGTAAACAACTGAATTTCATGCCCGGATCAAATATATCTATTTCATAACATGGTGCAATCGTCTATAAAATCTCACAATGTGTCGTGGTGATGTTGTGATAAGAATGACTTCACTCTCCGCTAACAATGCGACTCGTCTTTTGCCTCTATGTTTTTCAAAAATTAGCACCCTGCCGATGAACATTTTTCATCATCCAGTTCGGGCCATTTTGGTAAACAGAAGTATACGATGAAGAAATTTAAAAAGAGAAAAGTCGATCTGGTTGTAATCTCCGATATTCATTTGGGGACATACGGCTGCCGGGGGAAAGAAGTACTCAACTACCTCAAAACCATCAAGCCCAAAACGTTGGTGCTAAACGGCGACATCATCGACATGTGGCAGTTCTCAAAACGCTATTTTCCTAAATCGCACATGGAAGTGCTGATGTATATAGCATCGCTGGTTGCAAAGGGAACGAAGGTGTATTACGTTACCGGTAACCACGACGAAATGCTCCGGAAATTTACGGGAATGCGTCTCGGAACATTAGAAATTGTAAACAAGGTAATGCTGGATCTCAATGGTGAAAAAGCCTGGATTTTTCATGGCGATGTTTTCGATGTTACCATGCAGTATTCTAAATGGCTCGCTAAACTCGGCGGCTTTGGTTACGACCTTTTAATACATATAAACACGTTCGTAAACTGGTGCAGTGAACGTTTGGGCGGAAGAAGAATTTCACTTTCCAAAAAGATCAAAAACAGTGTTAAAAGTGCGGTTAAATTCATTAATAATTTTGAAGAAACCGCGGCCGATATCGCTATTTCCAACGGATACGAATATGTAATCTGCGGACACATTCATCACCCGCAAATGAAGACCATCATACGGGCTGATGGAAAGAGAGTGAAATATCTCAATTCCGGAGACTGGATTGAAAATCTAACCTCATTAGAATACCACAAAGGCTCCTGGTCGCTTTATGAATATATGAAGGATCCCATTGCCCAGAACATGGAGGAAATCAAAAATCTGGATCTCGATGCCACCGGAAAAGCAGGGTATAAAAACAAAGAGCTCTTTAATGAAATGTTAAAAGAGTTTTTGAGTTCTCATAATATCGAACCCACAACCTTATCATGAAAATATTATATGCCATTCAGGGAACAGGAAACGGACATGTAAGTCGAGCTTTGGAGATTGTTCCCCTCCTCCGTAAAAAAGTAGAAACCGACGTTTTAATAAGTGGAATTCAGGCCGACATTAAATTGCCTTTTCCGGTTCAATACAATTTGAAAGGGATGAGTTTTATCTTCGGTCAGAAAGGCGGAATTGATTACACAGAAACCTGGAAACGAAACAGCCTGATCCGATTTATGAAGGAGGTTCGAAACTTCCCGATCGAACAATACGATCTGGTTATTAATGATTTTGAACCGGTTTCGGCATGGGCGGCAAAACGCAAAGGAGTTAAATGCATTTCGTTAAGTCATCAGTCTGCCGTAATTCATCCGAATGCACCAAAACCAAAACGAACCGACCTTATCGGAAAATTGGTTTTGCACCGCTATGCTCCGGTTGACGCGCGATACGGATTTCATTTCGAAAGTTACGACAAACGCATTTTTACCCCGGTGATCCGCGATCAGATCCGGGAACAGGTTGTTACCGAGAACGGCCATTACACGGTTTACCTGCCGGCGTACGGAGATGAAACAATCATTCATTATCTTTCCAATTTCGCGGATTTGAAATGGGAAGTTTTCTCGAAGCATACCAAAGAATCATACAATCACGGCAACATTCACATCATGCCTGTAAATAACGAAGCATTCGTAAAAAGCCTGGCTAGTTGTGAAGGTGTGTTCTGCGGGGCAGGTTTTGAAACACCTGCAGAAGCATTGTATATGGGTAAAAAAGTTTTGGTAATTCCGATGCGCATGCAGTACGAGCAGCACTGTAATGCCGCAGCATTAAAAAAATTGGGTGTTCCGGTAATTAAAAAACTAAACGAACAATCACTCTTTACCATCGCCGACTGGCTTGCGGATAAAAACAGGATAGATGTTGACTATCCGGATCAGACCTCAAAAATTCTGGATACGGTTTTACAGGAACAACTACATCGCCGACCGGCAACTGCGGTTCCGGAAAAATCCGGTTCCACAAAAAGCATTGAGCAAATACTTCCAACCGGGAGTTGATTTCGGCTGACCCGATCTACATCCGGAAATCCAACACTAACAATGTGCGATAAACGACAGTTGTAGGGAAAGTAATTTTTTCAGGATATTGCATATAATTCCTTAAATGAGAAACTATGCAATATGTGTTAATCTCAATTCCAAAAGATTCAAATGGATTCCTGAAATTCATTTTCAATAAATGTTTGCCATTTGCTTTCGGAGCCATGATTTGCCTCTGGCAACAAACAGTATGTGCTCAGGAAAGGGCCTATATTTATTTGGATCCTAAAGGCCACGCTTTGAGTTACGATCAATCTGTTGAACAAGCTGCCGGTGAAGGTTCCACCGCATTAAATTTCAGTGGAATCGGGATTACTTCAGGCATAAGGATATTCCGCGGTTAATATGGAGGATTTGAATTTGCCAGGATGAAAACATTCGGGTTCGATCCGGCATTAGTCCCACGATATATTAACCTACAGATTGGAGACACACTACTGAAACAAGCGACTTTTCTTGATATATCTCCGATACTCAGTTACAGATTTTCATCCAGAGACAAAAAGAATCTGGTATCTGCAGGTATTGGTTATGTGTTCCGGAATATCACTTGGAACTCTTTTGTTCAAATTCCCCCAACTGCAGGACATTCATCTTATTATACATTTAACAAGTCAGAAAAATTAAATGCATTTTATTACTCATTTAATTATGAAAGACACTTTTTGATCAAACATCAATTGGGTCTGGGACTTTCCTTGCAATTAAATCCATTGAATAAAAACTACGGATCAAATTTTCAGTTTTATGCTGTTTGGGGGTTGAATAAAAAAATTGCGGTTCAGGGATCTGATCTAATTGGGCCCCAACAATAAATCCGAATATCATTTGGAAGGTTAAACCAAAGTTTGGTTTTGCACCAAAATTATGTTTAGTTTAGTGTATGAAACCTACCTGTCTGTTGTATCTGCTTTTGCTGACACCTATTCTTGGTCATGCTTCTGAAAAACCCGGCCGTTATAGATGGCGCATTTCAAATCAGAATGGTTATCCCATTTATTCAGACGTACGATATCTTAAATCCAATTTTATCGGTGCACCTGACTGGCAGAGAAACGAACGTTTTGGCCGCATTTTAGCAACCAATTTGCTAATACCGCAAATCAGCATTTCGAGAGAAGATAAAATCACCAACTGGATATGGGCAGCCGAAACGAGAATCGCACCGGCCATCGATTTCTGGCAGACCGGTGGAAAATACCCAAAACCATTTTACAGAGACGAATTCACTCTTAATTTCATAGTTGGGAAATTGATTCAAGGTACACATTTCAATCAGCGTTTTTATTGCGGATTAAGCGAAAGATATCTGATTACGGAAAGAATTTTAACAGCAGATCAGGATGCATTCTTCGGCCCAGACCAATTTAATTTTAACACAGGTGTTGTTTTAAAATACGAGATAACAACCGGTCTGGGTAAAAACAAACGATGGGAATTAGGTCTGGGAGTAAGTCAGATGTTGTATACCTCCAAAATAAATGTATTCAGTGGCGGATTGTTGATCTCACGGTATTTCGGAAAATTCAAAGAATCATTTGCAACGGATGAAGAAGAGTCGCGTAGTTCGGAGTGAAAAAATGGGTTCCCATGCTTAACTGACATACAAAAGTATTAAGCAATTAGCAGGTGAATTGATTTTTCAATTATCATTCTAAGCCGATCAAATTTTTAATAACCACGGTATTTTCCGGCAACATGACTTTTGTTCTTACCGAGAACATAAAACAATAGAACCTTCATCAGAAAGATTCCTGTATGTTTATCCTTCATGAATAAGTCTGATGTAAAAATGAGATATTGGCCCACAACGAATAAGAATTAAATAAACAGGAGGGCATTCGAAATCTTGAGAATAACAGAGTATCAAAACCTGATCGAATTTGGTCTAGCGTTTTAGACATGGGTTAAAAACCGCTATTCTCCGGATGAAAGATAATTTACGCCTTGCCTTAAAAACAAATTTTATTGGTCTTTTAAGTACTTAATCTTGAGTTGCGAATGCGGGGCAATAGCCACCCCTCCCCGGATGAAAGTTCGGCATTTAGAGAGTTACTCACAAAAAATCGGTTTAGATTAAACACTTAAATTATTGAGTGATTTTTGGGTGTATCGCGAAATCCATTTTTCACGCAGAGGACGCGGAAGATGGAGGTTTAATAATCAGAGAGTTGAGAGGCGCAGAGATTTGAACGCGGATGTTCGGTTAGCACAGGATGAATTTTGGTTGAATGGGTGATCTGAAATTTCTGCGGGCAATAGCAACCTCACAGAAATAAGTTCGTTTGTTCCATGCGTTTATACAGATCACAGGAGGAAATTAAAGATTAAATATTGATCGAAAAAAGTTAGGGATAACAACCGCCCCTCCCCGGATGAAAGTTAATGGAATTGCAGACGCAAATCAAATAGCCACACGGTTTTAAATACTTAATTCTGAATTAGAAATGCGGGGCAATAGCCGCCCCTCCCCGGATGAAAGTTACTTGATTTTGATCATGTAAAGCCTATCGTTTAATGATTTAAGTATTTATCATTTTTTTGATGGAATTCGATTAAGTGTTTAAGTTGGCAATCGCTAACCTGATTTCAATTCATTGCAATTATCTTTACTCTGGGGAGGGGTGGCTTTGTCCCCGCCCCTCCCTCAATCTCTGATTTGCAAATCAAAATCTCAATAGCAAAATCAAAATCCATAAACATACCGTTGCCGATGAAGTTTTGGTATTTGTTAATTCTTGGAGCTTCGACTCTCACCGTATGGGACATATATTTATGTGCTGATGGTGTGTTTTATCTTGGAGAACTCACATTATCTTAACATTTCTCCACAATGGATAGAACCTATAATGTTTTTCCTCTTAATTAAACTAACCTGTGGATTATTTCTATTTGAGTAGTAGAAAGAACAAAATGAATTATGTGAAGCCGATCTTAAAACAAAAATAGGATTGCGAGGGTGGGCCGTCGGAAAAGCGGGATAGACTCGGCGCGAATTAACCATTTGGTAGAAAATCAGGAACAGTGCTGGTTACTGCGTTCACAAAATTTTTAGCAAATACAAAAGGGTGATTGACAGCTTACTATCCGACTACCTTTTTTGCGTACTTCTTTATCAAGAAACAAGTGAGAAGAAAATAGAATACAAATCGTTCCCTAACCAATGCGCGATTTTGTGCATCCAAACGAAGAAACATTATACTTTAAAATGTTGCCCGATAAATCCCGATTGGCAAAATTCCGGTTTGATACGAATAATAGGTTTTACCGGTTGCCGGATCAAATCGCTGGGTAAAAATATTCTGGTGATTCGTAACATTTTGAATATCGATTCCCCACTCCTGTGTGATTTTTTTGGTTTGAACTTTATAGGCAATCCGAATATCCAGACGTGTGTAATCCTTGTATTTCGCACCGTAAATATCGTCTGTGTAAACTGTCTTTACCTGCTCCACACTTTTTGAAACATCAATGGGAGTATAGCGCTTTCCGCCATTGATCATCGCTTTAATATCAACCGTAAGACTCGGTTTTTTAAACCCGGATTTGGTTTCGCGTTGTTTGAAATAAAATTCTTTTCCGCCCAAGAGATTCATCGCATATTTCCCATCGAATGCAGTTGAATGCTCTGCTCCGGTATAATCTGTATAAAGCGATCGGTATAACGAAATGGTGTTTAAGAAATAAAATCCTTTCGATAAAAATCGCTCTAACGTGAATTCAATTCCGTAATTACGTCCGGTTCCTTTATTCACCAAACTATCGGTGAATTGTACTCCGAAATCCGTCCCCTGATTGAGCATTGAATACGAAGGCCAATCTCCTCTATCAACTGGAATATTAAATAAATGCTGATAATAGGTTTCTATCTTTAATCTGGAATTCCTGTTAATCGATACGTCATGACTCAAAACAAAATGCAAACTTCTCATAAGTGTGACATCCTGATTGGCAGTGTATTGATGGCCGTAATCATCGGTAAACTTTTCATAATACACCCGGAAAGGCACCACCTGACTATGTAAACCACTTCCGGCACTTATCTGATAACGGCCGTTCACTTTATAACTGAGGCCAATTCTGGGTTCTAATGATTGAGAATTATTATAAAAAAAGTATGCGTAATTAATTCCGGTATTCATTTTTAATCTCGGACCGAATCGGTAACTCAAACTGGTGAATGTCTGCGATAAAGTAGTATTTCCATTAAAATTAGTCGGCTGTACCCAGCGATTGAGATCAGAACGAAAAAAACTGTCTTCCAGATTAAAGAAATATTCGTACAAACGGGTACCGGCCGACATGGAAGCTTTCGCATTAAACTTGTGCGTATAAATTACATTTAAACTGTATTTACCTTGTGATGATCCATCCCGGTAGCGACCCGAATAATTTATAATTTCATTGTTTGTACTCCATGCAAAAGTATCGAGTTGGGTGCGGGTATAAGAACCATCCACCGCAAGAATAAATTTGATATTGCTTTTTGTTCCGATTTGCTGATACCGTGTTAAACCAACAACACCGGTTTTCGTTCGGTACGTTAAATCTTCTTGTCCATCGCGGTACAAATTATCTCCCGTTTGCTCGCTTTGAAATATTTTAATACGACTCATTCCACCTAATGCAAACAAAGAAGTGTATCCATGTTTATCAGGGAAATTGAGTTTAACGGTTAAATCCTGATACTTGGGAATGGCCGCCCCGGTGCCAAAATTAACACCCATCGTAGCGAGTAATCCCAAAAATGAATATCGGTAATCAATCAGAAAAGAAGCTTGTTTTCCTTTTTTAAACGGGCCTTCCGCCATGCCTTCAAATCCGGCAAAACCAATCTGACCGAGGAATTCGTATTTCTCATTATTTCCTTCCCGAACTCCCAAATCAAAAACAGCCGCATTCGCATTTCCGTATTCCGCCGGGAACGCTCCGGAAATAAAATCCGAGTTTAATAAAACATTGTTATTGAGCATGCTCACCGGTCCACCGGTTGTTCCCGAAGAAGAAAAGTGATTCGGATTCGGGATGTCGATTCCTTCCAACCGATACAAAACGCCCATCGGGGAATTCCCTCGTACAATGATGTCGTTTCGGCTGTCGTTCGCGCCCTGAACCCCGGCAAAGTTCTGCGCCATCCGCGCCACGTCTCCCCTGCTTCCGGCATATCGCTGCGATTCTTCAATGGAAAATGTGCGACCGCTAACCCGTATATCCGAATTAATTGTTTTGCTCTTATCTTTTCTCAATTTGATTTCCGCCACACCCAAAGTCGCGAGATCTTCGGTCATGTCGAAATTCAAAACCACTTCTTTTGTCGCTGTAACTTCCACCTGAAATAAGGCGCGTTCTTCGTAACCCACATACTGACAAACAATATCGTAACGGCCGATTTCAACATCCGGAATCGAGTATGCTCCGTTTTCATCCGTAATAGAACCGTATTGATGTGCATCGTTTTTAACCAAAATCGTTGCTCCGGAAAGCGCTTGTTTAGAAACGGCATCTTTCACAACTCCGCGAACGGTTTGTTTAAGACCTTGTGCATTCAGAACCGGTAACTGAATTAATAAAACAAGAAGAGTCAACAGAATGAATCGGGCTTTTTTCATGCAGCAAAGTAAAAAAGTCCAATCCGGTGGAGACATTGATCTATATCAAGAAATTTCGCCCGTTAAACAATTGCGTGTTTTAAGCGGCTGAGCGATTCAGGTGACATCCCGAGATATTCCGCTATGTATTTCTGTGGAATTTTGGTGAGTAGTTTTGGGTCATTGTCAAGTAATTCCTGATACCGCTCTAATGCCGTTTTACCGAGCAGATCGAGCACTTTATCTTCTGCTTCGGCGAATAATTCCTCGGCTGCAAGTCGCCCCATTCGTTCCCCTTCTTTTGACATGTTGTATAATTCACTTAAATCCTGATGGGAAATTTCCCAGGCCACTACATCCGTAATCGCTGAAATCCCCATTCGGGAAGGTGATTGTTGTGTGAAAGAGCCGTATGAAGATGAAAAATTATGTTGAAGACAAAGATTCACGGTGTACGCATCTCCGTTTTTAAAAATGTACTGACGGCAAATTCCGGAATCAATAAATCTCAGACATTTTTCAACCGCACCTTCCTCTAAAATAATCTGATTGCGCTTGTACTCCTTTCGAACCAAACAAGCCGTAAAAGAAGATAACTCCTCTTCACTAAAATTCACATACTGCCGAAAAAGTCCGACGAGATTATCGAATGCCATAGTTTGAAAATAGATTGGAAAGATAGGGAAGAATTTGCAAGGCAATGAATCAGATTACTTTTAATTGGAATTCGACTTAGGGTCAGTTTCATCCTTTTGTTAATAGAACCATTTACTGACCTTGGCTTTAGTAATTCATGTAAATAGTAATATTGCCTTTTAGAGATAGGGAAACCGAAAAGATATAGGATGAAGAAATCTCTCGAAAATTACCATTTGAAATTCAGAATAAGGCCAGACGTAAATTGAGGATGATTAATAATTCACAAAACATAAATGACCTCAGAGTTCCTCCGGCAAACCGACTTTAGAGGTTAATGGGAAACCTAAACGAATTCTACAGTATCGGAGATAATCAACAGTGGAGAATAATATTCAAATGGTATGAAGGTATTGCGTTTCAAGTTGAAATAACCGATTATCACTAAATAGAAATTAAAATGAACAAGCTAAAAAATATTCACCCGAGAGAGGTTCTTACAGAAGAGTTTTTGAGCCCATTGGGTATTTCGGCCTACAAACTGGCAAAAGATATATTTATTCCACAAACATGAATCAGTCAGATCATTAAAGGCAAACGCAGAATTACAGCAAACACAGCCTTACGACTACAAAAATATTTTGGAACCTCAGCTAAATTCTGGTTGGGACTTCAGCACGATTATGATATTGAAGAAGAAAAACGGTTAAAGGAATCAGAACTAGATCGAATAACTTCAGTAGAAAGAGATTTGGCATAACAGAATTTTCATATTCATACTACCTCCAATCATTCCGGCACAAACTCCAGAGACCGCATAAACATTTCGATATCTTTTAGTTCTGCCTTATTTAAATGCAAACTATCGCCGGCAAGGGTTTGATATTCCACTTTTAATCCATGACCAGTTCCTCCTCCGTTGTTGTAAAATTCAAGAAGCTGATCGTAATTGGAAAAAACGCCGTTGTGCATGTACGGAGCGGTAACCGACGTGTTGCGAACCGTTGTTGTCTTAAACGAGTGCCGGTAAAAATCAACGGTTTCGCGTAAAACCCGGCGGTTATATCGTCCGTCGTCCGCATCCGGTTTTTGATACGTTGTGTCGGATGGAACACCCAACACCTCACTCTCCGAATCATTAAAATACGGAGGCACCAATCCCGAAAACGTCGGAGCAAAATGACACGTTCCGCAAGCCGCTTTTCCCATAAATAAATTATACCCGCGTTGGGCAGATATACTAAGGCCTTTATTTTCCCCGCGCATGAATTTATCAAACTCACTGTCAAAACCGGTTAGTGAAGTGATATATGCCGATAAAGAACTTTTAAATGTGAAAACATTCACCGGATTATTTGCATGTGCCGGAAATGCATTTTTAAATTCTTCATAATACGTTTTATCCGATTGCAGCTTTTTCAAAATATCAATCAGCGTAGTGTTGAATTCCAGATCACTAAAAATTACATGTTCAAACTGCTGCGATAAATGTTCGGAGCGCAAATCGTAAAAATAAGCTTTGGCGTACAGCGCATTTATAAGTCCGGGTGCATTGCGGTCGACGAATTCCTTTCCGTCTCCCGCTCTGCTTTTCGGCAATCCGTCGGCATAGCCTTTACCGGGTTGATGACAGGTTCCGCACGAAACTTTTCCATCTGCAGAAAGTCCCGGATCAAAGAACAATCTCTTCCCCAAGGCAATGGATTTCTCATTTACATCGGAGAAAGCAAAATCCAGAAATGCGGCCTTATTTAAAAAATCAGATGAAAACAGGTGATCACTTTTTCCATTCAATTCAATGGGCATTCCCGGTACTTCTTTCCAAAAATCTTCTCCGGAGTTTTTAAATTTTTTAATCCAAAATGAATAATGGGGTTGCCAATATTTCTTATAATATTCTAATCTGTCGAATGAATTAAAGTCGTTGTTTTTGTTTAAAAATTTAATCTGCTGTGAACTAATTTTTTCGGCTTCTTTAGCCCAATCGGATTTCCAGATCATCATAAATTCCTGAATTCCCGCAACAGAAGAAGCCGCATCTTCAATGCCCTGTAATGTGCCGGGCGTATCAAAACCCGTTACGCCTAAAACATAATTTCTGATCAGTTGATATTGAACGGCTCTGGCAATAATGTCGTCGTTAAACCAAAATGCCCGCTGGTAATTAATCATTTCCTGAATTTTGTTCCGGAGGTTTTCGATGTGGTTCAACAATTCGGTTTTATCGAAATCCTCTTCACCAATCAATTCATCAATTACCTGAAATCCGGATGGTTCAATAATTCGTCTTTCCGGTACATTTTTCTCAAGTTTGGGTAATGGTGCTCCGTTTATGTTTTTTAAATAAAACTCATGATCTATGTGAGCCATTAAAAACTCAACCGATTTAAATTTTTTACGGCTTTCTGAATATGCATTTCTCAGATCATCCGGATTTCCCGAATGAACCGATTTCATCAATGCGTCTAAAGATTCAATGAGTTCTTCGAGCTTGGTGATATAAAGCTTCTTCACATTACGGTTCGGTTCTTCTGAGCTAAAAAGTTTTGCTGTAAACAAAACCATCAGCAAGGCACACACACCGATAAATACGTTTTTCATGCTCTTATATAAAAAGGGAAAGCCCCGGCTTACCGGGGCTCCCAAAGACACAATTAGAAAAAATTAATTATTGAGTACAAGTTTCTTAGTAGCTCCCTCAGTGTTTTTTAAATAATAAACACCGTTTGCATAGGCAGAAAGATCGATTTCATTGGTTTGTTCAAACACCTGAATCAATGTTCCTTTTGCATCATAAACCGCCACATCCTGAGTTTTTTCAAAAACCACTTTTCCGTTGGTCGGATTTGGATAGAAAATGAAATTCTCATTTTTCTTTTTTAATTCTTCAACCAAAATATGTTTCTCAAGTTCCCAACCTGTTAAAGCGTAGGTTAATGAATAATTATACGGATACGGATTTTTAGTACTTGGATGCTGTGCATTCACTAAAAGCGTTTTTCCATCCGGAGTTGGACACGCTCCTGTAGTTTCTGCCCCGTAAGGACTTACTGCAATTCGAACCAAATCATTTACGGTTGGTTTTGCAATGGTAAGATCCAGCAAATACAATTCGCAGGTAGGCGTTGTGATTCCGGCTGGAACACGACCCGCTGAAGTACCATTCAGGTCTTCGCAAATCACCAGATAACTTCTTCCGTTAATGTGCATAGTTGTGATACCATCCGGATTTGAAAGGTGGTTTTTCGGATAGCTTGCACTGTCGGGCGAAGTTGCGAAATCCGGACCGCCTTCGATGTGAACGGTTACTTGTTCGGTAGCCGGATCGTATTTCAAAACACGACCATAGTAGTCAACATAGGTTTTATCATTGGCACTTACACCCTGAGCAGCAGCTCTGGCAAGTGTGTGATTTGCGTGGTGACCGCCTTTAGCATAGTCATCTGCCCAGCTACTTCCCGGATTGTCGCGACCTGTTTCAGTGAAATAAACCGCTTTGGTGTCTGTGTCGTATGTTACCCATTCCAGACGGTTGAACATAGTGGCACCCACATTAACGGATTCTGAATCGAAATTGAGCATTTTGTCAAGGTCATGGTTGTTGATCTCAACCCAGTTTTTGCCATCAAGACCATAGATTCTGTAGGCGCTAACGGAACCGTGGTAGTCATCAATAACTTCATTAGTAGAAATCAGATACGCTTCTCCGTCGTCTGATTTAGTTCGCGAAATAAAGATGAGTCCTTCCGGGCTTCTGTCGTTTCCGTTTTTGTTGTAATACGTTACATAATGAGCCTTTGCCGGATCCGTGATGTCGTAAACGAATACGCCTGCAGATCTTTCACAACCAATAAAGGCAAAAGTTTTAGAACCAATTACACCCACCGTTACCGATTCGGGTTCAGCTCCTTTATCATCATCACGATCAGCCGGATAGTTTCCTGCAAACATGGTTGCGAGCATGGTTTCAAGCTGATTCTTGCTGTCGAAAATCTGATTTCCATCGGTATCCCAGATCGAAAAACTTCGTCCGCCGTAGCTATAAATTACATCGAAATCTCCGTCTCCATCTGTATCTCCCATACTGGTAGTTGTTTTCAATCTGCCGAGTGCATCTTCTGCCTGAATGGTTGAAGCATTTGGGAAAGCAGTCGGATCGAGTGTTAAATCTTTAACCCGTGCTTCTTCAGAGTAACCATCGTAATCTCTGGAATCACCTTCATTAGCTGTTAATAAATAATCTTTACCACCAATGTTGGCAACAGCAATCGCATCTGGCATATACATACCTTTAAGGTTTGCATACGTTTTTTCATTTCCGATTGCATTGTCCTTGTCGGAGGCATCTAATGAATTTTCAGTTAGGCTGTGATCTTTATAGCCCAAAGGAAGTATTTTGGTAACCTTAGCTGTGGCGATATCTACAACTGCAATCGCATTGTTTTCCTGAAGCGTTACATACGCTGTTTTATTATCAGTGCTTACGGCGATGTATTCCGGCTCAATGTCTTGCTGAGGAGTTGAGAAAACACCCATTTTTCGGATTCCTACATCTGTCCATGTATTGTTATCTAAAACAATCCACTCGCTGTTGTCAGCATTCGTTCCCGCTGAAGCTGTCCAATCTGCATTTGCTTTTTTGCCCGCTTTGCGAACGAGTGTATGATCTTTGGTTGCATCGGATACACCGGCGACACTCCAACCAGCACCCGGATCAGCACCCCAATCACCCACACAGTCAAGAATAGTGAATCCGGTCATTTCACCGGCATCAATCGCAGAGTTGCTGTTTGCATCGTTCCAGGTTCCACCTTTCGTTAAACAGAAACCATCGTTTCCATTGCTGAGGTAAGTGAATTGGTAATCGGTTTTAGCCAAAATCGAAGCATCAGAACTTCCGTGAGCAATTACGTAGGTCTTACCCGGAGCGATAGTAGCGCCGGTTGGAAATGCATTCCAGAATTCGTATTCACCGTTGGTTGTGGCGCCGTTTGATGTATTCGGGAAAGCATAGTTATCGAGACTGATGGTTTGGTTTGATGCATTAAAAATCTCCAGGTATTTGTGATTGGATGAACCTTCTGCGTATTCAGAAATAAAAAGTTCAGACTGAGATTCTGCTTTTCTACCGAAGATGCGAACATCAGCAGGAATTGTAACTCCGTTGAAATCTGCATTCATCACGGTTGCATTGGCAACACCGTTTGTAAGATCGATTACGGATACGCTTCCTTCCGGATCAATTGTGTAATCGTCGTTGGGTTCACCCTCGTTCGCAACCAACACATATTTTCCATCGCCGGTGAACGTGATCATATCCGGCAACGCACCAACGGTTACGGTTTTAACAAGTTTCAGATCCTTATCGTAGAATCTCACTGTTCCTGCATCTGTTTTAGTTGCGTTCGGAAGTGCAACCGCAAGAACACCATTATTGCAAGCAACCGAAGTTGGGGCAGCACCGTTTGCGCTAAGATCAATATAGTCAATTTTAGAAACACTACCGTTTTTAAGAGAGAAAACGGTAACTCCGAAGTTATTCGATTCGGTAGAATAAATTCGGTCGTTCACCTCGTCGTAAGCAGAAATTTCGGCATAGGTTTCAAGCTGAGAAGACCAGTGTGTCATTCGCACATTACTATCGATGTGTCGGTACACATACGTTTTTCCGGAAGTGAAATCACCGGCGGCATCGGCAACAAACTTGGTGAAGAATCCCGGAGTTGCATCGGCGCCCGTGTACACGGTTTTGTTGTCTTCCATTACAACACCACCTTCAAAATTCTGCCGACCCCAGTTGTATTGTTTGCGAATAGCTTTCGCTTCGCGCGGATCGATTTCCACCATGTAGTTGAAGTTCTCGAATTTCTGGATTTGCTCACCGTTGTAACCGGCAAAACCGGCGGGTGATGATTGTCCGTTCACGGTACCCTGACCGATAATAAAATCACTGGTATCGCGATCTGCGATGTCTTTGTTACTGTACCGGAACCATTCTTCAGCCGTCCAGATTCTTCCGTCGACCTGAGAAACAATACCGCCACAATTCATTCCGGTTTCTCCGGTTGTGTTGGCAAAATCCACATTAAAAAATTTCCCTTTTCGTCCATCAGAAAGGGTTTGTTCCATAATAATGAGCGTGTCGGTGTTCGGATCTCTCTTTACACGAAAAACGGTCATTCCTCCACCGTCACCAATTTTGTCGTTCGATACAACTTCTTCGTGGTTGATGGAAATCCAGCCAAGACTTGCACCGGTCGGATCCGGTGTAAAACCGATAAAGTCGTTCCAGCTTTTAGCAATTGCAGTGTCTGCGGCGTGACCATACGTTGCAGTAGTTTGTACATGATCATATCCACCCTTAAAAAGGATTTGGAATTTGAGAGGATCTCCCGTGTGCATGAGCGTATCCGAGAGGAAGTTTACATCGATCTTAGGATCGAATTTGATTTGCGCCGAAGCGCTGAATCCGAGGGAGATTCCCACGAAAAGGAGCCAGGTTTTTAGTTTCATCTTTCTACTTTTTAACCGGTGCAAAAGGAGAATTTTCAGGTTACGACTCCGTAGAATTAGCATTAAGGAATGATGTGCCGGAAGTTTCCAAAATCTTCACAATAATTTAATAAAACCACTGTGGAAGAAGTCTTTCATTTTGTGGAAAGCAATCACCATAAGTTGACATTTAGCCTGCAAATAAGAGGGTGTATAAATCCTGCTTTTATATGGTTAAATCAATAGGTGATATTGATCTAATTCCGTCTATGTAAAATCACATAATAAAAAATGTTTCTCCGCATAATTACACCAACTTGTGATTGGTATTAAAAAGAACAAAATGAATTTTGCGAAGCGGATCCTAAAACAAGAATAGGAACGCGTGGGTGGGTCGTCGGAAAGGCGGGATAGCCCCGGAGTGAATTTGTCATTTGGTAGAAAATCCGGAAAGTGCTTGACACTTCTTTCTCAGATTTTCAACAAATGACAAAGGGAGCTTAGGCAGCTTTCTTTCCGACTTGATTTTTTGCTTACTTTTTTATCAAGAAAAAAGTGAGAAAAGAGATTGTTCATCGATGCATAAACCGATTCGCAATCCTGGTGTATCCAAACGGAGAAGCATTAAATAAAAAACGAAAAAATCGAAAACATAAAAATGAAAGACTTCCATTAAATAATTCTTACACCCCAAAATCTTCATCTATTTTACCGGTTTCCGGAACACCGGATAAAATACCATCGCAATAATTAATGCAATTATCCCCTGAATCAACATCGTAACCGAACTCCCCAATTGATGCGACACTGCGCCGATAATCAGACTTCCGATCGGGAGCATTCCAAATAATGCCATGGCAAAATAGGAAATCATTCGTCCGCGCATTTCCGGTTCGGTGCGGGTCTGAATTACCGTTAAACAAATCGTCGTCTGCGTCATTGCTCCGAAACCGGCCAACGCTCCGAAAATTAATGTCGCCGGTAGAAAATGAATCAACGAAAAACAAATCAGACCAACGCCCAACGCAAGGGTATTAATCAATAAAATAAAACCCTGCTTATCCTCCGATTTTAATGTCGCCAGAAATATGGTTCCCATTAACGCTCCGAAACCAACACTGCTCAGAATATAACCGTATGTTTTGGCATCTCCGCTGAAAATGGATTTTGCAAATTCCGGTATTAATGTATCGTAAGGCATTACAAACAAACTAATGAAAAGAATGTACAACATGATCGGAGCGAGAACACGGTGATTTTTCATATACCGGAATCCTTCGATCAATTCCATTTTTGCTTTTTGTGTTTTCGGACGAATTACCTGTGGTGTTAGTTTTAACATAAAAAGTGAAATAATAACCGCCAGAAAACTCAATGCATTAAAATAAAAACAAATTCCGGCTCCAAATGCTGCGAGTACAAATCCGGATAAAGCCGGCCCCACAAACCGGGCAATATTTACCACCGAAGAATTTAAGGCCAACGCATTCTGTACATCAGCCGGATCGCTTACAAGCTGATGTACCAAGGGCTGCCGGGCCGGTATATCAAAAGCATTTACAACGCCCAACAATGCACTCAGCGCCATTATATGCCAAACTTCCGCCCATCCAAAATATACTAATGTTGCCAGCACCAATGCCTGAATCATCGATGCAATCTGTGTAACGATAATGATTTTATGTCGGTCGTAACGATCCGAAATAATTCCACCGTAAAGCGAAAAAATAAAAGACGGAAACTGTGAAGCAAACATGGTGAGTCCGAGCATAAAAGTCGAATTCGTGAGTTCGTACACCACCCAACTCACCGCCGTTCGTTGCATCCAGGTGCCGAGAATCGAAATGGATTGTCCGGTAATAAACAACCGGTAATTCGGATATTTCAACGACCGGAAGGTATTCCGGAACCCGTTTTTCATTCCGGTACTCAGGAGCCGGTCGTTTGACTGAATCGGTCGATCCATTCTTTTATCGTAATAACTTCTCCGGTTCTGGAATATATTTTTTCGGTGAGTACCTGATGTACTTCCGGATCTGCATCTGCGCAACCGTCTGATAAAACCGTTAAGCGAAAATCTTTGTCAAATGCTTCCCGATAAGTAGAAAGTACCACGCCACTGGTTGCCACTCCGGTTAATATCAAATGGCGGACATCCATGGCTCTTAAAACTATTTCCAGATCGCTTCCGGTAAATGCGGAAATTCTTTTTTTCTGAATAATAATTTCATCCTTATCCGGCTGCAGTACGGGATGAATCTTTTTCCATTCTTCAATGTCAACATCTTTTAATCTTGACTTAAAAGGAAAAAAACCGCTCGTCTCTCCCACCTCCGGGATGCCGGGTCGAAATCCGACTACTACATAAATAACCGGGATTTCATTTTTTCGGGCAGTTTCGATTAACAGTTGCATTCGTTTTAATAACCCGTTGCGAGCTTCTTCCGGTAAAGAATTGAGAATAGCTGTCTGCATGTCCATCACCAGCAAGGCAGACTTCATTTCGTTGTTTTGCATTATTAAATTAAAGTGAATTTATTTTTTCAAGAATGGGCAGAACTTTCATCAGGGTTTTAATTTCTCCGGCAGTTAATCGCGATTCAATTCTTCCACGCAACTCGTTATCCTGATTGTTTAAGGCATTTTCAATTACTTTTTTCCCGGTTGAAGTAAGCGAAATACTCACCTTTCGTTTGTCTTCCGGATCCGATTTTCGCCGGATATATTTTCGCTCCGCCAGTTTATTAAGTATTTGCGTCATACTGGGCGTACTAACCTTTGTGTGATTGGCAAGCTCAGTCGGCAACATGTGATCGTTGCGATACAAAAGCGAAATTGTTTCCAACTCAGTTAGCGACAACGACGTGCTTTCCGAAATATCCTTTCGCAAACTCTTGTGCAGCCCGGATATGAGCAACCGAAGTGAGTGTACCAGTTCTTCGTTTTCCATTCTATTAGTCCAACTAATTAGCTTACCTAACAATAATGATAATTGAATGTTTGCATACTCATGATGTTTTTAATCTTATATTCGAATAAAGGTTGCGTAATGAAATTCCGGTTTGCATTCTGTTTCATACCCCTCATAATTCTTACTTTTTTTAGTTCCTGCACACAGCGCAGATATGGTTCGCGAACAAGACTCTGGCATCGCACATCGAATTCGTCTGCGAACACCGGCAATCATAAACACCGGATATTTCCAGACGGGAAAGACTCTGTTAAATTTGAAATAAACTCATTTGCCTCTCTGTCATCAGCCGATTCTCAACAAACCAAACTCACATATTTATCTGTTCTAAAGCCATCGCCTAAAATTGAAACCGTACTCCCAATTATTAAAACCTCTCACATATTTCACCGGCTTAGTTCTGTTTCATCAACGCACCTGTTTAAACGAAATCATCACAAAAGAATCCCTGTTATACATTCTAAAAAATCAGCCCGTCCGACAGAAGACGGTATTCTGGTAGTGCTGGCTTTGTTGATGATTATTGCGGCAATTGTCGGACTCATAGCCTTATTAAATGTACTTTTCTTTCACATGGCATTTAAAGAAATTATGCATGCCGTGTTGGGTTTAATTGTGATGATCTTTCTCGTCTTTCTTGTAGTTACATTAATAATGGGACCACGCGGATAACACACAATTAAATACCTGTGCACTAAGAATAATTCCTGTACATTCGCCTCACCAAACGTATTAAACCATGAACAAAAAAATCATCGCAGGTTTGTTTCTGCATTTCAGCTTTTTGGCAATTTGTTTTTCCGGAATTGTATCCGCTCAAAATTCAGATCCGGTTATTTCTTCGTATTCCGTTGATTCAAATTTCAAACACCACATTTATCTTATTCCGGGATTGGCGGCCGACGAACGATCTATGTATTTTCTTCAACTCGACACAACCCGATTCGAAGTTCATTATATGCATTGGTTGATTCCGGACAGCGCAGACAATATGCGAACGTTCGCCGCACGAATGGCAGAACAGATCGACACTTCAGAGCCGTTTAGTCTTGTTGGTGTTTCGTTGGGGGGAATGGTTTCGGTTGAGATGTCTGAATTTCTGAATCCCGAAAAAGTAGTTGTGGTTGCGAGTGCAAAATCGCGGAAAGAATTGCCGCTCCGATACCGGTTTCAAAAAACAATTCCGCTCCATCGGTTGGTTTCCGACACCTTTTACTGGAAATCCGTTTTTATTGCTCAACCCATTGTTGAACCCGATCGCAGGCACGTAAAATCAACCTGTCTGGCGATGCTTAATGATAAAAATCCCACTTTTATGAAACGCGCTGTTGGATTAATTGTGGAATGGGATCGTTGGGATTACGACTCATCCATTATCACCATTCACGGCAGCCGGGATCACACCTTACCCATCCGCAATGTGGATTATACCTATCGCATTAAAAAAGGATCACACATGATGATTATGACAAAGGCCAACGAGATTTCGGAAATTTTAAATGCGGAATTGGATTCTGAATAATACTCCGGTGTAAGCCGATTAGATTTTGACACTTTCAAATTCTCAACGCTTCGAGTGTTTGACTGAGGGCTTGAGCTCATTGGTTCTGGAAGGGTATGAGATCCCGGAACGGTGCGTAGCGGTTCAAACTGACAACTCTAATCAAATGCTCATTTCTGTTCAAAATATCTAAGAGTTCGTCAGTTGGATGACGCTCCGTGGTGACATCCCCCAATTCCCCAATTCCCCATTTCTCCTATTTATGCTGACAAAGCCTCCCGTTAATAAGTTGTTACACGCAATGTTCAAAGGCATTCGTCAGTAATTCCTTTTATGCTGAACAAACATCTTCAACTGTTTTTCCGTAACATTGAATAAGCAACGAAATCAGGCCCTGAGAGGTCTGTAAAACAGGGAAGCGCTTTTGAGTTTTTATCGCATCATATCACGATTTGCGTTGGTGATGGTAATTGTCGCCGGTTTCGGTGTTGATGTGGTTTGGTCTCAATGTAATTCCATTATCGTAGTTCCCGATACCAATCTTTCCTGTGCTCCGGGAATTTTTCAACTCAAGGCACTCAACGTACCCAAAGGTTCCCTTATTCAATGGAATACCGGAAACGGATTTTCAGCCGGAACCGATTCTTTTAAACTCATCGTTCCCGATCCGGATACCATTGATTTGCTTTTAAAAATTGTGCTTCCCGGTGGAGCTGTTTGCAACCGGTCGTTTCCGAAAATCGTAAAGGTTATTCCCAAACCCGATCCGCTTTTCTCCATTTCTAAAAACAAAATCTGTGATGTGGCAGATTCTTTTACACTCACCGACAACACTAAAGGAAGTGTTTTCAGAACCTATCTTATTGACGGCAGTTTATACGGCACGAATAAAACATCTTTTAAAGCCACCTTTAATTCTGACGGTAAGAAAAATATTGTAATGATGGCCGAAGACAAATATGGATGCCGTTCGGTTAAAACCTTTGTGGATGTAGCCGAAGTTTATGCCGCACCTTCAATCGACATCAATACTTTTGGCAAAGATCTCTGCATAGGAGAATCCGCGGCTGTGAGTCTGAACACCAGTTTAAAAGCGACAGAAATAATTTCCGCCGTTTGGAAAATGCCGGGAGCTAATCCTGCATCTTCAACAAAACAAACACCTTCCACTTTCACGTATTCCAAAGCTGGCAGTTATGATGTAAGCGTTGATGTTACCTCGAATAAACAATGCACATACACCGTCACAAAAAAAAATGCATTCGACATTCATGCCCCCACGCCAATTAAATTAACCCTTTCCGATTCTGTGCTCTGTGTTCCCGAAAATGTTGTTTTTAAAGTGGAAGATCCCAAAGTAGCCGGAATTTTAAAATGGAACGTTAAAGGCCCAACCGAATACGATTCCATTAATTATTTCACCCGTTCTTTTTATTTCACACAACCCGGAACGTTCGACGCAGAGGTGAGTTTTGAAGATAATTTCTGTACGTATACCATCCACAAAACCGGAGCGATTAAAGCCGAAAAATTAGCCGCTGATTTTAAAGCAGAATCCTATTACGATTGTGAAATTCCGTTTACGGCCAAATTCACCAATAAAACCACTTCAACTTCCACTGGAAAAATAACCTACGAATGGTATGTACTCGACACGATGGGAAACATTCTGGACAGCGCCAATACCAAAGACTTTCAGTACAAAGTAGAAGATTGGGGGTATTACGATGTACAATTAATCGCAACGCACGAAAACGGATGTGTTGATGTTTCTAACCACGATAAACTTATTCGCGCCGACTCCATACGCATTGTTTATTTCCCTCAGCCGAAATACGTCTGTTTAAATCAGGATGTGGTTTTACTCAATCAAAGTCAGAATTCTTCGTATCGCACAAACGATGTTTTTCGCTGGTGGCTGTATCAACATGGCAGCTCAACACCTATTGATTCCTCCTATCAATTGCAACCCGTTTTTAATGCAAAATATACCGGCAGCTACGATGTAAAAGTAAAAGCGGAAAATGCGCTGGGTTGCAAACAGGAAGACTTTCAGGAAGAGGTTTTTGAAGTAGTGGTTCCAAAAGCCGATTTTATTTCAAGTCAGGATACGATTTGTTCGGGTGTTGAATTTAAATTGAGACCTAAAAATTATCCGCCAAGCGGACAATACCGCCATAACTGGAAATTGGTTAACGGAAACGACACAACCTATGTCCAATACACAGAAGAACCGGAAATAACTTTAGACAAACCGGGCAAATACGAAGTGATTTATGATATTTCTATTTTCGGCTATTGCAAAGACACCGCGGTTAAAAAGAACGCTTTTGTTATTAGCGGAATAGAATCAGACTTTAATACAAACGGACTTCGTGCATGCCGGAATCTGGGTTTTGACGGAATTGCCAATGTCCAGAATCACGTTTATGGAAATTCGTCCGGTAAAATAAAATACCACTGGTTTTCCGAAACATCCGGAGCGGCAATTGATCACGACACAACCGATCACGCCACATTTAATTTTGCCTCTAAAGGACGATATGCCATTGGCTTGTTAGCGATAAACAGCAACCATTGTTCTGATTCTTCTGAGTTAAAAATTATAGATGTAGGAATGAATCCCATCATTGAACTGGAAGATTCTTCGGTTTGTGCCGGCGCGGAAATTAAATGGAAAAACACAACCGATACATTCACCAACCGCTGGTTTTCGGGTATTAGTCCGAACACTTCGAATTATTCGATTTCCAATCCTTTTGCAGATTCCGGAACATTAAAAGTTTTTAAAAACGGTGATTATATTTTTCACTTCATTGCCAGCCGCGATTCTATTTGTTTTGATACGACTTCAATTCCTATTAGCATTATCGCCCCCGTTGCGGACTTTCACACCCTCGATTCTAATTTCTATTGTGCGCCTTCGTATGTTCGATTCAGGTCGGATTCTGAAAATGCCGATACGCTTTTCTGGGATTTCGGTGATGGCAAAAAATTAACAACCACCGATTATCGTGTAACCACCCTTTATACCGAAAATACCGGTTCGCTAAAACCTTTTACGGTTACATTAATTGCTAAAAATCACAGCGGATGCACCGACACTATAGTCAAAAAGGATTTCATTAAAATAGATGGGCCTGCCATTGATTATCATCTCGAAAATTTTACCGGTTGCGAACCTTTAAAAGTAAAATTCGTCGGGCAAACCCAGAACGTATATAAAATGTATATCGACCACGGAGACGGAACCGATTTCGGTTTTGAACTGGGATCGGAACACGCATATCACAACACGTATCGCATTATCGAACAACCTTACAATCCATTGGTTTTGGTCGTCGATAAAAACGGCTGCACCAGTGTGCTGAAAGCCGATTCTACTGTTCGCGTAAAACCGGGTCCGATTGCCCGAATCGGTATTCTCGACTCTTTCGGCTGTGCTCCTTTAACAATCGATTATTTATACCTCGGACAAGATGGTAAAACCTGGAACTGGGACTTTGATGGCAACGGTACACACGACGGAAATAATGCTGCCGGAAAGCATATTTATAACATTCCCGGACATTATAACATGACGCTCACAAACACAAATACCTGGAATTGTTCGGATACGGCTATCCGGGAAATATATGCGGTTGCTCCTCCTGATGTCGATATTGGAATTTCATCGGTTTTGTGTGTCGGGCAGGATTTTTCTGCAACCGATTTAACCCAATTCGATTTACCATTTAAAAGCCGTGAATGGGAAATTACCACGTCAAGCGGAAGTAGCAAATCAACCGATTCGATCATTACACTTCCTGCGACCGGATCCGGAAAGAGTATGCAGATTAAATTAACCGTAACCGATACCTTAGGGTGCACTGCAGAAAAAAAATTAGTTAAAACAATTCGGGATTCGGCGAATTCGGAAGCACCTATAATTCATGTAGTAAGTGTGGCAGATACCAATGTTGTTCGAATGGATTTTGCATCTCCTGCTTTGCCTTATCAAAAAACATTTATACTTCGGGATAATTCCGGCAATTGGGATTACCTCGATACGATTTCACCTAAAGAAATTGTAAATCACGACAGCACAACAAAGACCCGGAATCAGCGGTATTGTTATTCGCTTCAACACATCGATAGTTGCGGATACAGCAGTGCTCAGGCCGAAAAACATTGTACCATTCTTTTAAATATTTCAACGGCGATTCCCGGCAAAATTGATTTAAACTGGACTGCATACGAAGGCTGGACTTCCGTTTCAAAATATCAGGTATTCAGAAATAAAAACGGAGTCTGGAATATATTGGATGAAGTTCCGGGAACACAACTAAATTATTCGGATCCCGATGTTTGTCCGGACACTTATTGTTATCGCATCGAAGCCATCGACCCGACAGGAAATTACCGATCGGTCAGTAATCCGGAATGCGCATCGATACGGGAAAGTCAGAACCTGAGCGTCACCGATGTTAAAGTTGTAACGGTTGCCGAAAACGAATTTGTAAAAATTGAATTAAATACAAATAATGACGACGACCATTTCATTTTAATCCGGGAGAATGGAAGTTTGTCTCAGGAATTTGAATTAACGGAAAGAACGTTTGAAGATCACTCCGTAAATGTTCAGAATACATCGTATTTCTATCGTGCTTTGGGGATAAATACGTGCGGTGTTCAGGGCAAGACCGGAAGCCCTGGAAATTCCATTTTATTAACGCTGGACCAGAATACGGGAGATAGTTTTACACTTCGATGGACGCCGTATGAAGGCTGGCCGGGCGGAGTTCAACGTTATCAGGTGTACCGTTTAAATCGTGATGTTCGGGAAAATGTTAAAACGGTAAACGGATCAACACTCGAAACAAAAGGAAGTCTTACATCTAATGGTTCTTCAGCATATTGTTTTGTGGTCGAAGCCGAAAATTCGGATACGCTGGTGAGCACGTCAAATGAGGTTTGTTTAACGGGAAATCCGTATGTGTATATTCCGAATGCATTCCGGCCGACTTCAGTTAATGGGAATAATATATTCCGGCCATCTGTTTTATTTATTGAAGCTCCGGGGCAATCAGAAAAAGGACTTTACGAATTTGTAATTGCGGATCGCTGGGGAGGAATTTTATTTACGTCAAATAATCCGTCAATGGGTTGGGACGGCAAGGTTGACGGTGTCGATGTTCAGGAAGGATCATATTTCTACACCTTGCGCGTTCGCGGATCGGATGGATTTGCCAAAAGTTTTTCGGGAATGGTCACGTTGTTGCGATAGCGGTATTCACAGATATTACCAGATTAAGTACGAAACACGATCGACGATTTTTGATCGGTTTGATGTTATTCCTCAATTCATATTGATGGTGCCGTACCGAATAAATTTTCTTAACAATCAGAACAATGGCATTAGTTAGTCGAAAAACACTGCGCCTCAAATCAAAAGTTTTTGAAGACCGTCGAAGTTAGTTTCACCCTAATCTTTTTGAAAGCTGAAAATATCTGCGTCTCTGCGTGAAAAACTAGGGTTGTTACTTCCAATAGTTTCACACAACGGCACTACGTTTTTATTTCTTAAGTGTAATGTTTCTAACAATAACACTCCGCCTCACATCAAAAGCTGCCAAAGACCACAACAATTAATTCTCTCCCAAATCATTTTGAGTACTGAAATTCTTTGCGTCTCCGCGTGAAAAAAATCTGTAACTATTTTTAATTACGAATGGGCGAGATGCATCCCGCCCATTCGATTTGTTTTTATGCCATTGACGAATAAAAGACCGTACGATTTATTTCTTAATAAACTGCGTGTCAATCACGAGAGTAACCTTGTCTGAAACCACAACGCTCCCGGCTTCGGTCACAGCGTCCCATTTCAATCCGAATTCTTTTCGGTTGATAGTTCCGGTTATTTCAAAACCCGCCTTAATTTGTCCGTAAGGGTCAACCGCCATTCCGTTGTTTTCAACGTGAAGCTCTACTTCCTTGGTAACATCACGGATGGTGAGATCACCGATCAAAGTGTTTCCGTCGAAAGACTTTGAATTAAAAATAATGTTCGGATATGTTTCCGAATTAAAAAAATCATCTGATTTCAAATGACCGTCGCGGTCTTTGCTTTTTGTGTTCACGGATGCGGTGTTGATCTCAACATGAACATTTGCATTCTCAAATTCATCTCCTTCGGTTTCAACCGTTGCGTTGAATTCGTCGAAATGTCCTCTGACGGTGGAAATCATCATGTGTTTTACCTTGAATGCCACCTCTGAATGTGCTGCATCAATTACCCAAAGGGTTTTGTTGTCTGTTGTTGTTTGAGTATTCATTTTAATAATGTTATTTTTTTAAAAATTGATTTGCCATTTTTAGTATTCCGAATTCCTTATATGAGATCCTGAAATAAATTCAGGATGACCTCCGTGGGCGAATTCTCGTATTCTTCTATTGTACATTTCCCCATTTATGCTGACAAAGCCATTCAATATTTCCCTTGGTTCCAAGTTCACTTAGGCTTTCGTCAGTAATTCCCCAATTCCCCATTTCCCCATTTATGCTGACAAAGCCATTCAACGTTTCCCTTGGTCCCAAGTACATTTAGGCTTTCGTCAGTAATTCTCCATTTCCTCAATTCCCCAATTCAACATTTCTCTTCATTTCCAAAACATTCCGGCTTTCGTCAGTATTTATGCTGACAAAGCCGTAGCGTATTTTTCTTTCGTTCCCATTTCATTCCGGCTTTCGTCAGTATTTATACTGACAAAGCCATTCAATATTTCTCTTCATTTCCAAAACACTCAGGCTTTCGTCAGTATTTATGCTGACAAAGCTGTATCTATAAGTTAACTCTAAAAGAAAAGTTCCACGGCTTTCGTCAGTAATTCTCCATCGGAACTTCCATTACCAACACCACCGAATCGTCTTCCACAGAGAATTCAATTTCATCGGTTTCCCAAATGCCAATTGCGTCGCGTGTTGTCAGCGTTTCATTCGAAGTGGATATTTTCCCGCTGAGAACAAATACATAAACACCGTTTCCCGCATTGTGTAATTTATACGTGTGATTCGTA
Source organism: Bacteroidota bacterium (assembly GCA_016124755.1). GTDB lineage: Bacteria > Bacteroidota > Bacteroidia > NS11-12g > UBA9320 > WGNA01. The sequence goes on along the minus strand of WGNA01000008.1, from coordinate 87,924 downwards.
TCTGATTTTAATTCTCCCCAGTTAAACCAGGCATTCTGATGAATCCAAACGCCGGCATCATTTGCATCCGGAGATAAAATCTGAAACAATTCATTTTCCTTCCGAACTGATTCGAGTGAAATCTGATCGTATCTCGGTTCTACATTTTCGGTATTCGGAAAAATCCAGATCTGCAGAAATTTCACCTCACCGTTTTTTGTGCGGTTCATTTCGCTGTGCTGAACACCCGTTCCGGCACTCATCACCTGAATATCGCCTTTTCGAATAATCGCCACATTTCCCATGCTGTCGCGGTGTTCCAAATCCCCTTCTAACGGAATCGAAACTATTTCCATGTTCTGATGCGGATGCGCTCCGAAACCTCTTCCCGCCGCAACCGTATCATCGTTCAAAACCCGTAAAGCACCGAAATGAATTCGCTCCGGATCGTAATACCCGGCAAAACTGAATGTGTGGTGCGAGTCGAGCCAACCGTGGTTCGCGTGTCCCCGACTCTCTGCTCTGTGTACGATTTTTTTCATCGTTTTCAAGGTTGTTTACCTGTATCAACAACCACTGAAACATTTTGTTTGTATGTACACGTATTATTTTGAAAAGCTTACTAATACAAGCTCTTCACCCGACTGGAGAAGAAATTCTTAGTGAATAATCTGCAATTGATTACGGAAAATATCAGTACCACATTTCCAAACCAACCAGTATGTTCCGGAAGTTAGTGAAGAAGTCTCCAAAACAATCAAATCAGTTCCATTGGTATGATCAACCAAAATGCTCTGACCGTAAATATCATATAAATGGATAGTCCCTTTTTTCCCATTTAGATTAGAAAGAGTGACGGTACCATTCGCCGGGTTTGGATACACCAAAATTGAATTGGACTCTGTTTTTTTGAGTCCGACTGCATGCCAATACCGAACCCGAACTGTGTCATACTGCGCGCATCCGAATTCGTTTGTCACCTTCACCCAATACGTCCCTGTATCTTTTACAATAGCAGTTTGTTTATTTGAACCGGTTTTCCATTGATACGTTGTGTAATCTGGACCTGCATCCAAAGTGAGATTAACTTTTTCATCAGGATTTACAACTACTTCTTTCTCTAAATTTATGATTGGCACAGGCCACAAAACCACGTAAACCGTATCCCGGCTGATACATCCTTTATAGTCGACAGCTTCAACAGAATAAATGGCGGCGTGATCAACCAACCGATACGAATTCCGCGACCCGTCGTCCCATAAATAATAATCAAAACTGTCACTCAAATTAATAAGTTTTGAAAATCGTTTATTCGCGCAATAACCTGTGTCGTTCCCAAGACTGAGTGTTACCGGTTCTTTTGTTTTTACCCAAACAGAATCGGATGACGCACAACCATTTGTGTCTGTAACATTCACAAAATATAATCCGGCAGAATCCGCGGTAAAATATCTGCCGGTGGAACCATCTTGCCATATATAATTAATCTTTTTACCGGCATCAAATGTTTTAGTGAATGCAGTATTTGAACAATAAACCGTATCACTACCGATCATGGGTTTTACCGGCATAAATCTATAAAAAGAAACCGTATCCGAATTGTAACACCCGTTATCGCCGCCAACCCGAACAGAATAATTTCCAGTTGAATTAACTTTATAATTCATACTCTGTGAACCATTATCCCACAAAACAGAAGTGTATGTTCCGGTTAATAAAAGATTTGTATCTACCTTTTCACCCGGACAAAATCCCACGTCGTTGCCCAAATCCAAATTTGGCAAATCCAAAAGTTTCAGTTCAATTGAATCGTACAAAATGCATCCGTTTTCATTGATGGTTTTTAGAATATATAAACCGTCGTTTACCATCGTAGTATGCGAGGTGGTGTCCCCGTTGTTCCATTCAAATTTTGCAAATTGCTCATTCGTTCCGATCGAATATGGCATGTATTCATTCTGGCAAACCTGTGTGTCTCGACCAATGTACAAATACGGTTTATCAAAGAAGCTAACCACAATCTGATCTGTGGCCTGGCATTTATTGGAATCCAGAACATTAACGATGTAAGTACCACTTTTTGTAACCGTTAAAAATCGGTCTGTACCGGCCGGCTGCCAGAAATAGGACGTCATTCCGGCTCCTGCGTCCAGAGTAAATTGTTTTGGATCGTTCATACAAACAATGGTGTCTTTACCCAAATCAACTTTGGGTGATGCAACAACATGCATGGTAGCACTGTCGATCGGAGAAGGACAATAAGGCACTCGCACGACCCAATCGTAGAAATAATAAAATTTATTGGATGCCCTGTAATTTCCTGAGCCGCGACCGCACTTAATTATAACGGCACTATCAACACCAACCATCGGGTAAACTGTTGGCTCAACATTATCGCGAAGCAAATCTGTGATACCGGTTGAGCGCATAGCCATCACATAAGTACCGGTGTCAAGCCACGCGTGTAAAGGCAAGTGAACCGGCGTACTCTTGCCGGATCCCGAAACATTAAATGAGCCGAGTGTGTCGATTAAAACACCTTGATAACTTTCTAACAAAACATAAATAACTCCTGTATCAACCGGATATACAGTTACGGAATCAAGAAGGATTCTGCGGGTAACATGAAATTCCAAACCGTAATCATCCATTAAAAAACCGGTTGTAGGTTCCGGTTCTTTGAATCCAAGATTCTCGCGATTAAAATTCGTTAAGCGGTAATAAAATATCTGATCCTTTTTTACGGCATCAACCGACATTTTAAACGAAGTGTCAATTGCCGGTTTTAAAGGATCTGTGAACCATTCTATCAATCCATCAACTGTTGGATACTTCAGCTCTCCCCTGCTTCCATTGCAAACTTTTATATCTGATATTTTATTTAAAATCGATTTTCTTTTGGAGAAATAATGAAAATACTTTCTGTCGTTTACACTAGATTCATCCTTATCAACAAAAGAACGGGCACAAAACAGGTACTCCCCGAATTCGTTTATTGAGAGCGGTCCACCCCATAAAGTATCCGATTCAAGTGCGTCGAGTGTGTCGGGATATGTAAAATAAAGTGTATCCCGATTTCCTCCCGGTGAAAGAGAAACAAACTCAATCGAAATCGAATCTATCGGATCGTTTCCGAAATTCGCAACGATCAATTGCACATACTGATTCGTTTGACCGCACACTTCAATAAATTCGTCTGACATACGCAAAATACCCGCATCGATGTGGTAAGGATTAAATTCGTTCACACCGATATCCGGATTTTTAGAATCTCTTAAATTCCCGTCAATGTCTTTTTTTACGATTGAAACAGGAGTTGCCTTTCCATCTAAAAACCACGAATGTGAACGCAGATTCGAGTCTCCTTCAAAATAGGCTTCTGCCGAAACAGAGTGCATTTCTATTCCGAGACTTTGTGCATCACTTAGTGTATACATGCTGTCAACAGCCTTGTCTTCAATCGGATGTCCGGTAGCATTAAACAAATTATTGTAATCACTTACAAATCCGTAACTGCTGGAGAAAGTTCTAACCAATGCTGGACCAATGCTCAGGTTCACCACATTATTATTTAGAAATTGTGTAGAGTAAATCGAATAGGAATAAAAATTAACTCCAATAGCATCCGCATTAATTCGTGGGATAAATATTGTATTATTTAGGATGTTACAATTTCTTGCTGAAGATAATTCAATTCCCACCATCCAATCGTGAGACTTACTGTTTAATCCGTTTATAACGTTGTTAAAAATTTGAACCGTGTCGGAGGTGAGAGCAGAACAATTCAATACCAAACCATAACCACTCCGGATCAATTCGATTCTATTCCCTTCCACGTAATCTGTTCCGTGTAGGTTGTCCAGATTTATTCCTACAGTCGAAAATGCATTTTCATAATTGCGAATTACATTCTCAGATATTGCTAAACTTTGGGTATGTGAAAAATTTAAACCTGTATTGCGAAATTCGGAAAACAGGTTGTTGCGGATAATTATATTCGAATCCGGAATTCCGTATTTAGGATCGCCACCAAAGATCGAAATGCTGTACGCACCCCTGTTAAAACTACAGTTTTCTACCCAAAGATTGCGCACGAGATTTCCGGAGGGTTTTTCCATAAGCGAAAAAACAGACGATCGCGTTGCAGTTTCGTAACCATTAAAACTGCAATTCGTAAAACGAACATATTCAACTGTGTCGCGGAAATAAATTATTCGCCCGAATCCGGCATTCGATCCTTCCAGCTCAAAATGAATATTGTTAAAATTAATATAACCGAATAAAACCGCAACGATGTAGTTATTTTTTGAATCCGGTGCGTCACTCATTATAAATACCTTTCCGGTATCTGTCGGATATTTATCGAGAGTAACAGAGTTCGTTTGATTTGCGCCGGGAACTTTCCGGTAATCCAGTCGTTCGTGGTAAATTCCCTCACGAATTTGAAAAACCACCGGCCCTTTTACACCCTTCGATGCCAAAACATCAAATGCCGAATCGATGGTTCGAAAATCTGACTTCGCCCCCCCAATAGTATACGAACCAGAAAGCTGTGCAATGGCAGGTGTAAAAACTAAAAGTATTAGAGCAGAAAAGAAACTCAGTCGGATCATGGCAGAAAGTTTTTCCGAATTTACCGAACTATATCGATATCCGTAATACAATTGATTTGCAATGCCGGCAATCCGCGCTTTCCGCTCAAACTTCATTGGGCAACGCTGGGCAATAATCTGCGCGCAACGAGCTTCTTTCAGTCGCTGTTTCGCTCGTTACTGCCTCGGCCTTGCCTGCATTTCGTAACCGCTTCTATCGCGGCAGGAAATCTTCCTTCGTAGCTGCGTTAGGGACAGAAACGAAAATGAATGCCGCGCTGCCGGTATGTATTGCCCGGTGCAAAAAGCGGCCGGCAGTAGCTCTTTTGCACCGATGTAATACAACGGATGCGCAAGTGAATTGCAGAGATGGCCCGCAAAACGCCATACCAAGAATTAATTAATGAAAAGAATGAAATAAATTAAAATGTTTCTCCGCTTCAATACACCAATATGTGGTTAGTGTTAAAAGAACAAAATGCAAGGTGCGAAGCGGATCCCAAAACAAAAATAGGAACGTGTGGGTGGGTTGTCGGAAAGGCGGGATAGCCCCAGCAGGAATTTTTCATTTGGTAGAAAATCGGGAAAGTGCTTGACATTTCTTTCACCAGATTTTCAACAAATGATAAAGGGCGCTTGCCAGCTTTCTTTCCGACTTGATTTTTTGCTTACTTTTTTATCAAGAAAAAAGTAAGAAGAAAAGAGATGGTACATCGATCCCCAACCTATTTACAACCTTGGTGTATCCAAACGGAGCAGCATTTAAGTTAAAGAGAGAATTAACAACGGGATAATTTAGTTTGGGGTAGTGTTGTTTTCACTTATATGAAATATTTTACTCTCACCATACTTGCTCTTATAGTTTTGGGAAGTTGTACGCAACCCGAATCTAAACATATTTCGCAATCGGATTCTATTAAAATCCCCGCAATACAGGCTTCCTTTTCAACTGCTCAGACTTCGGAAATAAACACCGGTTATCCGGTCGATAGCGTGCAACGCACCATCCATGTTTTTGTGGCTTTGTGCGACAATAAATATCAGGGAATTGTTCCGGTTCCGGCAGCTATCGGAAACGGCCAGGATCCGGATCGGAATCTGTATTGGGGCTGTGGTTACGGCGTACGAACCTTTTTCTCCCGCAGTGCTGAATGGAAAACTATTTCCAAAACAAAAATGGATTCGGTAATTTTTGAACGCATCATTTTCCAACATAAAACATCCGGAACTTTTCTGGTGGCGGATGCATACAACGGCAAGGAAATAAAACGATGCACGAATGATTTTTTATCGGCGTGTTGCGGCTTGCAAAAAGACACCTTACATCTGAATAAAAAGATAATTGGCATTTCCGGTTATTCGAAATTACTGGCATACACAGGACACGACGGATTAATGGATTTTCAGTTAACCAATAATTTCAAAAAAACAGATTCTTTAAAACGAAGCGCCATTATTCTGGCATGTTATAGCAAGGCCTTTTTCAACGATTTTGTGGAAAGCTCCGGTGCGGAACCGTTGCTCTGGACAACCGGACTCATGTGTCCGGAAGCCTATACTTTGCACGATGCTTTAGCGGGATTTATCGCAAACGAATCGCCTGAACAAATACGGTCTCGTGCCGCAGCCGCCTATAATCAATATCAGAAGTGCGGAATAAAAGGAGCGAGAAATTTATTGGTTACTGGGAATTAAAAATTCCCTCCAAATACCTACTGCTTCTTTTTAATCAGATTCAAAGCGCTGCCTGCCTCAAACCATTCGATCTGAGATTGGTTGTAGGTGTGATTCGCCTGAATTTTTTCGGAACTTCCGTCGCTGTGATGAATTGTGATATTCAGCGGCTGATTGGGTTTGAAATTGGTTACTTCCAGATCGAAAGTATCATCTTCCCGAATCTTGTCGTAGTCGGCCGGATTGGCAAACGTGAGCGCCAGCATTCCCTGTTTTTTCAAATTGGTTTCGTGAATACGCGCAAAAGATTTCACCAATACCGCACGAACCGCCAGGTGTCTTGGTTCCATCGCTGCGTGTTCGCGGGATGAACCTTCGCCGTAATTTTCTTCGCCAATCACAATCGAATATTCACCGGCTGCTTTAATCATTCGCGCCACCTTCGGAACACTCTCGTAATCACCGGTCATCGGATTTCGCACCTCATCGGTTTTTCCGTTGAAAGCGTTTACCGCACCGATCAGCATATTGTTCGAGATATTGTCGAGATGACCGCGATACGTAAGCCACGGACCGGCCATGGAAATGTGGTCGGTTGTACACTTACCGGCAACTTTGATCAGCAACTTAGCTCCTTTGATATCTTTTCCATCCCACGGTTGAAAAGGCTCAAGCAATTGCAAACGCTTCGAATCCGGAGCCACAATTACTTCCACATCGCTTCCATCTGCTTTTGGTTCGATATAACCCCGGTCGTCAACTGCGAAACCCTTCGGAGGAAGCTCCATTCCGGTTGGCTCGTCGAGCATCACTTCCTGTCCGTCTTCATTAATGAGTTTATCGGTCGCCGGATTAAAATCGAGTCGTCCGGAAATCGCGATAGCCGCCACCATTTCTGGCGAACCCACAAAGGCGTGTGTATTCGGATTTCCATCGGCGCGCTTACTGAAGTTCCGGTTGAACGAGTGAACGATGGTATTTTTTTCCTGTTTTCCGGCACCGGCTCTTTCCCATTGTCCGATACAAGGTCCGCATGCATTCGTGAAAACGCGGGCACCCAGATCTTCAAAAACCTGAATGAGTCCGTCGCGTTCAGCCGTATATCGAACCTGCTCCGAACCCGGATTGATTCCGAATTCAGCTTTGGTTTTTAATTTTTTATCTACGGCTTGTTTGGCAATGGAAGCTGCTCTGGAAAGATCTTCATAAGAAGAATTGGTACACGAACCGATGAGTCCCCATTCCACATCCATTGGCCAGCCATTGGCTTCGGCTTTTGGTCCGAGTTCGCCAACCGGTGTTGCAAGATCCGGCGTAAACGGACCATTGAGATGCGGTTTTAACTCCGACAAATTAATTTCAATTACCTGATCGAAATATTGTTCCGGATTGGCGTACACTTCTGCATCACCGGTGAGATGTTGGTGAATTGCATTGGCGGCATCTGCCACATCGGCGCGATCGGTTGCACGGAGATAACGTTCCATGCTTTCGTCGTAACCAAAGGTTGAAGTGGTCGCTCCGATTTCGGCTCCCATATTACAGATGGTTCCTTTTCCTGTGCAGGAAAGTGATTTAGCTCCTTCTCCGAAATATTCGAGGATGCAACCGGTTCCGCCTTTCACGGTGAGAATTCCGGCCACTTTTAGAATAACATCTTTTGGTGCCGTCCAACCGCTGAGTTTTCCGGTGAGTTTAACACCGATGAGTTTCGGGAATTTCAGTTCCCAGGCCATTCCCGCCATTACGTCCACAGCATCAGCACCGCCAACTCCAATGGCAACCATGCCAAGACCACCGGCATTTACCGTGTGTGAATCGGTACCGATCATCATGCCTCCCGGGAACGCATAATTCTCGAGAACCACCTGATGAATGATTCCTGCGCCCGGTTTCCAGAAACCGATTCCGTATTTGTTGGAAACCGATTCCAGAAATTTGAAAACTTCGTTGCTTTTGTTGAGGGCGTCCTGTAAATCCTGGTCTGCACCAATTTTGGCCTGAATAAGGTGGTCGCAGTGAACCGTGGTCGGAACTGCAACTTTCGATTTTCCGGCTTGCATAAACTGGAGTAGTGCCATTTGGGCCGTCGCATCCTGACAAGCAATTCGATCCGGAGCAAAGTCTACATACGATTTTCCACGCTCGAAAGCTTCGGTGGCTTTGCCGTCCCAAAGATGAGAGTAGAGAATTTTTTCGGTGAGAGTAAGCGGTTTGTTGAGCACATTTCGCGCAGCTTCAACACGTTCAGCCATTGTTCCGTAAACCTTTCGGATCAAATCGATATCAAATGCCATGGGTCAAAATCTTTAGGGTTGCAAAAATAAAAACAGGTATCACAATCGGAACAAGAGAGGCAGGAATAAGTTTACCCGCCACAATTAAATACAAACACTAGGAGGGTTTACCCGCCACGAATAAAAACCAACACATGGCGGGTTTACCCGCCACAACAAAAAGCGAAAATCCAAAAGGGAAAAGGCGAAAAGCCAAAAGCCAAAAGGGAAAAACGAAAAGCCAAAAAAGAAAAGCGAAGAGCGATCCTCAAACAATTTAAGGAACCATTACAAAAAAGTAAGAGCGAAGAGCGAAGAGCGGAAGAGCAAATTTCTCCCTCCTGTTGGATGACACGGAGCAAAATAGAGGGAAGAAAATACTGGAAGAAAAGAGCAACAGGCGGAATCCAAAATCGTAAAAGCGTGATATTTCTCGGTCTCGTGATCTTCCAATAAATTCAATAAGTGTAATCAGATTGAGAGATTAGCCTTTTTTAGGTGGACAAAAAAATGTGATACTCTGCAATCAACTGTACGCGACTTCACTGCAAAACAGAATCTTTTACAATGTTGCCAGTTCGATATAAAAATGCAAGTCGATTCGTTCTCTGCAACCAAAAAATGAAGGACATAGAATCGCGGTGCAACATTTTATTTACATGGTGCGACTAATTAATAAGCGTAGTTTTACCACATGAAAAGAAACCTAACGTATCGATTCAGCCACTTTTTTATTCTATTTCTAATTGCCGTAAATCTGGCAGATGCGAAACCTCTGGATGTTACATTCAGCATCGCCCCCTATCATTATTTTCCGGATCCGGGTGAAAATTTTAAACCCGACACAAACAGGTTGTACCAGTTTTTCGAATACGTATTTTCGGTTGACACTACGGGGATCAATAAAAATTCTGTTGTAGAAATTCAATTCTCCAATGAGTATTATAAAACCGGATTTGATAAGGTTACTGCGTTTAACATTGCGGTTCCAATCTCGGGTGAATTCAGGGTTGTAACACGCGAAGTTGCCGGCAACGGAGAAATCCTTCAAACGAGAACATTCGATTTTACACCGATTCTTCCGCAGGTATTCGATCCGGAGTGGAGAAATCTGATCGATCCTCCGAAAAAATGGAATCTGCAAAAAGGTTATAAAGGACTCGCCTTGAGAAATTACATTTTTTATCGCACCTATTTAAAGCCATATTCTTATCCGACTTTAACCGATTTAAATGGCAACATTTTAAAACCGGAAGACTGCAAAGGCAAGGTACTTTATTTTAATATTTTCCAAATTGGTTGTGTCGGATGTGTTATGGAAGTACCTTTTCTCGACAGCATACAGAATAAATTTAAAGATGATGTGGTATTTGTCGGCTTCGCTTTACAACCCGAAAAATCGGTGAACAATCTTGACGATGCATATACCAAAATGGTGCGCGAACATCTTGAAGGGTATTTTTTGATTATTGATCCCAAAAGAAAACTCGAATACGAATTATTTGGTTTGGACGGAACACCTTCAACGGTAATTGTCGACAAATCGGGTAAGGTTCGTTGGGTGCATTCCGGTTACGGTTGTGATTCAAAACCCAATGCCGGTGAATTGAAAAACGGTTGTATCAATTCCTCTATAATGAAGCATTATACCGCGCTTCTCCAGGAATTAATTTCGGAATAAATTCTTTTTCGACTTCCGATTAAAACAGACCTTCAGAGCTTTGGTTGTACGATCTCAGATCGACGATTTTTGATCGGGAGGTCCCTATTGATGTTCGAGTAGAGTATCGTGGTAACACGATTCTGCGTCTCAAAATATTTCACAAATTAACAAGAGTCAAAATTCTGGAATCATTAAAAAGGTTCAGAATTCATTTTTCCTGCGTCTCTGCGCGAAATGAAAAAGTTCGATTTCAGATCGTTGATTTTTGATCGGGAGGTTACGGTTGATGTTCTGGAAGACTATCGTGGTAACACGATTCTGCGCCTCAAAATATATTACCAATTAACAAGAGTCATTTTTCTGGATTCATTAAAAAGGTTCAGAATTCATTTTTTCTGCGTCTCTGCGTGAAAAACTCACCTTCGCCATATTAACCTCAACATAAAAAAGCAATTTCCTGAATGGCTTCGGTGAGTAAAAAAAGTACGACCTCAGATCGACGATTTTTGATCGGGAGATTCGGATTGAATTTGAATTCGAAAGGCGCTTCGATTTTATTTTTTGGATTTTCGTTTTTTAATTGCCTGCAGAGTCCCGGCTAAAGCGGGTCGCTTTTGTGATATAACCTTCATTAATCAAATCTTGCTCAGAATTACGAAGTCGGGTTGTTCCGTTGTTCATCACATAAAATACATCACAAACCTCCAGAACGTCCCGATATAAATGATCCGAAATAAGAATGCCCTTGTTGTGCTTTTCGGTTAGAATCAGGTTTTTCAAAACTTCCGTATCCACCGGAGATATTTGCGTAAATGGTTCATCGAGTAAACAAAATTCAGATTCCGACATCAAAATTATATATGCTTCCACAAGACGTTGTTGACCGCCGGAAAGATCTCTAATTCTGGTGTGGGCTTCAAAGGCAGCGTTCGGAAAAAGTGTTTTGAATTTTTCGAAATCCAGGTTGAAATCCTGAAAAACATCCCGTACACGAAACGATTGCGGAATAAAATTAAACTGTGGTAAATATTTTATTCTCTGATAACGCCTCTTTGAATTGAATACACTTTCACCATTAATTCGGACCGAAGAATCCGTGGCTCCCAATTCCCCGAATATCACCCGAAGTAATGAAGTTTTGCCGCACCCATTTCTCCCCATGAGTGCTGTTCCCAAACCCGTTTCACATTTGACGTAAATATCCTGAAGGATTTTTCGCAACCCAAAATGTAAAATCACACTATCGGCTTCCAGAATATTTTTCAAAGCACTTTCGCCATAAGAATACATAAAATAAATACAACCAGATCGAGTGATATGGAATAACCCCAAAGTTGTTTCCGGTCTAATCCCAGATTCCGGTAATACACGAATTCATCTCTTCTCTGAAGTTCGACATAAAAAACCAAAAGAGCCAGTGTTATTAATTTAAAAGGCACGATCACCTCCACAACCGAGAGTCCGTACTGAAAAACAAATCCCGTGAGTATTACGGTTAATAGAATCGATGGCAGCGCAAAGAGTTTATAAAACTGACGGATGAGTCGGAATGTTTTCAATGGATTCGGCATCTCATTAGTTTCGAAATTAAACCAATAAAAAAAATGCAATATCCGATTCGAACACAAACACTTTAATCAGAGCTGAAATTCGGTTAAGTCGATTTGGAGTGAAACACAAAGTCATCACACTGTTAATTTCCCGAATACCAACTCGGCCGGATTTACCGTTGAATCGCCTGTTATATCAAGGCATCATAAACAATAACAGCGGCTTAGGAGAATGCTAATGATAAAAGTCATCCGGTTTAGAACACAAGTTCATCGATATGTTGAAATCAATCCTTGTATGGGATTGTTTGCTGATATAGTTTCGCGCCCCGAATGCTAAGGGTAGTTCTAAAATATCTCACTCTCTGTATTCTTCTGCTGAGCGGATTTGCACTAAAATCAGCTCAGATCGATCGGGAGGATTCAAACAGCCTTTCCATTGAAAGACTGGATGGCCGGGCATTAGCTCAGATTTTATTCTCCGACGACATCAACGATCAGCCGTCTTCTACGATCTCCAATATTTCGGATGAAGAGGCTTTAAAAATTCCTTTTTGCGAGCTTGAAGAAGAAGACGACGAATGGGTTTCATCCCGAAAGTCTAAGAACTTCAATTCCTCCAATCAATCTGCTTCCCTCTGTGGAACCCGGATCAATCCTGCTTCAGCATTAACCGGCAGTGGATCCGCTTCGCCCGAATCAGAGCACTCTGCTCCTGTTCGGCGATATCTGGTTCTTCAGGTTTTTCGCATTTGATATCGTTCCCGGCAAAAGGTAACGCCGGGCAAATTGCGTTTTGAAATACAGAGATTTTGCTCCGTGTTTCAAAGTGAATCTCATTCACCAATTTTTTCAAACATCAAGGGAACAAAACAATCAAACATTTTAAAATCTATATGAAACAATTACTGATGCTTTTAGGCGTGGTGGCCATGCTAAGCAACACTAGCTGCCAATCAGAAAAAGCGGAAGGGAAGGAAGCGGAAGCCAAATATATGGTGACCACTCCACTTCGAAAAGACACAACCATCAAATCCGATTACGTGTGTCAGATCCGTTCCATCCAGCACATCGAACTGCGTGCAATGGAGCGAGGTTATCTCGAAAAAATATATGTAGACGAAGGGCAAGTGGTACAGAAAGGACAGCTCATGTTCCAGATTATGCCACTTATGTATAAAGCGGAATTGCAGAAAGCTCAGGCAGAAGCAGATTTCGCAAAAATCGAATACCTCAACACCAAGTCTCTCGCCGACAGCAATGTGGTTTCGCCAAACGAACTCGCACTTGCCAAAGCAAAATACGACAAAGCAAAAGCGGAACTGGCACTCGCTCAGGTTCATTTGGGCTTTACCGAAATCCGCGCACCCTTTACAGGCATCATGGACCGGTTCCACGTTCGGCTCGGAAGTTTAGTAGACGAAGGAGATCTTCTCACCATTCTTTCCGACAACAGTCAGATGTGGGTTTACTTCAACGTGCCGGAAGCCGAATATCTTAATTATAAAAGAAGCGTGAAGAACAGCGATAAAATGAAAGTGAAACTCATTATGGCGAATAATGAGATGTTCGATCAGACCGGAACCGTTGAAACCATTGAAGCCGACTTCAACAACGAAACCGGAGTGATTGCCTTCCGGGCCACTTTCCCGAACCCCGATCGTCTTTTGAGACACGGAGAAACCGGAAATATTCAGGTAACAACAGACATTAAAAACGCTCAGTTGCTTCCTCAGAAATGCACCTTTGAAATTCTTGATAAATACTATGTGTTCAGCATCGATAAAGACGATGTTGTTCATCAGCGGGAGATTAAAGTTGGCGCCGACCTGGAGGACTTGTTTGTGGTTACTTCCGGATTAAAAGACAACGAAAAAGTCTTGCTCGAAGGATTGAGAAAAGTGACCAACAAAGAGAAAATTCACACTCAGTTCGTCGACCCGAAAATGGTAATGTCTAATTTAAAACTCTACATAGAGTAAGCATCAACTTCAGACATATCAGGCCATGTTTCAAAGGTTTATTCACAGGCCGGTTCTTGCCATTGTTGTATCTCTGGTAATAATCTTCATGGGTGTACTTGCCATCAACACCCTGCCTACTTCTCAGTTTCCCGACGTTGCACCCCCACAGGTAATCGTTCGGGCGTCTTACCCCGGAGCAAGTGCGGAAGTACTTGTAAACTCCGTTCTTATCCCACTCGAACAAGCAATCAACGGCGTACAGGGCATGCGTTACATGACTTCGGATGCTACCAGTGCCGGTGAAGCCAATATTCAGATTTTCTTCAACCTCGGAACCGATCCGAACATTGCCACGGTGAACGTTAAAAACCGGATGGGGCAGGTACTTAACCGCCTCCCGGAACTCGTTCAGCGTGAAGGTGTAATCGTAATGCGGGTTCAGCCACAGATGCTGATGTATGTGAACGTGTATAGTAAAGACACGGCTGCCGACATGAAGTTCCTTTTCAACTTCGCCAACGTAAATATGATTCCGGAAATTCAGCGTATCAACGGTATCGGCCGGGCGCAGATTCTCGGAAGCCGTCAGTATGCAATGCGTGTTTGGCTCAAACCCGACAGAATGCGGGCTTACAACGTTGGAACCGAGGAAGTGATGGAAGCCCTCAACACTCAAAGTGTTATCGGATCACCGGGTCGTATCGGGAGGGGCGACAGTAAAAAATCCCAATCCATCGAATACGTTCTCCAATATCAGGGAAGATTCAACGATCCGGAACAATACCGGAACGTAATTATCAGAGCGAATCCCGACGGCGAACTCCTGCGATTAAAAGATATCGCAACGGTCGAACTCGGTAGTGAATACTACGATATTTATTCTAATAAAGATAAATATCCTTCGGCAGCGATCATGCTCAACCAGTCGTACGGCAGTAATGCGAGTACCGTGATTGAGCGGGTGAAGGAGAAACTCGACGAACTGAAAGAAAGTTCTTTCCCACCCGGGATGGATTATGAAATCAGTTACGACGTTTCCAACTTTTTGGAGGCTTCCATTGATAAGGTAATTCACACACTTGGGGAAGCATTCGTTCTCGTTGCGATTGTGGTGTTTATCTTCCTCGGTGACTGGAGATCTACACTTATTCCTACTCTGGCCGTTCCTGTTTCTCTCATTGGGGCATTTGCCTTTATGCAGTTTTTCGGACTCACCATCAACCTCATTACACTTTTCGCACTGGTACTCGCAATTGGTATTGTGGTCGACGACGCGATTGTTGTGGTAGAAGCTGTGCACGCTAAAATGGCGGAAGAACACGGCATTACACCTTATAACGCTGTTAAAAAAGTATTGGGTGAAATCAGCGGAGCAGTTATCGCGATTACACTTTTGATGACTTCGGTATTCGTTCCGGTTTCATTCATGCCCGGTCCGGTTGGTGTATTCTACCGTCAATTCGCGATTACCATGGCAACCTCCATTGTACTTTCCGGAGTTGTGGCATTAACACTCACTCCGGTATTGTGTGCCATGATCCTTAAAAACACCCACGGTCAACCGAAAAGCCGAAATCCGATCAACCGCTTTATCGACGGCTTTAACGTGATTTTTGAAAAAGTAACCGGTAAGTATGCAGCGGTTCTGAGACGGATTGCCAACAGAAGATTATTGACTTTCGGAATGCTCATCGCCTTCGGATTCGGAATCTTCACCGTGAGTAGCACAATGCCTCCGGGCTTCATTCCTACGGAAGACCAGGCGATGCTTTACGCCATTATTCAAACACCTCCCGGTTCTACTTTAGAAAGAACTAATGAAGTAGCACAAAGACTTCAGAATATATGTGAAAAGATCGACGGAGTTCAGTCGGTTTCGGCACTTGCCGGATATGAAGTTCTTACTCAGGGACGTGGTTCGAATGCCGGTACTTGTCTTATCAACCTCAAAAACTGGGATCAGCGAAAAGAAACCGCTGAACAGATCGTGGAAGAACTGGAAGAAAAGTGTAAAAACATCGGAGCTCAGATTGAGTTCTTCCAGCCACCGGCAGTCCCCGGTTACGGAGCAGCAGGTGGTTTTACACTCCGACTTCTCGACAAAACCAACTCAGGAGATTATCGAGCTCTTGGTGTTGTGAACGATGAGTTTCTAGCGGCACTGAAGAAGCGAAAAGAAATTAAATCACTCTTTACTTTCTACACGGCCAACTACCCGCAATACGAATTAGTAATCGATAATGAATTAGCGATGCAGAAAGGCGTATCGATCGGAAAAGCGATGGACAACCTCTCCATTCTGATCGGTAGTACTTATGAACTCGGTTTTATCCGGTTCGGACGATTTTTCAAGGTATTCGTTCAGGCCGATCCGAGTTATCGAAAGCTTCCTGAAGACATTCTGCAACTATATGTTAAGAGTGAACACGGCGATATGGTTCCGTATTCATCATTCATGAAAATTCAGAAACAGCAGGGTCTTAACGAGATCACGAGATACAACATGTACACGTCATCGGCAATTCAGGGAGCACCGGCAGAAGGATTCAGTTCCGGTGAGGCCATTAAGGCTATTCAGGAAGTTGCTGCGGAAACACTGCCCCGTGGTTACGACATCGACTGGGGTGGTTTGTCGTTTGACGAAGTTCGTCGCGGAAACGAAGCGATTTATATCTTCCTCATTGTACTCGGTTTCGTGTTCCTTGTGCTATCTGCCCAGTACGAAAGTTTCATTATTCCGTTATCCGTTGTTCTTTCATTACCCGCCGGGGTTTTTGGTTCATTCCTGTTGCTAAAGTTCATGGGATTGGCCAACGACATTTATGCTCAGGTAGGATTGATTATGCTTGTTGGACTGCTTGGTAAAAACGCGGTGTTGATCGTTGAATTTGCGGTTCAGAAACAGCGGGAAGGAGCAACTGTGTTTGAAGCTGCGATTGAAGGGGCTAAGGTTCGTTTCAGACCAATCCTTATGACCTCATTCGCCTTTATTGCAGGTCTTATTCCCTTGGTTGTTGCCACCGGTCCCGGTGCAATTGCAAACCGTACAATTGGATCTTCTGCACTCGGAGGAATGCTTTTCGGAACTGTATTCGGGGTAATTATTGTCCCCGGTCTTTACTACATCTTCGGCACATTAGCCAAAGGAAGATCACTCATTCAGGATGAAGAATTTGACCCGCTCACAGAAAAAAATGGAAATAGCCACGATGAATAAGAACACACGTATAACCATAGCCTTTCTGGCGGTCTCGATTTGGTTGTTACCCGCGTGTAATCTTCCTTCGATTGTTCAGAAGAAAGAAAACAAATCAACCCCGGTCACCTATCAGTCGGGAACTACTGATACCACTAACTCGGGTAAGTTGAAATGGAAAGAGTTCTTTAATGATTCAAACCTGCTTGCTCTCATCGATACTGCTTTGATGAACAATCAGGAACTGAATATTATTCTTCAGGAAATCAATATATCGAACAACGAGATAATGGCAAGAAAAGGGGAATATCTACCTTTTCTGCATCTCGGGGCAGGAGCCGGAATCGACAAAGTAGGCCGCTATACCAGTCGCGGAGCAAACGATGCCAATACGGATATCAAACCCGGAAAAGAGTTCCCGGATCCATTGCCGGATTTTATGGGAGCAGCCACCATAACCTGGGAAGTCGATATCTGGAAAAAACTGCGCAACGCCAAAAAATCTGCGGTGTACCGATACCTGTCGACCATTGAAGGAAAGAATTTTATGGTGACAAATCTGGTTGCCGAAATCGCCGAATCGTATTACGAATTGATGGCACTCGACAATCACCTGCAGATTGTTAAGCAAAACCTGCAGATTCAGAAAAATGCGCTGGAGATTGTGAAACTTCAAAAACAGGCAGCCAAAGTAACGGAACTCGCCGTTAAACGGTTTCAGGCTGAAGTTCTCAAAAACCAGAGTATGCAGTTCTACATTCAGCAGCAGATTATTGAAACCGAAAACCGGCTCAATTTTCTGGTGGGAAGATTTCCTCAGCCGGTGAAGCGCAACTCACAGACATTTCCGCATCTTTCAACCGGACATGTTCAGGAAGGGATTCCTTCTCAGTTGCTCGAAAACCGCCCTGACATTCAGCAGGCAGAATTACAACTGATGGCGGCTAATCTCGACATTCAGGTAGCCAAAGCGAATTTCTACCCGTCGTTCAGCATTACTTCCGGTTTGGGGTATCAGGCATTTAATCCAAAATATCTGCTTCAAACTCCGGAGTCGATGCTTTACGGATTAGCGGGAGAATTGGTTGCTCCGGTTGTAAACAGAAATGCCATTAAAGCGACGTATTTATCTGCAAACGCCAAACAAATTCAGGCGGCCTTTAATTACGAACGCACCATTTTAAATGCATACATAGAAGTGGCAAACCAGCTTTCGAACATTGGAAATTTAGCCCAGAGCTACGATTTAAAAGTTCAGCAGGTGGAAGCACTCAACCAGTCGATTAATATTTCAATAAAGCTCTTCAAATCTGCCCGTGCTGATTACATGGAAGTGCTGCTCACGCAAAGAGATGCACTGCAGGCACGAAGAGAACTGATTGAAACAAAGATGGATCAGATGCACGCAATCGTTAGAATTTACCGTGCACTCGGAGGCGGCTGGAGATAATTTGTTTTGACAGAGTTCAAACTCTGTGTTTGGTTAATGTTTCCCTGACCGAACGGGTGTGCTTAACGTACACCTGTTCGGTTTGGGCGATAAACAAGCTGTTGGCGTACTTGTTTAGGGGGCCGATGCGAATATCCAGCCATGCCAGGGGCGGGATCGCAGGCCCCCTTTCTTTATTAATTAATAATTAAGAGAATTAAGTTAATTAAAGAATTAATGGCGAATGCCTTTGATATGTATCAAGACCAAAGAGTCGCAGGTTTGACATTGTCGGGATAAATTGGGGAATTGGTGACGAATGCCGCTGAAATTTCCATTTAACAGCTTATTAATAGAAGGGCATTGTCCGTATAAATAGAGAATTCGAGAATTATTGAAAATCTACTCTATGTCACACAAAGCCACAACAACATTTTGCTCTTAAAATCATTTTGTAAAAGAATGGATTCTGTGCACTTAAAACTGCCTGATGAAAGACACGAAGTTTAATTAACGCATGCTTATTTTGGAGAAGAACTTCGTGTAGATGTGCGAAACCACAAACCAAATTCCGTTTGAATTCTTCCCAAGGTTTACAGGAAATTCTGAGCTTGCGAAGAATCCCTTGAGACCAAAAAGAACCCTGTCATTCTGAGCAAAGCGAAGAAACCAATGAGGGATTTACTGACGAATGCTGATGAAATTTTTATGTAACAACTTATTAATTGAACAGCATAGTCAGTGTTAATGGGGAATTGGTGAATGATTGACAAATGCCATTGATACACAGGAGAATTAATGAATTCGAAGTTCCTCATTATTATCCGGTTTTTGGCACATTCTAATTCAAATGGCTTCGAGTGCCCGCTTATGATTTTTTGTTCAAAGGTTGCGGGCGGGATATACTCATAAAGAATCGTGTTGCCAGAAACCAGTCAACGATGGGTATAACGCGTTTAGTTTCTTGTGATGATCCGGTGATCAATTCCATTTGCGGGTTCGTTAAAAAGAGTTTATCATGCGCGGGAATAAGGGCTTAAGCCCTTTTATACCCACAAATTTTGCTTTTATTCTCTTCCGGTATTTCCTCCCTTGCCAGAACATCAAATTCTAATTTCAGACATTCTATATCGAAGCCAATCATGTTTTGACATAGACTACCTCACATGGCTTCGAGTTCCACCTGCGAATTTATGTTCTCAGGATGCGGACGCATTAGACCCTTGAAAACACTTACTCCTCAATAATTTATCTGTAATGGGATACACGAACCCTGGTAAGCATGAAATCAAAACCGCATTTGATTTCACTGAATGTCCTTCATTTTTTATTCTTTAGACTAAGTCAGTTCGCTTACTGATTATTATCAAGCATCAGATTTACTACCTGAGATAATTTAGGAGTGGTATATGAACTGAATGTTAATCTTTCTTCTCTCGTCTTTAATTGTCTTTCTGTTAATAGTCCTTTGGCTGCTATTGGCTCCAGTACAATTAATTATTGACTCAACTGAACACATCTATGAAGTTAAATGGAAAAGTATCGGCATCGCGCGTTACCTGTTTGAAGAAGAACCGGTATTTCATCTACAGATTCTTTTTTGGAAGAAAGACTTTAATCTTCTGGAAATAGCGGCGAAATCAAAAAGGCAAAACAAGAAAAAACAATTTGCAAATAAGAAGCGACAACCAATTAGCCTAAAAAAAATGAAACAGGTTTTCAGATCCATAAAAATCGAAAAATTGTGGTTGAATCTGGATACTGGTGATTTTATACTAAACAGCTTTTTGGCTCCGGTCTTTTACTTTATTGACAGGAACAGAAAACGAATTCAAATCAATTATCAGGGAGAAAATCAATTACAATTAATAATTACAATGCGACCCGCGAAGGTTTTGTGGGCGATTATCAGATAAACAAATTCATCTCATCATTAACAATAACAAACTCAAAGATTATGGACATGAACATTGATCAGTTGCTGGAAAAGGTTACGAACTTCCTGCAAAATGAAGCAAACACAGAAACGGTAGTAGGCGAATCATTTCAATTAGGGGAATTTACTTGTATTCCGGTTGTGCGATTGGGAATGGGCTTTGGCTCCGGTTCGGGAGAAGGCGATTCCCCGAAACAAGGAAAAGGTTCCGGCGGAGGTGTAGGAGGCGGAATGGGCATCGAGCCGATCGGTTTTTTAGCGACTAAAGGCGATCAGATTACTTTCATTAGCACAAAAACGAATTCGGGTCTGGCTGCTGCCTTTGAAAAAGTACCGGATCTTATTTCCAAATTCTTAGACAAAAAAGCTGAGGCAACTTCCTAAGTTCCTTAAACAGAAAGGCGGATCGGCTTTAGATAGTTGATCTGCCTTTTTCATTTAAACTCCAATTTATCACAACAAAAAAGGGCAGCTTCCGCTACCCTTTCCTCATCAGTGTGTTTAGAGAATTATCGTTGTCTCTTTTTATTCGTTGTCAGGAGTGAAGGCCACTTTTATTTTTTAACCGTAAAGTCGCGCAAATTTTTTCACAGAGTAACCCAGCTTGTTTTATCCTCCATGCTCCTACGCTGAAGCTTACGCTTGCGCCGAAGCTTCAGCGTAGGAGCACGGCGTAAGCGAAAGCCAATAAGCGTAGGCGGATCGCTCTTGGCTATTCGATTTTCATTCTTCGCTCTTCGATCTTCATTTTTCGATCTTCATTCTTCGCTCTTCCATTTTCGCTTTTCGTTCTTCGCTTTTCGCTCCCCGCTCTTTATCCGTATTCCGATTTCCTTTAAAAGAGTAGACGGTAGATTCGCAACCAAACACAAAAAGATTATTTTTACCCTATGAGAAATCATATACCCAAACTAACCCTTTCCCTTTTTGTGATCCTATTACTGGCTTTTTCTACACAGGCACAAACTCCCTTCCGGATAACAAACACAACAAATTATCGATTTAAAAGTGGGGACACGATCAGTTTAAATGGATTCAACATCGACACAGCTAACACTAATTATAGATTATTTCTGGGATCCGTTCCTGTTCCTATAATTAAGATTTCCAATAAAAAAGTAATTGCGGTGTGTCCGGAACATTTTTGTACCGGATTTTTTTCGTTGATAGATAGTTCAACCGGCCAGAATTGTCAATCTACACATGCGGTTTATCCTGAATATTCCGACACCGCTGCCGATTTCCGGGATCATCCGATTAATATGGTTGATAACCGAACTTACTTCAACCTGTTTAACAATATGGAAATTCTTGAAGTGGCAGATATCAATGGAGATGGTCTTGTAGATTTGGTTCTCAGACACTCGTCTTCCGGGTATATTTATTTGTTTATTAACCATACCACGGCGGATTGGAATATCGATTTCGACACAATTGCATTTCCAAACACAGATTTTTATACTTTGGTTGAACTCAATGGAAAACCCTTTCCGGAGGTAATGCTTATTTCCGGTAGCGGAACCAACCTGATTAGTTTCGAAAAGCCGTCCGGGACCTTGCAGATTGCCGACTCTCTTTATATTCCATATCAAAAGGAATTTCGGTTTGCCGACCTTAACTCAGATGGAAAATCAGACATTTACTGGCCTTCGTCAGATTCATCGGGTCAGAAATATGGCATTCAATATTTTTTGAACATCACTCAGGATTCTCTTCAATTCGATACGCTTCAATTTCTCGAGATTGATACATTGGACAGATTTGATCTGGTAGAATATTCAAAAGACGGTGAAGCGATTTTCATCGGGCATAAGTCAAATATTCTGGAAGCATTTAAGATCTCCAAAGATAGCTCCGGTCTAAGGTCAAACCTGCTGGCCTCCATGAATATTTCAGGTAATGGGTATTTTACTACGCCAACCGACTTTTTATTTAACGGTAAAAAGGAATTAGTAATTTTCGACACTCTGGTTAACACGATTTATTCATATCGGGATTCCCTAATTTCAAGTAAAGGGCAATTTATAAATGATAATATGCAATTTGATCCAAATCAACTAATGGCAACAGATTTGGATAGCGCCGTTTTTCAAATTGTAACATCCCGAAAAAAATTCCCGCAAACCGTTACTCAGAAACTCATGTTCTCCGGAGATACACTTCAATGGCAAATTACAGACACTATCTCTTCCGATTTTAACTTCAGTGAATTCTGCGATTTTAATGGAGATGGATATGCGGATGTAATAAACCGAAAAGAATTCAGAATCTACCCCAGCATGGTTAAGAGACTAAAATTTTCGGACAATCTCAACACAATAAATTTTTTATACGGCTATACCGGTGAGGAGATAATTGACCAAGATCACTACGTAATTAACTCTGGCAAAGAGGTGGTACAAATTGATACTATATATACCGAAGATCATATAGAATTGGTTCAATTGGATTCATTGCCTTTTACATTTCCAGTTATTTTTAAACCGGGCGACACTTTAGATTTTTTGATTAAGTTCACGGGACCATCAATAGATTCCTCTTTATCACAGATTATCATTCGTGCATCAGATGTTAATTTTAAAGGCCCGTTTATAAAAACTAAAAAAGACGACAACCCTCCTTTTTATATTAAATCAGTAAATCCGTCGCATTTCAGAACCAGAGATACGGTAGATATTATTTTAACAAACTTCCGAGGAAGTGCCGATTCTACCGTTGTTTTTTTCGATCATGCAATCGCTTCAATAGTCTCGTTGAAAAATGATACCCTTTCCATAATAGCCCCGGAATATTTCAATGATTCAAAGATTTCCGTGTTTGATAAAAAGCATGGATTAACAGCGAGTACCGCGCGATCCTTTTATATGTCGCATCCACACAATAATGCCGTAAAATTATCCGCAGAATTTTTTAATGATATTTCAACATACCACAGTAATGTCGATATTGACAATCTTCAGGTTGATTATTTAATCAATGAAATTTGCCTTAGAGGAACGTATAAAAATAATCAACGGTACTATTTAAAGCCGGCCAGAGAAGGATTGTTCAACAAGGTCGGAGAAGACTCTTATAGTAACGATTTGAAATTAATTCATTTAACAGGAGATAGTTTACCGGATGCAATTTTTAGTTCGAATAAATACACATTTTTAGAAAACAACTCTCAGTTTGCCGATTCATTTCCCTTCGAATTTGACACACTTTCGAATGTTCAGGCGTATTCAAAATATTATTTCGTATATATTGATTTAGATAAAGACGGTTTAAACGACATTATTGATGTTGATCAGAGTTATGGCACTTCTTACGTTGTAATTCGATCCCGACAATTCGACACATCGCTCTATTCATTCAGTACGCAATTCCGATTACCGGGAGAGATATTCAAATCCATGACAATATTTGATCTGGACGGCGATCAAAAGGAGGATGTGATTATGTTTAATGATTCAACTGTTATTGTGTATAAGAACTTTTCCCGTAAGGGTAATTTTAAATTTAAACCTATTGCACGAATCCATCGAAATCCACAGAATTACTCTGAACATGTAGATGGTGTTTTAGGAATTAATGATAGAAAAGAACTACTTGTCGCTGATCATTATCATTCCGATACATTGCTTTTTCACAAGCTTTGGATTGATATGGATACCGTAAAATGGGATTCGTTGTATTCGTACAACATGAGCGGCGGTGTAATTAGAGCCAGTGATTTTGATGGTGACGGAAAACCGGATTTCTTCATGAACGGCTATATTTTCATGAATACCAGTGACAGCAGCGGGTTGTCATTTGATAAACCGTTTTCAATCGGTGCAAGCAATTTATCCTTAATAATGGATGTGAACGGAGATTATGTCCCCGATGTAATTTCTAATAAAACAACCTATATCAATCAGCTTAAGAAAACCGAAGTATGGTCTGAGCTTGAGCATGATATGAACAAGGCTTTGTATCCGTTTCAGAAAGAATCAATTAATGAACCGGTTTTTTTAAGATCCGCTGATACGGCATCTTTTTCATCTTTTGAACCCATTTATGCGGTAAATCTGGGATTGGTACCGGTTATTTTTGATTCCATTTCATTCAACCCGGCCTTTGAAATCATAGATTCAACTCTTACCGCTGAGTTAAAATTTCCAATTGTACTTGACACCGGCGGAGTACTTAAATTTTATATCTGGAATAACAATAAAATAAGGACGCAAAGTTTTGAAGATACTCTTTGGTTTTCCTTTGAGAGAGGCGCTGTTCGAATCCCTCAGATAGTTATCGGAAAATATACAGATCCGCCAAAAATTGATAGTTTACGTCCTTTCACTTTCGTTGCTGGTGACACGATTTCAATATTTGGCAAACATCTCTTAAACAGGAATGGAAATCCGAATGTGGTGAATGTGAGTGCACAAAACCTCACGCCAATTTTTACGTCAGACACGTTGTACAAATTTATTATCCCATCTAAAATTGGAATTACAGAAGTTGAAGTTACCGACACCATCAATCACATTGGTGCGGTATCCGCAATGTCAATACGACCCAAAAGATCCGGGCCGGGAGGAATACTGTCGTTGGATTATTTCCACTTAGATTCTTTATATAAAAGTCCGAATGTTAATTCCGCGCAGATTTCCAAATTGCCATTTTACAGCGTACAATTAATCGACATTAACCATGATGGTCAATTGGATTTAACGGGCAAAACAGATTATAATTCAACTACTCCGGGCTCCAGTCTCTTTGTTGTGATTCCGGATGCAGACAGCAATGAAAACCAATTTAGTTTTAATCAGGCAGCCAGTGTATCGATTGCGAGAAAATCATCTTATCCCTACTCTAAAAGTCCGGATTTTTATCTTCAGGATTTAAATCGCGATGGTGAAACAGATTTTTTAACGATTGATTACGGTGCATACTGCAGTGGCCTCAGTCCTATTTGCGACGGAATGTTTGTTATAACTCCTCATTATGATTCGGGATTTAAACTAACCTATCCATATTCCCAAATGTATCAATTTGCCGGGCTTCACGATCCACGACACGGAGCTAAAAGAATTGTCCACGACTTTGATCAGGATGGAATTCCGGATATAATCTGGGTGCTGGATTCTACTTATATTATTTCCAGTATTTCCGATCAGTTTAATCACTCCACAATTCCAATGGATAAATATTCCATGGTTGTTAAATACATTTCCGATACTTTAAACCGATTTCCCGATCCTCCATCCGGATTTACCTCAGCCGACATAGACGGAGATGGCAGAAAAGATTTGGTAGACGGAGGCAAAATCTATCTGAACGAATCAACTCCTGGAAAATTTAGTTTTCGGCTTGCCTACGATATTCTGGATACATTTAAATATTGTACCGCAAAAAATACCGATTTATCAGCATATGTTGTTTATCTGAATTCCGATGAGAAGCCGGATCTGATCTGTTATGGTCAGGGAATGTGCGGGGCAGCATCCAATAAAACTGTTTTCTTAACCAATAAGTCAAAACCCGGAAAAGTTGAATTCACCGCGGAGTTATTTTATCCGAAAAGCATTATCAACAGCTTGGGTGATTTAAACGGCGATGGCTTGCTGGACGTGATTGCCTATACAAGTGATTCAATATTCATGTACACAAATGTTTCAGACACCAGTTTGAAATTTATTGAAAAGGGTCATTATATGAATTCAACCAAACAGATTGTTATATCAGATTATGATGGCGATGGTGCAGAGGACTTAATTGTAATTTATTTCCCGGGTTCAAATTATTATTACCGATTTTACAGTAATCATCCTTATGAATTCGATGCTACTCCTGGCAACATAAGTTTTGAATTACCTCAGTATGGTTCCGATTCATCGGTTGTGGATTTAAACAATTCAGGTACCCTTGATATAACGATCGACACAATTTTATTCACAGGTCACAACCCGTTTTTATCGATAAAAACCAAGAAGGGATTTGGGAAACAGTTAATAAGCAGTAACGCTAATTCATCATTAATCATTAATTACAATGGAGATTCCGTTAGCAGCTATCTGGATACAATCACGATAAAAACCACGCCATTGTCTGAAGAAAAGTTTATTTATGTCAGGGCTAAAACTATTCCCGCTGCCCGAATAAAATTGGCAAATGATACTTTGAACTTCGGAGAAATCCGGGTCGGCGATTCATCATCTATTGCATTTACCATAAAGAATTCGGGAACCGATACTTTGAAACTATCCGGCAGCCTGATTCAAAACTCCGATTTCAGTGTTAATCAAAAAATAGTTGGAGCGATAATGCCCGGTGATTCGGTCTGGATTTTCGTTAATGCCATGCCTTCTGATACAGGTGCAATTATTTCCGAATTAAAAATCCTTAATAATTCGGCAAATGATACTTTTAATGTTGCTCTAAAATGCCGTGGAATAGCACCGGAAGTTGTTGACACGCTTTATAGAAATCCGGGTAACATTTATGCCTCCTCAAATAATCTCGACACCTTTTATATTCAAAATACGGGAACCGACACGCTCCATATTCTCAAAATAAATTCCGGCAAATATTGCAGTCCAATCTACTATCAAAAGTACATTCCGCCTCACGATAGCGGAATTGTAGTTTACCGTGTTAAATCAGGTTCAATTGGTTCCACGAAAGATAGTTTTGTAATACATCACGATTACTTTAAGGATTCAACAACCCACGTTTTGGTAAGTTATTTCGGATACACAGGACTGCTTACCGGACCCCGCGAATTGATGTTTGATCCCGAATACATTGATTCTATTCAAACGCAAAAAATTATTTATAAAAACATCGGAAATTACCAATTAACCATCGACAGTATCAGAACCGGTATGCCGGATTGGATTACGTTGAGCACACCTTACGCCCTTCCCATTCAACTCAATATTGGCGATAGTGTGGAAATAAAAGTTGATTTTAAACCGCTGTGTGACGGGGCGGTAATCAGTAGTTTACTTATTTATAACTCAACCCGGGATTCCGTTATTCAAAATATCATACATGGAGCTTCCATCGTGGTATTTGATTCCGCCAAATATGGTCATCCGGTATACAAAGATTTCATTATATACAATACTCTTGGCACGGGAATAAATATTTCACTTACCAAAGCCAATGACGCAACACAATTTTCGATTACAGGTCTTACACGTTCCATTTCAGCCTTCGACACAATACATGGTCTGTCGGGTTTTCAATCTTCGATCTTAGGCGTTCGCAAAACCAACGGCAAGATTATATGGGACAGTTACACAACGAATCTGCGTTTTGAAGGGTTCACTGTTTCTCCGGAAGTTGTATCCGGAAAGACTTATTACTTACCCCCAACTACCAGAAATAAAAAATTTAGAGACACAATTTATCTAACAAATACAGGAACCGACACGCTCTTCACTTCATCCATTACCCATTCTTCTCAGATAGACCTGATCGA
Source organism: Bacteroidota bacterium (assembly GCA_016124755.1). GTDB lineage: Bacteria > Bacteroidota > Bacteroidia > NS11-12g > UBA9320 > WGNA01. The sequence goes on along the minus strand of WGNA01000008.1, from coordinate 60,212 downwards.
CACATTTGCCATGATTCTTCCGGGTGATTCCGGTAGAATTATTTTTAACTATTGGACAAATCTTCAGGTTTATCAATACGAATCTATTCAGATAAATCACAATTATTTCATCAATCCCAAAACAAAGATTACACTGATTTACAGAGAAGAAAGTCCGGAAGTTTCATTATCCGATTCTACACTTGATTTCGGAGATAAGATGGTAACTGGTTTTTATTCAGATTCATTTTACATAACCAATAATGGAAATGCGGTTTTAGAAATTCAGGGTTTCAAAATGAAGGGAGATACTCAGTTTAATATTAAAAATACTTTTCCGATTAAAATTAATACCGGACAAACAGTACATATTGTTGGTTCTTTTGCACCCGATCAAAGAGAATCCTTCAGCGCTGATCTCTGGCTGTTTCACAACGGCACAAATGATTCTTCAAGAATGCGAATCATGGGAAAAGGAATCTATTCTTTTATTGAAAAGACATTGTATCTCGATACGCTAAAATCCCTAGTAGGTATAAAATCAATGTGCAGCTATACCTTAAAAAATTCAGGAGAACTAACATTACATATCGACTCAATACGTTCCGAAAACAACTTAGTACCCATACAAATCGGAGCCGCATCCATACTTGAAAAAGATAGTTTGAAAATTAGTTCGTGGTTTGTTCCGGCCACCACAAATATTGAATTTGACACTCATGTCGTATATCACGATTACTTCGCTTACCAACTTACCAAGGTAATTATACCGATTAAAGGAACAGATGGTTTCGGGTTATTATCAAATACAAGTGTAGACCATGGTGTGGTTGCAATAAATGACAGCTCTCTACGTACGTTTGTTTTGCAAAATATTGGTGACGGTGAACTCGTATTAAATAATGCGTTTTGGGGCAAAGGATCTGATTTTAAATTAAGCAAAAGCATAAACGGTACGCACTTGCAACCGGGAGATTCAGTTACTCTAACATCTGTGTACAAGCCATCCGGGCAGGTACAAGACCTAGACACGTTATTTTTCACTTCTAATTCTGTCAACTGGAAATCCGACACTTCAATAACTTTCATTGGCAATGTTAAAGGCGGCATTCTTAAAATTGACAATAACCCGCTCGTATTAGGTAAAACTAAAATTAATGCTCCTGTAACAGGTAAAATACGTGTTCAAAACATTGGAACAGATACGTTAAGTTTAACGAATGTGAAGGCATTAAACATCAACAATCTTCATCTAACCCTGCCAACCGATATTCTGCTCGACAGTTCAGAAAATGCTGAGATTGACTTTGAATACAACAATCAACAAATGTCTGATTCAACCGAACTAAAATATGTTATAACACACACCGGATTAAATGGCGATCAAGACGGAATAATTGCACTTTCAACAATCTGGGCTAAAATTCAAACAACTGATTCGTTTGTATTTAATGACACTAAAATAAAGACCACCAATGAAGATACATTTTGGGTAAAGAACATTGGAACAGATACTTTAGTAATTAACAAACTAAGTTGGTTGAACGGAGACTTTTTCGGTAAAAATACATCCATTCCTATCTGGGTTCTACCGAACGATTCAGTTGAATTAATTCTAACCTTTTCGCCTGTCACCATTGGATCGCATGGCGATTCTCTTTATATAAACAACAATGACCCGGAGATGGGCCGGTATGGAATCAAAGTATCAGGATTGGCAATTGATGATGTTGGAATTCCTGGAACCATGTCCACAAACGGAATCGAATTATTTCAAAACGTACCTAATCCAGGAAATGGTGAGATGTATATTGATTTTAATTTGAATTCGTCTTGTCGTTGCAAACTGCTTTTGTACGACAACCATGGCAGACTCATACAAACCTTATTTGAAGGACAGGGTCAAACAGGCAAAAACCACATTCAGTTCAACGTTACCAATCTCGCTTCCGGCATATATCATTACAGACTCGAAACAGAGAATGTAATTTTAGAGAAGTCGATGATCATTGAAAATAATTGATTGAACTATAACTCATTCAATGCCTTATCTGCACCAACTTACTAACCCTTCCCAATTCACTTTCAATTACCACAACGTACAATCCTGAAGGAATTTCACCAATCTCCAATTCCCCGTTACGTCTGACTTTTAACATCCTTACAACACTACCATCTGAGGTTGTACAAAGTGAAATTGTATAATCTACATTCGGCCCGGAAATATTGATCCGATCATTTGCCGGGTTGGGATAAACCCGAAAGACCGATGACCAGTCATGTGTTTTTTTAACATTTGAAATTTTGTCGATAGTTACCGGGAATTCAAATGTATCCGAGCCACATTGATTAAAAGCAATCAACTTCACAGTGTATTCTCCGACATGTGGATAATGAGCAACCGGATTCAAAACTTTTGATGAACCACCAGAAAATCCAAAATCCCAAATAAAGGAATCGGATCCTGATGAGTAATTAATAAAATCCACTCTTTGATCAATTTGAGTAAATGTAAATATTGCGTTTGGTTTGCAATTGTATTTGGCTAAAACAATTCCAACTGTAGTTGAAGGATTATATTTCCATTCATAAGGTCCCGGATCAAAATCAACATAATGCACAGGTTTTCTGGTCAAATATTGTTGGTCTCCATAAATCCTTAAATTATCCAGAGGGCCTAGCGCTCCATTTGTATTCTGAGTTGCCTCTAAAAAACTAATCCATTCCAAACTATCACCGCTTACCGGTCCCCAGCACTCAAACCAGTTCCCGCTTTTATAGCGCAACCGGCCGTTAAAAAATTTCACATTCTTAAAGACCGACTCTTCATTTTCTGCAGTATAGGTAAAATGCACAAATTTCTTCCCGGCATCCGATGCTATTAATTCAGCATTAAACCTACTTAAGAAATGAATGGAATCCATTAATTCACCTTTTACCCATTTAGTCCAGACCTTGCTCCCATCGGAATTAATTACGTGATTATTAATCGTACAGGTTTTTCCAAAATTTGGTTCAATGGTTAGTAGATATAAGGTATCCGAAAAACAAATCGAGTTTTCAATATTTATATTGGAACCCACAATCAGAGAATCTTTATACACTCCGTTCAGAAAATTAAAATAGAGTCTTCCATCTGTTTTGGATGCAGTATCTCCCCGATATTGTATTTGGGAAATTAGGAAGGTATTCGCATACGTTCTCCCGGTGTTCATCATACTCGAGAAATAGGGTAATTGAACAAATGCCTCCTGATGAAAAGTTCCGGGAGATAACGTTACTCGACAAAATCCCAGTTTCATTTCTTCCGGATAAATACTATCGGATGCAGCAGCAAATTTTATGGGATGTGCAAATGGAATATTTAACACAATATTTCCATTATCCTTAAATGCGTATAGGTTGTTGCTTTCCCAATAATACGGATCTATCTGCCATTGACTTATGATCTCGCCTTTCATATTTATACGAAATAAAGAAGTGCCATTGTGGGCCTTCCCATTTTTTCCGGTAAAATGTTGAACCCAAGATCCGTCGCTCTGTCGAATATCCAAAGTATCATCATTTCCGAGGTACCTCAATAATACCACGCATCCGGTTTGGTCTGGAAATAATTGGAGCCCCATCACATCAGCACTTTTAAACCAAACAGTCCATTGATATTTGGAATCGGCGGAAAATTTCGATACAAAAGCATCTCTTTTTTGCTCAAAAAATACTTTAGGAAATTGCTGATCCGGAATATAATCCTCGTCGTAGTTCGCATATGTTCCAACAAAATAGGAATTGTCCGGACTCACTTCTACTACCAATGGCACAGAACCCCCTAAAAGTTTTGTTGAGGATAAGTTTTGAGCAAATGAAAAATTCAAACAGCTCAAACAAAAACAAACTGAACAGATTAATCTTACCACATTATTTTTCATTTCTCAGACAATTAGGGTTTTATCTAATGATATATAAATAGTTCAATGATCGTTAAATTTCGCTGCACGTGCACCTCGAAGTTTATGAATTCAATTTCAAGTTGAAAAATTGTATTATAAGACTTGTTGCGAAAATCGCTTTATCACAACACCACCAGAAAATTTGCATAAATCTTTTTCGGATGCTATTCAGGGTAAGAATTACCAATTGTTCGGTTCAAAATATTTATCCCAACAAAAAAGGGCAGCTTCCGCTACCCTTTCCTCATCAGTGTGTTTAGAGAATTATCGTTGTCTCTTTTTATTCGTTGTCAGGCATATTTAAACCGCAAAGTCGCGCAACGTTTTTCGCAGAGTAACGCATCAGCCGAAGCCAATAAGCGTAGGCGGATCGCTCTTCGATTTTCATTTTTCGCTTTTCGCTTTTCGTTCTTCGCTTTTCTATTTCGCTTCTCTCCACAACCACGGATTTCCCACAATAAAGTCTTCGATATTTTTATTCTTTAACCGATCTGCTTCTTTGTAAGCTTCCTCTTTGGTTGTAACTTTTTTAGTCCATACGTAATAATATCCGGCTTCGGTTACCAGCACCTTTGTTGGTTCGCCATATTTGTTTTTTAATTTTTCCTGATATCCTTTTACGTTGCTCTGAATACGGAACACTCCAACAATCATGTAGTAATCCCATTCCGTATCATTGTCGACCATATCCTGAATTTCTAATTTGTTAGCTGTAACCGGATTGGCCGGTTTTTCCGCTCTTCCGTATTCATCCACTTTTTTGCCTTTCGGAGTATTGGGTTCCAGATCAACCGAATTGGGAACTCCGTCGCCATCATCATCTGCTTTGTTTCCGTTCGGAAGGCTTCTTCCCCACTTGTCAACCTTCGCTCCTCTCGGAGAATCCACTTCCACATCAAGTCCGTCTGGAACGCCATCGTGATCGGTATCGATGGAAATTCCGAATTTATCAACCAAAGCACCTCGTGGTGTGTTGGGTTCTTTATCCACGCAATCGGTAATGCCATCGCCATCCGAATCAAGTGCAACTCCGTGTTTGTCTACGATACACTTGGCCGCTGTTACAGAAGGATCGGATCCAACGTGTTCCCAGTGCGGTGTGTTCGGTTCTAGATCATAAAAATCGGGAACGAGGTCCTTATCGGCATCCAGCGCAATTCCATCTGCATCAACCGGAGCACCGATCGGGGTTTTCATTTCTTTATCAATGCAATCGGGAACGCCATCGAAATCGGTGTCTAAGGCAACTCCTACTTTATCAACGGTACAGCCTTTCGGCGTATCCATTTCGCGGTCAAAAAGATCCGGTACACCATCTCCGTCGCCATCCAAAGCAACACCGTTTTCATCTACTTTCGAACCGAGTGGTGTGGTAAGTTCATGGTCTTTACAGTTCGGAACTCCATCGCGGTCGTCGTCGTGCGCCACTCCGAATTCATTCACTTCACATCCTTCCGGAGTATTCGGTTCTTTATCAATAGCATCCACAACTCCGTCGTGATCGCTGTCTTTCCGATTCACAACTCCGTCGAATTTGTAACCGATCATAAATTCATGTGAATTCGCGCTGAGCTTCTGAAGTGTTCCGATGCTCTGTCCGTAAGAATAACTTCCCACGAGATGCCTTCCGAGTACACCTCCGATCATAACATTCGCTCCGAATCCGGTTCGGTAACCGCCTCCGATCCAGGCCTGATCAGCCCAATTCAGCATCATATTCATATCGAACTGCGGAGCGATATGAAAGGCATATCTGCCCTGGATATAGGGATCTAGATAGAGTTTGTTTTCTTCAATTTCAACCCGGTATCGAAGGGTCGAAACGTAATGCCGGTTAAATGCATAAATGTAATCTCTCTGATTAACCTGATCTGAAAACGTATTCCGGTTATTTAATAATTGAAATGCCGCTCCACCAAAATTCAGGTTCTTCCAGGTAAACATAAAGGAAGAATTTGCGTCGAAGTTAGATTGATTAACTACGTTATTAATGAGTGTTACTTCAACCGGATTTGCGGCCTGAACACGATCAAACAACAAACGGTTTTGCTCAAATCCGATCGACAATCCAAATGCGAGTTGTGCGTCTTTAAACAACGGAAGTTTGTATGCGTACGTCCCGTAAATCGACGTCTTCCCAACAATATTCACCACGTCGTTTGAAAATGTTAATCCGTAACCCAACTTGGTTTTCCCGACCATTCCGTCAATGGTTGCGACAAAAGTTTGTGGAGCTCCCTGCACATCCATCCACTGACTTCGGTTCAACAGATACATGTTCGTCCCGAATTCACCAGCCGAAGCCGGATTCACTAAAAACGGATTCACGTAATAATGATTGAGTAAGGGTGATTGCTGCGCACCGGCAATAAATGCGGCCGACATCAGCAATGTCATTAATCCTGTCTTTCTCATTGTATTCATGTCTTTACTACTTCGTGGTTGTTTTATCTGTTTTTAATAACTGTGATGGCACCTTTCATTACGATTTTCTTTTCCGGGAATTCCAATACATAGTAATAGGTTCCGTCCATCAGCAACCTGCCATCCTTATCGGTTGCACCCCAATCATTTTCATATCTTTCTTTCGAATAAATCTCTCTTCCCCAGCGATCGAAAATCACTACCCGGTTATCCGGATACGATTCGAGATTGGCAATGAGCCATACGTCGTTTTCACCGTTTCCGTCCGGAGTAATCACGTTGTTCGGGAGTACTTTATAATCATCTTTTACGGTAAGCATTACGCTGTCTTTGCTTTCGCATCCGTAATAGTCGGTTCCGGTTACGATAAACAATGTGGTTTCGGAGATTTTAGCTACCGGATTTGAAATGGTTGCGTCGTTGAGTTTGTCTGCAGGTGTCCATCGGTAAACCACCGAACCGGTCGCGCTGAGCTGAACTTCGATTCCTTTACTCACCTGTACATCCTTTCCGGCGATAGGCTTGTGTTGTTCGTAAATCGTGTAATCTGAACTGTGCGATTCTGCGCATCCGGTTCTCGATGTTACGTCAAGTGTAATCGTGTAATCTCCGGGTATTGAGTATGCTTTGGTCGGTTTGAAATCTGTGCTTTGGGTTCCGTCTCCCAAATCCCACTTGAAGTCAAGACCACTGAGATCAGAATGGGTTGTAAGGTTTTCAAAAACGAGTGTATCGTTCAAACAGCCGGTTTCGGAAGTCAGGCCTTTTGTTATTCTAAAAAACACCATGGGTGTCTCTCCCACTTGCAGATCATCGAAATGTATCGCTTCACATCCTTTATCAGTAAAGGCTTTTAAGGTTACTGTGTATTTCCCGGGCAGTAAAAATGATTTGTCGAACTGGTTGAGTTGAGATGTAAATCCGTCTGAGAAATTCCAGTTGTAACCGGTGATATTTCCATTCGTAATAGTCGCATCCGCTTTAAAATTAATAACCGATCCGTCGCAAAGATTGCCGTGAACGATATCTACGGTCGGAATCGGATTCACTAAAAGAGTGGTTGAACTACTGTTGGAATCGGGGCACACTCCGTTTTTCACAACCGCTCTGTATTCGGTTGATTCTGTAATATTCTGATAATTAAAGGATGGATTCGTGTTGGCAACGGCATTCCAGTTTTGCACACCGATTTCTCTGCTTTCCCATCGGATCACATCACCATTCTGATTGTTTAATTGCAGTGAACCGATATTCGATCCGGAACAAACTTCCATTCCTCCGGTTACAATTCCACCGGTCGTGTGCGAATCAACCCGCAGTGAAAAGATTTCGCTGTAATCTGCCTGACATGCTCCGCTCATTACCTTTACACGGTAAAAAGCAGAAGCCTGTGGTTTAATAACCGAAACCGAATCAACATTTCCGGCAAGATCTATCCAGGGACCTTTTGAGTCGGAAGCCATTTCCCATTTTTGAATCGTACCGTTCTCACCGGTAATATTGAGTTGAATATCCGACATGCCGACGCATACCTGAGAAATTCCAACGATAGTACCGCCAACTGTCGGCGTGGAAACCTTCATCGTGAAGACGGCTGATGTATCGGTTTTACAGAATGAGTTGGTTGCGATTGTGCGGTAACTTGTTTCTTCTGTGAGATTAAAATAGCTGAGTTGCTTAGTAGTGTTTTTCAGGGTTGTCCAGTTGGTTGCCGGCGTTTTGTATTCCCAGGCTTTTATTTCACCAACCGCATCATTCGCCACGATGGTTCCGAAGTTTGAATTCTCACAAACCTCCGAAACGGAAGAATAAATGTTTCCGGCGAACGATGGCTCGGCAATGCTAATGGTTAACTGATTCGTTGTTAAAAGATTGCACGCCCCGTTTTTGATAACCGCGCGGTACATGGTGGTTTTGTTGAGATCGGTGTAGCTGTACGAATCCGTTTTAATCGGCATAGTGGTCCATTGATCTCCATTGTTTTCAGACATTTCCCAATACTGAACATCACCTGTATAATTAACTAATGTGAGACTTCCTGTATTGGTCTTCGAACAAAATCCGGCTTCTCCGCTCAGCGTTCCGGCAACCGTGTTAGACGAAACTTCAACCATTGCATTGTTTGAAGTATCTGCCGGACAAGCACCGTTTTGCACAATGGCCCGGAACCAGATATTATCATTCAGATTCTGAAAATCCTGTTTGGTGGTTGCGTTACTAATGTCGCTCCATGAACCGGATGAAGGGGAATTCGTTTTTTGCCATTTAACAACATCTCCGGTTGCACCCGAAAGACTGATCACTCCGAAGTTCACACCTTCACAGATTTTAACATCCGGACCGGCAGTTCCTGCATTAGTAACGGCATTCACTTTTACTTCAAAAGCACTACTGGTAGCTCTCGGACAAACACCGTTTTTCACGAGAGCCCGGTAGTATCTGCTCTGCTGGAGATTGGTTTCGGAAATGGATGACGACGTTGTATTAACTGCTGTCCAGGGCGCATATCCTGTAGATGAATATTCCCATTTTTCAATGTCTCCCCGAAATGAATTCAGATTAATGGTAACGGTATTTCCGGTTACACATACCTCATCGGTTCCGGCAATGTAACCGCTCACACTTTCTTTGTGTACAAACACACTTTCGATGTTCGATGTGTCGGCTTTACAACCTTTGTTAGCGGCAATCGCGCGGTAATGTGTCGAGTCGGTAAGGTTGTACCAACTCAATGAAGTTGAAGTTGAAGCAACATCAGTCCATGAAGTGAGATTGTTACTGTATTGCCATTTCAGAATGTTGCCTTTTGTTCCGGTTACCTTGATGGTTCCTGAATTTGAACCTTCGCAGACCGTTGATCCGCCGCTGATAGAACCGGCAGCTGACTTATCAAACATTTCAACAAAAGCCGGAGTTGATTCGGTAGCCGGACAAGTTCCGTTTTTAATCACCGCCCGGAAATATGTGTTGATGGAAAGATTGGAATAAGAAAAAGTATCGGAAGTTCCGGAAAGACTTTGCCAGTTTGAGGTTCCGTTCAACGACGTTTCCCATTGAATTACATCACCCCGATTTCCGCTAACGATTATGTTTCCGGTGTTATCATCAGGACAAACAATGGTGTCGCCCTTTGCGATCCCACCAAGCGAAGCAAGATCCACTTCAACAACGGCAACTGACGAATACCCGACGTTGCAGTTTCCATTCTGCACAACCGCCCGGTAATACATGGTTTTAGTGAGGTTGCTATATTGGTGAGATGTACCTTTATTCACCATGCTATTCCAGAGGTTTCCGTTCTCGCTGTATTCCCATCTAACAATGTTGCCGGTATAACCACTCAACGAAATCGTTCCGGAATTGGAACCTGCACAAACTCTTGTGGAACCGGTTAAACTTCCTCCGTCAGACGGCGGACTTACCGTGATTTTAGCATAAACAGAACTGTCTAAAGAGCAATTGCCGTTGGTTACAATCGCGCGGTAATACATGCTCTGCGTTAGGTTGAGATAGGTTTGATTTAATTGTGTATTCGTAATCGGATACCACGGACCGGTTGCACTTGCGCTGGAATCCCAACGCGCCACATTTCCGGTATGTCCGCTCAGAGAAAGCACTCCTGAATTAGAACCCGAACAAACAGTCTGTGTTCCGGATACGCTTCCCCCTTTTGCTTTTGGAGAGATGTTAACGTTCACCGAAGATGACTTGCTCGCACATCCGGATGGAATGTCAACCGTAACATCGTACCGGCCGGCATCTTTAGTACTAACGCCGGTGATAATCGGATTTTGAAGTGATGAAGAATAACTGTTCGGCCCCACCCACGAATAGGTTGCGCCAACTATGGTATCTACCCGAAGACGAAGAGTTCCGTCTTCACAAAGCGGTGCAGCATAGGTAGCAGTTATCGTAAAGTTCATATCGACAACCGGACCTGTGCTAACCGATGGCGGGTTGGAGGCATATTGTCTGATCCGGATGTGGTCAACTTCAAGCGTTCCTGTTCCCGAAACAGCAACAAAGGGTTTGAAAGAGCCGGTTGACGAATACGTGCTTGATGTATAATTCAAAGACCCGGAGGTCCAGACGCTCTTCTGATTTCCCGATCCTCCCCAGGCAAACGACCACTCTCCGGTTGAAGAAGATGTCGCTACTGATTGAAGATTGGTTGTAGTTACACAAGACGATGAAGTTACCGATTCGATAGTTCTGGCCGAAGAAGACATTCCTGCCGCATAACCATTTCCGGAAGCATTCACCGATCCGATCAATGCATTAGAACCCGAAGCAGAATTAACCAGAACATCAATCCAAACCGGATGCGTAATGGCGGTGCCGGCTTTAATCTGAATGGTATTGGAAGAAGCATTCAACTTTAGCAAACCACCGGTGATCGAATAAGATCCTGAACCGCAGCCCGACCAGACAGATGAAAGTGAACTTCCGTTAAAATCATCCCATACGTCGAACGTTGCCGACGCATCACTTTTGGGAGTTGCCGAAGAATTCCCGTAAAACATGTAAATGGTATCGAGACCATAACCTTTGATGCTGTCGGTTTTAATCCAGAGTCGGGTGGTAGATGTGTTCATCGTACCGTCTTCGATCCAGTATTTTAATTCGTTTCCCTGTTTACTCAAAAAGCGGATGTCTTTCCCGAGAGAATTCATCTTACCGGAACTTACCAGAGAAGAGGTGTTGAGTAAATGCGCGACCTGATAATTCTTGAGAGCCGAACCTGCATTGCTCAGAACAATTGCCTGCCGGTAACGATATCCGGAGTAACAGGGTTGGGCGGTTAAAGAATTTGCAAGCGATCCCGAGAATAAGATTAGCACAGCGACAATTCGGGTAACGATCGATTTCATGGCAATAAATTTTGTATCCATTCTAATTTTAAAACAGATCTAACACACGACAATAGCCCGCAATCTACAGTGCTGTCGGGCTAACACATTGAAAGCGTGGTGTGTACATCAGCTCAAAAGGCAAAGCTGCTTGCATCGGAATTTTTAGGCTAAAGACCTGATAAACAAAATTTTAGAGCTAAAAGAAAAAATTGGTCATTGTGATTTACATCAGGTGCGGTAAACCACAAAGCCAAACCATAATGAAAATCGCCTTATCCCGCGAATGCCTGTATTTACAGCACATGAGATGATTTGTAGGTTCAGAAATTTAAAAAAGTGTTGACTAATCAGAACACTGAAAAAGCCCTGTGATAAAGAGACTTAGTACAAAGAATTTTAAGACTGAAATCGGAAAGAAATCAGAAGCAAAAGAGGAAGAGGTGGATTATGGTATTAAAAACCTTTGATCATTTTTTGGCGGTAAACCGTTCCGGATTCTCCGACCTGAACATTCACCCAGTATATTCCGGCTGGAAGGTCAATTCCATTAAAGGTAACCACATACTCAGAAGATGTTTGTTCCGCATAGAATATTTCACGTCCCAACATATCAGTCATGGTGAAGTGAATGGTTTCATCAGTCGGAGCTTTTCGGGTTACCGAAACAGATTCAAAAAACGGATTCGGGAAAACGCCTTCAATCTCGACATCCGGAATCTCGGTGCCAATTATTTCCTGAGATTGTGGAAGCGTTGTTCTAAGATTAATCAGATTGTACCGCATCACTGCCACCTGTTGTTTGGTGAACATATTTGTACACTTCGCGGAACTATAATCCATGTAGTTTTCGACCATATCCGGCATTGCGTCGGCATTACAGGTATTCGCACTATAATTACAACCGGAACTTTTTGTTTTCGCATTCGGAGTATCGTCGATATAGTCGTCGTAACTGCAGCCGTAGCTCGTTATCGGGGAATCTCCCCAGATATGGCGTAGTCCGAAATAATGACCGACTTCGTGAATCATGGTTTTTTCATTCGTGTAATACGCAGAATCCAGATTAGAAGGATTGCCTCTACCGATGGTTTCGTAGTGCAGAACCACACCCTGATAAGGATCGGTTTTATAATAATTGGAGGCCCAGAAATTTGCATTCACCGGCGGATACGCGTAACCAAATAAAGATCGTGTTCCGTCCGCAAGATTGAGATTGCAAATCCAGATGTTGAGATATTTCTGTGCGTCCCAGGCGGCAAGACCATAAGTCGCCTGTTTCACATAATCGGTTGTTGTTGCATTTCCACTTGCGTTAAAGGATGCCAGTGTTGTTTGCCGTCTTTCAATTCCGTCGGTTGGGTTTCCTTCGGGATCAACAGATGCCATCACAAACCGGATTCTTGAACTTCCGGCAACCGGTTTGAAAATATCACGCGTATTTACAGTATCGGCATTTTCGCGATTAAATGCGGCGTTGAGAACTGCCAGTTGATTGAGGATTAATTCATCCGAAATATTTTGATCTGCTTTCTGATAGACCACGTGAAATACAATGGGCACAGTAAAGATGGTATCGGTTGGAACAAACTTACCGAGAGACTGAACCTCACTCATGCGCACGGCCGACAAATACGACTGATCCATGCTCTTTTTAATTCCGGGATAAAGTGTTTCGAGATGATCGATGTATGAAGTTGTTCCACAGTCCTGTGCTGCGGCGGATCCGATCATCAGCAAGATGAACGGAAGGAAAAGCCAATTTTTCATTGCGGTAAAAATATAAACTTTTAACAACCTTTAAACTCAGGTGTTCTCCGCTCATTAAAGGCTTTTACGCCTTCCTGATAATCTTCCGATTTCCCGGCAATTTCCTGACAACAAGCTTCATATTCAAGCATGGTTGCCAGATCGGAATTGAAAGATTTATTCAGCATTCGTTTCATTAATGCAATGGCCTTGGTCGGTGCATTTTCATAGTACGCAACTACCTTAGCCGTTTCCGATTCTAATTCTTCCGAAGCAACAACGCGGTTAATCATTCCCCATTCCATCGCCTGTTGTGCCGGAACTTTCGTCCCCATAGTCGACATTTCAAAGGCACGTGCACTTCCAACCAATCTCGGGAGGAAGTAACTGGAACCCGAATCGAGTACCAATCCTACATTGATGAACACTTCAATGAATGAAGCCTTTTCAGAAGCAACGATAAAATCACAGGCGAGCGCTAAAGAACATCCCGCTCCGGCAGCCACACCGTTTATCATTCCGATGATGGGTTTGGGCATTTCGCGCATTGCGGTGATAATCGGGTTGTATCTCTTATCTAAAGAATCCCGAAGAGATCGGTTTTTAGAACCTGCGATCGCTTTCAAATCCTGACCCGAACAAAATGCTTTTCCGGCTCCGGTTAATACAATCACCCGAACTTCATTGTCGCGACTTGCGGTTTTCAGTGCATCCTGTAATTCGTAACTCTGTGAGTCGTCGAAGGCATTGTAAACATCCGGACGGTTGAGTGTGATGTACGCCGCGCGGCCTTTCTTTTCGTAAAGAATTGAGCTAAAGTCCATAAAAAATCAGGTAAACAGAAGTGTTGCAAATTAAACCAATAATATAACCCCAATAAACTTCGGAGTGCTTGTGTGCATTGAGTCTCAGTCTGGCCACCGCAACCAGTCCGCCGAACAAAAGAGTTGCAATTACAATCCACCCCATTCGGTGCACGGCCTGAGTGGAAATGGCAATCATCAACACGAGCATTCCTGCCCATGAAAAAGCGTGAAAACTGATTTTCATCAACCGGCTGATAAGCGATAACACGAGCGCACTTACACCCAACGCAATCACAAATACTTTTAGAATATCCGCAACAAAAAGGGTTTTAAAAGAAAAAGCCACGAACAGGTAGAGCATGCCCAGAACAAACGATGAAGAGATGCGCTCTTCCCTCGACATCGAAGACAGTTCCGAAATGGTGTATTTCTTTAGCATGAGTGCAACGCCAATGGTTGGAACCACCGAAAGCGTCATCGAAAAAACCGTCGCAAAAATCCATCGCATCTCCGGACGAATCGTCGCTGCAACCAAAAAATGCCAATTGATTATGGCCAGAACCGCATAAGTGGGAACAAAAACCGGATGGGCGATAAGCGATATAAACCGAGCTGTTCTCTCGCTCACTTAAGTTCTTTTCTCAACCGGGCAACCGGAATCTGCATTTGCTCGCGATACTTGGCGACAGTTCTACGCGCGATGTTGTAACCTTTGGATTTGAGAATTTCCATCAACTTTCCGTCGGTGAGTGGCTTTTGTTTATTCTCGCTGTCTATGGCTTCACTCAGAATTTTCTTTACCTCTTTGTTCGAAACTTCTTCGCCGCTTTCGGTTACAATTCCTTCTGAGAAGAAGTGTTTCAGACTAAAAATCCCGAAGTCGGTTTCCACATATTTACTGCTCGCAACACGGGAAATGGTTGAGACGTCCATGTGAATGCGGTCGGCAATATCCTTTAATATCATGGGGCGGAGATGCGTTTCATCGCCGGTTAAAAAGTAGGCTTTCTGAAATTCAACAATGGCATTCATGGTGAGCAAAAGCGTGTTCTGTCGCTGCTTTACCGATTCAACAAACCACTTGGCGCTGTCGAGTTTTTGCTTGATAAACTGAACTGCGTCTTTCATGCTCTTTTCCGGCTTTTTGGCCTGTTCGTAACCTTTCAGCGTTTCGCGGTAACTCGGAGAAACCTTTAATTCAGGAGTGTTCCGGTTATTTAGACTCACTTCGAGTTCGCCATAAACTTCCTTTACGACAAAATCCGGAATGATGTAATCCATTTTCACACTGTCGGCTGCACTTCCTGCCGGTTTCGGATTTAGTCTCGAAATAAAGGTGATGGCTTCTTTTAAATATTGCTCGTTGATATCGAGTTTTTTCAGAAGACGCTCGTAGTGTTTCTTCGAGAAATCTTCCATGTATTTTTCAATGATGATCTCGGCGAGTTTCGTGATTGGTGTGTTTTTAAGTTTCGCCTTTCTCCGTATTTGCAATAAGAGACATTCCTGAAGATCCCTCGCTCCCACACCCGGAGGATCCAGATTCTGAATTTTCTTCAACACCTTTTCGAGTTCCTCTTCGGTTGTGCGGATGTTAATAGTAAATAAAAGATCATTCACCATGGAACGCAGCGGTCGGCGCAAATAGCCGTCGTCGTCGAGCGTACCGATAATCTGGTCTGCAATCACTTCTTCTTCGGCAGAAGTAAGGCTTGATGCCAGTTGATCTTTCAGGTTTTCGCGGAACGAAATTGTGGAGTTGATCGGAATGGTTTCTTTCTCTTCGTCGCGGTTGAAATGTTCGTTGAGCTGAATTCCGCCCTCGTCATCTCCGAGATAATCCGAAACATCTATTTCACTTTCGTATTCGGGTGAATCATCTTTGTCGTTGTAATCGCTGTCGGTTTCCGAATCGTTGTCGTAGTTGTAATCTTCATCGTCCGACGATCGCGTGTCATCGTCGTCTTTTCCGTTTTCCAAAGCCGGGTTTTCCAACAGCTCTTCCTCTACTCTTTCCTCAAAATTGAGGGTGTTCAGTTCGAGTAGTTTGATGAACTGTATCTGTTGTGGTGAAAGCTTCTGAAGTAGTTTTTGATTGAGTGATTGCTTCAGCATAAAAACCCGCTCTGCTTGTGGTGTTAACCCTTATTTTTGCCCAAAATTATAGAATAGATTCGATTTAGATGAAGGTGGAAATTAAAGACTTATCGACACATGTCGGGCAGGAAGTCGAACTTCACGGGTGGGTTCAGAACAAACGCGAAAGCAAAACACTAACCTTTGTGATCCTCCGCGACGGATCCGGATTTTGTCAGTGTATCTTCGATCTCAATGTTTTAGGTGAAGAGGCATTTAATGAAGTAAGTGCATTGGGTCTCGAAAGCAGTCTCTCGGTTAAAGGAAAAGTGGTTGCCGATGAGCGTCAGGTTGGTGGTTTCGAAATTCATGCAACCGGTTTCCATGTTTATCAGAATTGCGGGGAATATCCGATTGCCAAAAAAGAACACGGCGTTGAATTTTTGATGGATCATCGCCACCTCTGGTTGAGAAGCAAGAGACAATGGGCTATCATGCGCGTTCGAAATGCAGTGATCTTTTCGATTCACAACTTCTTCCAGAAAGAAGGTTTTGTGCAAATGGACGCACCGATTTTCACCGGAAACGCCTGCGAGGGAACCACCGAATTATTTGAAACCGATTTCTTCGGACAGCCGGCGTATCTCACGCAATCCGGACAATTATACGGAGAAGCGATGGCCATGGCGATGGGGAAAATTTATACGTTCGGGCCGACCTTCCGTGCCGAAAAATCCAAGACCCGACGTCACCTCGCCGAGTTCTGGATGATCGAACCGGAAATGGCATTTTTCGACATTTTCGACGACATGGATCTCATCGAACAATTCGTTCGCTACGTTATAACGGATGTGATGTCGAGATGTAAAGAAGAGCTGGAAATTCTGGAACGCGATACAACGGTTTTAGAAAAAATTTCCAATCCGTTTATCCGGCTTACATACGATGATGCCGTTGCCATTATTAAAGGGGAGAAAGAAGTTAACGGCCGCAAAACCATTGAGGTTTTAGAAGAAGATTTGCGCAACACGGTTCAGCAAATCGCCGATTTAAAAGCGGATATCGAAAGTCGTGAAACTGCGATTAATGCAGGAGGTATGAAGAAAGGTCAGGTGAATTTTAACCTGAACGCCATCGATAAAAACAAGAACACCATTAAGCAATTAGAAGAAGACGAACGCAACATTCCGCAATGGATTGAGTCGGCTAAAAACTTCACATACGGAGGGGATTTCGGTGGATCAGATGAAACCGTTCTTACGCGGATGTTTGAAGTTCCGGTAATGGTGTACGATTGGCCTCATGAAGTGAAAGCGTTTTATTTGAAGCGAAATCCAGACAACCCGAAACTCGCAAGAGGTGTGGATTTATTGGCTCCAGAAGGATACGGCGAAGTTGTGGGCGGCGGAGAACGCGAAACCAATGAACAGATGCTGATCGAAAAAATTAACGAGCACGGTTTGCCGATGGAAGCTTTCGAATGGTATCTCGATCTGCGAAGATTCGGTTCGGTTCCGCATGCCGGCTTCGGACTCGGTCTCGAACGAATGGTTGCCTGGATTTGTCATCTTCCGCACGTTCGCGAAACCATTCCGTTCCCGAGAATGTACGGACGAATAGAACCGTAACATGGGCGGATTCACCCGCGAAAAAACATCCATTCATCAACGCATGGCGGCTGATGCGGCCACACTCGGAATGAAGATTCCGCACATTCATGCTTTGGTGGAACTCGACATTACCAACCTCCGTAAAAAGTTGCGGGAAATCCGGAAAACAAACCGCGATCTTTCTCTCACCGGATGCATCGTTCGGGCATTAGCACTGGCGATTTATAAGGAACCCTCCATTCAGCGCATGCCGGCTGGAAGAGAATTAATTTCATTCCACGACGTTGATGTTTTTTTCCCGTTAGAAAATCAACAAAACGGAAGAAATCTGCATTCTGAGTTAATTCGGAATGTGCAGGATAAATCGGTTGCAGAAATTTCGGAAAGATTAAAAAACGGAATTGACGGCAATCTACCGCAACCGAATTTCGCTCAACGTGTTTTTCTAAAATTACCCCGCTTTAGCCGGAAACAGATTTACAATTTCTGGTTGAGACACCCGGTAATCCGTAAAAAATATTTTGGAACCGTTTATATTTCTTCCATAATGAATTATTCGGCGGATCGCCGAACGTGGGGAATTCCGCTGCCGATGCACAGTCTTGGTATTTTTATCGGAACGCATTGCAAAAGATTAATTGAAACGAATAATGGACTCGAAAACCGGGACATGGTTCAGTTTACGATTTCGGTTGATCATCGGGTAAATAATGGAGGAGACATGGGACGGTTTGCCCATCGGTTAAAATTTCAGTTGGAATCAGAACAAGGTATTTCCGAAATTTTTAATTCGAAATGAGTTCCGGAAAACCATATCGGATTCACGGTCTGGCTCTTGTTCGTTTAGTTCCCGGATTGCTCACCAATCCACTTCCCTTGTTAAATAAACTGGCGAATAAACATCATCATCGTCTGACTTTTGATGCCGGGAAATACCAGCGAATTCACGTGGTTAGTGATCCGGATGCGGTTAAACATCTATTAAAAACAAATGCTGAAAATTATTCCAGAAGCGCAGTAATTAATGCATTAAAACCATTGTTGGGCGACGGAATTTTTATTGCGGATGGAGAACATTGGAAAAAGCAACACAACGATTTAAAGCCGGCGGTTCGGGAAGAGCACTTTGAATTGTATAATCGGTTTGCAGAAGAAGAATGCGCGCAACTCATTAATCAATGGAAAACCCGAGGTTCTGCAAATATTGAAATTGAGATAAAAGAAATGATGCTTCGGATTTTATTGAAAATAATGTTCGGGGAAGTGGTGGAAGAAAATCCGAAAGAAATCATTCGCATTCATCAGCAGATTCTAAATGTTACCGGAATTGAGCGACAGAAAGTAGATTATTTTAAAAGAAGAATAATTGGCAGAAGCGTATATCGAAAAACAGAAAGAGAATACAAATCGCATTTACAACATCTGGAATTAAAGGTTTCACAATGGATTAAAAATGCCGATCGGAAAAAGAGTCCGTTTTTATTTCATTTGCAACATTCAACGGATCAGGAATGCCGCGACATGATTCTGAATATGGTTTTCGCCGGCTACGACACAACGGCTTCGGCACTGTCGTGGACAATTTACAATCTGGCAGCGCATCCGGAAATTCAGAGAAAATGCCGGGATGAAATTCAAGAACATAAAACTGAATATTTAAAAAATGTAATTCAGGAATCGATGCGGTTGTATCCGCCGGTTTGGTCGCTGTTACGACAGGCTCAATCATCCGATCAAATTGGTGATTGGCAAACATCGGCGGGTGAATATTTTATGATCGATGTTAACAGCCTTCACCGCAATCCGGAAAAATGGGAAAATCCGGAACAATTTATTCCGGAACGTTTTTCTGCGAATCAGAAAGGGATGGCATTCAGTTATATTCCATTCGGACAAGGACAAAGGATGTGTATTGGAAAACCGCTGGCAAACCGGGAGTTGGAATTTATTCTTCCAATTTTGTTGAAGTATTTCTCATTTGAATTATCTTCTAAAAAACTTCCGGTTGTTCGTCCGGATATTATAGTAACCGCTAAGGGAAAACTACCCATTCTAATTAATGAAATTAAATGAAATAAATTAATTAATTAATTAGACTATACTGTCCGTAGCGTCCTCGCTACGGACTCGATTTTAAAACTCAAAAAATTCATAAATCGTAAATCGTACTTCGTAGATAAAACTCATAACTGTCCGTAGCGTCCTCGCTACGGACTCTGCCTTAAACTTAAAAAAATTCATAAGCGTCAATCGTGCTACGTAGATAAAACCCGAAACTGTCCGTAGCGTCCTCGCTACGGACTCTGCCTTAAACTCAAAAAATTCATAAATCGTAAATCGTACTTCTTAGATAAAACTGCGTTCCTCTGCGTATAACTTCGCGTTAATTTGCGGTAATTAGATATACAAAGTCAGATTTCAGGTCGATGATGGTTTAACTGCAAATTCTAGCAAAGTTTCGAAGTGTTCTTTGTTAAAAAAATCGTAAATCATACTTCCCACTTCTAAAATTCCATCCTCTTACTGATCATTCTCAACTCGTGCCGTGACTGAGGTCACAGAAAATCCGGGACAGTGGATTTTATCTTTGGTAGAATTATTTTAAACAAAATTTCAATGGCGAAAATCGTAATTCTCGGAGCCGGAATCGCCGGACATACAGCCGCGTCACATCTCAGAAGGAAGCTCTCTAAAGTGCACGAAGTCTTGGTGGTTTCCCCCAACAGTAATTATCAATGGATTCCTTCAAACATCTGGGTTGGGATCGGCAGAATGTCATCGAAACAAATAATCTTTCCGTTGGCACCTTTATACAAAAAGAAAGGTATTGGATACAAACAAGCCAAGGTCGTGAGTTTTCATCCGGAAGGAGATATAAACTCCGATAAACCTTATGTATCCGTAGAATATGTTTCACAGGAAAGAAAAGGCGAAACAGAACAGGTAACGTACGATTATTTAATTAATGCCACCGGTCCGAAACTGGCATTTGACCAAACACCCGGACTTATTCCCGGAACCCACAAAGTGCATTCGGTCTGCACATACAACCATGCCGAAGAAGCCGCAAAAGCATTTAAGGAATTGGTAAATCATTTAAAAAACAAACCGGAAAAACAACGGATTCTCATCGGAACCGGGCATGGAAAAGCAACTTGTCAGGGTGCGGCTTTCGAATATATTCTAAACGTTGAAAATGAATTGCGATCGCTCGGACTCCGCGACAAATGCGACATTACCTGGATTTCCAACGAATATCATCTGGGGGATTTCGGAATGGATGGTTTGCTTTTAAAATTCGGAGGTAAAGCCATGAAATCTTCCGAAATGGTTGAAATGGTTTTTACCGATCGCGGAATTAAATGGATTCTCGGCGCGGCAGTAAATAAAATTGAAGAAGGTGTTGCGCATTACGAAACGCTGGACGGAAAACAACAAACAGCCAAATTTGATTTCGCAATGTTAATTCCGGTTTTTAGCGGTCATGGATTTAAGGCATTTAATAAAACCGGAGAGGATATAACCGAAAAGCTATTCAAGGGTTTTATGATTGTTGATGCTGATTATACTCCGAAACCGTATGAAGAATGGAAGGTTCAGGACTGGCCGGAAACATATCAGAATCCTTCGTATCCGAACATTTTCGCACCCGGGATTGCCTTTGCACCTCCACATCCGATTTCCCGTCCGAGGAAAAGCACAAACGGAACCGAGATAACCCCTTCGCCTCCGAGAACCGGAATGCCTTCCGGAATTACCGCAAAACTCGTTGCTGACAACATTATTGAAATTATTAAATCCGGTAAAACCGATTTGCATCATCTCGGATCGATGGGAAATATGGGTGCTGCATGCATTGCTTCTTCGGGCTTCGGAATGACAAAAGGTTCCGGAATTTCGATCACAACTTTTCCCATAATCCCGGATTATCAAACGTATAAAGACAGCGGTGGCCGGGATCTCAACAAAACTTTCGGCGACATGGGGTTGGCCGGTCATTGGGTAAAACTGCTTTTGCATTATGCATTTTTATGGAAAGCCAAAATGCGCCCGTTTTGGTGGATAATACCCGAATGAAAATTAAAAGATGAAAAAAATTAATAGAATTAAAGAGGGAAAATAATTAAGGTTTGTCAAGTATGTCTGTTCAAAAAATAACACCTTTTCAAAAGCGGATGATGAAAAACTGGTTCGTTCAGTTTTTTAAATTTCTGTATCTCAATCTCCGGATTTTACACATTGTTGCCGGCGGACACGGAAGCACGAGGAAGAAAGACTGACGAATGCCTTTCAGGTTTAACACAGACCGGGTGATTATGTGGATGGCATTGTCGGTAGAATTTTGATATATTTAAGGATCTGATAAAAGAAAAACAGGTCAATCGTGTTTTGAAACTGTCCGTAGCGTCCTCGCTACGGACTCGATCTTAAAACTCAAAAAATTCGTAAATCGTCAATTGTTCTTCATAGCTAAAACCTGAAACTGTCCGTAGCGTCCTCGCTACGGACACCATCTTAAAACTTAAAAAATTCATAAATCGTAAATCGTACTTCACAAATAAAACTGCGTTCCTCTGCGTATAACGTCGCGTTGATTTGCGGTAAAAATATTTACGAAGTCAGATTTCAGGTCAATGATGGTTTAACTGCAAAGTCACGCAAAGTATTTCGCGAATTTTTAAATGCTTCTCCGTTTGGATCCGCAAGGATTGCGAATCGGTTGACGTTCGATGTACCATCTCTTTTCTTCTTACTTTTTTCTTGATAAAAAAGTAAGTAAAAAATCAAGTCGGAAAGAAAGCTGGCAAGCGCCCTTTATCATTTGTTGAAAATCTGGGAAAGAAGTGTCAAGCACTTTCCCGATTTTCTACCAAATGACACTATCCCGCCTTTCCGACTACCCACCCACGCGTTCCTATTCTTGTTTTAGGATCCGCTTCGCACAGTTCATTTTGTTCTTTTTAATACTAAAATGGAAGTGATCCACAGGTTGGTCCTATAAAGCAGAGAAACGTTAAGTTTTATATTAAAAATCACCATTCCTAAATCGAAAATCGTACTTCGAAGATAAAACCGCGTTCGGGACAGGATCGAAAATGAGCGAAGGGTTGCCGGTAGTTTTGAAAGCAGGAAAAAGCGACCACGGGAAGCTCTTTTGCGCTGTACAAAACAACGGGAACGCAAACGAATTGTAGGGATGGCCCGTTAAACGCCTTAGAAGCTATCTCAAAAATGTCGTTGAACATTTAGCAGGGTAATATACTTCGTTAAATTCGCTTCTGCGAAGTCATTTACAAGAGTAAAATCTCATTCTCGAAACGAATTTGCCTCGTCTCTAACCCTGACGACTATTTTTGAGATGGCTTCTAATAAAAATTAAAAGAATGAAAAAAATTAAGAATTATAGAATGATTTAGCAGGAAAATCCAGAGAAATCATTTTACATTTTTATATTCCCGAAAAACAAATCCGAATTCATTTCCTTCGTTTTGTTCAAAAGCCTCTTCCGAAACACATTCCCATTTATTGAAATCGACTTCCGGAAAAAACGTATCGGCATCCGGGACTGAAGTATTTACATGCGATAAATACAATTTCGTTGCAATCGGAAGAGCCTGACGATAAATTTCACCGCCTCCGATAACGAATATTTCCCGCTCGTTTTGATGTTGAAAATGTTCAACGGCCTTTTTTAAAGAATTAAAAACCAAAACATTTTCTGCTTTAAAATCAGCATTGCGGGTGATTACCACATTCGTGCGTTTGGGTAACGCTTTTCCAATCGATTCAAAACTTTTTCGCCCCATGATAATTACATGGTTCAGCGTTATTTTTTTAAACAATTGGAGGTCGTCGCGGATATGCCAGAGCAATTGATTGTCTTTACCAATGGCGAGATTTTCGGCAATTGCTGCGATCAGGGAAATTTGCATGTTCAAAAGTAAAAACTTCTATTTCAAACGCATGGAAATGAATGCGTAAACTACCACGGTAAGCACAATCGAACCCACCAGAAAAAGGGCGTATCCTGCACTTAAATGCGTTACGCCGCTCATGGAAATCTGTGTAATCTGAAAGGTAAGCACCGCTAAAAAAAGCACCACGATAACCGCAATAATCCGAAGCATCCTCTGCGATAGCCTGTACTGACGATGAGCGTTGGTTCGCGTAATCTCTACCGGATAATTATACATTTCCGGACTTCGTGTTAATGCTGTTAATAAAATATACATAAACAAACCGATTGCGGGCAAAATCCAGATTGAAATTTTGGCGGCAATACGGTTGGCATTTCCGTCGGCACCGAAATGAATCGGAATGTGATCCGGCAGCTTGTTGTACCGAACAATCGGAATAACAATCATAACGATCAAACCCACTAAAGAAATGAGTTCCAACACACGATCGGAAAGGGTTTTTTCGATTTTAATTTTCGGTCGTCCGGCAACACCCGATTTTCTCCGTTTAGACTTTTCCATTAGTTTGCCGAAATTAATACAAAGCCGAGTGAAAGCGAATCATTTCATCACCCGAAAAACCGCCCGATACTTTACACACGGAAATCCGGCAACTGCTTCAGAAATCTGGATTGCCCTGCATGGTTATGGTCAGGATGCAGAACGATTCTCTCAAAAATTCGAAGTTTTGGCGAATGAAAAAATTGCGGTTGTTTGTCCGGAAGCACTCAATCGTTTTTACACAGAAGGATTCAGTGGACCCGTCGGCGCCAGTTGGATGACACGAACCGATCGGCTCACCGACATTTCCGATTACGTATTTTATTTAAACAACCTTCTGGCAACTTTACCATCAAATGCACGTATTAACATTCTCGGATTTTCACAGGGCGCGGCAACTGCCTGTCGCTGGGTGGCTGATGGAAAAGTAAAACCCGTAAACCTCGTTCTCTGGGCCGGACTCGTTCCTCCAGATATCGATCTGAATCCGGGTTATGAAAATCTTCGTTCCTGTAAGTTAATTCTTGCTTTTTCCCAAACAGATCCATTCAGGACAAGTGAAATGTGGGAGCTACAGTATAAAATGTTAAGGGATAACAATGTGGATTGGCAGGAATTTGAATACGAAGGCGGACACAAAATTCCGCGCAATGAGTTAGATCGGTTGCAACAGATGATTGCCCGAGATATGAATTAATTCTTGTCTGTATGGATACACCAGTATTTTAAATCGGTTGGGGATGGATGTACAAAATGTTTCATCTTAGTTTTCTCCTGACACTAAAGTACGCTAAAAATCAAGTCAGAAAGAAAGGTGCCTCCGCGCCCTTTCTAATTTGTTAAAAATGTAGTGAACTCAGTGACCAGCACTTTTCATGATTTTCTACCAAGTGACATTATTCCGCATTGCCGACGGACCACCCACGCGATCCTAATCTTGTTTTAGGATACGCTTCGCACAATTCATTTTGTTCTTTTCAATACTAAAATGGAAGTGATCCAACAAGACGGTGAAATAAAACGAAGAGACATTGTAGGTTTTTCCCGTCGCAGAAAAATGTTCAGATAATGTGAGTACTTCAGGATAAATCACACAATCAGTGCATAAAAATATGTCTCACGCGGAGAGAGTCGAAGCTGCATGGATTGACAAATGCAAAACTTAAATGGCAGCGGAATAATTAAGGATTTTGAATTGCTATGGAGGGTTCGATTTGCAAATCAGAGATTAAGAGCGGGGCGGGGACAAAGCCGCCCCGCCCCAGAGTAAAGATAGTTGCGATGAAATGAATTCAGGCTAGCGATTGTTAACTTAAACACTTAATCGAATTCCATCAAGAAATAAAATAAATACTTAAATTATTAATCGATGGGCGTTACATAATCAGAATCAAGTATCTTTCATCCGGGGAGGGGTGGCTCTGTCCCCCAAAAATTTCGGATCATCTATTCTGGCAAAATCCTCATGCGCCAACCAAACTTCTACGTTCAAATCTCTGCGCCTCTCAAATCTTTTAAAATTGAATTCCCATCTTCTGCGTCTCTGCGTGAAAAATGGATTTCCATTCAGACCCCAAAAATCATTCAATAAGATAAGTGTTTAATCTAAACCGAATTTTTGCGAGTCAACCTTCAAATGCCGAACTTTCATCCGGGGAGGGGCGGCCATTGCCCCGAATTTCCAATTCAAAATTAAGTACTTAAAATGCTGAGAAAATTTGATTGAGCTCAAGGCATATTTTATCTTTCGTCCGGGGAGGGGTGGTTCTGTCCCGCAAAAATTTCGGATCAACTATTCAGGCAAAATCCTCGTGCGCCAACCGAACTTCTACATTCAAATCTCTGTGCCTCTCAACTCTTTTAAAATTGAATTCCCATCTTCTGCGTCTCAGCGTGAAAAATGGATTTCTTTTAATACCCCAAAAATCATTCAATAAGATAAGTATTTAATCTGGTCCGAATTTTTGAGAGTAACCCTCCAAATGCCGAACTTTCATCCGGGGAGGGGCGGCCATTGCCCCGAATTTCCAATTCAAAATTAAGTACTTAAAACATGGTGAGAATTTGATTGAGCTCAAGGCATATTTTAACTTTCATCCGGGGAGGGGTGGCTCTGTCCCCGCAAAAATTTCGGATCACTTATTCAGGCAAAATCCTCATGCGCCAACCGAACTTCTACGCTCAAATCTCTGCGCCTATCAACTCTTTTAAAATTGAATTTCCATCTTCTGCGTCTCTGCGTGAAAAATGGATTTCTTTTGATACCCCAAAAATCATTCAATAAGATAAGTATTTAATCTGATCCGATTTTTTGCGAGTCAACCTCGAAATGACGATCTTTCGTCTGGGGAGGGGCGGCCATAGCCCAGCAGTTTCATTACATGATTAAGTACTTAAAACATGGAGAAAATTTGATTGAGCTCAAGGCATATTTTATCTTTCATCCGGGGAGGGGTGGCTCTGTCCCCGCAAAAATTTCGGATCATCTATTCAGGCAAAATCCTCATGCGTCAACCGAACTTCTACATTCAAATCTCTGCGCCTCTCAAATCTTTCTTCCATCTTCTGCGTCTCTGCGTGAAAAATGGATTTCTTTTCATACCCTAAAAATCATTCAATTAGATAAGTATTTAATCTGGTCCGAATTTTTGAGAGTAACCCTCCAAATGACGATCTTTCATCCGGGGAGGGGCGGCCATTGCCCAGCAGTTCCAATTCAAAATTAAGTACTTAAAATACTGATAAAATTTGATTGAGCTCAAGGCATATTTTATCTTTCATCCGGGGAGGGGCGGCCATAGCCCCAGCCTTTTCATTCCAATTTAAGTATTTATTTATGCGCAATAAATAGAACCAATCACAGGAATCGAGTACCTTCCATCCGGGAAGGGGTGGCTCCGTCCTGCAGTTTTCAAAATCATTAAATGCTATTACAAAGAAGTCTGTCAGAATCAAAAGAACTTCTTCCAATATTTTAGAAAAATCCGAAAACAGAATTAATCCACTTCCTTCAGACTAATATCCAAACTTTTCACAGAATGGGTCAACGCACCAATACTGATATAGTCAATATTAGTTGCCGCATAAGCCGCCAGATTGCTTTCATTAATTCCCCCGCTGGCTTCGGTTTCAACTCTGCCATCGATAAGTTTTAAAGCAACAACTATTTCTTCCGGAGTAAAGTTATCAAGCATTATCCGGTCGACTCCCTCGCAATTCAAAGCTTCCTCTACTTCCCTGATATTGCGGGTTTCCACTTCAATTTTTAATTCGAGCCCCATGTTCAATAGATAATTTCGACTCGCCTCAACCGCCTTGGTTATTCCTCCCGCAAAGTCAATATGATTGTCTTTTAGCATTACCATATCGTACAAACCGATTCGATGATTATAGCCACCACCAACCGTTACTGCCCACTTCTCAAGGAAGCGAAATCCGGGTGTGGTTTTACGCGTATCTAATAGTTTAGATCTGGAATTTCCCATCAGTTCAACGAGCCGGTGAGTTTGAGTTGCGATACCGGAAAGTCGTTGCATACAATTCAACAGAAGCCGCTCACCGGAAAGTAATGCATGCACACTTCCGGTGGCAATAAATCCAATATCCCCGGGTTTGCACGAGTCTCCATCGTGCATAAATTGTTCGAAATGCATGTCGGGATCGAGCTCATGCAGAATCGCTTTAGCCAGTTCAATTCCAGCTACAATACCTTCTTCTTTAAAGAGTAATTTAGACTTACCGGTTGAGTCGTGCGGAATGCAGCCCAAGGTTGAATGATCGCCATCACCTATATCTTCGGTGAGTGATTCGCGAATAAATCGGAGGGTTTGTTCGTCGTGAAAATCCACTGTAACTATTCGAACTCTATTTCCTGAATTAAATGACTCTCTCCGTACTTCTTTACAAAAATGGTCACGCGAAAAGTTTTGTCGGAACCGGTGGTGTAATCCCCAACGGCAAATCGGGAACCGGCCGCAGAATTTCCTTTGTGAACAATTTTAAAAGCAGATGGCGGATAGCGATTGAAAAAGCGGTTGAGAATAACAAGGGTTTGCTCTTTAGAATAAATCCCTTCCTGTTCTCCTGGCAACGCCAACTCCACACTACTGCTCAAAAGATCTGAGAGTTTTTTGGCATTACCCACAGACAAAGCAACTTCTATATCGATAAACACATCCCGTTGCACAGCCTCTCCGGCGGAGAATGCTGAGAAGATTCCGAGGACTGCGGTTGCGAGTAAAAGTTTTGCCCGGTTAATTGCCATTCAGGTTCAAAGTTACAGGTAATTGCCGATTTCAGATTGCGGTAAATGAAATCCGAAATCAACGGTAACTTTACTGGCAGAAATTATACCAAAGAAAGGCACAATGAACATACACAATTTCTCAAAACACGATTCCATCGTTAATCAGATTTTACTCGAATTACGGGACAAAGATTTGCAGCAAGACCGATATCGGTTTCGAAAAAATATTGAGCGCTACGGAACCATTGCCGGTTACGAAATTTCGAAACAACTCCCCTACTCATCCATTCAAACCGAAACACAACTCGGAATTTCCAACACCCGAAAATTAAGTGAGCAACCGGTAATTGCGACTATTCTTCGGGCGGGACTACCGCTACAAGCCGGAGTGAATAATATTTTCAACCAGGCTGATCTGGCGTATATTTCTGCCTTTCGCAAACACACTTCCCGAACAGAATTTACCATTGAAGTCGAATATCTCGCTTCCCCGGATCTCAACAACCGCATTTTTATTTTAACCGATCCGATGTTGGCAACCGGACAATCACTCGTACTCACGTATCAGCAATTTCTGCGAAACGGAACTCCACGAGAAGTGCATCTGGTTTCGGTAATTGGAAGCCCGCAAGGTGTTGATTATGTTCGCGCCCACATTCCGGAAGCAACGCTCTGGATTGGTGCAATCGACGATCATTTGAACGATGAAGGATACATTGTTCCCGGACTCGGAGATGCCGGTGATTTGAGTTTTGGTATAAAGAAGTGAAACAAAGCGAAAAGATTTTATTTATCCTTTTCCTGATAGCCGGTACCGCCGGACGAATATGGAGCGCCTGGGTAAACAATGAATCGAACGACGACCACGTAGCGGTGGTTTTACGAATTCTCGCCCACGAAAAAATTGACCACAGAGATTCGTGTTGGGAATGTTTTCAACCTCCTTTGTTTTATAAAGCACATGCAGGTTTATCTGTATTAACCGGTGCTTCTTCCCGACGGGAACTTATTCAGCAGATGCAGGAATCGAACGTTCTAATATCGTTAATTACGGTTCTCGTTATTTTTTTAACCCTAAAACGATTGCGGTATTCCGAAAGATTTATTCGCTATGCAATGGTTTTTAGTCTGATCTGTCCGGCCTTTTTCGGAGTTGGAATTCAGGGGACGAATGATACTATCGTAATTCTATTGGCTACAATTTCCTTTTCCTCAATTCTAATTTATTTACGAGAAAAACAGATTAAATGGATCTTATCTGCCGGTATTTTTTCAGCATTTGCCTTTTTATTTAAAGGAAGCGGACTTGCTGTTTTTCTATTGTTTAATGCCTGGCTCGTGTTCTTTTCTGTAAAAGACCGGAAATGGATGGTGCTATCGGTTCCGCTTTTAGCTTTACTTTATTTATTTCAGTTTTCCCATTATAAAGCTAATTACGAACGATACGGAAACGCATTTCAAACCAATCTGGATGTTAAATCTCTCCCACCCTTTTTTGACGACGGAAATGATTTTTACGCCCGCCCGGGAATTAGTTCCATCGATAACAGCTTTTTGAGATTCAGACTATTTGATATGTTGAAAAAGCCCTATAACATTAATGTTAATGAAGGTAAAGCCGGTATCGATTTTCCGAAACACCGCACATCTTTCTGGTCTCAATTATATGGTTCGTTTTGGGATGTTCAGTTTCTACAGCATCCGTTTTCATGGGAAAGCAAACAGCCAACCCGACTTTGGATTGTTCGTCTTCTTTTTATTTTTGGTTTAATTCCGGCTTTTATATTAGTAAAAGGCCACTGGGAAATCATTCGAAATATTCGTATTTCAAATATCAAAAATTCAGATTGGGCGGGATTATTTTCAATCAGTATTTTTCTCGGTATGCTAGCCTTTAACGCCAAGTACGCATACGACTATCGTGATTTCGGCTGCATAAAGGCCATCTTTATTTTACCAGCATTATTCCCAATGTTATTAATTTTTTATAGGGGATGGAAATTGATTAAATCTGTTAAATGGAAATTAGCACTAAACTATGTATTGCTTTTTCTTTTTGTTTTGATGACAATTGATATAGTAGCTTTATCTGTTCGACTAACGAAAATTGCTTATGGATTCCTTAAAATCGTCTGATCGTAAAAGCCGCTACGAGCACATTTTTTTTGATCTTGACCACACCCTTTGGGATTTCGAAACAAATTCTCGTGAAACACTTTCCGAATTATATCACGAACACAAATTAGAAAGTCTTGGCGCTCCTGCACCGGACGAGTTTATCAGCAGTTACGAAAAATTAAATGCCGATTTATGGCATCAATACAGAAACGGAGAAATTGACCGGCTCACACTCCGTAATACGCGTTTTGTAAAACTCTTTGCACAATGGGAAATTGAAAATCAGGTTTTATGCGACACCATTAATGAACAATATTTAAGTATTAGTCCGCTCAAAACCCATTTAATTCCCAACGCAATTGAAATTTTGGAATATTTAAAAGACCGATATCCGATTCATATAATCACGAATGGATTTCGAGAAGTTCAGTACACCAAGCTTCACCGATCCGGGCTGATGGATTTTTTCGAACACATTATAACTTCCGAAGAAGCCGGATTTTTAAAGCCTGATAAACGCGTTTTTGAAGCGGCACTAATGCGCACTAATTCGTTAAATCACAACAGCATTTATATCGGTGATCACTACGAAACCGACGTAATCGGAAGCCGAAATGCCGGCATCGATTCGGTTCATTTTAGTCCGGAAGAAGTCGCAAATATTGAAAGAGAAATAGAACCCAATTTTATAATTAGAGATTTGATAGAATTAAAAGAGATTTTTTAACCGTTGACAATAATTCCATAAATGCATTGTAATTTTATCAGCAACTAACCCACGGGATTAACATTCGTGATGCTCGCCCTATGTGAATTGCGAGAAAGATTGATCAGGTAACCGACAGATTTGCCCGGAGTTCTTAAAGCATTCGAACGTAAAAAGTGGAAATAACATAAATGAACCAAACTTTAGATTTATGCCATTTAATAAGATTTACGTCCACCTGGTCTGGGCTACTAAAAACCGATATCCATTTTTGGATTCGAAACAATTAAGAAGAACTGTATGGAATCATATTCGGGAAAATGCCAAAGCAAAAGGCATCTTCATTGATTTTGTTAACGGGTATGATGATCATTGCCATTGTCTGATTTCACTGGGTACGGACCAAACAATTCAAAAAGTAACGCAATTGATCAAAGGGGAATCTTCTTTTTGGATCAACAAAAACAGGTTGACTCAGGATAAATTTGAATGGCAGCAGGAATATTATGCCGTTTCGGTTTCTGAATCAGCGATAAATAGTGTGAGAAAGTACATCGAAAATCAGGAAGAACATCATGGGAAGAAAAGCAGAATTTGGGAAGGGAAAGGTTTTGAGCCACCTGCTGAAGCAGGAGGGAATTGAATCCAGATGCGGTTTTAACCCATCTAATAAAAAAAATTAAAAGGCCACTAATTCAATGGAGATGTTGTTTCAACGCATCTCAAAAAAACCTTCATTCCATCCCCAAAAACCTTAAAGCTTCCCGAACACTTCCATGCTTCAACAAAAGTTGCTGTGCTTCATCTTTTGATAAGCCTGATTTTTCCATAATCATTCGACTTCCGCGGTCGATGAGTTTGTTGTTGCTGAGTTGCATGTCCACCATCTTATTTCCCTTCACGCGTCCGAGTTTTATCATTACCGAAGTGGTGATCATATTTAAGATGAGTTTTTGTGCGGTTCCCGATTTCATCCGGGTGCTGCCGGTTATGAATTCGGGACCAACCGGACAATCAATTGCGAAGTCGGCAATGTGTCCCATGATACTATTCGAATTACACGAAACTGCGCCACACTGTACCTGGTTTTCTCGACATTTTTCGAGCGCGCCAACCACATAGGGAGTTTTTCCGCTGGCACTGATTCCGATAACAAAATCGTCGGTTGAAATTCCATGAATCAACAAATCCTTCCAACCTTGTTGCGTATCATCTTCGGCATGTTCAACTGCTTTACGGATTGCAGCATCACCTCCTGCAATAATGCCAATCACCACGCCATGCGGAACACCAAACGTTGGCGGACATTCAGATGCATCTACAATTCCCAACCTTCCGCTGGTTCCGGATCCGATATAAAATAACCTGCCGCCTTTATTGAGTTTTTCGAAAACGGCATCTACAACTTTTTCAATTTGCGGTATGCATTTCCCCACGCTGATTGGAACGGTAAGGTCTTCCGAATTAATTCCTTTTAATAAATCTAAAGTCGATTTATTCTCAAGGTCGTTGTGGTTCGAATCCGATTCGGTGGTGATTTCCATGAGACAATACTACATTAAATAATGCCGGCACACCACAGCTAAAATGCTTTCAGAACTTTAAAATTTCTGTACTGCCTGTTCGGATCTGCCGGATATTCTTCATACGCTGTAAAAACCATTTTTGGGAAAGCCGCTGTTAATTCCGGATACGTTTTTTTCAGGTAAGCCATTAACATATCTGCTTCCTTATTCGTTTGAAATTCACCAATTCCGCTTTTTGTGAGATAGACAACGTTGGGTGCAACCATGTCGGGTGATTCAAAAAAATCAATGGTAATAATGTTAAAGACTGAGTCATTAACCTTCCAGTTATCAAACTCAGATTTTAAGGATGGGTTTTCTGCCAGAACACTAATTTTTTGAGAAATCTCTTTTAACGCTTTCGTCTCGGTTCCATTTCCGAGGTACGAAAATCTGTACGCCATCTGAAGTGCCAGATATTGTGGCATTTTGAGTTTTAACCCGCTGCATTTTTCGGCAACCTGTAAATAATAGGAGGCATCCTTTAAACCGATTGCGCAATTAAAAATCTCAAAGGTTCCCAAATGATACGATGAACCTTCTTTACCAAATTTCATAATCACATTTCGCGAAATATTCTTGCTGTAAACCCGATAAACCGTGAGTGCCTGATTTTGCATTCCGGGCAGAGACAAATACTTGATATATTCATCATCGCCCTCACTCCAAATACCGCCGGTTGTGGGTTTGAAGTCATTGGGTTTCCAGAGATAATCCACCTTTTTACCATTAATAAAAACGATGCTGTCGGCATTGGCTACTAGCTGTGCAAACTGATTTCCGGTTTGAGCGAAAGAGCTATACGGATTTTGCAACCGAAAATGAAGATGGCACGAATCCCAGAATCCTTTTATGTTTTGCTGTACGAGACAGTTCAAAAAATACTCGGAAGCCCGCTCAATTTGTTGTTGTTCCGAATCTTCCAGTTCTTCCCAATCATAGGCAAATCCCATGTTTTGATCTTTGCCTGCAGTTTGTGCCGATAGCCGGAATAAATTGGTGATCAGTAAAAAAAGTACTGACAGATGTTTCAATTTTAGTTTCATGTATTATGTGAATTAGTGACTTTCAATACACGAGGGTCGAATTTAAATTAAAACATTTTACAGTTCTCGAAATCGATCCTCAGGTTTGCCTGCCGTTCCAATGACACATAATGTTGAAGCTCAACCTGTGGTAAATGCAATTTGATCTAAACAAAAAAGGCAGCTCATAGAGAACTGCCTTCTTATATTCATTCAAAAAATTTTGATTCTATCCAACTGAATCGTTGTCGTTGTTCGATCCGCGATTCTCTCGTCGTTCGCCGCGTTCGCCACGATCTCCGCGAGGTTGTCCGCCTCTGTGATTTCCACCACCTCGGTTTCTGTCGCGTCCGCCTCTGTCGTTTCGGTCTCTTCCACCACGATCATTTCTGTCGCGGTTTCCGCCACCTGCAGGTCTTTCGCGTTTTTGCGGTTCAACGTAGTCTTCCGGTTTTTCTAAAAGTACCTTTCTCGACAAACGGAACTTACCGGTTTTCTGGTCGATTTCGAGCAGTTTCACTTTTACCATTTCGCCTTCTTCCAGAACGCCTTCCATGTTTTCAAGACGCTTCCAGCTAATTTCTGAAATGTGCAATAAACCTTGTTTTCCCGGGAGGAATTCGATGAATGCACCGAAGTCCATTATGCTCTTAACTTCTCCTTCGTAAACCTTTCCGATCTCTGGTTCTTCGCAGATACCATCAATCATGCGCTTAGCCATTTCAAGTCCGTCTTTATTGCTGGAAAGAATTTCCACCACACCTTTTCCGTCAACTTCTTCAATCGTAATGGTTGTTCCGGTTTTGGCCTGAAGGTCCTGAATCACTTTTCCACCGGAACCGATAATCGCTCCGATCTTGTCTTTTTCAACGGTGAATTTCACCAGTCGTGGTGCATGTGGCTTCAGATCTTCGTTCGGCTGAACAATGGTTTTCTCCATTTCGCGCAAAACGTGAGTTCGTCCCGCTTTTGCCTGCAAAAGTGCCTCTTCAAGTACTTCGTATGAAAGTCCGTTAACCTTCATGTCCATCTGACATGCATAGATTCCGGTGTCGTTTCCAACCACTTTAAAATCCATATCGCCGAGATGATCTTCGTCTCCGAGAATGTCTGACAGGATCGCGTATTTACCGGTTTCCTCGTCTGAAATCATTCCCATTGCAATACCACTTAAACCGGCGCGCATTTTAATACCCGCATCCATCAACGCCATGGATCCGGCGCAAACCGTTGCCATAGAACTGGATCCGTTTGATTCCAGAATGTCGGAAACCACACGAATTGTGTAACCAACATCTTCCGGAAGCATTTTCTTCAAGCCGCGCATCGCGAGGTTACCATGACCAATTTCTCGTCGGCCCGGTCCACGGTTCGGACGCACTTCGCCGGTTGAAAACGCCGGGAAGTTGTAATGCAGCATAAATTTATTATACCCCTGAAGGTTCGGGCTATCGAGCAATTGTTCGTCGAGTTTCGATCCGAGCGTAACTGTGGTTAACGATTGGGTTTCTCCCCGGGTGAACAGAGCCGATCCGTGTGGAGTTGGCAATACATTAATTTCCGTCCAGATCTGACGAACTTCATCGAGTTTTCTTCCATCGAGTCGGCCGCGGGTTTCGAGTACCATGTTGCGAACCGCCTTCTTCTTCACTTTAGAGAAGTAGCGTTTCACGGCATCTCCAAATTCCGCCATATACTCTTCCTCAAGTCCTTCAACAAATGTGTTGTAAACATTTTCAAAAGCTTCGGATCGTTCAGCTTTGCCTGCCGGAATTTTAGCGATGTCGTAAAGCTTTTGGTAAAGCTCGTTCATCATTCGCTCTTTCATTTCCGGATCGTTTTTCTCGTGATCGTAAACACGTGGTTCCGGACGACCGCCAAGCTGATCGCAGAATTCGAGCTGAGCCTGGCATTGTTGTTTGATGGCGTTGTGAGCGACTTTCAAAGCTTCGAGCATGTCCTGCTCCGAAACTCCGTCGGCTTCACCTTCCACCATATTAATATCGTGCGCTGTGCCTGCCACGATAAAATCAATATCCGCTTCAGCGAGTTGATCGCGATACGGGTTAATTACAAATTCACCATTCACCCGAGCAACACGTACTTCCGAAATCGGTCCTTCGAATGGAATGTCTGTAATGGTGATTGCCGCAGAAGCCGCCAAACCCACAAGTGAATCCGGCATTACATTTTCATCAGACGATATTAACTGTATCATCACCTGAGTTTCTGCGTGATAATCACCAGGGAACAACGGTCTGAGCGCTCTGTCGACGATACGACAAATCAGTACTTCGTAATCAGACAACCGGCCTTCTCTTCTCAAAAAGCTTCCGGGCACACGGCCAACGGATGCAAATTTTTCCTGATAATCAACCGAAAGCGGAAGAAAATCAACGCCTTCACGGGCTGTTTTTGCGGAAACTACGGTTGCCAGAATCATGGTTTTACCGCAGGTTAACAGGACAGCACCATCTGCCTGACGGGCAAGTCGCCCGGTTTCGAGAGTGATGGTTCTGCCATCACCCAAATCTATGGTCTTAGTTATTGCTTCTAATTTCATTGGATAATTCGTAAGGGGAATCCCCTGTTTTTAAAAATAAAAAAGGCCTTTGAGCATTTAACTTAAAGGCCTTTATAAAATCTATCGAAGGAAGCTGGTCATTACTTTCTCAAGCCCAGCTTTTGAATGATATCTCTGTATCGGAAGATATCTTTCTTGGCGATGTAGTTCAGCAGAGCTCTTCTTTTTCCTACAAGAGCAATAAGACTTTTTTCTGCTGAGAAGTCTTTTTTGTTCACTTTCAAATGCTCGGTTAGGTGCTGAATTCTGTGTGTGAACATAGCCACCTGTGCTTCTGAGTTTCCGGTGTTTTTTTCTGCTCCACCGTGCTCAACGAACATTTGCTTCTTAATCTCTGATGTTAATCTCATGTTAACAGTAATACGTTTCGTCGTCTATTTTTTTAACAGTCGGCAAAAGTAGGAAAAGAATCCATTCAATCCTACGCCGAAATACAAATCAATGTTAAGTTTATTAATAACCTCCCGACCACCTTCTCAAAAACCACTCTCCACCCAGTAAAATCACGATTAAAAAGAAGATCCATTTCTGATCAATTATGTCTTTTACGGTTATCGAATCGTGGGAAACGGATTGAATATCCGGCAGTGATTTGATCGCTTCCACTAACTGATCGGTTTGCCCGGCACTAAAAACTTTTCCGCCACTCTTTTTTGCGATCTGTCGCATCCAACCGTGTTGCGCCGTTAGGTTTACCTTTTCGGCTTCGATAGCCCGGACCAGAAAAAATCCGCTCACCTTTTCTGTTTTGCCGTTCATCGTTGAACTTCCCTGATAGGTGTATCTGCCTGGAGCAAGACTGCCGATTTTTAATCTGTACATTCCGTTGTTGGGAGAAAGAACGTAATCGAAATCTTCACCGGCTTCGTTTTTAATCTTTAACCGCACATCGGCATCCGGTGTAAATTCAAAACTCTCATTATACACTTCTCCGATAAAATTGATGCTTTCGTTTTCATCAAAAACTTTGTCGGAAGGATATAGCCGGAACTTTCGTTTATCTGCTTTTACCGAAAGATATTGAATCGCCTTGGATACAATAAAATCGATGTTGTCGAACGATTCGTTGATTTCAAAATCGGTTAAACGCCAACGCCAGATTCCTTCTCCCGTTAGCACACCGATCCGATAACCATTCACATCATTAAAAGACAAGAGCGGCATTTCAGAACTTACCTGCCCGATTCGCTGGGTCATCAAAATTCCGGCTTCGTTGGTTACGGTGTAATCACCAAAAGGAGTTTGCAATGGCGGAACTTTATCGAGATAGGAAGAGAGATCATTCTCGATTTCGAAATAGTTAAATCCGGGTTTCAGTTTGGGAAGCGACTGATTGAAATTCTTTCGGTGTCCGGCAATGGAAATCCCACATTCCAACCGGTTGAACATAGTAATATCGGTTTGCGTTCCGAGAATCATCCAAACCGGAATACCAATCGTTTTAGCATTTTGAAGAAAGTTTGCCTCCGCCCCGTTATTCGGAAATTGATGTGTGATAATTAAATCGTAATCGTCCTGCTTGATGGTTGGAATGTTCCCGACAAAAACTTCGAGTTCATATTGTTCCTTTTGAAGAATAACAGATCTCAGCGCTGCAATATCGGGATGCGGCGCGTGAGCAATCAGCGCAATTTTCTGGCGGTCGTCGAGTACTTCGGTATAAACCTGTTGGGTGTTGTTTGATGTGTTGCGTTCTCCATTTAAAACGGAAACGGAAATAGAGTAAGACTGCGCTCCAACAGTTGTGGCTTTGGTTAAAAAGGTGACAACCTGCGAATAGTCTTTACCACTAATCGAAATGCGTCTTGATTCCAGTTCAACTCCGTCTTTTTTTAATATTACATCGGCCGATTCACCTTCACATTTCTGGGCATTCACTACAACTTCCACCGGAAATGTGTTACCGAGAAAAGTGATCGCATTGGTTTTTGCTTCGTGAATCCGGATGTCTTTTCGGATGGTTGTGTCACCAACCGCAACGGCGAAAAAGGGTTTTGATGAAGCTTCCCGGGAAAAAACAGGATTGAGTCCGCGGTTTATAATTCCGTCTGTAATAATGATTTCAGCAGCGAGATTATCACCAGTGTATATGAGGTCGCGATCTTTAAAAAGTGAAGTAAAATCGGTGTATGGATCTTTGAAATCCGGTGTTTCTCCAATTCGGTTTGAAGCGCCGAAAAGCACGGGAATGATTTCAAATTTTTCGTTGAACTCGTCCTGAATTCGTTTAGTGGAGGCTTCTACCGACTTCCTGATTTTGGCACTATCCGATGTGAGCATCATGGAAGAACTGTTGTCAACTGCCAGAATAATGGCGGGTTTTTCCAATTCCTGATGCACATATCGCAACAAAGGATTGAGCAATAAAATGGCGAGCAGACTCACCGATAAAAACCGGAGTACGGTCATCACCCATTTCATCCATTCCGGTATTTCCGCCGACTTCTTTTTTAGTTGCGGGTAATACAGAAACCACGTGTAAGCCGCTCCCAGAGCGAGGCAGAAAACAATGAAGTAAAGAGGTAATTCGGTGGTAAGTCTCATCGAAGCGGGCAAATATAAAACTGACTTGCTAACGGAAGCAGATGGTTTGGATTGTTGAGGGTTAAAGTTTGGGTGGGACGGTAACGGTAACAGTAACAGTAACTGTAACAG
This sequence comes from Bacteroidota bacterium, assembly GCA_016124755.1. Classification (GTDB taxonomy): domain Bacteria; phylum Bacteroidota; class Bacteroidia; order NS11-12g; family UBA9320; genus WGNA01. The sequence continues at coordinate 21,414 of WGNA01000008.1, read as the reverse complement.
TAACAGTAGCGGGAACGGGAGTGGTTAGGATAGATGGTGAGATAATTACCAAAAGCGAAAAGCGAAAAAAGAAAATTGAAGAGCGAAGAGCGAAAATTGAAAATAGAATTGTTTGGCGAATGAGCACGGCGGACGGTCCGCCTACGCAATTGCTGGCGCAATAGCTTACGCTTACGCCGAAGCTTCAGCGTAGGAGCACGGCGAACGGTCCGCCTAAGCAATTGCTGGCGCAATAGCTTCGGCGGATCGTTTTTCAATGATTGTCCGCCCCGTGAACACGACCAACATTTGAGCGGAAAGCGTGTTAAAAGCACCAAAAAAAATTATGATTTCAGATCGACGATTTATGATGGGTCGGAGGTCCAATCATGATTAGACCTCTTTGCGATTGTAGTAATTGGGGCAAAACAGAAGGGGAAAGTGCATTCGCGGAGGGAACGAACCAACAGGTGTACGGGCTAAAAAAGTAAATGTAATTTCGTGGCCTTTCAAAATTCTTATTTTAGCTGCTGTATGATCATTTCCCTCAATTGGCTCAAAACACTCATAAACATTGATTTGTCGGAAGATGAATTGAGTGACTTGCTGACCAATACCGGATTGGAAGTCGAGAAACTTCACCACACCGAGTCTGTAAAAGGCGGATTAAAAAACCTGATTGTGGGCGAAGTTCTTACTTGTGAAAAACATCCTGATGCCGATCGATTATCGGTGACAACGGTAGATTTAGGAAATGGAGAAATTGTTCAGATAGTTTGCGGAGCTCCGAATGTGGCTGCCGGACAAAAGGTAGTGGTTGCGCCGGTTGGATGCACAATTCACCCACTGAAAGGAGAAGCTTTTGAAATCCGAAAAGCTAAAATTCGAGGTCAGGTTTCGGAAGGAATGATTTGCGCCGAAGATGAAATTGGCTTAGGCGAAAGTCATGATGGCATTTTGGTTCTCGACAATAATCCGGTTCCGGGAACGCCGGCTGCCGATATTTTTACGGTTGAAAAGGATGTGATGATTGAAATCGGTCTCACTCCGAATCGCGGTGATGCCGCCTCTCATCTTGGAGTTGCCAGAGATGTTAAAGCCGTTACTGGTGCGGAAATTCAAAAACCGGAAGTGAGTGAATTATCCGGCGGCGGGCAAAAATGGAAGATCGAACTTCCGTTTCCGGTAATGTGTCCGCGCTATTCCGGAATTTCATTGAAGAATGTTAAAGTGGGCCCGAGTCCCGATTGGCTTCAGAAGCGATTGAAGTCGATTGAACTAAAGCCGATTAATAATGTGGTGGACGTTACCAATTTCGTTTTACACGAACTGGGTCAGCCGATTCATGCTTTTGATGCAGATAAAATTTCGGGAGATACGATAATCGTTCGACCGGCAAATGAAGGTGAAGTTTTTACAACACTCGACGGAACCGAACGAAAGCTAACCGGAAATGAATTGCTGATTGCCGATAAAGAAAAGGCATTGGCTCAGGCCGGAGTTTTCGGAGGTTTGCATTCCGGCGTTACAGCTTTAACCACGAGGTTATTTATAGAAAGCGCGTATTTTAATCCGGCGACCGTTAGGAAATCTGCCAGGTCACAGAGTTTGAGTACTGATGCATCTTTCAGGTATGAAAGAGGTTGCGATCCGGAGATTACTGTTTATGCATTAAAGCGGGTTGTTGATCTGCTGAAGGAAGTGGCAGGTGCCGAAATCGAATCTGAGATGGTTGATGCATATCCGCAACCTTTGGAACAAGTAAAAATTGATGTTGATCTCGACTGGCTGAATATGTTTTGCGGAACCAACATACCGGAGGAAACGGTGAAGTCGATTCTACTGAAACTGGATTTTAAGATCATTCATCAGGATAAAAATAACCTGCAGATTGAAGCACCATTATACCGAAGTGATGTTACGCGGGCCGTGGATGTTGCCGAAGAAGTGCTTCGTATATATGGTTACAATCAGGTTGAAATTCCGACACGGCTACATTACACTCCGGCTATTCAGGAGAAAAAAAGCATGCGGGAAATGACCGCCAAGCTGATGGAAGTTTTGACCGGAGTTGGTTTCTCCGAAATCATGAATAATTCGCAAACCCGTAAAGAATTTGCCGGCGAGAATGCGGTTGAAATTCTCAATCCGCTGAGTGCTGAACTGGCGGTTATGCGAACGGATCTGACTGCGGGAATGCTGGCCTCGATGCGGTACAATCTCAATCGCAAAAACAGCGATCTTTTGTTTTTTGAAATCGGAAAAACCTATCAGCGAAATGAAGGAAAATACTCCGAAAAAAATGTGATGGCCATTGCGGCAACCGGAAATATCAGACCATCGAACTGGACTACAAACACTTCCAGGGCCGATTTATATTTTGTAAAAGGTGCGGTAAAAATATGTTTGAAGAAACTCGGAATCGATCGCGACACTTTTTCTCAAAACATCCGGTTGATCGATAGTAAAACTTTAAAAAAGCACGACTTGAAAGCGGAAATCTGGTACGTGGAAATCGATCTTGATCAATTGTTAAAGCAATACAGGAAAGCGTCTTTTAAGTTAAAAGATGTACCGGTATTTCCAGTGGTAAACCGCGACTTGAGTTTAATTACCGATGATTCGGTTTCGTACGAACAGATAGATACGATCGTAAAAAAATCGTGTGGAGGATTGTATTACGGCGGAGATGTTTTCGATGTGTATACCGGTGATAAAATTCCGTCCGGAAAGAAGTCGTATGCCATCAGTATTTCGCTATATGATTCGGAAAAAACACTGACTGACAAAACGGTAGATCAAACCATTAGCAAAATCACCAGTCAGTTGGAGAAACAACTGGGCATAACAATCCGAACCTCATGAATGAACTTACCCAGAAAATTCTGAAACTGGAAAAGTCGCTTCATGAAGTGTCGAAACGCATCCATAATTTAGCATCTGAAAATCAATCGCTCCGTGAAAAATTGGAAGCGACTACATCGGAATTGAATACACAAAAAAACCGGGTGAAAGATTTAGAAGACAATCAGAATTTGGTTAAAATTGCGGGGACGATCTCCCGCTCGGAAGATGATTCGAATGAGTTAAAACAACGCATCGACACCTACTTAGAAGAGATCGACAAATGTATAGCACTGTTAAGCAGATAGTGTTTGGAAAGCGCATCGAACGAAATATCGATAAAAGTCACTATAGAGGACAGACATTACCCTTTAAAGATCGACGCCGTGGAAGAAGAATTTGTGCGGTCGGCGGCGAAACGGGTGAATGAGCGGTCAAAATTTTATCAGGAGAATTTTTCTGTAAAAGACAAACAGGATTCTCTTGCACTTGCAGCGCTGGATTTTGCAGTTGAAATGGCTTCCATGAGGCATCACACGGAAATTCAGAACAACCTCTTTAACGACAAATTCAACCGCTTCCAGAAACTGTTGGACGATGCTATACTAACTGCCGGAGAGCAGTAATAGTTAAACAGTTTTTAAGGAAAGAGAATGGGTATTATCAGCATTGTTACAGGTCTTATCGGATTGATCATCGGAGGCGGTGTGGCATTTTTAGTTTTAAGCAAACAATCGAATTCTAAAGCACAAAGTATAATTGCTGATGCTGAGGAAAAAGCGAAACAATACAAGAAGACCCGGGAATTAGAAGCGAAGGAAAAATTTCTTTCGCTAAAACAGGAACACGAAAAAGAGGTACGCAACCGGGAGAAAGAAATTAGTGCCGCTGAAAATGAAGTTCGCAAAAAGGAACAGAGTCTCTCCGATAAAATCAACCACAACGAACGGAAGGCGAAGGAACTCGATGAGATCAAAAAGAACCTCAACAAGCAACTTGAGATTATTAATATCAAAAAGGAAGAGGTTGAAAAATCACATCAGCAGCAGGTAAAACAATTAGAAAAAATTGCCGGTCTCACCGCGGAAGAAGCAAAAAAGGATTTGGTTGAAGCGTTAAAAGAAGATGCGCGAACCGACGCTCTTGCTCAGGTTAAGCTCATTGTTGAAGAAGCAAAGCTCACAGCGCATAAAGATGCGAAACGCATGATTCTTCAAACCATTCAAAGAACCGCCGCAGAACAGGCGATCGAAAATACGGTAACAGTTTTCAATATTGAAAATGATGAAGTGAAAGGCCGGATCATCGGGCGTGAAGGACGAAATATCCGGGCGCTCGAGTCAGCAACCGGAATCGAAATTATTGTTGACGATACACCGGAAGCCATCATCCTTTCCGGCTTTGATCCGGTACGAAGAGAAATTGCGCGTATGTCTCTTCACCGACTCATTACCGACGGAAGAATTCACCCTGCACGTATTGAAGAAGTGGTAGAAAAAACCCGTCGCGATGTGGAATCCGAAATTCTGGAATACGGTGAACGAACGGTCATCGATTTGGGAATAAACGGGCTTCATCCGGAATTGATTCGTATTGTAGGTAGAATGCGATATCGTTCAAGTTACGGACAAAACCTACTTCAACACAGCCGCGAAGTTGCCAATATGTGTGCGATAATGGCAACTGAATTCGGACTCGATCCGAAACTTGCTAAACGCGCCGGACTGTTACACGATATCGGAAAAGTGCCTGATGAAGATCCGGAAACTCCGCACGCTTTGCTCGGTATGAAGTGGGCCGAGAAATACGGAGAACATCCGGATGTCGTGAACGCCATCGGAGCGCACCACGATGAAATCGAGATGACCAACCTCATCTCTCCCATTGTTCAGGCATGCGACGCCATTTCCGGTTCCAGACCGGGAGCCCGACGTGAAGACAGCGAGGCGTATATCAAACGTCTTCAGGATCTTGAAAAACTGGCTCTGAGTTTTAACGGAGTTGAAAAAGCTTTTGCTATTCAGGCCGGCCGGGAGCTAAGGGTAATTGTTGACAGCGATATTCTGGAGGACAAACAAGCCGACTTGTTGTCGTTCGATATCAGCCAAAAAATCATGAAAGAAATGATCTATCCGGGTCAGATCAAAGTGACTGTTATCCGGGAACGCCGGGCAGTCAACTATGCGAAATAAGAGCTTTGTTTTAGCGCTGGTTATTTGGGGTTCTTGTCAGAAACCGCAAACTGTAAGAGTAACAGAAACAGGAACGGTAACGGAAACGGAAACAGGAACGGAGGTAGATGCTGAGGATACTGAGGTAGACCGCAGTGAACCCCTTTCTGAAACCGAAAAAAGTATGATAACCGCCGGCTTGGTGGATGTTCGGTCGTTAAATCCGGATATCAGCATCGAGCTACGATACAGCGACACCAATAATTTTCTTCATACAAATATTTACGGAACGGTTCACGGTGCTTATCTCGAAAAGAATTGCGCCGACAAACTGGCTCTTGCGCAAAGACTGTTAGGAACGGAATATCACGGTTATTCATTGCTGGTTTGGGATGCCGCACGACCGGTTCGTTGCCAGCAGACGATGTGGGATGCCGTTGACTTCCCGTTTGAGGAGAGAGTTAAATATGTAAGCAATCCGAAAAACAGATCGCTGCATAATTTCGGTTGCGCTGTGGATGTTACAATTCTTGATTCTTCGGGAATTGAACTCGACATGGGAACCGGCTTCGATGATTTCGATACGTTGGCTCAACCGGAATATGAGACTCGTTGTCTGTTGAGCGGAAGTTTATCGAATTTACAATATCAAAACCGGATACTTCTTCGCAGGATCATGCGCCGGGCAGGTTTTTCTCAATTACCGAGAGAGTGGTGGCATTTCAACTGCTGCCGGCGGGAATATGCCGTTGAGCATTATAAGTTGGTTGAATAAAATTTTAGAATTCTAAAAACTTAAGTGTTTAAGATTCTAACGCAATTCCCTTGTCTGAATAATTAAAAATACTTTGTGGATGAATTTGAATTAAATCTTCAATTCTCTGTATTGTATGAAAATCAGACTAAATAAATCTTCGGGAATTTCTCTTTTCAAGGACATTAAACATTTAATTGGAAGCAGTCGTAAAGAAGCCGCAATTGCAATCAATTCAACGATCACAACCTTCTACTGGCATATTGGTAAACATGTTAAGGATGAAATTTTAAAAAACCAAAGAGCCGAACATGGAAAGGAAATTATCATCAATCTTTCGGAGTCATTGACAAAAGAATACGGAAAAGGTTGGGGAGAGAAGCAGATAAGACATTGTGTGAAATTCAGTGAATCATTCCCCAACATTGAAATTGTATACACACTGTGTATACAATTGAGCTGGTCACATATCCGCATCCTTACCTTTATAAGTGATGATCTTCGAAGAAGCTTCTACACGGAAATGTGCAAAATTGAAAGATGGAGTACACGTCAACTTCAGGAACGGGTTAATTCCATGATGTATGAGCGAACCATCATCAGCAAAAAGCCGAAAAAACTCATTCAGGATGAGCTCCGGAAAACTCCGATGGAAAAGAAAATTAATCCTGAATTCATCTTTAAAGATCCGTATGTCTTGGATTTTCTGGGTTTAAAAGATGTCTATTCCGAAAAGGATCTTGAAGAATCCATCATTGTAGCGCTACAAAAATTCATTATTGAGTTAGGTGCCGATTTCGCATTTATGGCCCGGCAAAAACGACTTACAATCGACAACCAGGATTACTTCATTGATCTTCTGTTTTATCATCGAAGTCTGAGGTGTTTGATCGTCATTGATTTAAAACTAGGAAAATTTGAAGCTTCTCACAAGGGACAAATGGAACTCTATCTTCGCTGGCTCGAAAAATATGACAAGCATGAATGGGAAAATTCACCGGTCGGTCTCATTCTGTGTGCGGGTAAATCAAATGAACAGATTGAGCTTCTTCAATTAGACAAAAGCAATATTAAGGTTGCAGAATACTTGACAACTACACCCGAAATCAAACAATTGCAGAACAAACTCAATAATATTTTTGAATACACCCGAAAGGTAATGGCAGTGAAATGAATTGCTGATTTAGGCGAATAAATGAATGTTGATTGATGACATCTGAATCATATGAGTTTAAATGTTTCTCCATGGATACATTAAGATTGTACAGGTGTGGGATGGACACACTAACTCTTTTCTAATATCTGAATATCCTAGATAAAATAATTTCAGTCACCGGTATCAATAGTCCTAGTAAAAATAGTATGAATAAAATACGATAATAATGACTAAAGTAGGTGTTTAATTCCTTTTTGAAAATTTCAACGATCTGACCTTTCTTTATCAAGTCATGCAATTTCGTTTGATACAATGACTTCCCCGTTTCTTTGTGCAAACCCAGGTATTCCGAAGCATTACTCACCAAAACTTTTTCCGCTATACGAACCAAAAAACGGAATTTCAGATTTTGTTCAATTGAGATAAGATATTTATGAAAAAAGTTTTTGGTCCCATTTTGCGAATCGGAATCAGCCGACTTCGGAACAGAAGCCAGAAAATAATTTACCATGTCTTGAGCCGAACTTTGTTGCATTACCAAAGAATCCGAAATCATTCTGCCTGCTACATCAGATGCGTAATTCGTGATAGCTTGTTTATGCTTGTCAATCGAATGATTTATTTCGTATTGTAAATTCCTAACGGGAGCGTATTTAATAGCAAAGACAATAAAATAAACCGGAATCAAAATAAAGTATGCCTTAACAAGGTATCGTGCCGTTTTGGTATTTCGTTTAAAAAAACCAGACTTATAACATAGAATCAGAATCAGAATACTGACGGCAAGTGCCAGCAATATCCATTTCACAAAAACGAGAACAAAGGAGCTGTAATTGATATCGCTGAAAATTCCGATGAAATCCATGTTTTCGTAATGTTAATGCCTCTTATTCTAAATGAAACTACTGATCCAAAAATGTTCCGGGTAATGTAATTCCATCTTTTCCTATTCAATTTTTCTCGCGGATATCTTCGGAAAGACCGACCAATAATCCTTCAACTCCACGAATGTAACAAAGACGGTAAATGTTCATATAATTCACAACTTCACCTACCAACTCAGCTCCGCGGCTTTGCAGTCTGGATATCAATTCATCAATATCACTTACTTCAAACATCACCCTTAAATAACCTAAAGAATTTACGGGTGCTTTTCTGTGATCCGACTTTACTTCCGGTTCAATAAAGCTCGAAAGTTCCAAACGACTATTTCCATCAGGAGTTACCATCATCGCGATTTCCACTACCTGATCTTTTAGTCCGGTTACTCTGCCAGCCCATTCGGCTTCAATTATGGTTCGTCCTTCAAGATTTAACCCCAGTTCCGTAAAGAAAGAAATGGCATTATCAAGCGACTCAACCACGATTCCCATATTGTGCATCTGCACTATTTTACTCTTTGACATGATCAATGTTAATTGTTTTTCCGGTTTGATTCTATTTAAAGATTACCCGTTCGCACAAGTGTAAGAGCACAAGTACTCCAATGAATTCAAATCTATAATGCTGGAATTAATGTCGGTTATCACAATTTATTCGGATGCTATTACCTGTTGAGTCGATGTAATGCATTCTGGGACAACCAAAAGAAACCCATTCGAATCCGAAAATCACATCGGGTTGATTTTTAAAAAGTCTTCCTGTCCACTGCTCTTCGATATCCGAAAAATTTGGATTATTGATACCATAATTCAAGGGTGCTAAACTTGCTCCTTCATGGTTGATATACATAAATTCACCAGCCTTGTTTCCGTTGACCTTATTTAAAATAATCACATGTCTCCCAACCGCCTCCATTGGGCTATTCTTAACAATATAATCCTGAATAAATATTTGATTGCTAACAGTTTCATACATATATGCAATACCTTTAGCATACCGGTTATCCTTAAGTATTTTTAACGATTCGGCATCATTGCTTTTTGACAGGGGAAACTTTTCGGAACTGATCTTTTTCCAGGTAATTGCTTTCATCTTACCTCTTACAAATGGATTTGCTTTACCCACATAAGCAAATGTATTCCGGTTATGATTACTGAGCGATTTCAACTCCTTTTTATTGATCTCAAAACCAATCATATAGTCATATTGAGAACAAGGACATTCATCGTCGCTCATATAATCATTTAAATATGCGACTGCCTTTAAACTTTTGACGGAAAAGGTCAACAAGGTATTCTTGGCGTAATCATAAACAAATACACTGTCATTTTCCGAGACACCTGTTTTCAATAAAAACCGCTTCCGGAATTTCGCATTTAATGTAAAGTACCGATAGTCAGTTTTATCCATATTTTGAGTATTCGGAATGGCTGAAGAATCAGGATTCTCACTCAGAAAAAACCGGTCAGACAGCGATATGAATCCTACCTTTAGTTTTCCATTCTCTTCCAGATCACGAATCCAGTAAAGGTCTGTTACAACAGGAGTTAAATCAGTTTTAGATTCGTTGATTTCATTCTCTCCAAACGAGTCCGTGGATTCAGTCTGAGTGATTCCGGAATCCGCTTGTTCATCATGTTGGGAGGAATCTGTATCGTTTTCTCTTGTATTATTTTTGGTCTGACACGAAAGGAAAAAAATGGTTAAACCAACTAATAATAATAATTTATTCATGGTGTTTTTCTTGTTTCTATTTATTCTTGTTTAATCCTTTGTAAATCTACTTATTCGAAATGATCTCTTCACCTTAAAATAAATTTTTTAGTAAATTTTTCTATTTATAATATTTATAAAATTCATTTGAAAATATTTCATCCGGATCATATTTCAATTTAAGCCGAAAAAACGTATCTGCATTTGGATAAGCTCTTCTCATTTTGTCTTTTTCAACATGAAGCCGGTATGGCAAATAATACGTTCCTCCGCAGTTTAAAGCCGCGTCAACTAACAGGTTGGTAAGTCGTTTCATTTCCGTTTCCTGCTCACTTGTTTTCTTTTGATTAAAAAGCATAACAAAGCCGAACACGTCTTCTTCTGCATAATTGAGGAAGCAATCGCTGTTGCCGTTAACACCACGAATGGTAATGTTCAGCAAGTCAATTCCGGAATTCTTCAATATGGGTTTAATCGCATCGATAAAAGCTTTAAAATTACGTACCGGTATGAAATATTCATGAAGCAGATCTGTGCTAGAGCTATCCCGATTTTCAATCATTGATACATCATCGTTTAGGAGTTCATTTCGTGAATACACTTTATTTTCGGAGGTATTGTTCATGAACGATTCCAATTCCCATCGAAGACGTTTTCCATATTCGCTGTCAACGCTTCCTCTGAAAATCAATCGTTTTAATTCGTTGTTATTGTTTAATTTCAATTCAGGTATTTCAGCATTCGTTTCTTCAAAATAATTCAAAGATGCTTCTTCTAAAAAGTGTTTCGTTGTAACGCATAGTCTTCCAAACACCAGATTTACTTTGGGATTGTTGGCAACTTGTTTCATGTAAGCATTTACATAATCATCGGGATGCAAAATAATGCTGTGGTAGCGAAGAGCCCTGTTGTCAGCCACTTTGAGTTTAACATCCAGGATAATTCCGAACAAACCGTAACCGCCTGTAACCAATCGGAAAACCTCTGAATTCTCGGTTCGGCTGCAATTCAGAATTTCACCGTCCGGATTTAATAATGAAAAAGAAAGCACACTGGCAGAAACGGGAGGAAGATCTTTTTGCCAACCATGACCGTTCACACTGATTGAACCACCAACCGAAAAAGAACTGAATGCCTGCATAATGGCCACAGATTTTCCGAATTTATCTAAATATTTAAGTGCATCTTTCCATAAGGCTCCCGAACCAATTGTCAGGATATCAGTGGAAGTATCAAGTTCCATGTGATTATAGGAAAGCATGTCGATAACCACCCCATTCGGATACATGGTATGACCACCCATGGTATGCCTTGCACCGGCAATTGACACTTTCAGCTTCTTAGTTTTAGCATATTGAAGAATGCTTTTTAATTGAATTATGATTGAAGATTTATCTTCCGGAACCTGCACTATCGAATCCACTTTCGTAAGATTGAGTTGGCTCGCATCATTTGTAAAACCCTCCGGTACTTCCTGAGTTTCCTTGTTTTCATGCCATTTAGTTTTCAGAACATGTGCAACAGGAAATATGATAAAAATAAGGAGAAACAGCAGCGCGGTAATCCAAAGTAGTTTTTTCCTCATGAGCATTTCAATTGTTCAGTCTGAAGACGCATGATACAAATTTCAAAAGTTGCGAAACCAACATCCAATCTTTCCCCTATACTCATTTTAAAGGCTTCCTCTTTTATTCAATTTGTTTAAGCAGACCATAAACGTCGCCCAGAACCCAAACGTCACTTATTTTTCTGCCATTAAACGAAAATACAGCACACCCATAATATTCTATTTTTCTGTTTGTGGGTTTTAAGCCGAATATTTCACCTTCGTGAGTACCACTATATCTCAATTTTATGAAAGATTTACCTCCTTCCGTAATTATCAATTCTATTTGATTGTGAAAGTCCGGAAATGCATTTCGAATTAAATCCATATATGCTGATAAACCGTCATAGCCCATTTTTTCATTTCCCAAAGAACCTCTGAAGGTGATATTGGGATCAAGAATCTGCGACATCACTTCTTTATTCCATTTATTCCACATGTCATGATACCAGATCTCTATTAATTCTTTATTATTCATGATTGGTTATCGCTCTCAATAATTTTCAACATTTGTCTAAAACCCAGATTAATTTCACCCACCAGCCCAGGTGTCGAGATGAGATGTACCTTCAAACTCCACGTGCCAACCAAAGTCTTCACTTTCCTTAACACCCAGTATAAAACTCCATTGATTTCTCTCGGTTGGCAAATTGGTATCGTAATCCATATCCAAAAAGATTCTCGGTGAGTTAGCTACGATCAATATCTCCTCTCTGGTTTTACCTTCGTATGATGCTATCTCCTGCTCAATAATAGCAGACAATTCATCCCATGCGGCCACTATATTCAGTGTCTCCATTTGACCATCAAATATCTCTTTGTCGGGATGGTCTGAGTCTGATTTCGTATTAATAACAACAGCTACTTCCTTATCCCCAAAAAAAATGTTTGAATTGTTAAGTTCCCAACCGCAGTCTATTTTATTAAAATTCGTTTTGTCTATCATTAATCTTTTTCGTGCAATTTACACAACTTCAATCTGAAACTACTTTACACAATAGTTTGATATTTATTTAAAAAAGGTTTAAGGCTATCCGATTTCGCGACATTAAAACATGGAAAACAAACGGAACGAATTCAAAGTAACTAAAGCCACGTAAAACTGTTGTATAACGGAGAATGTCAAAAGCAATGTAGTTCCGGTCTATTTGCAGTTTAACTCAAATTTTAAAATATTTCCCCAATCATTTATTATTTAATATCCCGTCTGTCACCAAGTGGCTACTTCATCCGCAATTTTATTAATCCACAATTTCGCCTCCTTAACGGTGATCACCTTATGAATTATAATCAACCTGTCGATTAATGCTCCTAATTTTCTATTCGGGTCTCGATTCCCATTCAAATCATAATGAGCAAACTTCACTTCATTGGTTTTCAAATATTCCTCCACCTTTCGCCGATCGTAATGATTGATATAATTCTTGAGATAAACGGCTATCTCTTTATAGCTATTTTGGACAAATGGATTTGTTGATTGAAACGACTTTTTATAATACGGAGCAATCCAATTCCATACAATTTGCCGTAAAGATTCAGATGAAATTATCTTAAACAATGTTTTTGTTTTGAAAGTCATCCAGGCGTTTCGATTAGGATACATAAAATCTTCACCATAATTCCCACCACCTATCATTAGACCGCACGCAATACAAACTTGATTCAGATTGCAAAGATCCGGGTATTTTTGGGGTTCATCTTTGAAAGCAGATAACCCATGCGCTAATAATTTTTCTAACGTCCAGGGTTTTGTTTGAGTTGTGTCCCACGATCTGAGCAAATGTGAACTGTCCGGAATTTCATTTGGTGCCTTCCCCACATTCCAATCAACATTTCTAAAATTTGAATATTGATACAAATATTCCTTTCCTGAGGTATCTAAATAGCCATAAAATAAGATTTGATACTTTTTACTATGAACATTCTTTCCGCTATCAACTGTAGCATATGCATAGCCGTTACAAAAACGTCTAATACAAGAATATTTAATTGGAATAACAATTTCCCCGCTCCTGTTTATATAACCCGATTGATTGTTTAATCTGACTTGTGCTATACCGATTTTAAATTCGCTAGCTATACCATCACAATAATTTGGATCTTCATATACAAATGGTATCACCACTGAATCATTGTGGTTTATATAACCCCATTTACTATAGGATTCCGAAGCAGAAGCCAATCCCTCTGAAAAATTTCCAACCTTATGGTACTTAAAAGAGATTATTGTCTCATTCGCTTTATTAATAAAACCCCATTTTCCTTTTTTATACGCTCCAATTAAACCCTCTGACCATCGATAACTGAATTGCTCGTACTCCAATGGTATAACTAAAATTCCTGATGTGTTAATGAAACCGTTAAACTTACCCTTAACAACATGTGCTAATCCATCTTCAAAACTCCATATATATGTGTATACGAAAGGAATTATTTCTTTACCTGTTTTATCAATGCACCCATATAGCCCATTAAGTTTGGAAATCACCAATCCATCCTCTGAAAAATAGCCAATGTAATCATACTTCGGAGTGATAATGAGCTTACCCGTTTGATCAACCATTCCCCATTTTCCATTCTTCACCACTCGCAAATAGCCATCTGCAAAACTACGATCAACAAATTCATACTGAGGTTCAACAATTATCTTCCCATTCAAAGATTTAAAACCATACCTATCACCTTCTTTAAATCGGAGGACTCCCTGTTTGGTTGAGCATGTAAAAAAGGGAAGAATAGACAGGATAAATAACACTTTTCTCATTAAAATAATTTATTAACTTGTTGAACTCAATGTATGTATGTTCACAACATTAACTTCTAGTTTGAAAAATACGAGATTATAGTCGAACTTTTACGAAAAATATGAACAAAACTTTTGAATATTCCCAATTAAAAATTCAACAACAAAACCATCATCATCACACAATACCGATCCCACTTTTTTAAATCTGAGAGGTACGTGTTTAGCCATCGGGATTTTGAATACAGATGCAATACAACAAATGGAACAAACCAGTTGCTGTAACGGAGAATGTCGAACACGAAGAAGTGCCTGCTTAGGCTGGCTTGAATGTTCATACAACCGTTGGCAGCATAATACTCAGAAATGCTGGTAACACCCAATTTCCCATTCGACAACCATCCAATTCCATCCGGAAGCTCTGCGAACGCCCAAACGAATATTTTAATCAAACCAAAAAACAAAACAGATTTTAACACCAGCTTTAAAAAAGAATATAGATTAAAAACCGGTGTGCTGGATCGTTTGTAAAACCGGTATCCTAACCAGAAAGCCGTAAGCAGAATTAATAGTGGACACAGTTTTTCCAATGTTTCTATCCGGAAGTTTTTATAAATCAACACGGCTAACACAAAACAGAAAATTACTTTATACCAACCGGTCCCGGGCTCTGTCTTTAACGGATATTCAACACAAACGGCAATCGGCAAAAAGAGAATAAGCGAACTACTAAAATGGTAACCGGCTTCAAAATATCCTATTCTACTAAAAACCAAAAAATCCTGTGCATCAGCCGCGATCAGTAATTCGGTAAAAATGAAAATGAGCAGTAACGAATGAAAGGAACCGGGTCGTCGGGCTACTCTCATCAGTATAAAAGGCCAACTCACAAACAGGATAACATGGAGCATTTCAACTGCCGAAAGTGCGGCAATATTCATGTGGAAAAACATAGCCGCTATTTCTGGATGCTGACTGTAAAAAACGATCGAAGACAGCAGAACCAGGAAGGTTCCGAGATGTTTTGATATGTCCGGATTCGTTAATTTCAGCAAGGTCTTTTTAAAGAAAATACTTCTCGGAAAATAGTTTTTTTTATTTAACCGCAGAGGAACGCAGTTTTATTTTACGGTATGGAAAGAATCTTCCCAACTGGGATTATCTTCTTTTTACTGCAGAGTATATCGGCTTGATTGTCCGCCGGCAAATGCTCAATCAAGTAGGAAGACAGATCGGTTTTTGATTTTCCCTTTCATCCTCTATTCCCTTATTTTGCCATTATGAATCGCATCATCCTTCGTTACGGACTTTTATCTGCCCTTATCATTTGTATTTTGATGATCGGAAATATGATGTTGCTGAGAAACGGTCTTTCCTATTATATCGCGGAAATCCTGGGCTTCCTGGGCATGTTTCTCGGCTTTTCCCTCATTTATTTCGCTGTTAAAAAATTGCGGGACGAACAATTAAAGGGCATCATCTCTTTTGCTCAATGTTTTCAGGCCGGTCTTGCTATAGTTGCGATGGCCACAGCCATTTACATGATCACCTGGGTGTTGTACGTGCAATTCTCGGATTTCAACTTTACCACCCTTTATTTCGAAACGGAGTCCAAAAAAATTATGGCGGATAAAACGCTGAATGCCGCCGAAAAAATTAAGTCTGTTGCACAACTTTCGGAGGATATTAAAAAGATGTCGTCTCTCCCGGTTCAGGCCGGAATAGCTTTCTTTGAAATTTTTCCGGTAGGTTTGGTAATCTCTTTAATCGTTTCATTTATACTTCGTAAAAAATGAAATTGCCCAAAGCATCCTTTTTCATAGCTGCAATTCTGGCATTGGGGTTATTCGTTTGGCGCATGCTTGAATGGCAATTTCTCGGTGGCAGGATTTCTACTTTTCTTTATACTTCTATAGCCGTATTACTCGCAATTGCATTTGGTGTCTTGTTCGGTTACAAACAATTCCGAAAAACCAAGGTTGTGGTAGTGAACGATAAAACCCGAATTAATCCGAATGCCATGATGCAGTCGGGTTTGTCGAAACGCGAAACCGAAATTCTGCTGTGTCTGGAACGCGATCTTTCGAATAAGGAAATTGCCGACGAACTTTTTATTTCTGTTCCCACCATAAAAACCCACACATCAAAACTTTATACAAAACTGGAAGTGAGCAATCGGAATCAGGCGGTAAAACGGGCTCTGGAAATTTCAGCGATGTCGCCATCTGCGGTATGATTTATCATTTTCATACCGAAGTATGATGCCGGAGCTCAAAGAGTTTCTGCTCATTTGCAACCGATATAGTTAATATGAAAAAAAGAATCCTTTCGGTTTTGGCTGGAGTAGCAACCGGTGTCTTTCTGATTTCCATTAGTGAAATGGTGAATCATCATTTTTATCCGCCTCCGGCAGGCTTTAACCCAAATGATAAAGAAGCAATTGCGGCCTTTATGAAAACCTTGCCAGAATCAGCTTTTATCGGTTTGTTAATAGGTTGGTTAATTTCTGTTTTCGGTGCCGGTGCCATATCCGCATTAGTTGCGAAAACAGTATGGAAAAAGACAGTTTTAATTACGGGATCTATATTGCTGTTGGCTGCAATCGCCAATATGGTAATGATTCCGCATCCGTTTTGGCTGAAAGTTGCGGTACTTGTTACTTATTTGCCGGTTTGTTATTTGGGTGGTTGGCTTGTTGCCGGTAGAAATAACTGATTCGGTTACGCTTCCACTAACAAATTCTCGCATACCATCCGGCTGAACATTTCCGGATTGCGGTTTCCGTAAGAAACCACCATGCTGCCGTCGAAAGGTTCGATGGAAATAATTTCAATCAATTCTCCGAGTCCCATTTCCCGGCTGTTCAGAAATCTGAGGAAGTCGTCGTCAGAAATACCGACCGCCATCAATCTTACCTTTTCTCCCGATTTGCATTCGGAAAGACGTTTGTATCTCGAAACCTTCACCTTGCCGTGTTTATCCGGAATGGGTGAACCGTGCGGATCAAATTTGGGGAAACCCAGCAGCACATCCATTTTCTCGAAAAACGCCGGAGACTGAATGTGCTCCATTTGTTCGGCGATGTCGTGAACCTGATCCCAGCCAAAACCCATTTTTTCAACCAGAAACATTTCTGTCAGGCGGTGCTTGCGAATTACCAAAGCGGCATCTCTTCTGCCGGCATCCGTGAGTTGAATCGGTTGATATCGTTCGTAATGTACAAGCCCTTTCTCCCCCAGCCTTTTCATCATGCTGTTAACCGTCGGCATTTTAATTCCGAGTTGTTTGCTGATGTCATTAACGCTGGCTTTTCCGTCATCACCAACCAACTGATAAAGTGCTTTCAGATAGTTTTCCTCGGTCCACGATAACATGCGACAAAAATATCATTTCAATGCTATCAATCTCGCTGAATCAAAACTATTTACCGTTCCTTAATTACTTATGATCAATTTGCGATATTCCTCAGAATTCTGGCTTTTAAATTTGATGAAGTAAATCCCATCTGATAAACCGGAAACATCCAGATCCGTTTCATCCACACCGGAATTCAGATAACTGTTCATCAATTCAACCCCGTTTAAACCAATAACAATAATCTCGCAGTTACCAACTGTTTTATCCCGGTTAATTGTTATTAGGTTTCTGGCTGGATTAGGATAAAAAGAAACGTCCAAATCCGGTATCTGATTTTTACCAATCGTTACTGAATTAATTTCAATTGCCCCCATATCGGGCGTTTTGGAATTTCTTGGATTTCCAAATATATCATCTATAACAATTGGCACAGCTAACGCAAAATTCTGAATATACTGGTTACGAGGAATTACATTTCCCGTGTCAAAACCGGTGAACTGCGGATCAACATTTATATCGTTTCCATGACTAAAATTTTTATAAAACGTATTAAAGTCAACTGCGGAACCCGTTGAGCCGGAAGCATAAAAAACCGATCCTCCACTTTTCAGATACATGGAATTGTAATCAATATCCGGAGCCGAAGATCCGCTGGCTTGCATTCCATACAAAGTACCATCATCAACATTTCCATAAATAATGTTATTCGTAATGTCGGTAAAATCGCTGTTTACATATAATATTTTCCGGGAGCCAATAGTGGTATGAGTCGATTCCGTTGCGAGGGTGTTATAATAAATTCGTTGAACTACGGAGCTGTTGGAATTGACATACATACAAGTAGTATTTTCACCTTCGTGAATCGCAATGATGTTATTGGCGATCAGGTTGTCGCTTGCTAATGGCGTTCCGAAAAGGTAATGATAAAGTCCGTAAACCGTACGACCGTTGTATATCTGAATTTCATTTCCAACCACATTCGCCGTCAACAGATTCGTGTTACTACTGAGGTTGTTACTGATGCCATAAATAGAACCAGAAGTTTCCGTACTCTGTAATTTAAGCCGAACATAATTATGATTAACCTTTACATCTGCCGTAGCCGAAGATCCGTAACACCAATTGTAAATACCATAAATATTAGAAACTGCCGAGTCACATTCAATTCGGTTGTGCTGTATTGAAATTTCTCCCGAGCCATACGAATTGGATGCTTCGTTATTAATTAGTCTCACAGAAGATGCGTTTCCCGGATTTACCTCATGTATATAATTACTGTCGATCCGGTTTATCGCATTGTGATAAGAATTATAGAAATAGATATAATAAAAAGAAGTATACGAAAAATTATGCGAGAGATCATTGCCCACTATTTCTTGTCCGCAGGCGTAATATCCGTAAATTCCTCCTTCCCGAAAATCTCGGATGACATTTCCTTTAACATAATTTTTATAGACATTAGAGTCATTGGGATTATAACCCAAATATACTCCATAATTAACCGGACAACTCCCGTCATTACTCATCACATTATTCCGGAGAATAATTTTTTCTCCGGGTATGTTCGCTCCATAAGCCAGTGTACTTTTTGTTGATGAAAGGCCTATAAACGCAGCACTGGTTGGCGAAGTCACTTCCTGTTGAACCAGCGTACAATTCTCGATTGTACAGTTATTTGAATTACTGCATATATGTACGTTTCTGCCACCGTTTGAAGAAACCAGAATCATCTTAAAATTCCGGATCGTGATGTACGCCGCACCTTCCAGCATTACATTGTGCTTATACGGCGTGCCAATGATGGGATGAAAAGTTATTGCTTCTCCCTGTCCGTCGAATGTAATCGAATTTGTAAGTGACGATCCGACAATCGAATTAAAGGTAATTGTGCCTTCATACGGGCCGGAACCTTTTTCTACCGTAAATTTAACGGCTGCCGAAACACCCGGGCCAGTAACCGGACCGCCATCCAGTCGGCTACCGAGTAACAGGTCCTTAACAGCTGCCATTACCGACTGATAATTCGTTGCCGTAGCCGGATCGTTTTTATTTATGGTGAAATTACCCGACAGTGCACCAAAGGAAGAGTATGCTGAGCAAATAAAAAACACCGCAGCCAACAAATGTTTCAGGGAATTCAATTTCATATTCAGTTATCAGAACAATTCTACAGAATCTTTTGCTCTAATTAATTTTAGTCTGCGTAAAACGAATCACATTATCCGGATTTTCTTACTCAGAGACCCGTTGCCAGAAATAGTTCGGAGTAAATAAAGACCGGAAGCTAAATCAGGCAATTGAAACTTTTCACTTTCATTCCCAATGTTTAATTCAAATCGGGCTAACTCTTTTCCCTCAAGGTCGTAAAGAATAAATATTTGCACTTTGGAAATATCGGAACGGGAAATGACTATTTCGCCATTGGCAGGATTCGGATATACACTAAAATTGTTATTATCCCGGTTATGGTTTATTTCTGCTATTGAAACTGTAGCATTCTCAATGGCGCCCATGTCAGGGGTTTGGGCATCTCGTTTATTGCCATATATATCTTCTGTAATATCTGCAACAGGCTCACCAAAATTCTGAATAAACTGGTTGGTTGTATGTAGATCACCAGTCGAGTAACCGGCGAACATAGGGTCAACCTGAATATCATTTCCTTCACTGAAATTTTTGAAAAAAGTGTTAAAGTCGAGTGCTAATCCGCTGGTTCCGGAAACAAATGCTTTGTTCCCGGAGCCATCCAGAAAAATGGAATTATGATCAACCGTAAGATTATTTACGGAACCGGTTTGGATTCCGTAAATCGATCCCGAAGGTAAATTTCCGAACAGAATATTATTCCGAATATCAAACCTCCCGCCGATTGTTTCTAACAACGTTCGGGAGCCGCTACTCGAATTGGATACGTCTATTGCCACTGTGTTATAATATACCTGATTGAGACTTCCGGCATCACTGCTCAACGACACACCGGTAATATTTCTACCATCGTGAACTGCAACAATGTTATTTGCGATGATATTCTTTCCGCGACAAATCGAATTACCAAAAATCTGTTTAACACCGAAAACAGTTGCCCCACCATAAATCTGAATATCATTTCCGATTACTTCAGAACTTTGAATATTAGAGCAATCGTTAATCGTATTTTTTATTCCTGCAGTGGTATAAGGCAATTGCAGCGATGCAAGCTTCAAGGTTATCTCGTTATGGTTAATGAACACCTTTACTCCATTATCTGATTCTGCACATAAATTGGTAATTCCATAACAATTTGAGGAAACCGAATCTGCCACTATCCGGTTGTGTTGAATTGAAATTTCTCCCGCATTTGAGAAGTAAACCGACGAGTTCTTAATCAATTCATGGATATACGTGTTATTGTATTTTACGTCGTGGATGTAATTGCTGTCGACTCGAACGGAAACAGGTTGATAAAGGGTGCTCAAATCAATAAAACTCGCTCCCGGAATCGGAAAATTATGGGAGATATCATTCCCCACAACTTCGAGTGTCGGTGCATGAAAAGCACTTATGGCTGAGGTTCTGAAATCCCGGATTTTATTATTGCGGATACTAATTTGCATATGGGTAGTATCCTGATAAATGCCTCCGATATAAATACCAACATTCACCGGACACATACCGTTATTTGATAAAGTATTATTGCGAATAATAAAATGACTACCCGGCATTTTCTTGCCATCAACAAAAAAAGAATCATTCTCACAAAAGCTGATAAAAGCCGAATATGTGATATTGGTATTCCCTTCCTGAACCAGTTCGCACCCTTCGATTACACAATAATTCGATTCATTCGCAATTTGAATGTTCCTACCACCGGAAAGATCTGCCAATTTAATATTCAGATTTCTGATGGTGAGATAGGATATGCCATCAAAATAAAAAGCAAACTTTCTGTCGGTTGACTTCGGTTGATATTCGATCCATTCTCCCTGACCGTCAAATGTAATTGTGTTACTGGCAGAAGTTCCTGTTACTGCGGAAATCATTACCTGTTCTTCGTATGGTCCCGATCCTTTACCAACTACAAATTCTACTGCTGAGCTTATTCCCGGACCGTTCGCCACACCGCCGTCTGTTCGGCTTCCGTACATCAAATCTGAAACGGCAGATTCAAATGAACGATAGTTTAATGAGGAAGCCGGATTATTTTTATTGATTGTATAAGAACCGTTGAGC
>WGNA01000014.1 GCA_016124755.1 Bacteroidota bacterium | reverse complement strand
TAAAACTGAATCTTCACGTGAAGTAACAGCTAAAATATCCAGCGGTAATGTACCCGACGGAATGCTCCTGAAAGTTACGGCTGCTTCTGACGCCGGAAACGGAGACGGAACCGTAGGTGCTTCTGCCGGAACCGTTACTCTGAATGGAAAAGACCAAACCGTAATCGGAAAAATCGGTTCTTGCTACACAGGTGACGGTGCCAAAAACGGTCACAACCTGTACTACTCACTCGAACTCGATCCGACTGCCGGTAGCTACGCAAACCTCGACTTCGATCAGGCAACTACTTTGACAATCCTTTACACGATTTCAAACAACTAATCGTAACTAAAATTTCTAACGATAACGAAAAAGCCTCCGGGAAACCGGAGGCTTTTTTTTGTTTATGATTTTTTTGCCGTCAAGAGTACTGGTGTTTCGTAATTATATTTGAGTCAGAACTAACGCTTACCCTCTTTTTATATGAGTCAAACGGAGATAAGAAATAGTGAGGTTGTAGTTTTTAAAACAAAAGATGGACTGACTGAATTTCAGGTGGTAATTGACGGTGAAAACGATACTGTTTGGGTCACTGATCAACAAATGATGGTCTTGTTTGGGAAAGGGAGAAGAACTATAGGCGAACACATTAAAAATATTTTTCTGGAAGGTGAACTGGACAAGAAATCAACTTGGCGGGAATTCCGCCAAGTTCAAATGGAAGGACAACGAGAAGTTTCGAGAAAAGTATCAGTTTATAACTTGGATGTTATAATCTCGGTGGGTTATCGTGTTAAATCTCAAGTGGGCATAGAATTTAGAAAGTGGGCAACTCAGAGATTGAAAGAATACTTACTCAAGGGATATTCTGTAAATCAGAAATTATTGATCAGTCAGCAGAAGAATGTAGAAACTTTACAAAAAGAAATCAATCAACTGAATGAAGAGTTATTTGAAGCACAAAGAACATGGACAGATGGGTTTCTTTCAATAATCTCGCACTATTCAAAATCCTTTGAATTGCTTGAAAAATATGATAAGGATGAACTGTCAACTGAAAATCTGGCGACAGATTTAATCTATGTAATAAATTAAGACGACGTTAAAAAAGCAATTGAACAACTCAAGTCTGACTTGATGGCTAAAGGAGAAGCGGGCAAGTTATTCGGGAATGAGAAAGATGATTCGTTTAAAGGAATACTGGGAAGTGTCTCGCAAACAATATTTGGAAAACTTGCGTATCCAACGATAGAAGGCCAGGCAGTTCAATTACTATATTCCATTATCAAAGGACACCCTTTCAGTGATGGAAATAAGCGAATTGGTTCATTTATTTTCGTTTGGTTTCTTGAACAAAACAAGCATCATTTAAATGCCAATGGTGAGAGAAAAATAAACAACAATACACTCGTTACATTGGCTTTAGCAGTTGCACAAAGTTTAACTGAACAGCGGGAAACTATCAAAAAGCTAATAATGAATTTGATAAAATAAATATTGAAGTCTTTGACCACTGTATTAAGGACTAAGAAAGAAACAAAGTATTTAAATAAGTGACATTTGAACAATCGACAAATGCAAATCGAAATAAAGAGCAAACTGGATTTTAACACCTTTCGGAATGCCATTTTTTACATTTCCTACAAGCGCTGGATCATACGAATAATAACACTGGCGGGATTCGCAGCTATTATTTATTCATTTAGCGATGTTGGTTCAAATTCCAATAAAGTGTGGTTTTGGTTTGGAATTTATGTGATAGTCGTTATTCCGATAATTCAATATTGGAAATGCAAGAAAGCCTTTAAACCTAATTCGCCATTAACGGAAGAAACAGTTTATCACTTTGATGAAAATGCCGTTCGAATTACCGGATCTTCCTTTAACACAGAACTCAAATGGACAAATTTTATCAAATTAGAATTCCGGAAAGACTATGTTCTTTTATACCGAACCCCGGTTATGGCACATGTAATACAGCGAGACCCAATGGAAAGTGCATTTATGCAATTGAAACAATTGGCTTCCGCGCACATTACGGTGGTTGAAGGTTAGGGATTTTTAAATTGAATGTGAATTTGAGAGTAGCGGAAGTACTGCGTGAACATTCTTTCGGGATGAAAATGGATGAACGCACCTACTCTAATACCAATAAGGACTATCGATTCTACTTTAACGGCATCGAGAAGGATGACTTGGCGAAAGCAAAACTTGGATTCAAGCCTTTCCATGTTGAAAAAAGTGAAAATAGAGAGAACTTTTTATTTGAGGATCAAATCGATCATATAAAGCAAAGTGGAAGAAATATTTGCCTGATAAAGGCTGAACTAATTGATCAGTATGCTAAATCTATACCTGATGACTGCGCAAAAAAGGGGGTTAGCAAGTTGGCTTATTATGCATGCCTTAGGACACAATTCTGGACATGGTGAACATACTAAGCCACCGGTGATGTATGATTGGAAACAGATAACAAATACAATAAATTTCGTGGTTAATGATTATTACAATATAATTTCAGATTTTATGTCGTCAAGATCAGATGTGCCTGATGTGCCTACAGCAAATCGCAATGAATTTTATGTTGACACAATGAAAAGGAAATTTGGAGAAAAGGATGCAGTTCCCGATAACAAAAAAGTCGGATATCGAGATAAGAATTCAACTCGGGATTCATTGAATAAGGAAATGGAAAAAATAAATAGTAATTCCACCACACACAAAAAACGAGTAGAACAGAAACCATGGAAATGATAATTCCGAATACAAATCATAAAACGACCAAATTGTCTCCAATTGTTTGTTTTATCATGTTTTTATATTTGGGTGTGATAGTGAACTGCTCCAATGGAAGTATTACAAATAAGGAGAATTCTGAGACCAAAACGGTTAATGAAAAGAACATAGATACAAATTCAATGTTTGCAATTGCGGATAGTATTCCAGATTTTAAATTCGACACAGTTGAGGGAGTAAGTATTCCCCTATTTTTTGACGAATATAAAATTGATACTGGTTATTATATTTCTGATCACTCAGGTGAATCGAGTCATTATATTTATACATATTCATCTCTCATTGTCCCATCTGACGTAGTGACTTTTGAGTTTTGCCGTGATGATCAGGCTTTAAAGATACGCAGAAGTACGCAACCATTAAAAATGATCAATCAATTAAATTTAGAATAAGAAAGAACAAAATAACTCGGAACAATTATTTACCTTGTATGGATAGTGTTATAAAAATCAATCTGAATAATTGGGGCTTAATAATTGGGAATTGCGATAGCACAAATAATCTAATCGGCTTAGATATGGACTTTTATAGTTCTGGTTACAGATATAGTATTGAGGCAAAAAGTACTAACTCCCAGACACTTTACAGGTATTACTCGTATTTATACAATATATGGTGCTCTGAAACAGAAAATAAAATGCAAGGTGTTGAAATCGGCCATGATTAATTTTATAAGGAAAACAGTATGATCTATAAAACTGCATAAAATCGAACAAAACTGAAAATGAAATACAGCAAACCTGCGTCACATATAAGTCTGACAATTACACGAATACGTGATGATGGCTGTTCGTAATAACAAACGCATTAATTGTGAAGACATTGAAAAACGGGGTAATATTTTAAAAAATTCCATTGGTGATATGAAAAATCATAATTTATTATTTTTATTACTACCCATTATTGCAATTACTTCGATTTTCTGCAATCCTAAATCGAAAAATGAAATTGATCTCTGGCCTACAGATTTCTTCACTGTTGCGCAATTTGATGAAGAGATTAGTAGACTCGTTATTCTACAAAAAAAAGATATAGATGTCAATTATGCGATTCAAATAATTCGGTGTTATAATAGTATACACAAGTATAACTTACGCAATAATTTATATGATTCCTTTTGTCAATGGGTAATGGATGATGACATTAGATTTAAACTAATTGATGTTTTAGAAATGAGACCATGTATAGGTCGCGGATTTTATAGTAGAAAATATAATTTAACCTTAGGTGGAGGTATGGTTGTACGTGATTATTTTGGAATTGATGAATTGACAGAATTTTCTTGGGATAAACAAAATTAATGCAATAAATATTGAGTGGACAAAATTTAAAAGCCATGGCAAAACGTAGGGACCTCCAAAATCATCTCCAACCACTGAAATCAAGGAAACACTTGTAAACAAAGACATTCCAAAGCGTTTAACGATATAAAAGCCTGTTCGGATTAACAAGCTTAACGGTATTTGTTAATAAGATTAAAATCTTGAATTATTGTAGAAAAAGTATTGTCTTGCTGAGAAATGAGACAACCCTAATGAAGTTCATTTTTAAATCCATAGCTTTTGTTTTTGTACATTGGGGTAAAATCAATGATTTGATAAATCCAATATTCCTTAGGAACATCCTCCTTTAAACAACCAAATAACTTATCCAGATAAATACTTTTCCTCGGTATGTAATGGTCGTCAGAAGCATACTTTACGGGGAATACAACCATTTTAACCTGAAAGATATAGAAGCTGGACCACATATCTACTAAAAAATGCCTTTCCTCTGATAAATCAAAACAGTTACTTGTATTAAGCAACAGGTTATTGGAGTCACTGCAATAATTTCTAAACGTATCCAGCCATTCCCTGCCAGCATCTATAACTGGAATAACGTCAAAGCTTGTGTCAACAAAACGATTATTTGAAATTAAGTAAATAGGGTTATGGAAAACTAAAGACATGTGATTTATTAAATCCGAGTGGTACCCATTCGGAATAGTATCTATGCCATAAATCCCAACAACAACATCTATTGTGTCGAATGAAGCAACAACCCACTTTGGAATGCTGTCCTCATCAGGTGGAGCTAAAATTTGCGCTCTGGCTGGACCGGTACATGGGATTGTCAATAGTCCAAAGAGAAATAGTTTTTGGCTTCGTGTCTTCTTAAACACCAATTCTAGTATGGAAACCAGCTTTGCGATTTGATTGGTCATTGTAAGTATCCCTCTAAGT
Source organism: Bacteroidota bacterium (assembly GCA_016124755.1). GTDB lineage: Bacteria > Bacteroidota > Bacteroidia > NS11-12g > UBA9320 > WGNA01. The sequence continues at coordinate 70,388 of WGNA01000014.1, read as the reverse complement.
TGGACTGGATAAAAATACGCAATAGTTGAGGAATAACTATTTATCGGTTATATTTCATATATCATTAAAGTATTTTCTGGAATATTTAACAAATTCCTCTCTGAATAATAAATAATTAACAATGAACCTATTACCCTCAATTCTATCAGGATTGTAAAACTCAGTTACATTAAAGACGTGTACGGAGCCACCAATCTGATAGTAAAAGTTATTATCTAACAGAGTAGAGGTAAGAATCAAACTTAGATTTTTGGCTAATGTATCCTCCCGTTTCAATTTTACTATTTGTGTTGGATTAATATCCATTATGAAGGATAGTAATTGACCAAATATTTCGTTTAACTCTACTGTATCAGAATTGAATATCTGAATATATTTCTCAAGTTCGGACAAATCAATATTTCCAAAATCTAAGTATTCAGAAGTTAGTCCATGTTCAATATCAAGCCATAAAATACTGTAGTTATGGGATTGCGTTTGAAATAAAATTTGTATTCTACTCTTCCCGAAGCGAGTCTACCGGGTTTGAAACAGCGATCTTTAAACTGTGATATCCAACTGCAATCATGGATAGCAAGCCGGCCAGCAACAATGCCAGCACATAACTCCAGACATTAAATCCTGTGGTATAAGCAAATTCGGTTTGCCAGTTTTTAACCAAATAATAATCTACCGGCATGGCGATGCAGAACGCCAAAAGCATGATGTACACAAAATCTTTGGCAATAATCCACGACAAATTTGTATTGCCCGCGCCCAAGACTTTTCGGATTCCGATTTCTTTCCGCCGACTTTCAATGGTATAACTCAACAACGCAAATAATCCGAGGCAGGCCAGAACAATTGCCACCGAGGCGAAATACATAAAAATGCGATACATATTATTTTCCCGGGTGTAATTCGCTTCCAGATCCTGATCGTAAAAAGAGAAGGAAAACGGCACCCCAGCCACTACCTCATTCCACGAAGTTTCTATATCGGAAAGTGTATTTGTATAATCTCCTTTTGTTAATCGCAACGAGAGGTTTTGACCGCCATTCGGATTGTAACACAAGACCAGAGGCTCTAATGCATTGTGTAAACTCTGAAAATGAAAATCATTTAATACACCTACAACCACGCCGTCGTTCGCCGCGGTACCATTGGGCTGCAGGTTCCATTGAATGCGTTTATTGAGAGCGTCATTTCCCCAACCAAAACTTTCGGCGGCTTTTTCATTTACGATAAAGGAAGAGGTTACATCTGTCGCGTGATCTTTCGAAAAATTGCGGCCTTTTGAAAACGTTAATCCTAAAACTTCAGCAAATTCATCATCCACAAAAAGAAATTTAACCGCACGTTCTTCCATCTTTCCGTTTTGTTCAATCCGAAACATAAGTTCGCCACCGCCATTTGTGGGAAGTGATGTTCTGGAGGTTGAAACAATTCGGCTGTCGTTTTTCAATTCATCAATCCAGGGTTGAATTCTTCTGCGGTTGGCGGTATCAATTGGCAGATCCACCGAGACCAGATTTTCACGGTCGAATCCCAGATCCACCGAATGCATATAGGTAATCTGATCGCGGATTAAGAAGGTACCTGCAATCATAAACATCGAAAAAGTAAATTGCAGAAGTATTAAAGCCTTTCTTAGCAAGCCCCGGTGATCGTCGCGAATAACCTGACCTTTTAACACATTTACCGGTTTTAAAGACGACAAAACCACAGCCGGATAACTGCCGGCCAGCAAACCGATTACCAATAAAATAAGCAGATCGGTTCCCACCACCATCGGTGTAAAAAGAGCATGCGAATTCAACATTTTTCCGCTGATCACATTAAAAGGATTTATCAGAATTTCCGACAGCGAAAGTCCGATGATCATCGCAATTATGGTTACTACAAACGACTCGGCCAGAAAACGTAAAATCAAGGATTTTGAAGAAGCTCCCAGAGTTTTACGAACCCCGACTTCTTTGGCACGTTTCGTTTGCTGAGCGAGCATCAGATTTATAAAATTAATGGCAGCAACAAAAAGTAAAAACAAAGCGAGTGCACCGAAAATATAAATATGATTTTTATTTCCTTTCGGCATATCGTATTCGTGGGTGTTGTCGAAATGCACTTCTTTCATGGCGGTGATGCTGTATTCGTGTCCGGCTACAATGTTGTTTGCCTCCGACCAGGGTTGCACGTATTTCTTTTCAAATTCAACCAGCTTTTTATCAAATACGATCGGGTCAACCGGATTTCGCATTAGTAAAAAAGTAAAGAATGAAACGCGGAACCAATCCTGACCAAATGTGGCGTGAAATTGCGGCGGCAACGTTGTCATCGACACCAAAGCATTAATGGGTATTTCGCTATTTGCCGGCGGATTTTCCATTACTCCGGTTACATTTAAAACTGTGTTGTTCATTTTCATTTCTTTACCGAAAGCATCCGTTTCCGGAAAATATTTATCGGCCATGGATTGAGTGAGAACAACCGAGTTGGGTGCGGTTAAGGCGGAGGCAGGGTTGCCCGAAATCAGGTGATAGGAAAACACGTGAAAAATTGAGCTGTCAGTGATCCAGAAATTAGTTTCTCTGAAAACATGTTCTCCTGCCGTAATCTGGGCTTCCCCGTTTCCTCCGTAAAAACGCACAAAATTTTCGACTTCCGGATAATCGGTCATCAGGGTCGGGCCGGCGAGGTAATTCGTTAATCCGACATCCATGGTTCCGTTAAAATCCAGAATGGTAGTTAATCTGTATATCCGGTCTGCTTTTTCGTGATAGGCGTCGTACGACATTTCATCCTGAATGTACAGGGCAATTAATGTACTTCCGGAAATGCCGATGGCCAATCCGAGTATGCTTATTAATGCATAAACTTTATTGTTTATTAAATTCCGAAATGCGATTTTAAAATAACCGAATAGCATACTGTTTTAATTAAAATGAATTCGGTTGAAGTTGATTTTCCGTGCGAATCCGGCCATCGTATAATTCGATTATTCTTTCCGAATATTTCGCATCTTCTTTCGAATGAGTTACCATCACAACGGTGGTTCCGGTTTCATGAAGACCTTTAATGAGTTCCATCACTTCCTGTCCGAAATGCGAATCCAGATTTCCGGTAGGTTCATCCGCCAGAATTAATTTCGGTTTGGCAATTACAGCTCTGCACACCGCCACCCTTTGTTGTTGTCCGCCCGAAAGCTGTCGCGGATAATGGCGACTGCGATGTGCTATTCCGATGCGTTCCAGCACTTCATCCACCATTTCGCGGCGAGCAGATTTGGCAATGCCGAGATAATGCAGCGGCAATTCTACATTTTCCCAAACGGTTAATTCATCAATTAAATTAAAATTCTGAAAAATAAATCCGATGTTGCTTTTACGGATTTGAGCGCGGTCTTTTTCCGACAGTCCGGAAATGTCGTGATCTCTGAAAATATATGCTCCCGAAGTCGGCCGGTCGAGCATTCCCACGATATTCAATAAAGTAGATTTACCGCATCCCGATGTTCCCATCACCGAAACAAATTCTCCCTGATGAATGGTAAGATTGAGATTGTCGAGCGCCGTTGTTTCCACGTCTTCAGTGCGATATACCTTACTTAAATTCTGCAATTCGATCATATCCGAAAATTATTCAATTCGTATTTTATCATGATTTTTAAAGCCGTCGTATCCCGAAATAATAACGGTTTCACCTTCAGCCAATCCATCGGTTACTTCGTAATAACCGGGGTTTTGGGCACCGAGCCGGACAGTCCGTTTCCATGCTGTTCTGCCGTCATCTCCTACGACATAAACGAACTGTCCTCCGCTCGATTGAAAGAATGCACCTCTGGAAATAAAAAGCGATTTTTTCTGTGCACCGGCTTCTATATGCACCTGAAAATTTCTTCCCCGGTTCAGATTTTCCGGAACCGAATTATCTGAAATAAAAAATAAATCTACCCGAAAACTTCCCTGCTCTACAGTCGGATAAACCTTTTGAACGATCATTTCATATTTTGTTTCTCCACTCATTATAAAAGCCTTTTGCCCTTCAGCAATCCGCCTAAGATAATGTTGGTCGACCTGTGCGCGAATCATAAATCGATCAGGATCATCAATTCTCCCGATCATCTGATTTCGCTGCAACACCTGACCAATTTCGAGATTGAAATTATTGAGTTGTCCGGCCGCTCCTGCTTCCACTAAAATATTGCTGAGTTTTTCACGGATGAAATTGAGATTGCGCTCCATCATGGTTAACGATTCGTCGATGCGGTCGATCTGAATTCGTTGATAATTGAGGTCTTCGTTTAGCCTTCTTTTTTCAGTCGCAACCTTTTGTTTTAAATACGCAAATTGATTTCTCGTTTCAAAAAATTGCTGTTGCGAAATGGCTTTTATTTCCATTAGCCCGGAATCGGTTTTAAAAGATCTTTCGGCTAAAACCAACTGATTCGAAAAGTCGGTTACCTGATCTTCCGTTCGACGCTGATTCTGAAATAAAGCAATTCGGGTATTCCGCAAATTATTGATCTGTTCAACCATTTGCGTTTCACGTTGCATAAAATCGAGTTTCACCGATTCGTTGCTCAATTCAACCAATGGCTCTCCGGCTTTAATTTTTGTACCTTCTTCTTTAAAAATCCGAACAACCGTTCCGCCTTCCCGGGCATCAATTAAAAAAGTAGATCGCGGTTCGAGCGATCCGTTCACCAAAATTATTTCCTGAAATTCTCCGAAACGAACCGCCGCAATTTTGATTTTATCTTTTGCAATTACAGGACTTGCCGTTCCCGCTTTTACAATCAGATACACAATGAGCAAAAGGATGGCAATTGCGGAAATGATCCACATCATCTGCTTTTTACCGAATCGCTGTTTAGGAATTTCCCTGTCCATCGTTATGGGATTTAGCAAAGACATGCCAAACAGGAAAGTGCCCGTAGTTCGCAGTTCCAGTCGATTTTTTAGCAGATTATACAGAAGCGGACTGTCCGGTATCGGACATTAAATGTTCATTGCCGGACAATTTTAAACGCGATGGGAAAATCCAATCAACGGCATTCGGTCTGGATACTCGACGACGACAAATCCATTCTTTCGGCATTGGAATTTATGCTGAATAATGATTTCGAAGAGCTCAGAACTTTTTCAGATCCGGAGAAACTTCAATCGAGTATGAGCCGGCAAAATCCCGATGTACTATTAATGGATATGAATTATACCGAAGGCCGGTTTGATGGTTCGGAGGGAATGCAGCTGATTGATGAGTTAATGAAGCAGAATCCGCATCTTCCGGTGGTTGCGATGACGGCTTACGGCGATGTTGAAATTGCGGTAAATTCCATGAAAAGGGGTGCGGTTGATTTCATCAGCAAGCCCTGGAAACGGGAGCGTTTAATTACCACTTTGCATAATGCCATCCGGTTGAGAAATTCGGAAAAACAACTGCACAGAATTCATGCTTCCGGTTCGAATGACATGCCCGAAGATCTGGGAATGATTGGCAATTCGGCAGAGCTGAAAGAGATTCGGGATCGCATCCGAAAAGTGGCTGATACCGATGCCAGCGTATTAATTCTCGGGGAAAACGGAACCGGAAAAGAACTTGTTGCCCGGGCAATTCATCAGTTGTCGGGCAGAAATTTAAAGCCGTTTGTAAAGATTGATTTAGGTGCGATTCACGGAAATCTTTTTGAGAGCGAATTATTCGGAGCGTTGAAAGGATCGTATTCCGGAATTCAAAAAGACAAACCCGGAAAAATACTCCTTGCTGATCGCGGAACCTTATTTTTGGATGAAATCGGAAATCTTCCGTTGCCGCTTCAAAGCAAGATGCTCTCGGTTTTGCAGAATTGCGAAGTGACACCGGTTGGGGGAATAAAAGCGGAGAAACTCGATACACGTCTGATATGCGCTACCAATCTTTCGGAGGATCAATTGTTTGATCCGGAACATTTTCGGCAGGATTTATTGTACCGGATTAACACGGTTGAAATTCATCTGCCACCGCTTCGAAACCGAAAAAAAGATATTCCGCTCTTAATGGAATATTTTATTGAAAAATTCGCAACGAAATACGGGAAGGGCAACATCCGGATTTCACAAGAAGCGCGGAAGTCGGCGGAGGAATATGCGTGGCCGGGAAATATTCGCGAACTCGAACATGCCATGGAGCGTGCTGTTGTTTTAAATGATGGAAGATCTGTTTCTGCAGCAGATTTAATTCCCGTTAAAAACCGCCCGGGAGCGAAAGATAATCGGGATTTAAATCTTTCCCGAACTGAAGAAGATCTCATCCGGGAAGCGATTTCCAAAAATGGTGGGAGCATTACAAAGGCGGCTCGGGATCTTGGTTTGACGCGGGCCTCGTTATACAGAAGACTTGAAAAATACGGCTTGTGAAATACGTTAATTATTTCGGCTTTCAACTACCATTTCGGCTCTCTTTATTAATCCTTTCCGCGTTTGTATTTGCTTTTTTATGTGCAATGGACGGTATGTATTACACAACCTTCATTGCGCTTTCGCTGGTGATTTTATCGGTGTTTTATTTGAGTCGGTTTGTTTATCAGTTTAACAGTGAATTGCTTTTTTATTTTAAAAGTTTTCGTTTGCGACAAACAGATTCAGCCTTCATTAAAAAAGAAGGGAGTAAAATTACACGAGAACTTACGGAGGAATTGGAATTTCTGAGAAATGATTTGCAGAATTTTAAAAGACAGAAAGAATTTCAGGAGACACTGAGCGAGCATCTGCTGCACCATCTGAATGAAGGGATTTTATTGTACAATGATTCCGGTGAAATTTATTTTTCCAATGATCCGTTTTTTGAATTCACGGGTTTGTTAAAAGGTAAAAACACAAAACAGGTATTTACTGAAAATAACGTGATTTCGGAGCAGATTAATTTTAGGAAAAATCAAACAGAGTTTACCACGCGATTGCGGAATCAGGGTGTTGATCTGCATTTGAGTGGCCGTCGGTTTGAAGTGCAGGGACAAAGATTTACCATAATCAGTATTCGTTCGGTAACCGATGAAGAATCCGAAAGTTGGGAATCGTTAGAGAATTATATCCGTGTTTCGGGACATGAGTTGGTGAATGCAATCACGCCGTTGGTTGCCGTGATTGAAACATTGCAGGAAGAAACCCGAAATCTGCAAAATCAAAAGGAGAAAGACCGGTTCGGGACAGGACTCGATTCATTAATACACCAAACGAATCACATACTGCAATTTTCAGAACGCAACCGGCGCTTTCTGCAACTGGATCAACCGGCGATGGAATTCCGGAGTTTATCTGAACTTGTGGAATCGCTCGAACAATTACAAGCTTTGTTCCCATCCATACAAATTACGATTCGGGTAAAAACAAATCGATCCGGAGTTTCTGTTGATTTAGTTCAGATGAAAACGGTTTTTGAGAATCTGGTGTTGAATGCCATCCGGGCTGCAGAAACAAAAGAACATTCACTTCTGGAAATTGAACTTCGGGATGCAAACGGTTTTCTGGAAATACTTTTTACGGATAATGGAAAGGGAATTCCGGAGAAGCAACACAGTAAAATCTTTAGTCCGTTTGTATCTTTTACCCATGACGGAACCGGGATCGGGCTGGCACTGTGCCGAAAGATTGTGCATAATCACGGCGGGCGGATTTACCTTCAAAAAAGCTCGGAGCAAGGTAGTGTGTTTGCGGTTTTGTTGCGGTAGATCATTGAGCTTTTCGGGATTTTATGGGAATAATCGGGAATCGGTTTTAGCAGTTATTTTCTGGTTAATAAATATATTGCAGTGTTGAATTTGGTATCAATTTTCAATACGAATAAAACGAGTGAAGATACAGTTAGTGATAATTTCCTTCCTACTGATGCATCCGGCGTATTCGCAGGAAGCCAGATATATATGGGGGATGGGGCCGGAAATGGGAAAAAGAAATCCGACGGGATTAGGAGTAATGGGTTTTGTCCGAAGAAATTGTTCCTAATTGAATGTAGGTATCGGAGGAACGTTTTACAACGGGTCAAAATTAACAGCGGGTGTTAAAAGATATTTTAAGGAAACTAAGAAGCAAAATATTTTTCTGATGCTAAATTATACTTACACCTTGCATGAAGATATTTCCGATGATCACGACCCACCTAAAGAATATTATAGAACCAGCAATAATAAATATTTGATCACGGCTGTAGGAATCAGGTTGAATACCAAAAAAGAAAGGTATGAACATCATCTGGCCATCGGTTATACTTTTATTCTAAATCAATTCATTCTCGAAGCGCTACCCACGAATACAACTAACAAAACGTATGGCCCGGCATACAGTTCTATGAGAAGTGGCTTCATGCTTTGTTATACTATTTACCTACGAGATAATTGATGATTACGCTGCACGTATGGATTGTAAGAACACAATATTGGGATCCCTCATTTAGTAATGGATAAAATGCAATAACAGGGAAAAGGTTTAAATCAAAATGTTTCAGTCAGTACAATCAATCAAAGTGAATCAGAAACAAATTAGGTATATTTAAAATAAATTTTAAGATGAGAATAATGAAGTTGGTTACGGCTCAACCGGTATTTAAAGTTGTTGTAGTTGTTTTAACATTGTTGAGTTGTTTAGGATTTATGGTAAGAATAAGGATGAAAAAGTAAAAGAGAGTATGTCCGAAATAAGAATTGGTATCGATGATTCGAAAATGGACACCGCAAGAATCTTGTTTCATGGGGACTACAATTACGATTATTATCAATTATATATTAATGGTCTCTTATATCATGAAGGGCTTTTGTTTTCAAGTGAAAGTACGGCAAATCCGCATACTTCGGTATCAATAATTTATGACCAAACTTTATCTCCGGACAGTATCAATATTTTTGCGGTTCTTTACACTCGTGAGGCCAAGTTTGATGGACAATATTCGCCACTTTGGAGTTCGAAGGATATAAAGAGTACATCTTTTTTATCACCCCCTCAGACTGCTAAATTTAAAATTAGTTCTAAAGCAGAAGAAAGTAAAGTATTGAAAATCTCAAATTATGGTGGTCTTTCTATTTCAATACTGAAACAAGAAGAGAGATGGGATTAGCGAAGAACCGGTAAAAATGTTTTGACATGTTTTAGGAGCTTCCTTTGTTTTGCTCAATAAGGCAAAGCTGGTTAGTTTGTCTTCGTGGAAATTTATTCCTAACTTCTGAAGTTATAGCAAATAAATCAAAAATATTACCTTATTGATTTGCCATAAATTAAAAATTATGAAACTGGATTAATTTATCCAATTCCTCAGCCACATCTTTAAAGTTTTTATGACTCGAATTAAAAAGTAATATTTTTTGAATTTCCAGATCTCGTAATTCAAGACCAATATACAAACATGTATCAATCTCGATATACAATGCTCGATTTAACTTACCAGAGTTGATAGGGCTGTGAGATTTAAGAATGGTGCTATCCAATTGCTCTCCGACTGAAAATCCACAAATGTTAAATTCTGGAGATCTAATAATCATAAGTATCAACCTTTCATAATCATTAATATAGTTCCATTTTTGAATTTTCTTGGGTATTGTTACATAAGCCCAAGCGGCTATTTCACTGACTCGATATTTTTCGCAATTGGAAATAAAATTGGAGTCTAGTGAACTAACTACATAACAGCCTAAAACATTACTGTCGGCAATTTTGAGCATTGAACTTAATTCAGTTGAACCGAATGTTGACGAAACATAATGCTGGTAAAGTTGCTTTATCGAATCAAGATTAAAGCATGAATTCATTTCGGTGCAGGTACAAGTATTAAATACTTTCAACGGTACTGATTCCTTTTGCTCACTATCTTCAGAAGTTAGTCCTTTGTCAATTCGGTTGCATGAATAAGCACAAAACAAGAATACCAATTTATAGAATTTCATTTACTTGAGATATATTTAGTTTGTCTCCAATCCGAATGCCAGTTTTTAGTACAGTATGCCTTATTTCGGGTTGCATAAAATACAACAGCAAGGAAAAGGTTTAAATTTATATTTCCTCGGAACCCAATGAGCTAGTGATTTACATTTAAATAATATTATATATCAAGTCTTATTATAAAGAAAAAACGCTTTCTGTATTCATAGCTATTATGATAAATTACGATCTTATCTATTTCTATATTACGAAATAGAACATTGTCTAATACATTCCTATTTTGAAGGTAAACGAAGTCCTTATAATCAAAAAAACTATCAAGTTCAATGTAGAGAGAAAAACTATCGTTTCCGACCAATATACTGAATGAGGTATACGGTGCACCCCAGGCCGTAACAAATTGATAATTTATATTGTTTTGAACGAGTAACTTATGTAATTCCCCTAATGTCATTCGATGACATCTCATTAAAATTAACTTTATCTGGTGATTTGTTAGTAAAGTATCAGAAGAACGTGAGAAGCTAAAACGATATGATTCAGATTCATGATTTGGTGGAGATTCAACGTATTGAAACTCTTTTTTGAGAACAAGTGTGTCGCGACAATAAATTCGGTTGCCGGACGAAAAGGTTAGTATAGATCTGGAGTTAGGAGTTCTGTTATACTCGCCTTCAATACAGTCCTTGGGATGCTTGAATGTTGTGTAATGTTCAATGCGCTCCGATAATTTTAAACAGTTTATTTGAATGCATGTATCTACTGATACTTGTGCAGTAGAAGGCCCAATACCAATTACGAAATTTATAATTGAAAGATGTAGCCAACGTTTAATCTTCATTTTGTACATCATTCATCAAATAAAAAAAAGGTGTTGAACAAAAACAAACATCAAATTCAATATACATGTTTGTGGGATATCTGCGTATTACTTCGCTTCTTTTATTTTGGGTCAGGCTCTCAAATTCTGTGTGATATTTAGTAATGGAGTAATCGTTTCTCAACTCGAAAACACGGTTTGTTAACATCAACAAAACATGTTCGAAATAATGAATAAGAGCTTCCTTGTTTGGTTGTTGATTGCAGATTAATACGTGAAAGCCGAGAGGGAAATATTCGTGATTTACGTTGAGCAGTAGTTCGTTTTGGAACACGTAATAGTCTGCATTCACGCCGTTAACATAAAATGAATCCGTTTTGTAAAGGCAGCATTCAAAAAACGGGAAGTTAGAGCTTGTCGGCGGTACCTCATTATGCAGTTGTTCAATTTTTATCGTGTAATAATTGCCAACCGCTTTGTTGTTAGCCGTATCATCTTCAATATGAATTCGTAGATCTCGATTGGAATCCAAATATTCGGTAAGGTTGTTTCGGTCAATCTTTAACTCATCTAAAATAACATTCAGCAAAATATTTGGCGATTGAACGGGTGAAATTACATGATCAGAACGAATGTCATTATTTTTATGTTTGACATTACAGGCATTAATGAAGAATAGCAGGATGATGTATCGCATGATGTTGTAGTCTTCGGCTTAATTTTACAAAGGTTCCAACCTAATTGTCAGGTGATGTGTAAGAAATTATTACCAAAGATATTCCGAAACCGGATTGAAATCATGAAGTTCCTTTTATCAACCTGAAATATGTTTTGGAATTGCTATTACGAGCACAATTCCTCTCACTATGTGAAAGAACTCGGTTTCTCTTCTTTACGATAACGACACTATCCATCAGTCGTGAAGTATAATATGGTATCACACATTGCGCGGACTCCACAGGCCATTAATACTCTCCGAGAAATTCTAATGCATATTCTGTGATTATTTTGGTGTGTAAAATAGGGTAAACATCCGGATTCCTTCTTAGAAAGAAACGCATTTTAGTTGAACGCTGTCGGGGTTTAATATTTTTCGGTAATGTTGCATAGGTTGGAAAGGTAGTGCAATTGGGATTGAATTTAACAAATCAACTATTATGACTAAGAAGGGCATTTTGATAGACTTAATCCTGTGTCCAACGGATGATCTGAAAGTAATGAATGAGTTGCTTTTTCCTTCAGTTGGAAGGATGGCACATTTATATATCAGGATGCGAACACCGCTCAGAGGAATATTCAAGGCTATGGTTTAACTTCAACTTTGTCATTTCAATTGATAATACAACTTTATTGATATGATGTTAATTAGAATTATATTAATTTTTTGTGCAGGATTAATCTTTCAAAATTCATACTGTGAAACAGATTCGATGTTACATCTGAGAGCGGGTATAAGTTTGGGATTGCGAAATTCGATCGGATTAGGTTCATTTATAGCGCTGAAAAAAAACGGGTTAGAAAGCAGTTTAGGCGTAGGAGTGACCGCTTTTAATGGGTTTAAAACATCCTTGGGGCTTAAATATTCTGGCGGTAAGTACGAAAATGTACAATCTGTTTTTTCAATTAATTATACTAGAACAATTCATGAAAACATTGGAGAAACCAATGATCCGGATAGTGAATATTATTTCACAAGTGACAACCAATATATTAATGGGGGAATTGGGGTTTCAATAAGTTCTAAAAGGAATGAATTAATTCACCAAGTTGTAATGGGTTATACTCAAAATCTTAATGAATATAGGATCACACCTGGTCCCCAAAATACCTCTAACCGATTGTACCCAAAAATTAAATACTTTACTAGAGGTGGTTTAATGCTTAGCTATATCGCATATCTTTGGTGAGTTTGGTATTTTGGTGATTCATACGTGTGTCCCTTGAAATAAAAATACCGTGAATGCTATAATTCACAAAACAAGTGGTTTGTTATACCCATCACGAACAGGCTTTAACTAAAAACCTGTATGTGATGGATATACCTTGGTTGAGCCAGAAGGTGAAGAACAAGGAGAAGGTGAAAATAAAACCAAAGTTAAAGTTGTTGAAGGTAGATTTTTGGTTTATCAATTTGAATTAATTATAAAACCTAATTTATAGAACATGAAAAAACACATTTATACGTTTACAACAATTAGGAATGTTTGTCTCGGCTCAATCTTCCCCATCTGATAAGATTTTGAAATGTTTGTCAAATTCTATTGAACGAATAGCTTCCTTGGACTCCCTGCATAAACCGATTATCGTAACCGTCACAAATGATACATTAGTAGGGAAAATACTTGAAGATTCAAATCATGGTAAAATTATATACCTTGTAGATATTTATCACCCATTTCGCTACGGGATTGTTGACTTTTTTATACTCGATTCAATCTCTGTTATGGAGAATAATGTTGAAGTTACTTTAAGGAAGTATTCTGCTCTTTCAGATTCCTTTCCAAATAATCAGAAAGACTTAATTCTTGCCATTCAATTAAATTGTATCCTGAATCAGGATTGCAGAATAAATATAAGACAACAACCATAGCAAAAGTATTTTAGCACCGATATGAAAACAACCGTACCATTTACAATTAAAACTCTGCAGTGGTGCTTGTTTATCTCGATTTATGCACAAGTTATTTGTTGCTCCAAATCACGTGATAAAAAAGCGTATGAATCATCGAAAGTTGAGTCCACCGATAAGGTTAGTAATCTAGAATTAATCAAATTTACCTACACAACATTGGGTGAGGATGGTGAGATTCTTGACGCATATCAGTCGAATTCCGATTCTTTTAGAAGTATCTACAATTCAAAAGATATCGTTGGGGATACTTTGAATATAGTTTCGGTTATGTTGGCGAATTGTTGTTCGAATCTAGAAGGAAGGGTTCACATGGAGAATGATACCTTATTCTTAGGATATTCAAAAACAAACTCTGATGAATGTGCGTGCGAAAAGATAGCGTTACTTCATTATTCTATATTGTTAAACGAGAGACTACATCAGGATATAACAATTCAATACTTGAAGGAAATATATCGAATCGCTGATTTTGATGATTTTAAATAGGCAGTTGTTAGGGACAGAACCACGTCCTAATGAAAAGGAAATTCAACCTACTAATCTTCCTTCATCATATAGGAATACTTTAAAATGGGCGATTTCTACATCAGAACTTAAAAAATAAGATATGCATGTTCTTCGGCTTCTGTATAATAAGCAGGTTGCAGAAACAGCAGTTGTGACTATTTTTGAACCATAATTATGAGAAGTAAACGCAGACTTACATTATATCTGATCAGTTTATCCATATTATTAAGTTCCTTTTTGAATATGGATGTCGATTATGTTCCGAATGAGCAAACTGCGGTACAGATTGCAGAAGCTGTTTGGCTCCCGATTTATGGCAAAGGCATATATGATTATAAACCATTCAAGGCTGTTCTAATTGGTGATACTACGTGGCATGTGTTTGGCACAATTGCTAAAAGCTACATCAAAATCAACGAAAATGGAGACACCACGTTCACCATTACAGTTGGAGGGGTGCCGCATATTTTTTTGAACAAGTCAAATGGAAAAATTATCGATGTGTATCATACAAAGTAAATTCACTTAGACCCACTTTCCGTGCGAATCCTACGCTCCTATTGAATGAAGGAACATCCCCATTTGTTATCAAGCAATTGTTGGCTTGTAGTGGAATTGAGATCATTGGCGACTGTTGTACAGAAACTGATCTTAAAAGATTAAAAATGGAAATTACTAAAAATGAAGAATTCACAAATTTGGAATCTATTGTTTCGAAATCTCATTTTCTATGTGGACTGCGATATTCAGCGGGATATAGAATAGGATTTAAATTAAATTGAAGATGTACAAATTACTTTATCATAAATACGATCAAATCAAAGCCCAAAATGAAACCGGTATTGACCGGAGACGTTACTTCCTTCATGTGTAAATTGGGACCGTAAATTAAATTAACTTTCCCTCCTGAAATTTTTGGCGCATAGCCTATATCTAATTGTAATGCGACATATCTCTTAACATAAAAACGGTTAGTTACGGAGTAATGCATGAATTGGCTCTGGCCAACGGAGTAATAATCTGTAACCAAGGTACTTATATCGTATTGAGCATGTGATTTAAATTGATAGGAATAAGCTGCAGATAAAAGTAAGGCATACTTTGTCCCACAATCCGCCAGTTTGAATTTCGCATTAGCCCCTACCACAGCTCCCCAACTTAGGCCGAATCCTGCACCAACTTTTACTCTTTTTTGAATGATATTCAATGGGTATTCACCACCAAAGCCCATTGATCCATAGTACATTCTTCTTCCTATTCCGATTCCAACAGCCCATGTTGAATCCTCAGCCTGTTGTGCCAAACATGGAGTGTAAAAGGAGAGCAAAAGGATTAAATATTTAAACTCTCTTAAAAGTTTATCGTGTGTGAAATATTTTATTACCTTTCTAACCATAAGAGTGTGAGTCATGGATTTAATGACTGATTGGTTCGATAATGTTTCTTCATTTTTCAGGTTTTTGAATTATTACGATCGGTGATTGAGAGAAGCCTTTTGCCAAAAGTAGATAATTTTTGTTCTTTGCCTGTCCGTATTAGGACTACCATCCTTATCAGCTTTGGCATAGTTAGATTTAACTTTACCGCTATCCCGCAACCACACCCGGCATCGATTATCTCCTGAATGTCGCCATTAAAAATTAGTGAACCTTCCTTATTCTGTCTTCACAAACCGATAGACTCCGTAACCCCAATGTTGGTCATTAATCACACACGTATAAATTCCGGGAGGTAAAGTGGAAATTGATAATTTCCCGCAACCGGAAGTTTTAATAAGTGTTTGTGCGGATGAATTGAGAATGGAAATTAAGGTTTGATCGTTGGGATTAAATTCTTTTGAAAAAACAAGAAACTGATCGGTAATTGTAAAAGGTGTTTTTTTAGAATAAACAAAAGACGAAACACCGGAGTGATCGCCTACGTCCACCATGAAAACTTTGCCGTCGTGGGTGGCCATAAATACTTTGTTCCCATCTGTTACCAAAGAACCCTGAGACTGACCGTCGTTGGCTCCGGTAATTCCGTCGTTGAACAATTCCCAGTTTATTCCGTCGGTTGAACGATAGATTCCCAATTGTGTTGAACCGTTCGAAGGTCCGGAATGAAAATACATCGTGCCGTTTGTTGTGGTTACAATTTTAGAAACCTGTTGACCGGTTTGAATAAGATAATCGGGGAGACCCTTAACTTCCTGCGTTGTGTGATTCGTCATATCGGCAAATCCCATTTTATTCTTCCAGCCGATTCGCCACATATCGGTACCGGTCCAAACTACATTGTTGTCTTTTGTAAATCCGATTCCGGCGGCATTGCCCGAAACCGCCATCGGCATCATTGCACTGAACGAATCTTTGAATTGAAGAGAATCTCCTTTGCAGGCAAAAAAATCAGCGGGATGCCAGTTTTTTCCTTTGTCATCTGAATACACAATTCCTCCTGTTTCGCTACCGGCATATACGCGACCGTTTCCATCAACTTCAACCGTAAAAATAGCGCCGTTGTTTATGGAATTATTAAGAAGTGTGGGATAATAACACGGATAATTTTTAGCAATGTTGGCCGACTCATCAACGGCTTTAAAACTATTTCCGCCATCTGTGCTAATGTGCACAAAAGCCCATCGAACGCCCATATAAATAGTTCCATCGGGAGCGGTTGTAATGCAATGTCCGCCGAGATTGGGTGTGACATCCGATGTAATGGTATCCCATTTTTGTTTGCTGAAACTGTATTTAAATAACCAGGGTTGGGAAACGTCGGTTCGGTAAATTCCGACGATCGGTTCGTTGTCGTTGTTATGGCCCAAAGCGACAATATTATTCTGGATAGAAGAAGGTCTTGGAATAACGGGAAGCACCGAAAAGCTCCCGGAAGCGGATTGTGTATTAGCTTTATATACTTCTCCAAGATGATTTCCGGCACCTAGATAAGCGAAAAAAATATCGTGATTCGGTGAAATTGTCATTCGGGGATATACACCCTGCGGAAGCCCGTCGGCCCAAAGAGTCCAGGTTTGGGCATGTGCCATTATAAGCAACGAACAAAAAAGCACCAGAGAGAAAAACCGTTTCATAAAAGAAGTAATTGGTATTCGAATATAATGGGAAGCAGGATATGATGGTGGGGGTTGGGGTTTGTCGGTTTTGCAGGTTTTGTAGGGGTAAGGCATGCCTTACCCCTACAAAACCTGCAAAACCCCTATCAAAACGATTTATACACTTGCTATAATTCTTCTAATCGTTCTCGCCATATTCCCGGATTGCGATGTCCGTGAAAAATACCGAAAAGAATTATTTTTTTTGAATTCCCATTAATTTCGAAATGAATGAAATATGGGAATTTGTGACGGATTTACAGATTCGGATTTTACTGTATCTTGTTCGGTAGGTAAATGGATTGGAACGCATTGATTCTATTGTATTTTCAAGTTCACTCAAAAATTCCATTCCCAGTCCCATTCTTTGATTGTTATACCAATCAACAATATCTTCGATATCCCTTTCAGCAAGTGGATGAACATAGACAGCAAACATAGTTTAAGCCTAAACTTGCTTTTTTAACCGATGAATTGTCGATTCCCAGGTAGAAATAATTTCAGGATTATCATTCAATTGGTCTCTTCGTTTTAGCACCATTTCCTTTTGCCATTCCGGAATTTCAAATTCTTCACCCAACTCAAAGTGGAAATTATTATTTCTTAGAAAATCCAGAAGAAACTCCTTTTGATCCTCGTCTATTTCTACTAATACTTTCATTGCTTGTAAAATGTTGAACCAAAGATATTGTAATTTCACCACATGCATATCCGGAATAAAATAGAAGTCATTAAAGGTAACATCACAGATATGTTGGTTGATGTAATTGTGAGTGCGGCGAACTCATCATTATTGAGGGGCGAGGGCGTCTATGGCGCGACAGGGAAGTTGTAAAACTGTTGAAGCAGTTGTTACAACCCCGGAAAGGTTGAAAGCAAAATGCGTAATTCTCACAGTTGGTCAGGTATGGAACGGAGGCCATAAAAGTGACGTGAGAATAGAAATGGTTATAACAATTATTAAACATGTGGATAAGGTGAATGGAACGAGGAGTTATACATTAGCGACGGAATATGTACCATGCTCTAAATATGATATTGATAAGGTAAGGATAGATAAATTTGCAAAGACCATTGAGCAATTTGAAAGAGATTATTCGAATGATAACGCGTATCTTAAATATACAGTGGAAAGTTTAAGGCCCCGACATCAAAAATTACAATCGCAAATTAATAACAGTAACCATGACTAAATATCTCATAATTCTTTTTTTATACCGCAGCCGAACAGGTTTTTGGTCACCGAGTGTTTAAATGTTAGTTTTATTGAAGTTCAACTTACACATAAATAATTGAATTTAGCTCTGTCTACAGAAGACAGAAAAGATGCTGACAGAAAAAGAGCGAGTTGAATTGAGATTGCGTCATAAAAGCCTTCACGATTCGAAGAAAAAAGATCGGATTAAATGCATATTAATGCTGGATCGGGGCTACTCCATTCGAGAAATTTCCGAGTGTTTGTTAATAAGTGATGAATCGATCAATAACTGGAAAAAGTTGTATCAAGTTGATGGAATAGACGCACTGCTCTCGGATAATTACAAGGGCGGGACATCTCTTTTAAGTGTGGCGATGGAACAAGAGTTAACCGGCCATTTGGAGGAGCATTTATATGTTCATTCATCTGACATTATCCAACACATTGAAAAAAAATACAATGTACGTTACTCCACCAGCGGAGTAAAAGATCTTTTACATCGTTTAGGTTTCACCTGGAAGAAACCCAAGCATGTTCCTGGGAAAGCGGATGCCAAAAGACAAGAGACCTTTTTAGAACAATACAGCGAGATAAAAGCTGCAAAGCAAACAGATGATCAGATCTACTTTGTAGACAGTGCTCATCCTATGCACAACTCACAGCCAGCATGTGGTTGGATCAGAAAAGGCAAGCAAAAAACCTTGAAAGCCAACAGCGGTAGACAACGACTAAACTTGAATGGGGCTTTACGGCTGGGCGACAATCAGGTAATAGTTCAGGAAGCAGAGGTGATAAACAGTCAGGCTATGATTGCCTTGTTTAAACAAATAGAGAAAAAACAACCCGAAGGTTTAATTTATCTGGTACTTGACAATGCCCGATACAACAAGTCCAAACAAATAAAATCCTTTCAAAAAAAGCACGAGCGATTCCAATTTCTTTATTTACCGCCGTACAGTCCGAATTTAAACCTGATCGAGAGGCTTTGGCGATTTTATCGATCCAAAATATTACACAATCGCTATTACGAAAAATTCAATGTATTCCGGGATTGCACGAAATTATTCTTCCAAAATATTAATGCATTCCATCTGGAAATGAAAAGTCTGTTTACGGATAATTTTCAGATTATCCCAAATTAGGCTTTTGCCAAAAACCTGTTCGTGATTGGTATATTTAATGCCTTCGGACAAACAATTATTCAAATTGAGGAGAATGAAAATAGTTGGGACATATCCGTTGAAGATTTGAAAACAGGTGTTTATTATCTGATGATCGACAATAATACGGTTATTCGGTTGGAGAAGATTTGAAATTAAGAATTAATTGGTTAACAAACTACAACTTAAGCCACAGAACGTACATGTCCCCAATTTAAATCATCAGCCTAAGGAAGTTGGGGAATTGCAGATTAATTTCTGTTAATCATCTTTCAATCCAGATCTTATTTACGACGAAGCCTTCTTGTGTTTTAATTTTTAGCATATACACACCGTTGACAACATCCGGAATCGTAAACTTATCAGGATTAAAAATGCAATTTATTTCTTATCCTGATAAGTTTACGAGTGTTACAGAAAGAATCTCATTAAAAGAAATTCCATTAAAATAAATAATGTTGGTTGCGGGGTTTGGGTAAACAACTACCTCCAAATTCCGCCAATTCTGTTTTGTGCTTAAATACCGCTGGCGACTCCCCTTTTCACAACCACCCGGAATTTTGAAAAAGTTACAGTTGTTGGTTGTTTTATGCAATATCCCAACACCCTGCATTGTATTAATTCTATAGTTCTCCAAACCCGGAACCCCAACAAAAGGATATTCAAAAATTGTATAGTTGCTAAATACCCGATGAGCTCTTGCGTATGTAGGATCAGAGTATTTTACGTATCGGTCACACAGAAAATATCCACCTAAATCGTACATATCATAATTCAACAAAGGATCGTGAGGATCTGTGGGGAAATTTCCGGGTACTGGATTATAGATATTAACAGAATCGTACTCAACCTTTGTTAATTCATTATGTAGTGTTGTAACAACAGGGTCTTTACCAGATTGAAAGAACGTAGTTTTTTCACCGCGACTGTAAACAATTGAACTCCCTTCTTTTCCAATAAGTGAATCATACCGAAACGTAAACCAGGCCACATTACCGTTTAGTATATTAATGTTGCGTTGTGTAACTGTACCCGGTGTGCCATTAAAAAATTCTAATTCTGTCATTTCTTTATACTGAATCATTTCGACCTCTGCAAATTGACTAAGATGAGAAACAAATTGGAGAAGATCGAAAAATACAGGGCATTGAATTAAGCCATTCTGTTTGGATATTTTGATGGTATATGTTGTGGTAACATTGGAAATTTTACTTTCACACGTAAGGCCAATCAATAATAACGAGTCATTCCCTGATTCAATACAACTTTTAATTTTTCATGTTATTTTAAGGGAATCGTTCTCAAACATCTTCCAATTCAGTCCGAAAGGTTTATTTTTATATAAAATCAAACTGTCGTTATCGCGATCTTTAAAGCTAAAAACAAAAACAACCACATCCGGAGTCTCTATTATGTGATTTCCGAAATTTGAATTTTTTGATAACAAATAAATACGTGTTGGTCGTGCTACTTTTGGCCCCGGATCAAAATCCCAGATAGTATCCAGTACTCTTGGAAAAGTGTGAAGATCAATTATTGTGGTATCTGCCACTTTCTCATATTTTCTAAAGTCAATACCCGTGACTCTCAGGCTATCCTGCAACGGATTTACAAAACAACGAATACTGTCGGGAGGGAACCAGTTCCAGTTTTGTGCAAATGCATTAGAAAAATGAAAGATCAACAAACAGAGAAAAGACAGTCGCATCTTTCAAAATTATACGAAACATTTTCGCATTCTCTTTTAATCGCGATGATTGAATTGTAATATTTTCTTACCGTACTCTATAAAACAAAAAAGGCCATGAGAAAATCTCACGGCCTTTTCCGGTAATTTATTAAGTATTATCCCAAACGGCTGATGAGATCAGCGATTCGGTTTGAGTAGCCGGCTTCGTTGTCGTACCAGCCCAGAACTTTAACTGTATTTCCCTGAACCATTGTGCTCAGGCTGTCGAAAATACACGAATGCGGATTCCCAACGATGTCGATTGATACGATCGGATCTTCTGTGTATTCCAAAATGCCTTTCAATGAACCTTCCTCAGAAGCTTTTTTGAAAGCAGCATTAATCTCAGCAGCAGTAGCCGGATTTTTTAAGGTTGCTACAAAGTCGGTTGCCGAACCATCCGGAATAGGTACTCTCATCGCGTTACCATTTAATTTTCCTTGAAGGTGTGGCAAAACCAAACCTACTGCTTTCGCAGCACCGGTGCTGGTCGGAACGATAGAATATGCTGCAGCACGGGCTCTTCGCAAGTCTTTGTGTGGAGCATCCTGAAGATTCTGATCCGCCGTGTACGCGTGAATGGTTGTCATGAAACCGGATTCAACTCCCCAGTTGTCGTCGAGGATTTTTACCATCGGTGCCAGACAGTTGGTGGTGCAGCTCGCATTCGAAAGAATATCGGCGGAACCATCAACCACGTCGTCGTTTACACCGAGTACCACCGTCTTGATATCGCCTTTAGCCGGAGCTGAGATAACCACTTTTTTAGCACCTGCCTGAATGTGTTTGCCTGCAGTTTCACGGTCAGTAAAACGACCAGTTGACTCGAGAACGATGTCAACACCCAGAGAAGCCCATGGCAAAGCGGCGGGATCGCGTTCGGCAGTTGCATGGATTTTCTTTCCGTTAACAATCAGGAATTCATCGGTTGACTCAACGGTACCATTGAATCTTCCGTGAACCGAATCATACTTAAGAAGGTGAGCCAGTGTGGCATTGTCGGTAAGATCGTTGATCGCTACGACTTCAACATTTTCCTTTTCCAAAAGGCATTTGAAGGCCAGTCGACCAATACGACCGAATCCGTTAATAGCTACTTTCATGTTCAAAAATTAAGTGACGAAGTTTTTAACGGCGGCAAAGGTAAATTTTTTAAAAAATTCTTTGTTGGAAGTTTGGAAAAATTATTTCTTTGCAGCCTCAAAAATCGGGATGCCGACTTTGAGACTGCGAAAAGCCTTGCTGATTGCAGGGTTCGACGATGCCAACGCAAAATCGGACAACATAAAAAATAACCGAGTTAGCAAAAGATGGCCTTGCCATCCAAAGTAAAACGAAGGATGGCCCCTTCGTCTATCGGTTAGCCTGCCTGACAGCAGGCAGGGACGCCAGGTTTTTCACCCTAGCGGGTGACCAGCCGGGAGGCTGGCGGAAAGAGGTGTTCGATTTATTAATAAACCAAACCAGACGTGAAATGTACTTTGTATATGTTCTTAGAAGTTTGAAAGATGGATCGACCTATATTGGGTTTACAAGCGATCTCGAAAGAAGGTTAATTGAACACAATGAGGGTCGAACTAAATCCATCAAACATAAGATACCTTATGAGCTTTATTATTATGAGGCTTATTCGGATAAATCAACCGCGCGGAGGAGAGAGATAAAGTTGAAGAAAAGCGGTTATGAAAAAGAAAAATTGTTCGAAAGAATATTCAATTCGGAGAACAAAGAAATAAACTGATGAGTTGAAGGTGCAGATTAACCGGAAACTTTAGCGAAGGAAATGGCCCCTTCGTCTATCGGTTAGGACGCCAGGTTTTCATCCTGGAAAGAGGGGTTCGATTCCCCTAGGGGCTACTGTAGAAGAAGTGTCGTCAATTTTGGCGACACTTTTTTTGCTATATCCACACAACTCACAATCAATCAAATAGTTACAATAATCTTTTTAGCGACATAAATGTTCGACATTAGCTATTTGTTGGTTGGACAGTTTTAGAGAGGGATGTCGAACATTTTATGATTACATCTAATAAGCTTGGTTTAGATCAATTTATCACCATATTTACATTTGAAGAGTTGTAGAGGTGATAAAGTTGTGTTCCATTCTGTTTATATCGCATTATAATGATCATCTTCACTATTTTAAATCAATGACCAATCTGGTTTATCTCCCGTATTTGTATCTTTATGGCATAGAAAATTGTGCTATAAGAAAGTTTGCGGCAACCCTAAAGGATGGTGGCAAATCCAAACAGAAGTGAATTGAACAATTAAAAAAATGTATTATTACTACCATAAAAGATTATATCCGGACAGAGTGCTTGTATACATTGAGGAATTTAACAAAGAGGACGGGACAGTTTTGTTTGACTTTATTGACTCTAATGAATATAATTTATTCACTCAGTCGTTAAACGCGAATTACGATTTAAATAAACCATCGATGGTTTTGCTGACAAATTATAAGGGAAGAACAATTCAGGATGATACGATCTATGCAATCAGACCGAGTACAATTCAGTCATGGCGTGAACAAAACATAATCAACTTTGACAACCTAAATTCGTTTTTGATAGGCTATAACATTAATGTTACAAATACAGAACAACCAATTTTTAATGAATCAGTTTCCTTGAGCGACCTACTTGACGCGTTTAATCTCAATTACTATATGAAAGGAAGTGGAAATGAATCAAAAATCCCATTTCAAAAGAAAGGGAAAGTAAGTGTAACTGTTAGAAATGTCGGACAAGGCAATTGGAATGAAATCAGCTTTAATGACAAAGTGAAAATTGTATATGATGCGGGGGCACCGATGAAAGCTTCAAAATCAGACATAGCCACTTTAATTAGAAGTAGAAATACTTTGTATCCAAGTTCAAAACCAATTCTTATTTTATCACATTGGGATAAAGACCATTATCACTCATTGATAGGAATGACCAACACAGAATTGCAAAACAATTTTTCAGCGTTTGTTTGTCGTGATCGAGTTCCGAACCTCACAAGTAGAAAACTTTTTGGAAGATTACAAACTGCTGTAGGTTCAGCTAACACCTACACTATTCCAGCGGACACAAGATTAGCCAGAGGAGGGCCAACCTCTTTTAGACCGTTGACGCCATTACTTAATCAAATTGTTCTTTACAATTCACAACATCATAAGAATAGAAATATTTCTGGGTTAGCATTAACTGTAAAAACACAAAGCGGAAGTATAGTTTTGCCTGGCGACGCACATTATGACCAAATTTCAAGGGATATTTTGCCTCATCTTAATTACAAACACAACCACAATTTAGTTGTTCCACACCACGGAGGAAAAGCAGGTACATTCAATTATTTAGTTCCGCAATTAGCATCGGCAGACCAAGCAGTAATTTCAGTTGGTGTTAATCGCTACGGACATCCAATTGCAAATTATATCACTTCTTTAAGAGCAAGTGGATTTAAGACACAACAAACAAACACAACTCACGCAGACATAATAATTTCATTATGATAGAAATTATTGTCAATCACTCCGGATAAACAGCAGGGCAGCCGCTAACACGCGGTCAACCCAATACGGGTTTTAAGGTTATGAACTGCGCGATCGGTTCGTTGATTTTTTTATCTTCGCTCAAATGGTTTGCGGTAAAAATCCCGTACTGGGTTTGGCCGCCATCCGTTACTTATAATTTTAAAAGAAAACTTGCATAAAAAAATGAAATTAAATGTCTGAAAGTCCATTTATATATACTGAACCTGTAATTCCACCTGTTTTTGCTGGTCGAACTACTGAATTATTATTTTTAAATGATGCTTTGTTCAAAAACAAAGAAAGTATCGTTTTATATGGTAATGATGCCATTGGTAAGAGTAGTCTGATAAGTACTATTTATACAAAAATAAAAGATAAATTAGACCTTAGAATTTTACCCGTAAGAATAAATGCTTTTGATTTTATTCAAGCAGTTGAAAAGGATTTTTTAGCCATAACAACTCATCAAATTTGCGCAGCTATTTGGACAAATGTGATGAATCACAGGTACTCTGAATTATTAGAAGAATCTTTCATAAGCACTTCCAACGATATTCGAAAAAATTCTGAAGAGAGAACTTTGAAAAGAATATTTAGAATTGTGACGAATGAAAACATTTCTGGGATAGGATCCGTTAGCAAAGAATTAGGAGGTAAGTTTTACTTAGAGGGTAAGTATTCACGTTCAAATGAAATAAGTAGTAATAGAAAACCTTTGCAATCATTCGAATTTTTACATCTTCTCGACGAATTGAATGATATTATCAAATCATATAATTACTCTTCGATTATGATTTTTTGTGATGAGCTAAATCATTTGCCTGAAAAAACTAATACTGAAATTATTCGAAACTATTTTGGTGTTTTTGCATCAAGAAAAATACAATTCTTGATTACCGTAGTTAACCCGAATGAAAGAAATAAAGATGATGCAAAAAGATTAATCGATTCTTTTAATTATAGTCTGGAAATAAAGGAGTTCCAGAATAAAGAAAATGTAGATGAGTTTTTGAATAATATATTAAATGTAGCTGACTCTAAATTAATCATTGAAGAAGGCGTTTCTAATTTACTTTTTGAAGTTACTAGTGGGCATCCCTGGTGGATACAAAAAATTTGTGACAATGCATATTTGTCCGATTCTAGTAGTGATATAATACAATTTGACCTTAACAGAATTGAATCTTCAAGTAAAGTTTTTAAAAGAGAAATAGACATTTATAATGAAAGAATCAAATTAGGCCTTCCATTTAGAAAATATGACTTGAAATAATAGCCACTATGGGATGATTAAAATTGTAATAGCTGATGACCACCCAATGTTAGTTGAAAGTATGACCAACATTATTAATAGTTCTTCAATTTTCACTTGTCTATATGGCGTTTTCAATGGAATTGATTTATTAAATAAGCTTAAAAAAAATGAAATTCCTGACATAGTTCTTCTTGATGTAATGATGCCAGAATTGACAGGGATTGATGCAATACCTTTAATCAAAGGACTTTGTCCCAATACAAAAATAATTATGCTAACAATGTTTAATGAAAATAAATTTATTGAAAAATGTTCTGATTTAGGAGTTGATGGATATATATTAAAAAGTGAAATATCATCTAATAACTTTACACCAATTTTGGTTGACCTTGCGAACGGAAAAAAAATATTTCCTAAAAATAGAGATTATCTAGATTTTTAAAAAACTATAAGTAACAATGGCGATAAGAAATTGCTTGTTCTCGCCGACCTCTGAAAATCCATGCGAATTTTCAGTTTGGTGTGTACTTGTAAAGTTAACCCCTAACCCACGCAACTACGCATAGCCGAACCGTTAGCGGTAATTTTATGGCGACCGTGCAACAAAAAACTTTAGTGCAATAGACAGCAACAACAAACACAATGACAACGACAGAAATAGTAATACTAGTTGGTATCGGACTAACATTCATTGTGGGTGTTTTTAATCTAATCATCACGTTTCGTAATGTTCGCAAGACAGCTTTTATCAATTCCGTGACAGCTTCACGAATAAAATATATTCAGGACTTACGGGAAAGTATTTCAAGGTTTTGTGCATTAGTGTACAGCTACAACAACGGTATTTATAAATTAGAAAAAGAAGAGGTTTGGGCATTGCATAATGAGGCAAACACTTTAAAATTTCTCATCCGACTTTACTTAAATTAAGAGGATGAGTATTGGTACAATAAAATCATAACTCTCATTGACCAAATTATGCTCAAATCGGACAAAGACCCGACTGAACATATAAGTGAACTGATAACGATGAGTCAATACTTATTAAAATTGGAGTGGGAAGGTGCAAAACGAGAAAGTGAAATCGGGATAATTTCTGATGTTGAAAAAAGAGAACTTTACAACAAGTATGTTACACGACACAAAAAACCAGTAGCAAAACCATGAAAAAAGAACTACTATTTTATGTAGCTGTAATATTTACAGCAGTTGGACTAAGTTTAATGGGCTTAGGTGTACGCAAAATCTATGACAGACCTTGTATTGGAACAATCATCGGACTTGGCATTGGTCTTTGTGCGACAGCTTTAACTCTATTCAGCGTGTTTAGACGCATTGACGCTTACGAAAAAAAATATACTACATAAAGAATGTTACAAGCATATCCAACTAAGAACGGAACTGGGCTATCAATCTTCGGGGACTATGGAGATTTAGCAAGTTTATACGACACAGTTCATGAAATCGCTAAAACTCTTGATGAGAACAACGTGCGGACTAAAGGACAAAATCAACTTCTAATGAATTTCGCTTACGAAATTAGAAAAGCGTATTCAGGCGACAGGTTAACAGACAAAGTAAAATTTGACGGAAGCGCCCACGAGTTACACTACTTCGGCTTCCATTGCATTTGGACAGATATATTGATTTTCATTTCAGCACTAAGATATAACGCAGGATACACTCAAACCGACAAGTTGCAGCAAGCCAATATGTATATGTTGGAGTATGTTGTAGAGAGAGCGTTGTTTAACTATGATGGAGAAGGTGCGGCTGACATCAAAAATTTCATTGCACAAGGCATCCATATCAGCGACCAATATGTTTTCATCATTTATCAGGCATTGCATATCAGGTTCGTTACAGACAAACCTGGCAAAAAGAGATTTAGAAATATTCCGACACTACTTTCAGACTACTTTTCAATTTGGCGACAGGAGTATAACGACTTAATTAGATCGTTTGAAGCTTCTGCTAAACAACAAAATTGCGAAATTACCGACCTTGAATTTGCTGACTTTCCGGACATCGTATGGTGAGAAAAACTACCGCTAACAAGGAGTTATCCATAGTGGGGATTCCGTGCTTCACAGACACATTTTTGCAATGTGGAAGTTCAGTTCTCCGAATAAAGTTTGGTGCTAAAACACCCCGCCATCGCAAACCCCCGAAAAGTTGTGCGTCATTATAAAACGACAGATGAGATATAATTTTTCAGCAAATTTTTTAAAAATAATTCAACCTGACACAAATTTTGGACAGGCTTGGGAAACTATTTGTGATACTTTATTATACCCATCACGAACAGGTTTTTGGCAAAAGCCTAATTTGGGATTCAGTTGAAGCACTAAAAGAAAAATAACGAACGCACAGCATCGGTTTTGTTTGCTTGTTGGATATACAAAGATCTTTTCCTTGAATTCAGAAATTTAATCTCTTAATTTTTGTTTACGTTGTTTAGGAGCTCGTTCTGTTCTTTCATAATGCTTAACAGATTGTGAATTGAATTGAGGTTTTCGAGTTGACTGGAAACGAGTTCTTCCAAATCAGCTTTTGTATAGTTTCTCATATCAAGTAATTTTTTAAAAGTATTCAAAATATGCTTTATACGCATATTTTAAATACTCATGTACTTAATATTTAGCTTTATACGCCGTAAACGCATAGATTTGGATTTTGCCATTATGCTTATTTTGCAGAATAATCAATGTTAAACGCTTTTTATTATGCCGCAGAAAAAGAAAGCAAGTAATCGAATCAAGGCTGTTTTAGCTGAACAAGGAAAAACCAATAACTGGCTTGCAGAAGAATTGAACAAAAACAGAACTACTGTTTCCAAGTGGTGTACTAACCAAATGCAACCGACTATGGAAACACTTTTTGAAATAGCTGAAGTATTAGATGTGGATGTAAGAGAACTGCTAGTGTCAACAAAAAATTAATGCAATTGAAAGAAGCGGACTTAAAAATATTAGAAAACAAGATGCATCCTAGAGTACGGCTAAATGCAATATGCCCTTACTTCACAATGTTCCCGTTGACTTTTCCATACCGAGTATTAAGTAATGCGAAAAAAGGCGACACTGTCTACGATCCATTTTGCGGCAGAGGCACCACCAATTATGCTGCCCGCTTACTAGGAATTAGTTCTTATGGTGTGGATAGTAACCCAGTTGCGTACGCTATTGCCCAATCAAAATTAATTAGTATTAAACCGAAAGAGGTCATTTCTCTTTGTCAAGATATTTTAGAGAATATTGACCCAAATGATATCCCAATTGGCGAATTCTGGAAGTGGGCTTATAATTCAGACACGCTAATTGAGGTATGTAAAATTAGATCATTTCTTAATTCCAAAAAAAGACTTACAAAAGCAGAAGTTGTTTTAAGAGCAATAGTGCTTGGTGTTCTTCATGGTCCGCTTATGAAAGAACAGTCATCTTATCTTTCAAATCAGATGCCGCGTACTTTTTCTACTAAGCCTGACTACTCTGTAAAATACTGGAAGGAGCGATCTTTAGTTCCTCCCAAGGTTGATATGCTATCATTAATCAAACGAAAAACTCATTATATTTTCAATGAACAATTACCGGAAAAAGTTGCCGGAAAAATCATTTTAGGAGACAGCAGAAAAGTCAACGGAGTGTTTAATGAGAAATTTGATTGGGTCATTACGTCTCCACCATATTATGGAATGTCAACCTATGAACAAGATCAGTGGCTTAGAAATTGGTTTTTGGGAGGCTCAGAGAAGGTTGATTATTCGAATAAAGCTCAGTTAAAGCACTGGTCAGAAAAAGCATTTGTAAAAGATTTGTCTCTCGTATGGAAAAATGCCGCAACTAATTGCAAGCCGGGTGCAAAGTTGGTAGTTCGGTTTGGAGCTCTTCCAAGTAAATCCGATAAAACACCATCAGAACTTTTAAAAGATTCTTTAGCTGATTGCGGATGGAAGCTGCGTACAATTCATAAAGCTGGCAAACCCGTTGATTCAAAGCGGCAATCTAATCAGTTTAAAAATTCCGCAGGAAAATATATAGAGGAAATCGATGCGTTTGCAATATTAAATTCTTAAAATGTTTGATCCAGAGGAAATACCACAAGTAAAAAAAGCAATAAAAGATTGCGCATTTCTTGACCGCAATTTACTAGATTCTCTTAGAAAAGAAGTGCAAGAAATAAAACCAAACGTTCGCGTTATTAAGCCTAGGCCAATAACAACATTTTCCCTAGTTGCAACTGATGGCACGAATAACAAATTGGTTTATGATCCTTTTTATTTTCAATTGATCAGAGTGGTTGACTCAAACGGACGAAACCTTTGTCTTGATACAATTACACCAACAACAGATACAGATTTCTTAAGCAAAAAACAATTTGATGAAAAGGGCAATGGCAAAACTGCCTTAGGTGTTCTAATGAAAGACTTGGGTTGCGAAACTCTAAACGATCTTAGTCCCATGATTCCAACAGGGAAATATATGAGAGATAACCCCGAAAAAATCTCAAAATCTTGGGTACTTACGTATCGTGATTTGTGTGAATGGGCTGTTTTGTACGAAAAAATTTGTTACGATGGCTTTGCGAATCATACTGTCGTTGTGCGTGACGGGCTATTAAGAAGTAAAATTTTCAAATACTATGCGAAAGAAGAACGGGCACTGTTCCCTATAATGATGGACAAAATAAAACAAGCGATTGATGAAGCATATACAACAAAGAAAATAAAAATATTCTTTGTTGGCATCGCAAAACATAGTCAAGTATTATCTCGCTACTCCTTAGTAATGCAGCTCGAGGATATCTTTCCTGAAGGGGAACCAAGATACGCTAAGGTACCCGCGAATATGGAAAAGAAATCGTTACTTTATCATGAGTACCTAAGTAAAAATGGTGAAGAGGAGAAGGAATCTGACAAGAAAGTAGAAGTAAATAAGTACGTATTGGGCAGCTTATACATAGCAAGGTTTGGGAAAAAAGCAAGTAATCCAATATGGCCAATTGATCTTCTTCACTATCAAACAGCTTCTGATGCAGAAATACTTGGATATATACTAATGGACACAATAGATTCATTCCCTATTCCACACTATCCCTCTTGTTTACAAAAAGCTCTGGCATATGCCGAAGTAGTTGATTTTGACCTTGATATTCTTCAGGATGAAGTAATAAAATCAATTAGGGAAATACTTCCCAGCGATAAAAGAAAAATTATGGATCATCAAGTGATACTTAAAGATCAAACATTAAATAGACAATCATGAAACTTTTTCCTGAAGACAAGATAGTAGGTATTTTTAGAGGCTTTAGTGAAGGTGGTCTAGAATTCCATGCGGATATAGTGCTGAAATACGCTAATATATTTCAAAATATTCCAATGCATGGACAGTTCTTGGTGGTGGCATTAGAGGGTGATAATGAAGCTGTTCTTGGAAGAATTACCTCCGTAGCAGCATTAGGCAAACTGGCCAGCTCAGCGGGGGAAGATTATGCTATTCGTGCCGTTTCAGAAGGAAGATTGGTTGACGAAAGCCTCCGTGAAGACTACTTAAAATACAAAGTAGATATAAGAGTGTTAGGAGTTGTGAGAGTTTCAAATAATAATCTGGAGTTTGCACCTTCTCATAGAAGATTGCCACATGTTGGAAGTAAAGTTGCTTTTTTATCTGATGAGATTTTACAGGAAGTGTCTGGTCACAATATTAAAGATGACGAAGGCAACGCAGCCTCTGCTTTCGGATATTTGGCCTACGGGGAGTTTGTATACAACGGAGGAAATGCAGATGCCCAAGCTACCCTTGATCCTTGGATGATCCCTAAGTCTCCAGAAGTGGTGACAAAATTTCGAATTGATCAACTTGTTTCCAGACGATCTTTTGTTTTCGCAAGGGCCGGATTTGGGAAATCTAATCTTGTCAAATTATTATTTAGTAACTTATATCAAAATCCTCCAACCATAACGAAACGCGGAGGAAAGAAAACACCAGTTGGGACAATCATATTCGACCCTGATGGGGAATACTTTTGGCCCGATGATAGTGGAAGACCTGGGTTGTGTGATGTACCTACTTTAGAGGACAAAGTTGTCGTTTTTACAAATCGTTCTTCACTAAGCCCATTTTATCAATCATTTGTTGCGGGAACGATTCGTCTTGATATTCGAAGATTACGACCTGCTGATGTGATTTCAATAGCCTTGCCATTAGAAAAACAATCACAACAAAATGTTCAAAAACTAAAAGGTCTGAACATGGCCAATTGGGTAAGACTCATTGATTTAATAAATCGGCATGGAAATACAACTCCTTTGGAAGATTTGCGCGATATCATTTTAGGTGATAGAGAAAATGATAGACAGGATGCAGAAATATTGGCTATCCGCTCTAATATTACGACAGTCATTCGTCTTATACATGACCCAAGTAGTCAGATGATGGACAAATTATTTGACTCCCTAAAAAATGGGAAACTTTGTGTTGTAGACATTTCTCAAATGAGGGGTGCAAATGGATTAATTCTGTCAGGAATTATACTGCAACAAATTTTTGAGCATAATCAAAATGAATTTACAAAAGCAGAACCAAACAGCATTCCTACAATTGCAGTATTAGAGGAAGCTCAGTCAGTTTTGGGTAATAGTAGCGGTGCAGAAAGCCCATACATAGCATGGGTTAAAGAAGGAAGAAAATTTGGATTAGGAGCTGTGCTAATTACGCAGCAACCCGGAAGTATTTCGGATGAGATATTAAGTCAAGGTGACAATTGGTTTATTTTCCACCTTCTCTCTGCGGTGGACTTGGGTGCACTGAGAAAAGCAAATGCACACTTTAGCAATGATCTGTTAAGTTCTTTGCTTAATGAACCTATTCCAGGTAACGGAATATTTTGGAGTAGCTCAGGCGGCAAACCTTATCCAATATCCGTTAGGGTGCTAAGCTTTGAAAAATTGTTTAAGATTAGAGATTCGGATTATAATGGTTCAGCCGGTAAAACTTATAGCGTTGAACTGCAAGAAAAGTTTAATCAACAATTGCACAAGGCGAAAGAAGAAGTAGGAACGGTGGAGATAGATATTGAAGATGAGGAAAACAACAATCCTAATAATTCTCAAGAGGATGTACTTGAAATATTTGTTAAAAGTGCATTTAAAACAGCTCTAACTAATAACACTTTAATGGAGAAAATTAAGGGAAATAATGCTCATTGGATGCTTTTGAAAACTGCTATTCTTGAAGGGCTACCAGTGGATTTGCAAGACCGAGATAAATTAGCACAAGAGTATGTAACACGATTTATGAATGAAAATTTCGGGATAGGAAAATGGAATACAGAAAGAAGACCAAGTAAAACTAAACCTGGTTCTACAACTGCATATTTAGTAATTAAAAAATAGCATGGGCGTATGAGCAATATTACCAATCTCCATTCTGAAGTTTACGACTTGCTCACGAAAAAGCGCGCTTTGGATCCTCAGCTTTACTTTACTCTTCGTAAAAGTAATAGAGATAAAAGATTGGACCAAGGATACTGGTTTTATGGAAACGAATGGTATCTGGCTATTTCCTTTTGGACTGGAATGGACTGGAAAAACAAGACGCCTAACATTATTTTTGTTATTCTTTCTGAATCTGGAGAAACATATCTTGAAATCAACACATCTGATTCTGATCAGAAAAGAAAATTTGC
Source organism: Bacteroidota bacterium (assembly GCA_016124755.1). Classification (GTDB taxonomy): domain Bacteria; phylum Bacteroidota; class Bacteroidia; order NS11-12g; family UBA9320; genus WGNA01. The sequence continues at coordinate 36,903 of WGNA01000014.1, read as the reverse complement.
TGTTCAATATTTAGTTGAACCATTAAAACTTGAAGCCAGCGGACAGAGATATAGGAAAACGTATGAAAATGAAAACTATTTATCGTCTCTCAATGGTTTTCTTGCCACTGATAAATTAGAAATAGATCGAATTATTCAGGACAAAGCTGGGGATTTTTTTGGAAAAGAAGACTCAAAAATTGGATTCATTGATAAAGATGATTTTGAAGAACAAAGACTCAAAGTCGATAAATACAGAGTAAAACTTGGCCAGGAAACTTCCCAAGTATATAACAAGTATGAAACACAAAAGCCGCGAAAAATTAAGGAGATTATAATTGATAATTATGGTCCAATAAAACATATAGAAATAACAAACATACCCTTCTCGTCACAGTGGATTTTTTTTACAGGTGAAAACGGCACTGGAAAAACTTCAATTCTTAGAAGTTTAGCTACTTCTATTTGTTCTAGGAAAATAACTTCCGAAGAGCATTCTTCAGAAGGAACATTTGCCACGCGCATTTCTCTTTATACCAGTGAAAGCGAAACTATTTCTTATGGTCGAAATGGGAACAACATTAGTGACGAAAAGAATATCCTACTAAGTGGTTTTGCATCATATGGACAGTCGAGGTTAAAAACAAATCATGCTGGGCTTAGTTCAAAAATTTTTAAGTCTGTTTCGAACCATGAATTGTTTCAATCGCTTTTTAATGACGATGCTTACTTGATTGACCTACAATCTCAGTTTGAAAAGTGGCGCACCAATAAAGAAAGTTTATTTGACTTCAACAAAAGGAAAGATTATATAAAAGAAATACTAATTGATATCTTGCCTAATTTGTATGATATTCTGTTTAACGATACTATCGGAGATATACCTGTAACCTCCTATATTGAAAAAGATTCTGAAGATAATGAATTTAGAAAAGTTACATTTAACAAACTTGCATCTGGTCTAAAGAGTATGATTGCCATGATTGGCGATATTCTTATTCGCCTGTATGAGCAACAGCCAAATATCTTTGACCCTGCCGAATTTACTGGAATTGTATTAATTGATGAAATTGACATTCATCTTCATCCTAAGTTACAAAAAATCCTTGTTGAACAACTAACAAAGACCTTTCCCAATATCCAGTTTATCGTAACAACTCATAGCCCAATTCCATTTCTCGGAGCTCCTAAAAACAGTCAAATATTTAAGGTTGAGAGAGCTGCAAAAGTGGGAGTAAAAGTAAAGCGACTTGATGAGTTATTGATTTTGGGAGACCTTTTACCTAATACTATTTTGACTTCCCCGATTTTCGGCTTGAATGACATCATTCCAAGCAGCCATAATACAAGTAGTTTGGTTAGAACAGAAATTAATTATCAGGATATGGAATTCAACGATCTCGTAAAAAAGAAAATTAATGAATTTATCACAGATTCAAAAGAACAGGCATTGATCAAATTATTTAAAGAGCGTAGAAAATGAGGTTTGTTATAAAAGCTGATAATGAACGTACTCCTCGATTAGCATCTGATGAAACGTATCGGGCTTTACTTACAATTATTCAAACAGTAAATAAAAATCTTATTACAGATGCTATATACCGAGAGGGTTATGATACTCCAGATGGTAAAAGATCACGAGTTGAGGATCAATTAGCCATTTCATATAAAAATAAATGTGCGTATTGTGAACGCCTTTGTAAGGCAGACATTGAGCATTATCGACCAAAAAAAGGAGTTGCAGAAGACAAAGATCATGAAGGATACTATTGGCTATGTTATGAATGGACCAATTTAATTCCGTCATGCATTACCTGTAATCGAGAGGGAGCTAAACATAACCAATTTCCCATTCTTGGGGTCAGGGTTAATGCTCCAACGATGCTTCCGGACGGGAATTTAGACGTAACTCAATGTAGGGCAAATAATGCCCCTCTGTTAAATGAAATTCCGTTTCTGCTGCATCCTGAAGTAGATCGACCGGAAGATTACTTTGACTTCAAAATTGATCCCAGAGGCGAAGGAATAAGAATATTGGGAAATGATGTAAATGGTAGAGGAAATCAAACCATTCAAATCTGCTTGTTGAATAGGAAAGAAATTAAGCTTGATCGAGTTGAGAGAGTAATTGATGATTTTAAAGTGGCTATTCAGTCACTTTTTATTCAACTTGAAAGTGGTGCACTGAGCGAAGATCAATTAGTAGAAAAAACTATTCACCATTTACAATTATTAAAAGAATATAGCTTAAGTGAAGATAAAACTCACACCTATTTGAGGAAATATATTGTACGTTCCTCAGCTAATTTTGAAAAAATTGTTCTACCATTTTTAGATATGAAAGTTAGAAAAATAATACTCGAAGCGTTTAAATCAATTGAGCCACTCTAAAATTTAATACCAATGAAAGAATTCTTAACTTGCAAATATGATGATCTCTTCTATCCGACTTTGAGTGCTCTGCATAAACTGGGAGGTTGGTTCAATTGAGGAAATTTAAGAACAGGTTGCAGCAATTTTAAAGCTACTGTAAGTATCCCCAAAAATCGGACTGGGTAAAATTAGGTAATAGTTTTAATTTTAATGATTCACTACTAAGTTTTAGGGAACTGGTAGGCTTGTATTTGGATTCTTAATCCATCACCACATCCGACAATCTCTATGTAATGCGACTAAAACCCTTTACACCAATAGGTTATCTTGTTTTCCACTCAAAATCATATTAGTGGTCAACGGAGCACACGTATTCTTGGCCTTATCATATATTATCCCCTTTGGAAACACCAAATTCTGTAACCTCACTTTCTCAAACGTATCACCCTGCCTCCACATCTGGTGCAAGTTGGTGGAAAGTTCCAGACTAAAATCCAGATAGTCTTCAAAATTTCCTTCAAACGGAGTTTTGAGTTTGAATAATTCTGACTCAGCTTGAATGAGCTTCTGACGATAGGTTTCGGAGACTCGATCAAAGATTTCCTGAGTGATCTTTCCAAAGGCATACCGCTCTTCCAGCTCATAAAGTTTGCCCTGTTGATTACTAATGGTTCCTTTCAATCGACTAAGGGTGGCAGCATGATCCCGGTATTTATCGTTGTATGTATCCCGAAGCTTTTTCTGGAGTGTTGGAATGTGTTTTACATCAATTACCAGAGAAGAAAGCATGTTGTAAAAAAGCTCGTGCATCTGTTCAAGGCGGATGTTGTGTTTGCAGTTTTTTATGGAGCACTTGTAGTAATATAGCCCCCGGCATTTTACTTCATAAGCTGTCAAATGATGAGACATACAGGCAGAACACCAAATAAAGCCACGGAGAGGAGCGAGGTCGGAAAGTTCGCTTTGAGAAATGCGGGATTCAAATTGGCGCCGGTCGGCATTGGCTGCCAGAAATAAATCCTTGGATATTATCGGTGGATGACTCCCTTTTACCAGCTCTCCTTCCAGAAGTTTGTTAGAGATGAATCCAGCATACAACGGTTGGGCAAAAAGCTTCGACATCGACTTTTGGTGGAGATCCAGCCCTTGTGGACGCAGCTTTTTGACAATATCCGCATTACTCATACCCTGTACCTTTAATTCAAATGCTTTTTTGATCAAGGGAGCTGCTTGAGTTTGGACAAGGGGTTTGTGTCTTTGTGACCGGTCGTAGTCATAACCAATGGGCGCGATTCCAACAAATAAACCACGCTTTAAACGTTCCTTCATCCCATCAATCGTCTTGGTTCTACGTAATTTATTATCAAAATTGCTAAAGGAAAGCAGTATCTGCTGCATCAATTCTCCAGAAGGAGAAAGGTCTGTGGGTTGAGTGACTGAAATAACCTGAATACCATCCTTTTGAAGAGATTCAATCAAGGTCATAGAAGCTGGACCGCTGCGCGAGAACCGATCAAGTGAATGAACCAGTATATACCCGATCTTCTTTTTGTTTCGCCGAGCAAATTCCAGCATGCGTTTGAATTCTTCTCGTTCATCATCCTTGGCTGACTCTGCCCCGCCAAAGAATCCAGCAATATGGATTTTCCGGCGTTCGGCATAGTTCAAAATGCTCTGCATCTGGACATCCAATGACAAATTCATTTCCTGCTCTTTGGAAGAAACACGGGTATATGCCAGAGCCATTTTTGCAGAGTCCTTTCGGATTTCCTGCTTTTTCCCTCGTGCAAAAGCAGCCAGTTCAACCAAATCGATATCCTGTGGAATTTCCATTATTAAGTGGCTTAAATTTGGAATTTAAGCTCTGATTTGACAGATGTTGAAAGGATAAAAGCTACATTATCTTCATCTTGAAATCGACCAGTCACCTGGTCGATTTAAGCAAAAAGCTACCAGTCCATTTCATCTTGAGATTGGCTTATTTTCCGAGTTGAACCATTGATCTTTCTGCCCTCCGGACTCAATCCTTCAAGACTGAAAGCTCGACTTACCTCTTGCGCCATAGCCCTGCGCTTTTGCAACTCGGAAGCTCGATGGGCAAACAGGTTCGGACAGTGTTCTTTGGCCGTTAGTTCATCAATAAACTTGAGTTTTATACGTGATTGTGATTGTACTTGAGGAATGGCCTGGTAGATTGATTTTCCGGTTAGAACTTCGTAACGCTCAGAAATGATGTACGGAAGGACTTCCATTCTGGCATCAGAGTCCGAAACATACGAAATAAGGTTGTCCGGATCCTTTTGAACTGAGGTATACACTTCCCTGCCTTTGGAAATAATCCAGTTTTTAAAATCGGTTAGTCCATCATCGCTGGTATAACCATTGATCAGCCAATCGGCTGCTGGAAGAGCTGGATGTTGTAGCTCCTTATGGAGCATCAGATAGGATTTCATCAGTTCAATAAGCTCATTGGGTTGTTTACTGTGCACGGATCGCTCAAAATAAGGCATGAAATCCCTGCCTTTCAGATTGTGAGACTGTGCATCCTGAATCAAAGTCCAAAATGCTAAATGCTCCTGGTTATCTGTTTGAATCGGATTAAAATTATGGCTTATCATGGTTTATATTTTAACGGGTTTATTCTTACCGGTCAATTTATCCCGGTCGACATTTTGATGCATCGACAGGCAGATTCGGGAGAATTCCAACAATTGGAGTTCTATTTGGCCTGATGTTTCTTCAGAATACGCATCGCTGGTTAACGGATCCTGAAAGCTCCTTTCGGATTTCATTGCTGGAGATCTGTATCTCGTTCAATGGTTCGATCTTCTGTGCTCTGTTCCTTGTGGTACCCCGGACAAACCTTTGATATGCTGCCAGGTGTAAAGTACAGATCTCGCTCGATCCTCAGGCCAAAGGGTCTTTTTATGGCTTCCAGTTCCTCGATACTGACACTTCCCCACTCATCGCATACCAGCCCGGTTACATAGCCATAAGCAATATTTGTTTGAGGATCATACTGGCTGATCCACCAGGTGGCCGACCCGCAAGGGTCGAAAAATTTGGCTAAAATCATGGGATCTTTGATCTGGGATTGATCGCCCCATTGTTTGAATTGTTCTTTAAGTTCCTCTGTTATAAGTTTCATGATGTTTGGTTTTTATGGGTTTGACTGGTGTGAAAATAGATGGTGCATTACCTGGCAGGGCTCCTGCCTTTTGCCGCAGGCAAGATTGCATTGTGACCGTCATAAGCTCCGATCACAATGCCATCTTGCTTAAGGGGAGTCCCTTAAGAATCCCTTTGTATCTCGTTCTAGTTGGCGTTGATACTGCCTCTGCTGTATCTGGCGGTTTTTGAGCTGAAGCATTCGGATTTGTGCCGTATCCAATGATACCGATCGCCTCATCAGTAAGTCCAGAGAGGCAATTTTTAAAGTGGAAAACCGGTACTTTCTCCCGTTAAGAATCACCCCGGTTGGCCGATGGTTTCGATTGTAAACCGACATATCTGCCTTTTGACAACGTTGAAGAAAGCTCTCCAGAGAAGGACAATTTTCGGCTAGTTCTGCTATTTGGCGCCTGAGCTCAATTTTGGTGGACACCGTTCCGGATGCATACGCTCTGTGCTGCTGCAAGTCATAAGGTTGAGTCGAGTAGCTATGATCAACCCGAGAATGAACCAGCCGAAGTGTTTGATCCTGATAGTTCTCCATTTCCAATTTGAGTTGATTAAACCCAGATTTGGTTAAGCGCACCGCTTTTGCATCAAACCGGTTGACACCCGAAGACACCAAATGCAAGTGAATATGGTCGGTGTCGTGGTGCCAAACAGCAAAACTCAGGGCTTGGTTACATCGTAATTCCGCGTAACGGACTGCCAAAAGCCGTAGTTCATGTTCGCCGAGCCTGGAGCGATCCGATGCGTGAAAAGATATAATGTCCTGATAGACAACATTGTTGTTGTTTCGTTTGTGTATTCTTTTATCCTCATTTTTCTCAAATTGATCTACCAGTTCATCCAGATTTTCAACCGGTATTAGATTACGGGAATACAGAAAGCTCTGAGAAAGAGGCATTTCATTCGCCTGATTGGTTTTTACTTCCTGAAGCACATAACTGATGACCCTTCTAATGGATGATAACCGCTGATATCCTTTTGATTTAATGATCATGACTGCTGAATTTGTTCGGTAAGTGTTAATATAGCCAACAGTCCGTTGTACGCGCTTTTCTGTACATCAACATGGGCAACCGGACGTATTTCCATGGTATGTAAGACATCGAAGCAGATTCGTTGAATCTCGATGGGCAAAGCAGTGGACATCCGGTGATAGGAAGTTCCGGGTTGATCAATCCAGGACTTAATAATTGAACTGGCAGTTGTTCCCTGATTCCGGGCCATTTGCTGAATCTTTTGATATTGCTCTATGGGAAGTTTTATGTGAAGGGTTTTCCCTTGTCTACGCTGGTCTCTTTTTAAATATCGGTTGTACAGTTTCCAGTACTCCCGTTTGGCTTCTTTTACTTTTTGTGCATCGGGATTCTCATCGATGAAAATCTGATCCAAATAGTCGTGAATACTGTTGTATGGAAAGTCGGTTGGTTTCATTTTGTGTTAATTATCGTTTGAGGGTTTGTTCAATTTGTGGCACTCTTGATCGAATAGCCTGGGTTTGTTCAAGTCGTGAGATGCGGGTTACCAGTTCCCGGGTTTGTAGAAATACAAAATCGCGAGGGGTGATCCCCAGATCCTTCCACTTAAGAATCTTCCCATGGTCATTGACACCAATGGATTGACCTGAACCATTAAAATGCGGGTGAAGTCCAATTTGACGCAATCGGTTGTAGAATTCCAGTTCCGAACTGGATTTAATCAGAATGTTTTTCTTAATAAATTGATACTGTTTCATATAGATAGGTTACATGGTTATTGTTCTTCGGAAGTACCTCGAATATCCTTTCCGGATAAATCAAGCAGTGGGATATCGATGGGTGTGTATCCCTGCTCTGGACATTCTCCATCCTCGTCTGTCGTATTCCAGGCCTGCATAATCAAGGGCTGTCGGTAGGCTGGTTTTGTTTTCATTTTTATAGGATTAAAACTGGAAGAAAGCACCAGTACGGTATCCTTAGGCATATTACGAATCTCATCTGAGGTCATTAGTTGCCGGGTGGAAAAGTGCTTGTCATCCGGATCCGCCTTATAGGAGTATTTTCCCAGTATCCGCTCCAGATGTTCAGCCTCTTCGGTCAGACCGGAGAAATACACTTTGGTGTTAAAATTGGACTGGATTGTCTTGGCGTCAAACTGCCCGTAAGCTTGTACCAACTGCTGACCCGATTGAATCACTGCCATAATGGGTAATCGGTACTTCCGACTATTGGCTAACGTATTAGAAAAATCCGGTAAGGCAGCAGCAAACGTTGAAAACTCCTCCAGAATCAGGTGGATGTCTTGTTGGGATTTCTCGGGAATAACCTGAAAGAAATGACCAAACAAGTTGTTGAAAAACAGGCCTGCCACTACTGTATAGTATTCGGCGTCTTTTATCGGTAAACGCACAAAAACAGCTGTCTTGCCATTGCGCAACGCATCAAAATTCAACGTGTCTGTGTGCGTTAAATATTGAAGTTGGGGGTCGTTTCCAATCCAGCTGATTGCCGCCTGGGCTGATGCAACAATACTGGTTCGGGTATTCTCACTGCTGCCGAGCAAACTCATGTAGGTTCGCCAAAGATCTTCCGGAGCTCTGGACAGCAAGTGCTCTACCTTCTGCGGGTTTGCCTGAAGTTCTTCCAATAACAGCAGAAGATTCGCCAGATTGTGGTACATCGGATGGCAACAGGTTATCAAAAAGTAGATGAATACGGTCAGCAGCTCTTCACTTTTGGTCGTAAAAAAAGACCCCTTGGCATCTTTACCTTCGCCTCCCATGGTTGATCGCACGAGTATTCCCGCACATTTAGCCGCATCAGCTTTGGTTTTAATTCGAGCCAGTGGGTTGAAGAATACCGAATCCCGAGCTCCCGAAAAGGTGAAATCAATCAACAAAATCTGATACCCTTTACGTTTTAGAAACGGGATAAATCGGGAAAGTTCCCCGGAATTATCGTTGACAACCATTGAGGATCCCTGCATTGCCAGATGATAAATACTTGGGAATACGCAGACTTGCGTTTTCCCCGAGCCAGATGGGGCAATGACAAGGGTATTCATTCGGGCTCGATCCAGCGATAAAAAGCGGTCACCCGAAACAGAAAACGATTTGCCAGATCGATCCGCCAGTTTTTGGGGCTGGTCAAACCGGGCCTTAAACCGGTGATCCTTTTCTTTCAGGGTATCAGCCGCCTGTTCTAAAGCATCACCGATGCTTTCAAGAATATCAGTTGTATGGATCAAAATCGAAAAACCAATCGTTTTCAATTTCTTCCAAAATGCTCGATGAAAATATTGCTTTTTCATGCCGCTACTTCCTCAAAGAGTTCGGGATCAAATGCCATCCCCAGCAACATGTTGCAGCAATACAACTTCAACCGGTTTATCTCCATATCCACCGGCAGATCACACGCCGGAGCCAGAAAGATTTGTTCTAAATCTGTTATGGATAACTCACAGGTAGAGGTTGGAATGACAATCTCCTTTCGGGTTCTGGGATTGTAAAAGGCGCGTTTGTCGGGTTGAACATAAGTAGCCTGATATCCAAGATTTTTCAGATACGCTTTCAGAAGTGATAGTGTAATCAGATGCATTATTGTTTGAATTTAGGGTTAGTGTTGACTATATTTTTCTGTGGATTTGGCGATAAGCTGGAGTAGCCCTATAAGAATCCGGGCTGCAAGGTTAATTGCGATCAGCGTCAACCTCCAGAGTAATTGGGCTAAGGATTTTACTACCTGCCAGAGGGTTTTGTATGGTGAATTCATGGGATTAGGATCAGATCGGTTGGATTAAAACTACCTCGTATAGCGACTTTAGCCCCATGTGCGCTTAGCAAGTGTTGGTACAGTCTGGCCATGTGACTGAACACCAGATTGGTTTGAGCAGAAGCCCGGTGGACGATAAGTACCTGAATACCGGTAAGATCTTCCAGTGGACATTCGGCTTCAAACTTTTGAATAACCAGCTCTGGATGATACAGTAATTGGAGGCTATCCTGTGTGTTGTACACACTCAATAACGGTGAGTTCTCATGTAAATCGCTGGAGATAATGCAAACCCGATTTACCGCTTTGCTTTTGCTCAAGTCGTTGAGCTGCTCACAGATCGGATAATACAGATGCGACGCAGATTTCCGGTTATTACTGAATACCGGTGAGGTAAATTGCTGATCAATCGACTGCAAATACGCACGCACCTGTAGTTTGCGCGTCTGCTCGGTTTGGTTTCGGGGGTTGCCGCAGGGCAATTTCAATGTATTAGAAATACCCGAATTGACATCGCACAATTCACGTACGGTGACCTGATGATCCAGCCACAGGAATTCTTCCCAGTTAAAAATGGATTTGACCTCATCCGATGAGACATTCATCATCGTATCGGTTGTATCCACCAATACGTCTAACTCAAGAAATGGCTTACTGGATTTTGAAAAACAGCTCGTACAGAATAGAACCGTAGTTGCGAGTAATAAATGGAAGGTTGTTTTCATGGTGTAAGAAATTAATGTTGGGTTATTTGCCTGGTTGATGTAAGTACTGAAGAAAACACTCCGGGATTTGGCGATCCGGGCGTACTTTTAAATTCGTTGAGATGTACAAATGGGTGAGATGGTTTCTAAGTTTATCAAAAGTCTGTTCATCGCGTTTTAGCCGCATTTCTTTGGATTGATCCAAAAGAGTCAAAAGATCAATTTCGGAGTTGATGCGCTGAATCGATTGATTGAGGACTTCAATCTGCTGTTGAATCTTTTTCAAATCCTTTCGTCGTTTCATCACTTGGGTTAAGGCAGTCAAGGAGGAAAGCCGCACCGAGTAGTGAGCGATCAGAGTGGCTGGCAGAAAGAACAGCCAAGAGAGTCCCATATAGATAATCGATTCATCCCATTGGGCGACATCCCAAACCGCCATTGATCCGGCAAATTCCAACGGTAAATTGGAAAGATGGATATAATAACTCCTGAGTATGGCAATACACAGAAACACCATCGAAAAACCGGTGATGAGAATGGCACGGCGAATCAGTCGTTTCCAACCCTGTCCGCTGTTAAACCAAATGTGAAATTTATGCGCAAGGATGACCCATCCGGCAGAAAACAACAGACAAACACCGGCTGCTGCCAGGATGTTGGGGATGTATAACCGAATAGCCGACAGCATCATCAAACTTTCAGTTATGGCCAAAGCGATAATGATTATACTTACCAAAACAGCCCCCATTGAAGGGGATTGCGGAAAAAGCTTAAGTAAAAGTCCGTTGGACTTTTCGTAATCGGCAGAAGCCTGATCTTTTTGAATTCGGAGTTGATGAACTTCTTTTTTTAGAAGATTCTGCTGGGCTATTGTGGACTCATCCGATAGGTGGATGCGCTTAAGCTCATCTTCCTTAAGTTCCAAAGCCGATCGGATCGGCTGCCAATAAATTGAGGGATCCGAACCTTGTAATGGTGGAAGATTTTCCTCACCATCCCGAATCGCCAAATGGGTAGTTTGCTCGGTACATTCGGTGATGCTTTGCTGTAAATAACGGTCAGCTTTGGGGTTATCATAATGATGTACAAGGGCCTGTTCAAATAGAATATTAGTTTTCATATTGAGGGATTTAATTTGTGCGTAGGCATAGAGGTTTTGAAGAAATCCAAGCCTCGGATTGATGTAAATCCGTGGTTTGGATTTCTTCAAAATATGTAACTTCTCGAGCGACCCGTCATGCGGACAGAAAGGCGTCAAATGCGAGATAATGGTTGGAAAACCAGCTGAAATCTTCAAATCTTTGATCCCAGAGGCCATTGCGCCGGGTTGAAGGATCGTAAAAGAAATGAAGACGACCTTTAGATCTGAGAATTCTTAACCCCTGAGAGGTAAGGTGTGAAATCGGGAGATGTTTTTGACTTTTTTGCATGACCTGTGTTTTTATAGTTATACACAGGTGAGTTGACATTTTCTGCCAGATATGTATGATATCTGGTAGGTCTAGTGTTGCGGCTAACATCACTTTACCCAGTGTCATTACTCACCTATTCTGAGTAAATGATACGCCCCGCAGCGATGCGGGGTTTTTCATTTGCACAGGGCAAGAGTAGAGTCCGATTAACCTCTCCTGGAATCATTAGATCAGTTATTCCCATCTTATCCAGGTTTAAATCAGTTTAATTTAAACCTGTGAGAAATAGATCATTTTTATACTTTTAGACTTGAATCAATTGGATTCACGTGAGCAGATGAAACGGTTTACAAAACAATTTATACAGTTTGCAAAACAGTTAGAATGATCCGCAACGAGTACGTATAAATTGCTTAAAAAAACATGAAGCAATACAAGTACTTCTCCACTATCACCGGGCTTTTTTGTGCATGTTTGGTGATTTCAAACATTCTGGACACCAAGCTCTTTTCCCTATTTGGATTCATCTTTCCTACCGGAATTATTTTGTTTCCTATCGTATATGTTTTTGGGGATCTATTTACAGAGGTGTATGGATATCGTTACAGCAGAAAGGCGATTTGGGCTGGATTTTTTTCATTGCTCATTTTAGTTGTTTCTCTGGAGTTAGCTAAATTTCTTAAACCTGCCCCCATATGGAATCATCAATCCGAATTCGAAATTATTTTAGGCAAGGTGTACAGAATTGCTGCTGCATCAATATTAGCTTTTGTCTGTGGTGAATTTGTTAATTCTTATACGATGGCAAAATTAAAAATACGACAAAGTGGTAAAGCAATGCCTATTCGATTTGTACTATCCACCCTGTTTGGTCAAATGGTGGACACCGCTGTGTTCATATGCGTTGCATTTATCGGAACCATAGAGCTGTCTTCATTAATTCATGTATTTATTGCAGCCTGGACTTTTAAAGTACTCTGGGAAGTTTTTGCATTACCCGTAAGCGTGGTTGTTGTAACCAAACTCAAAAAAATAGAAAATGAGGATTACTATGATATTGAAACCAATTTCAACCCATTCAAAGTAGACTAATGATAACACTCGAACAGGTTAAACTCTTCAAAAATGAGTATTGCGAAGAGAATCAAATTATTATACATCTTATCAATTCCAATTTACAGAACTACTTTTTGGAGTCCATCTTGGATGTTGGGTGCGGAATGGGAGACATTGCCTATGCTTGCTGGAAAAACAAAAAGGCATATTTAATTGATACCAACCCAATCGAAAAAGAGGGTTCGGTTTACCATGACAAGCATCAATATATTCAATGTGATTTTTATAAATTCTATGCCGAAGATGTTAGCACCATTTTTGTTTCACACACTCTTCAGTTTATTGATCATAACCTTACAAAATTAACCCTCCGTTTACAGCTTTTAAACCCGAGATATATAATCATTATCGTAAATGAAAATCAAGATTTTTTGGGTAAGTTAGTGAGATGGGTTAAGAAAAAGTATCCAGATGCACATCCAGAAGAACCGTTAAAAAAAGACATTCCAAATTATGCTCTAATATCTCAGCTTTCTTTTGACACCCAATTGGTTTGTAAAGAATTTTCACAACTCGCTGAACAAATCCGATACATGATGTTGATTCCAGTTGAAGACGATCTAGACTTATTAGTTAACTGGTTGAAACAAAACCTTACAGATCCAACAATAAACTTTAAACAAAGTATTGATATTTATGAAAAAAACTGCTAATAATGTCCAAAGTCTCATCAAGCTTTGCGATCACCCGATGGTTACCGAACGCTTGTTGAAGTCAAGTGAAAGAATAACCAGAGCCTATGCCGAACTCTTTTCTGGCTATCAAAAAAATGCGCAAGAAGTGTTAAATGATGTTGTACATGTTAAAAATTATCAAGGTACTATAAAGATGGAAAAAATACATTTCTACAGTATGTGCGAGCACCATTTCCTACCATTTTTAGGGACCTGTAGTATTGAATATCAGCCAAATGAAATCATAACGGGACTTGGAAAACTTGTTAGATTAGTAAAAGATGTTCATGGTCCTCGGCTTCAAATTCAGGAAATAATGACCAAAGACATTTGTGATGATATTATGAATATTCTGAAGGCAAAGGGATGCCGGGTTGTGACACGTGCAACTCACTTATGTGTTTGTTCCAGAGGCCCTCAAGATGACCTATCGGAAACTGTTTGCGTTTATTCCGCAGGTTCATTATTAACTTTATAATTTTTGTTGACATGCAGTTTGATTTTGAGTTCAACGAATTGAATACGGGGCCGTCTACAACATCCTTCCGTGAGGTTATTCATAAAATTATGCGTGAACAATTTGAAGAGGATCTTGACCATTTACTATGCATTCTTGAAATTGTTTCCATAAGCACTCAGGTTGAAAGTATTGGGAATGCCTTTTACTATGGCAAATTATCAGAACAAACTATTGACAAAGAGGTGCACCCTGATTATGAGAATTTAATTGAAGAAGTAAAACAATCTAAAGATTCAGGACCATCACAGTATTATAACTGGTACCTGAACAGAGTCTTCCCACTAGTTTATATCAAGCATGAGGTAGATGAAAAAGATGATTACTATCGAACTTTCTCAAATTTCTCCGTTCTTCAGATGCACAAACCAATTGCGGATGAATATGTGTATGATTTTTCTGGTTTCTGGAGCGAGGATGAATTTAAGAGCTTTTTATCTAAATATGTTACTGCATTTCGATCGAAAAAGTGGTTTACATCACTACCTTATGCTTATATTACTTTAAGACCCATTACGTTTTACCGCAATAAAAATAAATGTGTCCCTCTTGGCAATGTTTATATTTTACTGGGAAGAAAAACACCATTGAATGAAAGCAAGATTCAATTGTTGTTGCTTCGCATATATAAAGCCTGGATGGATGAGTATGGTTCAAGAATATTATCTGACCATATAAAAAAAGGGGCTGGATATCAACACATACCATTCCTGTCCAATAACGCACGTCTGACACAAACATTTACAAGAAAAGAATATGGATTAAACCTAATTGAATTGTTCGAGGAGATATTCGGACAAGAACATTTAGCCAACTCCGTAAAAAAGCATCTCATAACCTCCAAACATCCTATAATTATTGACTTGCTGAGTAAATGGCATCAAGATTCATTCATAATACCATCCTCGCCATTGATTAATTCATATAAGAAAATCATTGACGAATTCTTTGAATCTCATCTATTTGATGACTTCAGAATTGGAGCCAAAGAATCAATTTTCCCGGAAAGAGGAATCATAAATCAAAAGTGTGCAGAGAATTTGGGGATGCTCTTGAGCAAAAGAAGATTGTATCTATTGGCCCATTATGTGTTCAATTTCGATATGATCTTCTCCTTGTCCCTTTGCAAAACTAGAGAGACACGTTCATCACAAGATAGCTCTCAAGATAATGCGTTAGCATACCTTTCCAAAAGGATGTATATCTATAAATCATGCAAATTGTCTCATATGGCAATTGAAGAGAAGACATTTTTACAAGAGTGTATTAATATCTTAATTGATCGGATGACCCGGAAAATTACTACCGAAGATCAAAATATTATTGTTTATCACAGAAACAAAATAGAGGATGAAATAAAGAGGATGAATGGGCTTATGAAGCAAATCAAAAAGAACCCAGAAGCGAATTGATTTCCGAATAATTAATTATGTCATCTTCAAGATTAATGATATAAGAATTTAAAAGTTGGTATTTTCTGACCTAATCCAACTTCAAAACAACCAAACTGACAGTACGAACCCGAGTGCGCAAAATGTGACTATTAGTTCGCTGAACATTTATCGCATTTTGTTTGTCCGGAGATCTCGAAATTTCCAAACCAGTAATTATATTTCATTCAACGAGAATGTAACAACGATCGGGAAAACTGAATTTTTCCTGGACAACGTGCGATAAGTTTTAACAAAAACTTATCAAACATGAAAAGATTATTATTCGTTATATGTTTTGGCGCGTTGTTCTCTTGTCAAAACAATGATGTTGATTCAATTCAACCAAATCAACCAAATCAACCAATCAAAAGTGAATCAACTGATCCTCCTCACGGCGAGGATGAAAACGAATACACTTGGCAAACGACCTGTATCCGGCAAGATTCTATTCCAGTGGTTGATGCTGTTGTAACATTGTCTTTCAGTGACACAACTTTTGTGGACACTACTGATGGTATGGGAAAGGCAACAACAATCCTCCCCTGGCCGGGTCAATTTCTTTTGACTGTGCGCAAGGAAGGATATCTACCATTTGATAGTTTGGTGTATGTTCTGGACAGTTTCCAGACCTTAAAACTAGTTTTAACACCGGAATAAAGGAAAGAGGGGACCCCCTCTTTCTTTACCTGGAAATTTAATGAATTAATTATCGGCATTCAATCTGTTAATATTTATAATTTGAATGCCTATATTCCCCTATGAAATTGATCCTCGTCTTCCTGCTTATATCCTTAGTTCTGTGTACTTGTACCAATCAGAATACAGAGGAAGCTTTTAGTATCGGTAGATATGAGAATTTACTGGAAATGCAAACCGTAACAAGTCAATTACGCATAATTGATAGCATTTTAACGACCCCCATTACACCGAGGCTTGAAATAATGATCCGAGAAAAGGAGGCCAAGTTGTATGTTGAACTTAGACGATACGAAATGGCTAAAAACTCTCTGAATCAAGCCCTTCGTCTGGCTGAACAAAACCCAGAAGAATTGTGTATAATTAAAAACAACATGGCCATAATTTATGCCATGGAGAATAAATACGATAGTTCCATTCTCTTACAATTGGATGTGATTGAATGTCACAAATCAAGAAATGATACTGTCAGATTAATTGAGAGTTTAGGTAATGTGGCATTAATGTATAAAGAAGTTGGAGATTATCACAAATCTATATTGATTTCACAGCAAGCTCTCCGGTTGACTCATTCCCGCTCCAACCAAACAAAAATTATGGCAAGAATCTATAGTGTAATGGCCAACAGCTATAAAGGATTAGGTTTAAACACCAAATCATTGGAATACCATCGAATGTCTTTAAACGCCCAGTTGGCATTGCGTGATTGGTCCGCATCAGCAAAAAGTTTTAACAATATTGCTTTGGTATATAGGAATATTATGATGTATGATTCGGCTTTGTACAATTTTGAGTTATATCTAAGACACGCCGAAATGAGTAATGACACACCAATGATGATCAAAGCTCATACAAATTTGGCTGATTTATTCTCGATTATTAAAAACAATCCTGCCGCTGAACATCATTTTACATTCTCTCAAAAACTCCTAAGGACATATTCAACTCCAGCATTGAAGTGTAATTATTTAATTAAAAAGGCAAAATGGAAACAGGACAACCATAAGTATGATTCCGCTCTTTTCTTGGTTGATTCTGCAATTCAAATATCCCGGGCAAATAACTTATTGCCTGAGCGAAAAGAGGCTCTTGAATTGATGATGAACGTAGGGAATCTAATGAATCATCCAGAGTTGAATCTGAGTGAATTTGCTATTGAATATGGTGCAATTATTGACAGCATTGCGAAAAATGAATGGAATGAGAATTTAGCGAAAAATGAAGCATCCTTTGAACTTTATCGTGCGATAGATACGATAAATAATTTGGATATCACCAGCAAAAGAAGAAGGAATATCATTATTGGCCTATTGCTGATGGCAATGATTTTAGGTCTAATTATTTGGTATACAATAATATTGACACGAAGACTTTCACATGCTAAAAGAAGAATTGAAATCTTGTTGGATGACCTCACGCATAGAACTGAGAATAACTATCAAATCATCTATTCATTAATAAATCTTCAAAAACAAAATGCCACAGATAACACTTTAAGCATTCTAAATTCTGTTCAGCAGAGAATTGTTGGCATGTCTGCACTACATGTAATTTTGGATAACTATGAAACCAGAAAAATTAGCATGGATCTCTTGGTTAGAAATCTTAGTCAGCGCATGTGCCTGGCTTATGGTATTGACGAAGCCCGATGCGTTAATTATAAAATAGATTATCCAGCACTGGCCAGTGAAAATGCCCCAATTATTGGAAGAATTATCATTGAAGCCTTAACGAATTGCTTCAAACATGCATTTCCCACAGTAAGGCATCCTTTGGTCTGCATACAATTTTATTTTAGTGAC
Source organism: Bacteroidota bacterium (assembly GCA_016124755.1). Classification (GTDB taxonomy): domain Bacteria; phylum Bacteroidota; class Bacteroidia; order NS11-12g; family UBA9320; genus WGNA01. Next base: position 19,271 of record WGNA01000014.1, on the reverse strand, counting down.
AGTAATTATCACTTAAGTATTCATGATAATGGTGACAAATTAGTGAAGCCGAAAGTTGGTACTGGTTTAGGGATTTCCATAATCGAAGGATTAGTCAAGGAACTCAATGGCGAATTTGTGGTAACCCAACAAAACGGATATTTGATAACGTTTAAATTTCCAAAGATTTGAAACCGATTTACAATGCATCTGTATTAATTGCAGAAGATGAATTCATTGAGGCTCAGGATATTAAAAGAATATGCCTAGATATTGGCTTTCGCGTTGTTGGAATTGCTCAGAACAAGAATGATGCAATTAGCCTTTACCAGCTTTACAGACCTGACATCGTTATCATTGATATTAAATTAGGAGCGGATGCTAAAGCCGGGATAAAAATAGCAGAGCACGTCTACAATATTGCCTCACTTCCACTATTCTTATTCCTAACTCAATTCTCTTCCTTAAAAATGATTAAGGAGGCAACGCAATTCTTACCGATAAACTATTTGGTGAAACCTTTTACCGAAGTGCAGCTTAAAGCAACTCTTCTCTCTGCCATGGAAAAGTATATAACATGGATGCCGGGTTCCACTGCTTCAATATTGCATTTAGGAAAAATTTTCATCCCTGAATCAAAATCAGGTTATGCTCTAAGAGCACTGGATTTAAATGACATTGTTCATTTGGAGGCAGATGGATCCTATTGTTTTGTACATACTAATAAGAAACCTATACATATTAGTGTTAATCTTAAACAATTCAGTTCCCTCCTTCCAGACAACATTTTCATAAGAGCACATCGTAGTTTTGTGGTTAATCTACGACATGTAAATGGCTTAGATAGAAATAAAAGAATTGTTTATATTGGTGAATCTCATGTTGAAATTCCAATTGGTTCAAAATATTATACATCTCTTATAAACCGTCTTACCAAAATGAATTGATTTCTTACAAAACAATTTTGGCACTCTACAAAAAAAGATCAGTAAGTTGTCTCATTGGCGATACCTTGGCTAAAAAAAGACTATGTTGGCTAAGTTCTTAAGTGTATTATTCAAACGACATGAGAGGGCAGCATTATTTGTCGATTTCGATAATCTTGGGCCCAATCGAAAGATTAAACTTGATTATGTTCTTAATAATATTTCTTTAAAATCAACAATAATACGAAAGGTATATATTGATATGACCTCTGAGTGGTTGGAAATTTCAGAATGGTATGACTATTTTACACGTCACAGAATTGAGGTTAAACCCATTGCACCTTTGACAGCAAGAGGTAAGAACGCCGCCGATATTCAAATGGTTGTGGATGCAATGGATCTAGCCCATCGCTATGTTGGAACTTCTATGTTGAACCATTTCATTCTAGTTTCAGGTGATTCTGATTTTATCCCACTTTATGAAAAGCTCAGAAAATTGGAAATCGATGTAACCGTATTTTCTAATTCATCAAACAAAGGGAAATATATCGATTCCATTTGTACAAAAACAATTGAATTCCCTGAACTCAGGCATTTGGAGCATTATTTACCCAATTCTGAGTTTATATTATCAATTTTGCAATGTAACTCAATGTTATTTGGAAAAATTGAATCCATAAAGTTTGAAGAGAGTCTCAGTTATTGTTTGATGAAATCTTTAACACCCAATACTATGGATATGCTCAAACAAGAGGTAATTTCAGGTAACATTGATCAATTCGGTGACAGTTTTGAATTAAAAAAAGAACAAAAAAACAGAAAATTAGCCTGGTCGGATGAAGTTGCATTTTGGTTTATAAATTGTAGTCTTTCACGCATCGATAAAAGCTATCATCTACCATCGAAGGCTATTCAAAATTATCTGCTTAATGTTTTTTATTCGTTTCTGAAGAAATCCAAAATAGGTGATGAATACACGATTCATGAATATAAAAGAGCACATCATTCCATATTTAATAAAAATCAGGTACTAATGGGCTTTCTTTCGATTTTGTCCAAAGCCAAGATTATTATGTTTAATTCACCAAGAAATAAGTTTGTTATTTACGAAACATTCACCTTTTTCAAGGAATTCACCACAAAATATCACACACATATTCAACAGACCCTCATTAACGTTTCTCAAGATCCCAAATACATGAAAATGCTCTCAAAATGTCTTCATCAACTGAAAAAAACCGCAGGTTGAACCTGCGGTGAACTGGGGCAATTCTCACTGACTTATAATGCCTGATCTTTCTGTTACTAAAGAACAAGAAAGTCATTCTGCATATTTCGAGCGACGTCATACTACTAAACACTGTTTAGATCAGATTAATTCCCGCTTTAATTTGTTCTATATCAATTCTATACTAAACAGTTCAAGTTGTCAAATACAGCTGTGGATAACTCAAACTATAGTTTGAGTCTAAGACACTAAAGGGTGCACCATGCAGGTTGCAGAAAGTCGTAGGTGGCACACAATTGTAACAAAAAACCGCAAATGCGGTTTTCTAGTTACGATAGAAGGTAGTAATGAGTAATTCCCAGCGAGAGCGCATCGAAGAGACCTGTGTAATGGTGTTCGGCCATTTGTGCACTCCGTTTGGGAAAACCATAAGGTTTTAATATCGGGAACCACTCAATTAATCGTTTTGAAATTTGATGCTTAGAGAAAGCCTCAAATTGCTCAAAGACATTTTGAATATCTGCACGAGAATAGGTGTTAACCGGAAGATCGGCGGTTCGCGCCAGTTGAGAAATAGAATCGATTAGTTTTTGAATTCGGGGTGAACATCGATCTGAAGGTTCTTTCACGGCTATTTCAATGGGATTAAAGTAGTCGATATATTGCTTGATTCGGACCAGTGATTTGGTATTGCTGATCGGCTGAATATATACCATACCGAAATCCTCCAGCTGCGAAGGTGAGTCAAATACCGCATACCCAAAGCCCGCCTGATTCGGATGGATAGCGAGTATGGTTTTTTGCTTATTCATGTTCAAGTTCCGTATTTAGTCGATTAATTATTCGCTGAATGGATTTTACGCGATAAAGTCGCTTCCGAGTTATTTGTTGGGTGAGAAATCGAGTTTCCAACACTTTAGCCCGGTTACAAATTCTCTGCGCAAACTCCGCACGATCTAAGATTGACCGTTGAGCGAATTCGATATCAAACAAAAGATGATAACCGAGTTGGACTAACAACGGGACTGGCATTTTCCCGGATTCATACTTGGATAGATTTCCCGAATCGATTTCCAGAAGAAACGCCACATCGTTTAGTTGCAGATAATGTTCTCTGCGAACTTTACTAAGTGGTAGGTTCACGATGGTTTGATTTTAAGTTGGTAAGCTGTTGGGGAAGTTTCGAATAACAACAATCCTCCTTCCCCACCTGCATTGTACTATGTTCTGTTAGAAGTTGAGAGAAATAGTTTATTGTAGTAATACAACCTTTTTAGAGCAATTCACTCCTTACAAAAAAATTTACTCGTTGGCTTGATTCTATGTTCACCTCTCGTTCTATTCATCCGGTGTTCTTAACCCCATACACGCACTAGTTGTGTCTCTTTAGTGTGTCTTGAATACTATTGACTGCTCCCGGCTTGAAACATGAACACCCCGTTTATCTTTCACCCTATTAGTTTATATACTAATTAGTTGTATCGCATGACAATTATACCAGCACACTTGATATGAATAATCTGCAACTCAATAAAAGCCCCTTTGCAGAAGGAGCCTGATCTATTGCCAGTCATTCAACCGATAATGCAACTTATTCTGCCCCAATTTGCGCACTGAAATCGGTAAAACGCTTCCTCCTGCATCGGTAATGGAAATTAATGCCTTACCCTCTAAGGCTTGTATAGCTCTGGAAACAGATCGATACGATAATCCAGTGTACAGGATGAATAAGCCATGTGAAATCCATGCACGGTGCACTCTGTTAGATCTATTCTCACTCGTTTTGTCAACCATACCAATGGTTCTTCTAATGATAACCAATAAGATCTTTAATTCAGATTCGGATAACGATTTCAACCAGTCATCAATCAACACATTGGGAATTTGGGTAGTTCGTTTATAATTCATAATCTCACTGTAACACGCAAGATTTGCTGTTAAAGAAGCAACAAGTTGTAGATTGACAATATGTTAGTTCTTTCCTTGGGGTTCCCTCCATCTTAATCTGGAATTATGTTACTCCATCAGATTCCCAAGAATATGCCAACGGAGATCAATCAGCAGTATCGTGAATTGATTTTCCGACAAACCGGTCAACGATTATCGGTTAATCAAGCCGATGAACAAATGTTCCTGATTCTGTTATTTCTAAAGATTTGGTCTGAACTGGCTAAATCCATTGAATAAAATCAGCTTGTATGATATACTCCCAAATGGTCGTCAATAGGATTATGAATTAAGCACAAAAAAGGGCAAGGAATCAATTTTGACGACCATCTTAATTCATTTTCCTTGTCCTTTTGTGTGTAATAACAGATATGAAAACACAACAACCAAAATCCATTCGCTATGTAATTTATGCCCGCAAGTCCTCAGAATCTGAAGATCGACAATTGGCCTCGATTGATGACCAGATTCAAGTGCTAACCGATCTTGCCAAATCTTTTAACCTTAACGTGGTGGAAGTCATCACAGAAAGTCAGTCCGCCAAAGCCCCGGGAAGGCCCGGGTTTTCCAAATTGTTGGATTTTTTTCACGATGGACGGGCAGAGGGTGTTTTGTGTTGGAAACTCAACCGTTTAGCGCGTAATCCCATAGACGGTGGGCAAATTTCCTGGATGCTTCAGAACAATATCATTAAAACCATTCAATGCCATGGCAGGGATTATAAACCAACGGACAATGTGTTAATGATGCAGGTGGAATTCGGAATGGCGAATCAATATGTTAAAGATTTAAGCATTGATATTAGAAGAGGAACCAATGCCAAAGCTAAGCGGGGATGGTATCCAACACCCCAATTACCTGTCGGATACATGCATAATCCCAAATTTCGTCTGGGTGAAGATGAGATATTGTGTGATCCGGAACGTTTTGCCATCATTCAAAAGCTTTGGAAATCCGCATTAAGTGGCACCTATAATATTTCAGAATTAAAACGGATTGGTGACAAAATAGGTCTGAGAGATCCATTAGGCAGGCCTTATAAAAAATGCACCTATTATCAAATTTTCAGTCATCCGTTTTACTGTGGTTATTTCTTTTGGAATGATGAAAATGGGCAAAAAATAAAGTATAAAGGAAAACACAAACCGGCAGTAAGCGAAGACGATTTCAACCATTTTAACGCGGTTATTTCTAATGACAAACCCAGTACCCGTGAAAAACAGTATGAGTTTGCATTCACCGGTTTAATTACCTGCGGTTGTTGCGGATGCCAGGTGACAGCCGAGCGAAAACAGCAAATTCGATGCACCCATTGTCGAAATAAGTTCTCTTCTAAAAACACAGATAAATGCCCAAAATGTTCCACCCGAATTAACCGGATGAAAAATCCCACTCGAATCGATATTACCTATTATCGATGTACCAAACGCAAAGGAAAATGCAATCAGAAATACATTCGTCAAGAGGAACTCGAAAAAATGTATACCACCATTTTAACTCAATACTCCGTAAATAAATCGGTAATTGAACTGGCGATTCAAACTATGAAAATGACACAAGAAGTTGTCCAGGAAGCAGAGAAAAACAAAATTCAAACGTTAAAGTGCAAGTTGGCCAAATTGAAGCGTCGCGAAGAACAATTCTTTCTTATGCGTGCAGATGGAGAAATAACCAACAAGGATTTTATTCGATTCACCGATTCGATTCGAGATGAAGTAAGCCTTCTTGAGACCCAAATCAAGGTAACCGATACTAGCCAGTTTGATTGGATAAGCATGGCTGTAAGCCACCTAGAAAACGTTAACAACATGAAAAAAATCATTAATTCGGGTAACAAAAAGCTCATAAATCAGGCATTCAACATTTTAGGTTCGAACCAGATATTACAGGGCAAAAACCTTTATTTTTTCCCGTCATACGTAGCTCAGGCAATATTTAATCTTTGTAAGACCATTGAGGCTGAAAAAGCACGGTTCGAACCGGAAATAACCCTGTTAAAATCAGGTCAATTGAGCCCTGACTCCGAGCTATTTCTGCTCCTGTGCACAGGGGCCAACCTTGTTCGAACCAGATGCACTGAAACAATAATAAAAAGGACCCGACTCTTAACTTGTAGTAGTAGGTATTACCAGAGTCGTGCTGCATAGTGTACTGCTCTTTTGGCAGTTGAGTAAGAAGAAGTTTTTTGTGAAAGAAAAACAGGCCTCAACTAGTATCCTCCTAATGTTTTGATTTAAAATCTAGTTTTTTGAGCCGAAATATTTGTAGTAGTCATTTATATCTCCACACATCTAATCAAAATTAACCGGTAGTCTGAATTATTCTTTCATTCAGTGAATCTTCCTCATCGGATCTCATCATCATTCGATAATGTTCAATGTGATTAGTTTTTTCAAAAATTGCTTTAAATACACCCCTATATCTTTCGATAATATCTTCGGCGTCTTCAATAAATAAATCATCAGGTACAGTATGAGAACCCTCATTCACCCATGATAACAATGATCGACAAATCGCTTTACTCTCAAAATCATGAAAACTATCAATTAATTTATCGTCCCCATATCTTCCTAATATCTTAAAGTAATTTTCAATTATTCGGCGCATGGTATTCTGGATAGAAATTCTAGATAGTTTATCGCTATTTCGTAGTTCTGACCACAATAATTCATATGAGTTTGATATTGGATTTGACATTCCAAAACTTTGGATTGACGATGTATCCTCTTTTTTTCTTATTATCCAAAAATGTGCATCTCTTCGAGGATTACCATCAATATATGAAACCTCCTTATGGAAATAAACATTATGTGTTAAGACAATGACTTGTTTGATAGCACCTCCAATTCTAGCTTCTCTCAGCAATTCCTTAATTAAAGTACTTATCACAAACAATATATTACTATCAAGACTGGATATCGGGTCATCTATTACCAGAATTCTATCGTTAATCACTGTATCAAATGTAGAACCACCTATGGCAAGTTGATAATAATACAAGAATGTTATAAATGTGATTTCTCCTTCACTCAGAGTTTCCCGTACTAGATCTCCATTTTCTCTTTGTATCTGATACTTGTTTTCATTTTGACCCGAAGTAACAATCTTAAAACTAGTAAAACCAAAAGCCTTAAGAGTTGAATTTATAGCGTCAATTGATGGCTGTACGCTAGTTATATTTTCACTGTCCTCCCTCAGAAGATCCTTTAAGTTTCTAATATCTTCTTGCTTCTTAGTGATTTTTAACTCCAAGTTGTTAATTCCTGTTTTAAATCCATCAACTCTTGATAAATAATTATCAAGTATCACTTTATTTTCAGATCCTATATACTTCCACACATCTGAAATTAATCTAGAATATTCGGAATGATAATTATCAACTAATTCGTTATTTTTTTGAATATTTTCATTTGCTATAGACAACGATTTGGTGATTTCGTCAATTACCTGCTTATTACTTGTTAGTTCAATTTTTCTACTGGGTTCCTTTAACTTCTCTGCAATCTTTTCCTTATTGGAATTAATATTCGCTTTTAATACATCCAATTTAGATGTATAAGTATCTATATCGAGCTTAGATTTTGAAGAACTTTTTTGCTCGTTTAAAACCTGTTCAAAACTAATAACGATATTATCAAAAAACGTTGAATAATCTTCTTGAAGACTAGATAATTCTTTAGTATCCCTTAAAAAAGTCTCATCAAAATAATCATCAAACTGAGAACGAAGGTCTTGTGTTATTGTCTCGTTTTGACAGAAAGGACATGTTGCGTCTTCGGTTTGAATAAACCTTACACCTTGGAAAACCCAGTCACTCATTTGCAATCTTCCTATTAGATCGCCTATTCCAATATCCTTTTTACCTACAATTATTTTTTGCCAAAGACTATTTAACTCTATCTCTAAAGCTTCAATTGCCAGATACGGAATTTCAATTAAAGGTTCTTTTTCAGGCTTTCTTTCAAAAAGAAGTCGTGCTCTTTCAAGAAGGTCTGTGAATTCAATAGTATTATCAACTATGTTTTTTGATTCTAAGATTAATTTCTCAAAAAAGGGATCTTTTCTTTTAAAACCTACAAAAGCTTGATCGAAATTCCTACTATGCTTCTTATACATCGGCCAGCATAAATCACGTGTTTGGTTTTTATTTGTTTCTTGTTTATCTCGGATTGTTTGTATCGATTTTTTAAACCCCAATAAGTCATCTTCTGAAGTAGTAATTTTAGCCCTTAAGTCGTCGATGTTAGCCAAATTTTCTTTAGTTGCCTGACCCAGAGTGAAAACTCCATCAATTTCGTCTCCACCAAAATTGTTTTCCCTAAAAGATTTGTTATATACAAGTATATCCTGAGATTGCCCATCCTTCCATTCAAAACTACAATCACTAAATACATCCGAATTCGGATTTTTTAATAAATTAGAAATGGTGGTTTTACCTACTCCATTTGCACCATAAATGAAGTTAATTAATTGAAGATCCTTCAACCCTGATTCATGCTCACCAAAACTTGCGACATTTTTTAATGTGATATTTGTTATCATGTAATATGATTATATACCAAAAATACCACAGTTTAAGTCGATCTACATACCTACAATTAAGTATACCAACATGATAATTCTTCCCAACGATTTTTATGTTAGTATACTCAAGTGTGTCTCCACTTATCACAAAAAAAGTCCTTCCCTTTGCTCAAGTTGATTTCCGCCGGGATCAGCGTTTGTTTGGCATAAAACTAGAAGATCGCTTTTCTCACTTTTATATTTTAGGACGAACGGGTGTGGGCAAATCCACCCTGATGAAGAAACTAGCCCTGAATGACGCCATTCAGGGCAATGGTCTGTTACTGATTGATGTTCATGGGGATTTGGCAACAGAAGTATTGGCATCTCTACCAATAGAACGTAAAAGTGATCTTGTTGTCCTGAATGCTTCGGATCCATTCGGCACCTTTGGATACAACCCATTTTACAACTGCCCTGAACCTCTTCAGGGGCTCGTTACAGCCGGTATCCTCGAAATATTCGAACGCCTTTGGGGTGCAGGAGCCTGGGGGCCTAAACTGGCCCATATCCTTCGTAATTTGATTCAAACGGTATTAGCAACAGGTTCCGGTAACATGCATGATTTATTGCGGCTTTTACACGAAGAATCCTTTCGTGATCGCTGCCTTGGTTTTGTAAAAAGTTCTTATGTGGTGGATTTTTGGAACAAGGAATTCAGCAAATACACCAAAAGCGATCTGATTCCGATTTACAATAAACTGGGTGCGGTTCTTTCCTATCCCCAGGTTCGTAAGGTGCTCTGTGAAAACCCACACAATTCCCTTCGAAAAATGATGGACGAGGGTAAAATTATCATTGTGAATCTTGCCAAAGGACAAATAGGAGCAGAGGCGTCCTACCTACTTGGTTCTGTGTTGCTCAGCGGGCTATCTTCCGCCGTCTTTTCCAGAGACGCGTTACCTCATGACAAGAGGCGACCCTTCTTTATTTATCTGGATGAGTTTCACCATTACTCAAATTACTCCGTTGTTGAAATGCTCAGCGAATGGCGCAAATACCGGGTAGGTGCTATTATGGCCAACCAATATCTAGCTCAATTGGAGGTAAACATCCGAGATGCTTTGCTTTCCAATGTAGGTTCTATGGCCTTGTTTCGCCTGTCTCAAGCCGATGCCCGGTTAATGACCAAGGAACTGTATAAGCCGTTGGAAATTCAGGATTTTATTAACCAATGGAATTATCATTTTTACATGCGATTAATGATTGATGGTGTTCCGCACCCTGCTTTTTCAGCCAAACTCATCAAGTAATTTTCTTTAGTACTTCGATCCTACAATAAACTACTTCTTGAGGCGGAATGGCATCCGGTTCATACTACAGAAGTCTTCGGAGTACTTTCTCCGAATGACTCAAATTTATTTCCCTAATCTGATGTGTAGTATGTCCAGCAAGAAAGCACCTGTTTCCTATTATGGCGGTAAAAAAAATATGCTATCGGTTATCCTTCCCCTTATTCCGGAGCATAAGATTTATACAGAGTCATTCTTTGGTGGAGGTGCAGTTTTCTTTGCAAAGGTGCCATCTGAACACGAAGTCATCAACGATCGTAACGCTATGGTGATGAACTTCTACCAACAGGTGAAACAACACTACCCTAGGTTAAAACAAAAAATTGAAGAAACGCTGTTCTCCCGGTCCACCTACACCGTTGCAAAGGCCGTCTGGCAATTGCCCCACCTGTTTAGTAAGAGCACGCAAGCCTGGGCCTTCTATGTGGGCTACAATCAAGGTTTTGCGGCCAATATTGGTTCCTGGGGGTTTGATAAGTATGGAAAACGAACGGCTACCTGGATGCATAAAAAATTGCGATTTGACCCTTTGGTTGTCGATCGACTAGCCAGGGCTACCATCGAAAACGATGACGGGGTCAAAGTGATTAAAACCTTTGACACACCCGACAGCTTCCATTACATTGATCCGCCATATATCAATACCGATCAAGGATCCTATAAAGGTTATACCACTCCGGAATTCGAATCCCTACTGCGGACACTTCAAGAGGTAAAGGGGAAATTTCTTTTGTCCAGTTTTGAAAGTGAAATTTTAGGTGAATTTGTTAAAGCCAATAATTGGTATCAGATAAAAGTTACCAAAAAACTCACCGCCTACAAAGGTGAATCCGGGGTTTCCAGACAAAGGACAAAAATCGAAGTATTAACCGCTAATTATCCCATTTAACGAAACTCTGTATATGATTAAATATCTCATCTTTTTAAAACCAACCTAATTCACACTTCTGGTAAAGTGTTCGGATTCTTTCCGGGAAATTTCTTACGGATTTTTCCCAAGTAACTATCTGATTTTTTTACCTAAAACACTTTATCAAATGCATTTTTTACTCTTTGGGCTATTGGATCATACCAAAGCCAAAACTTCCATGGAGGCACGCAGGGTGATGTATGACAAACTCACCCAGGCTGGCCTCGGATTATCGACTGATGATGACCCCTTAAGCTCCAAAGCCGATTGGTTTGTGATTGGAGGACGCTGGAGTGGAATTTTTAACCCTGTTGTCGAACCCTTTGAAAAGGAAGCTGCAAGACGTCTGGTTGAACTCGGCGTCCGGCTAACAGCCTCCGGTTTCTTTGACAAGGATCTGTCTACTCACCAAAAGGTATTGCAGCACATTTGGGAAACGCATGGCGGCAAGGATGTGAATCCCTATAACCGAAACCACTACAACCGTCTGGGTTATGAGGATGATGCCGTGATTCTCACCAGTTATTGGATCGATAAGCTAAGGCTAAAAGCCCAGGAGGATGTCTATGAAGTCAGTTTCGATTATCAGTTAAGATGCTTTAACACCGCAACTAATCAGCTCATCAGCCTAACCGATTGCCTTGAAGATGCCGATACCTATCGGGATACCCATTGGATTGTGGTAGTGGATTATCACGATTAAAACCCTATTGATATGATCGAATCACGCATTGCCAAAAAAGTCCATCTGAATCTCGCTGGTCAGGATGGAAACGCATTTCACCTGCTGGGGCTGTTTCAAAACACTGCCCGATCTCAAGGATGGACTCAACAGGAGATCCAGATTGTTATCTCACAGGCTCAGGAAGGTGATTACACCCATTTGCTTGCCGTTTTAGAGCTGTATTGTTCCCCAGATTCAAATGAATTATTATGAGTAACCATGAATTGAAAATATTTCCTATTTGGGTACTGCATAAACCTCAGAAGTCTCAGTCGGAAATACAGCTTTTAACCTTCGAATCAAACTTTGCTTTCCGCACACAAATAGAAGCTCAATTGATTCGTGATGTCCTGGGAGATCCATCTCTTGAAATAAAATTGATGTATGCCCCGGTTTCCGCAACGGAGTCAATTTTGATCGACTCATCTGCCTTTTTAAAGGAACTGATCAAACAACTTTAATTCCATTCGCTCAGAGGCGAATACAACCCTTCACAATTAAATATTTATTCTATGAACCTAGATGACAAACAAGCCTTAGCCAAACAGTTTTCCAATCTGTTTCGCAAGATGGCCAAAGAGCCAAACCTTCACCTTTCAGCCAAAGAATTACATTTTGGAAATTATCTAGCCAGAAAGGATCTGATGGATTTAATTCATCAAATGCCGAAAGAAAACCTTCCGGATCCGGCGCATTTAATGACCATGGAAAATGACCAGCTCATCGAATTGGTGGACAATCCACTGCGAATTGTTGCGCATTTTGTAACCCGTTGGGCGGATGCTCCCATTCCGGAAATCGAACCGGTAATTCCTGTAAAAAAAGATCCGGTATCAAAGAATCCTGCACCCAAAGAACATCCCGCTTCCAGCAAATCGGGTGAAGGAAAACCTAGCTAACAGATGACCTGGCGAATTGCCCGTCATCCTTCGGAATGGATCATACTTGACTTCCAATTCAGCAGTATGGAAACATTCGGGAATTACGAGCACTACCCCAGTTTACAAAAAGCCTTTGACCGGGCCATTTGGCTAACCTTCCTGTACCGAAAGCGAAATGAACAGTTTGTGGTGGTTGATGGCCCAGAGGATGATTTTGTCGTTATGACAAGAGCCGATGCACTGGAAAATGAACTTCACATACTCAATACGACCGAGACACGAAGTGCATATTTGCCATTTTCCTATGATCATTTAGAATCTATTCGCACAGATGAATCTCCACTTCCCCACTGGGAAGAAATCTGGGGTTATCTGTCAACAATCCAAGGAGAAGTTCTTCGTTTCATCCTTTCCCAATCCATTCCTTTGGAAAAGTTCATTCGGTATGAACTGGCCATTCGAGGGTATGACCAAAATAATGATTGGGTCGGATTTGAAAAATCCAGAGAGATCTGGTGTAAATAGTTCCTTAAGTAAATAACCCAACAAAAAAAGGCGGTGCAGAGCACCGCCTTTTCCTTTGGAAATTGTTGTATTTAAATTTTGTTCACCCGGTAATAATCCGCCACTACACCAACGTGCATCTCCTGGGATTTTTTACGTTTTAATCCCCGAAAAATTAAGTACCCACCGCCGACCAAACAGGCAGAACCAATAATAATTAAACCCACACCCGTTCCCAAGGCGGACTGAAAAACCAATCCAATCGGAACACCTGCCAAACCCAGTCCAACGCCATATCCTCCGACCCGCATATTGAATTTATACATTTCAAAATCCTGTACCGCCGAATTAATGTGGCAATTGATATCAGGATTGTCCCATTTGTAATTATTAAGGTTTATCCCCAGCTGATTGAACAGGGTTAACTGCTCAACGGTCAGCGTGGATTTTTGTTGATTTACCGGGCAGGGACTCACCGAATCAACCGCTGTTTGCCCAGAAACCGACAGGGTTGAAAAAAGGATACAAGTGGCCATCACAAGCCAATTAAGTGTTTTCATAATACATCGTGTTTGATGCACCAAATAACACCAATTGTTTTGAATAAACCTATTATATTAGGTTTATTTTAAGCAGTTCACAATTATAAGAGAATACCCCAATCTTGTTTCCTTACACTATGGCTAAGGAATCCAAAAATACCGGGGATAGAAACCCACAAATCGTTCAAATCGGAAAGCACCTCCAACACTTGCGAAAGCAACTCGGATATACCAGTGCCGAAAAATTTGCCTGGGAAAACAACATCAATCGCGTCCAATACTGGCGCATGGAAAATGGTCAGAATTTTTCTCTGGAGTCATTGTTAAAAGTGTTGGACGCCATGCATATTTCCCTTCAGGAATTCTTTTCCTCATTGGATTCATAATTCCAAATTTTGTCTAAATGTCGAATTGAGCATTTAATAATTTTTTAACCTTTCTTCTTGTTTTATTGTTTGAGATCAATTTATTTTTGAGTTAAACAAATTGATCATGAAAACTACATTCTACATTCTTTGCTTTGGCTTAACTTTCCTTTTTTGCAATCTTTCCTCCGCACAAACTCTATGGGGTTGGCAATATGGCACAACCGACACCATTGAAGATGCCAAGGGGCATTACAATTCAACAGATGACCGGTATATCGTAACGGGTCATGTGAGCAACAGTTTTGATTTAAATTTTGCCTATTTATTGGAAACCAATCAATCCGGTGCGATTACCTGGCAGACATATATAGGTGACAGTTCGTACAATTGGTATGGAGCCTCCACAAAACATGTTTCCGGGAACAAATATGTGGTGGTTGGGAAAACCGATAAAGATCAATTCTATAGGGGTGCCTATGACACTAGCTGTCAATTAATGACACCGTACTACAATGCTTTTATTGCACTAATTGATCCGTCGGATTCGACCGGCAGGAGCAATTGGTATCACGTATGGGGAGATTCCAACCTGCATGACGAAGCCCTTGAAGTGATCGAAGATCAAATGGGTGATTTTGTAGTGGTCGGCACGGCCAAAGGAAAGCTGGCATCCTTTCGTGATAGTTGCAATAATTCCGACTCGCTATACACCAGTTCCTCTTCCAAGGATGTTGCCGGAATCATGGTAACTAAGTTTTCTTCCTCGGGAATGCTGCAATTTAATCGGGTTATTTTCCCATTAATGTCCGGGGCAAAATACGATCAGGGCGTCAGCATTGTTGAAGACCCTGCCGCTGCCGGATATCGTGTTTTATTCAAGCGAAGGCTTGCCGATAAATCCAATCCTACTTTTCCGGCCATAGTAAATGTGGACATGACCGGAAATGCCAATATGCTCAAGGAATACCATACAACCGACACCACTGACCGCATCCCAACGGAATTAATTTTATTTCAAAACAACATCGTTGTAGTGGGTCATGCTTACGATAGCGCAAACCAGCCCTACACGAGCTTCATGCTGAATATTGACCAGATGTTGAATTTATTAACTTATAACGAAATATCTCATTCCTTCTCTCAATTATTGGATCAGGATGTTTTAGTGGATAACGATACGTTGGTAATTTCCGGAACGCTGTTAGAACAGGTTCGTCCCTACTCAAAAAGTATGTTCTTGTATAAAGCTGTTCCCAGTACTTCGGTCATGAATGCATTTGATTTGGTCTCGCTTTATCGCACGAATTACCTTTCTGTGATGCATATGTTTTATGAAGAAAGCAATACCAACTTTTGTCTGTATCCCTATACCGACTCCTTCAGCAACACCTACAACGGTTACCATCTTTTCGGAAACCACGATACAACAATTGTTCATCATAAGGCTGATCATAATACATTCTCAACCTGCCAGTATTTTTATCCCATCGGTATCGACACCGTTTATGCATATGATGCGGATGATATGCCAAACATTGCAGAACTCGACACGATGAGCACCTTCGGACCGGTTGATCCCAACATCTATGAAATCAGCGTCTGTGATACAACAGTTCTGGATACCATGATGGGAGATACCCTTATGGCCATGCCAATGAGCCTTCCGACTATTTCGGTTCTGGCAAGCCGAATATTCCCCAACCCAACCTCCGGGTCAGTTAATATTACGTTTAGTAACCCTGTTCAAGGAACCATACAGGTATATAACCTTCAAGGAGTACTTCTGAAACAATATGATATAAACTCCTCAGTTAATAACCACACCGTGGACGTATCGAATCTGCTGAACGGAACCTATCTTATGACGTTTCAAGGTGCGGATCAAGTACTACCGTTGGGTAGAATTGTGATTCTTAAATAACCCACATAAAAATGCCCAGATGAATTGATGCTATAATTTTAGGGTCTTTTAATTTCTTTGTTTGGTTTCTACTACCCGTTTTAATTGTTCAAATGTGTAGTAGAAGCCAAATAATAATTAAAGTGCAAAAGAGTCTGTTTTTAGCTGTTTTTAGCACAGGTTTTAAATCTTCTTAATAACAGAGTAAGTAGTTTATTCCAAAGAAATTAATTTCACCCATAGGACAAGTTTCAAAGAATTCCCCTCGACCCTTCTCTGAAAACAAACACCCATTTAAATGTTAACTTATTAAATGATCAAAATCCATCGAATATGAAATTGTTCTTCTTTCAGTATTATCTTTACTCCATATAAAATGTACAATGCCTATGGAGTATGAAATTCTCCCTCTGCTGAAAAGCTTTATTGGTGAAAATAGACGAAATAAAAGAACTCAAAAAGGTGGTCAATCGTTAACTTCTGGAACCAAAAGAAACTATCTTCAGCTTTATAAATTACTATCAAGTTTTAACCTCAGAACTAACTACCCGCTTCGATTAAAATCTTTGACAAAAGATAAACGGGTTATCAAAATGGAACGTCAATATTATTCTCAATTCTATAGACAATTTACCGATTTTCTATATGACGATTTAGGTCACTTCGACAACTATGTTGGGCACAATATTAAAATGCTCAAAACATTTCTCAACTGGGTTTCTCGAAGTAAAGGATTGTATTTTGGTGAATTTTATAAAGATTTCTACGTTTGGAAAGAAGATATTCCCATTGTGGTATTAGATAGCAGTCAATTACGCTTCTTAATCACCAACAAACCCTTCCATGATTCTTTACCGTTACATTTACAACGTGCCAAGGATCTCTTTGTATTTGGATGTGCAACAGCTTTAAGAGTCAGTGATCTACTTTCACTGTTAAACGAAAATATTGAAATTATACAATCTCAAACATATTTATCAGTAACCGCTAAAAAAACCAGAAAGCAAAGTGTTATTAAACTTCCTGATTTTACTAAAGAAATAATTGCAAGGAATAAAAACAGAGGAAAAAGATTATTTCCAATAACCAGTTCCGCTCAGTTCGGGCAAAATGTTAAAAAAATCGGAGAAATGGCTGGTTGGACAAATCCTGTCCCGAAGATCAGAACAAAACGTGGCAAACCAATTACTCAATATAAGAACAATATCTCCAAATCACCGTTTCGTTTTTGTGATCTTTTGAGCACTCACACCATGAGACGAACGGCAATTACCACAATGCTGGAACTGGGGATGGAAGAAAGCACTGTACGAAAAATTAGTGGGCATTCACCTGGGTCAGTTGAGTTTTACAAGTACGTCAAATACCATCAAGAACGTATAGATCAGCATACAGATATCATGTTTGAAAAGTTGGTTCAAAATAGCGAAATTTGATAAAAATGTGCACAAATTCGTTATATCACTTCCTACCAAAACCCTCTGGCACTGGCAATCTTAGAAAACCGCATCATCATCCTTTCGGGATGATGATGCATGATCGTAGCTACTCCAATGCCAATAAGGATTATCGATTCGGTTTTAACGGTATGGAACGAGACGATGAGGTTAAAGGTGAAGGCAACAGTTTGGACTTTGGGGATAGGATGTATGATACAAGATTGGGGAGATGGTTGAGTTTAGATCCATTACAGTCAAAATATCCCAAATATTCACCATACAATTTCGTAGCAAACAATCCAGTTATAAATGTTGATCAGGGTGGAAGGGATTATGAGGTAATTATTGATGTGGCGAATAAAACTATAACAATTCACGCAATATTTTTTGTAAATCATGGAGATGAAAAAACCAAAAAATTGGTTCAACAGGCTGTGAATGAAATAAATGGACAAAGTGGAAAGTACTCTCTTCTGACAGATGAAGGTGAGACATACGAAATATTATTTGATTTGCAGGTTGCGGAAGAATCTGGACGAGGAAATAATGAATCTTGGGAAAATGATGCGGGAAATCTTGTAGAAATTCTTGACGAAAAAACATACAACAGAGTATACAATAGTAAAAAGTCCTATGATGAAGCCACTTCTGTCGCGATCACGTTATATGGTGGTGATGAAATTGATTTAAATGAGAATGGTGGATCGGACAAAGGAACAATGATTCATGAAATGCTTCATTCACTTGGTTTAAGACATAGGGCGTTCAAGCGAAATCTCGCTGACCCAGAAATAACGAAAAGAGTTATCATTGGAATACTGAACAATGCCAATATCAAATCTACCCAATCCGGTGGTGATTGCTCCATTGATGTTAATAAAGCAAAGCTAGACGACACGATGGAGGGATACCCGTTTTGGAATGCTCCAGGACATCCTATCGAAGCTCAACCACCTAAAACTAGAATAAGAACAGCCGAAGACTCAGGAGATGGTAATTTGAAAGGAAAAGTCAAACTTACCGAAAAAATTAAAAAATCAAAGAAGAATGATAGCATTAGATCACAAATTGATATCGTTAGATTGGAAACAGAGGGTTGCTAACGTCATAATTATTTTGATACTATCAATGGCATTTCACTTAATGTCGTACACGTTGGTATATTCTACATTACTTAAAACCAAAAAGAATAGTTCATCAGGAGGTGTAGATTCTTTTAGGGTTGTTGATACTCTTTGGTTAGATGGTTATCTTGTAGAAATGAACTTGCCTGTTCATGCGAAACATAAAGATCCTATCACAAATACTAAAACCCATCTGCTATATGAGTTATATTTTATAAGTTCAGATTCTCTAGTAGCCCCATACAGTTGTAGTATAAGAAATTTGATTTCCAAGTCTAAATATTATGTTATTGATAATTTTACAGTAAGAAGAGTACGTCCCATCTGGTGGCATAGATTCCAGGTTTCTTATTGTATGGCGACAGAGAGGTATGCAATTGACAATGAGATTAGAGATTCTATTGTGCACACATTTGAAGAAAATTATAATGATATAATTAGAAAAGTATCAATATATCACGTAGAACGATATTTTATAAGATGTCGAAGCCCAAAAGAAATATTTAATGGGTTTATTTCCCTAGATCCAAGTTATATTTCTCATGATAGCAGTATAGAATTTATTTTGCCTTATGTTAAATCTAAATAGTCGATCCTTAACAGCTCACAGAATAATTAGTAATCAAAGCGTCAAATCTCAGGTTAGCGATTTAATGTTCGCACCGAATCTTATGAATTACGACATAAATATAATTTTTAAAGGTAAAACTGGATTTTTTCATCCATATTTTAAAGTCAAAAGCAGCTACAGGCTTGCCTAGCGGATGATTAATCACTCAACCTATAAGAGTTTGTTTTGGGGAAGTTTTGTTAAGACGATAAAAAATCGGTCATTTGACATGATCAATGCAAAAGGTGCATGATCTTCATCAATCCATGACCAGTTTGAACCATGAATTTAACTTCATTTTCGGCCATCCTTTCGGGATGATGATGCATGATCG
>WGNA01000018.1 GCA_016124755.1 Bacteroidota bacterium | reverse complement strand
CCTCCAGTTCCTTTAACCTTCGAAGTTGATCGCCGTTCATTCCTGCGTACTTCTTCTTCCAGTTGTAGAAAGTCTGTTTGTTAATGCCTAATTCACGACTGATATCCACCACAGACCTGCCGTTTTCTTCTTCTTTAAGAGACTTTACAATTTGACTCTCTTTGCACCTGCTTCTTTTCATTTAGGATTTTTTATTGCATTATTGATTGAGGAAACTTGTGGCAGGTTTGCCAAAGTTTCTACATCACCTGCTTTCCAAACTTTGGTCTTAAATTCAGGATATACTTTCAATAACTCTTCTGAACTAATGCCCAATTGAATGCTTAAAGTTTTCAAAACATTCGCCAAATCCAACTGAATTTTAATGGTGACAAATCACACACCCGGGTTCTCAAACTTAAACCAGAGCAAGAAGAGCTTACTAAATTATTTGACTTTTGATTTGGGTGTCCTAGTGCGGAAGTCAGGAAAATAAATTTGAGTGGCTACAGGCATGGTCACTCCGAAATAGGTACTTCAGAATAAGGACAGTGGTGAGATACTAAACTAATATAAGTTTATAGATTTATTTAAATAGGCATTAATTGAGCGTAGTTCAGTGCTATCAATAGGGTAGGAAAGAGAGTCATGAATTGGCGTTCTAGTATAGGCGTTGAATAGTTCCAATTCGTCATCAAGAGCATATATGTCTAATATGGAGTTGGCTACAGTTCGACGATTCATTTGGTGGCAAGAAGAGCAATAGTTAGTGTACATATGTCTACCAATTTCTGGATCATTGCTCTGAGCTTGGTTAAAATGTAGCGTTGAATCTATTTCAATCGAAATAATTTTGCCTTTTAAGGAATAATGCACAACCTTGTAGGGGGCACCTTCAAGATATGCAATAGTCACTAGAAGATTTGAGTCTTTGTCGTAAATCTCCTGATAATTGGATTCAAAGGTCAAATCTTCCTTTGAGCTATCAGAAAAGTGCTTATCGTGTTGATTACATGAATAAAACATAATGATAGTTATCGCTGATATGAGGCCA
Organism: Bacteroidota bacterium; assembly: GCA_016124755.1. Taxonomy (GTDB): domain Bacteria; phylum Bacteroidota; class Bacteroidia; order NS11-12g; family UBA9320; genus WGNA01. The sequence goes on along the minus strand of WGNA01000018.1, from coordinate 72,556 downwards.
ATAGTTTTTGTCATATTTAACTTCAAGGGGTGTGATCATTCTTAAATTCTTTCGCGACTTTTTTGGTTTTTACGGGTTCTACGGTCTTACCTTGACTTTTTAAATAATTGCTGTACCCTTGCCGGAAATATGCTTGCCGGATAATATCACCCCGTTCTAAATAGGAGGTACTATATCCTGAATTACGACCCATCAATTTACCTTCAGCTGGATCATTCTCTGTATATGCATCTGACATGCCTAATAAATGACCTATTTCATGAGTGCCAACCTTAATCATGCGTTCAAGATCAGATTTGGTTTCCACAAGTGCAACATTCCCTCCTACAGAATTGGCTTTACCATCTACATCCTTCCCAGGATCTGTGATCTCGTCAACCATCATAATTACATGATCATCATCTTTTATGTCCTCAAGTGATGTAATCACTTCAACTTCAACGTTAACTTTAATATTATTCGTCTTTATGAAAACCTCAGTATTATTAGCTGTTCCGTCAAGGTCATAGGCTTGTACAGAATAACCAGCGTTTTGGGCAAATCCTGATATGGCATGCGATTCAATCCCTTTTGCAATTGCACCGACATCTAAATCTTTAGTTGTCGACAGATTTACAATCTTGACCTTGATGGTTATCGATCCAGACACGGTAACAATCTGCTTAGTCGTTCCAACCTTTTCAGTATTAACAACATTCAAACTAGAGACTATTTCCATCCCATTTGGGTCTATAAAGTTAATTGGCTTATTGGAAACAAAGTTATAAGGTGATAGGCTTGCGTACTTCTTTTGCAGAGGATCCCGACTCAACCACCGACCCAACCTACTATCATAAATCCTCGCCCCAAAGTCCAAACTATTCCCATATCCATTAACTTCATCATCTTTTTCCATACCATTAAAGCCGAACCGATACCCCCCCTCCGGAGCGGCATATCCCGTCTCGGATATTCCCATCCCAAAAGCCTTGCCCGCCGGCAGGCAGGGATAGTAGTCAGAAATAGATGTGATCTCTGCCATAAAGTAATCGATCGGGTTGGATACGCTTCCTACTGCCACCTTTTTATCGGTTATCACTACCAAGACATTTCCCAGATGATTGGCCAGTTCGTAACGCTTATTACCCAGATTGCGGATGGATTTTTCGGAATCTTCCAGACATTTACCATAATTGGTAACCAAGGTTGATGTGATGGAAGACACCACTCCCGACCAGTAGCTTTGTATAGAGGTATTGTTATTCAGTGTAATGGATCCCGGATCTGTTGAGGAGGTAATGTGTCCCTGCATACTCCCCCAAACGTTACTCCACAATATGTTGTCTTGCACATGGTAACATTTGAACAAACAAAGATATTCCTGTAGTCCGGTAAGCCATGTTTCAAAATAGCTTTGATCAGGTACACCCATGATCGCTTGTGTAATGGCGTTTTTGAAATCAGTGTAAACCGTTCCTGAGACATCGGTTAAACCGGCATCTGAAAGGTATTCTTCCAACAAATCTTCATACGCAGGAGAATTCGGGTCTTCGGTGAATAAATAGGTAGCATCAAATTCCACTGCACAATCCTCATTGAGCACCTTGTTTTCCTTAACCAAACCAATTCTGCTGCTACCGTAAATGTGCGCTTCATTCCAGACTATTTCGCCATTCTGCACTTTATAGGTCGACATTATGTTCGCAGGACTTTTTTACTCGGATTAAAATACACAATTCTTCATTCCCGAAATAACTATCCATCTACAATTTATTTTATGAGGTAAGGAAAACGCATTAAAAGCAACAGCATTAGTGCTGAAATAATGACTCCGAATACAATCGTCAAATTGTTGGGTGGAACTGCATCGGTCTGAACAGGATTCCCAATCCTCATCAAAAATTTCGAATTCTGCCCTATGAAATCGGGAATTATTTTATTCAGATCTGGTATCATCATTACTTCATTTTCAATATCTGTCTTTCTTGTTCCAAAACTCAAAACAAAATATTCGTAAGGAGTAAAATCATGTCGGATAAATACCGTCCTCATCATTTCAAACGAAACGCTAAACGGACCTCTTCTGGATTTACCCGGACGCTTGAAATACCAAAATTTCGATTGATCTTCAAAAAGGAAAAAACCATCTAAATAATTCCCATTTATGAACCATAAATTATCCGCCACCAGAAATTCCCGGATTGTATCCGCATCGGTTTCCACATAAAAATGATATTGTTCTTCCTGATAATAAAACCGTAAATTACATTCTGTTTCATCCATGTTTGTGTTAGGCCTGTTATAAAATTTTCTCTTTACAATTCTTTCTACATCTTCATCCTTATCCAAACTGAATTGCTCAATCCGAAAGGGGAAATAGTTTGCAGAGAATCCTGCCTCCATTGCCTATTCCCACGTCCGTTATACAGATGCACAATTGCCTGATTTTGCTCAACTTCCTCAAGATGATTTAATCCACCTGCAATGATTTGCGATACACTTTTCAGACTAAAATGGGGTTCGTAAAACTGAAGAATTATTCCGTTTTTAATTTCATATTTTTGATTCCGCCTAATCATTATGTCGTCGTACGAAAGGGCGTAGTAAGACTTTTCCCATAATCGAATCGGGTTAAAAGTAATGGATACAAAGACGTCATTCAATCCTTTCTCCTGTAGTAAAACATTCACCATATCCGCCAGAATCAGTATTTTGGCTTTCTCTTGATTATTAAAACTTCTGGCAATAACTTTATCTGAGTCGTAACAATATATAATATCCGAATTCGCAAGACAACGATGGAATGGTATAACTTGAACGAATAGAAAGACCATTAAAAACGGTAAGCAGAAAACTGTTCTTCTCATTCGTTCACACAAAGTCAAAATGATGCTTAAACCCAAAACATTTATTAATCACCTCACGCTCCCTACCACTTCCGTAACTCCCCGGATCCACAATACAGGAGGTCTGCTGTATATCTCATTATTCCCGGCAAACTTTGCTTTAATATCCTGTTCCGATTTAGAATATTTAATCCATCCGGATCCGGGTTCCAATCTGATTTCCCCATCTGAATTTCCGGTTGCCATAAATTCCATATTCTGATCATGGAACCAGGATGGCACCCCCTTCTCTGTTGGCAGTATAGAAGTCTTTACCGCAACTGTAGTTGATGTATCACTCACAGATTGTAGTGAATATTCATTCACCCAATTAGAAGGAATTCCTCCTTTATACAAAATTCTCTTATTCCAGAAATCCCCGACTTTTACTACTCCTTTAGGATAAATAGTAAACACATGGGTTAATACCTCTTTCAAACCCGACTCACCGAAAAAAAACACAATACGTCGCACTTCCTCCACCTGATAATATTGGGCACCTGCCATTTTCCGGTACAACACATTTCTAATCATTGAATCGAGATTATCAACTGAAATTACTTTCCCCCGTTTACTGATCTCAATGTTAAAAGGCCGGTTGATCATCCCCTGAAAACCGATGGGTACAATTCCGGAAGAAACGGTATCATCCGACGAAAAGATCACCATACCGTTGTTTGCCAAATATCCATAATCCAATTTTTGATATTCAACTTCCATCATATAGGATAAATCCTTAATTTCCTTAACCCGGAAAACCATATTCATTCGGTACCGAAAATTCAGATTTCCAACACCGGTTAAAGAATTTGTATCCCGACTCACAAAAGATTTCTCAACATAGCGGATCGTATATTCCTTTCCCTTTTCCAGATTAAGTTCAAGTTTAACCGGCTCGGATTTGCACCCGGGAAACAACAACACCATTAACCACATTACAACACCCAAATGTTGTTTTATTTTCTGTTGTTTAATATTTGACATTTCTGATATTAGTCTGCTTCAATCCTAAAAATGCATAGTATATCTGTTAACGGTTTAACAACATTTCTATGCACCTGTCCGGCTCAAATATAATCCGAAAACCCTTCGTTCAGCGACCCGGATAATCAGTACGAACTCCACTGTTTTATCCATCACGGGCTGGTTCATGGCAAACTCGAGTTATTATGAGCATACCTCACCGCACAATATTTAGATAAGTCAGACAGCAGATACTCAAAGCTCTCGGAATTACAAAGTGCTACAAACCGAATCGGCTTCTGCATAAATTCAGTGTCAACCGTTCGATGTTTGAAACCTCTGTAGCCTGACAATTCTCAAATAATTAAACAGTCATGCAAATCAGTAAATTAGGATTCCCCTGAACTTGTATGTTTGGCGGATGAAGGTATATTTGGATACATTACAGACAACCCTATAGATTAATTAAAATAATGATAACCAAAAGGACAAACAGGTTCTTCTTCACGAGCTTCATACGAAAAAAAATTATCTCAAAACTTTCGTGTAAACTCATTTTTGCAATCCGACTATTCCGTAACAACAATTCTCAGAAATATTTTCAGCATCACCATGCAGGAAAGATAACCCTCTTGGCCGTTACTATTCTGTCCTGCTTGCCGGCAGCACTGATTGCACAGACGTATTCCGGTAAGTACCGATTGCAGTCGGAAGGAAAGATGCCCGATGACATGCAAAAAGTATATTCCGAAAAATATTTTGAAACGTTAGATGATGAATCCGTAAAAGATTTAAAGGGCAATGAGAGCCGCGAATTTGCTGCCTTAACTAATTATTCTATTGATCATTTGCTAAAAAGCGGAAGAGTAGTTTATGGAGATCCGATCACACGTTATTGCAACAAAGTGGTTGAGCTTTTAATGCGTCAAACAACGGATCATTCTATCGACATACGTGTGTATACGTTAAAATCAAATGATGTTAATGCCTATTCCACACATCAGGGAATTATAATTATAACTACCGGTTTAATTGCAAGACTTAGCAATGAATCTCAACTGGCTTTTGTCTTATCACATGAGATTTCACACATATTAGACAACCACAATGTTCAGTCGTTTGCTTATAATAAAGAGCTGTTTCGCAAAGACATGGGAAATCACAAAAATGATCTCGAAGAAAAAATACTAAAAAGTTCAAAGCATTCACAAGAGTCTGAATTCGAAGCCGATAACGACGGGTGGAAATTGTACACAGCTGCCGGTTACGACCCCGGAGAAATTATTAAAACCTTCGACATTCTTTTATATGCCTATTTGCCGGTTGCCAGCAATTCGTTTCCATTCAATGAGATAGAAAGCGTAAATTTTGAAATTAATCCAAAAGGTAAAAATGCTCAGATCATTCCGATTGAAGCAGAAGAAGATGTCGACGATTCGCAGAGTTCCCATCCGAATATTAAAAAAAGAAAATTAAATATTCAGCGAAAAATTGATGCTTCATCAACCGATTATAAACCTTTTTCCCTGTTCTCTCAGGATGATTTTAATTCAATACGGAAGCTCGCCTATACAGAATCTATGTATCGGTTTTTTGTGAATAATTTATACATTCATGCACTGATTCTTGCCGACGCCGCACCTCAGAATTTGAACATTGAATCTGAATATCTTTCCGAAATAAAAGCGATGTGCTATTATGGCATAATGCTGTTTATTAATGAAGATCAAAAATTAGAATTACTGCCCGACGACACAATGCAAGGTGTTCAGCAGACGTATTTTCATTTATTTAAAAGACTAAAGAAAAAGGAAGTAAATGCGATTGGCTTACGGCAAATTGCTAAAATACGGCAACAATATTCTTCGAATTCAAAAATCAACCGGATTTTCAATCAGGCTGTTGAGGAATTTGCTTCTGCCACCAAGTATAAAGCTGATTATTTTACAGATCCCCCTTCCGATACTGCACAACTTAAAAAAGACAATCACTTGTGCCTCACTTGTCACACCATGTTGAAAGACATCATGAGCAATTCAGATATTGAGGCAGCTTTTGGCAATGTTTCAAACACAGACGAGGAAGATGAAGAAAATGAAAAACCTCGGATTCGGGAAAAGACTTCAAAGATGATCATGTTCAGCCCACGGTATTTTGGATTAGATGACCGGGCTTCGGCAAATAAGAGATTTATGCGAACCGAAAAAAAACAGGAATTTCTTGAAAACAGAATTGTTGAATACGCAAAAGATCTCAATGTTGAAGTAAAAGTTGTTGATGCCTGGAACAACAAAGAAATGTCGACAGATGATGTTAACCGTTACAGTCTGTACATGGATTGGTTTATTGAACGCAATGGTTTTTCCGGCGAAAAATTTAAAGGATTTCTTTTGGAAGATGTCAAACAAAACTCCGGACAACTGGGAGCCGAATATCTCGGGCTTTCATTATACTGGAATATTATTGAAAAGAAGAAATTTAATTTCCTGTATTTTCTGGGAGGAGCAGCAACTTTTTACGGATTTCCGATTTATCTGAAGTGGCAATTCACACCTTACCATTACACAGGATATGTTTTTGTAATGATGAATCTCGAAACCGGTAATTATAGCTTTGTGGACGCCAAACAATTCGATGTAAAATACCGGAATTATCTCATTCAAAGCCATATTTATAATTCCTTAAACCAAATAGCCAAATGAAAAAAGTAATATTATTTTGGGGTTTAATGATTCTGGCGTTTTGTTCCGGCGCCCAGAAATACGAGAGAGTTTCGGGATACCTCGGGAAAAAGTTTTTAATCGGAGGCGGTTGGTTTCTTTCTCCGAGCACACAGCCTCAAACAGCGCAGGAAAGTGATCATGTCACCGATTACGACGACCCTTCCAAAACACTGAATGTGATGCCGCACTTCCATATAGAATATACACTTGGCACCTATTATTCTATTGGTGTAGCCGCGGGAAAACAACGCACATCCAGCAGACTTTACATAGACGATCTTAACGGATACTATTGGGGAGAATCATTCGGTAATGGGCAACACGAGCATAGTTTGATGGTTATTACCGGATCTCCCGACATACATGATTTATGGTATGGAATATATTTAAAAAGATACCTAGCCAATTGGGGAGCTCTTGCCCCCGTGGGTGCTTATTTTAAAATTGGAATTAATATTCACAATTACGATATCGACTTTCGTAAAATTCGGTACGTAACAAATTCCTATGCCGGTTTTGGGAAATACGAAACACGTTATTTTAAACATTCATTCGACAATGGCACCGTGAGCATACCTGAAATTGAATATTGTTTTGGAAAAAGCCGGCCATTAACCCGTCGACTTATTTTTGATTATAGCCTCGGAGGCGGTTTTTTACTAACATCCAACAGCAATCTTAACGGCCAAACCAACGTCGGATCCGGAGACGGAAATGAGGCTGCCCAGGCTGTTATCGGTGAAATAAAAGACCGATTGCGTAATGGCCAGTTGCTCAAATTTTCATTCACTTTATCTTATTTAATTTTTTAATTATTGATTTTATCCGACATGAAAGCAAATACAACCTTATTATCTATGGTCGTTGCAAACGCATTAATATTATTCTCCGGTTGTTTGTATGAAAACAATTTGCCGGAAGATCTGATCGAAGAAGCCCTTACCAAAGATTCAGTGATTATTGCACCGCCCTGTAATTATTCCGACACCGCAGCTGTAAGGAGCTACGGCAGAACCTACGGAAGCACCTCATATAACATTGACGATATGTTTGATTATACCGAAATCAAAATTCGGTTTTATTCATCAACCGCCTATATTGTTTTCAGCCACTGGGGCAGATATGGTTTAAGAGACATCACAGACGAGGTAATTGATTATGGCACTCCCGGTAATAAAACGATAAGTTTCGGAACCATCGATTATAACAGCCTGCCCGATTTGCATGCAGTTCGGGGTAAATTGTATGTGAAAGTACTCGACAGCAAACACATTAGTTTAACCTGGTGCGATGTTATTCTGCAAGACAATAATAAAAATGAATATTCGACTATCGGGCAACAAACAATTGCCTTCTGATTTCTGACTTAGCACGAAACCGATCAGTATATGGATTGGAATCTTTTCAACGTAAGTTCAAACGAAATGAATCTGTGTAGAAAAGTTATCACGGCCAAACTGTTTGATCAAAAATCAATCGGTCGGCAGATCTTGCAAACAATTATGCAACAAAACTGCACACCTGCAAAATGACCGTGTATTACCTATTAATCATTTGCAACCCCTCATTTAGTTTAGCTAAATAAATTGGTTGTGAAACCATTTTTGATCAGAAGGAGTCGTGTTGGTTTTGCTTTTTATCTATTGACTGCAACTCACGAACGTTGGGCACATGAGAATTACTAACATGACTCAACAACTACTTACAAACGGCTGATATGTCTCCCGGAGCCGGGCGCAATGTATTAACAGTGTTACCTCCGGCTCGCTTCTGGTCAAGGCTGGTTTACATCTGCTGATAAATTTCATCTGCCCATAATCTCCGAACTCTTGCTCATGTGGTTTTGCTTTCCTTTTTTTGCGGCTTAGAATCAGTCTAAATAAAAATAAGAAAATGAAGCGCTTCGGATTTGTATTGCTCACCCTGGCAATTTTGAGTTTTACAATTACCTCTTGCTCCCAAAAGTCTGCTAAAACAGAAGGCAATTCAGGTAAAATCGGTGTGATTCTCGTGAATCACGGTTCCAGTTCTGAACTCTGGAGAAACATGTTACTCGACATCGAGAAGTCTGTGAAAGATTCCATTCTAAAGGATGCCAAGATCTCGGATGTTCGCACTGCCTTTATGGAATACAACGAACCGTCGCTGGCAACCCGGCTCAAAGAATACGATGCAGAAGGTTATGATCAGGTTGTTGTTGTGCCGATTTTCTTAACGGTTAGCTCTCATTATTCACACGATATTCCGGTAATCTGCGGATTGAGCACTGATCCAAAAGTTCAGGAAAATCTGAAAGCGGAAAAGATCGAAACGTACCGTCCGAAGGCGAGAGTTACTATTACTCCACCGCTGGATTATACAACCGTTCTCAAGAAAAATATTGAACGACGGGTGAAGGCCCTGAGCTCAAATCCGGAGTCGGAAGGAGTTCTTCTTGTTGCTTACGGCGATGCGGATTACAATCAGCAATGGGAAGAAATGGTAGACGAGATCGGCAAATATTTAAAGATAAAAACCGGTCATGAAAGCGTTGCGTATTCCTGGTGCGGACATTTGGTTCATTACTCAACTCAGCCTACCAAAGACGGAATTAAAAAGCTTTTCGGATTGGAAGATCAGGTTCTGGTTGTACCGGTTCTGGTTGCGAATGATCCGTATTTCCAACGAGATATCATTCAAAAAGCAGTTGATGAAGTTGAGAATTCTTCGAATGTAAAATACATTCAGGATGCTATTCTGCCGGATGATCAGATCAATCAATGGGTGATTGATATCTCCCGGAAGACAGTTGCCAATCTGTAATTGCTGATGCACTTTCTGCGATCGGAATGGCGCAAGGTGCTCGCAACTTTTATAACGGCACTTTTCTTTTTTTACTTCTGGCTAAACGGCCCGATTAATCCGATTGATCCGGTAATTCAATTAGACGAAGAGTCAAGTATTTTCTCAAAGCCTAAACTCATCCGAGAAAAGAAAGAAGAGATTGTTGGTTCTAAAGAAATCGGTGATGCAGAAACGCATGGATACGGTCATGGAATTTTGCTCGACCGAAAGGATTCAAATGAGACTTCGGGTTTTATTTCCCAGGTTAAATCCGGTGAAGAACTGATTAATGAATCCAAAAACAGATTTACGGAACATATTGAAAGGCTGATTCCCGGTAGTAATTTCACCTTGCACTCCGACCCGATTGTTTTTGCCGAAATTCACACACCCGAAAAACTGTTGTATTTCGAAAGCCGGGGTTACACCGATGAGGTTAAAGGGTATGCCGGTCCGGTAAATACGGGAGTTTTAATTAATGAAAAGGGAGAAATTGAACAGGTGTCGCTGATGTCTTCCCGCGAAACAGAAAGCTATCTCAAAAAAATTGCTTCCTCCGGATTTTACGATCAATTTAATGCTCTTCCATTAACCGATGAACACAAGATCGATGCAGTTTCCGGAGCTACACTTACCTCCAAAGCTTTAGCGGAAACTTCAACCCGATTACTTCAACTAGCGCGACCGGAACCCTTAATAACCTTTGCGGATATTGATGAATTAAAACCGTTTAATGTTGAGGCCAGACTCAGCCTTTGGTGGGTGCTACATATTTCAATCATTGCATTGATGTTTTTATATGGATTCCAAAAAAAATGGAGGAAATCAAAAAAAGGAATTCTGATTCTCAGCATAGCTTCCGTTGTGTACATCGGATTTTTCCTGAATTCGTCATTTACATACATTACATTTTTACATCCGTTTCTCGGGACTTCCGTTTCGTCGCTTTTGGGCTTGTACGCTTTGCTGTGTTTGCTGGGATCTATCTGGGGGAAAAATACGTATTGTAAATATGTTTGTCCGTTCGGAAATGCCCAACGACTTATGTTAAAAATCACTCCGAAAACATTAAATACGAAATTCCCGATTCCCAATAAATGGATTGTACGCATTCGGGCAGCAATTGCAATTATTTTAATATCCGGAATTCTGCTCGGACTGCGCAGTTGGAGTAACTTCGAGCTTTTCCCGGATCTCTTTGGCTGGCAAAGTTTATCACTATGGTCCGGTTTGGCGCTAATAACGGTAGCATTAACCATCCGCTTTCCCATGATCTGGTGCCGGTTGCTTTGTCCGACAGGCGCATTGCTCGACGGACTATCCAATTTAACGGAACGATCAAAAAACAAGCGGTAATTTAACCGTTGCTGGTTGTTTTCTTAAATTTCTACCACCAGAATTTAATTCGGTAGTTTTGGAGTTTCGATAATTAGTATGAAATACGCGAATTTGTCTGACCGGGTAAAAGCCTTCTTTTTTGATCAGCTATTTATGATTTTCCTTGCAATTCTGGCTTCCCGATTTTTAGGTGAGGAAGGAAATGTTCCGGACAGCTATCGGATTGTCGCATTTATTTTAATTGTATTTATATACGAACCGTTTTGCACTTCGGTTCTGGGTTTTACACTTGGCCATTATCTGATGCGTATCCGTGTGAGAAGGCGAAGTGATGAGACCCGGAAAATCAATATTCTGGCCGCTATTTTCCGCTATGTGCTAAAAATTTGTTTAGGATGGATATCCCTTTTAACGATCTCGTCCTCCAAAAGAAAAACAGCGATCCATGATATAGTTGCCGGATCGGTGGTGCTGAAATCCAAACAAAGTCTAACAGAAGAAGAAGAACTGAACGACCCCATTCATTTGTTAGTAGATGACAAAGAAGATGTATAAATTATAACAGAATCCATTATTCGATTGAGAAATACTGCGTTTTGATTTTTGCGCAGGAAATAAACACTTAATAGGTTTTCAAATTTTGCCTGAATTAGATAATTTGATTATCTTTCATCCGGGGAGGGGTGGCTATAACCCGGAAGAAAATCTGATCTAAATCTAATCCGATTATTTTTAGAATTATCATGACTACAATTCGTGTTTACAATTAACAACCTCCTCACTCCCAACACGAACTTTTTCTCTGATAACCTCTGCGAACTCGAATACCATTTCACATAACCGATAATCTCCAGCGCCTCTGCGTGAAACAACCCACTAATTTTATTCCCGATAATTTCAATAAAAAATAAGTGCTTAAACACAACCTATTTTTTTGCGGGGTAAACAAACATGCCGAACTTTCGTATGGGGAGGGGTGGCTATAGCCCACAAAATTTTCTCTACTCCCTAAATGTCAGATTTGGCCATGAAGAGTTCCGTATTGTGATCAGATGTTTTTTAAGACAAGGCATCCACTTCCGCTCCATCATAAACATCTGCGCCTCTCAAATCTAATAATCCGGTATTGCTTAAAGCTCTTTGTTGTCCTCAGCGAACTCTGCGTGAAAAATGGAACGCATTTAAAAAAGTAAGTGTTTAAAATTGTCTGGATTTTTGTTTGGTTATTTCAAAATACCGAACTTTCATCCGGGGAGGGGTGGCTATTGCCCCAGCCTTTTCGATCGAAAATTAAGTATTTATTTAAGTGCTACAATTGTAAACAATCACAGGAATCGAGTATCTTTCATCCGGGGAGGGGTGGCTATATCCCACAGAAAATTGCACCTCTAATTCCCATAATTGTGATTAAAAAAACGGTGTTGAAAAAAATATCTATAGAAGTCACCTTAAAAATAGATTTTAACTTTTAGCAGAGTCAAACAACATGTTAAATTGCCTTTTAAAAATATATTTTAGCAGTAATTCTCTCACTCTTAAAAATTATATTTCCAAAATTTAATCTCGTAATTATCGCATTGATTGAAATCATCAAAACTCAAAATCACCCAAAACCCCCAACGCATGCATCACCTGTAACGACGAAGCATGAAATTTTGCTTCCAGTTCAAACCACGATAATTGCGTTTGTATAAATCCGAGCTCCCGCATATTCACTAAAAACAAGGATGATTCTCCAATCAAAAACATCTGACGCTCTGCATCCAGCAACTTACCGTAATCAGTGGCAGTTCGTGAATAAATCGCGAGCTGTTCTTCCAATCCGTTTCGGGTATTCACCGATTGATTCATATACTGACGGATAAATTGTCTTTTATAATCCAGTTGCAATGCTGAACTTTCAATTTCAATATCGGCAACTTTTAGCGCCCCCCTCTCCTTTCGCAGCAAAATCGGATAACTCACATTAAATCCCCAGTTGTAATCATTGGCATCAAATACCGGAGCATCGTCAACCGGGTGAGAAAGTGCATTGTATTTTACACGCACATCCGGTTTTAATTGCTCAGCTTTCCACCGCCTTTCAATTTGCATTATGTCGATGGCAAGATCGCTTTTTAATAATTCGGGATGCGCTGTCACCAATGAATCTGAACTCACCAACAACAAGCGTAATTTATCCTCTAAAAGCGGAAGATCATTCGTGTCCGGAATCACGTCATCGGCCGGCTCTAACGGAATACTGCCCGAATCCCAGAGGTAAACCGACAACCTTGAGGTTTCATTTTTAAAATCCAGTCGAGCCTTGGAAACAGATAATTTCCGGTTCTGCACCTGAATGCCGGCCTCAAGCGTATCGACAAAAGGTCGTTCTCCGATTTGTGCTGATTGGAGCACTGCGCTAAATCTCGATTCGGTTAATTCCAATGCCTCTTCGTAAACCCGTAAAATGCGATAAGCCCGGTACCAATCCCAATAGGCTTTTCCGGCAGAAAACATCAGATCGTTCATAATTATCTGTTGTTCCGCAGCAGTGGATTCGGAATAAACTTTTGCTTTTTTGAGTTCAGTTCTTCGTTCATCAATCCAGAGTCCCTGACCTATTGGAACGGAAATTCCGGCGAGATATAAACCAGCCGAAGGTGTGTTATTCTGTGGGTTGAGATAATACCCGGTATTTCGGGAAACCATGGTCTGAAGCTCGACACCAAACCAGGTCGGAACCTTGAAACCGGCAACAGCAGTTTGATAATATTCGGTTCCCTGATAATATTTATCCGATAATTCACTAATGAGTTTCGGATCAAATCCCCCGCGTGATTTTAGCACATAGGCCTCTCCTTTTTCGCGAACCAAAGCCGCTTGAAATGCTATCGGATGGTTGGTTTTAACCTGATTCATAAATGTCCGGAAACTCAATGGTGACTGAGCCAAAACCAGATTCGACATGAATACGAATACAGGCAATAACAGAAGTTTATTAATCCCAAATTTCATGGTTTCTTTTCTTTTTTGTCGGAAGTTTCAGCCACATAATAATCCGGTGGAAAGCCGTTTATCTGCCGCCACAATTCATAATAAACCTGCACATCTTTCAGTAACATCATGTTGTTGGTTCCTGCGCCCACCCGAAGTGCGGAAGGCCAGGGATGATCGTTGGGATCGGGTGCTACCAGAATTCGGTACATACCGTTGTCACTAATAAAATTGTCGATTGCGAAGGTGATTCCCCCGTATGTTCCGTAACTCGTATTCGGCCAACCGGAGAATACAATTGCCGGCCAGCCATCGAACTGAATCCGCACTTTTTGTCCTTTTTGAACCAATGGCAAATCAATCGGACGCACGTACAATTCCACCGCTAACTGATAATCTGCCGGCATAATGCTCACAATCGGATCTCCGTCTTTTATGGTTTCGCCAATTCCCGATTGCATAGCTTTCGTAACATATCCGTCTTGCGGTGCGGTGATATAATACATACCGTTTCGCACCGAATAATTCATGTATTGATTCTGTAGTTTGGTTACTGCAATTTCGGTATCGTACATGCTTGAAAGTGCCGAGTATTTTTCGGATTCGGCTTTGGCAATTTCATCCTGAAACTTGGCAGAAATAGATGTGAGTTCCACTTCTGCATTAATAACCGAATTTCTTCCCGACAATAAATTATTCTCTGCTTCAATTCGCTCGGCTTCTGCTTTCTGTAAAGACATTCTTTTATTTTCTAATTCGGTTTTAGACTTTAAACCGTCTTTGTAAAGCGCTTCCGTTCGTTCAAATTGTTTTCGGGCTATTTCCAGATTGGTTCCCGATGCTTCAAGTTTTACACTATCACTCTGAACTTTTAATCTTGCCTGTTTCAGATAATTTTTAGCCTGCTGAATTTTTAATTCACTGGTTCGAACTAATGCATCAATGCGAACATCAATCGCTTTTACTTTTTCCATGTACGCATCAACCGACATCTCTTTCGATTTTAGCTGATCACCGGTTCTGTCGAGCAATTGCGGATCGAAATACTCATCTTTAATTTCTGAAATAAAAAGTATGGTATCGCCTTTATTTACAAAATCACCTTCGCGTACAAACCATTTTTCAATTCTTCCGGCAATAATGGAATGAATCGTTTGCGGTCGCTGATCGGGCCTTAGTGTTGTCACCTTCCCTTTAGCCCGTATGTTTTGCGTCCAGGGCAGCAACAAACCGATAATTAATGCAATCAGAAAAATCGTGAGAACGCGCATCATTCCGCGGTGTTTGCGATGTTCCGATAAAAAGGAGAATGATTTATATTTTTCGGTTTTAACGTCTTTGCTAACCGAGTTTTCTGTAATGTTAAGCATGGCTTTTTAATTCATTTGGTATCTGATCGTATTTTCCGGTCCAGTGAATTTCACCGTTTCTCATGCATATTACCCGATCTGCATTTCGGGCAATCTCCGGATCGGAAGTCGCCATCACCAGACTGAATGAATTGGAGCGATCGAATAAAACCCGAATAAGATCGTGGCGTTCCTGCGAACTGAGCATATCGAGAATTTCTTCTAACAACAGAAGTCGCGGGTGACCGGCAATTGCCCGTGCCAATAGAATTTTCTGAATAAACTGTTTCGGAATTTTACGCCCCTGAGGTTCGAGTAAAGTATCGATTCCGGATGGCAGCGATTTAATAAAATCCATTAAATGAAGGGATCGCACAATTTCTAAAAGTTCCTCTTCCGATATACCCGGACGACCTAAGGTTATATTGTCACGAACACTGCCTTCAAACAACTGCTCCATACTCCACACTCCTCCGATGCACGCGTGCAAAACGCCTTTATCACATTCGCGTGAAGGCATATCATCGAACCACAGATAACCGTGCTTGAGATCGTAAACTCCCGAAATTACTTCGAGCAAACTGGACTTACCGGAACCCGACGGCCCCCACAAAACAATCCGCTCTCCGGGTTCAATTTTCAAATTGATATCCTGCAAAACCTTTCTCTCCTGATCGGGATAATGAAAACTCACCTCTTTCAATTCGACCATCAATCCCTGATCAGGTCGGGAAGAAATGCGCGTACCAATATTACCATCAAGTTCAAGATCGGTTACGGTACCTATTTTTTCTAATGCCGTTAAAACATCGTAAATCGTTTCAAAACTCAGAATCAGTTTTTCTACGGCTGTCATGATCATCAGAATAATAATTTCCGCCGCGATAAACTGACCGATGTTCATCAACTGACGCATAACTAAAATTCCACCCATCGCCAAAAGTCCTGTGGCAACCAGCGCTTTAAATAAAATGAGCAGCCTATATTGAATTACCAATACACCGAAATGTTTTTCCCGGCTTTTTAAATATCCGGTTACTAATTTATCAGTGTTCTGCATCGGCAAATCGGTTGGTCCGGCCAGTTTAAAGGTTGCGGCCGATCTGGCCATTTCCTGTAGCCAATGTGCCAAACGGTATTTGTATTTCGATTCTTCCAGACTGGATTGCAATCCGCGTTTTGCCGTTATTCTGAAAATCACGTATAGCATCAGCACTAAAAAGACACTAAAAAGAATAAAGAACGGATGATAAAACGAGAGCAAAATCAATCCGAACAAAATCTGAAGCCCGGCTTCCGTAAAACTGATTAATATTTTGGAAAGGCTTTTTTGAACCGTTAATACATCAAAAAATCGATTCATTAATTCCGGTGCATAATGCCGGTATAAAAGTTCCATCCGGATGCGCGGAAGCCGGTGCGTAAACTCGAAAGCTGCACGGGTAAAAATGTTTTGCTGGAGGTTTTCGCTAATACGGAGTTGATAAATCTGCAACATGCCGCTGAGCGCGATTCCTCCAACGACAATTATTACCAAAACCACAAATGATGTACTCACCCTCCCACCCTGAATCAGGTTTACGATCGCCTGAATTCCGAGTGGCAACGACAACCCGACAAGTCCGTTGAATGCTGCATAAAAATAAATATTCCGTATTTCGGATGCGTCGGGTTTTAGCATCCGCCAGAAACGAGTTAGTGGCGATAATCCTTTCATTGGCAAACACATTTAAGTACCGACTCAACAGAGAACAGCGTAACCGAATCTTCCCCTTTTATTTTATCGGTAAGCCCGGGAAGATGTCGGGCAAAAAACCGTTGATGGTGGCTTCCTTCGACTATCGTGGAAATGAGCATGTGCGGATATTTATACCGGGGATTTACCTCCCGAACAATATCGGAAATGCGTTCTACCAGACGTTTGTAGCGTTGAAAAGCCCCAATCCGGTTTTCGTGATCCACATCGGGAGTGAGATACACCTTAACCGATTCTGCCACCACAATGTGATGCAGCTTTATTTCATTGATATGCGCAAACTGGCCATCCTGCTCTGTTTCCTGAACCAGAAGTTCAACCGAACGCTTTAATCTTTCTTTCGCCGGTTCCACATTCGCCGTAACAAAAACCAGCCGGTATTCGAGCCAGGCCCAATACCAGGCAACCAGATATAAAAGCAGTTTGTGTTTGTTTTCGAAATACCGGTAAACCGATGCTTCGGTGGTACCCGCAGATGCCGCGAGCTTACGGAAAGTGAAGGCATCAAAACCGATCTCTTCCATGAGTTCAATACTGCCCGAAATAATTCTCCGGCCCAATTCACTGCTCTCCGGATCCTTTATGTAAATGCCCGGATTCACATAAACTCCTACATGTTCTACAACCTTTTGCATTGCTTACAAAAATAATAGTATTGCTATCATTTAAGATTACAAAACTATTAAGTCGCAAAAAAGTTTTTTGAAAGATGTCTTTTTCAGGATTCCATTTCCCGTTGCCGTCGAGACCGCCGAACGAGATACCGCACGCCGAAAAAGATGATCAAAAAGAAAATCAATGGTAAACCAATGATCACCGACCAGAAGACAATCATGAAAACATTGGTGGATCGGGTAATAAACGGAGTTTCGAGTGTTACGGATTTAAACTCCAGACGACTGAGATCCGTGCCGGAAAAATTTTCAATTTCCCGGAAAAGATTGTCTGCAACTGTAACAACTGCACTGAAATCAAACGTCTTGTCATCTTGTCCGTATGTGATAACGATATTATTGTCCTCAGTTGGAAACAGGTTTTCAAATCGATACAGCAAAATGCCACGCTGTTCGTTCCATTGAAAAATCGAATCCGGCGAGCCGCCAACCACATTCTTTAGCGTAAACCCGTCCATCAACTGAATCCGGACTTCTCCTCTTTTAACCGGTTGCATCCAGTTCGCACCGGTTTCGAGAATGTATAAAAATGCGTTGATGTGATCCCGGTTATATCCCTGAGAAACGGCTGCATCATTGGTATTCATCAGAAAATAAACCTCAACTACAGTGGTGTCTCCGGGAATAAAAGTAGTCACCCATGTGTACCAGTTTTTCCCGAATTGTTCTAATTTTTCATTGTCGATCGGTTTTAAAATATCCTTCACTTCAAGGTGATTAACCTTCACCCGGAGTTGCGACAACGAATCGAAATGAATTCCGGTGAGGTAATGCGACTTCCCAAAATCGTGAAATGAATTTACCGGATATCCCGCGTGAATCTTAACTGTGTCGTGTGATTGGTTCACGAGAAAATAAGTGCCTTTTACCACGGCATAACCCGAATAAAGCTGAACACTTACTTTCTCATCTACCATCTGAACTTTTTGGAAATTCATGCTGTCGTTTGGGTAGAGAAAGGAGAATGTTCCGGTTCCGCCTGCATTCCAGATTCCCGGTTGGGCAGAATTAGCACACACCGAATTACTGATCAGAGAAATCAGGCAAACTGAAAAGACGATTTTTAAACTGTGGCGCATATTGATCACGAATTAAGATACCGGTGTTTGTGTGCTGTAAAATTGAAACAGAAAAGTTGAGTTTTACTCCATTTTTAAAAATAATTCCTGTCGTTTAGATTATGATTCTGAGCCCACCTTTCAAAAATACTAATTTCAGTAGCTGTTATTTTTCTTCCAAAATATTGAGCAGTCGTTGGTTAATACAAGCAAAACAAAACCTCAATCAGATCTTTTGAATAATTTTTGGCAATCGGGTTTTAATCCCAATTATCTTCAGGAGTAAAAAAAGCAATTATTTGCCCTCGCTCTACGAATGAGGGCAAAATGTACTCCTGTTAAATTTTGTTTTCGGGAAGCCTGAGCGCAGGATTAATAAATCGCCAACATTGAGCGACCAGACCAAAATAAATCCTGAAACTGAATCTGTTGCGGAGAACCAATTTAATGCCGACCTCAGAATTCGGTATAACCCGAGAATTATCATAATATTGAACTGATGAGAAAATGGTATTCTGCTTTCTTACTTTTTGCATTGGCAACACAGTTATACGCCCAGGAAACGTGTACCGAAAAATTGGTAAACGCAAACGATTTGTATGATCAGGGACAATTTACCGAAGCGATGAATCTGGCAAATGGCTGCACTACTTCGGATAAGCCCGCAGATCAATGGCAGGCATATCGCATACTTTCCCTGAGTTATCTCGCACTCAATCAAATGCAGGAAGCCCGGGAGTCAGCCATTAATCTGCTCAATATCTACCCGGGTTATAAATCGAACAGCTTTAATGATCCGGTCGAATTCACCAAACTACTTTCAACCATCACCGTAATTCCAAAGTTTTCCATTGGATTGGGTTTAACCGGCTCTCCTTTTTCAGCGGCGATTCCAAGAGTCTCAAAAAGTTATGTTCTCGGTAATTATGAAAAGAATTATTCTGTAAAAAATGCCTTCCAATTCGGATTTCCCTTTAGTTATTATCTAAATCCGAATATTGCCATTAATGCAAGTCTTCTGGCAAGTGTTAATAATTTCGGTATCGACTATACCCCGGACAACTGGAAGGTTTCGGTTACCGAACAAATGACGTATTTAAATCTTCCGCTAAGACTGCATTATTTTCTGAAACCCACCAGTCGACTGCGATATTTTTTATCAGCGGGGGCTTATGCCGGTTATCTTTTATATGATAAAAATACCTTCAAAGCAGAAGACACGTACAACCGTGAAAAACGTGAGAAATATGAATTAACAAGACTCAATATTCTGGAGCGTCGCAACCGAATTAATTACGGAGCAACGGTTGGAATTGGACTGGATTATAAAATATTCAGCAACGCGAGAATTAATCTTCAATACAATTATTACCGTTCGTTCCGGCAAATCAATAAGCCGGAAACCCGATACGACAACATTGATCAGATGTACGTCTATTATTATGTTGACGACGACATTACGGTTCACAATGCTGTGGTGAGTATCGGCTATTCCTATTTTCCTAGTTACCGGGTTTTCAGCAAATCAAAATGAACAGAATTTATTATACATTCATTTGGTTACTGCTGATTGGTCACAGTCACTTTAGTCTTGCTCAGAATTCATGTGAAGAAGCACTGTACTCAGCCCGTAGATTATTTGAATCGGGCGATATAAAATCCACCATCGATACGCTGGAATCCTGTGCAGACGCGCTGCATTCAAAAGCAGACCGGGTACAGGCATATCGGCTTTTAGCACAAGCCTGGCTCGAACTTAACGAAACCGAAAAAGCAGAAACATACGCCGAAAAACTTTTAAAAACCCGACATGATTATCAGCGGTTTCCCAATATAGATCCGATGAATTTTACCCGACTTTTAGACAAATATGTGGTAACAACACCCTTGTATTTAAGTTCTCAAATTGGCGCAACCATTAGTGTGCCGGTTGTGGTTAAAAATTTTCCGGCATATTCTTCCACTCAGCGATACAAGCCTGTAGTGGGTTATACTTTAGGATTAAATGCAGAATATGTATTCCCTAAAAATAAAATTGCCCTGCATTTCGGAGTTAAAACATTCGGATTAGGTATTCACCACATTATTGACAGTGCAGTCGGTTGGACCCAGAATTACCACGAAGACATGCGATATGTTGCCGGCAATTTTGGCATTTCCAAATCGTTTGGTTTTGCCGGAAGCTGGGAAGTAAAACCCATGGTTGGATTGGGATTTATGCGACTGGTTTCAAGTGATGTTTATTTTGAAGCTGTTAATCTGGAAACAGGATCTAAACAGCAATACACATCCAACGTGCTTTCTTTTCGAAACCGGAATATTCCTTCCGCAACCATTTCTATTCAGGTTGAAAAAACACTTAAAAACGGGCACTTACTCGGATTATCCGGCGGAATTACTCAAGCCTCCAAAAACACATTCGAATCAAAAGACCGATTGGCAGATCTCAATTTCAATTTAAATAATCAATATGTAAATGATGATTTAAAAATGCGTTTCTGGTCTTTAACCTTAATATATAAATGGCCAATTATGTGGCAGGTAAAAAAACAGGAATGAATAAAACATTATTCTATAGCTTGATATGCGAAGGATTAATTCTATTTAATTCATCCTGTACACAGGAAATCGGCCAAATTTCGGCGAATACCGAGAACGATCTGCGGTACTTACCTTACGGAGAAGGTGTCGCAATGAACTGGGGATTTAATGTCGGGAATGAAAATGTTATTGCCTTTATTAATGGTGACCGGTTTATGCAAATTGGCGGAATTCACGCAGAAGCCGACTGGGTTTCGGATGAGATTACCGGTGTAATCGGAGGTTGTAAATCCGGGAGTGATTTTGTTTTGATAAGTGTGGATTACCAAAGAGGAGTTCCGGAACTGTTTATTACTCGAACCGATTCAAAAGGCTCCATAACATATCAGTCGAACGATTGGCGATTAATTGCCGAGTACGATGGATACAACGAACATCTTTTGGGAATTGAACCGGATGGTGCCGGTGGCTATTGGATTCTGGCTCTGGAAGAACAGAGTTTGGGCAATGATTACCGGTATTTATTACATTATAATTCAGCGGACGTTCAGGATGCCAAAATGTTAATTTCCGGTTTTTATATGTACATGACTTCTGATCAGCAGGGTAATCTTTTTCTCACCAGACTCATTTCCACACTCGGAGAATATCCGATGCGCCTCCAGGTAAATGCCACCACACAAGACGAACTACTTGCCAAAAAAGTACTGATACCGAAATGGTCGTATGTTTTTACTTCTAATGAAACCGACTGGAAATTTCTCTACTATCAGCCGTTTGAAATTAAATATTCTCACAACGGAATTTATATCGTTAAACAACACAACACCGGCATAGATGATCAATGTACCGGGATTGATGTACTTGAACTCAATGCTTCAACCGGTGCAGAATTACACTCGTTCACTTTTGATCTCGATTTTCCGGTGAATAATTCATACAATCAGGCCAAGTTTCATTCGCTGTTTGAACCGGATAATATTACCATTGCATTGAACTACAGCCAGAAATCAAAACTCATTCGTTTTACCCACACCGGAGAAGTGGTTGATGAAATTTATCTCTCCTCGAATTCCGGTAAAACAACCACTAATATTCTCGGATATTCCGAAAACCGGATCTGTTTGATGGGAGCTTCCACACTCGGGAATAGCGTAAATTTTATCCCATTTGTATATTTAAAAGACAGATGATGAAATTCAGATATATTTTCATGTTATCGGTCATTTGTTTTGCGGGTTGCAAACCGGAAATAGAAGAAACCGTTCGACCCTTTTCAATACAGACCTTTCTTCCTAACGGCGACAATCAAATTAAATATGTTTTTGATTTACCCGATAATTCATTTGTAATTGTTGCGAATCACCGTGAAACCAATTCTACCAAATTTTACAAATTCAATCGTGACCTTAAGCTTATCGACAGTTTAGTTGTTAAGGGGCAGGATTTTTCCAAACCCGCATTAGATGATGATGGAAGTTTCATTATGATGGGAGAAGACTGGGACGATCCGCTGGGTTATGCCATTGCGTATAAAATCAGTTATGATCTTAAATTAATTACACGAAAAGAAATAAGTGCACTCATTCCGGCTCCCGTTAATTCATATTTATATTTTTATCGTCTGGTACGGTTGAAAAACGGCAATTACGTTTTGATTTACACAGAAGAAACGTATAATGTGGTTCAGGATAAAATTGTAATGATGGCTTGTAAAGATCTGTTTACCGACAGCAAACTTCTTTGGAGAATCTATCCGGCTGATCACGACGGTGAGTGGTCTGAGAATATGATTGCGACAACCGACGGAGGTTATTTAATCTGCGGCCACGACCATGAGCACGGCAATTATCATTTTTTGAATAAATACGATGAAAATGGCAACCGGATTTGGGCTGTGCAATTCCCCTCCACCCTGTCGTCATACGAAATGTGGGAACACAACAACAATTATTATTACGCCAACTGGACGCATGTTTATGGTGTTCATCAGGATGGAAGTCCGCTTATAGACAAGGATCATTCAGATGGTACAACTACTGCTTTTAATTCTGTCTTTATTCCTTATAAAGATAATTTTTACTACACTAGAACTTTTTTTGATTCAGACGGAAGCTGGTTTCAGGCAATAAAATCGGATCCGGAATTTAATATTCTTAAAACGAAAAAATACGGAAACCGGGGAACCAACACCATTGTCGATTTTCAACGCTTTCTCGTTCAACTCACCAATGGAGAATTCGTGGCGGTTGCAACGGTTGAAAATGCCGGTATTAATGGGAATAATTGGCTGTTACAAAGGTTTGATGCGGAATTGGAATTAACGGAATAAAGGGAAACGGTAACGGTAACAGTAACAGAAACAGAAACGGTAACGGTTACCGCTACAGTTACAGTTACTGCTCCCCCAACCTCAATCCATCCAATGCCTTCCCTCCTCCTCTTTCTTCTTGCCTTTTTTAATGGCGTAAATCACATTGAACATCAGGTAACGCGTGAGTGTGTTCTGCCGTGTTTCGGTGTACGTATTTCCAAAGAAATTACGATTAATACTTTTCGCGCGATTCATCATATCATACGCATTAACGGAGATCGTCCATTTGTTCAGGCTGTCTAATTTCCAGTCGATGGTACTGTTTAAAATCGGCACTAATTGTTTTTGTCCGACCTGCTGACTGTTGTAATAAAACATCGAACAATCCCATGAAAGAGCTACTGCTTTAGTGATGTTCCAATGCATTTCTGAGTTAAAATTATGTTTCCAGTATGCGACTGAGTTGGTGAGCAAAGCCGAATTCTGATACGAGTAATCCGGATTATAATTAAATTCAATTTCAAAATTTTGTACCTGAAACTGGAGATTTGTACTTACACCGAAAGACTTTCTGTTATTCAGGTATTCAACCTCATTTAACACATTATAGAAATTATACAGACTGTAATCTGCGCCAAAACCAAATTGTAATTTGAGTTTCGGAATCGGGAAACGGTAATAAATATTTCCATTGGAGTATGAGGTGGTTCCATGATTTCCGTACGTTGAAACCGAGAAATTATTCGAATCCCGTGTGTCATAAGAAATAATGGAATTAGGGGTCATTCCAACGGATGCATAACCATACCAGAATGTATTATTCTTACTATTTCGTTTATTAAAATGGCTCCCGAGTGAATACGTTACGGTTGGATCCAATTGAAAATTTCCGCCACTGATTCGTACCGGGTTCGAAACATCCTGTACCGAATTCAACTGACCCAAAGTCGGAAGATTTACATCCGAATTTAACCACACCCCAAGACGCCACACTTTGGGTTTGCGGTACGATATCCAACCCCTCGGCAATACAAATAATTTATTCTGATTGTAATGTTCGGCCTTGTCGAGATAGGGAAAACTCAACGTTCTGTCCATTGCAACATTTTTTGCCTGCAAACCCGCACTCACAAACCAACCGCCGTCTTTCGGATTTTGCATATTCTTGGAAAGATTTAATTCTGCCGATGATGCATTGTTGCGGATTTCTATGTCGGGACTCTGGTTTCCGTAAATCGAGTCCGATTGCAGATAGGATCGAACTTGTGTGTAATTATCGATCGTGTATTTATCCTCAATTGTTAATCTCAGATAGTAATCTTTTTTAAAATTTAAGGCTCCCGATGCCGAGTTAAAATACACCTGTCCTTTTCCTTTTTTATAATCCATATTCACATACGGAAGTGTTTCGGTATAATTGACCTCTGAATACGCCACATCATTAACCCACTTGGCGGTATCACGTCCGTTATTATTTTCAAAACCTGTCTGAAAAGAAACGTAATGTTTCGAGTTTTTAAATTTCCGGAAATACCTCAGACTGCTTTTTACATTTAAGTTTTGCTGGTAGCCGAAAGTCTGCGATAACGAATTGTTCAATAAACTACCGGCATCGGTTTCATTCTTTTGAGTTGAATAGGAAGAACCGTCTCCGAACGTGAGATTTGCCTCCCCGCTTAAGGTAAGAAAATTTAAGGTGTCGGGCTTAAAGACGTAAGAACCGATGGCGCGATGCTGACCATTTCCGGAATTGCTGTTTAATAAATTCTGACTGAGGATGGTTTGCTGCGGAAGAAAGTTCTGGGATGAAGAGGAAGAATTCAATTTGCTCCCGCGATCCATCAAAAAATAACTCGCATTGAGATTTCCTTTTTTTCCGATTTTGAGGTTGGCATTTGTTCCGAGTACTGTATTCTGCTGGCGTCCCTGCTGGCTTCTTCCCATCCAGTCGTTTTCGCTCGTCCAGTAAGTGCTGTTTCCAAATGTTACTCCTCCGTTGCCGTTGAGCATGTTGTAATACTCCTGCCAGTCGAATCCGTTTTGGTTGAGGTTGTTCGTATTGGCGATAACCGTTACCTGATTATCATCCTTAAAATGATTCAGCGATCCTTTCACCCGATACGTTTCATCGGTACCGGCGCCCGCTTCTATTTTTCCGAAATACCCTTTGTTGGCATCTTCCTTTAAAACCAGATTAATTACCTTTTCACGTGTGCCGTCGTCTGAGCCGGTGAACTGAGATTCATCACTTTTTTTATCCAACACCTCCACTTTTTCAATCGCGTCTGCATTAATATTCTTGGTGGCTTTGGTCGGATCATTACCAAAAAACTCTTTACCGTTTACCAGCACTTTCACCACCTGTTCTCCCTGTGCCGTAACCGTTCCGTCGCTTGAAACCTGCACCCCGGGTAGCTTCTTCAGAAGGTCTTCCACCGTGGCAGAAGTGTTGGTTTTAAAGGCATTCGGATTATACACGATGGTATCACCTTTAAAAACCATCGGAATTTTTTTAGCAACAACGAGTGCCTCTTTCAATGTTTCTGTTGAAGGAATAAGCTGAATGGGAAAAAGGGTTTTCTCCTCTCCCGAACGCACATTCACCGCAGTGTTTTGAATCTGGTATCCGCTGTAAAGAGACTGAATTACGTAGTTACCGGCAGGTACATTCTTAAAGACAAAACCACCATCGTTTTCGCTCAAGGTGAATTGAATATCCGTGCTGTCGGAGGCTCGCAGTAAAACTATGCTCGTATAGGGAAGAGGCTTTTTCTGATCGTCGGTTATCGTTCCTTTAATGGTTGCGTTGTTTTGGGCAAACACTCCGATGCTGCATGCCGCGATCGTAATTAGCAGAGCGAAAACCCGTAAACTGTGGTAGCCGGTTTTTGACATAAGTGGCGAAATTAATCCAGACCTTCGTTTAACGGGAGAAGATTCAAATGGATTCCCCGACGTGTGATAATTATTCGACAAACGACTTGAATTGAAACACAATTTCCGTACAGAATAATTGATTTACAGGCTGATAAGAGGCATTCCCGCAGGTGATTCATTTGGCGGAAATTGCATTATTTTTTATCTTACTTTTGCGCACCACGGTTCAGCATCCGAAACTCTAAAAAATTACATGGCTCACCCGAGAATAACATTCCCCAAACCATCTGCCGCCGACTTCTACAACACCGCCCGAAAGCGTGTGCATGAATACTTTAAGACCAACAACATTAAAATTCACGCGAATTCACAAATGGTGGTGAAAACCATCTTTATGCTCAGCTTGTATTTTGTTCCTTACGTGTTGATGGTTGCCGGTGTGGTAACCAACTTTTGGGCTATCCTGCTAATGTGGGTTTTGATGGGAGTTGGAATGGCCGGCATCGGACTTTCCGTTATGCACGATGCAAATCACGGAGCTTATTCCCGAAAGAAAAAAGTGAACGACTACATCGGCAAAGTGATCTGGCTGATTGGCGGAAGTGCAGTTAACTGGAAGATTCAGCACAATGTTCTCCATCATTCTTACACCAATGTTGACGAGTTCGATGAAGATATTGATCCGGTTTCTATTCTGCGATTTTCCCCACATGCAGAATTAAAAAAGATTCACCGCATGCAGCATTGGTATGCTTGGTTCCTTTATGGTTTAATGACTCTTCTTTGGGCCACTTTCAAAGATTTCAACCAACTAAACCGATATAAAAGAGAAGATTTGATTAAAACTCAGAGTCGCTCGTACAAGTCGCTGATGACTGAGCTGATTATTGTTAAGATCGCATATTATGCATTCATCATTGCCATTCCGATGCTCACTTTGCCTGTTGCCTGGTATTGGGTAATTGTATTCTTTCTGGCCATGCATTTTGTGGCCGGACTTATTCTGGCGATGATCTTCCAGCCTGCGCATGTGATGCCGTATACCGAATTTCCATTACCGGATGATCAGGGAAATATGGAAAACAAATGGGCTATTCACCAGTTGCTCACCACCGTTAATTTCGCTCCGAAAAGCCGGGTTTTTTCCTGGTATGTCGGCGGATTAAATTTCCAGATCGAACATCACCTGTTCCCGAATATCTGCCACGTTCACTATAAGAAAATTTCTAAAATCGTTCGTGAAACGGCTACAGAATTTAATCTCCCGTATTACTCTGAGCCTACTTTCTTCGCTGCCTTGTCGCAACACATGAAGTTTTTAAAGAAACTCGGCAGAGCCTGATTTCGAACGGATCTTATACCACTTCTGCAACTGGCAAACAAACGGATTTTCTCAGTTAGGTTTAAGAGTTGAATTTTTATTAACAGTATTGGGACTTCAACAACCAATACGGGATGAGAACTGCCTTTGCAGTTCCCTCCCCATTGGCTCGTTTGGCTTAGCACCCGGCTCCCAAACAGATCGAGATTTGCTCCGGACACAACAATTGTAGTAATTAAAGTTGCACCCGGATTAACAACAGGAACGATTGAATTTTCATTAATTCAAAACAGTTCCCGATCATAAAAAAGGAAACGAACCGCCATAGTGCCCTGCGCATCCGCTTCATAACTAAAACTAAATCTGGATTTGCAATCTATTGCATCTCAGTGAAGCAAACCAGTTGGTAGCGTTCAATTTCTCCCAACGCGCTTTTTTTCTGACTGAACGCCATCTTTTGAGGATTGACGGGGTATAAGATTATAGGTTGATATTATTCATGTAGGCTACGGATTGTTTGTGAAATACAGAATTGATCATACCAGATTTTAATGTCCTTTGTTCTAAATCCACAGAACCCAATTTCGTTCATACCGGTTCATCAACTTTTTGTGCTGATCCAAAATCGATAATTAAACTCTTTACTTGATTTTTCTTCCTTTGAATCGATAAAATGGATTTTCGCCGATTCTTTCAAAAATCGAGTAATTACCGGATACTTCTAAAGTTTCAGAATTGACGATTAGTTCACCCCCACATGGTGAGTTCGATCCCGACCCCAAAATATATATTTTTGAATTAAATTGATAATTACCATCTGAATGGCCGTAAAAAAATGTATCGGGTGGTGCTGTTGAATTTCGATTAAAATTGATGAATTGAATACCTCCACGCCAACTTTCACAACGAAAATCGATTGGATATTGATCTGGCGGTCCAACCACATCCCAATTACGCACTCCGATTATTACACTGTCTTTTTCTCCATCAAACAGCACTTTGAAATCACCATGGGTTAGAAACTCACAAGGCGTTTCCACAAAATGGATGTATCGGGTAAGTGTATCAATTCCATCGTCATCCGGGAAACAGGATTTGTCGGGTTGCCGTCGTAAAATCAGGGTAATGGGTATATCGTTTTCTCCCGTCGCTTTGGTGTCACTAAAGTCACGTGTGAAATACGGTTCAGTGATCACCTCAGAACCCAAAAGCCAGATACAATGAAAACTGGTATCTCCTTTCTTGTAACCTACCGGTCGAAAACCGACATCATACCGCAAAAAAGCATCGTCCGGATTAAAAGCAGGCACACCGTCCTTTGGCACAAACCGATACGTCTGACTCATTTCAAAATCCGCCGTTACGGGTTTTTTACCTTCGCAGGGATTGTGCTTTTCGGGTTTGTCGTCTTTACAGCTTCCGCCAATCAGTTAAATAATCAATGCAAAAAAAGAGAGATGCATTTTGAATATTTTCATTTGATCATCTTTGGTTTATTAACTTTCAATTATCTCTTCGGCTAAGTGATATACAATGTTAAATCTTCTTTTTTTGCTGAATAACCAGCAGCAAAACTTACTTCGATTTACCGATAAGTTATTACATCAACCTTTATTAAATCGTTCTGAACGCCACCTTATGAGAAGTTATGGGAGTTGTGAAGAGTACAGAAAGATTGGCAAACTCCGAAACCTAGAAAGGACAATTCGAATGATTCACTGCTGGGAATAACAGCAAAATCATTCAAATTGGTTGAGCGATTAATAAACCAATTACACTAGAGTAATAACTTTCTCCCTTTAGGGAGAGATTCTATTAATGTGATCTTTTAATATCGTCACAAAGATTTACAACAGTTTGCTACCTTCGAATCTAAACTATGAAAAAATACTCTCCCGTATTCTTGTTTTTGGTGCTAATGATTTCAATAATTGCTCTGCACAGTTGTAGTAACAATGATGACGGAGTTAACTGCAAAGGTTGTGATTATAATAAATCAATAGACACATTCCAATATAACGCTCATTTTTTGTCGTATACTTTGTTTGATGTAGGAAGCAAGTGGATATATCAGAGAACAGATAGTTCCGAAAATATATTTGATACGGTGATTATTGTAGATGAATATAGGTATTATGAAGCTGATGTTTATAGTAATCAGCTTGATCTCGTGTTAGAATTTATTGTACAAGATAAGAAGCACTCAACTACCAATTTCGGTTATAGAGATACAACTTTGGAGAGTTTGTTATTTGGACCTGGAAACTTGGTTCGCTCCAGTTTTTTCTATGATTATTATTTCTTCTACCCATACGATATTGGCAATAATCCTATTTTTCAAATCGATATTCAGGAAATTGAATCGCTTCAATTATCAACTGGTATAAATTTTCCATATACCATAAAACTAAAACATGAAAAACTTTGTGAGATGTGGATGGCGCCTCATGTCGGTATAGTGAAAATTGAGATCTTCTCATCTGCCAATAAAAATCATGAAATCTGGGAATTAAATGAATATAATATAAATCATTAATTTTAATGCTCTACTATACCCATCACGAAAAGTATTTTTTGGCAAAAGACTAATTTGGATCATTAAGTTAAATTGCTTATCTGTTTGGATACACCAAGATTGTAAATTAGTTGGGGATCGATGTTCAATCTCATTTCTTCTCACTTTTTTCCTGATAAAAAAGTAAGCAAAAATCAAGTCGGAAAGAAAGCGGCCTAAGCGCACAATTCATTTTGTACTTTACAGGAAGAAAAAATACTGTCAAATAAAGTAGCACTAATATACTAAACCACTTAAAAGCTTCATCTTTTTTTCAATCAATATTCGTTTTCCCCTGCAAGCTTCATAAGTTTTAAAAAAACATTTCTATCTATTAGTTCTGCCGTAATCGTCTGATTTGACACCTCGACCGTGATTAACATAGGGTTATAATGAAAAAATGAAAGCTTGATAAAATCACTTTCTTCATCTTCAAATACATTTGAAAAATTATCAAAATATTCTAATGGGTTAGATGTGATTAAAATCAAATTATTGACAGATTTAAACGACTTATTGTGTATCCAATGAATACAGTTAAGACAAGTTGAAGGGACAATCATTACATAAAATACAGAATCACTTTCTGATCGAATTCCATGATCTGTAAGATATTGCTCAAACTCATCAAATTCAGTTCGGTTCTGGCCTGCACCTTGTTGACCCAATCCTGTACAACCCCACAGTATTATACTAAAAATCCAACACGTAATATTTTTCATAATGTTCTGATTCCTTAGCTCTGATTGCAACCTTATCCAAATAGTTAACAAAATCTCCTTGCTTCATGGGCTTAGTGTCTAGTTCGAATCTTATATAGTAAATGGGTTTAAATTCTTTATCCAAAACCAAGCCCAAGATAGGACTGTTTATCCATTCCTGCAAAGTTGGTCTTGGTATCATAAACGTAAGCAAATAATGATTCTGTTCAGTATTATATCGTATTCCGGTATATCGGAAATTTCGAGAATAATGGTTAATTATTTCATCCGCCGAATGAGGGGTCACCAAATTAACTGGAGATAATGATCGCGGTTGTATGTAATAATTGTTTGGTATGTACATCGCCCTTTGCTCCCCAGTTAACATGTTTAACAGGTAAATAGAATCTCTTGGTTCGTAAACTATTGCTATTATTTTTTCTTTAATATTAAAAGTATAACGAGGATATGGTTCCTGAAAATTAAGCAGATCAGGAGGATACTTTCCGAATTCCGCCTGCCCCACAACGCTATCTGATCCAGAATCAGCAAATGTATATTTAACGAACATATTTGAATTCGCATAAATTTTAAATTCATTTACATTTTGGGGATAAGTACGGTAACTCCTTCGGATCCAAAGTTTGTCATCCCTGTATATCAAAGGTTGAGAACCCGCAAAATCCTGTACAAAACGAAATGTGTCTCCTTGCTCATTCAAATTAACTATAGACATTGTTTTCATTTTATTAAAATCAAAAACTACCAATTGTTCCCGATTGGTAATAAAAGACAAAACACCTTCCTTAAATTCCAATATATTATGAAACCACATTTTGTAATTATCCGGTATTTTAAACTTACCAGCACTTATGAAAACCTTACCTTTTCTTTTGAAAGTATTAATTTCATTTGTAAATTGATCTACGGTGTAAGCCAAAGTATCACTACTAAAATATAGCATTACCGATCCGTTTTTCGAATTAAAATCTATATAGAAACTATCGCAAACAACATCTTTGACATCCAACATTTTTTGCACACCTGCATTATGCCGGCATGAGACATAAAGAACAAATACTAAAATCAGGTACTTTCCCATTTCCCGTCAAAAAAAGTGGGTGAATTAAAATTCACCCACTGGGTTAATCACTTTAAATAACTAAGCGAAAATTCTGCGTTCAATTCATTCAGATTTTCATTTGATCCCACGTAGTAACAAACACGTACATTATCCTCAAAGAATTTTTTCATGTTGTACAATCCACTTTGCAAATGCTCTGCATCTTCTGGATCGATATCCGCTATCATTGAACCGTATTCCGGCAAACTAAATAGTGTTCCAATTGCGGATCTTCCTTCCGAAATCGCATCGTCAATTGCTATCATCTTTCCCGGATTAATTACAATCGTATCAAATACATAACATCCTGATCCCTCTCCATAACAGGTAACGGAAGCCAGCGAATAACTGGAACCATTTACTGTCGGTGTTAGATGAGTTTGTGGATCTTTCATCTCATCTTTTATCCCAATTTCATCCTTCCCTGAACAACTGGAGATAAATACAATAAGGGATACAAGTCCAAATACAAATAATACATTCTTTTTCATGATAGTAAAAAATTTAATGGTTAACCAATACAGTTGGTTTAATCTGGGCTACTACTTTTACAGATTAACGCTCAGTGGCCTAGTTCGTTTTAATATTCACGTGCCGTTGACTGATTAGAATAACTCATCAATTAATACCCCTCTCATTGGAGCCTCGTGTTACTTTCAGTCCTTATTAAAACGGATTCAATCTGTCGCACATGAATAATCTGAATTAATATCTGATGCAATTAACATGAAGACTCCTATTCTAGAAATTATCATGAAACAATTCCCATCGAACGCCATATATTTTTCTCCCAACGCCTCAAAACTGCTAATCAGAAGGCCACACTTATCCAACTTTTTGTATTTTTACTCAATGGATGCTGAGCAGATAATTGATGCACTCGAATTAAACGAAGGTGTTTTCCGACACCTATTGGCTCCCGATTCTCCGATGGATGTGTTCTGGAAACCGGAGGAAAAAAAATGGTGCCTCCTCGAAATTGTTTGTCACCTAAAAGATGAAGAAGTGCTGGATTTCCGATCAAGAACCGAACACATTCTCGAATACCCCGAATTGCCCATGCCCGAAATTGATCCGCCTGCCTGGGTTGAAAGACACAGTTATTTGCAACAGGATTTTCTTCATGTTCTCCAGGATTTCATTAAAGAAAGAAGACACTCGGTAATCTGGCTGAGAGAATTGGAAAATGCGCACTGGGAAAAAGTATATCACCATGCCGACTTCGGAGAAATAACAGCCTTCCGCATGTTGGCGAACTGGCTCGCTCACGACTATCTTCACATCCGGCAAATCAACCGGTTGCGCTATCAATATCTGAAAGAAAAATCGGGAGTCGATCTCGATTATGCCGGAGATTACGGCCTTTTACCGGGCGCAGCATCATGACAACAATGCATTTCACATTTGTTGTCCTGCACTTTCATTTTCGGGCTTAAATACGGAATGCCCAATCCTGCGCCGCGCACCACCAACAACAATGCGGTGAGTGTTAAAGCGTATTTCATATAACGATTTACCGACCAACGCCATCTCCCGTTCATACGGCTTCCTGCGATATTGGCAATCAGAAACATGGGCAATGTTCCCAATCCGAAAAACGACATGAAAATAATTGCATCCGTAGTACTTCCCTGACTGATGCTCATCGCTGCCGCAGCATAACTCAAACCGCATGGCAGCAATCCGTTTAAAAATCCCAAAACCGGCATGGATGCTTTAAAACGAATGGCCCCCTGCATATTTTTAGAAAGCACTGCGGATATTTTATCAAAGAATTTTCGGGTAATGGAAATTTTATCTTTAAAAACCAGAATTAATAAAAGCAATCCCGAAATAATGGAAATGTATTGTTGAAATCCGAATAAACGGGCGGGCAAACCAATAAAACCAAAAAGAACAGCGAGCAATAAATAGGCGATTATTCGTCCGCCATGATACATAATAAAACCCCAGCCGGCCGATTTTTTTCCGTAAACACCCTGTATGGAAAAAACCAATGGTCCGCACATCGATGCACAGTGAAGCGATCCGCCCAAACCCAATAATAACGCAGCCCAGATCATTGCACGAAAAACCGGTTTTGTTTTAAAAAAGTATCTTTATCCATGGTGCCGGAAACATCAACATACCATTGTCCGGCAGGTAGTTTTTCGTAATCGTAATGAAAGTGTTCCGACGTTGAATCTCCGCCTCGCAGAATTCTGTCGAGCTGGTTATCCGACATATTCCTGAAGACAACTTTTTCGATTTTTCCGGTTCTCGGTAAAACGATATCCATCTGATGTCCGTCCTGGCGGATTTCAACATCGTGCCCCGCTGCAGTGGCATTCATCGTAGAAGTATAATGTTCCCCTTTTTCGTAATAATTGGTTTCGTACAAGCTGTCGTTGGTTCGCATCATCATTACCCCGAGGGTAACAATAAAGACGATAAAAACCGACATCGCGATAAATATGCCTTTACCCCAGTTCATAATTAATTGGTTGCAACCGGTGCGAGAAAGGTGGTTTCCATTGATTTTATTTTTTCATCACCAATATAGAAATCAATTGGAATAATCGTCTTATTGGAGGTAATAAATTTTCTTTCCATTTTAATCAGGAAGACCCTTTTCTGTTCCTGATTCGCAGGCAAAACTCCGGTTGTATCCACCATTACCATTTGTGCATTCGGGTAATTCACTACCATTCGAAACTTTTTATCATCAAAAGTTTTATTCACCATTTCAATGTTGTAAATATTACTAATGAGGGTTGGTGATTCTTCGAAATACACTTTACCGGGAGCGCGCAAAACATGGGCTTCAATATCGGTTCTGGTTACCAATAATGTGGTGAATAAACCTAAAAGTAAAACCATAAAAACCGAATACGCAATAATTCTCGGAGTAAATCGGAATCCGGTTTTATTTTTAATATTATTAATGGAATCAATTCGAACAAGACCACGTGGTTTGTTAATTTTATCCATTACAGAATCGCAGGCATCGATACAGGCAGTGCAGTTTACACATTCCAATTGAGTACCGTTCCGGATGTCGATTCCGGTCGGGCAAACATCCACACACAAGCCGCAATCAACACAATCGCCTTTGTGATCCTGAGCTTCATTTTTGCGGATTTTTCCTCTGGGTTCGCCGCGAACTTCATCATACGCCACAACCATTGAATTGGGATCGAGCATTACACCCTGCAATCGTCCGTAGGGACAAATCATGATGCAAACCAGTTCCCGTACTTTAGCAAATACGATGTAAAATACAGTTGAGAAAATGATCAGTCCGATGAGGGTCGGATAATTTTCCGCAATAGGTCCTGTAATTTTTGCCCAAAGATTTTCCCACCCGATCATATAGGCGAGAAACGTATTCGCAATAAGGAAGGAAATACCGTAGAAGGCTATAAACTTTAAACCTCTTTTAATAATCTTTTCACGATTCCACGGCATCTCCTTCAGTTTGCGCTGCTGATTCGAATTTCCTTCAATCCAGTTTTCGATCTTTCGGAAAACCATTTCCAAAAAGATCGTTTGCGGACATACCCAGCCGCAGAACACCCGGCCGTAAATCACTGTAAATAATACAATAAATACGATCGAAGTAATGAGCAGTAAAACAAGAAAATGAAAATCCTGCGGCCAGAATGGCTGTCCAAAAATTATAAATTGTCGTTCAAAAACATTGAGCAGGAGAAACGGATTTCCCTTTATTTTAATAAAAGGACCGGCAAAAAAGAATGCCAGATAGAACCAGCTTATATAGGTTCTTATTTTATAAAGTCGCCCTTTAATAATTTTCGGAAACAACCAGATCCTTCCACCTTGTTCATTCACATTTCCAAGGTGTTCCCGATAGTTTTCCGTATTCTTCGCCTGACTCATTCTTTGTTTTTGAATTATTTAACCTCTGTGGTATCGGTTGCTACAATGTTGCTGTCGTTTGTAACTTCTGCTGCGGCACCTTCTGCACTTTCATCGTAAAGTGTTCCCTGTGGTTCTTTCCCTTCAACCGGAGGTTTTGTGCCTTTCAGACTTTTAACATAGCTGGCAACCTGTTGCATGGCAACCGGACTTAATTGCTGAGCCCAGGCCTGCATACCTTTTTCAACCACACCGTATTTAATGGTTTTGAAAATATCTTTTATGCTACCACCATGAAGATAATATGCATCGGTAAAGTTCGGCCCAACCGCACCCTGTCCGTATTGTCCGTGGCACACCTGGCAATTTCCGTCGAAAATGGCTTTACCTTTTGCAATGGTTGCTTCGTCGGTTAAAAACTCAACAGAATTTTCATCAATGGCATTTCCGGCTTTTTCCAGATTTGCGGCCTGTTCGGTTTCTGCGAGTTTAACTTCTTCGATATATTCTTCGGCTTGCGTATAACCCCAATCCGTAAAATTAAACCGTATGAAATAAACAACTGCAAAAATGATCGTGAGGTAAAACATCCACATAAACCATGGAGGAGCAGGATTATCTAATTCATAAATTCCATCGTGTGGATGGTCAATAATGGTATCACGGTCGGTTGAAGTGGATTTAAGCTGGAATATCTTTTCCCAGAATGTACGGTCTTCTTCCTCTTCCGTTTTAAATTCCTGACGAATGTATTTCTTGAGGTGAACAGCAATTCTCCAGATGGCGATTGCAATTACTAAAAGAATGCTTCCAAAAACATAAAGCAGCGTTGCCAATGTAATCTGGAAGGATGATGATTCGGCTGCAGCAGGTGCGTCCTGCCCAAACACCAGAGGAGTCGCCAGTAATAAAAACAGCGTCCCCCATATTTTCAGATTCTTATTCTTTTCCATTGTTTTCATTTTCGGTAAGTGGTAAATGTGACAATCGGTCGCAGGTGTCTTTGCTAATGGTTATCATATAAATAGCAGCCACTACAAAGACGATCATGAAAATCACCAGAGAGATGATCAGCAATACATCAGCACCGTTTACATATCCAATTAATTCTGACATGACTATTTATTATTGAGTGCGGTTTGATTGTCTGAATTTTCCTTCGGATGTATATCTCGACCCAGTTTGTGCAGATAGGCAATTAGTGCGATGATCTCTTTATTCTGATCAACCGCGATTCCTTTTTCAGCCAGCATCTGTTGTTCGATGCCTTTTTCGGAAGTCTGAAGTTGTTTCCAGATTGCCTCCGCCTGTTCACTAACTTCCGCTTCAACCTTGTCTTCCTTGCCTTCTTCATAGGGAACATTTAAAGTTCTCATGGCCGAAATTTTAGCCGGAAGTGCAGCCACGTCGATGTTGTCTTCGTATAACCACATATAGCGTGGCATAATGGAACCCGGAGAAGTGGAACGCGGATCCCACATGTGTTTGAAGTGCCACTCAGCCCCTTTTCGGAACACACCGGTTTCGTCACCAGATCTCGATAAATCCGGACCGGTTCGTTTTGAACCCCACAAAAACGGGTGATCGTAAACGTTTTCGCCGGCCTTTGCATAGTCGCCGTATCGAACCGTTTCGGAACGAAACGGACGCACCAACTGGCTGTGACAGTTATTACAACCTTCCCGGATATAAATATCACGACCGGCCAGTTCGAGCGGCGTATAAGGTGTTACGCTCTCAATGGTTTTAATGTTGGATTTTATCAGGAAGGTTGGCAGAAATTCTACCGCTCCTCCGATTGCAACCATAATAAACGCCATGATGATAAACTGAGTTGGACGTCTTTCAATCCAGCGGTGCCAGTAAGTTGCACCCGGCGCATTTTCTTCTTTGGTTAATGCGTAAGCTTCGGCTTCTTCATTTCTCACTAAACTTCCCTGTCTCATGGTTTTAGCCAGATTCACCACCATGATGATTACACCGGTTAAATAGAGTAATCCTCCGAAAGCCCGGAGCATGTGCATCGGTAAAATCTGAAGGGTGGTTTCGAGGAAGTTGGGATATTTTAGCATTCCATCGGCGGTGAATTGCTTCCACATCACACCCTGAGTAAATCCGGAGATATACATCGGAACCGCATAGAAAATTATTCCCATTGTACCAATCCAGAAGTGGGTTGAAACGAGTTTGGTTGAGAACAGTTTTGTGTTGTAGATTTTAGGAATAATGTAGTAGAGCATTCCGAATGTGAGGAAGCCGTTCCAACCCAAAGCACCAACGTGAACGTGGCTAACGATCCAATCTGTGAAGTGTGCGATGGCGTTCACGTTTTTCAGCGACAACATCGGACCTTCGAAAGTGGCCATACCATAAGCGGTAATACCCACAACCATGAATTTTAATCTCGCATCGTCCCGAACTTTATCCCAGGCTCCGCGGAGTGTGAGAAGTCCGTTAAGCATACCTCCCCAACTCGGAGCGATAAGCATCACCGAGAAGGCAACCCCGAGCGTCTGCGCCCAGTCGGGAAGAGAAGAATACAACAAGTGGTGCGGACCTGCCCATATATAAATGAAAATCAGTGACCAGAAGTGGAGAATGGAAAGTTTGTATGAGTAGATCGGTCTTTCAGCCAGCTTTGGCATAAAGTAATACATCAGTCCGAGGTACGGCGTGGTGAGGAAGAATGCAACCGCATTGTGGCCATACCACCATTGCACCAAAGCATCCTGAACACCCGCATACCAGCTATAACTTTTCATGAAAGTAACCGGTAATTCAAAAGAGTTTACGACGTGAAGAAGAGCAACCGTAAGAAAGGTTGCAAGATAGAACCAAATGGCAACGTACATGTGACGTTCGCGGCGTTTCACTATGGTTCCGATCATGTTCCAACCGAACACCACCCAGATGATGGTGATGGCAATGTCGATAGGCCATTCGAGCTCAGCATACTCTTTTGAGGAAGTGAATCCCATGGGCAGTGTGAGTGCAGCGGAAACGATAATAAGCTGCCATCCCCAGAAGTGGATTTTACTCAAAACATCGCTGAACATCCGTGCTTTAAGCAGACGTTGAAGCGAGTAGTAAACACCCGTAAAGATCGCGTTGCCAACGAATGCGAAGATTACCGCGTTCGTGTGAAGAGGTCTGATTCGCCCAAAGGTGACATACCTGAGATTCAGGTTCATTGCGGGCTCAAACAGCTGGGTTGCAATGATTACCCCAACCAACATCCCGACTATTCCCCAAACCATGGTGGCAATGGCGAAGTTCCGGACGATGGTGTTGTCGTAACTAAATTGTTCTTTTTGCATCGTAGTTAATTATTCAGTTTTCTCTTGGAGGTTAATCCGGGTTTGTCGTTAAGCATTCGCATGGCAGGAGATTCGAGATCATCGAACTGCCCTTTGCGCACTGCGGTAAAGAAGAGGCCGAGAAAAATCAGAGCCAGCAGCAAACTCGCAGATATTAAGATCACTATTACTTTCATTTCAATTGAAGTTGCTTTGCTTTACGGGATACCAGTGCGGTCACTAAACCTACCACAGTTATAGAGCTCAGCGGCATCAGCACCGCTGCAATCAAAGGATTCAAGTGCCCTGTGACCGCAAAGGAGATCCCAAGAAGGTTGTACATCACAGAAAAAATGAGACTGGTTCTCAGCACCTTTTGAGAGTAAGCCGCCAGTTCCATAAGAAGGGGGAGTTTCTCAAACTGATCCGACATGAGCACGCCATCGGCATTCGGATAAAATCCACTCATATTATCGGTTACCACAAAACCCAGATCACTGGTAGCCAACGCCACCTGATCGTTGAGGCCGTCTCCAATCATCAAAACAGAATCGCCTGCATCGTGCAATTGATTCATAAAATTCTTTTTGTCTTCGGGTTTATTGTTAAAACTCAAATGCGCAAACCCGCCAAACTGATCCATTAATGCAGATCTCTCACCATCATTATCTCCCGACAATACCGAAATTTTATAGTGCCGGCCGAGTGAGTTGAGAAGAGTAGTTAATCCTTTCCGGTATTTATTCGCAAAACTGAAAGCGGCTTTAACTCCGCCATTCACCTCCACCAAAAGATGAGTTCCGTTAACCGGCTTTGGTATTTTTAAATAATTGGCAGAACCTATTCTAAAAGATTCGCCATTTACCGACGCTTCCACCCCTAAACCCGGATGTATTTCAACTTTATCCAAATTGGTGAGTGTGGTGTTTTGTAAATAATCATTCATCCAGTTACCGACAATATGGTTTCCGGCAACTGAGAGGGATTTCAGAACCCGTGTTTCCTCGTCGTCGAGATGATTCCACAACTCGGTTACTTCGGCAGAACCGTTTTCGGTAAGAGTTCCTGTTTTATCAAAAACCAAATGATTAATTCGAGGTATTTTTC
Organism: Bacteroidota bacterium; assembly: GCA_016124755.1. Taxonomy (GTDB): domain Bacteria; phylum Bacteroidota; class Bacteroidia; order NS11-12g; family UBA9320; genus WGNA01. Next base: position 32,340 of record WGNA01000018.1, on the reverse strand, counting down.
CAATTAATTCGGAAGCTTTTAAATACAATCCGTTTTTACTGAAATAGCGCTGAATACTTCCGTAGGTGAATGGCGCGGATAACGCCAAAGCACACGGACAGGCAACTATTAAAACTGAACTAAAAACAAAGAGTGCTTTACCCGCATCAATCCACAACCAAATTGCAGCAGCAACCACCGCAATTAGTAAAATAGCAGGCGTAAAATATCGGCTAACGATATGTGTCCAGTGAATATTTTCTTCTTCGTTTTTCGGTGTTTTCCAGGCCGACCACACCGAATCCGGATCCGGCTTAACCGTTATTTTTAAGGTTATGTCTCCACCGGTTTGTTTTCCGCCGATGTATATTTTTTCACCTTCGTTTACGCGTTGCGGAATACTTTCTCCGGTTACGAAACTGTAATCGATCCGCGCATGACCGCCGACCAATTCACCGGTAACCGGAATTACCTCACCGTGTTTAACTGAAATAATATCGCCCACTTCCAAATCCCGGATGGATTTCCATTCGTTTTCCAATCCGTTGTTTTTCCGGATTCTCACGGTCATCGGCAACAAGTCGTGAAGTGACCGGTCGAAACTTACTTTTCGATATACTCTCGACTGAAACCATTTGCCTGCCAGAAGGAAGAAAATGAGTCCGGCTAATGAATCAAAATATCCGAACCCCGTACCGCTGATAATTTCGTAAACACTCCAAACCCAAATGGCAATTGCACCAATTGCAATGGGAATATTAATGTGTGATTTGCGAACTGAAATTGCCTTAAAAGCGGATGAAAAATACGGTTGTGCACCGTAAATAAGTACGATAAGCGATAACGCCAGATTTAATACTTTGAAGAGATTCGCAAAAAAAAGATCGTTCGCCAATTGCAAGCCCATATAATGCGGCAAGCTGAAAAGCATTGAATTACCGAAACAAAATCCGGTAACTGCCAATCGTTTAATGAGTGCCCGTTGTTCTTTTATTTCACCGGATCGCTGATTTCCTTTTAAATCAAAATGCGGAGGATATCCCAATTGATCCATCAGGTATACCAATTCGGAGAGCAGAATTTCTTTGGAGGCAATTACCTCAACAGAACGATCTTCAAAATTTACCCGGCAGAGTCGAACCCGATTATCGATCTCCGGGAGGTCTTCTAATAATTCGATGCACGATGAACAGTGAATAGCCGGAGCATGTACGCGAATTTTATAAATAGTTGCGGTTTGCATTTCAACCGCCTTATCAAATATTTCGGGAAGATCATATTGGCGAAAAGCAACCGGAACTTCATTGAGCCGAAGTTTCCCGTCGACCATAATCTGATCGAGGGTCGCGCATCCGAAGCAGCAATATTTATGGCCGTCGCGCAGAACTGTATCGTCCCCGCAGGTCTGGCCGCAGTACTCGCAGACATCAGAAGATTTTGCCGTAATGTGTCGTGTGGCAGGTTTCATTACTGGCACAAAGGTTCGCAGAACGCTATGTCTGAATTGTGACGGATGTCAGGGAGGTGACTGATTTGAAGGAGTGGGTAACAGTAACTGTAACAGTAACGGTAGCGGTAGCGGTAACGGTAACTGTAGCGGTTGCGGTTGCGGTAACAATAACTGGGATTAGAATGGGTAGAGTGGAATTTAAGCTTCCTGCGAAAAATAAGTACTTATTTTTAATTCAACATTTTTTAGCACAATCTAAATGATTGAAATTTCCACATGATTATTTTCCACGACTTAGATGTTTATCAAAAAATTTGAAAGCTAAATATTGAAATATTTAAGATTAGTCGAAATAATAAATTGGATGTTTATTTAAAAGACCAACTGTCAAGAGCTGCGTTGAGTGTATCTTTAAATCTTGCTGAAGGAGCAGGCCGAAGCGGGGTTAGAGATAGAAGACATTTTTTCACAATGTCGAGAGCATCGCTGTTTGAAACAATTGCGATTCTCGATTTTCTTTTGGATATTAAGCTATTGGAAAATAAAATTCACAATAACTTACTCATTCAAATGGAGGTTATTTCCAAACAATTATATTCAATGACTAAGAATGGATAAGGGGTATCGGTAACGGTAGCAGGAACTGTAACAGTAACTGTAACCGCAACAGATTTTGTTACAGTTACAGCTACTGTTACTGTTACTGTTACTGTTACTGCCCCCCTTCACTCCTTCACCACCAACATCGGCACTCCCACATGGCCGGCCATCTTTTTGGTGATGCTGCGGCTGAAGAGGTAGTCGAGGCGGGAGCTGTGAACATGGTACATCACGAGCAGATCAACTTCGTTTTCGTGTAGAAATTCGTCTATACCTTCGGATGCTTTGGAGGCATTAACAATTCGAACGGGCAGTTGGTGACCGTGAAATTCAACGCTCTTGGGTGCTTTGTCTTTATCGCCGGTAATTACGGTGAGCACGGATATATTCGGTTTGTGTGCAAGTGATGAAAAGATCTCCGCAATTTGTGCCGCGTGGGGAAGCTCTTCTTTTTCCGTGGCAATAATTACTTCTTTAATATGGTCGATACCAACCGGCATCGGAATGGTCATTACCGGAATCGGGCTTTTGCGGATCACGTGTTCGGCATTGGAACCGAGTACTTTGGAGGCGACGTCGTTTTCGCCTTTGGTTCCCATTACCACGAGATCAATCATTTCCTTTCGGGCTAAAACCGGAAGTACATCTTCAATATATCCGACATGGGTTGTGGTGCGCATTTTAACGCTCTCACCAAACTTTTCCCGGATTCTGTTTTCTTCTTCAATGAGTAGTTTGCGCGCATCATCGAGCATAATGTCGGTGATGTTCACGAGCATGCCGGAGGAAGATCGCGGTTGGATCACGGCATGGTAGATAAGGAATTCAACCTGCGAATGGTTGAACTGACTAATGGCCAGGTCGGTGGCGGCCTTCGCGTTTTCGGAGAAGTCCGTCGGGAGGAGAATGTTGATCATACCAGAGTGTTTCAGGTGCGGCTTTCGGCGCTCATTTCCATTTGTTGCTGCAGAGTGTAGCTATCGGTTTGAACGGTCTCGAGCCAAATAGCGCCCATTTTACGAAAAACCTGAATATTTAAACCCGCTTCATCGAAAAACTTTTTTTCCAGTTCTGAAACCGTGAGGTGCGAATCGATAATAAAACGCACTTCCCCTAAGTCGGGACGAATGTCTTTTATCACAATCGTCCCAACCAATTTTTCTTTTTGGGGCGAACCTTCACCGCTTTCGTGATGACCTGAAAAAAATTCCAGTTTCAAACCCGGAAATAAATCTGCGAAGCGCGTTTTTAAATCCAGAATGGTGTCGTTAGCGTGAACGGTAAAAAGCATAATACCTCAATTAATAGGTTTTAGCCATAAACTCTGTGAACTCATTTTTGAGTTCATTGTAGATTTTCACAAAGGTTTCGAACTGATCGCCGAGGTCGGTATTTTCTTCAACTTTGCGATGTTCTACGGCAACCGTATTTGCCTGAGCATTCTCAGCCAGTTTGTGTTCTTCTGCATGAATGTCGTGTTCGAGTGTATCGATCACTTCATTTTGCCGGATAAACTGATTCTGAAAGTGTTCGATCTGAGCTGTAACTTCTGTTTTTGTATTTTGAGAAACCAGCTCTTCAAGACGGGTGTTAAAGGTTCTGATTTCATCTCTGTAAAATTCAAGATCCTTTTTCCATTGCGTGTAGCGGCTGTGTAGTTCTGAAATGTATTCTGTTTTCATTTTGATTATTTTTTATATTTTTTGTTAAAAGATTAATTCAAATTAGTCTGTTGCTATTCCCTAATTTTTAATTTTTTGTTCTTAATTAAAAATAAGCAACGGTACTGTACTGTGATAAATCATTTGTTTGGTAATGGATTTATGAAAGAGGTTATCGAACCAACTGCGTTTGTGTCGTTTCATCGCAAGAAGGTTGATTCCGTTGTCCCAAATAAATGCGTTGAGTTCGTTGGCCACATCTTCACCTTTAATGGTAATCGGGTCGGAAGCATCTTCGAAATGTTTCATAATAGACTCGATTTCATCGTCTGATGCGTATTCCGAAGAAACATGAACTACAAAAATCTGGGATTTGAACGGCTTCATGATTTCGGCAAAAGCATGAACAGTGCTGTCTGAATCGTGCGTAAAATCGGTTGCATACCCAACCCGGCTAAAACCTTCGAATTCGGCGTCTCTGGGAATAACGATGGTCGGCGCCAGTGATTTGGCAACGATTTGAGAAGCCGTTGTTCCGAGCCACTGATCAATGGCATTGGTTGCTCCGTGTGTGGAAATAACCACCAAATCGATTGAGTGCTTTTTCTCGGTACTGGTTACTACATCGGTAGCAAGTCCGAATTCCGTAGTAGTTGTAACTCTGATTTTAAAATCTCTTGACAACTCTTCGGCAAGGTTGGTAATTCTCTTTTCGCAAAGGAGCTGTTCATCAACCATCATGTTTTCGAGAGTTGGTGCAGGCGCATAAGCATCCACAACGGGAACATGCATGGCGTGCATAAGATGAACAGAGGCGTCCATTACCTGAGCCATTCTGGCTGCGTAGGTCATTGCTTTGCGGGATTGATCCGAAAAGTCTGTAGGGCAAAGAATTGTTTTCATTCGGGTAGGTTAACGGGTACAAATATTCGGGGTTAAATTACAGAGGAGTATGACTAAAGTCAAGAATCCGATTGATTAAGTCAAAAAAACTGTAATCAGGCTTTGTCCAGAATGCGACTGCCGGAGGTTTCGTCGATCGGACCGTTGTAACCGTTAAGTCCGTTGTCGAGATGATACAAATCGGTAAAACCCAAATCAGCCATCATTTTTACGGTAGAGATGGACCGCACGCCTATACTGCAATAAATTAAATACGGAAGATCTTTCCGGAGTTTTGTCAAAACTTCGATGGCGTTGGATGCCATAATGTCGATGTTTTGCGCACCCGGAATACGAGACTCGCTGAATTCGCGACGCGACCGTACATCGATAATGCGCATATCGTGATGTTCCGATAAAAGTCGACTCACGGTTTTGCCATCGATATGTATGTAGTCCGCCATTGCAACCGCAAAAAAATATGTGGCTGAACCGGAGCTGTATGATGAATGTCAGTTTGCAGAATGATATAGATTTAAATAGCTGTTCTTATTTATCGGGCAATCAGATTATATGATTTGAATCCCGAATTTGTGATGGTTGTTAAGTGCTGGTGCAGGGGCAAGTTCGACGATTTATGAATGAAAATCCAAAAACGAAAATCGAAAAAACGAAAAAACGATGATCGAAAAACGGAGGAAGAAGAATTTGCTTTGACAGATCGACGATGGACGAAAATCGAAAATCGAAAAAACGAAGAAGTGAAGATCGAAATGCAGACGAAGGAGAATTGACGAAGTACGATCGACGATTTATGAACGAAAATCCAAAATCGAAAATCGTCGATCTTACCTCGTACTTCCCCTTAATAGGGTGCTTTTTTGAGTTTTTCGTAATTAATAATGGTGATGTTCGCTTTGTCCACATCAACGAGTCCGTCTTGTTTGAACTCGGACAGCATTCTGATCGAAGACTCGATGGATGTGCCGGCGATGCCCGCGAGTGTTTCGCGGGAAACCGCCATGCTGAACGGTTTAGATTTGTCGGTTGTGTATTTATCGGCCAGTGAAACCAGCGCATTTGCAACTCTTTTGCGAACCGAATTGTACGCCAGTTCTACGATCTTGTATTCTTTCGCGAGCAGATTGTTGCTGAGCAGCTTGATGAATTTGCCGGCAACCGTAACATCTTCTTCAATAGCACGCAAAAATTCTTCGCGGGGAATGTATTCGATGGTTGCCGCTTCAAGTGTTTCGGCACCTTCCCCGGAGGGTTCGTTTTGCAACACCGACCAATAGCCGAAAAATTCTCCAGGTTTTAAAAGGTCGATAACCATCTCTTTTCCATCGTCGCTATACCGGATGAGTTTGATCTTACCGCTTACTAATTTATAAACATAGTTTGCTGTGTCGCCTTCCCGGTAAACAGATTCTTTTTTTGCAAAGGATTTAACCAGTTTGTTTGAGAATGCGTTTTCGATGTCGCCTTTGCTCTCGCGTTGCGGGGTTGCTGTTCCGATGGACTGAAATTTTCGCAATTTGTTTTCAACGGTTGTGAGCAAGTCGGTTTCGTCGAAAGGTTTTACGATGTAATCATCAGCGCCGAGACTCATGCCTTTGCGGATGTCGCCTTTTTCTGCTTTTGCGGTGAGAAAGATAAACGGAATTCGCAGGGTAGCTTCGTTGCGACTGAGAATATGGAGCACACCATAACCGTCGAGATTCGGCATCATGATGTCGCAGAGAATAAGGTCGGGAAGTTCTTCCTGTGCCTTTTGTGCTCCGGCTTTTCCATCAATTGCCGTTAGCACTTCATAACCATCGAGTTCCAGAATTTCCGCCAGGTTTTCACGGATCTCGTTATTGTCTTCAATTACCAGAATTCGCTTCTTGTCCATTCGTATCGTAGTCTATGATTGCGTTCGTCAATATTATCGTAAAAGTTGTTCCCGTGCCTAATTCTGATTCAAAAGAAATTGAACCGTCGAGTAAATCGATGTACCGGCTTACGATGTGAAGTCCGAGTCCGGTGCCTTGTTCATTGCCTGCATTCGAGGCTCTGTAAAAGCGGTTAAACAGAAATTTCTGATCTTCTGTGCTAATACCGTTTCCATTGTCAGACACCGACAATTTCAATTTTTTGTTGTCGCACTCCATTCCGATAGTGATGGTGCTTTCTGGCCCGGAATATTTAATGGCGTTTGAGATAAGATTGTTTAGTACATTCTGAATGATAAACGGATCAGAATACACCGTACAATCTTCCTTTGCACATTTAATTTTGATGCTCTGACCGGGCTTCTTCAGTACTAAAAATTCATCCGCTATTTCCTGAACCAACGGATACAGATTAAAATGCGATTTGTTGGTTCTAATGCTGTCGGCATCGAGTTTTTCGAGAGAGAGAAAATCATTTAATATTAATGTAAGGTTGCGAACATTTCCCCGGATTCGTTCGGTGTGTTTTACACGTTTGGGCTGATCTTCTGTTTGCGGATATTTTTCAATGAGCGATGCAGAACTAAGAATGGTGCTCAGCGGAGTTCTGAATTCGTGCGAAGCCATGGAGACAAACCTCGATTTGAGGTCGTTCAGTTCCTTTTCTTTTCTAAGTGAATTAAAGATTTCTTCTTCTGCCTTTTTTTGTTGGGTAATGTTGGTTTCCACGAGAAGAATGCGGTCGATTTCGTTGTTTTCGTTTGGCAACGGAACGGAGCGAACTTTAAAAACAAGGTGCTTTAGTTCAATTTCAAAATCTTCGCTTTCGCCTTCAAAAACCCGGTTGAGTTTTTCGGATACCATTTCTGTTATGGCTGGATCAATCAGGTCGAGATACGATTTGCCAATGAGGTCTTTGGTTCCCATTCCGAGTTGTTTCAATCCACTTCCTTCCACGAAAAGGAAATTGAGATTGCGGTCTAGCACGTTGATGGTTCCGTTGGGAAAGTTTATCGCGATAGCTTCGTATAACTTCTGACTCTCGAGAAGTGCGGTTTCTGTTCTTTTCTTGATTTCGATTTCCTGTTCGAGCTGAGCAGTGCGGTCTTTCACCTTCGATTCGAGTCGCTCGGCGTATTCTTTTAACTGAGCGCTGGTCTCTTTTTCTTTGGTGAGATCGTGAACAAACCCGGTAAAGAGTCTGCCGTTTTTAATTTTGAGTTCGCCTACTGCCAACCGGAAAGGAAAGGTGGTTCCGTCTTTTCTTAAACCTTCGACTTCCCGACCGATTCCGATGATTTTGGCAATTCCGGTTTCGATGTAATTTCTCATGTACCCATCGTGCAAATGACTGTGTGGATGAGGCATGAGCATATTCACATTCCTGCCGAGAATTTCGTCTTTTGGGTAGCCGAACAATTTGAGAACCGAAGAGTTCGCTTCGATCATGATGCCTTTTTCGTCGATGATCAGAATTCCATCGATCGCACTTTCAATGAGCGAATCGAAATGTTGTTGCAGCTCTGCAGGGGTAATTCGAGATTTCAAAATTCCTAAAAATGAATGGCGAATTTAGGGAAGTCCGTTTTAAGATGTACGAAGGTTGATTTATGAGGGTCGATCAGATTTGTGATTGCGGTTTGATAGTGAATAACCCCTTATGCCAAAACATTGTTGTTCGCCAATTACCGGAACCGATAATTAATCATCTTTGACCTTTATTAACAGTAATTGGTCATCGATAATTTGATATTTAAAATTAATCTCCCTTTTATACTTACTATATACTCTCTGTTCATTTGTATCTATTTCTAAATTCCATGAATTTGGCCAACTCGATTCAAACTTGCTGACTTCGATGTGTTTTTCGGTGCAGTATTCTATATCTACTATACCCGAAAAAAACAATGTCTCACAACTGCTCTCACTCCAATGGAAACTTGTGGTTTTCTTATAATCAAAGCAGCACGAATCACGTACGAACAGCATCGAATCTCCGGTGCTTAATTGATTCGCATCTGTACAGTGATACCATTTTCCAAAAGGATAACTTTTCGATATTTCAGTGCGGTTTCGATAGGTTATCACCGAATCATATTCCACGCTTTTCAGAAATGTTAAAATCAAATTATTTTCTGTAAACCGGTAATGAAATACTCGTTTAATCTCATGATCTTTTTTGTTTATTAAATACAATCTTCGGGTTGTAACGTCAATTTCCCAATAGCAGGGATACCCGTTTTGGATTACCCATTTGTAATAATTTGAGTTATCTCCTTCCTGAGGTTCATACGATGATTCAATAAAATAATTCTTCAAACAATTAAAAGAGTGCAAGTCACAACCAAATTCCATAGTGGCGTAACATTTAATCCCGTTGTCAAAATGATCATCCGGAGTTTTTGTGAGAACAATCGAATCCAAATCGGGAGTTTGATTTTCTTGCCGACTGTAATACCATTTACCTAAAAAATCATTTTCAGCTATTTCAGGTTCAGGGTTTCTGCTAAAAAGCAGAGTGTCGTAGTGATGACGATGACCTGTGTCGTATAACAGATAGCTCGTGACGAACAAGTCCGTATTATTACATTCAATTGTCCAAAACAATCGGAAATACCAACTATTGTTCTTTGGTTTATATCAGGGTTTCTTTATATATCTGGGCATAATTCTATAATAATCAGAATAGCCTTTTTCAAAATTGTATGGTATCTCAATGGTATCTCTTTTTAAATTATGAACACATACAAAACCGATTATTGATGAGTCCACAATCAATTCTACAACCGAATCCTGAAGTCTGTTTGCATATTCTTTAGGCACCTTTAGATATGGAGGTGTTAGGAGTAATCGATTCAAAACAAAAGAACCCGAATCAGGCTTCCAATGCCCAATGAAGGTTTTGTGTTTAACTTCTTCGAGTGATTGTGCAGTCACCCATGAGTTAAGCATCAAAAGGGAAGAAATGATAGCAATGCACAACCGTTTTTTGATTTGTACATTGCGGAACAGCCCAGAGTCAATAACCAAATCAAACCGCAGATGATAAATAAGTATCTGTTTCAGGTATAAATAATTCACTTCGTGTTTTTACTGTATTCTATTAATCCTAAAAACAATATTTTATCTTCTTCGGATAATGAAGAAACAAACCAATCGAGCTTCATAAATACCGATCTGTGTATTTCGTCTCCAACTAATTTTTGTCTCGCATCGGTTTGAATTAATTTCAACAATCTTACACCAATACCGTTCGTGAATGTTTCAAGACTGTCGAGAATATTGAAGCTGAATGATGATATATAATGTTCCTGAAAATCATCATATCCCGGCGCTTGAGAAACAACAACATATTCCATTGCATATTCACTTTCAATGTTTTTAAAATTGCTTTTGAGATCCGGATCTCTGTAAATATTTGGTTTTAAGAATTCCCAATTTCCTGCCTGCATTCTAACATCCAGAACTGCAGCCGGAAGAACAGAAATAAAATTTCCCAATCCGGTTGTAAAGGAATCCGAAAGTTCCAACAAATCTGAATGTGTATTGTCTTTGCCGGTTTTCGTTTCTTTTTCAAGCAGATATTCTTCAAAGTTTTCAGGGTACATTTCACTTCTTGCATATCTCAAATTGCCAATACTATGTCGTAAAGAAAGTATTGCACAAAATGGAGCTCGAATGGCAACCGGTAATAATTCCAACAACTCATCTGCCTGAACTTTGAATTTTGGCATATTGCCCAGAATAATTCCGGAAATAACGGGTTGGTTTCCAAAAGCAATTGCCAATACTTCTTGTTGATATTTCAGATTAATAAAATCCGCAGTCTTATTACTCAACACAAATATGGAAGTTATACATGAGTCTGACTCACATCCAATACCGGTTGAAATATGAGCAATATTGTAAGAATCCAGAGTATCATACTCTATATCTACTTCAAAATAAAATTTACCCAACACCATCTCTGGTGTTAATTTCACATTAGGAGAATCAACATCATACGCCGTTAATTTTCCATCCATCACAGCATCCCACGCGGTTTTGATCACCTGTCGTTCAAGGTAATGTATATACGCACGACCTAACTCCGGAGTGATTTCAATCGTTTGGGCAAAACCACTCAAGACACTCTTTACACTAAAAATAAGGATAAACAATAATCTCAATTTCATGGAACTTTAATCATCGTTAATTTTTGGTTTTCATAAATTACATGAAACCGGATCGGATCATGAGTCGTAAAATATAAAATCAGAATATGTTCCTGCGGCATGTACGAATATTTCAGGATATATGCAGTCGTACTTCGCATCCCGCCATTTACGTAATTAATTGCAACCGTGAGGGTATCATTCCAAAAAAATAATTTTGAATACGTGTAGGTATCCGAATCATCTGAACAGGTATAACACGAATCGCGATGGAAAACCATGATGGAATTTTTTACCGGATCAAAATCTCCCGAAGGATAGCGTGCCCACCATTTCTGATGCGTAAAACTGACAAATCCAACATTATGAGGTTGGCTTATTTTAACATCTTCCATTCGTGTCAGTATTAACTTCTCATCTGTGATATCATATTTGAATCGATGCTTCCTCCCATGATACCAAAAGCCAATGACATGTAGAACCTCACATATTTCATATCGGGATGTATAAGGAATATTCCAATCTCTTATTGTAAAATAAGGAGTAAGAGGTGCTTCCTCTTCATTTATAGAATAGGTTTCACTATTATCTTTTTTATGAAATGCCAAATATCGACAGGTTTTGTATTTCGATGAATTAAACCAAATGCTATCTCTGCTAAAAACTAATTCACGCTCATCCATCCGTAATGGCCGGTTTGATGTATAAAACCAACTTCCTTCCAGAGCAGCCTTATTCTCTGTTTGCGCTTTTCGGACAAATTTCAAAGTGCTTACCGAATTGTCTACCAGGCTTGCATGTAAAAGATCGGGATTAACAATTAATGTTATTGAAGAATCGGTTAATTGAGCACAATCCCAGAACGCCTTAAAATCTTTAAAGGTTCGACGGTGAAGTTTCTTTTTAATGCTTTCTTGATAGATATTAATGCGAAATCCGTTTCTTCGATCAGCAGAAGGAATAATGGAATATTTCAACTTTTGTTTATAGACCCGGTAGGGTTCAAAACGCGTTATTAAAATTGAATCAATTGTAAACTCAACATCCAGCGTATTATGGCAATCAACCGGATACGAAACAACATTTGCTTCCGAATCAAAAGGGAGACTGGTTAACACATCTGTTAAAATCCATCTGCCAATCAGTCGACTTCTCAGGCTGTCGACTATGTTCTGACCAGTTGCCCCCAATGGCAACAAAATCAAAATACAAATAATACGATTCATTCTACGGGTCATCAGACGTTTAACCCTTATTCAACTTCTTTAGTACTTACGCATAGCACAGCGCACCTTTCTAACTTCATCGACCGATACCATACGTTCGTCATGAATCCCGATTTTCAGGTCAGGCTTTTAAAATGAGAACGACACTAAAACCGAACAATGCCTTTAAACGTAGTTAATTATATGAAACCATTAATTTCACGGAGCTTCCTCCTGCCGGCACTAATTGCGGTTTATGCCCTTGGATGCAGCGCCGACCTCAACGAAAAAGTTAGTGAACAAAATATGCAAACACCCAATGCAACTTCCCATTTGTACCGTTCCGGAAAGCCATTATCCGAAGCTTTGCAAAAAACACTTGCCGATCATCCCGATTGGAAAACCTGGTACGATTCGCAAGCCTTCGAAACCGTACAAAACAATATCTCCATTCTGAATCCGGTTGACGCGATTACGATTTATTGTTTTTCCGGAAATCCAACCGATTCCTTTTATACGCGCCAACTCATTTACCTCGATGAACTAGCTGCCGAACTCAAGGATTTTAATGTTCAAATCCGGGTTGTCTCCAACTTTAATGTGCCGGAAGATTTCAAAAACCTGAATCGGATTTCCCCCGACACAATCCGCTTTGCAAATACAACTGAAATTAATATTCCGGAGAATTTTTCAGCTTTCATGAAAAAACCGACCGGAATTAATGCGCTCACGGTTATTGCCGATAAGAATGGCAACACCTTATTCTCCCTCCCATCACACAACATGTTGCAAATGGCCGAACCTTCCGCCATAAAAAAGGCTGTGTTCGAATACCTTTTCGACATGCGCGACGGATCGGCTTTGCATCCGTATAACTCGCTCAACAGTTTTGAATATTCTGTAATTCAAAACAAAGGAACCGAACGCGCTTTTACCGGTGAATACTACGATTTTAAAGCAGACGGAATTTATCTCTGCCGCCGCTGCAATGCGCCGCTCTACTGGAGTTCCGACAAATTCGATTCGCATTGTGGATGGCCGAGTTTCGATGATGAAATTCCCGGTATGGTTCGCCGAACCACCGATTCCGACGGATACCGAACCGAAATCACCTGCGAAAATTGCGATGCCCATCTCGGACATGTTTTTCTCGGAGAAGGATTTACCAACAAAAACACCCGTCATTGTGTGAATTCGGTTTCCATAAAATTCAAATCTTTTAAACCCGAAAACACCCATGAATAAGCTCCTCACAACCACCATTCTCACATTAACCTTTAGCCTATTTTTGTCGTGCGTCAAAGGACAAAAAACCCAATCGAAAATCATTAGTATGGATCAGAATACCGACAGCTTAAATCTCGATACGGCCACCTTCGGTGCCGGATGTTTCTGGTGCGTGGAAGCCATTTTTCAGGATATGAAAGGCGTGGTAAAAGTGGAATCCGGATATGCCGGCGGCCACGTGAAAAACCCGTCGTATAAGGAAGTTTGTGCCGGTACCACCGGACATACAGAAGTGGCGCAGATTTATTTCGATCCGAAAATTATTTCATACGATACGCTGCTCACGATTTTCTGGCATGCTCACGATCCCACAACGATGAACCGTCAGGGAAATGACGTAGGTTATCAGTATCGTTCCGTGATTTATTATCACAACGAAAAGCAAAAAGAGCAGGCCGAAAAGAGTAAAGCCGAAACCGACAGCAGTGGACTTTGGGAGAACCCGATTGTTACAGCTATCGAACCGGTAAACAATTATTATCCGGCAGAAGATTATCACCAGAATTATTTCAGCAATAACCCGAATCAGGGATATTGCTCGTATGTGATTGCGCCAAAGGTTCAGAAAATCCGTAAAGAGTTTAAGGATTTGCTGAAGGAACATGCGGAGTGACCGGGTGACAGGTTTATACACTGATTATTCGTGAAAGATCATCACTAAATTGGGTTTCGCGATGAAGGGGAATAGCATTCGGTATTTGTAGGGTACGGCATGCGATATATGTAGGGGTAAGGCATGCCTTACCCCTACATGTGTCTGATGCCTACAACGGCCTTACCACTAAATTTGCTTCAATCAAAACCTTATTCAATCTTCGATCTGAAATCATAATTCCCCGATCAAACATTTCACAACTTATTTAATTGGAAAATCAAGTTCTTAACTTGCAGGCTCAACTTAAATATCATGGATATTAAATACGATCGAATCGGAGACGATTATAATAACACACGAAAAGCAGATCCGTACCTCACATCCCGATTGCTCGAAATGCTTGATCCCGATTCGGAAATGAAATATGCCGACATTGGTTGCGGAACCGGGAATTATACCATTGCCATTAAAAATTCCGGGATAAATATCGTCGGAATTGATCCCTCCGAAAAAATGCTGAATATCGCCCGACAACGAAATCCGGATATTCAATGGATCAGCGGAACCTCTGAACACACCGGCCTAACCGATGAAAGTATCGATGGAATCATCTGCACATTAACCCTTCATCACTGGCCCGATCTCGATTCCGGTTTTCAGGAACTCAACCGGGTGTTGTGTGCGGGCGGCAGAATTGTGATCTTCACTTCCACGCCCGAACAAATGGAAGGATACTGGCTCAAACATTTCTTTCCGAAAATGTTGGATGCTTCAATTCAACAAATGCCCTCGCTAGTTCGGGTAAGCGACGCACTCGAGCGAAATGGTTTTGAAATCACCCAAACCGAAAAATATTTTGTTCAGCCTGATCTCCAGGATCATTTTCTGTACTGCGGAAAAGAGCAACCTGAACTCTACCTAAATCCGGAAATCCGAAACGGTATTTCTTCGTTCGCCGACCTCGCCAATTTTAACGAAATACAATCCGGGTTATCGCAACTCAAAGAAGATATTGAAAACGATAGCATCCGCAATATCATCAACGGCTTCGACAATGATTCGGGAGATTATCTGTTTGTGGTTGCGGAGAAATTTTAAGGTTCGAATTTTTGATTTTCCAATTCGTGCATGAAGTAAGTGTTTAATGCACTAAATGATGATGGTTCGCTGGGTTAGAAGCAGTAACTTTCAACTTGGGAGGGGCGGCCGTAGCCCCGGAGTACATTCGCAATCAATTATTTCTGTTTAGAGATGCAATTGTGTTGTTTCAAGATTTCTGAAATCACATATTCGAGACCTACGAACATTTAAGGGAAATCTCTGCTATCTCTTTTTACCTTTTCTTTAAAACCGACTCATTCAGCCCGGAATAATTAATTCTGAATTCAGCAAATTTTCTGCGCCTCTGCGTGAAAAATGAAAATATCACTTCACCCAAATCCGGACAGAAAAATAAGTACTTAAAATCGCGCCTTTCTTTGCGACATATTTCAAAATTAACGATCTTTCATCTGGGGAGGGGTGGCCGTAGCCCGGAGTAAATTTTCAATCCATTATTTCCGTTTAGAAATGCAATTGTGCTGTTTCAAGATTTCTGAAATCACATATTCGAGACCTACGAACATTTAAAGGAAATCTCTGCGATCTCTTTTTACCTTTTCTTTAAAA
The DNA here is from genome assembly GCA_016124755.1 of Bacteroidota bacterium. Classification (GTDB taxonomy): domain Bacteria; phylum Bacteroidota; class Bacteroidia; order NS11-12g; family UBA9320; genus WGNA01. The sequence goes on along the minus strand of WGNA01000018.1, from coordinate 16,922 downwards.
CCGACTCATTCAGTCCGGAATAATTTGCTCTGAATTCAGCAAATATACTGCGCCTCTGAGTGAAAAATGTAAACCTTGCCCCAACCGAATCCGGATCGAAAATAAGTACTTAAAATCGCGCCTTTCTTTGCGACATATTTCAAAATTGACGATCTTTCGAATGGGGAGGGGCGGCCTTAGCCCGGAGTAAATTCTCAATCCATTATTTCTGTTTAGAAATGCAATTGTGTTGTTTCAAGATTTCTGAAATCACATATTCGAAACCTACGAACATTCGTGCGAAATCTCTGCAATCTCTTTTCACCTTTTCTTTAAAACCTATAATTCAGCCCGGAATAACTAATTCTGAATTCAGTAAATATACTGCGCCTCTGCGTGAAAAATGTAAACCTCCTCTCAACAGAATCCGGATCGAAAATAAGTGTTTAAGATCCTACCCTTATTCGCGAATTAGTCCAGAATTAACGATCTTTCATCTGGGGAGGGGTGGCCGTAGCCCTCCCCCTTTTCCGCTTTATATTTTCTTTATTTCTCAAGCATTTCCGACAAATACTCAAGTGTTGCCGTAAATCCTTCTTTAAATCCTAATGATATTATTTTTTCAAGATCCTCCATGTTTTCATGTTTGATTGTAACAAACACGGTTGTTATGCCATTCGACTCCGAAAAATCAACATTCCATTTTGAGCTCGAGAAATCCGGATTAATATTTTCCTCCTCATCACAAAATGCATCCTGATATTGAAAATTCGATTTCGGCGTAATGGATGTATAATCTGCCAAAGCCCAGTGTTCTTCTCCATTCGGACCCTTCATCGCATAAAGTCTCCTTCCTCCTTCCCGGAACTCCATTTTCTTGGTTACCGATTTAAACGGACGAGGTGCCCACCACTGATCCAATAATTCCTGCTCTGTCCACGCTGCCCAAACATCGTCTTGTGACGCGGCAAACGATCGTACCACTTTAACCGAACTGTTTTCCCGATCTATGGTAAAATCAGTCATCATACTTGTTGTCATTGTTTCTTTTTGTTTTTTATGTTGATTAATAAATTGTCTAATTGATCAAATCGATCATCCCATGCCTTGCGGAACGGTTCCAGCCAATCGGCAACTTCTTCGAGTTTGCTAACCTGCAGCTCACAGTAACGTTCCCTCCCATTCTGTTTAATGCTAATCACACCGCACTCCTGAAGGATTTTCACATGCAGTGAAACCGCCTGCCGACTCATATCAAATTGTTCAGACAAAGAATTCAGATTCTGGGACTCATTCAGCAAGGTGGCCAAAATGCCGCGACGCGTCGGATCAGCAATCGCCTGAAAAACATCTCTTCGTATTTCTGCCATACATTACGCAAGTAATCGCTTGCAAATATATGTGCAAGCTTTTACTTGCGCAACAAATTTGAAATTTTTCTATACTTCCACCCCATCAACCTTATTCTATGAAAATTTCGATGTTCATCCTTTTCATGATGTTAATCGCTGTTGTTCATGCACAGTCAATTTCAAATGTAGATTTTGATGAAATCCATTCTCAGGTCTCCGATTCCAATTCATCGTTTTATTATCCCGACTTGCTGAACAGAATTGCCAAATTTGACACAACTCAAAACGATTTACATTTTAAATATCTGTACTATGGAAATGTTTTTCAAGACATGTATAAACCTTATGGTAAGAACCCGCATGACGATTTGTTTCAGCAGTTTTACAACCAAAGGAAGTTTAGTAAAGCCATTGAACATGGCAGACAAATAATGGCAGACAATCCTGTTAATATCCGATTAGCCCATAAAATGGCAGTATGCTACAGAAGCATAGACATGATTGACACAGCCCGTTTTTATTATAATTTATACACAGGCTACATGAAAACGATTTATTCCAGCGGGGATGGTTTACAAAGCATATCATCCTATGTTGTCATTAAAGTCGATGATGAATATATGATTTTTCAAATCGTCAGCTCCAAATGAGCTCGCAATCTATTGTTATCAATGAAATTGGCACATTTGATTTACTGGCAATCATAACCAAAGGACAGAAAAAAATTAAAGGTCAAAAAAAGGTGAAGGCGTTGTATTTTAATATTTCAAAACCTTTTGAAAGCTTGGGCCAAATGCTAAAACAAACGGAATAAGATATTAGTTCCCCACCACCAATTGGTTATGAGGAAATAACATCTCTAGTCTAAAGGCTGCACCCCGGTTACAGGGTCTGCCCACTAACCGGCAGTTTCTAAATTATTAATTTCCAAAACCTGATAGTCTTCCGTAATCCTTCACCTTTAAATTAAATGAATCAACAATTAATTGAGGGGTGTGACCTCATTCTTTCACCACCATCCGTGTAATGGAAGATTCATCCCAACTCAATCGCAATATATATGTACCAACTGCCAAGAATTCGGTATCAATAAATTTCGATTCTTCCATTTTTCCCGATAACAACAACTTTCCTGTTGACGAATACAATTCATACGTTTTAAAATTCAGATTACTTTCAATCTGAATTTTATTGTTGAATGGGTTAGGATAGATCTTAACATCCGCTTCATTTATTTCCGGAACTGAAACCACGTTGTCGATATAAACCGGAAATGAAAAAGTATCTGCTCCACACTCATTATACGCTATTAATGTAACCGTGTAATCGCCAACCGCCGGATAATGAGCAACCGGATTTCGTTCGTGTGTTTTGGGAGTTGCAAATCCAAAATCCCATAGAAACGAATCAGAACCCGCTGAGAAATTGTAAAAATCAACCCGTTGAGCATTTTGATCTAATGTAAAAATAGCCGTTGGGTAGCAGTTGTAACCGGCCACAACATTTCTTCCTCCGTAGGTAGAAGGACTATACTGAAACGCGTAAAGCCCGGGATCAAAATCAATCCAATGTGATACGTTCGCACTCATATATTGGTTATTTTCATCCGCATAACAATGCACCACATAACTACCAGCACCCGTCTGTCCCTCCAGTCTGGAAGTCCATAAAAAACTATCGCTGACAATCGGACCCCAGAAATGACAGTAAGATTTATTAAAAAAATGCTTTTCGCCCTTAAAAAAATTTACGCTCTGTAGCCCGAGATTATTTTGCCACGCGTGACCGACACTAAAATACATCTGATCTTTATTATCTAAAAAGAATGAGGGAAAGCAGGCATCGTCGGCCGAATAGTTTAATTTTAAGGAATCCGTTAACTCATTCTTTTTCCATTTCGTAAGATAATTCGCATCATCATTAAAGACATTACCACCAACAGGTTGTCTCTTATTTTTTGTACGAAAACAGATATAAAAAGAACTGTCGCTATGACAGACCGCGTTAACCGTTACTCCAAAATTTAACGTTAAAGAATCTTCAGGAGTCAGGGATGAATTTGTGAGATAATAAATCTTATGATAATTGGCAGAATCAACTCGCTCACTTCCATCGGAAACCAAAATTGCTTGTTCCAAAAGTACCACGTTATTATAAACCTGCATTGCCTGAGATGAGAAGCTTGACAGCGCCTTTAAAGCTTTTAACTCAAGATCATTATTCCCAAGGGTTATTAAAAAATGAGAAAAAGCAAATGGAGGTGTAGAAACGAAGGTTGTTGATCCCGGTATTTTCTGTCCTTTACGCAAAGAAACTCCAAATAATATGTCTTCTGATCTGTATGAATTAAAAATGATCATCTGGCAGTCCTGCGACCAAACGCCAAGGATTTTTTGAAATTTTAATTCCCCGTCATCCCCAAACTTAAGTAAAACCAATTTATCCTTTAAACTTCCATCAAACGGATCCGTGAACGTATATTTTTGATTGGCAGTCTGAATAATAGCTGTATCCGAACCAAATTTAATCAACACAAAAAAACTATTGAATTTGTTCAATGTTCCTCCAATAATCTTTTGCTCTCCAGTCCCGAAGAAACCTACATGCCACAAATATTTACCCTTTTTATCGTAACACATCACAAAAGCATCTCTGTCCTGTTCTATCCTGAAATTGGGATTATTGGCATCCGGTAGAAAGACCTGATTGCTGCCACCTGATGTATATAAAAAGTTGAACTTAGGATGTTCAGCACACAATTGTATGGGATCACTTGCAGAGTACAATGGCGCAAATTGAAGGTTTTGTCCCCTTCCCGGTAAAGAACAACCAATCAAAAGTAAAAAGTACCATTTTTTCACTTATCGAGATGCTTTGATTTATTCACATTCAAAGCTAAACATTTCGTTCAATTAGTCAAGAGCAAAAATCTCGGACTTAATACAATCCCTTTGTAATTTCGAGCCGTGACAATCTCACCTCGTTTACAAAAATTGTTTTCAGACATCCGATTCTGGATCATTGTCTTTTTCCTGATCCGAATGATCGGCATAACCAACGCACCTTTAGAACACGGGCACAGTTGGCGTCAGGCACTCACTAATATGATTGCCCGAAATTTTTACGAAACCGGTCCGGATGTTTTTCACCCCAAAATTGATATGGCCGGTGAAAAGTCCGGGATAATTGGCTCAGAATTTCCGTTCTTTAATTTTCTGATTTACCTGTTGGCCAAAATCTTCGGATACACTCATTGGTACGGTAGGCTAATTAATTTAATTGCGTGCAGTTTCGGATCCTGGTACTTCTTTCGGTTAACCCGGGAATTGTTTAATTCTAAAGTCGCATTTAATGCAACCATCATTTTGCACACATCGCTTTGGTTCGAACATGGCCGGAAGATCATGCCCGATGTATTTAGTGTTTCATTAGTTATAATCGGATTATACCATGCCTACGACTATCTCAAAAGCAACAAATCAACTTCTCTGATATTATATCTTTCGTTTAGCGGATTGGGTGTATTATGTAAAATTCCGGCTTTAACCTTGTTGGCAGGAACCGCTGTTGTCCCATTCCTCAAATCCATTCCAAACAACCGAAAAATATCATTTTTAATTACTTCATTCTTAATTATTTTAATTACGTCCCTATGGTATTTCTATTGGGTTCCGCACCTCGTTCAAACCTACCTTTTTGAGTTATACTTCCCCAAATCCATGCGGGAAGGAGTTCAGGAAATACTTCCCCTGCTTCCTAATCTTTTTGAGAAATTCTATTTTATCGCATTGGAATCCTTTGTGGCATTCGGTTTTTGTGTGATTGGCGTTTATGCATTTGTTAAAAATGAAAATCGTCTGTACGTCTTTTCTTTAGCATTAATAACAATCGTATTCTGCATATTCATCATAAAATCGGGATCCGTTTTCCCGACCCACAGTTATTACATTGTGCCTTTTGTACCGGTAATGGCATTGCTCGCCGGGTACGGATTAAATATTATTCCAGCTAAATATCGCATCTGGATTTTGTTGGTTATTGCCGCCGAAGGAATTGGAAATCAATTTTACGATTTACGGCAAAACGAGAGTCAGCTTTACAAATTAAGTTTAGAACAATTAACCGAAAAGTACATTCCCAAAAACGAGAAGATTATTATTAACGGTGGCGAAACTCCCCAAAACATTTACTTCTCAAACCAAAAGGGATGGACCTTAGAAAATGATTTTCTGTTTGATTCTAATTACATAGATTCACTTGTACAACTTGGCGCCCGATACTTAATTATTGATCGTCACAAATTGCCGGAATACGTTTCAAACCACAATACATTATTTCAAAACCAAGATTACAGTATTCTACAGTTGACAAAATGAAAAAAGTTCTTACCACATTTTTAGTATCCATTATTTTATTCGCACTCATCACCTGGTTCACTATGAAAATAGAAACTCCGGTTGATGGAGAAGACACATTTGGATTTCCCTTTATTTTTCATGTAAATCATTCTCCGATGTGTAGTCCGTGCCCGGATGAAATGTCGGAAACCTTTTACGGGAAGCTAATTCTGGACATTCTGTTTTGTCTTGCTGCTTCGTTTGGTTTAATACGGATATGGGAGATTTTTCAAAAAAATCGTGGGTAAGAACTATGATTTAAAATTCACTTCGGATACTTTATAATGCGTTCAGTTTCTTATGATATTCAGGTGATCAATTGGATTAGCGTGTTTATTGAAAAGTCGTTATCATGCGCGGGAATAAGGGCTTAAGCCCTTTTATGCCTTCAAGTTTTAGATTAATTCGCTTCCACCATTTTCCCCCTTCACCAGAACATCTAATTCCGTTTTTTTTGACATACTAAAATTACGCTCAATAAAAAAACCTTGTCTTCATAAAACAATACGACAGCCATTACTCCGTATAACCAACATAACACCACTCACATGAAAACTTTTACCATTTCCGTTTTGCTGTGCTTTCACCTCTTATCATTTGCGGCTGATACGTTGAAATTAAGTACCACGAAGTTTTATCCGCGAGTGGGTGATGACGTACAATTCCATTTGTCCACTGCCTTCCTCGACACCATGATTAAAGATGAAATTACCAATTCACTTCCGGCATCATCAACCTTTACCACTGATAAAATTATCCTTCCTGCACATTTCTACACCTTCAGACTTACATTTTCCGATACCGGAAAACATGTAATAGGCCCATTTCATTTTACAGTGAATGGCAAAGCTTATATCACAGATTCCGTTGTTTTATATGTTCAAAAAAAACTTCCAGATACCGCAGGTTTATGGATGAGAACAGTCACATTTAATGGCAAGAATTATCTAATAATCGAACAGCTTTATGATGAAAATAACTCACCCGTTGTTGAAGCAAAAGAATATCCGGCACCAGGTGTTTATCTGAAAAATGTTTCCTCTAATTATTCCGGACGAAATAGTTCCGGATTAAATTACCATTCGGTCGCTTACGAAGTTTCCGTTTCCCGGCAAAACAGCCCGTTTCTTCCAATGCGCAACCACTTCACCAATCTCCCCGGAAACTTTCAGATTCCTCGCTTGCAGTTTCCATAATTTGGTTTAATTTTATCCTTCGAATAAGGAAGTCAAACTGCAATTGCCATTTTATTAATTTTTCAATACGTCATTATGAACAAAGCATATCAAACACCTCTATTTAATGTGGTCGTCTTTGCTTCACTCTTTGGCCTGTTTTCATCGCAATCCTATGCCCAGTTTCACCGGGAATTCGGTGTAGGCATAGGCAAAAACCAATACTTCGATTTTACCTATAAAGACGAGTATAAAACCAATAAATATCTGCGTTTCCGTCTCACCAATTTCACCAATACACTCTTCATTTCCGGTGGTGCTCCAAACAATTTGTACTCCGCAATAGGCGCTGCAATCGGGTTAGAAAAACGGGTAGATGTGCAACACAACTTTATGTTTGTGCACGGCTGGGATTTTCACTCCGGGATTTCACTCTCGCACAATACCCTGTATAGAACCGATGTCAGTATAGGTTATTTGGTTGGTTTGCAATATAATGTTTCCGATAAATTCTATGTAAACCTGAATATTACGCCGTATTTGAGTTATCAGTATTATGAGAATGTCAATGGAACCGCGATTTATCTGAGTACCAACCTTAACTATTTGCCAATCCATGCAACCATTGCTTACCGAATGCAAAAAGTCAAGAAAGTAAAAAAATGAAAAGAATTAAAAGGCTAAACCATACATCAAAGTTTACTTTTTTGAAACTCAAGTGCTTACCCCTTGCAACATTGCTTGTATTCAGCTGCCAAATCAATGCTCAGACCTTGCGATCCATCGACTTCTCGACAATTAGCAGTCACTCAATATGGTACGACTTAAAACACCAAATGACTCTACCAGGGTGTGAACTCGGACTGCTGTATAGTATTTCCGAAAATAACTCTTTCAAACTTGCGATGGGATACCGGAACTCCGGACCAAGAACATGGAAACAGTCGCCCGAAATTGCCTATATCTTTTGGCCAAATCCGAGTACACAACATGTTCGTACAGACTATTCTGAAAACTATTCCGACCTTATTGGTTTCTACCTCCATCGGTTTAATAAAAGTTCCGCGTTCCGTTTATATGGTGAAGCGGGCATGGGACTCTGCGGTAACTGGGGAAGCGGAACCAAGACATACGGAGATAATTCAGAAAAAGATTTTCGATACAAATCCGTCGCGTTGGCTTTATCAATAGGATTTAGGCAGGAAATTAATATCACCCATGGAATTTCATTTTTTGTTACCGAAAGAGGCACCTGGTATTCTGAACCCATTGGTGATTTACAGTTATGTGCTTTAGCCGGCATTAACTATAAATTCAGAAATAATAAATTGAATTAATATGAAAATGTTCTTATTAAAATCTACTTGTATTGCAACACTACTTTGCAACACATCTTCCTTCACCTTTGCTCAATTTAAATTAAATTATGATCTGCAGTACATGGGAAAATTCCGTGATTATCAGATCACAACAAACCAAATGAAGAACGCATTAAAAGGAGTCGAAGCCGGAATTTCTGTTAGCAAAAACGATAAACTCAATTTTAGACTGGGCTTAAGCTCTTACTATCTATACCACAAATTCAATTACCAAAATTCAGAATCCGTTTATCGGAATGTTTCATACGGATTAAATCTTTCGGTTCAAAGAAGATTCATTCACTCCAATTCTATAAATGTTTTTGTTGAAGCGGGAGCAGGAATCTATCCGAATCGGTTGAAGGTAAGTGGTTATTGGGTGGAGGAAGAACATTTACAGCCAAAAACGAAACGATTAGAGGCCATGATCTTCGCCGGATTTCGTCAGGAGATTCCTCTCACTACAAAGTTGTCAATCTTAATCTCAGAACGATATTCTTGTTCAAAACAATTTCCCTTCGAGATTTATAACTATCAATCCTTCTTTGTTTACGGAGGAATTGGCGTAAATTACAAGCCGTTTGTGAAGTCAAAAAAATAATAACTGAGATATGAACACCTTGTATAAATATATGGCAATTGCCACCGGTCTGATTTTGACTTCCGGAATTCCATTTAAAGCAAAAGCCCAATCACGGTTCACATACGACCTTTCTGTGAACATTGGCCAGACTCTTTCCGGATTTGACATGTACGGTTTTAATGGTTTCAAACCCGGTCCTGAAATCGGTTTTTCCTATCAATTCAATAATCGAATATCAGTACGAACTGCCATCAACTCAAGGAATTCAGGAGTTAAAACGAATAGTGGCTATGTAATTTGCTGTTTTGGTCCGGGATATTCGGGTCCGTTTGAATACACAACCATTGAGAAATACAAGGATTTATTGATTCTACCCCAATATAAATTGCGAAAAGGGCAATGGTTTAATTTTTTGGTTGAAGGTGGCCCGGGAATTACATTATATACCCAAAAGACAAATGGTACTTATTGGGATGGAACATCCGGCAAAAACCAGTATGCTACTGTTGCTCTTTGTACATCATTTGGTCTTAGACAAGAATATAAAATAACAAGTAACCTTTCGCTCCAAACTACTGAAAGAGCCACTTCCTATTTTGCCGATGCTCAAAATGTAAATGCTTCCTTTATTTTCGGATTAGTATATCATCCGCTTTAATCGTATGACAGAAAATGATTATGAATAATATTTCTGCCAGCTCCCATAAAAAAATGTCCCTTATACTACTTTAAGCATACAAAAAATCAGCTTCGCAGAAGAATGAAATCCAAAGAACACATTTTGGAAATAAGTCTTATTACATTCGTAATCTGGGTAATTTCATTTCTGATTTCTAACCAAACATTTTCCGCTTGCGTTTATAAATTTGCTTTTCCATTTTATATCACCACTTTTATTATTGGATTAATACTATTTCATCCGGGCTTGTTCAAATGGACATTCGGTTCTCTTGCAAAACCTTCGCACATTAAACCCATACTCGGCTCCGTACTATTTGTCGGAATATTAGTATTAACTGTTGCAACCGTTGCCGCTCATTACGATGACAAAATCTACATTGGAAATCCTTGCCAGGGTGTTACTATGGAGAATTTTCTTCGATCAATTGGATATGAAAAATAACGTTTTATTTCCCTCTCTGTAGTTCTTCCTGCACCCGAAAAGCAACCATTTCGGCAATCAGTGCAAGTGGCATCTCTTCCTCCAATGGAAATTGAATAGTCCCTTTTGACGTTGCGTATTTTTCGACTCTCGATTTAAAAGCTTCTACTCCGGATGGCAATGCATAAAAGCCAATATGATTTTTCCACGCGGCAAAATATACCAACACACGCTTCAATTTGTAAGCAGGCATTCCGTAACTGATTACCTCCTTTGCACCGGGAGCCGCCGCTAAAATGGTCTTCCGGATTTCCTGAACAACCGGTCTTACCTCTTCCGGCAATCCGGCGACGTATTCATCAACTGTTTGAACTTTGGCGGCTTTTTCTGTCATAGCGGGTCGAAGATAATTCGGAAATTTTTATTTTTTCAAACGGTACCAAACCCGAAATCCCAACCAGACTTCCGAAGTGGAATAAGTCTGTACCTTGCCGGAATCCGCTTCGGTTGCGTAATGCATAAAACTTCCTCCTTTTGCAATGCCTTTTTCAGAAGTCATTTCCGCTACATTTCCTTTTAAATTATACAAACCAAAATCATTCGGAAAATAAGAATCTGCCCAAACGGCAGCATTTCCAATGTTGTGACCCATGATAGATTTTAATTTCTTTTTGCTTCCGGGACAATCCGGACACAAGGCATTTTTATAATTAAACAACTCACAACCGAAAGAATTAATACTGTCTAATGCAGTTAAAACAGAATCGAACTGCGCCGGAGTCGGAAGGTAACATTCATATAATTGACTTGGTTGCCTTTTCAACCGTTTATGATCACATTCATTCGTGAGCTTTTGTTTGTATTTCAAAAATTGCTGAACCTGCTCCCACGATACTCCGGTTACCGGCAAATCCAACAGTCTGTTTTTGTTGATTGAATCCAGTGCTGATTTGGCTATTTCAATTTTACAATACGAATCGAGACAGTCATCATAACAAACAATTTCAGACATTTTATCACTGGTTCTGAAAAAAGACGAGAACACATAGGAACAATAATTATTTTGAGAAAGATCCGGCATTTTCGACTTCATAATCTCCACCTGCTGTTTTAAAGAAGTCCTCTGCCCATTCATCTCTACTGTTGTTGCCACCATATACGTCAGCCATTCGTGTACAGACACTTCTGTTTGTGAAACATAGCCCTGAGGTGTTTTCATCGCCGAATTACTAAATACCTGATAGGTGTTGATAATGTATTCACGACACGACGTAATTAAGGACGACAGAATCAAGAAGATCAAAAATCCTCTGGTTTTACTTTTCAGCTTCATACTCATCTAACGAAATTATTGAAAGACCCGTTGGTGTTCTGCTTAGCAAATTTCAGTCTTTGGGTCTAACCATGCTTCAAAAATTACATCACGTCATTTATCTATATAATGACGTCCGTATAATCATAAAGATTCACCAATTTATGACGACAATATCTTACCCCACTTTATCCAATTCCGTGAATAAAAAAAGCTTCCGTCAGTAATTCCCCAATTTATGCTGACAAAGCCTTACCGCAATTAATCTCATACCCTGCATTAAACAAGGCTTTCGTCAGTAATTCTTCTTCAGCCTTCCCTCTTCCTTAAGACTCTTATTAATAATCCATTCCAACTGACCGTTGATACTACGGAATTCATCGGCAGCCCACTTCTCAATAGCCTTCATCGTCTCCGGATCAATTCGCAATACGAATGATTTTTTTTCTGCCATTCCAGATTATTACATTTTTATTTTTAATGATTCAATGTGCCGGTATTAATCACCGGATCCACATCGCTGTCGCCACAAAGAACTACAAGCAGATTGCTCACCATCGCCGCTTTCTTTTCTTCATCGAGTTCGATAATTTTTTTCTCGGATAACAATTGTAAAGCACTATCAACCATTCCAACCGCGCCCTCAACAATTTTGGTTCTGGCCGCCACAATTGCAGTTGCCTGCTGACGCTTCAACATCGCCTGAGCGATCTCCGGAGCATACGCCAGATACCCGATTCGTGCCTCTATTACGGTAATTCCCGCAAGCTGCAATCTTTCTGAAATTTCTTCTTCCAGACTTTTATTCACTTCTTCAAAATTAGAACTCAGTGTAATCGATGCGTTCTCATCTTCAAACTGATCATACGGATATAAACCAGCAAGTTTTCGAACGGCTGAATCGGTTTGAATCTTAACGAAATTCTCATAGCTGTCGACTTCAAACATGGCTTTAAAAGTATCCTGAACCTTCCACACCAGAATAGCGCTGATCATAATCGGATTTCCCAGATGGTCATTCACTTTAAGTCTTTCACTCTCAAAGTTTCGGGCACGTAACGAAACCTTTTGCTTGCTGTAAAACGGATTAATCCAGTAAAAGCCATTCGTTTTTATGGTGCCTTTGTATTTACCAAATAGCAACATCACCTTTGAGCTGTTCGGATTCACAACGAAAAATCCGGGCAACATAAGTATCCCGAGAATAGTGCACACAATGGTCCAGCCGAATTCACGACTCACTACTCCTGCAACACTACCCCCGATCATTCCCAGGAAAATCAGCAGGAACAAATACCCGTTCATAGCTGATACGTTTTTTTCTGCATTCATTGAATTCAATTATATTGATATTATTTTGATATCAAACGTAAAACGAAATATTTGTCTCCACAAACGTTTGGCATTGATGCAAGGAAATTGTCGATGAACGGAATGGTAATGGTAACTGAAACGGTAACAGTAACAGTAATAGATGCCTTTATTCATTTTTGAATGGGAAGAGAATCTATCACTCCAGCGTTTGTAGGTGGTTCTGTATTGGATGGTTAACAAATAAAACAGTGTGGTAAAAGCAGAAAGTTTCGCAAGTCCATAAAAATGTTGAACCTCGAAAACCCGATCATGAAAACAAATACCCGGGTATCTATACAAATGTTGAGCTTTTGCTTTATGCCTAAAGTATTAATCCACAATTCGACATTAACTATGGGACATAACCTATATATTCGGTTAAAATGAATCTGTTATTTTTGGATAACATATGAAAATATTTAAAGAAATTCTGTTAACTTATGTTGCAATCAATGAATAGGCTACCAACAATGGAATTAATCCTAAGAATAAACAAATATCTGATAAACTTTATCGGACTCGTATGGATGCTCACCGTAACTTACTACTCCTATGCTATAATCGTTCGCTTTCCTGACTGTGATAATGTAATGGACCTTATTAAAAACGTACTCAAACAGTTGCTTACGGCATACGCTCTTTTTCTACTTTCAGCCTTTGGGATTAATTACTTCATTGAACGGAAACTCGAAAAAAGAAAAACATCTCGAGAATATACTGTTATCCTTTTCATTGAGTTCATTACATTGATATTAATTGCTTTTTTGGCAAGCAATGACTTTTATAACCATTGCGGACAATCGGGCTAAATAGACATATAATTTATCCGATGACAACACTGGCGTTGCATCTATTTTTAAATCAAAACATTTTCCTCAGCAATTTCTTTCATTAAAAAAAAAAGAGTTACTTCACTTCGTTCAGGATAACCTTTCCCCTTTTTTCACAGGGATTCTTCGCTTCACTCAGAATTTATTCCCCATCCTGTTTAACAATTCTGAGCATCGCGAAGAATCCCAATTTACCCATAAAAACCAACGTCATGCTGAGCACAGCGAAGCACCTTTCCCACCATAAAGCTTTCGTCCTCCAATTCATGCTGACAATGCCTTCCCACATCTTCACCTAAATCCAAAATCTACTCAGCATTAGTCACCAATTCACATATTCACGCATTCCCCATTTATGCTGACAAAGCCTGTCCATACTCTATTTCATTCCAGTTACATTTTTGGCTTTCGTCAGTATGCCGACAATGCCTTCACAAATCTTCATTTGAAACCAACCCTCCTCAGGCATTCGTCAGTAATCCCCTATTCTTCCAACTCCTTCAGAATCGTATTCACATCCTCCTCCGTGGTAGTTAGTTTCGTACGACAAATCCTGATCAGCTCCGAAGCGCGTTTCACTTTTGCCGCCAATTCATCCACCGAAATCTCTCCTTCCTCAATCTCTTCCACAATTTGCTGAAGCTCATCAAATGCCTCCGTGTAATTTATTTCTTTCTTTTTATTCATATCAATTCAATTATTTATTCGGTTTTCGGGCGCGTTACACCACACCTCTAAATCCAACATTCCCCAATTTATGCTGACAATGCCCTAAAGAATCTTCATTTGAAACCAACCCTACTTGGGCATTCGTCAGTATTTCCCCAATTTATACTCACAGCATCTTACCGCAATTTCTTCTTTCCTTAATTAATTAAAAAACTTTCACCAGTAATCCCTTTCATTAAAAAAAGGGTTCCTTCACTTCGTTCAGGATGACCGTTTCCTCTTTGTTCACAGGGATTCTTCGCTTCACCCAGAATTTATTCCCGTTCCCGTATAACAATTCTGAGCAACGCGAAGAATCCCATCTTACCATAAAAACCATCGTCATGCTGAGCACAGCGAAGCACCTTTCCCACCATAAAGCTTTCGTCCTCCACTTTATGCTGACAATGCCTTCCCACATCTTCACCTAACACCATCTCCCAATAGGCATTCGTCAGTAATTCCCCAATTTACAAATTCACCATTTCACCAATTCATGCTGACAATGCCGAACCTTATTACCTGTTGTTAAACTTCATTTATTAAGGCATTCGTCAGTAATTCTTAATTCTTTTCATTTTTTTCATTCTTCACCGCTTTAGCCCAAATTTTTCCTCTGTAAACCTCAATCTCCAATTCATCCCCTTTCTTAACCTCATCCGATGAACGAACCGACTTGCCGTGCAATCTGGTTATGCTATAACCGCGTTTTAATACATTTTCTGGATGCATCAGTTTCACATGATGTTCGAGTTTATCCACTTCCTGATTTTCATAATTCAACAAACCCGGAAGTATTTCTTTTAAATGCGTTTTCGTTCCACCTACAATTTCCAATTGCGATCGAATGAAATATTTCACGCCCTGTCGAACCGTTTGTTTCTTTAATTCCAATTTCGAATGTTCTTCCCGAACATGAAGCCGGGTCTGAACCAATAACTTTCCCGACAATTCCCTGATCCCCGAAACTGCCTGCTGTACACTCCATCGGCTTTGTGTCCGGAACCGCTCAGCCAAATGCCGGAATGCCAGTTTTTCATCTTCAATTATCTGCCGCCCCTGATACAAAATTTCCTCCCGCGCATCGTTCACCGGAACCGAAAAATCATGAAATTTCTGCAACAACTCCTGACCAATTTTCGTCGGAGTAATCGCATTGGTATGGGAAATCATTTCCGCCACCGTTTCGTTTGTGGCATGACCAATTCCCGTTATTACCGGAAGCGGAAAAGTCGCAATCGCCCTTGCCAGATCGTAATGATTGTAACAAGACAACCCTATGTCTCCGCCGCCGCCGCGAATGATCGCAACCACATCAAAATGATGCAAAACCTTTCGGATCCGGTTAAGCTGTTTCACAATCGAAGTAACCGCCGCATCACCCTGCAATAGCGACGGAAACAACATGTGAAAAAATGAATAACCCCAGTCGTTATTATCAATCACCTGTAGAAAATCCGCATAGCCTTTACTCGTCTCCACCGAAATTATCGCAATGCGCTGCGGCAAAAGCGGAATCGGAATTTGTTTATTCGCATTATAAATTCCCTCTTCCCGCAATCGCCTTATCGAATCCTGCTTTTCCCTTTCCAGATCTCCCAGCGTGTACGACGGATCAATATCCAGAATATGCAGCGATAAACCATACATTGCCGTGTACGTAATTTTCGCTAAAAACAAAATCTTAATTCCGTCTTTCAACGGCTCACGAAGCACCTTTAAAAACTGATGATTAATCGCCAGAAATTCATTCCGCCACATGTGTGACCGCATCTGCGCAACCACCTTATCACCCTCCTTTTCCACCAACTCCGGAAAACAATGTCCCGAATGCGAATAATGATTCAACTTGTTCATTTCCGCCTTTATCCAATAGGCCGAAGCATATCGCGCCTTCAATGTTTTCTCAATGCTGTTCGAAACTTCACTCAGCGTAAAAACCGTCTTTTCTTCCACCAACTCCGGCATCTTTCAAACCTACGAATTTCATATTAGCACTTTCCGATAATTTTAATATCCAAATTCATCTGAGAATGTAGAATCAGAAGCCGGAACAATCTGAATTTTTTCTTTGTTTTAAATGGGCTTTTTACGGGCCATTCGCTAATAGTTTTCCACCACCCTGCGGCATCTGCAGTCGTTTGCCGGCTCATTGCCAATCGCCTGCAATCCTCCGCAGCTGCAAACGCATGCCGGTTATCAAAGCTACCGCTGCTGTCCCTAAGCCGATCCGTTTCCATAGAATCTTGTCGTATCACAGCATGCTTCAACATCCAAAATTTTATTTTTCAAGACCAAAACAAGTGAAGTATTTGTGCATTATTTTTAACCCGAAATCAAAGATATCTGAAAAGGTATACTGTGTTCCTGTGCAAACAGAATCACCTCACATTATGTGCTATGGATTCTGTTTTCATCGGATTCCCAAATGCCATACAGAGACGATGATTTATTGTTAAATGTTTCTCCGCATATTTACACCAACTTATGGTTCGTATTAAAAGAACAAAATGAATTGTGCGAAGCGGATCCTAAAACAAGAATAGGATCGCGTGGGTGGGCCGTCGGAAAGGCGGGATAGACCCGGCGGGAATTTGTCATTTGGTAGAAAATTGGGAAAGTGCTTGACACTTCTTTCCCCAGATTTTCAACAAATGATAAAGGGCGCTTGGGCAGCTTTCTTTCCGACTTGATTTTTTGCTTACTTTTTTATCAAGAAAAAAGTGAGAAGAAAAGAGATCGTATATCGATCCCCAAACCAATTTACAATCTT
>WGNA01000039.1 GCA_016124755.1 Bacteroidota bacterium | reverse complement strand
ACCGCATGATTTCTCGATGTAGAAAGTTTTTGTCCTTCCAGATTTAAAAACTCATTCGCCGGAACATGATTCGGAAGAATGTACTCTCCATGTTCATGAAGCATAGCCGGGAAAATCAATGTGTGAAATACAATGTTGTCTTTTCCCAGAAAATGGGTGAGTTCAGTCTCATCGTTTTTCCACCACAATTCCCAATCGTTGCGAATTTCCCGGGTGGCAGAAATATATCCGATCGGGGCATCGAACCAAACATACATCACTTTGCCTTCTGCGCCATCGATCGGAACAGGAACGCCCCAATCCAGATCGCGCGTCATAGCCCTTGGCTGCAATCCGTCTTGCAACCAGCTCTTGCACTGACCGAAAACATTCGTTTTCCAAACATCTTTTTTTGTATTCACCCAGTCGTCCAGAAATTCTTTTTGAATCCGGTCTAAAGGCAAATACCAATTAATGGTTGATTTTTTAACCGGAACAGCACCCGTTAATGCAGACTTGGGATTTATCAATTCGTTCGGACTCAATGTTCGCCCGCATTTTTCGCATTGATCTCCGTAAGCGTTTTCAAAACCACAATTCGGACAGGTACCGACAATGTACCGATCTGCCAGAAACTGACCGGCTTCTTCATCGTAAAACTGCTCGGTTGTCTGTTCGGTAAAAACACCTTTATCGTACAGCGTTTTAAAAAACTCCGTTGCTGTTTGGTGGTGAATCGGCCTACTGGTACGCGAAAAGTTATCAAAGGAAATTCCCCAGGTATCGAGTGTTTCTTTAATGATTTTATGATTTTCATCTACCACTTCCTGTGGAGTACGATTTTCGTTTCTCGCTTTTAAGGTGATGGGTACGCCATGCTCATCCGTTCCACAAACAAACAACACCTCTTTTCCGAGCATTCGAAGGTGGCGGGCGTAAATGTCGCTGGGTAAAAAGCAACCGGCAATGTGTCCGATGTGCAAAGGGCCATTGGCGTATGGAAGTGCGCAGGTGATGAGATGTCGTTTCGGATTCGGCATGCCGCAAAAATAATCTTTGTTATTGGTCAGGAATGTTGATTTCGCTCAATCAATAGCAGACGCAGTGATCAGGATGAGTGAAAACAGGTTTGATTTTTCCCGCTGGGCTAAAGCCACCCATCCCCATTCGAAAGATCGGAATATTAAGTGAGTTCAGCAAAAATTCGGGATGTGTTAAACACTTAATATTTCACGAAACAAATTATGGAGATCTGAAATCCCTCCATTTTTCATGCAGAGACGCAGATTGGTTCGATAAAAATTTAGAGAGTGCTGTATTTATATCTGAGAGATTTAAGGTGAATTGGGAAGCAGGATTTTCGGCCGGGCTAAAGCCACCCCTCCCCTTACGAAAGTTCGGAATTTTAATTGAGCTCTGCAAAATAGCGGGTGGTATTAAACACTTAATTATTCAAATAACAAATTATGGAGATCTGAAATCCCTATATTTTTCACGCAGAGACGCAGATTGGTGTGATAAAATTTAAGGAGTGCTGTATTTATATCTGAAAGATTTAAGGTGAATTGGGAAGCAATATATCCAGCCGGGCTAAAGCCACCCCCCCCATACGAAAGTTCGGAATTTTATGTGAGCTCCGCAAAAAATAGGGATTTGTTAAACACTTAATATTTCACGTAACAAATTATAAGGATATGAAAAGCACCAGATTTCTCACGCAGAGACGCAGATTAATTTCGTAAAAATAAGAAGAGCGCTGTATTTAATTCAGATGGACTTTAGGGAAATTGGAAAACAGGATTTCTATCCGGGCTATGGCCACCCCTCCCCATACGAAAGTTCGGAATATTCTTAATTAAAACCAAAAAGTGAATAGGAGATAAGTGTTTAATTAATTTTTCAATTAATGTTTCTCCGGGTAAATACACCAAGATCGTAAATTGATTTGGGGATCGATGTGCAATCACTTTTTTGCTTACTTTTTTATTAATAAAAAAGTAAGCAAAAAATCAAGTCGGAAAGAAAGCTGCCCAAGCGCCCTTTCTCATTTGTTGAATATCTGGTGAAAGAAGTGTCAAGCACTTTCCCGATTTTCTACCAAATGACAAATTCCCGCCGGGTCTATCCCGCCTTTCCGACGACCGACCCACGCGATCCTATGCTTGTTTTAGGATCCGTTTCGCACGATTTATTTTGTTCTTTTTAACACTAAAATTGAAGTGATCAGACAAGTTCGTGTAATAAAGCGGAGTAGCATTTAATGTTTTAGATGAGAAGATTCATGGCATACATTAACCAATGATAGTGCATCTATGATATTGAAAATGATTTTTCACTTGTAATTAAAATATGCGTGAGTGATTTTATTAATTACGAATTCGATACTACTTTTTTGAGTATTATCACCATTACTAATGATTCTACGGTTCAACTGAAGTTATATGATAACTCAAAACAGTTTTGGCCGAAATCGAATTAATTATTCACCAACACCTTTTGTAAAAAATAAACTTCCCGCTTTCCACGCAATTCCGAATTGTCGTTGCGCTTTACACTCTGATAACCGCTTACAATAAAGTATGGACCATACCAGGCGGAAATCTCTCCCGAAGTATAACGGATTCGATCATTCATGCCGGCTTGTAACGGAATTCTAAAATCCTGCTGCTTCCCATTTGAAATGAGCGTGCTTCTGAAAATATTATACGTTAAATACGCGAGCGCTAACGTGGAATCAATATTCTTTACCTGCACAATTCGGTTTAAAATCATCGGCTTTTGCGAAAGGTCAATCGGGAAACAGTAATCCGCCAGAAATGCACCACTAAGATCGAAGCTCACCACCGCCGCACTGTAATATTCATACCCGTCAAAAATTCGCTGGGTTGTGGTAACGGGCCGGCCACTCATCATTGTGGGATTGGTAATTTGCCGATACGTAGGTTCATATTGTTCCGCCACAATGTAAAATGTGTTTCCGGCTAAAACGGCCGGATGAATCAGCATCAGTTCTTTGATGTCCATTTGTTTGCCGAACATCTCATATCGCTCCTTCCGGCGTTCGATCTGACTCAGTGAACGTTCCGACATATAGCAATAGAAATTTTTCAATTTGGAAAAAGCAGCGGTCTGAAAAAACAATTGTTTTTCATTGTTGCAAACCGCCAGAAAAACACCAATTGACAAACTCCCCGATTCATCATTATAGGTTCCGGAAACGGCAATGTTCCCGTTTGGTAATTTAGTTGAAGTGGCATCAACAATAAAATAGGTTCCGTCACCAATGGTAACCGAATTCTCCATTTCGCCTTTATCATTAAAAACTAAAAGCGATAACTCTTCGGTTCTCCGCGATTTTTCCATCATCAGCAAACCCATTCCTTCATTGTTTTCGAACACGGATATATCTCTTACCGAAAGTTCGCTGTGGCGCAGCTTTCCGTTAATTTCATGTAAAGTGTATTGCGAAGTTTCCAGATCGATAACCAGAACCTGCGTAACCTTTCGGGTGAAATTGGTAATCACAGCGAAGTGATCATACACCACAAATTCTCCCGGTTCGAGTTTCTCCGGCAGCTTACCCGAATATTTTTTCACGTCGGCCGATTGCGGATCGATACACACAATGGTGAAGTCACCAAATCGCATATCGTAATGAAAATTGTAAAGTGAATAGCGGTCTTCAAAACTGCCGAACAACTTCTGCCGGAACGGAACTTCCACCTTCACACTTTGCGTTTCCACCAGATTCGTGTCGTAAAACACATAGAGCCGGTCCGGATCGCGCTCCGCCTTATGGGCATCGTCGGTTGTGGAAACAATGAGTCCGTGCTCATGACAATTGTACATTCCCAAAATGTAAAAGTCGCGGTCGTAGGTGAGTTCGGCCCGATCAACCGAAATCACCTGAGCACTGATAATCAGGGGTAAGAATCCGAAAAGTAAGGCTGCTGCACGTCTCAAGGTTAACGCTGTGTTAATGCTGTGAATATACAAAAGCGGCGCGCGTGGTAAACCAAACTTTATGAACTAATCGCCGTAAATCACTTTGGAAAAGTTTTTTCAAAAAAATACATGTATATACAAACAATATCCCCAAAGCCTTGTTGATACTGGAAATTACAAGAACACAGAATGAAAAAGTCAATTCTTATCCTCGGAGTTTCAGCGGTAATGTTACTGGCAGCATGCTCCAAATCAGACGCAACCAAAACCGAAGAAGCAGGTAACGCAGCAGAAATCACAGAGACCAGCGTAGTGTATCAGGTTGATCCTGCCGCTTCAACTATTCAATGGAAAGGTGAAAAAATTACGGAAACTGTTCACACCGGACTCATCAGTTTAACAGAAGGGGATCTTCATGTAGACAATGGTTCTCTGGCTTCCGGACACTTTGTGCTCAACATGAAAACCATTCAGGAAACCAACAATCCGGATACAGAGAAAGCGGCAAATCTTTCCGGTCATCTCATGGGCAAGGACTTTTTTGACGCCGACAGTTTCCCGACTTCCACCTTCGAAATCGTTTCGGTAAACGGCAATAATATCAAAGGCAATCTCACGATTAAAGGAGTAACCAAAATGATCGAAATTCCGGCAACCGTGGAAATCACTGAAAACAATGTAAAAGCAACCAGCAAGTTCACCATCAATCGTAACGACTGGGGTGTAAAATGGGGATCCAAAGCACAGCCGATTGCTTTCTTAAAAGATAATTTTATCAAAGAAGATGTGGAGTTCGAAATCACGCTCGTAGCCAATCGGGCATGATGGAATTTTTTTATTAGGAACCTGTTAAGCCCCTCGTCCGCCATAGCTTTTGCGCCAGCAAAAGCGACGGCGGACCCAATTTTCAATCATAGTACAATTCTATCTGCGTTGCCAGCAAAAGCGACGGCGGACCCAATTTTAATCCATGGCACACTTCATTTTATTCTTTTTACTACTAAAATTGAAGTGATATTGAGCGAAGAAACTCTACTTTTTTAAACAATCACAACACTTCCGACTTATCAAATCTTAATTCTTTAATTCTTAATTTTTTTCATTTGACAACAGTAACAGTTCCCGCCCGATGTATCCTTTCCCCATCTTCACTCACTGCTTCCAGCATATACAAATACGCTCCGGTAGGAGAGGAAACTCCTTCAAATGTTCCGTCCCAACGATCTTTTACATGGGTTGAAACAAAAATTAATTCACCCCAACGATTGTAAATTTTTAAATCAAACATCTGTGGATTTTCCAATCCCGTTACACCAAAGAAATCGTTCACAAAACCGTTCCCCGGCGAGAAGGCATTCGGAATAAAAACCACCGTTTTAAGGCACGGCAGAATTACAACCGTATCACTTGCCGAACAGCCATTTCGGGAAATGCGAAGCCAGATCGTGTCGGGTTTGGTGATGAATTTATTTTCATAAATCAATTGTTTATCTGTTGATTGATCGCTCCATTCAAATTCACCGGTTTCATTGGTTTTAAAAACATGAATAAGTTCATCACACAATTTCAAATCCGAACCAAGATTTACTTCCGGACGAGGTAAAACATCTACATCAATACTGTCGGTTCTCGAGCAAAAGGCATTCGAAGAAGTGAGATAATACCGGCCCTTTTTATTTACCCCGATCGCAGTGTCGATTGATCCGGTGCTCCAGAGAATTGATGAATTTGTAGGTGGATGCGTTTTCAGAAATACAAATTCGCAATTCACCGAATCCAATTGTAAATCAATTTCCGGTTTCTTAATCTGATCAATGGCGATCGTGTCGGCATCCGGACAAGAATTTGAATCGGCGACTTCTACCCAATAATTTCCGGCGGAATCAACGGTGATCGACGATACGGTATCCATAGTACTCCAGAGATAGTCGCGGTAATGATTTCCGGCATTTAGTAATAATTTAAACTCATCACAAAACGCCGTATCTGGACCGAGATATACTCTGCGTTTCGGGCCAATCAGTACATGAACGCTGTCGCGAAATGCCGTGCCATTTTTATTTGTAGCCTCCACCCAATACCAGCCTTCATCTGTCACCGAAATATTTTTGGTTGTATCACCGGTGCTCCAGATTACCGGAACATTTTCGCTGAGTTCAACCTTCAGATTTGCCGTTCCGTTTTTACAAATAATCGTATCGTTCGAAATAGTTAAATATAAATTATCACTAGACCAGAAATTGGGATAATACGGACCTCCGTATTGAGAAGAACCGGGATTCAGATTAATTTTTTTATATACAAAACCGCAATTAGTTCCGGCATTATACGGATAATCAATGGTAGAAATAAAATCAGAAGTGTACCAAATCACATATATTTTTTGATCCTGACCGAGTTGCATTCCAGAGACACCAATGTTATTTATATCCGAATAAATTAAGGTTGCCGAAGCTTGAACGGCAGCTTCATCCCAAACCGATAAATCCAATTGTATTATTTTATCCGGATCACTCAGATCGTGTTTTACAATGTAGAGATATCGGGAATCATGCGAGAATTCGAGATTAAATCCGAAACGGTAATTAAACCCTGTTCCTTCGAAAATTAAAATGGAATCACTCAAAAATCCCGTGTTGTTGTTGAAGCGATAAATAGTTAGATATGTGTTTCCGTTTTTATAGATCCGGTTACCCACAAAAATTTTGGAATCGGGTGAAAATTTATTACCGAGATACCCGGAAACTCTTGCACTGCCAAATGATTGTTCAACCGAATCGGTAAATGTGGGTCCGTCGGATCGAACTGCTTTAAAAACATAATTGGGTTTAGACCGGTCCCATGATGCGATCCAGTAATCTTTTCCGTTTGCATGTCGTGCAACGCCAAAATTTTCCTCACCCCGAACCGGCAGCGCAGCTTCGGTAACGATGGATTCTCCCAATCCTCCGTCGCCTTTCATGTCGATAAGATCGTAGTGAATTCGCGAACCGGGAGTTATTCCGGCACCGAACATGCTCACACCCAAAATCGCAAAATATTTATCCGGGTAGCCAATTACAGGAAGACAAATAGCCGCCTGTTGTGCATCCTGACGATGATAATTTTTTTGAAACGAATTATACAGAATCTGATGCTGCCGGTTAAAAACGGTATCGCCATTTGTATAAAACATCAACTGTCCACTGGAATCACAAACACTAGATGTGCCTTCATACGAAAAATGCCCGTTAAAATCGGTAACAACTTTGGGTGGGTTATAATTAAAATCGAGTCCGGTTGAATTACCGAAAAACCAGACATTGTAGTTCTTCTGTGCGAAAGCTGAAATGGAGTTCAGGATGAAAAAGCAAAGCAGAACGGATTTCAGTTTTCGGGCAAACATAATTTTCGGTTGATGTATGAATGAGATGCACGTATTCGGTAATGGGTTGCATGCGATGGAGAATCTTTTTCCTGTCGCGGCTTATAGTTATTGTCCGCCTGTGCCATTCAGTTGTGAGAAAGCTTCGGCGGACAAATACTGATGGTACCAGACTCAATCCGTGTTAAACTCCAATATATTTTGCCAGATCAATTGAGTTCCTGACCTCTTTCGAAACATTCTTCATTTGGAAGGTATAAGTACCGTCGGACTTGATCATTTTAGATTTCCATTCAGATTCTTTTAGTATATATAATGCTTTTGAATTGGTAAGAAGTACCAGAACATTTCTGCCGTCTGCACCACATTTAAACAGGCTGGGGTCAAAGCTGAAAGCACCATTAATTCTCTTGTCAATTACAGAAAGCATGCGCAGATCTTCTATCTCTTTGCCACTTTCATCCGTCCATTTTGCGTGAATGGTAATTAAATTTTGAACTCTTGATATGGCATCGCAGTTATAAATTCCAAATCCTTTAATGGAAAGACCTCTGATCAAATCCGGGAAGGTGTGCCCGGGATCGGTATAATATGTCGCTGGCTGCATTTGCACTATAAATTGTTGTGCTGTGCTTTGTTGCTGCCTTATCAGTTTTGCTTCTTCCTTTTGACGTTGGCTTGCTAATCTTGTTATTTCCTTTTCGCGTTGTTCCATTTGTCTTTTTTGTTCGGCTTCTAATTTTGCAAGTCGTTCATTTTCTATTTTTATTCTTTTCGCTTCGGCGATTTCCCTTCACTTTATTTCTGCTGCTCTTTGCTCTTTTTCTTTTTTAACCGAAACTAATTTTTGTTCATATTCTTTAACCGCTTTATCGTAATCATCTCCCGAAAAAGCAGGTGTGCAGGTGTAGGTTCTGAAAATGGTTTTTCCGTTTCGGTCGTATCCGCTCAGATTAATTTCATACAAACCCTTTTTTTTTCCTTTTGATGCGGAGAAATCGTACCATGTAATTTGTTTGTCGTTGCGATAAAGCTTACATGTATCCACCACCCGGAAGCTCACATTATTATAAGCGTCAAACTCAGGCATATTCTGATCTTCAATGGAAATGCGTATTACCCGATCGTCGTCGTCGTTTGCTTCTACCGGTTTAACCGGTTCTTCGGGCATTGGAATACTAATCTCCGTTTTCTTTTGAACCACTTCAACGTCTGTATAATTTGAGGCTATCGAATCACTTTCCGGTTGATCTTTCCCATTTATTTTAATTTCCTGATGAAGTTGCCATTCGTTTGTTTTTTCATCGAGAAAATAAAAATTAATATCTTCATTATTTACGGCTAATCCGTATTGCATATCCAATGATTTGTCGTTGGCTATTTCCACACTTTTCCCATTCGATGTTCCGGTGAGTTCAAACATACCGGCGCTGGAGAAACACACTTCTTCCCCGTTGGATTTATACGTCATGGGAATTCCGCTAAAAGCCATTTCGGCAGCGTTGGTGTATTCTTTAAATTCGAGTGCAACCGGCGTCGTTATTACGTTTCCCTGAGCATCCACAAAAGCATCTGCCGGAATATGAATTTCCGTTTGTTTGTTGTCGACAACCAGAATAGTATCTTTTGCGGGATTAATTAAAAATGCACGGGGTTGTACTAAAAATGTTTCGGGAATAATGAATTCGGTGGAATCACTTTTCTCCTGACCGGAAGTGGGTTCGCTGGTTTTATTCTGACAAGCGGCTAATACCAGCAATGAAGCCCAGATGATGGTTTTTTTCATAACACTTTTTACTGGTTTATCGGGAAGTAGTTAAAAGGTAACCATCCGAATTGAAATATTTTTTTCACGCGGAGACGTAGAGTTCACTTTCTCAAAAGTATTTAGGAAGAATTCTTCTTTGTGTCGTTGTGTGAACCGTGGTTGTTTCTCACAAAAGCACAAAGATTTTGGTCTCAAAAAAGAACTGAATTAAAAAAAATCCGCGTCTCCTATCTTAGTGCGAAACACGGATTAGTTGCCTCTAATTAATTCAAACCGGTAAATCTCCGCGACTCTGCGTGAACCTCGCATCTTTCTTTACTAGAAAAATCTACACGTGAATAAATTTTTTTCACGCGGAGACGCAGAGTTCAGTTTCTCAAAAGTATTTAGGAAGAATTCTTCTTTGTGTCGTTGTGTGAACCGTGGATGTTTCTCACAACGGCACAAAGTTTTTTGTCATCAAACACTTTTAAAACCCCATCAATCAAAGCGTTTGCAAAATCATTTTTGAAAACGAGAATTAGATTTTAATAGAACACATTTTTGGAAACACAATTCTTTGTACCGTTGTGTGAAATAAGTGCACTCAAGAATTCACCGTTGATCCTTCAACCATTCAATTCTTAAAACTCCTAAATCTTCCCTTTTCACCCGGCTATCCTCCGATTGTTTTATTCCCACCAACCATTGTATCGTTTCGTCTTTTACAATTACCGGAATTTGTTTTCGGTGATGAACCGGAATTCCCGATTCTCCCATCACGTCACTCAGTAGTTTACTGCCCTTCATCCCGAATGGCTTCATTCTGTCGCCTTCCTTCCAGCTTCTGATTAATAACGGAAACGCGTTTTCAACCGAAGAACATTTCAGATAAGCCACATCGGCATTGTCGAAGGATAAGTCTTCATTTGGAACGATCATAAAAGACAATGTTCCGTCGGCAAACCGATAATCTCCCTCTTTATTCACCACCACAACTGCATCAGCAACAGCTTTAATTTCGGTTATATAAATAATATCCTGGTGCCGGATCATTTCATGGCGATCCGCGATTATTCTTCCACCTGATGAAGTTTGTTGCATCATCACCCAACAATCATCTATTGTAAATCCAAAGCGATTCACCAAGTTGAAAAGGAGCAGATGACTTTGTGAAAAAGCCGTTAATGCAGAAAGGGGAATTCGCCATTCATCGCCATGTACCTCCACATTTTTAGCTTTAAACTGATCTGTAAAATCATTCATCAATTCGAGCCATTGGCGGTTGTGCTGCGAATTTTTCAGGAAGGTTTGTTCAACATCATCATTGATTTTTAATAGTTCCGGCAAAACCCAATGCCGGATTTGGTTGCGGGTGTAATCGGGTTTTGAATTACTCGAATCATCGCGAAACGGAATTTTATTAGTCTGCATAAAATCCCGAATCGCATCGGCACCAAACAGCAACATCGGACGAATTAGCTTCTTTCGGATCGGATAAATGCCGGTAGTTCCGTTAATTCCTGTTCCCCGGATTTGCTGCATCAAAACCGTTTCGAGATTGTCGGTTCGGTTGTGTGCTGTTGCAATAAAATCCAACTCGTTTTGCACCCGGATTTCCTCAAACCATTCGTAACGAACTTCTCTCGCACGTTCCTGAATTCCGCCGCCTTCCCGTTCGATGATTTCTTTCAGGTTCATTTTTTTCAGATGAAACGGAATTGTCAAATCCGCACAAACCTGTTTTACCAATTCTTCATCGCCATCGCTTTCTGTTCCCCGAAGTCCGTAATTCACATGAGCAACTTCAATAGAATAACCGATTTTATGCATGAGGTGCAACATCAACATACTGTCGGCACCACCGGAAACCGCGAGCAGAAACCTGTCGGTTAATTTGAGGCGTATCTCTTTTTCGAGAAAGCCGGCCAGAATTTCAACGCTTATCTTTGTCACCGCTTTCAAAACTATGCATCGAACCGCATCTGTAAAAATCTGTCTTCTTTCATTGTTTGCCTGTTGCATTTTGTTTTCGGGAAAAGCATTAGCCCAGAACAAAACCATCGAACTCATTCAGGCAGATGTAACCGAATACGATCAGGAATTTGTAGATGCAGAGCGGGTGAAAGGCAACGTGCGTTTCCGGCAGGGAAATGTTTATATGGATTGCGACAGCGCGTATTTCTTCCGAAAGCAAAATAAGATTAATGCGTTCGGACACATTTACATTCGTCAGCAGGATACATTAAATCTCTGGGGCGATTATCTCGAATACGACGGCGATAAAAAGATGGCCTATGTAAGTCGGAACGTTCGTTTGCGCGATCAGCAGATGGAATTAAAAACCGACATGGTTCAGTACGACATGAATTCCAAAACGGCTTTTTATAATAAGGGCGGACGTATTACCAACGGAGAAGACAAGCTGCGAAGTCGGGTCGGGAGATATTACAGCCGGAGCAAAGAATTCTTTTTTAAAGACAGCGTGGTTCTGGTGAATCCCGAATACACCATGAAAAGCGACACGCTGCAATACAACACCTTTAATAAGATTGCGACCTTTCACGGCCCGACATATATCACAAGCGAGGAGAACACCATTTTCTGCCGGTACGGTTGGTACGACACTAAAAATAATTTGTCGCAGTTTAGCAAAGGCGCTTGGATTCAGGGGAAGGAAAATAAACTCATTGCCGACAGCATGGTGTATAATCGGAACACGGAGGTGGGGCAGGCGTTTAACAATATTGTACTGATCGACACCAACGAGAAAATCAGAATTCAGGGGCATTACGGAATTTATCACCGGCGCGAACGAAAGACCTGGGTGAGCGGTGAACCTTTAGCCATTAAATACATCGACGACGACAGTTTGTTTCTGAAAGCCGATACACTTTTGGATGAACGCGATTCGAGTGATGTTCGAAAACTCTCGGCATTTCACAACACTAAAATTCACAAAAGCGACATGCAAGGTGTTTCCGATTCGCTGGTTTATTCGTTCACCGACAGCACGATCGACATGTTCGGACTCCCGATTCTATGGACCGAGAATAATCAGATTACCGGTGACACGATTACGATCATCCGGAAAGATGGTGTACTGCACAGTTTAAAAAATAGGAATAATGCATTCATTGCTTCCGAAGAAGTTCCGGGTAAATACAACCAGATCAGCGGGAAGAGTATGATTTCCTATTTCGCCGATAATAAACTGAAACGCGTATTTGTCAATGGCAACGGTGAGAGTGTTTATTATGCCAAAGAAAACGACACCGCCTACACCGGAGCTAATTATATAATCTGCAGTGAAATGCGTATTGATATCGATAGCAATAAGGTAGATAACATCACTTTTTTTGGTCAGCCCGACGGTGGTTTTTATCCTGTTGATCAATATCCTTCAGATAAGTCGATGCTTTCCAATATGAAATGGCATGAAGAGGAGCGACCGGTTTTAGACGTTTTCATTCAGCAGAAAAAAGATCAGCAGGAGAAAATGCCGGAATCGGTGGGTGATCTAATGGATCACACATCGGAAACGGAAAACCAAAAACCCTGAAATTAAACCTTGCTGTTAAAAACTAAATATTTCTTACTGATCGGGATTTTAATGAGCGGATTAAAATCCGAGGCGCAGGGATATTATCTTAAAATCAGTGAGCAAAGAGACAGCATTGATGCAGAATTTGCCGATTCGGCTACTTCGATATTGGATGCGGAAATCAGAAAACATTTTACCGGCATCGATTACTTTGTTCCGGATTCTCATTTTGTGGTTGAGGCAACTTTCAAAAAGAAATTCTTTAAACCGCATTTTTTAATGCAGACTTCCACCGACCGCAAACCGGAATACAGAATTTTCGGGGTTTTAACTTTTCAGATTAATGGAGATACGATGCAATTGGAAGTCTATCAGAATCTGGCATTAAAGAAGACCAAAGAATACCGGTATTATCTTTTTGTTCCGTTTAAGGATTTCACAAACGGACGAACAACGTACGGTGGCGGGCGTTATCTCGATCTGGATTTGCGCGACTTACAAGACGGAAAAACGGTGATCGATTTTAATTTGTGTTACAATCCGTACTGCGCGTACAATTACAAATATTCCTGTCCGGTTCCGCCAAAGAAAAATCATTTACAGACAGACATTACTGCTGGAGTTAAGGTTTATGAGCATTAAAATATTTTAGGTTTTTTTCTTTTCTTAAAATCCAATCAATAATTCAGCTCGTAAATGGGATACAAACAAAAAATCCCATTGAGATGAAAAACACGATTAAAACAATTATGCTGCTTGTCGTTTTGAGTACAGCAAGTGCACTTCCAACCCTGGCGCAGGATACAACGGTCGTAGGCGGACAAGCGATGTATCCACAGAAAAACATTATTGAGAATGCATTAAACTCAGAAGATCACACTACTCTGGTTGCAGCGGTAAAGGCTGCGGGATTAGTGAAAACACTTCAAGGTGATGGTCCGTTTACGGTATTCGCTCCAACGAATAATGCTTTTGAAGATCTGCCGGAAGGAACCGTTTCCACTTTATTAAAACCCGAAAACAAAGACAAATTGGTTTCGGTATTAACCTATCATGTGGTGGCAGGTAATTACGATTTTAAAGTATTAGAAAAAGGCATTAAAAAAGGAAAAGGGATGCTCACTTTAAAAACCGTAAATGGCCAGGATCTTTATTTTAAAATGAATGGCAAAAACAACATCATGGTTTGGGACGCTCAGGGAAACAGCGCCAACATTTCCATTAGTGATGTGTACCAGTCGAACGGTGTTATTCACGTAATCGACAGTGTGCTTTTACCGAAATCCTGATAACTAAAAACTTCGTTTTATTTCCGGATGCACTTGGAACAACCGGAACAAACATGCGAATCCTGCCGGAGTGATCCGGCGGGATTTTTTTATTTACGATGCGTCCAAAAGCGTGTCGAACCAATTTCAATTTCAGGTGTTTGGATAAGGCAAAAAGAGCGGAAAGTTCAACTTTGAAAATCTCCTACCTTTGCGCCCGATTATGATGATCGAAGTACTAAAATCCAAGATCCATAATGTCAAGGTCACTCAGACAGAGTTGCGCTACGTGGGTAGCATTACGATAGACGAAGACCTGATGGATGCTGCTAACCTGATCGAAGGAGAAAAGGTTTTGGTTGTTAATAACAACAACGGCGAGCGTCTGGAGACATACGTTATTCGCGGAGAACGCGGAACGGGAATGGTTTGCCTGAACGGTGCCGCCGCCCGAAAAGCCCAATACGGCGATATTCTAATTGTTATCTCATTTGCCCACATGGATTTCGAAGAAGCGAAGACTTTTAAGCCCTTCATCGTTTTCCCGGATGCAAATAATCACATCGCCCGCTAACCTTGCACACCAAATATCTCAACCTCACCAAGTCCGTTTTGTTTCCGTTACTGGCGATCGGCCTTTTGTGGTGGGCGTATTCAAAAATCAATTTCGACGAACTTCTCGACGCCCTGAAAAGTGCGAATTATTTCTGGGTCGGATTGTCGTTTGTGGCCGGAGTTATCAGTCATTGGTTACGCGCACTTCGCTGGAAGCTGGCGATCGAACCTTTAGGATATGATGTGCGGGTACGAACCGGATTCTATGCGGTTATGACCGGTTATCTCATCAATATTGTAACGCCGCGTCTGGGGGAAGTTGCCCGTTGCGCGATGTACAACCGCACCGACAAAGTGCCGGTCGACAAGTTGATCGGGACCGTTTTTACCGAGCGCATCTTTGATTTAATAATCACCTTATTAATAACCATTGCGGTGGTTCTGCTTCAATTGGAACTCATCGGTGATTTTCTGCAGGATATTTTTTCGCGTCAGGATGGAAGTTCGCGTTTTCTCAAGCTTGCAATAATTTTAGTTGTGGGCATCGGGGGATTAATCGCTTACTGGATGATCAGCCGGTATTTTAAACCTGAAAAACGTTCTCCATGGATGAACAAGGTTTTTGGTTTTGTAGACGGCTTGCTCGATGGGGCGAAAACGATTTTTAAACTCAAAAAACCACTGCTGTTCATTTTGTATACGCTGCTGATCTGGGTGATGTATTTCTTTATGTCGTATCTCATCTTTTTTGCATTGGATGGAACTTCACACCTCGGAATTGATGCCGGATTAACAACCGTTGTTATGGCAACCGTTGCGGTAATTGTTCCTGCTCCGGGCGGATTTGGCAGCTATCATTATTTCGTACCATTGGGACTGGGATTGTTTAATATCGATCTCGGAACAGCCACTGCTTATGCAACCTTATCTCACACCACTCAAATGGTGATGATTGCGACAGTTGGAGGATTGTGCGTATTTCTGGGAGGAATTGAAAAGAGAAAGCAAACCCGGATGGAAGGAGAGGAGGCAGGTGCATGACGCATTTAGATAAAATAGAATCGAAGTTTTACAACCGGGAATCCATTGGTGATAAGGCGGAGAAATGGCGTTCGGAAGGAAAGAAAATTGTTTTCACAAACGGATGTTTCGATCTCGTTCATTTGGGTCACATTGATTATCTGAGTAAGGCCGCCGATCTGGGAGATGTTTTAATTGTGGGTTTAAATTCGGATGCATCCGTTTCAGCATTAAAAGGAGAACATCGTCCGCTTCAGAATGAAACCAGCCGTATGCACATTATGGCTGCTTTTTCCTTTGTAGATGCCGTAGTTGTTTTTGGTGAATCCACGCCTTTAGAATTAATTAATCGCATAAAACCCGATGTTTTGGTAAAAGGAGGAGATTATACTGAGGAAACGGTTGTTGGAGCTAAAGAAGTAAAAGCTTACGGTGGGAAAGTTGCGTTAATTCCTTTTGTTGAAGGATACTCTACTACGGCGATTGAACGACAAATTATTGAGGCACAGAAGTCTTAATTTGAAGGCATTTTATACCTTCAAAGAACTTTTTTTGGAGAACGATGAGCATTATTTCTGTCTTTATAAAGATGTCATCTTATAAAAGAAAATTGAGATGCAACCTGAATAAACAATTCAGAACAACTCTGTCTCTTGTCATCATTTTATTTGTTTCGGTGAGTTTTAAATGGAAAAATCAGATCAGCGCCGATCAACTATTTATTAGGGAAATAGAAAAGTCGATGATGGTCATTCCGACAGATTCTATAAAATTAGGAGATGAAACAACCAACCGTAGAATTGTTATTGATTCATTTTATTTGAGTGATCATGAGGTGTCCAATTCGGAATATTTATACTTTCTAAATTCTATTAAATCAAAAGACCCGAATCTTTATGTTCAGATGCTGCCGGACACTTTAGTATGGAAAGACAAATGCTCAATTTGTAATTATCGGGTTTCAAATTATCTGCATAATCCAGCATATAGGAATTATCCGGTTGTAGGTGTCACGTATAGTCAGGCTATGGCCTATTGCGATTGGCTTACACAGTTTTATAATAAAGGGGCGAAACGCAAATATGAAAAAGTAGATTTCAGATTGCCCACGGAAGATGAATGGATAGTTTCTGCAAGTGAAGGAAATGATTTTCAGATTCTGCCTTGGAAAGGAGTTGGTACGCAAAACACAGAAGGGTTGGTTATGGCAAATTTTTACAGGCTTGGAGAGATCAATACAAAATATTTGTTTCTTACTGTTCAGAATGAAGACAGTAATTTTTCCATCAAGGAATTTCTGGTTTCGGAGGATATTTCGGGTGACAGATTTAAAGACTTAAATGAGGGAGCCTTAGTAACAACAGAAATCCGGTCTTATTGGCCGAATACATTTGGACTATACAACATGGCTGGAAATGTAGAAGAATATGTTCAGGAGTTTGGTGTAACGAAGGGAGGAAGCTGGAATGATCCCGGTTACTACATGAGAATTGAAACTGTCCAAAGATACGACTCAGCTAATTTTTCATCCGCAGAGAATGGGTTCAGAGTGGCTATGGATGTTATGAATTAATAGTGTCGGAATTCAATTCTGCGCAGAAATACATCGATGTAGAATATTTGAAACTCGGACGTAATTGACAAGGAAAGGTTGACAATAATGGGTGTTAAATTCTCCGATTTGAAAACATTGGAAAGTACAGCAAATACCCTCGGAAGTAACATGTTCGAAGGTTTTGAACCAACTTCCAATGGAACTGAGACAATAAAAGACTAAATGCTTCTCCGTTTGCAAGTACCAAGATTATAAATCGGTTGAGGGCGATGAACAATCTCTTTTCTTGATAAAAAAGTAAGCAAAAAATCAAGTCAGAAAGAAAGCGGTCCAAGCGCCCTTTCTCATTTGTTGAAAATCTGGCAAAAGAAGTGTCAAGCACTTTCCCCGATTTTCTACCAAATGGCACTATCCCGCCTTTCCGAAGGACCACCCACGCGATCCTATTCTTGTTTTAGGATCCGCTTCGCACAATTCATTGTGTTCTGTTTAGTACTTAAATTGAAGTGAATTCACGCCTTTAGCATTAATTAATCGCATAAAAACCAATGTTTTGGTAAAAGGAGGAGATTATACTGAGGAAACAGTTGTTGGAGCTAAAGAAGTAAAAGCGTATGGTGGGAACGTTGCTTTAATTCCTTTTGTCGAAGGATATTCTACTACGGCGATTGAGAACAAAATTCAAAGAAATATTTGATAGGTTGTTTTCATTTTGAGATAATAATTAGGATTATTGGGTTTTGTTTATTTAATATTGGTTAATCAATTTAAGATAAACTGATATGAAAAAACTTATTTACTTACTAATCACGGTCTTCACACTTGCTTCATGCGCAACGGTGAAAAAAGATGGAATGGTTCAAACGGTCCGATACAAAGGAAAGACAGTTCACCATAAACATCATTCCCACAAATCGAATCAGCGTTACGCGAAACACGCTACCTTTAAGCGGGAGAAAATTAGCCTTTCGAAAAGAGAGGTTACGGAGAATGCGTTCAGTGTTTCCCTGATGCAAAAGACTCAACCGGTAGAAGTCAATCAGATTCCAATTGTCAAATCAATGCAGACAAAAGAAACTACAGTATTGACAAATGGGACTTCAGCTAAAACGGAAAAAAGTATGGTATCTGAACCTGTTTCAAAAGTGCCAGTTGAGGTTGCAAACGTTAACTCAAAATCAGAGACGGTAAAGAGTAAAAGGCAGGTACAAAAGGAAAAAGCACAGAAACCTAAGTCTAAAAAATCAGGAGAAAAAAGTCAGTTAGTGGCACTACTGCTATGCCTTTTTCTTGGAGAGCTTGGGATCCACAGATTTTATCTCGGGTATACGGGAATTGGAATTATTCAACTTTTAACCTTAGGTGGTTTTGGTGTTTGGGCATTAATCGATTTAATAATGATAATCACGGGTGATTTAAAACCTAAGAATGGTGATTACGATAAAACATTTAACTAAAAGTAAAAGAAATTGTTTAAAGGCCCTGTTGTTCTGCAATGGGGCTTTTTTATAGTTAGTAATAAATCCTCTACCGAATCAACGTAATCGTACCATTGGTTGATAATTTTTTATTCGGATTAGAAGTAAACGAATAATTCATTAAATAGAAATAAGTGCCTTCCGGACAAACTTCACCGGAATTCATAACTTGTCCGTTCCAGATTATCTGTCCGGTGTTAACCTGATTTCCTTCGTTTTTAAAAACTACTTCGCCCCATCGGTTATAAATAATGAATTCGTAAAAATCCATTCCGATTACATCCACAACATATTCATCGTTGATTCCGTCGTTGTCTACCGTGAATACATTATAAATGTCGAGTCCTTCTTTAATCTCAAATTCAAGATCAAGACAAGTGGTATCTATACAACCAAAATCATTGGTCACTTTGAGGCAGACGGTTGAATTAAGCTTGTCGGTGCCATAGTTATGCGAAGGATTTTTTTCGGTAGATCGGTTTAAATATTCCGATTCCGGATGTCCGAAATCCCATAAATATTTTGCCGGATCCGGAATGGATGTATTCGTAAAATTATATAAAGGAGGTCTTGAATTCTGATCAATATTAAACTGAGCTTTTACGGTAGGGACATAAACTAATTTATCTGCAGGAGAAACACATTGCGGACTTATTGGATGCCCCTGGTACCATGCTGTGAGTTCCACTTTATGCCAACCACTTTGATTATAGGCGTGTTGAAGTGTGTCGGAGAACGATGCTTCTTCTGATTCTCCATCTCCCCAAAGCCACTCATTTTTATCAAATCCATAGGTGGTATCTTTCCGGCTAAAGAAATTTCCCACTTGGTTTAAACACAGTGTATCCGGACCATCCAATCCCGGGTGATAATTCGGCAGAACCACAACGCTCAATCCGGATTTATCTAATTCGGGATAAAATGTATTGCAGTAATAAATCTGATTTGTTACCTCATTCAGCGCAGAATCAGTTCCGATAAGCCGGATGAAATAACGACCGGGATCGGGATACGTAAATTGAATGCTGTTGGTATCAAAAGTTTCAATTGTTGAATTATTCTGATCTCCCATTTCCCAGATAAAATGAGCTGTACCCTGTGAATGATTGGTAAAGGTTACAGTATGTGGCGCGCATCCCACGGAATCGGGAATTTCAAACCGAACATAGGATTTAAGCACCCGAATTTGTTTTGCAACGGTATCAGCACATCCTAATTTGGTTTTAACAACATGAAAAATCCAAACCTTCTTTTCCTTTCCCTCAAATGAAACGATCGGATTTTGCTCTGTCGACGAGAAACTCTGATCCGAAGAATACCATTCATAACTGCCGATCTGATCCGCGGTATTTCCCAACAACATAGATGAGGAGTCGATAAGCTGTCGCAATCCCCGGCAATAGTCCAATACCGATTCATTGGTCATGTTCGCCTCAACACCATTTATTTCAAATTCAGTAAAAACGGTATCAATGCATCCTTCGGCATTTATTGTAATTAATTGAATGGAGTGATTTCCCGGGTATTTGTACAGGTCACATTGTTTAAAATCCGTAGAGTTCAGTGCTAAGCCGTCAATTATCCAGTTGATTTGACCCAGCGCCGGATTCAATTCCCAGGATTTGCCTGTATGAACATCAATGATATCAGCATTAACACAAACTGAATTGCCATTGCATAAGGTGCCGGAAACATGAATAGAAACCTGATGCCCGAAAGCAATTGGATATTTGTGCTCTACTTCGCAATTATCCTCGTTACCCAACACTACCTTGATAGATTTGTTTATCCCGGTAATCTGATATTCGTGTTGAATTGAACTCAGTGCAGTATCCCGTGCGGCAATAATCTGATCCTGCAACGAGTCTCCCCAGTCAATAAATATGTATTCTCCCTTTTTAAGTTTTCCGGTTGAAAGGTTCAATGTCGCAAGGCGGGGTTTGCAGCCAGAGGTAACATTGAACGTGATTTTATTCTCAGGTTTGGGAATTACCTTAAGAAAATTATCAACGAAAAATGTGTCGTTATAAATTGAGTCATTTATGGTTATTTGAATGGAATCGTCACCGAAATCCTGCGCTACTTTTTGAGGTGGCCATTGATAAATAAAACCGACTTTGTACCAACCCTGATAATTTGAATCTATCATGGTTGGGAATTCAAGCCATGTTTTTCCAGTATCCAAAGAGAAGAACAAAGGATCTCCGGATAATCGCTTAGGCACATTGAACATGCTTCCCTGACAAAGATTTATAGGAGAACCAAAGGGGGAAATCTGTCCGCAACGTCCAAGGTCAACCGTATTAACTGCAGCATCAGAACAACCGGTTGCCGTGTCGATAACATCAAGCTGAACAAAATTGCCGTTCGAGGGAATCGAATATTCGTGTTTTGCAAACCACCCGATTGTGTTGTTACAGTTCTTGTATTTATTCTGATTTTTAGCACGATCAATCACACAGTTTTCTCCGAATTTATCAACTACAGTCCATTTGAAAATGGTGTTAACGGTGTCTTGAAATTCTGCTTTTTGAAGAAAAAACACCTTTCGCATGGTTCCGCATTGTAACCGGTTAATTATTTCCATATCGGCTACCGGGCCAACAACTACAAAATCTTTATTGATATTTCTCGTGCAATTTCCACGGGTTAACTCGCAGTTTATAGTGTATTTACCGGGTGTTATTTTGTGCACATTAAAGTTGATCAGAAATTTATTGAGTCCGGATGAAACATTGGTTCCTTTGAAATACCATTTAACACTTTCATCGGGTTGCAGATTTATAGAACCCGCCAGAAGGTGCTGGCCATAGCAGACAACTGTATCCATCATTATGTCGGCTTCCTTTTCATTAAACTCAACCGGAAACAAAATGGATTGAGAATCTGAGCAACCGTCTTTAACCTGTGCTGTGAGCTTTACATTGTAATAAGTTGTTTTATCAACGATTTCGCAGAATTGTGAAAAGCTGAAAAATGCAGTGTCATAAGTGTTGCCGTTAATTGTCCACTTGTACTCTATCTTGTTTTTAGTTGAAAATTCGGAGTTGTTGTAAATGCAAACCAGAGCGCTATCGCAATTGATGTAATCAATGTTCTTTTTAATTTGAACATCGATCGAAGGAAGAATAGTGACGTTCTGGGATGCATAGGATTTACACCCTTCAACATCCATCACCTCCATTTCGATTTTATAAAGACCCGGCAGGTTGAACTTGTGGCAGGCTTTGTTTTGAGAGAAAGGAACGGAACTGGTGGTTTGCGTTCCGTCACCCCAAACAATAAAGCGATTTGTAATACCCTGTGTGGTTGTTGCGGGTGCCGAATTATCTTTCAGACAAACATTATTGGTGTATTGACAAGTGTCGTTCTTTTCTAAATCAAAATTTATCTTGGGAAGAGGCAATACTTTAATGGAAAGGGTGTCGGTTGAGGTACCGCCGCCTGAAAAAGTTGTGTTGAGCGTGATGAGAAAAGTTCCGGATTTTTTATAAAGATGCGAGGGTGAATTTACCTGAGTTGTGAAATTGTCTCCGAAATCCCAATCAAAGCTCGCCACAATTTTACCGGGAGGCGGAGTGTAATTGAGATAGACCAAATCACCCAGACATACCTTTCCATTTCCTGATGCTACTATCTGTGATCGAACAGGCAGATAAAGCAGAAGGAGCAGAGACAAGACCGTGTATCTGGATTTCATGTTCAATGGCTTGGGGTAAATATCTGCTTTACGGGCTAAAGTTATAAAATCTCTGGATAAATGTGATAAAAAGAGGAATTGGAAGAGGAGGAGGATAGAGCGGGAAATCGGGAAACGGTAACTGTAACCGTAACCGTAACTGGAAGATGAATGGGTGTTTAAAAAACGAATACCGGGAGAGCGGTATCAATTCTGAGTTGTGCGAAGAATCTCTTAATTCACAAAACGCAAATCGTCATGCTGAGCGAAGCGAAGTAACTGAAGCGGAGAACAAAAGAGTGGGAAACGGAAACGGTAACTGTAACCGTAACCGGAACTGGAACATGATCGGGTGTTAAAAAACGATTACCGGGAGAGCGTTATCAATTCTGAGTTGTGCGAAGAATCTCTTAATTCACAAAACGCAAATCGTCATACTGAGCGAAGTGAAGTAACTGAATCAAAGTGCGGGAGAGCGGAATCGGTAACTGTAACCGTAACCGTAACTGGAACGGGTGTTAAAAAAACGAATTCCGGGAGAGCGGTATTGATTCTGAGCTGTGCGAAGAATCTCTTAATTCACGAAGCGCAAATCGCCATGCTGAGCGAAGCGAAGTTACTGAAGCAAAGTGCGGAAGAGCGGAATCAGTAACTGTAACCGTAACTGGAACTGGAACATGATTGGGTTAAAAACGAATACCGGGAGAGCGTTATCAATTCTGAGCAGGGCGAAGAATCTCTTAATTCACGAAACGCAAATCGTCATACTGAGCGAAGCGAAGTAACTGAAGCGGAGAATAAAAGAGTGGGAAACGGAAACGGTAACCGTAACTGAAACGGAAACTGTAACTGTAACCGGGCAAAGTGCGAAATAGCAATAGTGCGAGAGTGTAAAGGGGCGGGATTTCTTTAAACCAAGATCCGGGCGGTAGGTTTATCTGTAAGGGCAAGTTGGCATGCTCCGCATATGTATGGGCCAGGCATGCCTGGCCTCACAAATATGGCCCATGCCGGTAAATTGTGCTTTGCTGTAGGGTAAAGAACAATCAACAGATCCCCGATCTCCCGCTCTGTGCTCTCCGCTCTCTCCTTCCCCGTT
>WGNA01000007.1 GCA_016124755.1 Bacteroidota bacterium | reverse complement strand
GACGGGGAGGTTTGGCACCTCGATGTCGGCTCGTCACATCCTGGGGCTGGAGAAGGTCCCAAGGGTTGGGCTGTTCGCCCATTAAAGTGGCACGCGAGCTGGGTTCAGAACGTCGTGAGACAGTTCGGTCCCTATCTGTTGTGGGCGTTAGAAGATTGAGAGGATCTGACTTTAGTACGAGAGGACCGGGTTGGACATACCTCTGGTGCATCTGTTGTTCTGCCAAGGGCACCGCAGAGTAGCTATGTATGGAATGGATAAGTGCTGAAAGCATCTAAGCACGAAACCAACCTCAAGATGAATCTTCTTTTAAGGGTCGTTAAAGACGATGACGTTGATAGGCTGTAGGTGTAAAGGCAGTAATGTCAAAGCCGAGCAGTACTAATTACCCGTAGACTTAAATTCTTTTATAATTTGTTTACTTTCAACTACATGTCAATGTTTTGAAGAACGTTTCAAAACATAAGAAATAACATTCGCTTTAGTATATCTAAATCGAATAAAGATTCTTAGGTGATTATATCGAGGGTGTACACCTCTTCCCATTTCGAACAGAGAAGTTAAGCCCCTCAGAGCTGATGATACTTGGGTAAAACCTGGGAAAGTAAGACGTCGCCATTTTATTGAAACCCCGTCGTATACCGGCGGGGTTTTTTTTATTTCTTTTTTTTCTCACTTTGTCTCCTCTATATCTTTGAAGCATTGAATATTAAGGAAACAATTTCTTCATTACCTAATGCTCCTGGTATTTACAAATACTACGGAGCTGATAACAGTATAATCTACATCGGTAAAGCCAAAAATTTAAAAAAAAGGGTTTCCTCTTATTTTACTAAAAAGCAATTCGATTCAGCTAAAACCAAAGTACTCGTTTCTAAAATTCGAAGAATTGAATTTACGGTTGTTAACAATGAAATGGAAGCATTGCTTCTGGAAAACAATCTGATAAAAGAGTACCAACCCAGATATAATATGATGTTGAAAGACGATAAGTCTTTCCCATTGATTCGTATTACAAACGAAAGATTCCCGAGAGTCTTTCCAATGCGAAATCCAAAGCAGGATGGCAGCCAGTTTTTTGGACCATACACGTCTGTTAAAGCTATGCATACAGTAGTGGATCTCATTAAATCACTTTATCCACTCAGAAATTGTCAGTTGAATCTTACCGAAGAAAATATTGCTCAAGGTAAGTTTAAAGTATGTCTCGAGTACCAAATTGGAAATTGCAAAGGCCCATGTGTTGGCTTTCAATCGGAAGACGACTATATGAATTCCATAAAACGAGTTAAAGAAATTTTTCGAGGAGATCTGAGTGAGGTTAGAGCCGAATTATTAGAAAATATGAATTCCGCTGCCGGTGATTTGAAATTTGAAGAAGCGGAGCAATTTCGATTGAAACTGGAATTACTTGAGAAATTCAGAAGTAAAACAACGGTTGTTTCTCAACACATTAAGAATGTAGATGTGTTCTCCATTTCGATGGATCTTGATCGGGCTTTCGTTTCATATCTTAAGGTTGACAATGGTATTATCATCCGAACTAAATCCATCGAATACAAAATGAAACTTGAGGAATCCAAAGAGGAGATTTTGGCAAATGCAATTATTCACCTTCGGGAATTGTATGAAAGCGACGCAAAAGAGATAATTGTACCCTTTGATCCTGAAATAGAAATTGAGAATTCTAAATTATTTATTCCCAAAGCCGGCGATAAAAAGAAACTTCTTGATCTGGCACTGAAAAATGCACTTTACTACCGAAAACAGAAACTGGATAGTTACGCCAAACTAGATCCGATAGGACGGGTTAATCGCTTAATGCTTCAAATGAAATCCGATTTGAATCTGACCGAAGAACCACGCCACATCGAATGTTTTGACAATTCAAATATTCAGGGCACCAATCCGGTTTCTGCCTGTGTAGTGTTTAAAGACGGGAAACCATCGAAAAAAGATTATCGACACTTTAATATTAAAACCGTTGAGGGGCCGAATGACTTTGCCAGCATGCAGGAAGTCATTACCAGAAGATATTCAAGAGCAATTAATGAAGAACAGGAACTACCTCAGTTAATAGTAATCGATGGAGGAAAGGGACAACTTAGTTCGGTGGTGACCTCTTTGAAGAAACTCGGCATTTATGAGAAGGTTGCAGTAGTTGGTATCGCAAAGAGATTAGAAGAAATTTATTACCCGGAAGACCCAATGCCACTTTATATTGATAAGACTTCTGAGACTCTAAAAGTAATTCAACACATGAGGGATGAGGCCCATCGATTCGGAATTACCCATCATAGAAACCGGCGATCCAAGTCAACATTTGTTACGGAATTAACTAACATTTCAGGGATAGGTAGCAAAACCGGAGATCTGCTTTTGAAGCATTTCAGATCTGTAAAAAAAATTATGGAGGCAGAACTTAATGAGTTGATTTCTTTGGTAGGTGAAGACAAAGCAAATAAGGTCTACAATTATTTCAATCAAAAATGATCCGCCGGAGCTTTCAGAAATTTCCGGATTTTGAAATTCGATTATTTGATTGGGTTAATCATTCTGGAAATACAATATTCTATTTAGACAGTTGCTCGTCTGTTGAAGCAGAGTCCCTTGGTGAATATGAATTATTGTTGGGTGTTGATTCCCTTAAAGTTTTGGAATCTGATAATACACTTGAAATCGATGACATGCTTGGCAAGGGGTGGGCATTTGCTGTATTTTCTTATAACCTCAAAGAGTTTATTCACGGATTAAGATCTGAGAATAGTGATTATATGAATTGGCCGCACTTAATGGTGATTCATCCAAAACATGTGATTGCCCTTAAAAAATCTGGTGAGGTTGAAGTATGGTCGGATCAACCCGACGAATTGTTTTCTGAAATAAGAAGCTTTCAAACTTTCGTCGACAAGGATTTTAGCATTTCGTTTCGCGATTGCTTTCCGTCTTTGACAAGAGAAAATTATTTACAAACCGTGGAAGAGATACGGGAGGAAATAGCTGCCGGAAATGTTTACGAAATGAATTTGTGTATTGAATATGCTCTTTCGGATTGTGAAATTTCATCTCCGGGAAATGCCTATTTAAAACTCAGAGAACTTTCACCAACTCCGTTTTCTGCATTTATAAAAATTGGAAACAAATACCTAATCAGTGCAAGTCCTGAAAGATTT
Organism: Bacteroidota bacterium; assembly: GCA_016124755.1. Classification (GTDB taxonomy): domain Bacteria; phylum Bacteroidota; class Bacteroidia; order NS11-12g; family UBA9320; genus WGNA01. The sequence continues at coordinate 252,491 of WGNA01000007.1, read as the reverse complement.
ATACGCAAATCAGATCAACACATTTTTAGTCAACCTATTAAGGGTACTATTCGCAGAGGCGAGAACGAGACTGAGGATATTGAGAATATTCGGTATTTGAAAAATTCGGAAAAGGAAAAAGCCGAACATGTTATGATCGTAGATTTGGTTCGAAACGATTTGTCTAAAGTGTCGGAGTCCGGAACTATTGATGTAAGAAATCTCTTTGGTGTTTATCCTTATGCACAGGTTCATCAAATGATCAGCACCGTCTCAGGACAGTTGATTCCGGGATTAAAATTTTCTGAAATTTTACATCAGACTTTTCCTATGGGAAGCATGACCGGTGCACCGAAAAAAATCGCGATGGAATTTATTGAGCAGTTTGAAAATGCAAGTCGGGGCTGGTACAGTGGAAGCGTTGGCTACTTTTCACCTGACGGAAATTTTGATTTTAATGTGGTCATCAGAAGTTTGCTCTACGACGACGAACAAAAGAAAGCTTCATTTTCAGTTGGTGGAGCAATCACTTATGATTCAGATCCGGAACTGGAGTTTGAAGAAAGTCAGTTAAAGGCCGAAGCCATCAGAAAAGTGTTCGGAATTTAGCAGATCAAACAAGTTCTTTTTCTTCCAGAATTTTAGCTCCGTATCGTGAAAGCAAATCAAAAAGTTCTTCTGGTTTAAAAGGCTTGCTCAGAAAGTCGTCCATACCGGAATTCAGATAAATATCCTTACTTGATTCATTCGCATCAGCAGTTAAGGCAATTATCGGAGGACGGTTATTTCCGTATTTGGCAATAATTTCCCTTGTAGTTGTGAGTCCGTCTTTTTCCGGCATCTGAATATCCATCAGAATTAAATCGATATCGTGATGTTCCAGAATTTCGAGAACCTGAATTCCGTTTTCAGCATGATGAAAAGATTTGTAACCAAATTTATCTAAGAGCTTTTCGACAAGAATTTTATTAAACGGATTGTCTTCAGCTACCAAAATATTCAGAGGATAAACCTGAGCAAGATTGCTGTCTTCCGGTGAATATTGTTTTGTTTTCCTTTGAGCATTAACCGGTACTTCGCTAAATCCTTGCTGCGGAATTTTTACATCCAATGTGAAAAAGAAAGTGGTTCCCATTCCTTTGCTTGAATTTAAACCGATTTCACCTCCCATTAATTCAACTAATTTTTTAGAAATACTTAGACCGAGACCGATACCGCCGTATTTTCTGGAAGTAGAAGTATCTTCTTGTTCAAACGCATCGAATATTTTACGTTGCTTTTCTTCCGAAATTCCAATACCGTCATCAATAACAGAGAATCTGACTTTTGCATTTTGCTCATTAAGTCCGGGTGATTTAATGAGTTCCTCTAATTCAACTTTAATTTTAATGGTTCCATTCTCTGTGAACTTTACAGCATTACTAACCAGATTAATTAAAATCTGACGAATGCGAAGAATGTCGCCTTTGAAATAATTGATATTGGCATTTCCCACATCGGCAATAAGCTGAATGTTTTTCTCTTTCGCTTGTTTCGAGAAAATGGTCATCACCTCTTCGATCAATTGCTTCAGATCGATAAGTTTAGACTCAAGACTCATCTTGCCAGCTTCTATTTTAGAGAAGTCCAGAATATCGTTGAGAATTACTAAAAGATTTTCACTGCTCTTTTCGATGGTTTGAACATACTTGCGCTGTTCATCAGATAATTCTGAATCTAATAATAATGTTGCCATACCCATAATTCCGTTCATGGGTGTTCGGATTTCATGACTGGTGACCGCTAGGAAATTAGATTTGGCCATAAGACCCGCCTTAGCCTGTCGCTTGGCATCATCAAGAATAGCGTTCATCTTTCTCAACTCATCGTTTTGATCACGAATCACATTGTTTCGCTCAAGCAATTGCTGATTTGCTAATCGCTTAACCTGCAACTGACCGAGAAGGAGACCTATTACAACAACTAATAAAAGCAACAATATGGCAGAACCGTATTTAATCAAAGTATTTACACGATCCTCCCCTTCATTTATCATCTCCTCATTTTCTTTAATTCTCTGAGTGACATTTTTTAAGATCTTATCTTTCGATTGAAGGAGTTGACCGTAAGAACTTCCAACACTCGCAATTCCGATTTTCTTTTCTAAAAGATCTACTTCTTCACTGGTGCTGATTACTTTTTGATATTGGGCTAGTTCCCTATAACAGGTGGTTTGAAGTTTTAGATTCTGATAGAGTAGATATTGATCGTTGAATTTTCGGGATTGAATGGCGGTAGCCGCAAGCAGATTAAGACTTTCCTGAAACCGTTGCTCGGCAATCAGGTTTTTGGCAACTTCCAGATCGGTTCTTAGTTTGTCGTACTCTGAAGGATAAATGCTTTTAGCGAGCGCCACATCTTCCCCGGCTTCAACATAATTCTTTATTATGGCGTTTAATCTGGATAGTTGAACATAGCCTTCTGCCTTCACCACCTGATTAATGTCGCCATTTTTCTCATCAAGTAACCGGGAAATAATTAAATGAGATTGCTTGAAATCCCCGATGTTATATTGGTAAAGCGAATTCAACAAATAATAAGTTCCGGATAACCGACTATCGAGATCATAAACGGTATAATGTTCTGCTTTGCGCAGGCTGAATCTGGCGCGTTCAAGATCTCCCGACTTTAAGAATAAACTGGCAAGATGCAGTTGCACATCCATCATCAGGCTTGTATCGGATTTATTCAGATATTCGGCATAGAAATAATTTTCAATTGCATTTGTGAAATTTCCTATCCCCGAATAATAATTAGCTTTAATGAAATAGATATAGGATTGCTGCTGTTCCGCAAAAAGATTTGGATTGCAATTATTGAAATCTTCAAAAGCACCCTGAGCTTCAGTTGGTTTACCGGCTTTTAAATTGCTCAGAGCTTGATATCCTTTCCCAATCAGAAATCCAGCGCTGCATTCTGCACCGTAAACCTTTTCCGTTAGCATATTGAAGCCAGTCGCAGCACTTAAAAAATCACGGTCATTGAATCGCGTTATTCCCTCCATTACTTTTAACGGAATGGCATTTCTTCCATTTTCGGAAGCAAACGAAGATGACATATCGGATTCAGCCGGTTTCTGGGCGTGAGTTGTTGTAAGGAAAAGGAGTGTTAATGCGATAACACCAGAAATCACACAAATCACAAAAATTGTGAACCTGATCCTTTCCTTGATATTTAGAATAGTGTAGTTGAACATTAGACTTGTAACAGTAGTCCCTAAACAAAAGTCGTTAACTCAACTAATAATACCAACTCATAATCTTGTTGATAACCGGCTAATAGTGTAGAATCGTAACGCTTTTTGGACATCGATCAGAATTACAATTTATGAATACAATTCCATCAATAGATTTAAGAGACTTTCTGAGTTCAGACAAGAACAAGAGGAACGCATTTATAAAAGAGCTTGGAGTGGCTTATGAAAATATTGGCTTTGCCGCAGTAAAGGGCCATTTCCTAAATAGTTCGTTAAGCGATCGGCTTTACTCACTTTCAAAATCTTTCTTTAATCTGCCTTTGGATGTGAAGTTGAAATATTCCGATCCGGATCTGGCAGGTCAGAGAGGATATACCGGTTGGGGAAAAGAGCACGCAAAAGGAAGTTCGGTTGGAGATCTGAAAGAATTCTGGCACTTCGGACAGTTGGTTCCCGATGAATTAAAAACAGAATTTAATTATCCCGATAATTTATTAGTGGAGGAACTCCCGGAATTCAATGAGGTTGGAATGGAAGCTTTTAAAGCTTTGGAAGATACCGGACGATTTATGTTGCGTGCAATGGCTTTATATCTCGACCTCGATGAGTTTTACTTCGATCGCGAAATTCAATACGGAAATTCAATCCTCCGGCCTATTCATTATGCACCAATAACGCAAGAACCACCGGCAGGGGCAGTGAGGGCAGGAGCACATGAAGACATCAACCTGATTACTTTATTGATGGGCGCGAGTGCCGAAGGTCTCGAAATTCTGACCAAGAAAGGGCATTGGGTTCCGGTTACCGCGGTGGAAGATCATTTGGTAGTTAATGTTGGTGATATGTTACAGAGATTAACAAATGACAGATTTAAAAGTACAACTCATCGTGTGGTCAATCCTCCCAGAGAAAAATGGGAGCAACCGAGATATTCAATTCCCTTCTTTTTGCATCCGAAGAGTGAAACGAGGCTCGACTGTCTTGATTCCTGTATTGATGGAAAGCACCCTAAAAAGTATCAAAATATTTCTGCAGGCGAATACCTCAATCAACGACTAAAAGAGATTGGCCTCCTTAAGTAGAACGAGTCTAAATAAATTATTAGAATTGTCATAATTCTAATAATCGGATATATTGATCTATATTTGAGACTGTGTTTTGAGCAGGGATGCTTGAGGCGTGTGACAAGGATGATTTACTAACGAACTACTTTATTACTGATACTTATGCTGCTGCTGACTACTTATGTGATTATTAAGCGATTGCGACCTATCGTGAAAACTACATTTTTAAAACTCATTCCTTGACTCACACAAAACATTATCATACTATCTACAACATTGGGGTGGCCTGCTACAGCCACCCCATTTTTTTTAATTCAGTTTCCATTTCGGATAATCCGTCTGATGCATTTAAAACAATGTGTTTGAAACGCGGCCCCTCGATATGACTTTCATTCGGGTCTACCAAATATATCGGCGCATTGGGTTTCGCATAATTGACAAGCGAAGCGGCGGGATAAACCTCCATACTTGTGCCGACCACCAATAAAATATCGGCACCCTTAACCATTTCTATTGCCGGCAACATTTCTGGTACGGCCTCTCCAAACCAAACAATATGGGGTCTGAGTTGATTTCCTCGCGGGCATAAATCACCCAACAAAATATCTTCGTAACCAATATTTATCTGGTAATCCGGATTTAAAGTGCTCCGGCCTTTTATAATCTCTCCATGCAAATGCAGCACATTTTTACTTCCTGCTCTTTCATGAAGATCATCAATGTTCTGGGTTATTATTTGAACCGAAAACGATTCTTCCCATTTTGCCAGCAACCGATGACCGGGATTTGGTTGACACCTGCCAACTTCTCTTCTTCTTTGGTTATAAAAATCTAAAACAAGTTGAGGATTTTTTTTCCATCCTTCCGGGCTGGCAACTTCGGTAATGTTATATCCTTCCCACAATCCTCCGGCACCCCGAAATGTCGCTATACCACTTTCCGCACTCATTCCGGCACCGGTTAGCACAACCATTTTTCTCATAATTTCAAAGTTACCCTTTGATAACTTTGACGCCTTGTTAAATGAAGCTGCACTCAGAAATTATTAAACCACTTCTCAAGCTGGGTTATCCGGTTATGATTGGCAATCTTGGCGTTATTCTAATGGGACTCACCGATAACGCAATGGTTGGTAAATTGGGGCATGTACCTCTTGCTGCTGTTGGTTTGGGGAACATTTTATTCTTCATTATTTCAGTAATTGGAATAGGTTCCCTGATGGTCTTCTCCGCTTTTATTGCCGGGAGGCTGGAAGAAAGCAGAACTAAGTTTGCAAGATTCATTAATTCGACTTTTGTTGTTTCACTGATTTTCGTTGTAGCATGTTTTGCCTTGATTCAATTAATTGTGTTTTTATTTCCGGTATTTCAGCAAGAGAAAGATGTGGAAATTCTGGCAAAGCCCTATCTGAAAATTTTATCATTTAGCTTGTTGCCACTCTTTTTATTCTCGAGTTTCAAAAATATCTGCGACGGTCATTCCCGAACCAAACCGGCAATGTTTGCAACACTTTCTGCAGTTGGAGTAAATGTATTTTTAAACTACATCCTGATTTATGGCAAGTTGGGTTTTCCGGAATTGGGTGTTCGCGGTGCAGCATGGGCAACTTTAATGAGTCGTATTTATATGATGACTTATATGTTTTTTGCGGTGCAGGGAAATCGTCGTCTTCAATACTCTTTTACTGATTTAAAATCTGGTTTTGATAGATCTGTTGTAAAAGAATTAATTAAAAAGGGATTTCCGTCTGGACTTCAATTCTTTTATGAAATAACCGCATTTTCGGCAGCCGCAATTTTTGCAGGTCAATTGGGTTCTGTGCAACTGGCTTCGCATCAAATCGCCATGACGTTGGCTGCCCTAACCTACATGGTGGCAAATGGATTTAGTGTTGCTTCCATGATTGAAGCCGGCAAAGTGTGCGGTGATATTAAATTATTCCGAAGAACCGGTGAGAGTGCTGTTGTGTTCACATCGATTATGATGTTAAGTTTTGCAACCTTGTTCGTTGTGCTAAAATCTCCCTTAGTTTTAATGTTCAACACCGAACCGGAAGTATTAAAAACAGCGGGAAACTTATTGATCATTGCAGCTGTCTTCCAGCTTTTCGACGGGGTACAGGTTGTGAGTCTTGGATTACTAAGGGGAGCCGGTGAAACAAAATACCCAACCCGCATCACACTGTTTAGTTATTGGATTATTGCTTTGCCACTTTCTTACTTATTGGGAAAGCATACCGTTTGGGGTATTTACGGAATCTGGTGCGGGCTAACCCTCGGTTTGATATTCGCCGCCGTACTTTTGTGTTATCGTTTTATTAAAATCACTAATGAAAATTAAAACTTACATTTTTCTGCTTGTCAGTTTTTTAATGATTTGTGCAAATTATTGTGAAGCACAGAGTTCAATGGAAGCCTATGTAACTCCTGGTTTGGGTTACAGGCAAATGTCTGTCAAACAGGGAACTCCAATGAGTTACAGAGATTCACTAAATAAAATGGATCACGTAAGACAAAACTGGGGAGGAGGTTTTTCATACGTTCATGAAATAAGTCACGACAACAAGGTTCAGATTTCTTTCTTTTATAAAAGATCAAGTTATCTGGGTCGATTGGAAAACTTGCAGTTTCAGGATACTGTTCATCCATCCGTTGGTCGTATCACAGATCTTAGTCAAACCGTGCTTCAGAAAGATGCTCTGTTTGTTCATCAGTATCACTATCTGTGTATTCCAATTTTATTTCATTCTTTCATCGGACCTGATTATGGCAAGGCAAAAATGGCGATTCATGTGGTAAGCGGACTTTCGTTTAATATGCTAATCAACGATGATGTACCGGTTTTTTTAAAGGGTTTTACGGTGGGTGGCAAGAGTCACCATCTTATTTCGAATGATTACAACTCTACTAAAATGAACCTTGATTTGGTTTTGGGCGGCAGGGTTCGATTCAAAATCGGGGAGAAGAGCTATTTCTTTACTCAACCCTATTTTAGTTTTCCGTTTCTAAGAACCGCAGAAGACGAAAGAGTTTCTCTTAGGGTTTTTCAGGTAAATCTGCAGACCGGTGTCGGGTGGGAAATCTAAACTTTATTGAATTCAATTAACATGGATTTTAATCCACGTCTAATTGCCAAAACCTTTACTGAATCAGATAAACAGAGCCTTTCGCAACCTTCTTAACATAGGACCCACCTTCCGGTAGTTCATAGCGAATCATGTAGTAATACATGCCCTGCTGACATTTTTTGTCCTGATAAGTTCCATCCCAGCCTTTTTGCAAATCATCGGTGTAAAAGAGTTGCATTCCATATTCATCAAAAATCAACATATCGGTGAATTTGAAGAAACCGAGAGGACGGAAAAACTCATTCAAAATATCTCCGTTCGGTGAGAATATATTCGGAACAAACATCTCACATGCATACGGGAGAATATCAATGGTTACAGAATCGGTTACAATCCCACACGGGTGATTGAAGGTAACCTGATAAAATCCGGATTCCGTAAGGTCACGCTCGAACTCCGTACTTCCGTCGTTCCAACTTATAGTTCCCGCATCTGCTTTTAGTTTTACGTGAATCTTTTGTCCACCGCAAATCGTTGTGTCATTTCCCAAATCCACGGAAGGGAGAACCACATTGCGAATTGAAATTGTATCTCCGCCAGTACAAAAGCCATTGCTGATTTTCACCCAATAAATACCACCGCTATTGGCATCTAAAGTACTGTCGGTAGATCCGTTGTTCCACAAATAGGTGAAACCACCGGCTCCTGTATTTGCATCAAGTGGTATCGTTGTTCCCGAACAGATCACGGTGTCTTTCCCGAGATAAACTTTAGGTCGATCCTTCACTTCAGTGGTCGCAGTAAAAGTATCAATACAATTGCCAAGCGTGTAAATGTATTGAACGGTATAGCTGCCTACCGCATTTGGATTGAATGTAGAATCAGTAGCGTTAACACTACCACCTTTAAAAGTACCTCCGTGAAGATTGGGTTTCAACTGAACTATCGGGTCGTTTATGCAATAGATTCCGTTGAGTCCTGTAAAGAAATTATTCGGTGTGGTAACCAATGCAACCGAGTCAGACATACTATCCCGGCATCCGTAATTGTCAACCACTTTAAGCTGAACATTGTATTTGCCAACCGAAGCATAATCGTGGGTTACCGGGTTTTGATTAGATGAGGAGCCATCCCCGAAATACCAGGTCGTTTTAGCGATATCCGTTCCGTTGTGGCTAAAGGTAAAACCACCTGCATTCAAACAAAGTAAGGTGTCTGAGAAATCGACATCAACATTTTTCAAGGGTGGAGGGAGAACATAAAAATCCCGTTGAAAACTGTCGACACAGTATTCACCACCTTTACTAACCTGTCTTGACTGAATCAATTTCACGGTAATCTTACCGTAGTTGTTGGCGATAAAATCAAAATCGGCGGCGGTACCGGAATGTCCCTGAGTCGTAGACCATTTATTTTTTGTACGGTCCCAAGTCCCATAAATAGGAGGAGGTACCTTGAACTTATTTACCAGATTAAACCGGTTGTTGGTAAAACATTGCTGACTGTCGTTTCCGGAAATAGATTGATCCAATTCAAAATAAGTTATAAAAGGAACACCAACCGTATCCTGAATTGTGACAGGAGCTTTGCACCCCGGAGAGGATGCGGTGAGAACTACTTTAAAAATTGCCCCTTCGGTGTAGACGTGAACGGGATCAGTTGCGGTGCTACTTTTTTTATCTCCAAAATCCCAACTGTAAGTCATTGATTCACCCCGGGAATTGGATGAAGAATTCGTGAACGAAAATGAATTATCCGCGAGACATTGATATGTATCATCGATAGTGAAATTAGGAGTTATATTTTCTGTGAGCTGACTTGCCGTAGCATATCCGCTGGCAGTATAATATTCATACACTCCCGAATTCGCATTGAATTCAAAAATTGCCAGATAATAGGTGGTATTTTTTTTAAGGTTTTGAATTTTAAAACTGTTTCCGGTACCGTTAAAAACTGTGTAAACATCAGATCCGACAATCGTTCCCTTGCCGAATGAATCATTGGCATTATACGATTGATTGTAACTCGGAGTAACGTTCACTGCCGATCCTTCTCTGGCGAATACCACGCGCTTCTGACCATTGCCACTTGTCCAAGAAACATTGAAGTAATGACAATAGACGTTGGAAATTACAATGTTGGAAGAATGAACGGTTGGAGGCTGTGCAGACAGGCTGAAACCCAGAGTGAAGAGGAAGCCAAAAATCAAATACCTACCTGATGCCATCTTTACAAATGTATGATCCACCTCCGTTTTATTCAGTCTTTTATTTGTTAAAATCATGATTAACTACTGAATCTCCCAATCACCCCAAGAGGCAATTTGAATTTGGTGGTAGACTCCAAATATAATTCTTTGCACTCCAGTGTGTTACTTGTTTTGAAATTTGACTTTACCAAATTTTCAATAATTAGTGGAGACAGACCGAGTGAGTAGGCATTGAGCACAAGAAAGTTTTCTTTTTCGGTGAGTATATCGGAAACCGTTTCCAGCATTTCCTGAATTGAATCTTCCAGTTTCCAGCGTTCTCCGGATGTCCCGATTCCGTATGCCGGAGGGTCGAGCATAATGCCATTATACTGATGACCACGTTTTTTTTCACGTTGCACAAATTTCATTGCATCTTCAACAACCCAACGAATGTCTTTAAGGCCAGATGAATCCATGTTGCGACTTGCCCAATTTACTACCTGTTTCACAGAATCTACGTGAACGATATCGGCTCCGGCTGCTTTTGCGGCTAATGACGCACCACCGGTGTAGGCAAATAAATTCAGAATCTTTGGCTTATGGATTCGCTTACATTGATCGGCGATAAAAGTCCAGTTGGCTGCTTGTTCCGGAAACACTCCCACATGTTTGAATGCAGTGAATTTTAAATTAAAAACCAGATCTTTTTTGGGCGCCAGCGGATACCGGATTTGCCATTCATCTTTCAGTTTTTTGAAAGAATTCCAGTCTCCTTTGTGACTGCCTTTCTGAATATATTCCACATGCGCCTGTTGTTTCCATTCGTTATCCGAAAGTGCAGGAGTCCACAAAGCCTGCGGTTCGGGTCTAATTAAAATCTGATTTCCAAAACGTTCGAGTTTCCTGAGATTACCACAATCTATCAATTCATATTCTTTCCACCCATCTGGTTTAATTCCGCAGACAAAATCCATAACCCCCAAAATTATTATTTGGCAGCAGAACACAACGAATTAAACTTCTGATAGTGGCAGGCAATTCAGGAAAAAGTTAATTAGCCCATCAGGATTGCACTATCTCAATGTGCTCAGATTCCATAACCGGAAGACCTTTTAATCTCAATAATAAATTGGCCAGTGTTATCACATCTTTTTCGCAGTACACCCGAATGCGTTCCAGATCATTTTCTTCATAATACACCGACTTCACCATGCTTCCATCGATGTCGTCTTTGGGTGTGGGAATTCCGAAAAGTGCAGCCAGTAATTCTAATGAAGTAAAACTTTTATAGTCTCCGAATTTCCAAAGTTCCATAGTATCCAAATGATTTACCTCCCAGGGTTTTTTTCCGGGGGTATTGAGAAGCGCAGGCAACTTTAAATTGTTTATGAGTATTCTGCGGGATAAATACGGGAAGTCAAATTCCTTCGCATTATGTCCGCACAAGATTTTAGTCGGACTGCTGAAATGCATACTCATCATGTCGCAGAAGTCGGAGAGAAGTGCTTTTTCGTCGTGACTATAAAAGCTCTTGACTCGCATTCCGTAGTGATCTTCGGAGCTTCCCGACATCGCCGCCGGAACAAAAACACCGGCCGAAATGCAAATTACTTTTCCGAATTCTGCATAGATACCAGCGCGGTCGTAAAGGTCTTCCGGTGATTCATCATTTCTCGAAAGTGATTTTGATTTCTTCCCCCAGAGATATTTCCAGTGGTCGTCTAATTCCGAAAAATCTGAAGTTGCCGGAACCGTTTCGATGTCGACAACCAATAAGTTTTGAAGTGGGATGTTTTCAATCATGTCGTTTGGTTTTAGACATCAAAAGTAAGAATTACCAACTTCCTCCGGCACCACCTCCGCTAAAACCTCCGCCACCGAAGCCGCCAAATCCCCCACCGCCTCCACTGAAGCCACCGCCACCACCAAATCCGCCACCGCCGATCCATGGGCCACCACCGATCCAGGTTCCGCGTCCGCCGGAAGTCCAGTGATTGTTATTTCCAAACGATGTAATAATGATGAGAATAATAATGATGAGTACAACAACTAACCAGGCTGGAAATCCTTTTGCCGTTCGGGAAAATTGAAACTCACCACCCAGTTGTTCAATGATGGCATCAACCGCTTCATCAATCCCCTGATAGAATTTTCCCTGTTTAAACGCGGGTTTTAAAATATAATCGACAACTCTTCCGGCAAATAAATCGGTGATTGAACCTTGCGTACCGGAACCGGCCTGAATGAATGTTCTGCGATCCTGAGTGGCGATGTAAATCAGAATTCCGTTGTCTTTGTCTCCTTCACCGATTCCCCATTCATTAGCAACTCTGAGCGAATACTGCTGAATATCTTCGTCTTCAGTAGATAATTCGGTAAGAACCACAATCTGGGTGCTGGTTGAGTCGAAATATACCTTGAGTTTTTGTATGAGTGCAGCTTCCTGTTCATCGCTCAGCACATCCGCGAAGTCATTCACAAAAGCATGATCGCCTTCCAGATGTTTGGGAATTTCTTTAGCCGTAACTCCGACCAAAGCCATCGCCCAAAAACAAAGAAGCACAGATAACTTACGAACCATAGCTGATATCATCGGGTAATTCGTTCGTATCGTCGTCGCGCCACGGAAAATATTTTGATAACTGAATTCCGGCTTCATGAATACCGGCAGCAATACCTTCAGCGATTTTCCCGCCTTTAAAGAGTTCCTGCATTTTATCCCGGGTAGAATCCCAGAATTCCTGCTGCACTTTTTCGTGGATTCCGATATCTCCCAGAATGCTGAATTTTTTATCCTGAACAGAAAGATAAATAAGCACTCCGTTGCGCTCCCGGGTTTCATCCATCTTCAAATGATAAAACACATTCTTGGCTTTGAAAAGAGGATCACCCTTGCAGTACTGATCAACATGCAAACGAATTTCTCCGCTACAGGTAAGCTCGGCTTTCCGGATTGCTTCTAAAATAATTTGTTCTTCAGCCGGAAGAAAGGGTTTCCAACTCATGGTAAGTTATCTCCGACGTCGGGTGCATTTTCACTTCCGGCATCCGATTTAAAGAAGGGTCGTTCTTTAAATCCTAAAATTCGGCTATACATTACTGTCGGAAATCTGTTTACCCGAACGTTGTACTCTTTAGCACTTACGTTATACTGATCGCGGGCATACCGGATTTTATTTTCAACTCCTTCATACTGATGCATAAAATCCTGATAGCTCTGTATGGCTTTCAGATCCGGGTAATTTTCTACTACAGCCATCAACTTACTCAGAGTGCTGGAGAGCTGATTCTGGGCAGCCTGAAATTCGGCCATCTTCTCAGCTGTTAATTCTCCCGGATTAATCGTAATACTGGTCGCTTTTGATCTTGCTTCCTGAACCTTTATTAAAGTTTCCTGCTCAAAATTGGCATAACTCTTTACAGTCTTGGCAAGATTCGGAATAAGGTCGGCTCTGTTTTGATAAGCGCTCTCAACCTTTGCCCACTTTTCATTTACATCCTGATTTAATTTGTTCAGGCCGTTGTAGCCGCAGCCTACCATCAACACCAGTAGAACCGCAACAATTCCGATCGCAAGTTTATTCGACATAGCTTTTTGCTTAGGGGAACAAAGTTAATTTTTTTAGGTTCTGTGCTGACCTTCCTCCGACATTTCCAGACCCGGTGACTCACTTATGTGATAATGATTGCGTTCCCTGCCCTGACGACTGATGAGCTCACCCAGAAAGCCCGCAACAAATAGTTGAACGCCGATAATCATCGATAAAATTCCGAGATAAAACAGTGGACGACTCGTCATCTCATATTCTTTGAAAATCACTTTGGCAACCGATAAATAAGATGCGATGGCAAAACCCAGTATAAAACAGATTGTACCAATCGCCCCGAAAAGGTGCATGGGGCGTTTCCCGAATTTTCCCACGAACATGATGCTGAGCAAATCGAGCGGACCATAAATAAACCGCGACAAACCAAACTTGGTCGTTCCGTATTTACGTGCCTGATGCTGCACAACCTTTTCCCCTATTTTATTAAAGCCGGCCCATTTGGCAATCACCGGAATATAGCGGTGCATCTGACCGTAAACCTCAATATTTTTTACCACCTCATTCTGATATGCTTTTAAACCACAGTTCATATCGTGTAAATGCACACCCGACATTCGGCTGGTTACATAATTATAAAGCTTGGTGGGAATGGTTTTGCTGATTGGGTCGTATCGCTTTTTCTTCCAACCGGAAACGATGTGAAACCCGTCTTCCTTGATCATTTTATACAGAACGGGAATTTCTTCCGGAGAATCCTGAAGGTCGGCATCCATGGTAATAACAACATCACCCATAGCATACCGGAAGCCTTCATTTAATGCAGCACTTTTTCCATAATTGCGGCGAAAACGAATTGCTTTGATTTCTTCGTAATTCGAACAGAGATTTTTAACAACTTCCCAGGAATTATCGGAACTGCCGTCGTCAACGAAAATCACTTCGTAGCTGAAGTTGTTGGTTTTCATCACGCGTTGAATCCATGAAGTGAGTTCCGGCAAAGATTCCTCTTCATTAAAAAGTGGAATCACTATGGAAATCTGTAGCATATTGTTTCGGCTCTGAATGGGCTGTGCAAATGTATCTGAAACGACGATAATCTTTCAGATCAGAAAGTTGAAAGCATTTCACCGCGCATTGCCAGAACGCATTTTCCTTTTAAATTCTGGTTCCAGACAGGGGAATTCATCGATCTCGAAAAGTTGCTCTTTTTGTTGAACTGCCATTCTTCGTCCGGATTGGAGATTATTAAATCCGCAGGCATTCCAACCGCAATTTCCGGAACTTCAATCTTTAATAATTTGCGTGGGTTCACCGTAGTTATTTTCCAGAAAAGCTCTTTGGAGATTTCGTCTTCAAGATGAGCAATGTATAAAGAATACAGGGTTTGTAATCCGATTGCACCGTAAGCCGCGTAATCAAATTCCAATGCTTTGTTCTCAATATTTTGGGGATGATGATCACTCACTAAAACATCGATCGTTCCGTCGTTCAGCCCTTTTATTAATGCTAATCTGTCGCGCTCTTCTCGCAATGGAGGATTCATTTTAAAATTCGAATCAAAATCCAAAACCGAGGTGTCGTTGTATATCAAATGCCATATCGATACATCACAGGAAATATCGTAACCCGACTTCTTGGCTCTTCTTATCAGTTCAACACTATCGGCGGTTGAGATATGCGAAAAGTGAATGTGGTTACCGGCGTATCGCGCAATTTCAATTTCTTTGGCAATCTGCACTGTTTCGGCTAATGAAGCCTGCTGTTTTAATCCGGTGTGAATCGTTGTCTCGCTCTCATTCACCATCCCTTCTCCTGCCAGATGATGATCGATCGGATGCGACATAATGAGACCTCCAACCGAAGAAGAATATTGTAGTAAACGCATCAGGCTACCACCGCTTTTATACGAATGATCACCATTGCTGAATGCTCTGGCACCGGATTGATACATGTCGAAAACCTCGGTGATGTCTTCTGATTTTAAATCCTGAGTAGCTGCACCAACCGGAATAATCAACGGTAAAACCGAAGCAGACCGGCGATTGAGATATTCAACCATGGATTTGGTTTGAATTACCGGATCGGTATCGGGCTGAACCGCGAGTCCGGTATATCCGCCTGCCGCGGCAGCCATGCACCCGCTTTCCAGATCTTCTTTGTATTCGTAACCCGGATCTCCGAGATGACACCTCAGATCAAATCTTCCAATGGAAATTTCACAACCACGGGCATCAAATACCTTCGCGTTGTTTTCTTCGATTTTCGACTCGCTGATTTGTTGAATAATTCCGTCTTCAACACAAATAGAAATAGTTTTCTGGTGGAGCGAATGTCCCGGGTAGAAGAGTTTCCCGCTTGTGATAATAATCCTGTTCTTAGGCAACCGATGGGTTATTAGCGTGTTGGGATTGTCTGACCGTTTCCGGCCAGAACCGGAGCAAAAGTATTTCAATTGCGAGGAAAATCAATGAAAGGATAATGCACAACTTCCAGTATTGCTTTCCCTCCCTTTGTTGTTTTATGGCGTGCGACAACTGATCAGAGGTTTTATCTGTATAACGGAAGTCGGTTCCGGCAAAAATGGATTTCAGATCCGACTCGGTAAATTGTTCCATGGTGCTTTCGGTTCTCGGGTAATTAAAAGAAGCAATCTGTAAAAGACTGTCTCCCGAAATTAATTCGAGATTACCTGCTTCCACTTCTTCATTGCCCGCGTCGATATAACTATTCGTCCCGAACTGATTGAGTACCGGCATCCATTCCCTGTCTGAAGACTTTAATTTTAAACTGCCCTGCAGAACTCCGGATTCGGCAACCGATCGAAACACATTATTGCGATTGATAGTATAAGCTAATGGAAGATCACCCGATCTGGTCATCGACATTCTCAGCAACGCCGGAACAAACAGGGCATGTTGCGGAAAGCTTGTCCAATCGGTATTGAGCGGAGCACAAAGACTATATGCGAACCCGTTTCCGGTGTTAGATCCGGCGAGAAAAATATCACCGTTTTGCAGAGACATTACCTGTTGGGCATCGCTTCCCTGAAGGCTGTAAAATTCCTTCACATTTGGGAAGTCGGGATTTTCAGGCACCTTCTTAAACACATTCGAAAAGAGCGGATGTTTGATATTCACTTTAGAAACCCGCCAGTCGTTTTTCTTTCGATCGCCGTATTCCGGGAGATTGAGTGCCGTAGTAAGATTATTCAGCATACCGCTTTTGCCTTCCGGCGATGGGATGATTAAAACGGTGCCGCCGTCATTCACAAATTTCGTGATTGCCGTTACCAGACCATTACTGATGTCCCTTAGTTCATTGAGTATTAAAAGATCAGACTTCGACAGAATACTTAAGTCCAGATTTCCCTTGTCTGAATTCACCAGATTAAAAAAGTTATCGTTCGAGAAAAGCTTGGTGATAAAGGGATTTGCACCGTTTTCATTCACACAGAAAACAGTAGAATTTTTCTTCAGATTAAAGGTGATGTAATACGTGTTGTCGAAAACAACAGATTCGTCTTCCACTTTTAAAACACCTTTTTGCCAGCCCGCTTTATTGAGCTGAACACCGAGAATCACTTCTTTTTTCTGTCCCGGGCTCACGTCGAAACCGGCAGCAGATTTTCGTACACCATCAACATCAAGCGTTACTGTCGCATCATTTATTTCGTCAAGACCATTATTGCGAATGGCAACGTGCAGATTAAATGTCTCATTGATTTGAATATTCGGATCTTCAAGCCAGACCGAATCAATTGATAAATTTTCAATAGCAGACGGGGTTACCGGAACCGCCTGAACAATCATCGACGAATCTGCCTTTTCGATTTCGGTATTCACACTTTTTTGAAAATCGGAAATCAGATACATCTGTTTTATTCCGACACCAAGTTTGTCTAATCCGAATTGTTGCGTCTTAATTATTTCCGACAAAGAAGTTGAAACCGGACTAATCGACATCTCGTCGATACGGGCAATCGCTTCGTCTTTTCCAACGGCACGGCCACTTGAGTTTGCATCCACATTGGTAATCTGGAATCGGGTTGTTCCCGGATAGGCGCGCACAATTTCCCGGGCTTTGGATTTAGCTTCCTCGAAAACCGGCCCTTCAGTTCCTTCTCTTTCCATACTAAAAGAGTTGTCGATGAAGATGGAAATGATTTGATCAGGTATATGTGATCTTTTGCTAACAGGAATAAAAGGTTGTGCAAATGCCAGAATCAAAAAAGCAAAAGCGAGTAATCGGCTTATCAGCACTAAAATATTCCGGAGCCTTTTAATATTCTGAGTTTCTTTCTGAAGATTCTGGAGAAACCGAACATGCGGAAATATGATCTTTCGGTATCGCCTGAAATGAAACAGATGAATGATTACCGGTATCGTTAAAATAAGAAGTGACCAGAGAAAAGCGGGATAAACGAATTGCATCTTTCTGTTTACGTAGTCGGGTTTTTATTATTACTATTTCTCCTGAGCTAAAGCTTGTATTCCGGTGAGATGAAGAATGTCTCCGTTTAAAATCGTCATCATTACTCTCGCATCGGCGCGGTCGCGAACATATTGAAGATTGTTGGAAACAACGACAAGATCGGCTTTCATTCCGGGCTTTAATATGCCAACTTCTTTTTCCATAAAGTTTGCTTTGGCTGCCCAACACGTCATCGCGCGGATCGCGTCCTGAAAGTTTACGGCTTCTTCCACCTGAAAAACTTCGCCTTTATTCCCCATTCTCGTAGTTGCCGCCAGATACGTATTCAGCGGATCGATCGACTCAACCGGAAAATCGGTTCCGAATGCGATATAATGATTGAGTGCCAGCAACGATTTATAGGCATACGCACCTTTTAATCGATTGTCTGTACAGAGTCTTTCCCGTGCCATGTACATATCCGAGGTAGCGTGTGTCGGTTGTACCGAGGGAATAATATTGAAGTCTGAGAAGTAATGTCGGTCAACCGGATCAACTACCTGTGCGTGCTCAATTCTCCAGCGATAGTCGTTGGCTCCGTGAAGCCGCGAACCATAAATACGGAGCATTAATAAATTGGCAGAATCACCGATGCAATGCGTATTTACCTGAAGTCCTTTTTCGAGGCAGAAATCCGCGAATTGTTCGTAAAATGAAATCGGATTTTGGAGCAAACCCAAAGTTCCGGGTTGATCGCAATATTCTTTTTTCAATAATGCACCCCGACTTCCGAGCGATCCGTCGCAGTATAATTTAACCGATCGGGCAATTAAGCGATCGGTGATGTAAGGGCCGTTCAAAAAGAATTCTTTCAACTCATCCATGTTTGGATTTGCCATAGCGTAAACACGAATTTTCAGGTCACCGTTTTTTTGAAGTGAATCGATCAGCCGGATGGTTTTTAGTTCAAGACCGGCATCGGAAACGGTTGTTAATCCTGCGGCAACACAGGCCTTTTCGGCATCCTTTAATGCCTTTATCTTTTGGGCTAATGAAAGTTCCGGTAACTGACTCAGTACTTTTTCCGCCGCTTTATCCACCAGAAAGCCGGTCACCATTCCGCCCATTTTGGCAATCGAGCCACCTTCAATAATCGTATTCTCATCGATGCCCGCCATGGTTAATGCAACCTGATTGCACAACAATGCATGTCCATCTACCCGCTGCAATACCACGGGAATATCCGGGAACAACGCATCGAGTTTTAATCTGGAAAGGGTTGTATGTGTTTCCCACTCTTCTTCATTAAAGCCGCGGCCAATAATTAATGAAGGTTGATTTTTTTTAGCGTAATCCACCGTCATTTCGA
The DNA here is from genome assembly GCA_016124755.1 of Bacteroidota bacterium. Lineage (GTDB taxonomy): Bacteria > Bacteroidota > Bacteroidia > NS11-12g > UBA9320 > WGNA01. Next base: position 233,628 of record WGNA01000007.1, on the reverse strand, counting down.
TCATGTCGTCGAATGAGTAACAACCTTTTAAATCGAGTTCCTGCAAATCCTGACCATAGGCGAAGAAGTGGCAATGAGCATCAATAAATCCGGGGTAAACCGATTTCTGTTCTAAATCAAAAGTTTGTTTTGAGCGAAAAGCGGATCGAATTTCAGCATTAGATCCGATGGCGAGAATGGAATCACCGCGAATGGCAATCGCCTCAGCAATGGTAAAGTTTGAGTCGACTGTAAATATTTGTCCGTTGAAAAGAATAATGTCGGCTTCGGTTTTTTTCTCCTCCTTTTTACAAGATGAGATTACAACCAATAGGAAGCAGAGAGGTAAAATTCCGATCAGCCGGAAACCGGTTCGTTTTTTCATCGGCCCAAAGTTATGTTGTTAAGACCAGCAATCTTTCGTTCAACACTTCTTCAAAGTCTTATAAATTTACCGCATGCCAGTAAACAGGGAATACATTCTCGGATCCGATGCAGAAGAACTGAGACGACTCGAATTTCAACACAAAGTATGGACTGAAGAAACCTTTGCTCTTTGGAGTATTGCCGGAATCAGTCTGGGTTCAAATGTTCTCGACATTGGGTGTGGCCCCGGATTTACATCGTTTGATATGTCGGCAATCGTTGGTGAAACAGGAAAGGTTACCGGTATCGATAAAACAGAAAACTATGTTCGGTTTGCCAACAGACTTGCCGCAGCAACCGGAGCTTCGAATACGGAATTCATTCATAAACATTTTGATGAAATGATTTTGCCCGAAGGCGAATACGATTTCATTTACAGCCGGTGGGTGTTTTCGTGGGTTACCGATTGGAAACCGGTTTTAGCAAAAATGATGAAAGCATTAAAACCCGGCGGTAAACTACTTTTTCAGGAATACATTCATTGGGCAACTTTAAAGGTGTATCCTGAAATTCCGGAAGTTGAAAAGGTGATTTCCGCGTGCCGGAGTAGCTGGGAAGTAATGGATAGTGAGATTAATGTTTGTCCACTCTTGTTAAAAGCCTGTTCAGAAGCCGGAATGAAAATTCAGCATAAAAAGTTATTGCCGAAGTTGGGTAAAAGTCGTGATCTGGTTTGGCAGTGGCCGGGAACTTTTTTAAAGATTTATTCTGAAAAGCTCGTTGAATACGAATTGTTAAAAACAGAAGAACGGAATGCATTCTTAAAGGCGTGGGATTCGCTGGAAGAAAATGCGGAAGCCTTTCTATCAGGGCCGCTTATGATGGAATTTATCGCAGAAAAAGAAACTTAATTCAAATTCGCTTCAACTACTTGTAACACCTGTTTATCCGTTGCGCCGGTTTTGTGAATCAGCAATACCACGGTGCAGTTATCGAAATTCGATTTTGCAGGCAGTGTAAATTCAAACCCTTTTTCGAAGGTTCTGCCTCTTTCAAAAGTTTCTCCCAGAATAATTCCATCATATGGAGTAATCGTTTTTCTCAGAATAAAGTTGTGTTCGTAATTATCAACGATTACCGAATTGCCGTTAACTTTCATTTCCTGTGGCCCGATAATGTGATTTTCTGTGAGCGCTAATGTCATATTAATCCGCTCGTCCATTTCTTTTAAGAAGACGACCTTAATATTAGCAATCACCGATCGGTTTTCTTTATCCGGAATTAATTTGAGTTCTGCATAAATATCTGATGTAAGACTCAAATCCTGATTCACGTAAGCTTCCCAACTCGAAGGGGTTAAAATCGCGTCAGACTTTCCATTAAAAATCTTTCTGTTTACGGCACCATTCGGGAGACCGGGGAGATCTCCTATAATCTGATTTTTTACTATGTAGGTTGCATCATCAGTGTTTAGAGTATCCTTACCAAGAGGAGCGGTTAATTTTACTAAATCCCACATATGTAAGGTCATGATAACCACCCGGCCTTTGTCATTACCCTCTTTTATGTTATGTGCCAATACAGCAGCATTCGGGCAGTTCGGGCACTTATCACCGGAAATATCTTCGGTCAGAACATTGCGCAATTGAGTGGGTAAGGATGAGGTTGTGAGATAAGAGGTGTCACGACTTAATTCGATCAGTACATTATAATTGATAATAGGTGGAATTTCCTCACAACCGATAAAGGTTATTAGGACTGATAAAAAGATGAGAAATTTAATCCGGTTTAATTTCATTATGCCATTCTAACCCGTTTGAGCGAATTATCAAAAATAGATAGAGAATCGGGATTCAGATCAGATCATCTGATTATAAAGACATGATGTGATTCACCACAAAGAATTTAGAAATGAAAAGTTGGCTTGATCAAAAAAAACTAAATAGTAAAGAATTTGTATGCCTTTACTTCTGGCCACTTATAATGGAATTTATCGCAGAAAAAGTGAATTAAAGATTCGCTTCAACAACTTGTAACACCTGTTTATCCGTTGCGCCGGTTTTGTGAATCAGCAATACCACAGTGCAGTTATCGAAATTCGATTTTGCCGGCAGCGTAAATTCAAACCCTTTTTCGAAGGTTCTGCCTCTTTCAAAAGATTGAGCCAAATTAATACCTCCATAATTCGTAATGGTTTTGCGCAGAATAAAGTTGTGTTCGTAATCTTCGACAATTACAACCTGAGATCCGGGTTTGGTTTCTTGTGGCCCGATGATATGACTTTCGGTGAGGGCAAGCGTCATATTTAAGGGTTCATTAATCTCTTTCAGAGAAATTATTTTCACATTAGCGATTACAGATCGGTTTGCTTTATCCGGAATAAGTTCGAGCTCGGCGTAGATGTCTGATTGCGTATTCAGATCCTGATTTGCATAGCTTTCCCAACTGGTTGGATTCAACAATGCTTCAGTTTTTCCATCGTAAATTTTGCGGTTCACAGAGCCATTCGGAAGCCCCTGAATATCTCCAATAATAAGGGTTTGAATAATATTGGTTGCGTCGTCTGTGTTCAGCGTGTCTTTGCCCAACGGAGCAGTGAGGTTTGATAATTTCCAGGTGTGTAAAGTCATTATTACAACCCGGCCTTCATCATTGTTCTCTTTAATACTGTGTGCAATTGCAGCGGCAGTCGGACAATTCACGCATTTGTCTCCGGAGATGTCTTCGATCAAAACATTTCTGGCTTGAGTCGGAAGAGTTGAAGTAGTGAGGTAGGTTGTGTCCCGGCTTAATTGAATGGGAACCGAGTAATCGATAAACGGCGGAATTTCCTTACAGGCAATTATGGATGCAAAAGCGACAAAAAGAGTAAGTGTTTTAATTCGGTTCCAATGCATATTCCTGTTCATTCCGTTTTTCAGCATCAAAAATAAAAAGAGATTCGGGTTTGGTGATAAGAATCAAGTAATGCAAAATCATCTGGCCGCAATTGTTTTAATCTAAAAGTAAATTTGCCGCTTCGCGATGGAAATAAATTACGACGCATACGAGGTTGTGATCGGACTGGAAATACACACCCAGTTGCTCACAAAAACAAAAGCCTTCAGTTCGGAACCTGCCGAATACGGCGCGATGCCTAATACATTGGTAAGTGTGGTTTCTCTCGGGCATCCCGGAACTCTTCCCCGACATAACAAGGAAGCGGTGAACATGGCGATGAAAGTTGGTCTCGCCTGCAAATGCGACATCAACCGCTATTGTTTATATGCCCGCAAAAATTATTTCTACGCAGATTTGCCGAAAGGTTATCAGATAACACAAGACAAAACCCCGCTCTGTTCCGGTGGCCGGGTAAACGTAACCTTGTCCGACGGAACACAAAAATCGATTGAGCTTACCCGCATTCACCTTGAAGAAGATTCCGGAAAAAGTATTCACGATATGGATCTTTACGATTCATTAATTGATTACAACCGGGCCGGCACCTCTTTAATTGAAATCGTTACGGAACCTGTTATTCGCAGTGGGGAAGAGGCAGGTTTGTTCGTTTCGGAAATACGAAAATTAGTGCGCTATCTGGAAGTGTGCGACGGAAATATGGAAGAAGGTTCGTTGCGCTGCGATGCCAATATTTCGGTTCGCAAAAAAGGATCTACCACTTTCGGCACCAAGGTGGAAGTTAAAAATATGAACTCTATTTCCAATGTGCGAAAGGCAATTGAGTTCGAAACCAAACGGCAGATTGAAGCTGTTGAAACCGGAGAAATCATTAAACAGGAAACCCGAACCTACGATGCGGTTCGCGGAATTACGTTCTCCATGCGGGCAAAGGAATTGGTAAACGATTACCGGTATTTCCCGGAACCCGATTTACCTCCATTGGTAATTTCAGATGAATGGTTGGAAGGTATCCGAAGTTCAATGCCGGAACTTCCGGAAGAATTACTTTACAGATTGGTAAACGATTATTCACTTTCTCAATATGATGCAACGGTTCTTACGGAGACGAAAGAGATGGCAGCTCATTATCTGGAAGTAGCAAAGCATACAAAGAATTATAAAGCCGCAGCCAATTATTTGATGGGACCTGTAAAAGGCTGGTTGAATAAAAATGCATTGGAATGGGATGATCTCACACTCACCGGGCAACGATTGGCCGGTTTAATTGATCTCATCGACAGGGGAGTTGTAAGCAATGCCGCAGCAGAACAGAATATCCTGCCCGAAATGTTGAACGACAAATCGGCTAATGCGATGGACGTGGCGCAGAAACTCAACCTCATTCAGAACAGTGATGAAGACTTTTTATTGGGAATTGTTGTCGAAGCTTTGGCAATGTATCCGGATAAAATTGAAGAATACAAATCCGGTAAAAAAGGTTTGCTCGGACTTTTTATGGGGGAAGTGATGAAATTGAGTAAAGGAAAAGCAGATCCTAAAATTGCCTCTCAATTGCTGAGGGAAAAACTGGAAGCACAGTGACACACAATACAGGAATCAGAATTGTTAATCGGGAAACACAACAAGAAATAATTAAGTATGAAATTTAACCATTGGGTATCGGTTTTCAGTTTGGTCATTATTTCAATGATCGGATGTGGAAACAATTCATCGGACACAACATCAACCCCAGCCGAATCGGATTCGCTTTCGGGCGCAGAAACGATTTCCGGTTCACACGAATATCAGTCCATTGCAACGAATGCGGTTTACAACCTGGAGGAATCCAAAACCGATAAGGCACATTTTCTTTTAAAAGGTGTTATCGAAAATAAGCCGGGAGCCATGGTGGTACTTCAGCGTTTTGAAAGCGGTGAACTCACATTTGTTGATACCGTGCGAACAGATTCAAAAGGCCAGTATCAACTTACCGGAATTTCGGATCAGGCGCAGTTTTATTTTCTAACCGTTAATTAGCAACAACCTCCGGGAGTTCCTCTGATTTTAGAAAATGGTAAAGAACTAAAATTAGATGTTACCATCGATGAACTCATCAGTACAAAAGTGAAAGGAGATGATCAGAACGTTAAACTAAAAGAGTTGTTCGATCTTTACATGAAGCACAACAAGATCAGTTACGATTTCAATAAAAAAATAGCTGGTATTAATCCCCAAACAGCAAGCGACAGCATGCGACAAGCAGTCGGAGAACAAATGACTGCCATGGGGCAGAATATGAAAAAGGAGATCGAATCTTTTGTTACAACGAATAAAGGTTATCTGGCTTCTTATTTTGCGGTTACCTATGTATTGAGTGAACCTTCAATTACGATTCTGGAATCGGCTCTTACCAAATTAAAAACAGACGCACCCAACAGCATGTACACGGCGGAGTTGGAGAACCGTATCAACAGTATTAAACCTTTGGAAATCGGAGGTCAGGCACCGGAGATAAAACTTAAAAATCCGGATGGTGAATTAGTCGCCCTTTCTTCTTTGCGCGGCAAGGTTGTTCTGATTGATTTCTGGGCTTCATGGTGCGGACCGTGTCGAAAAGAAAATCCGAATGTGGTTCGCATGTATCAGAAGTATCACGACAAAGGATTCGAAATTTACAGTGTTTCGCTGGATAATAATGCCCAACAATGGCAGGCGGCAATTGCAAAAGACGGACTTGTTTGGACACACGTGAGCGATTTGCGCGGATGGAGCAGCAGTGCCGCAGCCTTGTATAAAGTAACCTCTATTCCCAGAACTTTTTTGGTTGATAAGAACGGACGCATTCTGGCAACCGACCTCAGAGGTTATCAACTTGAAGCTAAACTTGACGAAATATTCAATTAACTTTATGGTAACATCAATTTGATGTTTGAATAATGCAATGCAATGAGCATTGCACAAACCAAAAGCAATGAACTCAAGAATACTGATTGTGGATGACGAGGCTGACATTGTCGAGTTCATTCGATACAATCTGGAGAAGGAAGGTTATCAGGTAGCAACCGCTTCAAACGGTGTGGAAGCCGTACAAATTGCCGGAGAATTTGATCCGGCGCTTATCATTCTCGATGTGATGATGCCCGTAATGGATGGCATTTCCGCCTGTCGTGAACTTCGCAAAATCGACAAACTGAAAAACACTTTTATCATGTTCTTAACAGCACGTGATGAGGAGTTCAGCGAGATTGCCGGATTTGACGCAGGTGGTGACGACTATGTTCACAAGCCGATTAAACCGAGAGCACTCATGAGCCGTATTAATGCGATCATGAAGCGAAAGGAAGGAGTTGGTGAAACAGAAGCCGTTATTCTTCGTCACAACGATTTGATGATCGATCCGAATACCCGCGTGGTTACTGTGAGAGATGTAGAGATGAGTCTTCCTAAAAAAGAATTTGAACTTCTGTATCTCCTCGCATCAAAAGCCGGAAAAGTGTTTACCCGCGAAAAAATTCTGCGAAAGGTATGGGGTGATGATGTGTATGTGGTGGATCGAACCATCGATGTTCACATTCGAAAACTGAGGGAAAAAATCGGAGACAAGAGAATCGAAACCATCAAAGGTGTCGGTTACAAATTTGTCGGTTGATTTTAGTCTGGTACATCTTCTCTTTGTTAAAGAAGATTCGTTGTGAATTTTACGGTTCGGGGAGCCATAAAACTTTTGCCCGGCCCAAATTCACGACGGCTTAGGCATAACTTTGTATCGTGCCACGTCGATCACCAACTCCGGGATTAATCTCCTTTTATTCGGCAATGATTATTGCCGGAGGTCCTGCTATTATCACAGGATATTTCACCCATTCATTCTGGAAATCGGTGGTGGTATTTGCCATTGGGTTGATCGTAGGCTTTCTGGTCTTCAATTATTTCCTTCGGCGGTTCATCTATCGTAAAATCAAACTGATTTACAAGAACATTCACCGGTTGAACACGGAGCATATTTCAAGTCCGTCGTACCGGCAGGATCCCATTGCATCTGTATCGGCGGAAGTTTCGAATTGGGCTCAGGAACGACGCGATGAAATTGCATTGTTAAAAAAACAAGAAACTTTCCGGAGAGAATTTATCGGTAATGTCTCACATGAATTAAAGACACCGATTTTTCAGGTTCAGGGCTATATACACACCTTACTCGATGGTGCGCTCGACGATCCGAAAGTGAATTATATGTTTTTGGAAAAGGCTGCAAAAAGTGCAGACCGGCTCGTGGAATTGGTCAACGATTTAACTTCCATCAGTCAGTTGGAAAGTGGAGATATTCAACTGAATTACCAGAAATTTAACATTCGCAATCTGATTGTAGAAGTATTCGAGGAACTGGATTTATCGGCCAACAAGAAGAAAACTAAACTGGGTTTTAAAGAGACGTCAGAAAAAAACCTGAAGGTGTATGCCGATAAAAGCCGTATCAAACAAGTGATCACCAATCTTGTGATGAATGGTATAAAGTACGGGAGGGAGAATGGTCAGATTCTTTGTGCGGTTTACGACATGGACAAAAACATCCTGGTTGAAATTGCCGATGATGGCGAAGGAATACCGAAAGAATCCATCCCCAGATTATTCGAAAGATTTTATCGTGTCGAAAAAAGCAGAACGCGCGATGCCGGTGGATCCGGACTTGGTCTCAGCATCGTTAAACACATTGTGGAAGCGCATGGGCAAAGCATTAATGTTCGAAGCAAAGAAGGCAAGGGAACCACATTCACCTTTACACTTCAGAAGACAAAATAATTGTCGGTCTCCTTTTTATTAACATCACTACCGGCCTGTTTTTAATTGTTGTTTTTTTGTGACCGCGATGGAGAAGTACGTTGTTTCGGCCCGAAAATACAGACCACTCACTTTTGATACAGTGGTGGGGCAGGAGCATGTTACACGAACTCTGCTCAACGAAATACGGAACAATCATCTCGCTCAGGCATTTTTATTCAATGGCCCGCGAGGAGTTGGTAAAACAACCTGCGCCAGAATTCTTGCCCGTGAGATAAACAAGGAAAGTGTAGAAGATCCGAACTACGATTATTCGTACAACATTTTCGAACTCGATGCGGCTTCCAATAACAGTGTCGACGACATACGTTTGTTAAATGAGCAGGTGCGCATCCCGCCGCAGGTTGGCAGTTACAAGGTGTACATCATCGACGAGGTTCACATGCTGTCTTCTTCGGCATTCAACGCCTTTTTAAAGACTCTTGAAGAACCTCCGCCGTATGCCGTTTTTATTCTGGCAACCACCGAACGGCACAAGATTCTTCCCACTATTTTATCACGATGTCAGGTATTTAATTTTAACCGGATTTCTGTCGGCGACATGGTGAATCACCTGAAAGGAATTGCCGAAAAGGAAGGAATTGGCTTCGAGGAAGAAGGTCTGCACATAATTGCGCAAAAGGCGGACGGAGCTTTGCGAGATGCACTCTCGATCTTTGACCAGATGGCGAGTATTGGTGACGGAACCATTCGTTATCAGGATGTGATCGAGAACCTCAGTGTATTGGACTACGATCATTATTTCGAAATAACAGAAGCATTTCGCGAACAGGATCTTGCCCGGGTTCTGGTAAAATTCGACACACTTCTCGACAAAGGTTTTGATGCTCAGATTTTTCTCAACGGCCTGTCTTCACATTTTCGGGATTTAATGGTTGTTCGGGATGAGCGTTCTCTGAATTTGTTGGATGTTGCTCCCAGAATTAAAGCGAAGTATCAGGAGTATGCACGAAACCTTTCGATGGGTTTTTTGGTGAATGCCATCAACGTCGCCAATAGTTACGACCTCAGTTACAAAGCCAGTCGAAATCAGAGGTTGCATGTAGAACTGGCACTGATGAAAATTTGCTACCTCCCATCTCTGGTTAATCCGGCTGAAAAAAAAAAGCCCGGGAATGACGTAGTTCCGACCGCGGAAATCAAATCCAAACCGGCCGGAAACGAAAGTCCGGTATCCGAAAAAATTTCTCAACCTGATCCGAAAACAGAACCGGCTACTCCGGCTAACAAATCCAAACCTGTGAAACCGGCTGCCGTGGAAGACGGAAAAGTCGCGAGGCTCGGAAATCTGGACTCACTTCTTTCCGGAATTTCATCAACCGTTACAGAACCGGCACAGAAAATAGAAGTTAAAACGGAAGAGCGCGCAGATTCAACTCCGGAAAGTCTGGTCGATAAGGTTTTTAATAATGAAGATGTTGCAGCGGCTTTATTAAAATATTCGGAACAGTTGGCCGAAAATAATCAGACGCGACTTCAATCCATTTTTAAATTCATTCAACACGAAACCGACGGCAAAACCATCACAATTAAACTGAGCAAGCAGCACCGGATTCAGTTTGAAGAAATAAGGACCGACATGTTGATCTTCTTGCGGGATGAATTACAAAATCAATCGGTGTTGCTCAACTGGATTGAGGTGAAAACAGAAGCCGGAGAGAGAAGGGCCTACACCAGTCAGGAAAAGTTTGATGCGATGGCAGCAAAAAATCCCAACTTAAAGAAGCTGCGGGATGATCTTCAGTTGAACATTGAGTAAAATCTGAACCGGTAATTTAGTCCCGAATCAAGGTGATAAAACCTTCAACCACCTGAATTTCTGAATCCGGAACACATTGGATTCTGTACTTGAAAATCATGTAATACGTACCGGGCGGACACGGAATCTGTTGATCCTGAATGGTGCCGTCCCAGTTGTAAACCGATCTCGAACCATAATCCTGATGTGACTTATAAATCAACTCTCCCCATCGGCTGTAAATTTCCAATGAGTAATAATCTTCTCCGTCAATCAGAATATCGTAGATGTCGTTGTATCCATCGTCGTTTGGCGTGAATACGTTTGGTATAAATACCTCGAAATGCTGGTCACTGTGGATATCTGTGCAAAGGGTATCCACGCAACCATCCCCGGTTTCATAATAAAGACAAACATTAAATGTCCCGCTGTCGGGAGCAAAAGCATGTGTGATGGTTGATGCGTTGGAATGATTGTCTTTTCTCTCAGGCTGCCCGAAATCCCAGTTGTAAATCGTACCAGTTTTTTTATCAGCGGTAAAGGTGTAGGTGGGGCAATCTCCTTCCTGATCAAAATTGAAAGTAATGCCGTCGCCACCAACCGGAATTGATTTGGTAATGGTATCGAAACATAACTTGCCGGCTAAGGTATCCGGCACATAGGTAGGAATGTAGGTAATGGTTACTGCCCCGGAATCTTTTAGAATATATTCTTGTGTTTTGTTCGGGCCAACAGTAGAATCGGTCCCGATAAACCAACGATAATAGGTATAGGTGGTGTCGGAATTATCGACCAATGTGAGCACCCCGTTTTTACACAACTTTCCGGAATACGTAAAGTCTGCCGGCGGTTTATCGAGTACAATAATTTTTCGTACTGCCGGATTTAAGGCCGTAGAATCGGGAAATACATCGCTGCAGTAATAGATTTTATTTCCGTTGTCGGGGTTCACTACCGAATCACCTGCATACAGGTAGATATAATAAACCCCCGGATTTTTATAAGTGAAATGAACGTTTGAATCATTCAGGGTACTGAGTGTATTCGCACTGGAAGATGCATCTCCGAAATACCAGATGAACTCAGTTGCACTTTTAGAATTGCTTTTAAACTCAGCGGTAAAAGGAGCGCATCCAATGGTATCCGTGACAATATCAAACTGCGGGACTGGGCCTTCGATGTGAATTTTCGTTGTTGCAGTGTCCTTGCACCCGACTGTGTTCGCGACTATATGGGTAATTTCATAATCTCCATTACCCGAATAAAAATGGAACGGATTCTTGAGGAAGCTCGGTGTTTTTCCATCACCGAAATCCCAGTAGTAATAAATAAGACTGTCCTTAATATTCTGAAGAGCAAAAGATGAATCGTTCAGTTGCAGAATATCGTCACAGATAATTTTCTTGGTAACATCGTGAATGCCGGCAATAACATCGGTTACCACGATGGTTTTGGTCATGGTGTCGTAACAGCGTTGTTTATCCATCGTGATCATGCTCACGTGATAAACTCCGGGAGTATCGAAAGTAGCCCAAACCCTGGGGCCCCCGGGAGGACCGATAGCTCCGTCCCATTCCCAATAGATTCTCTCAGGTCTTTCGGGATGTCGCCACCATTGGTTGGTATCTTCCCAATTGGTAACCGTGTCGTTGAAGAAGACACGTGTTCCGGGGCAAATAAGGTCGTTGAACCGGTAATCGTTGTACCAGCCTACCTGCCTTTCAATCCGCTGATCTTCTCGGCAGCCGCTGTCAGTTTCGAGAACAATATCCGGGTAATAAACCCCGGACCGCCTGTAGGTGTGTGTGAAGTTTGGCAGGGTATCGACACCTATCGGAATGTACACAGTATCCGTTTCTCCGTCATCCCAATCGAAATACATCCACCGCACATTCGGTTGTTGTTTTATAAATAAGGAGCCCACAAATGTCGAGGGAATACATCCATCGAAGTGATACGAGAACTGCGGTTTAGGACCTTTTTCAATTTTATAGGCATTATGAATCCATAATGTATCTTCACAAACCTTGGTGTCGTCGAAATAGTAATCGGTGGTATCGGCAGACCGGTAAATTTTATTATCACCGGTTCGTGCTGAAACGCCCAGAGAAACCCAGCCCGAGTCGTCACACGTTTTCAGGTAAATCGTTCCGTCGCGCCAATCAACAAAGCTGTCACGCTTACAGGTTGAATCAAGATTTAATTTTACTTCTCCGAAACAACTTTCTAAGCTAAACTTAACGCCATAACCGGGCTGTGTGCCGACGCATGCCTTCCCGACTTCATATTTAAATTCGTTGAGATCCGGTTTGCCGAGAATAACATTGTATTTCATGCTATCCTTACAGCCATTTATATTGTCTGTGGCATAAAACCAGATTTCATCGCACTTCTTGTGATGGTAGAAGTGTTTTCCCAGCGAGTCGACGGAGTAGTTACAATTGGCATCTACATTTAAATGATTTTTAGTATCGGTGGTACACGGAAGTGCTGCGGTGTCATTGTAATTCCAGAACCACGAAACATCATCGGTTCCGTATATCACACTAAAATTAGCAAAGTACACCGTGTCTTTCCACTCGCATTGCGAACCGTTGAGCGGCTTAGCATAAGTTCTCACACCGACCGATTCAACCGAATCATACATCATATAGGAAGCACAATCGCCGCGTTTAATTTCCAGGCCGATATAATACTTGCCGGGAGTATCGGGGAAGAAGAACGAATTCCGGGTTCCGCCAAAAGCGGTGAGCGGTTTCTTTTCTAAATTATAGGCAGTCCATGTATATCGTGTGGATGTGCCTGGAACAATCGGGTGATTAAATTCAAAATAACCCGGATAGCAAACCACACTATCCAGTTTCTGATGGTGTATTTCAATTCGGTCCAGAATTACATCTACCTTATCTGTGAATTTGGGTTTGCATCCGTTTTTTAATGTTGCCGTGAGGGTAACATCTTTAGCCCCATGGGATCTGAAAACGTGAATAATGGAATCGTTGACCGTTGTATTGTAAGTTGTGCCGTCACCCATATCGTAATCTAATGACACCAGACTCGATTTAAATTTAAACCAGTTTGTGTCGAGGTTGAAAATATTGGTTTGAGTATCGCAACCCCGGTCGTGCATGTAGTTGGTGAACTTCGGAATAAAATCGAAAAGCACTTCGATGTCTAACTGCTCTTTTGATTTACATCCTTTGTCGTTTGTAGTTTCAACTGTTATCGTGTATTTGCCTGCAGTTCCATAGGTATAACACACTTTATTGTTGCCTCCGCTTTGTGGGAAATTAGTGTCTGTTTTACCACCGTCGCCCCACAAAACCGTTCGGATGGTATTTACAACACCTGAATTTCCGGAAGTGGAATTGTCGTTCAGACAGACCTTGTTCTGCGTTAGACAATAGCTGTTTCCGGCATCGAGTTTAAGGTCGTGAACCGGATTGTTGTAAACCGTAATAACCTTGGTTGTATCGCATGTTCCTCCACCCGAAAAGGTGACGGAAGCTTTTACATTGTAAGTGCCGGCAGTTGTAAACCGGTGAAAGGGAGTTGTGAGGTTCGAAGTATTTCCATCGCCGAAATTCCAGTCAACCTTAGTTACGGTTGAGGAAGATGTAACCCCAAAACTCATTGGCTCATCCACACAGGCATGGTCCAGCGAATTAATGGAACACTGAGCTTTAGATAAAAAAGGAATTGCCCCTAAAATGAAGCAAAAGAAGATTCCAAACAGCGCTGTACGCAACCCGTAGATGTTCGTCAAAACCAGTTAATTTTGAGTAAAGTAAACCGACCTGACAAATATCTCAAAATTCAGTTATCAAGGATTACACAAATCTGAACATGCTGCCTCCATAAACAGCATCTTTACCCAGTTCTTCTTCAATTCTAATGAGTTGGTTGTACTTGGCGATTCTATCGGTTCTTGATGCAGAACCCGTTTTAATCTGACCGCTATTCATAGCCACAGCCAGATCCGCAATAGTGGTATCTTCTGTTTCGCCCGAGCGATGGCTCATTACGTTTGTGTATTGATTTTTGGTTGCGAGCTGAATGGCTTCAATGGTTTCTGTTAAGCTTCCGATCTGATTCACTTTAACCAGAATGGAGTTCGCAACACCTTCCTGAATACCGCGGCCAAGTCGTTTCACATTCGTTACAAACAAATCATCACCAACCAACTGAACGCGGTTGCCAATTTTCTGGGTTAATTTTTTCCAACCGTCCCAATCATCTTCAGCAAGTCCGTCTTCAATCGAAACTATCGGATATTTGGAAGTCCAGTTAGCCCAATATTCAACCATTTCATCTGCGGTTCTTTTGGCTCCGTCTGATTTGTGGAAGTGATAAATTCCTTCATCCGCCTTGTAGAATTCGGAAGATGCCGCATCCATCGCGATGTAGATGTCTTCACCCGGGCGATACCCAGCACTTTCAATTGCCTTTAATACGGTTTCAATGGCTTCTTCATTGGACTTAATGTTTGGCGCAAATCCGCCTTCATCGCCAACATTGGTGCTGTATCCGCTTTTCTTTAAAACACTTTTGAGGTGATGAAAAACTTCCACTCCCATTCGAAGTGCGGAACTGAAAGTTTCGGCTTTCACCGGCATAATCATGAATTCCTGAAAATCGATGGAGTTGTCGGCATGGCTTCCTCCGTTGAGGATATTCATCATGGGAACCGGCAATACCCGGGCATTCACTCCACCCACATATCGGTAGAGCGACTGGTTGCAATCTAATGCAGCAGCTTTTGCAGCAGCGAGAGAAACAGCGAGAATGGCGTTTGCACCGAGGTGACTTTTGTTATCGCTGTCGTCGAGTTGAATCATCAGACGATCGAGGGCAGCCTGATCGGTAACCTCGTGACCAATGAGTAATTCTGCGAGTTGGCTGTTTACGTTTTCAACGGCCTGTGTTACGCCTTTACCCAAATAGACATGTTTGTCGCCATCCCTCAATTCAACCGCTTCGTGAATTCCGGTAGAGGCTCCGGATGGAACAGCCGCTCTTCCGAGAGATCCGTCTTCTGTAATTACATCGGCCTCAACGGTTGGATTTCCGCGGGAATCCAGAATCTGGCGCGCAGTGATGTCAATGATTGAACTCATATAATTTTAAGATCTTAAAAGGTTTACAAAATCGTAGAACAGATACCGCGAATCATGCGGGCCGGGATTTGATTCCGGATGGTACTGAACCGCAAATGCGGGTTTGTTTTTTAACCGGATACCTTCAACCGTGTTGTCGTTGAGGTTGATGTGCGTGATTTCGGCTATTTCTGTATTTACACTTTCGGGGTCGATGGCAAACCCGTGATTCTGTGAAGAAATTTCACTTCTGCCGGTTACCAGATTTTTAACCGGGTGATTTGCTCCGCGATGTCCGTGGTGCATTTTATAAGTTTTCATTCCCTGAGCCTGAGCCATGATCTGACAACCCAGACAGATGCCGAAAACCTTTTCACCCTTTTCAATAATTTCCCGAACAACTGAAGTCTCACCTTCCATCACTCCCGGATCTCCCGGGCCGTTGGTAAGCATAAATCCATCAGGGTTCCACGACTTCATTTCGGCATAGGTTGCATTCGACGGGAACACTTTCAGATAGCAGCCACGATCGGCAAGACAACGGAGAATATTCGTTTTTACACCGTAATCAATTACAGCAACTTTCAGTTCTGCGTTTTCATCACCAAAATAATAGGGTTCATGAGTCGTAACCGATGACGAAAGCTCAAGTCCCTGCATGGACGGTACTTCTGACAACTGTTTTTTTAATTCGTCGAGATCCGAAATGTCAGAACTGATGATGCAATTCATCGCACCTTCGCTACGGATCTGTCGCACAATCTGGCGCGTATCAACATCGGCAATACCGATAATGTTGTTTTGAATGAAGTAATCATTCAGGCTCATTTCGGCAAGTTTCCGGCTATAGGTTTCCGCGTATTTCTTACAGATGAGACCGTTGATTTTAATGGATGCAGATTCGGTGTCCCGGATTGATGCTCCGTAGTTCCCGATGTGATCGGCTGTCATAACAACGACTTGCCCGAAATATGAAGGGTCGGTGAAGATTTCCTGATAACCGGTCATTCCAGTGTTGAAACAGATTTCGCCGGTTGTGGTTCCGATCTTTCCGATGGCGGTTCCTTTAAAAACACTGCCATCTTCCAGCATTAATATGGCGTTTTGCCCGTTGGTTGTTTCCAATTTGCAAAAAATTTTGGCAAAGATAATCCGCGTTTCAGGTCTTCAAAGTTTACACGCCCGTAATGCCTGTTTTATAATAAACATTTTATGCCGACACCATGGTTAATGCGGCAAACTGCAATTAAATCAGGGTTTGGAAGGAGTGCTCAAAATTCCCCGGATCCAATCGGAAATCGTGTTTGTAACATCCGGAGACACGTGATTGGCCCGCATGTATTCCATCGGAGTTGAAGGGCCTTCCCCGTATATAAACAAATGATTTAGCCCCGGAAAAGACTTCATGGTAATTCCAGCCGAATCGTGCGTTGAAAAATATTCCTGAAATCCTTCAAACTCCGAAACCGGAACCTGATAATCCCTTTCGCCCTGTAAAATGAGGGCGGGAACATGAGCAGAATCCAACGTCGCGGCGGGATTGTAATTTTCAAGATTCCGGAAAAAGTCAACCGGCCAGTACGCCATTGTTAATGTTTTCTTTTTAAGCTGATCGTATTCCCGGTTGTCGAGATGTTCTACTTCTGTGCGAACAATTTTAGCCAGTTTTTTCTTGGCTCTTTTTTTTCCGGGTTTAGTACTGAACAGATAATTCACCTGTTTTTCGATGAGGTGATAAATCGGATAAATCGGCGCACCCATCATAATAACACCGGCAAGTTCGGGATTCTCTTTCGCAATTAACGGGGCAGCGTATGCTCCGAGACTGTGACCCAGAACAAAAATTCGGGTGGAATCAACCAACGAATTGCTCTTTAAAATGCGAATGGCAGAACGCACATCATCCGTTGTTTCGTCGGCAATAGTAAACGGCTTTCCGTCTTTAAAATCCTGCGGATAAATTTTAGTGCGCTTGTCGTAACGGTAGGTTGCAATTCCTTTGGTTGCCAGCACCAATGCCAGATCCATAAAGACCTTGTTCGGCCCGATGGTTTCATCCATGTCGTTTGGCCCGGAACCATGTACCAGAATCACAACCGGACAATGATCACAATCTTTCGGGAAGATGAGTTCGCCGTTCATTTTAAAAGTGTCGGTAACCAACGGAATTGATTCTTTCCCGAACACAACATTTTGTGCAACCGCGGGAAACGAATAGGAGAGAAGCGAAACCAGAAATCCGTTTATTTCTTCTCCATTGAATTTCAGGAAAAGGTTGAGGGTGTTTTTGTCCAGAAAAATTTCGGTTTTCGAGGAATGTTTTCCATTTGCGGTATCCGGAATAATTTCTCCATAGCCGGTAACCTTCCCCATGGTCGCCGTCATTTTTTCCATAGATTCCGTGAATTTCTTTTTGGAAATATTGCTTTTGAATTCCGGACTAAAACGACTGTAGATCTTTCCGAACTGATCATTCTCCATCATGGAGATTATCTTTTTAGTCTGAATTCTTAAAACATCAGCATTCTGAGAGAAGGCATTAAAGCCATTGAGAATTACTAAAAAGCAAAGAATAAATCGCTTCAACTCAGGTGTAATCATATTTGCGGAGGAGTGTTAACAGAACATCAAAGTCTTTGGGTAGCGGGGCTTCAACCTGAATTATTTTATCATACAATGTCAGTTGAATAGCCTTTGCATGAAGTGCCGTTCTTTCAATCATAGGTCGGGGTTCCCGGTCTTTTCCCTGATTGAAATTTCGTTTTAACTCAGATAAATAATGAAGTTTTCCGCCATACACAGTATCAGACATCAAAGGAGCTTTAACCGTTGCACAGTGAATTCGGATCTGATGCAGTCTTCCTGTCACCGGTTTACATTCGGCAAGCGTAAAGTGCCGGAAGTTTTCTAACGTTTTTAATCTCGTTAATGCCGGCTTTCCTTCTCTGAAGTCAACTTTGGCTTTTCCCCGCGCACTGGTTGCCAAGGGTACTTCAACCTCAAATGCATCGAAATAATGACGGCCTTCCAGCACTGCCCAATATGTTTTATCGATTTGTCTTTTGGAAAATCCCTGAGCAACTTCCCGATAGGTTTCGGGATTTTTCGCGATCAGCAAAACACCACTGGTTTCTTTGTCTAACCGGTGACACAACTGAGCCGTTTCGCAATACGCCTCCGCCAGCGACTGAATACTCATGGTCTCTGCCCAGCGATCCTGAAGGCTTGAAATCATTGCCGGTTTGTTAATGGCAATAAGGTTTTCATCTTCAAATAAAATCAGCGGTTCGAGTGAACGGATTTTCATCTCAGCTTTTCAATTAATTCGTTCAACCCAAGTTGCGACTGGCTCCCCACATCCATATCTTTCAGTTGAATGGTTTTATTCTGAACTTCCTCCGAACCGGCAACACCTACAAAGGCGAAGTTCCGCTTGTTGGCATAATCGAGTTGCTTTTTCAGTTTGCGGATGTCAGGATAAACCTCCGCCGATATTCCTTTATCACGAAGTGTCTGAGCGATTTCATTGGTGTAATGGAAACTGACTTCGTCGAAGTGGCAGAGCAGTATTTTGCATTCGGGACGATCCTGGCCTGCAAAGAGACTCCGGTTTTCCATGATGTCGAAAATGCGATCGAGACCGAAAGAAATTCCGACTCCGGAAACGCCCGGCAACCCGAAAACTCCGGTTAGATTGTCGTAACGACCTCCTCCGGAAACACTGCCCATACCGGATTCGTGAATCAGGGCTTCGAAGATTACACCGGTATAATAATCCAGACCTCTTGCCAGACTCAGGTCTAATTTTACCTGAAGAGAATTCACTTTGTTACCGAGCAGTGCCAGCAATTCTTTAATCGCATTAATGCCGGCTGATTTGGCTTCGCTGTCTTTCAAACTAAATTCAAGCGCACCGATAACATCCGTATTGAAATCAAACTGCTGAAGAAGTTCCTGTAATAATTTGCTTTGTTCCGGAGCGAAACCCCGTTCCGCTAATTCTTTGGAAACACCTTCCCAACCGATCTTGTCCAGTTTGTCTATGGCAACGGTTAATGTCATTAGCTCACCCTTGTAACCAATAGTTTCGGCAACGGCTTCCAGAATTTTCCGGTGATTGATTTTTACCTCGTAATTGTTGAGATGAAGCCGGGTGAATACTTCGTGATAAATCAATAAAAAATCGGCTTCGCACAACAGTGAATCGGTGCCGATAACATCTGCATCGCATTGCCAGAACTCACGGTATCGTCCTTTCTGAGGCCGATCTGCACGCCAAACTGGTTGTATCTGATATCGCTTAAACGGCAGGCTGATCAGGTGTTGATTCTGAACAACAAACCGGGCTAACGGAACGGTAAGATCGTACCGAAGACCTTTTTCAGCAATGTGATTGGTGATTTTATTAAGGTCGGTTTCGGCTTCAAAATCTGCGGCATTTAAACCTTCGAGAAAGTTTCCGTTGTTGAGAATTTTAAAAAGGAGTTTATCGCCTTCATCTCCGTATTTCCCTGTGAGGGTTGAAAGGTTTTCCATCGCCGGAGTTTCGAGTGGCTCGAATCCGTATTTGCGGTACACCTCAACAATGGTATTGATTACGTGCAATCGTTTCCGCATAATTTGCGGGGCAAAGTCTCGGGTGCCTTTGGGCAGACTGGGTTTTTGCATGCGGCAAAAATAAGGTGTGCTTACCGGTTGAGCAGGCCTTTATAACGAGATGTGAACAGCAATAAATCGCTTCTCATCGAGTCGGCCTTTCCGGGATAATCTTTCAACACATTTTCAAGACAGTTCGGGTCTTTTTCTTTGTCGTATAAAAAGACATTGCGTTCCGCCGTCATGCCAAAGTTCCAGTTTTGTTCCGTGATATGATAAACGCCATTATCAAAATGAACAACCAGATCTTTCGAGTCGGAATTTAAAACCGAATGACCGAGACCGGAATAAGTCACTGGGATTCCGAGCAGATCAAGCAAGGTGGGGACAATATCAATCTGTGAGAGTGTGCGGTTATTTTTTGCGGCTTCAATAATTCCTGGGGCATAAAACAGAACCGGAATCTCGTATTTACCGGATGGTGTTCTGAAAGCGTGCATCGCATTTTCGGAGCTGTGATCCGCGGTTATCACGAAGACGGTTCTTTTAAACCACTCTTCTTTTTTACAGGCATTAATAAAGGAGTCGATGGCAAAATCGGTGTAGCCAATACTTTCATGAATCTTCAGATTGCCTTTGTCGAACCTGTTCTTATAGGCATCCGGAATCGGATACGGATGATGACTGCTAAGCGTAAAAACGGCAGAAACGAAAGGCTCTTTTTGTTTGTCAATTACGCTTTCAGAAAAGAGCAACCAGGGTAAATCGTAAATTCCCCAGTTTCCATCAAAGTCGTAGGCAAATCGATCTTTTGGATATTCATTTATTCCGAAATAGGAGTCGAGTCCCTGAGATTTTAAATACGACTGAAACCCCATCGTGGAATTATTAGCCCCATGAAAAAAACTTGATGTATAACTGAGATCTTTCAACATGGAAAAAATACTTCCGTAAGCATTAATGGATTTTGGAGAATTGATAAATGCCTCACTTTCGAGTCTGGGAATTCCTGAGAACAAGGCCGGAACTGCGTCCATCGATTTTAGTCCGTTCGCATACGCATTCGTGAAAACCAGTGAAGAATCCATCAAAGCGTTTAATCGGGGAGTGTAGTTCACGCAGTAGTTGTGGTTGAGAACGGTGTATTCTTTTCCGAAACTTTCGGCGATGATGAAAATGAAGTTTACCGGCTGAAAATCGGTTCTTCCGAAATGACGGATTTCAGGTTGTTGTTCGTGTACCTGATCTACGAGCGAAGATGAAAACTGCGACCAGGATTCTGCTACGAGCAGAGCGGGATTTAGACTAAAGGATACCCAGGAACCGGATACATAATTAGCGGCATCTGCCGATCGGATCGGTCGTCGTCTTAAGCCACCCCTGGCTATTATAAAAACAGAAACCAGTAAAATGAGATTGGGTAAAACTCTTCTTTGAAGTTCCTTTTTATGGTTAAACGATTTTGATAACCACCGATAACTCAACCCTGAAAATATCACGACTAATAAAGCCAGATGCCAGTAGTCTTTCACATATTGAAACAGTGAAATGTTGTTGTCGGAAGCCAGCAGGTTCCGGATGTCGAGTCCGATTCTTTCTTTGGAGAACCGGAAATAGGCAGCGTCAACCGCCGTAATCAGGGTGAAAACAAAGATTGAAAGTGCGAGCACGAACCTGAAAATCCGGTTGGCTGGTTTTACAATCCAGAGTAGCCACAGCACGCAACCAATGGAATACACCGGAATCAGATCGAGCCGGATTCCAAAGAATACTGCTTTAATAAAGTCGGTGAGACCAAATCCGGAATTGAAATAATAGGAAAAGTTATAAAGTCCAAAGAGGAACCTGAGTGCAGTTAATGTGGCTAAAAGCCTGATGATCAGAAAGGCAAACGGAAAAGACGACAGCCATTTTTTTAGAACCTCAACCTTCTTCTTCAATTTGCTTTTCAATTCAGTTTCTGATATTGATTTTATTTTAATTTTGCAGTCCTTCAAAAATAGGCATCGGTCTGATTCGACCGGAGGTCTGTTGAAGATTGAAAAGAGAAATTATTTAGTACGAATATGAAACAAGGTATTCACCCGGAGAATTACAGAATGGTTGTCTTCAAAGACATGTCGAACGATCACACCTTTATGACCCGTTCTACAGTTGATACCAAAGAGACTATTAAGTGGGAAGACGGAAATGAGTATCCGCTCTACAAACTTGAGATCAGTAACACTTCTCACCCGTTTTATACCGGTAAGATGAACTTTGTTGATACCGCAGGACGTATCGACAAGTTCAACAAGCGTTACGGTAAAAAGAAATAAAACAGTATTGAAAGAATTTACAAAGCTCTCTTCCGACGGGTTGAGGGCTTTGTTTGTTTAAAAAGATTCCGATTCTAAAAATCTTTTTATGAAAATCAGCCTTTTCGATGACCAGCAGCGGGATCACCTCCTGCCTTTAACTTTCACACGTCCTTGTGCTGAATTGCGGGTCGGAATTTTAACCATCCGCGAAAAGTGGGAAAAGAGAACGGGCAACGACTGCCGGTTTGAAACGCAGGATTATTTATCTGCCAAATTTCCGGGTTGGGGTGAATCAACTGAGTTGTGGATCAACGGCCGGGTTTTGCCGGATGCATCATTAGCAGAAACCGTTTTGTCACTGAAGGAAGGAGAGGGGTTAAAAACGATTTCGGGAAAAATAATTGCCACTAAAGGTTTTTCGCCATCGAGCGATAATTCCGGTTTTCTATGGAAAGAATCAGAAGCAGATTTTGTCGATTTTCCGGAAGATATCTTTCTGAAAAACGAACAAGAGATTCGGCGGGATTTCAATCTTATTACAGCAGGCAGAACCAGTGAAAAATTATCTTCATCTAATGTGGTAACCGGAAAAGGAGAAATCTTTTTAGAAGCCGGAGCCAGAGTGGAAGGGGCATTTTTAAATCCGGATGGAGGCGTTATCTACGTAGGAAAAGATGCTGAAATAATGGAAGGTGCCATGGTACGCGGGAGTCTTGCAATTTGCGAACACGGAGCTTTAAAACTCGGTGCTAAAATTTATGGTGCAACAACCGTTGGACCTTACAGCAAGGTTGGCGGAGAGGTTGGCAATTCGGTAATTACCGGATTTTCGAACAAAGGTCACGACGGATTTTTGGGAAACAGTGTGCTCGGCGAATGGTGTAATCTTGGAGCCGATACCAATAATTCTAATCTTAAAAATAACTACGCAGAAGTAAAACTCTGGGATTACCCGACCAAACGTTTCCGTGCAACCGGACAACAATTTTGCGGGCTGATAATGGGTGATCATTCCAAATGCGGAATCAACACTATGTTTAATACAGGAACAATGGTCGGAGTGAGTTCAAACATATTCGGAAGTGGTTTTCCGCGAAATTTTGTTCCGTCATTTTCATGGGGAGGAAGCAGCGGATTTACAACATACCAATTGAACAAAGCCTTTGAAACGGCAGCATTGGTTATGATGCGAAGAGGAAAGGAATTAGATCAAACAGAAAAAGAAATATTAAAACACGTTTTTGAACAAACTTCCGGAAACCGTTTTTGGGAGGGTTCAACATCCATAGTTTAAATCTAAAATGAGCATGAACAGAAAGAGACTTGTTGCCGGAAACTGGAAGATGAATACATCGTTGAACGACGGATTTCAATTACTGTCAGACATTCTCGAAAACATTAAAGAAGCAGATATTGAACAAAGCGATGTAAGTATTTTCGCTCCGTTCACGCATCTCAAAATCTTTCAGAACAGTTTAAACGGCAGTGGAATTAAACTGGGAGCGCAAAATTGTCATCACGAAAAAAGTGGTGCATATACCGGAGAAATTTCGGCGGAAATGCTGGCTTCGGTTCCGGTTGAACAAGTGCTGATCGGACATTCGGAGCGCCGTCAGTATTTTGGAGAAACCAATTCAATGTTGGCTCAGAAAATTGATCGGGCATTAGAAAATGATCTTCAGGTAATCTATTGTTTCGGAGAAACCCTTGAAGAACGCGAATCTGAAAAACACATTGAAATTGTTACCCGCCAGTTGGAAGAAGGTCTTTTTCATCTTACATCTGACCAAATGTCTAATTTGATTCTGGCGTATGAACCGGTTTGGGCAATTGGAACCGGAAAAACAGCAAGTGCCGGACAAGCACAGGAAATTCATGCTGAATCGAGAAATGTTATCCGTGGGAAATTTGGAGAAGAAATCGCCTCTTCCATTCGTATTCTCTACGGTGGCAGCGTGAAGCCCTCTAATGCAAGAGAATTATTCGCCATGCCGGATATAGACGGCGGTCTTATCGGAGGGGCAGCACTCGATGCAATTAGTTTTTCTGAAATCGTAAAAGCCTGATTTTAGTTCAGGGAATAGCACATCAGACTAAAATGTTTTTTCCGGTAAAGCAGGAAAACCAATTCATTTCCTGATTTTAATGTTTCGGAAACGACCGGCATCCGGTTGTCTTTTTTATTATTTCGGATAACAGAAGTCACCACTTTCTTTCGTTTCGGGTCAACCCGGTTTATAATTAAATTACTCTGTGTTGTGAGCGTTCGGTAGTGTCTTAAAAAGTTCTTTCGTTTTTCCGGATTGTGTAATTCATTGAAGAGAATCAGGTAATCATTCTTATACGAAAAGACTTTATAAGTGCTGAAAAGACCGCGATCCATTTCAGTTAATTGATCTTTATTTAGCAAACAAATCGTATCGAGTTGATTGCCGTTCAGGTGCAAGATCGACATGGGGCCGAAATAATATGTAGTGGTGGTTGAGGAACTGGAATAACTCCCGGTTGTAGTTGAGAAAAATTCAACAAAAACGTCGAAACCATCTTCCCGGCTCACCATGCCGTCGACCCAGAGGTTTCTGTATTCATTAAAGAATTTATTAAACGTAAGAGAATATTTGGGAAGCCCGGAGCCTTCCAGTAAAAATGAGTCCACTTCAAAAGATGTGTCTTTCGAAATCCGATAAACAGAGAAATGAATGCGGTCGCGCAGCGTTTTATTTTTTGCGGATGTAAAATACGCACACCAGAGAGAATCGCCGATAATGGAACAATTAACACCGGAAGCAAAGCGGTCGTCTGAACTAATGAAATGTGTTTTGCAGGTTTCTTTAATGGGGTCAAATCGTGTTATGCAAAAACGATAATTCGGAGCACCGGCCCGTTTGTCCTGAACCGAAATATTATAGTGCCGGCCAAAGAGTGCGAAGCTTCCATCGCTAAGAGAATATGCCCGGAAGTAACGGGTTAGTTCGTTTGAAAAACCGGGAAATGCTTTCATGATTACCGGATAACCGGTGTTGAGATTTAATTCAACAAAGTGAATTTGTTCATCATTGGTTCTGGGAGCCATGTCCATTTCGTACCAGCAGAGAAGGGTGGAATCTCTTATGGAAATATGAAGATTTTCGGGCTGAACAAATCTCTTGTCGATGGAAACAACTTTAAACCGGAAAGAGTCTTTGAGGTCTACATCTTCAGTTTCTACAAAAACGTCTGTCTCGTTTTCGATGAGTCCGGTGTTTTCGGTGAACATTCTCAGCCAACCGCCTTTATAGGGTGTTCTTAAAAATTCGCGTCTCCAGAAACTGGTTTTGTATTTATGATAAGTTTTCCGGATAACATGAAAAGCAGAATCGGTTTCGATTATCGTTGAACGTCTTCGCTGATATGCGTGAATGAGGTAGTGCCCGTTGCGCTTCGAAAGATTTAATCTTTTGGTCTGGCTAACTATTTTGGTTGGGTATTCCTCACTGCAGATACTTTGGCTTATCGAATTTTCATTCAACAAAAAGACAGAGAATAAAAGAATTAAGAGTCTGTTCATTCCGGTCTGCCAAAATACAGGCGGCAGATGGTTAACGCAATTCCAAAAGTTTTTTATTCTAATAATTACTGTGCTCAATACATGACAGCATTTGTGTATTTGGTTCAACAAATCATACGACAGGATTTTGTTTTTAATTGAAATGCTATCGAAACAGCGGTTTGTGTCGACTGGGATTATTTTTGTCGGCAGGTCACATAACCAATGTGATTTGCTTATGAAAAAGTGTTTACCCCAAATCCGAATTATTTACATTCTCTTTTTACTACCGCTAATTAATTCCTGCGCAACCGGTAAAAAGAAATTTCAGCAAGGTGATTATGATCAGGCGACCTATCAGGCGATAAACCGTTTGAGAAGTAATCCTGATAACAAGAACGCCAGAAAGTATCTTCCACTGGCTTACGAACATGCGCTGAAATATCACCTCGATCAGATTGCGCAACTCAAATCGAGTGATGCGGAATTCAGAAACGACGGAGTAGTGAGTCATTACGAAACACTCAATGAATTGTATAATCAAATCAATCTGTGTCCGGAATGTGCTAAGCTGATCAAGTCTCCAAAATTATTTCAGAATGAAGTTCAACAAGCCCGTTTGGATGCTTCAAAGGCACATTTTAATGCGGGAGTGAAGGAACTTGAAAAGAACAATGCTTCATCGGGAAGAGCTGCTTACCGGCATTTTCTGGATGCAAAAAATTTCACACCTCAATACGATAAAATTGATAATTATCTTCAACAGGCGCTCGATATGGGAACCATAAAAGTGCTGATCGATGATATTCCGATTCATTCGAGAAGTCTTGCTTTAACTAATGAATTTTTTCAGAATCAGATTTTATCGTATGTAAGAAGTCTGGATTACACCTTTGTTCAATTCTACCGCAGTGCCGAATTGGATGCATTGGGAATTCAACCTGATGAGGTGATCGTTATGCAGTTTGATGATTTTGTGGTAGGGCAGGCATATATTAAAGAGTCAACAGAAACCATTACCAAAGACAGCGTAAAAATCGGATCGATAAATACGGAAGAAGGTAAAAAGGATGTGTACGGTACTGCAAAAGCAAAACTTACAACGTATCAGAAAACCCTTACCTCATCCGGACTACTGGATTTTCAAATTGTGGATGCACATTCGGGAGCAACCCTGCAGCAACGAAAGTTTCCGGGTACTTATGTATGGTCAACTTCTTGGGCTACATACAATGGAATGGAAGAAGCTTTAACCAAAGATCAAATTAATTTAACCAAGCAACGGGAAGCATATCCTCCGGCTCCACAGGATTTATTTGTTCAGTTCACACAGCCGATTTACAGTCAGATAATCACTTTAATCAGAAATCAATACAAGCCATTAAAAAGCTGAAAATATTAATTCTTTAAAAGTGTATTCAATAAAAAAGGGCCCCAAATGCGGAGCCCTTTTTCTTTAGTATTCAACCTTGATTTTATCTCTTTTTCTTCAGATCAATTCTTCTTGAAACATAGTCAAGATCTGAAGCAGCGGTTCCGGAAGTATTCATGGTAAAATGATCTCTCGGAATATTGTAATTGGCATTAAGGTAGTCGATGATAGCATTTGCTCTTTTATAAGCAAGTTGATCGTTTGATTTGCTTTTAACAGAATATCCGATTGCAACAATTCGAAGATCCGGACATTGTTTCATTTTTTCTGCTACGCTGTAAAGAACACCGTAGAATTCGGGTTTAATAACAGCGCTTCCGTTATCAAAAATAATGGCAGGAAGAACCACGTCATCGCAGTTGCAGCATCCGCCGCCTCCGCCACCACCGGTAACTACATTTACGGCTTTACCGGTTATCGGGCTCACAACTGCCCCTTCAATAGTTCGAGTGTCTTCGTCTCTGAAATCCGGCACACCATCGTTATCATCGTCGATCATTACACCGTTCACATTAACGGTTGCGCCTTTTTCCGAGAATGGCTGAGCATCCCGATAATCAGGAACTCCGTCTTCGTCAATATCTGCTGCAACACCGGAACCCCAAACCCATGCATCTTCTTCAGTATCGGGTTCTTTATCAAAATAATCGGCAACACCATCACCATCAGAATCGGTGAGAGCGAGCTGAACCTGCTCTTTAATTTCTCTGAGGGAATCCATGGTTGCATAGATGTCTTCGACCGGGTTTAACCAATCGTAGTGATCTTCAATGCCATCTTTTCCACCGAGTTTAATGCTCACCTGAAATCCTAACATTCCGTAAAAATCAAATACACGGTTTCTCCATTCCGGGAAAGAATATGCGTCGAGATTGTCGGATCGGGTGTAATGGTTTCTGTATTCGATTCCGAGATCTAACCAACGATTAATATTTCTTTTAACACCTACACCAAACGGAATTGTGAAATTTCTACCCTGATATTTTGAAATAGCATTTTTAAAGTTTCCATTGTTGTCGTATTCCGGTGTGAAATACGCTTTGCCCCATCTTTTATAATAATCAAAAGCATCGTTCGGGTTTCCAAATTCACCTCTGGCATCACTCCATATTACACCGAAACCGGTAAATAAATAGAGTTGAGTTTTTCTCAAGGGTCTTAAAAAAGAAATATTACCCAGAGTAAAAACCATGTTGACATTAAAATCCTTAAAATTATTTTTAAAGAAATAACTGTCTTCCGAAGGTGCAGAGTTCCCGCTATTGTATGTGTTGCCGGATTGGTCATTAGATGGGTTATGACTGTTACGACCATCTTTACCATTACCGGAAATATCCTGATCCACACGACTTCCGTTCAACGTTCCGATGTCGGCA
Organism: Bacteroidota bacterium; assembly: GCA_016124755.1. GTDB lineage: Bacteria > Bacteroidota > Bacteroidia > NS11-12g > UBA9320 > WGNA01. The sequence continues at coordinate 205,503 of WGNA01000007.1, read as the reverse complement.
TTGAACTTAAGACCAAAGGTCTGGGAGATAGAATATTTTACATGACCGCCGAATGCCAGACCCGGAACAAAGTTATCTGCATCAGACATTGTGTGGGTGGGCGACAGTTGTAAACCAACAGACCAACGTTTCGCCGGACGATACTTTGAGAAGTATGTGCCGATTTGCGCAGTTGATAATTCAGTTCCCATGAGGAACAGAACAAGCAGGATTAGATGTAAGCGTTTCATTTTTAGAATGCCTTGGAACCGTAAAAATTTCTCACATAGATAGTGCTTGTAATTCTCCGAACCACCTTCGAAGCCGATATAAATCTGCCCTTAGTGTCTGGTTGCGACTAAAATTGTAGACGCGTCGAGAAATTGAAACGATCCGCTGCGACTTGACGTGATCAGAAAAACTACGTCGGCAATATAATTCAATATGGATTCATTTCGCTCCTGATTGTAGTTATTCGATAAAATTTTTTGTTTGAGATTTACGATTTTCTGACTCTTGGCACTCGAATTCACCTGAATGTTGACCCAATCTTGTGAAAGTTTTTCTAATTCAGACAACAGCGTATCCTTCGATTTCCGGAAAGTTTTTGAAGGTTGCAACTGATTATTTCCGGCTAAAAAATTATCAAGCTTCAACAAATCATTATTTATTGTTTTAATGATTTCTTCGAATTCGGAATTTAATTCTGAACTGATTAAAGTAAGTAATTGTGAAAATTCACTATCCCCAAACAAGAGTGCTTCGTTGGTTAATCCGACTTTATTCAATTGGTTCGAAAGGTTTTTCCCAATAATAAAAGCCGATTTACGAATTACCAGTTTCGGATAAACCACATTCATATAATGCATCATTTCCGGTAACTCAAGCCAATATTGAAATTCGCTTCCGCCCGCTACATAAATGATATTAGGTAGTATGAATTGTTGATAAAGCGGCCTCGTTAAAGCGTTCGGACTAAAATTTTCCGGTTCATCATCAATTGCTTTATTAATTTCATCTTTAGAAAAAGAAAGCGAACCACCAACTGCTTCGTACTTTTCAACGGATGTCTGTTCTATTCTGAACCTGCCTTCCGGGCTTAAATAGAAAGTGTTAACAGGTCGCGTATTAATAGGAGGTTTAATTCCGGCGGCCTTCATTTTTAGAATCGAATTATCTATTTCCGGAGAAAGTGTATTCGATAAAATGTCTTCTTTAAAAATAGATTTAGCTTGATTTTTTAAGGTGGCATCGTCCGGATCCAGAATCAGTAAACCCGTATCCCCCAGTAATTTGTGTAATATATATTGGGTTGCTTTTGCAAAGGTTTTAAAATGAGAATATGCATATCGGCAAATATTCAGAAACCATAAATTCGTTTCTGTTTTATCAATTCTGTTCTCAATATCATCGACCATTGGTAATAGAGACTCGGGCGATAATCTTCCAACGGCACCATACCCCGGTCGATCCCAGGTATACATTTCATTGTATAATCCCACCGTTCTGATTTCTTCAAAATCGTGATCTTCGGTTGCCAGCCAGAAAACCGGGATGAAATCAGCGTGCGGATATTTATTCTTTAAGTTTCTGGCTTCCTCAATACAACAAAGCGCTTTATAGACCATAAAAAGAGGGCCCAGAAAAATATGAATCTGCTGTCCTGTTGTAACCGTATATGAATTCTGATTTTTAAGAAGATTTATGTTTTTGCGAATAATTTCCGGAATCTCATCATCGGTAATCCCGGAATATTGTCGGGTAAAAACATCTGCTAATGAAATTCTCCAGGACACAGAATAATGTGGATTACGGGAAACCATATCCATGAGTTTTGAAATATCCTGTTCGGGAAGGAGGTCATTTATTTTATCATCTCCTTCCAGAAAGAGATTCACCAGTTCACTAAAATAATTTTTATTGAGCGCGTTGAATTGCTCAAACTGATACGAAGGGTTCTGCTCAGATACGTTCGGCATAAAGATCAAAATCTCCGGCGCTTGTGATTTTAACATTCACAAAATCACCGATGCGAAGGTAGTCGTCTTTGGCAGCTATCAGAACTTCATTATCTACCTCCGGGGAATCAAATTCGGTTCTTCCAACAAAATAATCGTCTTCCCATCGGTCGATTAATACCTTCATTTCTTTGCCAACACGCTGTTGATTTAACTCCAGACTAATTTCCTGTTGAATTCCCATCAGGTGATCAGCGCGTCTTTCTTTTTCTTCCTGAGGAATCGAATCTTCCAGAGAATATGCGTGGGTTCCGTCTTCGTGCGAATAAGTGAAAACACCTAATCTGTCGAAGCGAAATTCCTGAATGAAATCACATAACTCCAGAAAATCTTTTTCGGTTTCTCCGGGATGCCCGACGAGCATAGTTGTGCGCAAAGCAAGCCCCGGAATTTCATCTTTAATTTTTGAAACAAGTTCTTCCGTTCTTCTTCTGGAAATTCCGCGGCGCATGGTCTTTAACATATTGTCGGTAATATGCTGAAGCGGCATGTCGAGGTAATTACAAATGTTCGGATGATTTGCAATCACAGGAATAACATCTTCCGGAAACTGCGAAGGATATGCATAATGAAGACGAATCCAGTCGATGCCATTCACATCAGCCAGAGCATTCATCAAATCGGCAAGTCTTCGTTTTTCGTACAAATCGAGTCCGTAATACGTGGTGTCCTGCGCGATCAGCATTAACTCGCGAACGCCTTTTGATGCGAGATGTTCCGCTTCTTTAACCAGACTTTCGATGCTTCGGGAAACATGTTTTCCGCGCATTAACGGAATGGCGCAAAACGAACAAGGCCGGTTGCAACCTTCCGAAATTTTCAGGTAGGCGTAATGAAACGGAGTGGTGGTTTGTCTTTCACCGAGAAGGTCTTTTTTGTAATCGGCACCGAGTCGTTGTAGAAGAGAGGGTAATTCCATCGTTCCGAAAAACGCGTCAACCTCCGGCATTTCGGTTTTTAATTCGTCTTTATAGCGATGCGAAAGGCAACCGGTAACAAAGAGCTTATCAATATTACCTGCCTCTTTTTCGTCAATGTAATGAAGGATGGTATCGATAGATTCCTGTTTTGCATTTTCAATAAAGCCACAGGTATTTACCACAATAATATTGGCGTCGTTGTTCTCCGATTGATGTGTTGCTTCTAATTGATTTGCCTTTAACTGCGAAAGCAAAACTTCGGAATCAACAATGTTTTTAGAACAACCGAGTGTTACAATGTCAATCTTGTTTTGTTTATAACTCCGGGTTCTCATGTAGTGGCTGAGAATAAGGATTCAACAAATGCTGCGGGATCGAAAATCTGAAGATCATTTATTCCTTCGCCGACTCCGATGTATTTAACCGGAATGCCAAATTGATCGCTGATTCCCAGCACAACTCCACCCCGGGCTGTTCCGTCGAGTTTTGTTAATGCCAATGCGTTCACCTCTGTGGCAGCAGTAAAGTGTTTAGCCTGTTCAAAGGCATTCTGGCCTGTACTTGCGTCCAAAACCAATAGAACTTCGTGCGGAGCTTCGGGAATCACCTTGCTCATCACCCGTTTAATTTTCGACAACTCGTTCATCAAATTGATTTTGTTGTGAAGTCGGCCGGCGGTATCAATGATAATTACATCGGCTCCGGAATTAAATCCGGATTGAACCGCATCAAATGCAACAGAAGCCGGATCGGCATTCATTCCCTTTGAAACCAATTCAACTCCCACTCTTTCACTCCAGATGGTGAGCTGATCTACGGCGGCAGCGCGAAAAGTATCTGCGGCACCCAGCACTACCTTTTTACCGGATTGGTGAAACATGTTTGCCAGTTTTCCGATGGTTGTGGTTTTTCCAACACCATTTACGCCTACCACCATAATCACGTATGGTTTCGCTTCTGAATTGAGATTCGCGGTTTTGTTGGTGAGGAGATCTGTTATTTCTGATTTAAGTAATCGGTTCAGTTCATCGGTTCCGAGGTATTTGTCTTTCGAAACCCGTTTTTGAATCCGGTCGATAATTTTTACGGTGGTTTCAACGCCTACGTCTGATGAGATAAGTATTTCTTCGAGTTCGTCAAGAAAGTCGTCGTCGATAGTAGTCCGGCCGATAAGGGCTCTGGAAATTTTTCCGACAAGGGAAGTCTTGGTTTTCTCAAGCCCTTTGTCCAGTTGCGTTTTTTCGGCAACTGTTTTTTCTTTTTTAAAAAGGTCGAAAATGCCCATGGTATAAAAACAAAAAAGCCTCCTAATTTAAAACAAGGAGGCTGTGAAAAGTTTTGAGTAATATCTTACTTGAAGTATTCTTTAACGGCTTCGGTAGGAATGATTTCTTCCTTGAAGGTATAAGCTCCGGTTTTCGGTGATTTAACAGCTTTGATAACTTTAGCCCAATCCCGACCGGTTCCTGTTTTCAGTGTTGCAACTACTTTCTTTGCCATGTCGCTTACTTAATTTCTTTGTGAACGGTTACTTTTTTCATGATCGGATTGAATTTTTTCAACTCCAATCGTTCGGTTGTATTTTTCTTGTTCTTGGTGGTAATGTATCGGGAAGTGCCCGGCAAACCACTGGTCTTATGCTCTGTGCATTCGAGAATAACCTGAACTCTGTTGCCTTTCTTAGCCATTGTTTATTCTGAATTAAATGGTTCCGTTTTTCTCTAAATCTCTCAAACAGGCAGATATGCCTTTTTTATTGATGGTGCGAAGGGCTGATGTAGACACCTTCAACGTAATCCATCGGTCTTCTTCCGGAATATAAAAACGCTTGGTGTGAAGATTCGGATAGAACCTTCTTTTGGTTTTAATATTCGAATGGGAAACATGATTGCCTTTCATGGCCTTCTTTCCCGTAAGATCACATACTCTAGACATCGGTCTGTTTTTAGGGAGCGCAAAGTTGAAGTTTTTAGAAATGATATGCAAGCGTTATCCTTAAAAAAGCTAAGAAAATTAAAGGACATCACAAATACACAAAATGCCGGCTATCTGAGCTTATTGCAGAGAATCGTCAATCGTAAATTTCGATCAGGATCGCAGATTCTTTTAGGATGCCATTATTCCCTTTACTCTTAATCATATCCACGATAATTCGGTCGCCGGGTTTAACGATGGATGTTATGCGATTCAGAGATTGTTGAGTAAGTGTATCGCTTAAAACCCGATGTACATAAGGAAGCCCTTCAACCGGTGCGAACACAAACTGAAATTCCGTAACAGGATTGTTGTTCCGAAGAACCGGTTTGAAGATTTTGAGCTTCTGAACTTCTTCTACTGAAACTTTGGAATAATTTAAACCTTCGATATAACCGGCTGGTGTCTCAACTTTATCCGAAATAACATACCTGCGCTTTTGGCAATAAACTAACATTCCTTCCCAATTCCAGCCTTGAACATTGAAGAAATAAACTTCAGAACCGGTGTTAAGTTTTTTCAGTTTTTCGTGCAGACTATCCGGCAGAAAATTACCGGTAAGATTATATCGGTTTGTATCACCGGAAGTCACAATTGCCATTTCGAACGACGTGACCGAACTGGCCGTGTTGATCGAAATTTTAGCTTTTGAATAATTTTGGATATCGCGAATTCGAAGTGTGTCGGATCGTTCATGCATAAAAATAACCTTCTGCGAAAAAGCCAAAAGGTTATTTGAAATGAACATCAATAGAACGATCGGGAGAATTGTTTGTCGGGTCATGATTGGTGAACGTGTGAGGTTTATTGTAGTTGTGCCAAGTCGAAAGTTAATCAATTTTAATTAACAGAGTAGGAAGATTCGATTTAAAGGGCAGACCTGCTTCCGGGTAAACAAGAATCTGCTCGACAATTATGTGATCTCCGGGTTTGATAGATTTCGTCCAACTCAACTGACTTGCATGAATTTTATCTCCTTCAACAAACCTGATCTCTGAACGCTTTGTTGTGTCACCCGAATCATAGACCAGTGAAAAACCTCGAATTTGGTAACCGGTTGTTGTAATCAGTTGCAGCGTGTCGAGATTCCGGATTTCTTTAGCAGTAACAATATCAACAGAAATATTTTTCAAATAAGTCAATTCACGATCGTAGTGTTGATCGATTAAATAAGAATGGTAATGCGGCTGAACCAACCGACCTGATGAATCGGTAGCCAATACTTCAAACACCAAAACCCGATCTCCGGATTTTGCAGATTTCAAAAAAGTAGAAGAAGAGTCTGAAAGAACAAACCCGTAGTTTTTACTTTTTTGGCTAACGGATTTTTCTCCTTTTCGAATAATGCCAACAGAGAATTCCGAAATTTCAAGACCGCCGGGATTGGTAGATACCGTTCCTTTATAATGTTCAATGCGCATCAAAGAGATCGTATCTCCGGGAACTTTATTTAGAACAACGACCGGTATTTGGGCTTTTGAAATTCCCGATAGAAAAAGCGAACAACATGTGATGAGAATTTTCATACATGTTGTTACGCCGTATTCAATTGAAAATTATTAGACGTCGATTTTCGCGTATCGGGCGTTGGCCTCGATAAACTCACGACGAGGCGGAACTTCATCGCCCATAAGCATAGAGAAAATACGATCTGCTTCGGCAGCAGAATCTAAAGTAACCTGTTTTAAGGTTCTTCTTTCAGGATCCATAGTGGTTTCCCAAAGCTGTTCTGCGTTCATCTCACCAAGACCTTTGTATCGCTGCACTCCAACACTTTCCGGTTTGTCGCCTCCGATACGTCTCACCTCGCGATCGCGTTCGTCATCACTCCAAACATACACTATGTCTTTCCCTTTTTTCACCTGATAGAGTGGGGGAGTGGCGATGTAAACATATCCGCTGTCAATGAGCTTTTTCATATAACGGAAAAGCAGTGTGAGAATGAGAGTTCTGATGTGTGATCCATCGACATCCGCATCGGTCATGATTATGATTTTGTGGTAGCGGAGTTTTTCGATATTCAACTCTTTCTGATCTTCTTCGGTTCCCATCGTAACACCAAGAGCCGTGAACATATTCTTGATTTCCTCGTTTTCGTAAATCTTATGTTCTAAAGCTTTTTCGACGTTCAGGATTTTACCCCGCAACGGAAGAATTGCCTGAAAACTCCGGTCGCGACCCTGTTTGGCAGTTCCGCCGGCTGAGTCTCCCTCAACCAGATATATTTCGCAAAGTCCGGGATCTTTCTCAGAACAATCGGAGAGTTTGCCGGGAAGTCCGGCACCCGACATTACACCTTTCCGTTGAACAAGTTCTCTCGCTTTTCGGGCAGCGTGTCTCGCCTGAGCCGCAATCACCACTTTATTAATAATGATGCGCGCCATATCCGGATTTTCTTCCAGATAATTATTGAGCATTTCACCCACAGCCTGATCCACTGCACCACTCACTTCACTATTTCCCAACTTTGTTTTGGTCTGACCTTCAAACTGAGGTTCCGCAACTTTAACCGAGATTACGCCGGTTAAACCTTCGCGGAAATCTTCTCCGGAAATCTCAAATTTCAATTTGGAAAAATATCCCTCTTTCTCAGCGTAAGCTTTTAAAGTTCGGGTTAATGCTCTTCTGAAACCGGCCACATGTGTTCCTCCCTCAATCGTATTGATGTTGTTCACATAGCTATGAAGGTTTTCGGCGTAACTGCTGTTGTATTGAAAAGCGATTTCAACCGGAACTCCGGCTTTTTCACCTTCAGCATAAATGGGTGTCGGGATAAGTGCGTCCCGTGTTCCGTCCAGAAATTTCACAAACTCCTTTAGTCCTCCTTCTGAATAAAATTCATTGTGAAGAAACTCACCGTTGTCGTTCACCTGCCGTTTGTCTGTTAGTGTTAAACGGATGCCGTGATTCAGGTATGAAAGCTCTCGAAGCCTTGAGGCAAGTGTGTCGTAGTTGTAAACGGTAGATTGAAAGATCGAACCATCCGGCCAGAAGCTGATGGTCGTTCCCAATTCATCGGTATCGCCGATCACATCCACACCGGTTTGCGGTTTCCCTTCGGAATATTCCTGTTGGAAAACGTGGCCATCGCGTTTTACGGTTGCGATGAGTTTGGTGGAAAGAGCGTTCACACAACTCACACCCACACCGTGCAAACCACCGGAAACTTTATAAGTATCCTTGTCGAACTTACCGCCGGCGTGTAATACCGTCATTACAATTTCCAGTGCCGACTTACCTTCTTTCGTATTAATACCGGTAGGAATTCCCCTTCCATTGTCGATCACTGTAATACTGTTATCCTCATTGATGAAGACATTTACCGTATCGCAGAAACCGGCTAAAGCCTCGTCAATACTGTTGTCAACCACCTCGTACACCAAATGGTGTAGTCCTTTGACCCCCACATCTCCTATATACATGGCCGGTCGTTTCCGGACAGCTTCAAGTCCTTCAAGGACCTGTATATTGTCCGCGCCGTAATCTTTATTCTGTTGCGTATTTTCCGCCATAGCAGGCATTTTGATTAATGGGTAAAAATAACCTCAAAAGGTGGCTCGGCTAACCACAAAATGTCTTGGTTTTTCCACATTAAATGAACGACTTAGCCGGATTTTACTGGGATTTTGCCTTAAATCAGATCGATCTCTCTCCAACGAGATTTTGCTGGAGCATGAATCTGGTTTCTGAATAGCTTTTTCTGAGACCGAGTACAAACATCATTTTGGCTAAAGCTGCTTCGGGAGTCATGTCTCCACCGGAAATAATTCCGAGATTCTGGAACGGACTGCTCGCATTGTATTTTCCCATTTCAACACCTCCCTGCAAACATTGGCTGATGAACATGATGTGGGTTCCGTTGTCGTGCGCTTTCCGAAGAACGGAAACAAATTCATCTGAACACGGTGCGTTTCCTGAGCCGTATGTTTTCAGAATCAAGCCGTCTACCTCGTCATCAATCACCAGTTTGCGGAGCAGGTCGGGACGCATTCCCGGGAACAAACCGATTTCAATCACATTAATATTTAATTCGGTTTGAGTGAGGAAATTTCCGGTGGGTTGATTCAGAACATATTCTTTCCGGATTTTTATCTTCTCCTCTAATTCGGCAAGTGGCTGATAGTTGGGAGAAATAAATCCGTCGAAATCGTTGGTGCTGGCCTTAGTGCTCCGGTTTCCTCTTAATAGTTTATCATTAAAACAAACGCAAACTTCTGGTATCAAATCCAGATCAAATGCCTTAGCTGCAGCAACGTGAATAGCATTGCTGAGGTTGTTTACCGCATCAGTTCGGGAATGGGAGATGGGCAACTGAGAGCCGGTTAACACTACCGGTTTTGCCAGATTTTCAAACATGAAACTCAGTCCGCTGGCAGTATACGCCATTGTGTCCGTTCCGTGAATAATGATAAAACCATCGAAATCATCGTATCGCTTCTCAATTTCCTCGGCCATCATTTTCCAGTGACCGGTATTGAACTGCGACGAATCCATCACTTCATCAAAGGAGTGATACTCGAATTCGATTCCTTTAGTAAGCGGGAAATATCCGTTAGGTTGAATCGATGGCATGAAGTGCTGCAATTCTTCCCAGGATTTGGGAACCAGCGGACTGTGTGGGATTGCCGGATCAAGGTGTCCCATTCCAATGGTTCCGCCCGTGTAAAGAATAAAAACTCTTGCCTCAGGCATTCACATCTTTTTGTGCAGCCAGCAAATACAAAACCGCCATTCTGATTGCCACACCGTTTTCAACCTGATCCAGAATTATAGAGTGATCCGAATCGGCAACTTCAGATGTTACTTCAACACCACGGTTGATCGGTCCGGGGTGCATGATCAGAATTTCTTTATCTAATTTCTCGAGCATCGGAAGAGTAAGTCCGTATTGCATGGTGTATTCTCTCAAGGTTGGGAAATACCGGATATCCTGGCGTTCCAACTGAATGCGGAGCATGTTTGCCACATCGCACCATTCAAGCCCTTTCATCAGATTGGGTTCTACCTCTACTCCAAGAGCAGAAATGTATCTCGGAATTAAGGTTGGCGGGCCACAAACTTTTACCTGACAACCGAGTTTTTTGAGACAATAAATATTGGACAAGGCAACCCGGCTGTGAAGGATATCGCCAACAATCAGAATTTTTTTTCCGTTGAGATCTCCCAATTCTTCGCGGATTGAAAAGGCGTCTAATAAAGCCTGAGTCGGATGTTCATGGGTTCCGTCTCCGGCGTTCACGATTTGGGCATCTATGTGTTTCGAAAGAAATACGCAGGCCCCCGGAGCAGCATGCCGCATCACCACCATTTCCACTTTCATGGAAAGAATATTTTTTACCGTGTCGATGAGGGTTTCACCTTTTGATACAGACGAGGTGGATGAACTGAAATTAACGACATCCGCAGAGAGTCTTTTTTCGGCTAACTCGAATGAAACTCTGGTTCGGGTTGAATTTTCAAAAAAGAGATTCGCGATGGTAATATCGCGAAGCGAAGGAACTTTCCGGATCGGGCGATTGATGATCTGTTTGAAGTTGTCGGCAGTCTCAAAAATGAGATGAATATCATCGGGAGTTAAATCCTTAATTCCTACGAGGTGCTTTGTGGAAAGGCGATTCATTGGGTTTGTTCTTCCGTTAAAATCCAAACTTTTTTGTCATCTGTGAGTTCAACAATCACTTTGTCGTGGGCACGAGTATCTACTTCAACGCCTGTATAGTCGGGTTGAATGGGGAGTTCCCGGTTGAAACGTCTGTCTATCAGGGTTAATAATTCTGTGTTCAATGGCCGGCCAAAATCGGCGAGTGCATTGAGTGCGGATCTTACAGAGCGGCCTGTGTACAATACGTCATCAATCAAAATAACCTTTTTGTCTTCTACAATAAATTCGAGAAACATGGTATTCGGAATAAGCGGCTTTCCGGTTCTTCGAAAATCGTCGCGATAGAAAGTGCTGTCGAGTTCTCCGTAGAGAATTTTTTTTCCGGTTTGTTTCTCTAATTGCTGATGAATCATTTTGGCCAGCACAATTCCGCGGGGTTGCAACCCGATTATCGCAGACTGGCTAAAATCACCGTGATTTTCCCGGAGTTCTATAACCAGCCTTTGGATTACAATTTCCAGAAGGTCAGAATCGAGAATGAGTCTTTTGTGTTTCAACTTTCCGACATCATTAATATGTGATCGAATTGATCCTTTGTTGCCTTGGATACCGATAAACGACTGATGCGGATTAGTTCGAGTTCTTTGAGAAACGGATCTGCTTTCATCTCGGCTAAGGTCACCGGGCGTTTCAGCGTTTTGATGGGTTTAACATCAACGGCAACCCAACGTTCGTCATCGGTTGTAGGATCCGGATAGGCTTTTTTTACCACTTCCGCAATTCCGATAATTTCTTTGCCTTCATTGCTGTGATAAAAAAAACACTGATCTCCGGTTTCCATTTCCAGCAGGTTTAACCGGGCAGCATAATTACGAACGCCATCCCAAAATGTCTGGCCGTCTTTCAGGAATGTATCCCAACTGTATTTGTGCGGTTCTGATTTAATTATCCAATATTTCATGAGGCAATTATTCAGGCAAAAAAGAACCCTGACGGAGACCGTCAGGGTTCAAAGATGAGATTTTTTTGTATGAGTTTGGGTTGATTATCAATTTGCAGAAAACTCTTTTATCTGCTCTAACCAACCATTTTTACTTACAATTTCTGCTTTACCGATTGCTTCCTCAAGGGCAGCAATTCCATTGGCGTCAAGCGATGCAATCTGAGCGTAAGTTGTATAACCTGCTTCGATGAGTTTCTTTTCCAAAGCCGGGCCTACACCGTTCAGTTTTTTCAGATCATCACCTTCAGAAGAATCTCCGGCTTCGGCAGACTCAGTTTCAGCTACCGGTTCTTCTGTTTTAGAAGGTTCTTTGGCAGCTTTGTCCTGTTCCATTTTAGCCAGTTTTTCTTCGGCTGATTTTCTGTTGGCCGCTTCCATTTTAGCTTTCAGTTCAGCCAACTGATCGAGTTCTCCAAGAGTGGATACTTCGTTGTTTCGGTTGAGGTCGTCAACCATTTTGCTGGCCTTCTTAGCGGATTTTGCTTTAGCGGTTTTCTCTGAATCGATTCTCGCTCTTTCCTGTTCCTTCCAGATATCTGTATGAGAAACAATAATTCTCTTTTGATCTTTATTGAACTCAATAATGCGGAACATTAAAGTTTCTTCAACTTTAGGAGTGCTCTTATCTTCTTTCTTCAAGTGTTTGGTCGGAGCAAAAGCTTCTACACCATAAGGAAGGGCAATAGTTGCACCTTTATCGTTGATCTCGAGAATGGTTCCTTCGTGCTCTGATCCTTCGAGGAAGATACTTTCAAAAGTCTCCCATGGATTTTCGTCGAGCTGTTTGTGTCCGAGACTAAGTCTTCTGTTTTGCTGATCAATTTCGAGAACCACAACTTCCAGCTCTTCACCTTTTTTAATGAATTCTGCAGGATGCTTGATTTTCTTACTCCAGCTCAGGTCACTCACGTGTACGAGTCCGTCAACACCTTCTTCCAGCTCCACGAACAATCCGTAGTTGGTAAGGTTTCGAACGATTCCCTTGTGTTTGCTGTCGACCGGATATTTTTCAGCGATATTCTCCCACGGATCCGGTGTGAGCTGCTTAATGCCGAGAGACATTTTGTGTTCTTCTTTTTCAAGTGTAAGAACAACAGCTTCGATTTCATCTCCAACTTTCATGAAGTCCTGAGGATTTCTCAAGTGCTGAGACCAGGACATTTCTGATACGTGGATAAGACCTTCGATACCCGGAGCGATTTCCACAAACGCACCGTAGTCGGCAACGGTAACAACCTTACCTTTAACGTGTGCACCAACTTGAAGATCGTCTGGCAATTCAGCCCATGGATGAGATGAAAGTTGTTTCAGACCGAGAGAAATTCTCTTCTTGTCGTCGTCGAAGTCGAGAACAACCACGTTGATTTTCTGGTCGAGTTGAAGCACTTCTTCCGGATGGTTGATTCTTCCCCAGGACACGTCTGTGATGTGGAGAAGTCCGTCGAGTCCACCAAGGTCGATGAACACCCCGAAGGAAGTCATGTTTTTAACAACCCCTTCGAGTACCTGACCTTTTTCAAGTTTAGAAAGAATTTCACCTTTCTGTGCTTCGATGTCATCTTCAATAAGTGCTTTGTGAGAAATAACCACGTTTTTGAACGCTTCATTAATTTTCACAACCTTGAATTCCATTCGCTGACCCACGAACTGATCGTAGTCACGAATAGGTTTAACATCGATTTGCGATCCCGGAAGGAAGGCATCCATTCCCATCACGTCAACCACAAGACCACCTTTGGTTCGGGTTTTTACGAGACCGGTAACGATTGCACCTTTTTCGTGGGCATCAATTATTTTCTCCCAAGCTGTTTCTGCCTGAGCTTTTCTTCTGGAAAGTATGAGCTGGCCGAGCTCATCTTCTGTTTCAACTACATAAACTTCAACTTCATCCCCGACTTTTAAATCCGGCATGTCTTTGAATTCTGTGCGGCTTACCAAACCGTCTGATTTAAATCCGACGTCGATTACCACATCTTTTTTGTTCATGCTAACAACCTTACCGGAAATGATGGAATCTTCTTCGATTGAAGAAAAAGTTCCCTTGTAAAGTTGCTCAAGTGCAGATCGCCCGGAATCGTCGTACTGACTGAAACCTTCTTTGTCCATACTCCAGTCGAATGCATTTTCATCGTGAACCGGATCCGGAACGTTGTTGTAATCCTTTTTTACGACAACTTCTTCATCTTCGTCATCCTCATTTTCTGAAACGGATTTTGTTTTTGTCTTTGGCGCTGAATCAGATGATTCGGTTGCGTCAACAGAAGATTCGGCAACAGTTTCATTGCTTTCCTCTTTAGACTGATCGGTTGTAGAATTTGTTGAATCGGAATCTGGTTGGTTTGTGTTTACATCAGCAGATACATCCTGGGTTTCTGCCGGATTTTCAGAAAGCTGATTGCTTTCCATTTCGTTGTTTTGTTCTGTCAAATCAATTTGTCCTCCTTTCGAAGCGGCCGCAAAAATAAAAATAGTAACTAATAATGCAATAAGTCCCCGGCAAATAGCTTAAAATGAAGACTACCGACCGTTTGGTCTGCCGCGTGCTCAAGGCAAAATATTTAAATGACATCTGGGTGAAGGAGGCTGAGAGTCAGGAATAATGCGGATTGAAAGATCACTTCGAAAAAATGACATTGCATGAGAGCAGCATCAATTGAAAGCATGCAACGAATTGGCTAATATTACAGTCCAATATGAAAATGCTCAGAATGAAAAATTTAAACAAAACACTTCTGTTGGCACTTACAACCTGTACCGTAACGGCTTTCGGCCAAACGGTGACTAAAGGAATCAAGTGGACCAAACAATCAGCTTCCAACATTACACTGGCCGACGTAAATGTCGAAACCGGTGATGTTGTTAAATCAATCATGAACATTAAGGTGGATAATGGCTTTGAATATTCGGCCAACAGTTTCACCTACGATCAAAAGAATGACCTGGTGTTTTTTATGGTTGGGGCCAATGGCTTCAATTCTATCTCAACAAACCAAATGGTTGTGGCACGGGCTTCAACCGGTGAAGTTCTGAGAAAACTAAACATCAGTGGTTCGATGTCACCCTTTGTTTTAACAGACAAAAACCAAATGGGCTTCATCGGCACAGAGAGAACTTCACATGGCTATGGCAACAACGACGACGACATTTCATTAAAGGTGTTTGATCTGAGTGAAGGAAAGCCGGTAGTATCGGTTAAACTTCCAAGTCTTTCATTTGCTTCGGTACCGGCTCCATTCATTGGTGAAACCTCAAACAACAATGGAACTAAAACTCAAAAGGATGTTTCCTTAAGTTCAACTCTTTTCCTCCCGGACCGAAATGAAATTATCTTTTCAGCCCGCGACGTAATGGGAATTCAAAGACTTTTCAGAATTGACCTCGAGCAGCAAACCTTAATCAGCAAGCTCTCTCTCGATTTTGATGTTATCGATATGGCGTACGACGCAAACAAGAAGAGCATTCATGTTTTGTATCTGAGACCACACGAATCCGGAGAATTCACGTTAGAAGCAGCAACCATGAATTTGTTCACCCGTGAAATGAAGGATGTTCAGGTTTTGAGAACACTTCAAAAATCTGAGTTCCCAATTACTGACGGATCAATTCGTGTGAATGAAGATAAAATTTATATTTCTAAAAATAATCCGGCCGGACGTCAGGATTTGTTTGTTTTAAATGCAGAAGACAATGTATTGGTATCAACTTCTACATCTGCAAGCAGCAATGATCAGATCGATTTTGAATTTCCGGTTCAACACATCAGCAGCAATGTTGTAACACTTGATAATCTGGTTACATTATTTCCGAATCCTGCAACAGGAACGGTTACCGTAAAATCAGACAACCGAGCTTTAGTTACGTACGTACTGATCAGAAACGATATCGGACAAGTAGTTCAGGAGGTTAAGATTGAAACAGGAATGTCTGAGAATACATTGGACATTTCAACACTTACTTCCGGGATTTATATGGTTGAAGTGCAAACGGATGCCTCATCACCAATTAATCAAAAGTTGGTTGTACACTAAGATTAGTGTCTTACCAAGAAATGCTTTTTGATTAAGGGTAGTTCAAAAACAGCATACCACATGTGGAATAAACACAGAATATTTCTGGTTATAGGTTGTCTGTGTCTATCCGTACTAATGTCTTTATCTTCCTGTTCACCCGATCCGCCTCCTGTGGTAATTGGCAGTGGTGGTTCGAATGGGGGAGACGGGGACACTACATTAATAAGTGTATCGGAACTTCCTTCACTCAGAATTCCGGCGGATAATCCGCTTACCGTAGCAGGTGTTGATCTGGGCAGACATCTCTTCTACGACAAAATTCTGAGCGGGGATCAGACACAGGCGTGTGGATCGTGTCACTTGCAGAAATTCGCTTTCAGCGATGGAAACAAGTTTAGCAAGGGTATTCGGGGAGATTTGGGAACCAGAAACGCAATGGTTCTTTTTAACCTGATGTGGTCGGATAGTTTCTTTTGGGACAGCAGAGCTCCAAGTCTTCGGGCTTTGGCCACCATGCCGATTGAAAATCCGGTTGAAATGGACGCTCGGGTAGAAGATGTGCTGGTTCGGTTGAACAACAGCGCTTTCTACAAAGAGAAATTTAAAAAAGCCTTCAACATCGATGTGATTGACAAGGAGCATTTGTCCATGGCAATTGAACAGTTCCTTCTTACTTTAACTTCTGATAATTCAAGATTTGACCAATTTAACAGGGGTGAACTTGAACTCACGGATGCAGAATTAAGAGGGTTCGAAAAACTAAAGGTTAAAGGTTGTTTTGCTTGTCATTCGACTTCGCTTATGCACGACGATCTTTCGCATAACACGGGTCTTGATAAATTTCCTCAGGATCTCGGGAAAGGTGCTACCACCATGAAGTCAACCGATGATTATAAGTTTAAAACTCCTTCCCTTCGCAATGTGATGATTTCCTCTCCGTATATGCACGATGGTCGTTTCAGTACCATTGAGGAAGTGATTAACTTTTATGAAGTTGATGCTAATCTCACCAGCAGGAATGCCAGTGCCGATTTGCTTCAGGTGGCAAAGCGAAACAGACTTACTCCATCTGAACTAGCAGATGTGAAAGCATTTCTGAACGCACTTACCGATCAGAAATTGATTACCAATTCAAAATATTCGGATCCTTTTTAATCTGAAAAAATTAATCCGTATTGAACATAAAAAAACCCGATGCTTTTGCACCGGGTTTTTTATTTGTGTTTTGTCGAAGCAGATTACATCATGCCTCCCATTCCACCCATGTCTGGCATAGCTGGTCCGGCTTTTATTTCTTCCGGTTCGTCAGCGATCAGACAATCAGTAGTGAGGAGCATGCTGGCAACAGAAGCTGCGTTTTCAAGAGCTACCCGACTCACTTTTGTAGGGTCGATAACTCCGGCACCAATCAGGTTTTCGTAGGTTTCGGTTCTGGCATTATAACCGTAATCGGCTTTACCTTCTTTAACTTTCTGAATAACAACTGATCCTTCGCCTCCTGCGTTGTGAACGATTTGTCGGAGCGGTTCTTCAAGTGCTCGGCGGATGATTTGAATTCCGGTTGACTCATCGTCGTTGTCGCCTTTCAAATCATTGATAGATTCAATTGCACGAACGTAAGCAACACCTCCTCCGGCAACAATACCTTCTTCAACCGCTGCACGGGTTGCATGAAGAGCATCGTCAACCCGATCTTTCTTTTCTTTCATTTCAACTTCGGAAGCAGCACCGATATATAGAACGGCAACTCCGCCGCTCAGTTTGGCCAGTCTTTCCTGAAGTTTCTCTTTATCATAGTCAGAAGTCGAATTTTCGATTTCTGCTTTGATCTGATTGATTCTTCCGGCAATCATTTCTTTAGAACCGGCACCATTAACAATGATGGTGTTTTCTTTATCGATGGTTACCTTTTCACAGGTTCCCAAAGTTTGAAGTGTTGCATCTTCCAGTTTGGTTCCCTGTTCTTCGGAAATCACAGAACCTCCGGTAAGAACCGCGATATCAGCCAACATGGCTTTTCTTCTGTCTCCGAATCCAGGAGCCTTCACTGCGGCAACTTTCAGCGATCCTCTGATTTTATTTACAACTAAAGTCGCTAAGGCTTCGCTTTCAACGTCCTCGGCAATAATGAGTAATGGCTTACCCGTCTGAGCGGTTTGCTCGAGTACGGGAAGCATTTCTTTCATATTGCTGATTTTTTTGTCGTAAATGAGGATGAAAGGATTGTCAAGTTCTGCTTCCATCTTCTCTGTATTAGTAACAAAGTAAGCAGACAAATAACCGCGGTCGAATTGCATTCCTTCAACAGTTTTAACTTCTGTTTCAGTACCTTTTGCTTCTTCCACCGTAATCACTCCGTCTCGACCAACTTTCTCCATTGCACTGGCAATGAGCTGGCCGATCTTATCGTCGTTGTTTGCAGAAATAGAGGCTACCTGCTCAATCTTTTTGAAGTCGTCACCAACTGTTTCTGATTGTGATTTAAGATTGCTTACTACTGCAGCAACCGCTTTGTCGATTCCTCTTTTAAGATCCATCGGGTTTGCACCGGCAGCAACGTTTTTCAAACCAGCATTAACGATGGCTTGAGCTAAAACCGTTGCCGTGGTTGTTCCGTCACCAGCCTGATCAGCCGTTTTGGAAGCTACTTCTTTAACCATCTGAGCACCCATGTTTTCAATCGGGTTTTTCAGTTCGATCTCTTTGGCTACCGTTACACCGTCTTTCGTTACGGTAGGTGAACCGAATTTTTTATCGATTACCACATTTCGCCCCTTGGGTCCGAGGGTAACCTTTACCGCATTTGCAAGTGAATCAACTCCTTTTCGCAGAGCATCACGAGCATCAACATTAAAATGAATTTGCTTTGGCATTTTTTGTTAGATTTTAACAGTTTGAGTTTGTAATTAGATGATCGCCAGAATGTCAGACTCACGCATCATCAGGTAGTCTTTTCCTTCCACCTGAATCTCGGTTCCTGAGTACTTTCCGTATAAGACAACATCACCGTTTTTAACAGTTGTTGGTTCGTCTTTTTTCCCGGGCCCAACTGCTACAACGGTTCCTTTTTGAGGTTTTTCCTTAGCCGTATCGGGAATGAAGATACCCCCGGCGGTTTTTTCTTCAGCGGGTGCAGGTTCAATAAGAACTCTGTCTGCTAATGGTCTAATGTTCATATCTGTTTTGATTGTGATTTGACTTCCGGTTGTCATCTTGTGTGCCAACCGTATTTCGGGACAATTTTGCAATTATCTTCAGCTGTCATGGTCATCTTGTCAGTTAATTCGTAAATCTTTTTTGGCATAAACAAACTGTAACATCTTCAGGAGTTCGAATTGCTTTCCGACTGAACCGAAATCCATTAACCGGAATTGTGAAACCTATAAAGAACTCCGGATTCTTTAATGCGACGTGTTTCTGAATTATCTTGCAAAAGTGAAATTCCAAAGGGTTGTCGCTTTCGCATTTTTAATCTGTCTGACTATCACCCAGTCTTTCGCAACGCAATTCGGAGAAAAAATTTTGCTTTCGGGGCAGGATTCTCTTTCCACCTGGATGGTAGAATTTCCCGATCATCCTCTTATCCCGATTCACAAAAGTTTAGAAATAGCCATCGGCCTAATGAATGGTTCCGATGATGATTCATTGATTATTCTGAGTGACAGCAAAGACCCGTTAGGAGAACACCATATCAGAACGATTCATCTTCACAAAGGAGTTGAAGTCGTGGGAAGTCAGATTGTTTTTCATTACAAAAACAACAAATTGATTTCGTTCAACGGACATTTCTACAAGCCTCAAAAGCAGTCGGTAGTTCGATTAGAAAAAGAAGTAGCACTTAAAAATGCCCTCGAATATTGCGGTGCTAAAAATCTGTATGCATGGCAGGTTGCGGGCATGGATTCTCTGCTTCGGATCTGGACTAACGGAGAAAGGCAAAGTTTCTATCCAACCGGAAAACTCGTTTATGTTGCTCCCGGTTTTAACTTTTCAAATCAACAACCGGTATTGAGCTGGGTATTCGAAATCTATCAATTCGAGCCGCTGGCAAATAATTGCATTTATGTCGACGCTTCTAATGGTGAAATAATCGCTATGGAAAACCGTCTTCCGGAAAGCAATTCAACTGCATTAGCTAAAACCAGATACAGCGGTCAACAGGATATAGTTACCGACAGTTTGGGTGTGAATTCATTTCGTTTGCGTGAGAGCGGGAGAGGGGGAGGAATCGAAACGTATAACCTGCAAAATCTCACCAATTATTCTAAAGCGATCGACTTCACCGATGCAGATAACTTCTGGGATAATGCCAATCCGGAACAGGATGAAGTTGCGACAGATGCGCATTGGGGTGCGGAATGGACTTACGATTATTATTACTATAAATTCAACCGTAATTCTTACGACGACAAAGGCACTCCGGTGAAGAGTTACATTCACTACAGCAAAAAGTACAACAACGCATTTTGGAACGGATACGTAATGACTTACGGAGACGGAGACAGTTCAACCTTTTTCCCATTGACCTGTATTGATGTTTGCGGTCATGAAATAACACACGCTGTAACGTCGAGTACAGCCGCCTTAATTTATCAGAACGAAAGTGGTGCGCTCAACGAATCGTTTAGCGACATGTTCGGAAATGCAATTGAATATTTTGCAAAACCCGGATCTGCTTCCTGGACCATCGGAGAAGATATTACACCCAGCGGAACAGGTTTGCGGCAGATGCAAAATCCGAACGCCAAAGGAAATCCGGATACTTATAAAGGAAAATACTGGAAAACCGGAACTGGAGATAACGGTGGCGTACACACAAACAGTGGGGTTCAGAATTATTGGTTTTATTTAATCAGTGAGGGGGGAACTGGAACTAATGACAACTCGGATTTTTTTGTTGTTGACAGTATCGGTATTCAAAAAGCTGAGGCAATTGCATATCGGAATCTTACAGTGTATTTAACGCCATCCTCCGATTATGCTGACGCCCGGTACTTTTCTATCCGTTCTGCCGAGGATCTGTTTGGTAGATGCAGCAAAGAAGTGATTGCGGTAACGAATGCCTGGTATGCTGTAGGTGTTGGACCTGAATACGACAGTGCCATTGTGACTGCCGGTTTTTTCAACGATTCTTTTTTATGCCATCCAGATCAGATTGTCGCATTCACAAACCGGTCGTCGAATGCGCTCTGGTACGAATGGGATTTCGGCGATGGTGATACAAGCCAAAGTCAAAATCCGGAACACCGGTTTTCGGGATACGGGAGTTTTGATATTCGTTTGATTGCTCACGGTTGTTTTAAGCAGTCGGTTGATACATTATTAATTACTAAAGGAGTTAAAATCGACTCAACACAGGATGTATGTCATTCGGTGTGGATGCCCAAGGGAAGCTGGGACACTGTTCGTATATGCACCGGTTTTATTTATGACGATGGGGGAGAAGACCTTTACCAGACTTTTATCCGGGATACTCTTACCATAGTTTCCGGGAAATGTGACAGCATGGTTCTTACCTTTTCCGTATTTGATTTTGAAAATAAATTCGACTCGCTTTATCTATACGACGGACCGGACTGCAACAGTAAACTGATTGGTGGATTTACGGGAAATCAATTAGCCGGTGGAAAAAAAATTGTTGGTTACACGGGGTCGATTACACTTCGCCAGTTTGCTGATCAATTGGTAACAGGTGCGGGATTTAAGGCAGAACTTGAAGTGTTCAGAGATCAGTTGCAATTAATGGTTCCGGAAGATACACTGATGTGTTTCGGACAATCTGCCGTGCTCACGGTTCATGCCTCCGGAGGTGATCCGGAAGATTATCGCTTTTACTGGGAAGGTATGCTCAGAGATTCTTCGATTTTCTATACCGCTGCCAAAGATTCAGTGTTACACGTTTTACTGGAGGATTACTGTATGAAGGAATTGATTCGGGATTCATTTCAGATTTTAGTGCGAGACCCGTTAATAATTGAGCCGATCCGCGATACGGTAATATGCTATCTGCAAACAGTGAGCTTCACAGCAATTTTATCGGGAGGAGATTCCTTGAAAAGAGGAGCTATCTGGATGCCTTTTAATCTAAGATCGGATTCGCTGTCTTTTTCGGGTGTAAAGTCAACTGATATAATGGTGATTGCGAGCGACGGATGTTCTGCGACAAATGATACTACATCCTTTCATGTGAAAATTTTACCACCTTTAGAGCTCACAACCACCGGAGATACAACCGTTTGTTTTCACTCTTCTTCAACACTAAAAGCTCATGCATCGGGAGGTTCTCATCCGTATTCTTTTGAATGGAATGGAGTATTATCATCAGATAGCAGCATCACCCCAGTTTTTGATTCCGATTCTACTTTTCAGGTGGTGTTAACCGACGGATGTTCCGGCGTCGGAGATACATCACTTTTCATAGTACGTGTTTTGGATCCGCTTGTGGTTACGGCGCGGCCCGATACAATTGTTTGTTATAAATCCAAACTTCAATTAGATGCAATTGCTTCCGGAGGTGATAGCGGTGCATACAAATTCAAATGGACACCGGATGTTGGAAACTCATCTACTCCGCAAATTTCTGCGGTCGCCAATCAATATTATTCGGTTGAAGTATCGGACGGTTGCAGTGGAATAAATGCAGTTGACAGTGTTTTAGTTCAAACATTTTCTGCTCTCCAGATTAGTATTTCCGGACATGATACCGCTTGTCACGGAGAACAACTCTATTTTCAGTCGTATGCTGCCGGAGGTATGAGCAGTGGGTATAAGTATCAATGGAGTCAGGGTTTAGGGAATAACAGTTCGGCAAATCTTAATGCAGACAGAGACACAACTATTTATTTAATTCTAACAGACGGTTGTTCCGGGGAAAACGACACGGCAGCGTTCCGACTATATGTTCGACCACCCTTACAACTCGCAATAACTAATGATAAAACTATTTGTGCCGGAGATACTTTGCATTTGAATGCAGCCGGAAGTGGAGGAAAACCTGCGCAGTATTATTATTTCTGGGACAACGGAGGAAGCCCGACTCCATCGATTGTGATAAGTCCGAAATTCAGCACAACGTACAAACTCACACTATCCGACAATTGCTCTTCATTTGTCGAGGATTCAGTGGTTGTAACGGTAAATCCTACACCCAAACTCAATTTCAGTTGGAGTCCGAATCCACAATGCAGCAAACAACCTATTCAGTTTAATAATCATACACCAGATGCTGAAAATTATCAAAATCACTGGTGGTTTGGAGATGGAACCGGATCTCAGGAATTTGAACCGGTGCATTCTTACGCAGAGGAAGGGATATACCGGGTTTCTTTAGTTGTGATAAATCAGTTTGGTTGCAAAGATTCTTCTGAGGGAACCGACGTGGTGGAAATTATCCCAAATCCGGTTGCCGCATTTATTCATGATCCTACGGTGGCAACAGTTGATAACCGGAAATTCAGCTTCACCAACAAAAGTGAATTTTCAACTTCATACGAGTGGTCATTCGGCGATGGAAATACAGACACTGCCCAATCACCGGAATATGTTTATGCCGATACCGGACATTATGAAGTTCGTTTAATTGCGATGAATGATATGGGGTGTCGCGATGAAATCAGGGAAGTATTAAGAGTGAAGGATGTGTATCTGAGTTTTATCCCCAATGCGTTCACTCCAACAAAAGACGGAATCAACGAATCGTTTCACCCGTACATTAAAGGTTTGTTGAAATACAAAATGGAAATCTACACCCGATGGGGAGAATTGATTTTCCGAACTGAGGATGCGGACGAAGGTTGGGATGGGAAAAACCAAGACGGAAACGTTATGCCGTCGGGAGTTTATTTGTTTGTGATCAACGGATTATCGGTAGATGGCGAACACATCCGTGAATCCGGTATGGTGCGATTGCTTCGCTAATCGATTTGGATCAGGGCTGTTCCTGTCCTCCGTTATCCGGAAGTTCTTCTGCATTGGTTTCTTCCGAACCTGCAGAATTCAGATTCTCCAAACTTGATTTAGGAATGTAACCATTTTCGATAGTACCGGCATCGATTTCCTTTTGAAGAATACTTTTTTCAGCCTGAGCGGAACCTCCGGTGAAAAGATTGCTGGCAAGCACTAAAACGAGGAGGGCGATAGCCGAACCCCAGGTTGCTTTTTCAACAAAATCATTGGTTCTTTTTACACCCATAATCTGATTGCCTGCTGAAAAGTTCGACGCAATTCCACCACCTTTAGGATTTTGAATCCAAACGATGAAGGTAAGAAATACGCAAACAAGCATGATCAGAATAATTACCACGTACATCATATCCGGTTATCTTTTCTTTTTTATTCTAATTAAGTTAAGGTCTGCCTGACCTCTTCAATAAGGGCTGCAAAATACGAGAACATTTGCGGATTTTGCAACTGCAACTTCTCGTATACTTCAACGGCTTTTTGCGGGTTTCCTTGTTTGATATAAAGTTTGGCTAAAGACTCGCTGACAATAGCGCCATACGGTTCTTCATCTGTTTCCTCAATAGGTTCAGGAACATAATCTTTCCTGATTTTGCGAACCGTCGGCCGGTTGCGGATGAAGTTGTCGAGAAGCTGTTTCGATTCCAGGCTCATCGGAAGTGACTTTGGTTGTTTTTGCTCTTCTTTTTTGGGTTCGTTCAGCGTATCAAACCACGATAGAAAATCGTGTGTTTCGGAAGTGGGCGAAGAAGGCTTTTCCGTTTTTTTGACATCCTGAATCAACCGGGTTAGTTCCTTTTCCGGGTCGTATCCACCGAATTGTGGTGGCCGGTAAGACTCGTGCTTCAGCAGTTCCGTAGTCGGATCGTATGGCACCGGTTCTTCCCGCTCTTCTGCTTTCTGCTCTCCGCTTTCTTCATCTCCCTTCTCCGTTTCTTCGGTTCCCGAAACAACTTCAGGATGATGCTCCTGATTGGTTTCCGTTACAGTTACCGTTTCAGTTTCAGTTTCAGTTTCTGTTTCTGTTACTGTTACTGTTACTTTTTCCACCCGCTCTTCCGCTCTCCACTCTCCGCTCTCCTCATCTCCCGTTTCCGTTCCATCAGTTCCCAAAACAACTTCAGGAAGATACTCCTGATTGGTTTCCGTTACAGTTACCGTTTCTGTTACTGTTTCTGTTACTTTTTCCTCCCGCTCTTCCGCTCTCCGCTCTTCGCTCTCTTCGTCTCCCTTATCCGTTACATCAGTTCCCGTAACAACTTCAGGACGATACTCCTGATTGGTTCCCGTTACAGTTGCCGTTTCTATGACAGTTACTGTTTCCTCCTCCCGCTCTTCCGCTCTCCACTCTCCGCTCTCCTCATCTCTTGTTTCCGCATCATCAGTTCCCAAAACAACTTCAGGACGACGCTCCTGATTGGTTCCCGTTACAGTTACCGTTTCAGTTACAGTTACTGTTTCCTCCTCCCGCTCACCGCTCTCTTCATCTCCCAAAACAACTTCAGGACGATGCTCCTGATTGGTTCCCGTTCCCGTTACAGTTCCCGTTTCTGTTACAGTTACTGTTTCCTCCTCCCGCTCTCCGATCTCTTCATCTCTTTTCTCTCCGCCCTCCTCATCCCTCGTTTCCACTCTATTAACCACCTCATACAACACTTCCCGGTTGCCGGCATAGATGGCAGCTTTTTTTAATGCGGCTTTAAAACCGTATTTGTTTTGATTAAAGAGACACTTCGCCTGCAAAACAGGAATGGCAGAAAACCATGGATATTTCTGAGACAATTCCGTTAACTCAGAATATTCTGTGGCACCAATCTCGGTGCTGCGATCAGCATAGTCGATAACGTTTCGCAGATTCACGTCACCAATTTAGTGCTGATTTATTAAAAATATCCTGAACCAGATTGTCGGTCATGGTGCCGATAAGATCAGATTCCACATCCGCCAGACTTTTGGAGGCATCAAAGTCGGAGAACTGGGTGAAGCGCTCGTCAAAAGCATATTTTTTATCCTTTTCGCATTCGCACTTTATATGCACCACAATCTGAAGCCGGTTTAGTGAAGTCGTATTATTATCCCCTCCGCCAACCGGAACCACATTGTATTCTACAACTTCACCGGTAAATGCGATATCACCGCCTTCTTCCGTCATTCTCAAATTTGTCTGACTAATGAATTTGTTGCGGAGTTTGTTGGTTAAGGTCGGACTTAATTCCGGCGCAACCAAAGCAGAGTTGTTGTCGATATAAGCAATGCTGACGGTTTTAATATTTTCGGAATAACTCACTCCGGAAAACGAATAGATTCCACACGAAGCTGGAACGAAAATCAGCAGCAGATACAATAGTTTACTCCAGTTCATACTGTTTGATTTTGCGATATAATGTACGTTCTGAAATTCCCAGATCTCTGGCCGCTTTCTTCCTTTTTCCGTTGTTTCGGAGCAGTGCTTTTTTTATGAGTTCTTCTTCCTTTTTTTCTAATGAAAGATTTTCCTCAATGTTCACCGAGTCCTGTGGTTCTATCACATAAGTATGTTCTTCTTCATCTTCGTGATGAGTTTCGGAAGGCATGGCAGAAGCAGATCTGATAACTATATCGTTGGTGCCGGAATCGCCGCTGTTCGCAAGCACTCTTCGAATCAGCGTCTCATTGCCCTGAAGAATTTCGTCTTTCGAACTGCTGTTTTTTAACAATTCAAGCACGATCTTTTTCAGGTCGGCCATATCCTTTTTCATGTCGAAAAGCACCTGATAGAATATATCTCTTTCCGAATAGTCTGAAGCCGCGCCGGAAGATCTTGAGGGGTTTGCCAGCGTTGGCAGGGAGGTGGAAAGTTCCGGCAGATAGTTTCTCAAAATATCACCTGAGATCACGTGATCTTTTTCTAAAACTGCCAATTGTTCAACCACATTTTTTAACTGACGAATGTTCCCCGGCCACGAATATTTCATCATCACTTCCTCTGCATCCGGACTCAGTTCCAATTCTGGTGAATGATATTTTTCAGACAGATCAAATGCAAATCGGTGGAAAAGCAAAAGAATGTCGCCCGGTCTTTCCCTCAATGGCGGAACCTTAATCGGCAATGTGGAGAGCCGGTAATAGAGATCTTCTCTGAATTTTCCGTTTTGGGTTTCGCGGAACAGATCTTTATTCGTCGCTGTAATAATGCGCACATCTGTCTTCTGTACTTTAGAGGAACCTACTTTAATAAATTCTCCGTTTTCCAAAAGACGCAGTAAACGCGACTGAGTTTCTAAAGGAAGTTCACCTACTTCATCCAGAAAAATGGTACCGCCATCAACGGTTTCAAAATAACCTTTGCGGCTGTCGATGGCACCGGTGAAAGCACCTTTTTCGTGACCGAATAATTCTGAGTTAATGGTTCCTTCGGGAATTGCACCACAGTTAATGGCGATAAAAGGGCCGTGTTTCCGGGCACTTAATTGGTGGATGATTTTAGAAAAGGATTCCTTTCCGACTCCGCTTTCCCCCTGAATGTAAACAGTAATATCGGTCGGCGCCACCTTCACGGCAGTTTCCAAAGCATAATTGAGCCTTGGTGAATTTCCGGTGATGCCGAACCGTTGTTTGATTTGTTGTAAATCCATTTTTACAGTTCTGCGTTTTGCGCGACTTTTTCCTTCAACACATTGTTGTAGCCAACCGCCTTACCAATCAAACTGGTGGTTGTGCTTTGTTCGATCAGCACATCCACGTAATCTCCTTTTTTGTAATGTTCTTTCGGGAAAATTACCACTATATGCTGATCACATTTGCCCATCCAGTCCTGATCAGATCGTTTCGAATCGTTCTCAACCAAAACCGTAACAACCGAACCAACTCTGGCCGCATTCTTCTTTTTTGAAATTTCATTCTGAAGATCGATCACTTCGGTAAGCCGGCGTTTCTTAATCTCTAAAGGAACGTCATCTGCGTATTTACGTGCGGCGAGTGTTCCGGGTCTTTCCGAATAATAATACATATACGAAAAGTCGAACTGCGACCACTCCATAAGGGAAAGTGTATCCTGATGTTCTTCTTCCGTTTCGGTACAAAAACCTGTGATGATATCGCAACTGATACCACAATCCGGAATGATTTCTCTGATCCTGCGAACCTTTTCCATATACCATTCACGGTCGTAGGTGCGGTTCATTTTTCCCAGAATTCTGGAATTTCCGGACTGTGCGGGAAGGTGTATGTAATTGCAGATATTCGGATAATCCATCATGGCGTACAACACATCATCTGTGATGTCTTTTGGATGTGAAGTTGAAAAACGGATTCGCAAAGACGGACTAATATCCGCGACCATTCGCAACAGTTTTGCAAAATCAACGGCTTCCGATTTTTGTTCTTCTGAAAGTTTTCCGAATTCTTTTTTAGGGCCGCCGCCAAACCACAAATAGCTGTCGACGTTCTGGCCGAGCAATGTTACTTCTTTAAAACCTGCTTCAAATAATTCCCTGGCTTCCCGAACAATGGTTTCCGGTTCGCGACTTCTTTCCCGTCCGCGGGTAAAGGGTACAACACAGAAACTGCACATATTGTCGCAGCCCCGCATAATGGAGATGAAGGCTGTAACACCATTGCTGTTGAGTCGTGTGGGAGTTATTTCGGCGTAGGTTTCTTCCAGCGAAAGCAAAACATTTATTGCCTTATTTCCGTCGACCACTTCACCAACTAATTTGGGTAAATCGCGGTATGCATCCGGGCCGGCAACAACATCCACCAGTTTTTCTTCTTCCATCAACTGATCGCGAAGCCGTTCTGCCATACAGCCCAGCACTCCGACGATCAATTCATTATTTCGCTCTTTTCTGCCACGCAATTGTTTAAGTCGATGACGGATTTTTTGTTCTGCATTATCCCGTATTGAACAGGTATTAATAAGAATTACATCGGCATCTGATTCGTCGGGTGTAGACTGATAACCGTGTTCCGCCATAATGGAAGCCACAACTTCGCTGTCTGAAAAGTTCATTGCGCATCCGTAGCTTTCTATGTATAAATTCTTCTGAGCCATTTTCAAAATAGTTCTGCCCGAAGCAAAACGTTAATTGACCCGCGAAGATAGGTTTTGAATCTGACAGGATGTCAGAAGAATATTCGGGTTTCCGTGAAATCGTTGAGAACGTTTGTAAATCGGATTTGTACAATTGAACGTCATTCAACTCTCACATACAAAACATCATGTTAAGCAATTATTAAGCTTTGCTATTATTGCGGTTGAAATAAAGAAAGACATGATTAAGAAGCTTTTAATTACTGTAATAGCCGGCGGAATGCTGACTATGTATTCCTGCAAGGATGAAGAGGGAACTCCAACAACAACTACCACCAAAACATGTACAGTTACCGGAACCACAGATTCGGATAACGACAACTATGATTTCACTTATTCTGGTGGCAAACTTTCTAAGGTTGTTAACACCTACGACGGGGAAACCGACAACATTATTTTTACCTGGGATGGTGATCAATTAGCCCAGCTTAATAATGGAACGTATGTGTTGAAAATGGTTTATACCGGAGGCACCATTACCCGAATTGATGAATTGGACGACAACGTTCTTACCGGTTATTACCTAGTAACCATGAATTCAAACAAGCAGATCACAAAACTCGAATACTATTACATCGACGGAACCGACGAAGTATTGGTGGAAGCTTACACCATGACCTACACCGGAAACAATTGTTCTAAGGTTGTGAACAGTTTTGATTCTGATGAAGACGGTGTTTTAGACATGGATATCTCTGCGAATATTACCGCGTTCGATAGCAAAACAAACCCATTGTACAACATGCCAATGATGTTCTGGGATTTGGGTAATTATATTTACCTCTCAAAGAATAATGCTACCGCGGCTAATGCCAATATCATCGGTCAGGATATAGACATTAAGGTAACCTATACTTACAATTCCAGTGGATTGCCAACTCAAAGTGTAATGACTTCCGGAGCGGATGTCACTACCACTAATTACGCGTACGACTGTAAATAAAAATTAAAAGTCATATTGAAGAAGCCGGCCTGCAAGCCGGCTTTTTTGTTACTTCGAAAAATGCATCTTACACTTGAAACAGAACTTACCAAATCACCTTTAATAGATGCGTATACGCCTTTGTTATTTGTTGGATCCTGTTTTTCAGAAAACATTGGAAACGGTTTTCAGCGATCCGGAATGACGGTGGAAGTGAATCCGAGAGGAACGCTTTACAATCCGGTTTCCATTGTTGATTCCATTGTTCAGGCGGTTCAAAAGAACAATTACACGGTTGAAGAACTTTTTCAGAATGGCGAACTCTGGAACTCCTGGAAAGCTCATTCAAGTCTCTCCTCAACTTCGCCGTATGAGGTTATTTCCAATCTTGATGATGCCGACTTGCGGGTCAGAAATATTTTGAACAAAGAAAATGCGGTGTTAATCGTCACACTCGGAACGGCGCAGGTTTTTGAATTTCAGGGTTCAATTGTCGGGAACTGTCATAAAGTTGCCGCGGCAAAATTTTCAAACCGAAGATTGTCTGTTGAAGAGGTTGTGGATTCCCTTAATAAACTTATGGCATCACTACCCGAAAAATGTCAGGTGATTTTTACGATTAGTCCAGTGCGGTATGTTCGCGAAGGTTTGCACCAAAGTCATCTTAGCAAATCCGTTTTGTTTCTGGCGTTAGATGAAATAATTGCAGCACATTCAAACACCCATTATTTCCCGGCCTATGAAATATTGAACGACGAACTCCGGGATTACCGGTTTTTCGCGGAGGATCTTGTTCATCCGGGTTCGGTTGCCATTCGTATTATTTCTAAAAAATTCCGGGATTGCTTTGGAACTCCTGAATTAGAAGAAAGAATAAAAGAATGGAACGAACTGGAGAAGGCATTAAATCATCGTATTCTGTTTCCGGAAACTAATGAAGCGGCAAAATTCAGAGAACATACTCTCGGTAAATTGCGGAAGTATTGTCGGAAATACAATGTAGATCTGAGCAGTCTTCCTGAAGATGCTTCCTTAATTTCGGCCAGACAATAATCTATAAAATGAGAAAAGTTCTCGTCACCGGATCCAACGGCTTATTAGGCCAGAAACTTACCGATCTGTATTTGTCGCATCCCGAAGTTACGCTGATTGCAACGGGAAGGGGCCAAAATCGTCACGCAAAACAAGACGGTTATATTTATGAAATGATGGACGTAACCGATGCGGCAAATGTTCTCAGCGTTGTGGCAAATCACAAACCGGATTGCATAATTCACGCAGCCGCCATGACCAATGTAGATGCGTGTGAACTCAACCCCGAAGAGTGCCGGATTCAAAATGTTCAGGCAACGGCAAATGTGGTTGAGGCTGCCAATTCAGTGAATGCGCATCTGGTTCACGTTTCCACCGATTTCATCTTCGACGGTAAGAACGGTCCGTACAAGGAAGATGACGAGCCGGCTCCGGTCAGCATTTACGGGCAATCCAAGCTTGATGCGGAGACAGTAGTAATCCATAAATCTAAATCCTGGGCTATCGCAAGAACCATTTTGGTTTATGGAATTGTATCGGATATGAGCCGGTCTAATATTGTTCTCTGGGCTAAAAATGCATTGGAAAAACAAACACCAATTAACGTGGTGAACGACCAGTTTCGAATGCCTACGCTGGCAGAAGATCTGGCAACAGGATGTTATCTCATCGAGTCTAAAAAAGCATCGGGAGTTTTCAATGTTTCCGGTAAAGATTTTATGAGTATTCTTCAACTCGTGCAACAGGTCGGTGAACATTACGGTCTTAGTACGGAGTGCGTTACGGCCATAAACTCTGAATCTCTGAATCAGCCGGCAAAAAGACCTCCGGTAACCGGATTTGATCTTACGAAAAGCAGAGAAATTTTAGGTTACAACCCGCACTCATTTGATGAAGGAATTGACATTGTTTACCAGCAGTTCCAACAATTACAAGAACAAACCTGATTTAATTTTATGCATAAATTTCTCCTCGCGTTGGCTATGTTGTTTGCTGCCTGTATTTCTAAAGCACAGTACTCTCACCCTTATCGGATTGCCTACGACGATGTGAAGAAATCGTACATGATTACCAATCGCGGGAACGGAACACTTGTTCTGCTTGATTCTTTTTATCAGAATAAAACAGTTGTAACCGGACTCAAAGATCCGCGGGATCTGGTGATGGGAACTTTTGGCGGAAACTCCGGATTATTATTAATCGACAATAATTCAATCGTAGCCTACGAAACCAACGGCTTTGGCAAACTGATTTCCTTTCCGGTTAATCCGGCAACCGAAATTGAAGACATTGAAATTGATCTTTACAATCAGGGATATTTTTATCTGAGCGATCCGGCAGCCGGAAAAATTCTGAAAGGGAAAATCGGTCCGCCTCCGTTTTACACACCGACTTTTAATACACTTGCCAGCGGGCTCAACCGACCCAAAGGATTGTTGCTCGACAGTAAAGGAAGATTATTAGTTGTTTCGGATGATACACTCGGACAAATAATTCAGATCGACACCGCGAACGGAAATAAAAAAGTTTTAATGAATACAGGACTCGATAGTCTTAACCATCTGGTAGAAGACGGGCAGGGAAATTTTTTTATTACCAACTGGGATAATAGTTATGTGTATCGGATCGATCCGGCATTTTCGGGATTAACCAAGCTTACATCGTACAATCACCCATCCGGGATGTATGTGAATGCTGATCAGGATTTGTTTATGGTGGTCTGCTTTTTCTGCAACAAACTTGAGTTTCAGAAACTGCATTATTTCGAACCGGCCTACGATCTGGAAAGTTGTTCGCGGGATTCGGTTTATGTGGTAATGGATGTTCAGGCCAATGGAATCGGTACTTATAAATCCGGCAATTCCTTTTTAATCGAAGTATCAGACAAGAATGGAAGTTTTGCAAAACCAACAACCATCGGTTCTGCGGTACAATCGGTT
Organism: Bacteroidota bacterium; assembly: GCA_016124755.1. Classification (GTDB taxonomy): domain Bacteria; phylum Bacteroidota; class Bacteroidia; order NS11-12g; family UBA9320; genus WGNA01. The sequence goes on along the minus strand of WGNA01000007.1, from coordinate 173,073 downwards.
CAGCCGGCTAAAATCGGAGGACTAATTCCCAACGGAAATTACGGAACCGGAACTCGATACAGGATCCGATCAACAAATCCTTCCTTTACCAGTTCTGAAAAATCTTTAACGGTTTATTCGAAACCCGATATTTCAAAACTCATTACCGACAGTTTATTTGTTTGCAAAGGCAGTTCTGTGAATCTCGGTTCAACTGATCCGGGAGGATTTGTTTATCAATGGAGTCCGGCAAACGGTTTAGATAAAACCAATATTCTGAACGCGAAATTTACTGCTCAGGATTCAGGTGTTTTCCAGTATAAACTCTTCGCGGAAAATAAAGATTACGATTGTTCCGACAGTGGAGTTACTGTAGTTTCGGTAACGCCGGATATTCGGTTGAGTCCATGGAAAAGACAACTTCAGACATGTTTTAGTGATTCGATTGATCTGGGAATTAAGGGAAGTGATTATTCTTTTAAATGGTCTCCGTATGCTCAGCTTTCAGATGCCAATTCCCCGACTCCAAAATTCTTTGCCCAATCCACTCAGAAATATCAGGTCGAAGTTGAGGACTTATCTAATGGTTGTTACGGGAAAGATTCTGTTGAAATTGTTGTAAATGCTTTGCCGGTTATTTCTATTGAAATGCATACGGAAGAATTATGCCGGGGAGATTCTTCAGAAATTAAAATTAATGCTCAATCCAATACAGAATACAAATGGAAGGGAGAAGAATTAAAGGTTACATCCGGAATTACTAATTTGTTTTTTGCGAATACTTCCGGTGTTATTCAAACAGGAATAAAAGCGAAAACAATGAATGGTTGTTTGTCTGACACCACTTTCAATACAACGGTACACCCGACACCGGTTATTGATTCGTTTTCCGTGGAAGGAAATTTGGGAACCGGTAGCGTTCGTTTGGTTCTCCAATCAACTGATGGAAATTCCGCAGAAGTGTATTATTCAATCGGTGATAGTTTTCAGTATTTCGGATCTTTTAAACTACCAATAGATTCCATTGTTGAGCGACATTCATTAAGCAATAAAGAAGTTACATTTTATGCGGTTGTTACGAATGAACACAATTGTGAATCTGTGACAGGTCAACAGACTACCAATATTTCTGTTGTCGGAATTCAGGAATTAAAACACCCGGTATTTCACATCTTACCAAATCCTGCCGACAAAGTGTTGCGAATAAATTCAACCGATGAACATGTGCATCAAATCACTGTTTTAAATTGTGTTGGAGAAGTGGTTGTAAATGATGAAAATCTAAGTGAGATCAACACTTCAGGATTTGAAAGCGGTGTATATTTTATCCGGATTATTGGAAGAGACGGACAAGCATTTCATTCCGGATTTATCGTTAATCATCGCTGAAACTTTAAACCCCATTACTTGTTAAAATCTGGTGGCCGAGAACTATTACTACCTTTTAATTGATATCGCAACGATTGCGTTCCCGTTAGCCTGGACACTGGATGAGCGCATTGATTTCAGCAGTGGGTTAATAGCATTATTTAAGGGAATCATTTTCGCCAATCTCATTTTTCTTCCGTGGGATGTGCTTTTTACCACGAAAGGTATTTGGGGTTTCAATCACACTTTTTTATTAGGGTATAATTTTCTGGGTTTGCCCGTTGAAGAATGGCTCTGGTTTTTTGTAACGCCATACGCCTGCTATTTTATTTATGCATCATTGGCCTATTTCCAAAAGAAAAGGAAGTTCGGGAATTATAAAATTTTGCATTTTGCTCTTGCCGGAATATTGGTGATTGTCGGCTTGATGAATGTAAACCATGCCTATACATCGTTAACTTTTATTCTGACGGCAATGGCTTTAATGGTTGGCGTTTTTGTATTTAAAAATTACCGATGGTGGTATTTCTGGATTACCTATTTAATCTGTTTAATCCCCTTTATTATTTTTAACGGAGCGCTTACAGGAGCGTATACTCCGGAACCGGTTGTGTGGTACAATCGAACCGGAAATCTTGGGATCCGGTTGATTACCATTCCGCTCGAAGACTCGGTGTATTTAATGCTTTATCTGCTCTTGATTTTCTTTTTTTACGGCAAATACGATTTAGAAAAAAGCCAGAAATAAAATCGTAAATAAAATCATCAGTTTAAAACAGCGATGAGCAATTGCCGGCCCGTTGGAATTATTTCCGGTGATGAAAAATATCGAAGCCAGTGTCGGTAAAACGATCAATCCGGAATAAATAAGAGTGAAAGTGCTTTTGTGTAAATAATTAAATATGAAAAGCAGGATCAGGGTAATTACAGATATGGCAACATGAATAACTTTTGAATTAGTAATTCCGATAATAAAAATCAGTGTTTGATTACCGGCTACTTTATCCCCTTCGTAATGACGGAAATCTTTAACTACTTCCCGGTTAAATAAAATCATCATCAGAATTACGCCCAAAGCAATTACCGGCCAGGAAATAAACTGGTAATGAAAGCCAATCGAAAAAAAGGAAGCTACCGATAACAGTGACGCGCTGAATTCTCGCACCAACGGAATTTTCTGAAGCTTGTGCGAATAGAACCAGAGAGCGAAACTGAACAACACAAAAAAGATGAGGATTTTGGTTGATCCCAAAGCGCTGAAAAATAATCCGATGATATTGAGAATAATGTACGTCCGAAGACAGGAAGCCTTACTTACCACGCGATCGAATAAGGTTTTGTGCGGGCGATTTACCAGATCTTTTTCCAGATCGTAAAAACTATTAATAATGAAACCCGCGGCAACAATTGCGGCAGTTGCGAAGACAATACTGTGCAGTTTGAAATCTTTCAATACTTCGTACCAGGGAATTCCCGGTGTGAAAATTTTGATGGCAGCGATGTATTGAGCTAATGCCGTGAAAAGAACATTCGGCCACCGGATGATGGACATCAACGCGAGAAACTTAACCAGCCGGATTTTATTCTTTCGGCTAAAGCTTGACACAATTAAAAGGTAAAGACGATTTCGATCGGATAATCCTTGAGCCTTTTGCGGGCTTCCTGAATGTCCTGTGTAAAGCCGAGGAAGTACCCGCCACCACCGCTTCCGCAGAGTTTAAGGTAGTATGCATTCGACTCGATTCCTTCTTTCCAGAGTTTGTGAAACATCACAGGAATCATCGGTTTGAAGTTATTGAGAAGCAGGCTCGACAATTCCTTAATGTTGTGAAACAAGGGTTGAACATCCCGCTTTAAAAATGCCTGAATGCAGGCGTCGTTGTATTTCTTGAATTCAGATTTCAACATGTTGCGGAAACCGTCGTTCTTCATTTTTTCCATGAAGATATTTACCATCGGTTCCGTTTTCCCGGGACTTCCGCTGTTGATCAGAAAAATGGCTCCTTTGCCAAGAGCATCAGCTTCCGGCAAACCAACCGTGTTCATGTCTTCTTTTGACCGAATGAGAACCGGAAGATTGAGGTAACAAATCAGCGGATCGAGACCGGAACTTTTTCCGTGGAAATAAGATTCCATCTGTCCGAAGATATTTTTAAGTCCGGCGATCTGAGAACTTTCCGGTTGGTCACTAATGACAAATTTTTCGATGGCGTACCGATCGTAAATAGCCGCGACTAAAGCGCCTGAACTTCCAACTCCGAAACCTTGCGGAATGCTGCTTTCAAACGACATCCCGTTTTCGAGGTCGGTATCAAATTGTTGAAAATCCAGTTTAAAGAGCAATTCGTTCTTATCACTCAAACCTTTGAGATAATCCCGGAAAAGTTTGAGATGACGGTTTGATTCTGAATCCGTTTCGTTGCCGGAAGAATTGAGTTTTAAACTGCCTTTATAGGAATTATAGGGAATGGAAAGACCCATTGAATCCTGAATGATTCCGTACTCTCCGAAGAGAAGAATCTTTGCGTAGAATAGCGAGTCTTTAAGCATTTAGTCTGATTGGCCCGCGACCAATGTTGTCGCGAATATAGCGGCCCTTTTCGCAAAAGCCAACAAGAGTATGGTTCAAAAGTTCATCGGCAAATACAGAATCTTCTTCGGGATACAACATGTGCACATTCGCACCGGCGTCGAGTGTGAAACAAATATTGTGTTTGTGTTCTGCTCTGGATTCTCGAATTGCGTGAATTGCCGCCACAGTTCCGGATTTCATTAACAGAAAATTCGGATCCGAAGTCATCATTAAGGCATGTAACATCATGGCTTCGGCTTCCACCAATTCAGTAAATAAAGGAACGTCACCACGGGTCATAATTTTCCGGATTCGGTGCATATTCCGGTTGGCAATTTCAAACCGGCTTTGAGCGAACGGATGATTTTTTAGTAAACCATGACCGACTGTGCTTGAAACACTTTTTTGTCCTTCGTGAATAATGAGAATCGTGTCGCGATACGTTTTAAAAACCGGATGAACTTCATTAACCGGAATCGCGAAATCATCGGAACTTCCCGGAAAAGCTTCGTGTTCACCCCACATGGCAACATCGCCGTAAACCGACCGGCAGGCAGAACCGCTTCCGATACGGGCGAGGAAGCTGGCGTATCGGTAAAACTCGATTTCGAGTAAATCCATTTGCATCAGCATATCACAGCAACACAATGCCAGGGCACTCATGCTGCTGGCGGAACTGGCGATACCGCTGCTGTGCGGAAAGGTATTGTACGTCTGTAATTCGAACCGGAAATCCTTTAATAAAGGATGCAGTTCGATCAGCTTATTAAAAAACTTTTCGGCTTTGGGAACAAACGCAGGATTTTCAATTCCTTCCACATAAACCGAAACAAGATTTTTATCCGGATCGCTGTCGTCCCAGATTAAAGTGGTTTCGGTGAAGCAATTATCCAGTGTAAAACTAATGCTCGGATTGGCCGGAAGTTGAAATCCCTTTTTACCCCAGTATTTTACCAGCGCAATGTTCGACGGACTCTGCCAGGTTGATTGATTCAAGGTTTGTTATTTGGCGGCAAAAATACATTCATCAAATTGGAGTGAAGCGGCTAAGGTTTGATCATTTCTTCCCATGTAAGAATGGTTGAATAGCCTCGCTCGGCAAACCAACTATCCATGTGGTTGTAACCACAAACCAGCACAAAATCACCTCCCCAAGCACCGAGGGATTTTGTGAGTCCGGGAAATTCCGGGAATGCCGATTTGTGAATGGTATCGCGATTTAGAAATTGAGAAATAATATTTTCATGTTCCTGCATCAGTAAAATAAATTCATCAAGGCTTTTAGTTTTTAAAACCGAACGGGTGATTTCGCTGATGCGTTGAATTTGAATGGCTGAAAATTGTGTTTTCGTTAAAGTGGAAAGATCTTCTTGTGTGTCTTGTTTTTTACCGAGATACACAAATTTGATTTGATCCCGGTATGGAGGTTCGAACTGTGTTTTATGTTGTACCGGAATTTGATTTTCTAAAGAATAAAGAATGGCAGAGTCTTCCATGCCGGTTGCAACATCGTATCCGCTTCCGTTAAAAACAGATCGCATCAGATCAAACCAATTTACTCCCGACCACTTGGCCAGATTAGCGATTAATGTAGAACTGCTTCCCAATCCCCATGACCGGTTAAAGTCGAGTTGCGTTTGAAAGGAGAGGGGCTTTTTTAATTCCGGTTTGTGGTTAAAAATAAATTGGAGCATACTTTTAAGCCGGTCCGAAATTTTGGTATCCGAGGTTTTTAAAACCTCAAGATTTATAGAGAATTCGGCTTCAAACCATTTCTCACCTTTTTCGTCTAATGCTGTCCATCGAATATTTTGCGCACATTCTTCCACTACCAGATGCTGACCAAACCGGGTCGGGAGCGAAAGAGCGGTAGCGCCGTGCAAGACCGCATATTCGCCGGTGAGTAAAAGTTTTCCGGGGGAAGAGAATTTCACGATGCGAAAATAATCGGGTTGTTGCGGCAACTCAATCCCGTATTAAAAACCACCGGGTAATTCCGTCGTCCACCATATTAATTAATGTTTCAACCGTAACTCCGGCCGGTGATGCGGATCGATCAATTTCTAACAGCGCGAGAAAGGCAAATCCCGCTTTGCTGTTTTTGTCGGTAATGTTAATGAGCATTACATGTTCGGGTTGCCAGGGGGCGTAACTCAACAAATAATCGTAATAATCATTTTCTGGTGCCACGTTCATTCCCACATTAAAACATCTGAATTTATCACCGATGAGAAAACGGGATTCTTTGGGTAATTCTTTGATAGCTGTGAGATGCGCCATGTTTTAGAATCCAAAGATATATGTTGAATCGAATGGTCTGTGCAGTATAATTTCGCCGCTATGGAAACATTAGGAATCGGAACGCGGATTAAACATTCGGAATACGGACAGGGAATTATCTGTGCCATCGGGATTGAATTTTACTCCATCAGTTTTTTTGAAGGAGGTTTGAGAGAGGTGGAAAGAAATTCGGGTGATATGGAAATTATTGAAAAAGTGGAAACCGGAATGATGGTAAGTCTGGAAGAAGTGGAAGCCGTTTTCGATAAGCTCCTGCACAAGTATACTGATGTAACCGAACCCACTCCGATTGCCGATCGGTGGAGAGGAGGACTTTTGGTTTTGGAACCCAAAGATGAAAATCTCCAGGTTAAAGAAATTCCGATCGACACTTTTTTTCACAAGATTGTGATGGTGCGGGATCGCTTACGGGTTTTAGAACAAAACATTAATTCGCATAAATCTTTATCCGACGACGAAAAGGTGCACATGCAACAATACGTGACCCGAATTTACGGATCACTCACTACCTTTAATGTGCTTTTCAAACACAAGGAAGACCAGTTCGTAGGCGAGAAGGGCGCTTAATGTTTTCGTTTTTCAACGAGTTCAACAATTCGCGGATCGGCTTCGGAATAGCGCACAACCACCCATTTTTCTTTCAGATTAAAAAGGTGTTTTTCCTCTGAAATATCTTTTCGCTTCATAATCATGTGTTCAGATCCCATGGGGCGGAAGGCAAATAAAACTGTGCTGTCGGGGGTTAGTTCAACTATGCTTGCAGAAACCAGAACCGGATAATGTTTGAGGTGATACGACTTGCGGTACGAGCTTATCCCAAAAACCAAAACCGGCCCGGCAATAACCATCGTGAAAAACAAAGTGAAGCTGAATTTATCGTACGCATATTTGGCCCGCTGAAGCAGAAGATCAATTCTTAATTTTTTATAAACGGCTGCCAGAATAGAAACACAACTGATTACAAAAAGCGAATAACCGAGTACGATCATAGGCAGATCATTGGAGTTGAGATCCACGAAATAATTTTTGTACACGATGCCTAAAGAAAAGATAGCGGCAAATCCGCCGGATGCGATTTTGTACCGAACCGGAAAAATTTTCTCCTTCTTTTCGTAATCTCTGATTTCCTTTTGTGCTGCCTGAAACGCCCACTTTCTGCGCAGTTCAACCGACATGTTCTGAGCTTTTGGTTTTTGAAGGGTTCGTCGGTATGCTTCTTCGCTTTCGTAGAGCAGTGCTTTTTTCAGTTGTTCATCGTGAATGATTTTGGCCGCAGGTGTGGTAAGCGTTTGATATGCTTTTGAAATAATGGCGAATGTCTGAGCCGAGCGTTCGGGGGTGTTGGAATCGGGATGATATCGTTTCGCAAGAACGCGATACGACTTTTTAATTGTCGCCGAATCCGAGAAATTCGGAACCTTAAGAATGTGATAACAATTGATCAAAAACTGGATTGATTTTTGAAATTTAGTTTGCGATTCCGCCAAAAATAACAACCATTGGCAGAACGTTGCACAAAAACACCTATTGCCACATTAGAAGTAAATACATGAGAAATATCGGGAATGCCAGATCCTTAATTCTGAAGCCGGTTTTAGCGATCTTTTTAATCAATCTAATTTTCAGTTCTGCATTCTCTCAGAATATTTCTCCGGCTCCTTTCGACTTCGGCAAAGTGAAAATGTGGAACAACCCCAGGGCAACTTTTACCTTCACCAATACTTCCGGCAAACGAATATTGTTTCTACCGGTTCAGTATCAGCGTAATTTGTACATCAATCTTCCTGAAGGTTATATTCAACCCGGACAAACCGTACAGATCGAAGCCGTTTATTATACCGAAGACAAAGGAAATTTCTCGGTTTCCCAACCTATTTATATAAGCGGTTCAGATGAGCCGGTTTATCTCGAAATACGCGGTAAAATTTTATCGTTTCACCCGGATGCGAAAATGGCTTGTCCGACTATAGAGCATCAAAAAAATCCATTGGCAAAAGAGGCAATTGCCACCATTACGGTTTACGATAAATCAACGGGACAGGCGATGAACGGAGTCGATATTCTATTAGTTGGTGCGTCATCCAATTACTTCGCCGAGCGAACAAAAAAAGTAAACTTCCCACTACGGGGTGTTCCGATCGGATTATATCAATTGGATATTTCAAAACCCGGTTACCGTCCGGTTCAGCAAATTCAGTATATCAATTCCAACACAGGTGATCTGGTGTTTGAACTCGAACCGGTTAAGAGTGATGAAACGCCGATTATGGATCAACCGGATGCTTCGGGCAACGACGAAATAATTGAAATTGAAAAACCACAGGATAACGATATGGACGCCATTGAGCGAATCCGAAAAATGATGGATGAACGTTTCAAAGACCGTCGCATAATTGAACGGGATGTTATGGTTGTTAAAGACGGAGCCGATACAAGCCCGGTTCCGGTGGATACATTGCCGATTGCACAAACGACTGATGTTCCGAAAAAAGATTTCGACGACAGCGGATTGTTAAACTCCGATAAATACAGTTCAAACAATCTGGTTTTCCTGATTGATGTTTCCGGATCTATGAAAATCGAAGACAAATTAGAAGTGATGAAAACTTCTATGATCAGTCTGGTAAATATTCTCAGGAAACAGGACATGGTAACCATTGTAATTTATTCAACTAAAGCCAGAGTTGTTCTTACGGCAACCCCCGGCGACCAGAAGGATAAAATAATTGCGGTGATCAATGATCTTCGGGCGAACGGAAGTTCATACGGATCTGAAGGTTTAACCATGGCCTATGAAATTGCCCGCACACATTTTATTCGAAATGGAAACAACCAGGTGATACTGGCCTCCGACGGTTTGTTTAATTCTCCGGGTGTAACACACAACGACATCTATGCGATGGCGAATTCGCAGGCTCAAACGGGTGTGGTAACATCGGTTGTGGGATTTGGTAATAAACAGGAAGCAAAGGAGTTTATGCAGCATTTAGCCGCCGACGGTCGTGGAAATTTTATTCAGATTCTCGATCAGCAGGCAGCGCAAAGTGCATTGGTTGCCGAGATCATGCACAACGCATTGCGCAGGTAGTTTGTAAAATGTGGCCAATATTCCTTGTGGTCGGCCTAATTACCATTCGACCAACATTTATTTTTACCGCCAACAAGACAAGTGATTGTCCTTTAGTTTTATGAAAAAAGTTCGTACCCTAATTTTTACGTTGGCATTTTTAAGTGTTTCCTTTTTAACCTTTACTTATGAAAGTGGTGCAGGAGGTGGTTATACCGGCGCACCAAGTGAGAACAATTGTACGTATTCCGGGTGTCATACCGGCATCACCCTTAACTCAGGGCATTACGCAAACAATCTCACATTAACCGGCAACTGGTCAAACAACGGCTACATTCCGGATTCATCCTACAACCTTAGAATTTCCATGAGTACACCGGGAATTTCAACCTGGGGTTTTAGTGTTACGGCACTCACATCTTCAAATGTTCCCGCCGGAGATTTTACCATTACGTCTTCTTCCAGAACTCAGAAAAGAACCCGATCCTATAGTTCATACACCCGACAGTATGTTGAACATAAATACAGTGGAACTTCTTCCACTTCTACCAACAATACCTATTGGGATTTTAAATGGACCGCGCCATCAACCAATGTTGGTGATATTAAATTTTATGTTGCTTTAAATGTGGCTAATGGAAATGGTTCGCAATCCGGCGATACTATTTATACTAAAACATTCACTGTGATTCCGTACAATTCTCTTCCTACGGCGGAGATTTACACCAAGGACACTTCGGTTTGTGCCGGATCAGTTGTGAGTTTTACCGGCATAGTTGCCAACAGCCCGATTCAATACGAATGGACTTTCCAAAACGGAAGTCCCAGTTTTTCGAGCAATCAAAATCCTACAATTAATTTTAATACAGCCGGAAAACAACGCGTAGTCTTCCGTTGTAAAAACAGCAAAGGCTGGTCGGGTTACGATACCTTATATATGGATATCCGCAAATCTCCGGATGCAATTATCAGCGGAGCTTCACACATTAGCTTCTGCAAAGGAGGTTCGCAACAACTCATCGCGAATTACGACCCAACGGCCACTTACCTTTGGTCTAATGGCAAAACCGGGAATAAAATTACGGTTATCGATACCGGAACGTATTACGTAACTGTTTCGGCCGGAACCTGTTCAAAGGTTAGTAATAGTGTGGTTGTAGATTATTACGACATACCTGATTTATCTATTAGCTCGAATGCGATTAGTTCAACCATTTGCGGCGGAGATCCGATTCGGTTTTCGACACAAAGCGGATACGACAGTTTTTACTGGTATAAGAATAATATTCTCGTTGGTAAAACTGACACCAACTTTATAACAACTCCCGTTGATTCCAACGAAAATTATTATGTAACGGTTAGAGATAACAACGGATGTATTAGCCCAAAGAGTGATTCAATTTCCTTTACCATTGTGAAGAAGGAACCGGCCCCCACGGTTACCTGCCAGAACAGAACTCCGACAAGTCTCGAATTTGATTGGACCGGAATACAATCGCACAACGGAGTTCAGGTGAGTACAAATCAAGGTGTGACATGGATAACTCCGTCTTCCGGATCCACCGGGAATTATCACGCAATGTCTGGACTAAAACCCGAAAAGGATTATGAACTTTGGGTTCGCGGAATTTTATCGGCTCCATGCTTTTATACCGAAGTCTCAAAACAGGTTTGTAAGACCGGTTCGTGCAGCCCTCTTCAGGTTTCAGTTCAGGTAGATTCGATGGTTTGTAAAGGTGAAGAATTGGAAGTGGTGGTAAATGGTTTGTACAATCAGAATTACTCACTTGCTTTTGAAGGAGGAAATCCGTTCACCGATACTGTGTTTACCTTCTCCCCTGATTTATCAAAAACCTACATTCTCGAAGTGCTCGATTCAAATGCGATTGGTTGTCCGGCGAAAGAAGTTCCGTTTAAGGTACGCATAGATGAGATTCAGATGCTGGCCTTCAGAACGCAGCGGCCGAATCAGACTTTTTGCAGCACAGACACGATAGAATTCAAAGCATCACCGGGCAACGATCTTTATTCTTTTTATGTGAACGAATCCATTCGCCATACTTCACAAGACAGCTTTTATTACGAATCTATTTTTAACGATGGAGACTCCGCTTTTGTAACCGTTCAAAAAGGAGCCTGTCGCGATACTTCCGAAGTTATTCATCTAAATGTGGTTCCGGTACCGGACGCCAGTTTTAGTTATTCAAGTGCCGGAAGTCTTTATACTTTTACTCCCACAGTCGGAAGTTATAAATCGTATTTCTGGGATTTCGGAGACGGTTTTACCAGTGTGTTAAAAGAACCTGATCACAGTTTTAAAACCAGCTCGAATAAAACGGTAACCGTAGAACTGGATGTTGTCGACAACAATGAATGTCCGTCAACCGGATCAGATATGATCAGCCTTCCTGACTTTTCCGGAATAGCAGAACTCTCGGATGCATCGGTGAAAATTTATCCTTCACCCGCGCGTGATCAGATTACGGTTGAATGGACGGAAACATTCAATCAAAATTCCGTTATCCGAATTTTAGATCTGAATGGTCGCACGGTTAAAGAGATCTCAGGAAATGAAAAGGTCCTTTTACTCGATGTTTCAGATATTCCATCCGGATTGTACATTTTCGAATTGACCAGCGAAAATGGTCAGTTGAAAAAGAAGATCTTTAAACTATAAAGCGATCAGAACGATTTTAAGGAAGCCGCCGGTCTTTATGATTTGGCGGCTTCTTCAATTAAAGCATGTGCCACATCTTTACCGAGATATTTATCGATTGCATTGTGAATGACATATAGCAGCGGCGTTAATACAATTGCCACAATGAATTTATATAAATAGCCAACCAAACCGATGGCGAGTACTTGTGTTAACGGCCATCCGCGACCGATGTGAAAGGCAATAATCAGCACAACAAACGTATCGATGAATTGCGAAACCAAAGTTGATCCGGTCGCTCTTAACCAAAGCAAATTCTCTCCGGTTTTCTTCCGGATAAAATGAAAAGCCGAAACATCTGCAATCTGCCCGATGAGAAAAGCAACTAAGCTCCCGACAATAATCCAGAGTCCTTGTCCGAAGATGTAATTAAATGCGACATCCATATCCGGAATTCCTTTGTCGGCATTAACAGAAATCCAGAAATCGGCAGGTTTTAATCCGATCGATAAATAAATCATCAGGAAAGAATAGGCAATGAGTCCGGCGGCCATAAAGCTCAGAAAGCGAACTCCTTTTTTTCCGAAGTATTCATTAATGATATCTGTTAGAATAAAGACCACCGGCCACAGCAAAACGCCGGCGGTCATGTTCATGCTTACATCATAACCGAAGAGTTTCCAGTTTAGCGGCAAAAAGCCAAGCGTTTTTTCAACCGAGAATATTTTACCTCCGATAAATTCAGCCAGAAGTGCATTGGCAATAAAGACTGATCCCAAAATAACAAGCAATCGGTTTTGTTTTGTGAGCATGTTTTAAACCTGAATGAAGACCGCTCAAAAATAGTCGTCAGGGGCAAAGACAGATTAAATTCATTAAAGTGAAATACAATCCGGGTAAAATGTTGAATCCCATTTTTAAGAACGCTTTGGAATTTACTAAACCAAAGTTGCCGGTATCTTTTGTACGATTCAGCATACAAGCCTGAACCGGGTTGAATAACTCGCGGCAAGAAGCCCGCCGCATCACAATAGTTTTGTCAACATGAAATTGCGACGAATATGCCTTTGCCTTTCGATGGCAACCTGTTTTTTAGCTCAGGCTCAGACCGCCGATGACTGGATGCAGAGCGGAAATAATAAAATGGAAGACGGCAATACTCTCGGGGCTATCCGGGATTATACTTCCGCAATTGAAATCGATCCGTATTTGGCAAAAGCCTATTATGCCAGAGGTAGTGTTTATGCCGAACTTGAGACGTACGATATGGCATTAAAAGATATCAATGCGGCAATTGTTCTCGACTCAAATCTGGCGACGGCATGGTTCAATCGCGGAGTGATTCAGGAGGCGCAGGGATATCAACTTTTAGCGCTGAACGACTTTAATTATTACATACAGAAGCGCCCGACTGATCCGCAGGGATATCTGGCAAGAGCAGAATTATTTATTGCGATGAAGCGGGATTCGGATGCCAACACAGATTACAAAAAAGTCGCTCAACTTACTCCGGGTGATGCAGAAGGTTACCTTGCCCGATCCGAGGTTAAACTCAAATTGAAAGATTCGGCCGGCGCTATTGCCGATGCGAATAAATGTATTCAACTGGCACCCGGATTATCACAGGCGTATCTGCTCAGAGCCGGAATCAACAGAAATATGCACCACTATATTGAGGCGATTGAAGATTATAACATTTATCTGCTTTCACACCCTGGAGATGCAGATGGATTTATCGCCAGAGGAATGTGTTACGGATCCATTGAATCGTATGAATTAGCGGTTGATGATCTCGCGAGAGCGTTGAGTCTTCGTCCGAACATGCCGCAGGTTTGGTTTGATAAGGGGTTCTTTCTTCTTCAAATGCGGAAATATCCGGAAGCACATTCCGACTTCCGACAGTGCCTGGCTTTGAATTTCAGCGATCCAGAATTGGCGTATTTCAATAAAGGAATTGCCGAGTATTATATGGGACGAAAAGATAATGCCTGTGAAAGTTGGTCGCATGCCGGAGACCTGGCAGGAGACTTCCGATTCGAACATTGTCAGGCGAATTGATTCGAATTGATTTTCGGATAAACAGATTTTACTCCAACATCCGATCAATGAAATTCTGAATCATACATCTTAAACACTTAAATCTTCCGGCGACGCCATCGGTTCAATGAGAAGGGAAACCGATGAAATTATGGCATTACTTACAATCCGAAGATTTGTCATCGAAGAAGCATACGACGTAAAGGTTATGATTATTCGAAGGTTGCATTTTATTTCATCACCCTTTGTGTTCAGAAAAGGAAATGTCTGTTCGGCGAAATCGGGAATGGGGAAATGATATTAAACAATGCAGGACAAATGGTTCACAATAACTCGTTGAAATTATCGGATCGTTTTCCGAATGTCCGTTTACATTTATTCAACTGAACCTACCTCAAATCAAAACTTCAGAAATTCCTTTTCCTAAAAGGGCAGGTCGTATTAGGTTGTTGAATCTGAATAAAATTCCGGAATGGATTTCAGGTATTAACCGGATTTCTGAATATCTTAAAATTTCCCAATCCCCATTTCTGAAGGCGGTACTGAACACTCACCCGAAGCACTCCGAGTCCGTATTTCACGCTTCTTTTAAAGTTGATAGATGAAGCTTCTTCGAAATATTTTGTCGGGCAGGTAACCTCACCAATTTCAAAACCGGCATAAAAAACCTGAGCCGTCATTTCATTATCAAACACAAAATCATCTGAGTTCGCTTCGATGTCGATATGCTTAAAAACCTCTGAGGAAAAGGCGCGGTAGCCGGTGTGATATTCCGAAAGTTTCTGATTTATCAGGATGTTTTGCGCCAGTGTTAAAATGCGATTTGCGATGTATTTATACATAGGCATTCCACCTTTTAATGCACCTTTTCCCAAAATTCGGGAAGCATACACAACCGGATAAACATCGTTGGCGATAATGCCGGCCATGGAGTGAAGAAGTTTTGGCGTGTACTGATAATCGGGATGAAGCATGATAATGATATCCGCTCCGAGTTCCAGCGCTTTGGTATAACAGCTCTTTTGATTTCCGCCGTAACCCCGGTTTTTTTCGTGCCGAACGATGTGTTTTATGCCAAGCTTTTTGCCGGCTTCCACGGTGTCGTCGCGGCTGGCATCATCTACCAGAACCACTTCGTCAACCAGATCGGATGGAATTTCCCGATAGGTTACCTCGAGTGTTTTTTCGGCGTTATATGCCGGCAGAACAACAACTATTTTTTTTCCGTTGAGCAAACCAGTTGATTACGAATAAATCAGGAAGTAAACGAGTGCACCGGAAAGATAGCCAATTGCCGCCAACCAGCTAATCTTTTTAAAGTACCAGAAGAAATCGATTCGTTCGAGTCCCATGGCCGCAACACCTGCTGCTGAACCAATAATCAAAGTACTTCCACCCACACCGGCACAGTATGCCAGGAACAACCAGAAATTACCGGAAGCAGCAAAATCTATAAGTCCTTCTGTACCCGACATAGCCATAGCCATTTTGTCGGCGTACATTCCCTGGGCAGCCGCAACCAATGGTACGTTATCAACCACAGAAGAAAGAAATCCGATTACCACATTAATGGCGTAAATATTCCCGATGGATTTGTCGAGCATTTGAGCAAGAGCTTTCAGGTGTCCGATTTCCTGAAGTGCTGCCACGGCTGATAAAATTCCGAGGAAAAACAGCACACTTGCCACGTCAATTTTTTGAAGTACACCAATCACAGAAAGCTCTTGTTTTAATTCACTGTTTTTAGATCGGTGAATAATTTCGGTTGTTAACCAAAGAATACCAAGGCTTAGCATCATTCCCATAAAAGGCGGGAGATGTGTGGCAGTTTTAAACACAGGAACGAAGAGCAATCCACCGATTCCCATGGCAAAAACGAGATTGCGTTCGAAGCCGGTAGTAGGGTTGGTATAGTGCTCGGCACCTTCTGATTTTAAAGGTCTTTCTAATTGTTTACCTCTCAACGAATAGCTGAGAATGGCCACCGGAACTGCCATCGAAAGGAAACTCGGTAACAACAATTTGGTGATCATTCCACCAACATCCGGAAGGTTACCTTTAATCCAAAGCATGGTGGTTGTTACGTCACCAATCGGAGACCAGGCTCCACCCGCGTTCGCCGCGACTACAACCATACCGGTAAAGAACCATCGCATGTGCTGATCTTTCACTAATTTTCTAAGAAGCGAAATCATTACAATGGTAGTCGTAAGGTTATCGAGAACAGCAGAAAGGAAAAAAGTAAGAATGGAAATAATCCATATTAGTTTCACTGCGCTGGTGGTAGAAATTCGATCGGTGATAACGGAAAATCCTTCGTGAGCATCAACCAGCTCAACAATCGTCATGGCGCCCATCAGGAAGAACAGAATATTGGCAATATCGAAGAGGTGATTTTTCAATCCTCCATGTCCGCCATGACCGGTTCCGTTTTCAATGAGTTCCTGTAATTCGTGTCCGTGAATTCCGGTATTGGAAAAAACAAAGATTGCCCAGCACAGCATTCCGGTTATAAGGGCAGATGCCGCTTTATCCACTTTGATATTATGCTCGGTGGCAATGGCAATATATCCCAGTACGAAAACGACAATAATTAGGATTTCCATTCTTTAAAATTTGCGGCAAAAATAACCTAATTGCTGACACGGTTATAGGCGGGGAAATCAGGCAGAAAATGGTGTGTTTTCTCAACATTATCAAAGGCTGCACAGATTAATTGCCTTCCGTTTGTGATGGCGATAAACGGAACTTTAAGAACGTGATTGTACTCCCCGGCTTGAGCAAATGTCTTGTCTGAAAGTTCAATATGCGGAGCCTTACATTCTATTAGCAGAAAAGGTTTTCCGTCTGCATAAACCAAAATGTCGAATCGCTTTACCCGGGAACCGTATTGAATCTGTCGTTCCACTGCAATGGAATTAGCCGGGTAATTAAGTTGTGTGGTAAGTCTGAAAAGTGTGTATTGCCGCACTTCTTCTTCGGGAGTTGCGAGTATGTATTTCTTGCGGTAAGGATCGAAAATATATATCCCGTTTTTTTCAACACGTATTTTAATGCCGATACTTTCCCAGTTAAATTGCACCCGGCAATTTTATTACGAAAGCCAACGCCTTCAAAGAAAGATTGAGTAAACATGTCGTTGCCCCAGTTTAATGCATTAATGTCGGATATCCGGAAACGGAAATTTTTGCCTGTCTACTTTCTTGAAGGGGATGAAACTTACTTTATAGACAAGGTTGCAGACACACTTGAGGAAACCGTTTTAACCGAAGGGGAAAGAGGTTTTAATCAGCAGATCTTTTATGGTCGGGATGTGAAAATGCTCGACATAGTTACCGCTGCCCGACGATTCCCGATGATGGCAAATCATCAGGTAATTATCGTTCGGGAAGCTCAGGTGATGCGGGATATTGAGTTGCTCCTCAATTATCTGGATCACATTGTTCCAACAACAGTCTTAGTAATATTATATAAAGGCAAAAAAATAAACAAAGCCACCAAGCTCGGGAAGGCATTAAAGAATCATGGACTTTTAACAGCAGAACGTCTTAAAGACAAAGACATGAATGCATGGTTGAAAGCTCATCTCCAGACCATGGGATTAACCATTCATCCGGCGGCATTGGAGTTATTGGTGCATTCGACCGGCACTCAATTAGAAATTATTGCCGGTGAGTTGGAGAAGATTCAGGCGAATATGGGAGGCCGAACGGAAATAGCTTTGGATGATATTTCGAAGCACACGGGGCTAAACAAGGAATACAACATTTTTGAACTAAACCGAAGTCTGGGAGAGAAGAACCGATCAAAAGCATTAGAGATTGTTCGCTTTTTTAATTCTAATCCGAAAGACAATCCGTTGGTTTTGGTGATGACCAATATGTTCAATTATTTCCGAAAAATTCATCAGGTACATTTTCTTCCTCCGGCGAATAAGTCGGCAATAGCTTCAGCACTTGGGCTAAACCCGTATTTTGTAGACGAATACATTCACGCTTCAAAAAAATATCCCAGAGGAGAGATGCCCCGGATTTTTAATTTGTTTCATGAATTTGATCTGAGGATGAAAGGAATGACCGGCGGCAGTGCCAGCGAAAACGAACTTTTGACAGAATTGGTTGTCAGAATCATTAAGTAATTTTTAGATTTGTCGACCGGGTAGAGCGCTATCCGGCATTACCCCAGCGTAAAAATTGAGTTAAAGAATTAGAATCAAAATGAAGAAATCGTTACTGTTAATGATTTTGGGTTCGGCTTCGTATGCCATGGCCCAGAATACGAGCGATCAAATCGATCCGAAAACAGTCAATAGTAAAATGACTGTTGAGCAAACCCAGGCCGTTGAACCGGCGAGTCCAAATTCAACCTTTACCCCATCACAGGAAGGAAGTTCAAGTCTCGGAAAATTCAGACCCGATGTCTACGACTTCGTTCAGATTGGTATTACGTATTACGATCTTCAAACCAATGCATCTATTGGAAGAAGAGCAATACTTCACGACGACGGAACTGTTACCATGGCGTGGACCTACAGCGGCTCACAAAGTACAGTTTGGGACGATCGCGGAACCGGTATTAATTATTACGACGGAACCAGTTGGGGATCTTTCCCGACTAAAAGAACCGAATCCAGCAGAACCGGCTGGCCGTCGATCGGAGTACTCGCAAACGGAAACGTGTACACATGGGCTCACGACTTTAATGACGGAGGTTTCATTATGACACAGAACACCGGAAAAGGAAAAACCGACTGGACTTCGGCTCCTGAAAAACTCAGCGGAACAACCATTGATCCGATTTGGGCAAGAGCTGCGAACAACGGAGACATCCTTCACGTAATTGATAACATGTCGGGTCAGGATGATAATTTCCCGGATGTAATAATCGGTGGAATCAAAAATCCAACAACCTATTCCAGATCTCTTGATGGTGGAAAAACCTGGGTTGATCAGCACATCCTTCTTCCCGGTTACGACTCAACCCGATATCTTGCAGGAGGCGGCGATACATACGCCATCGACGTGCGCGATTCTGTTGTTGCAATTGTAATCGGCGGAACCACCAAAGATCTTGCTTTGTGGAAGTCGATGGACAATGGTGACACCTGGGAAAAAATTATGATTGACAGCTTCCCTTACGGAGCTTTTGAATGGGGAAGCAAATTAATTCCTCAGGCAGACAATCAAACCATGAACGATGGCTCCATCGATGTATTAATCGACAACAACAACGACGTTCACGTTGCTTTCGGAATGTTGGGCGTTTACGACGAAGACACTACCGATGAGTTTATGTCGATTCCTCAGTTCTACAATCTTTTTCACTGGTCTGAAAACACTGATACCATCGTATCATGCGGTACTCCGATCGATATGGATGGAAGCGGAACGTCGGGTGGAACTCTTTACGATATCTCTGAAGAAACAACCAACAGCATGGGATCAGATGGAAATCCTTCCGGTGGTCTTTCATACGCCGCGAGATATGGAAGTACCAGTATCTCAACTCACCCAAGTCTTTCGGTTGATGCGAACAATACTATTTATGTGACATACGATTGTCCGGTTGAATTGTTCTATCACGATTACGGTGCGAACTTCCGCGATGTTCATATTTCATATTCTGAAGATGACGGCGAAACATGGGCAGTAACTCAAAATGCAACTCAGGAGCGATACAAAGAATGTGTATTCGCATGTTTAACCAAGAGAACAGACGATTTCGTAAGATTTGTTTTCCAAATGGATGTTCATCCGGGAACCAATCTTCAGAACAATGGTAACTCAGGTCTTCACCCCGACGTTGAAAACCAGATAATGTATGCTGCGATTCCGGTTCAGGATATCAAAGAAAGAAATTTGGGTCAGCATACGCTTTCTGCAAATCCGGTTGAAAAAGATGCAAAGGTTTTTGTTGTAAGCCAGAATTACCCGAACCCATTCAGTGGGGCGACCAGTGTAATTATTTACCTGAGAAACACTTCAGATCTCACTTGCACTGTAACCGACGCAAGCGGAAAAGTAGTGAAAGAAATCAGCTATGGTCAGATGAATGCCGGAAATCACCAATTGGAAATTGATGGTAGTGATCTTAGCAACGGTATTTATTTCTATACGTTGAAATCTTCAACTAATCAGGTTACTAAATCAATGAATGTAGTTCACTAAGAACTTCCTTCAGATATAGAAAAAAGGCTTCCCGACACGGAAGCCTTTTTTATTTTGGTCAATTCAAAAACACAGGTTGCACATGAAGGAAGAGATGTTAATTTTGCAGCCCTTATTGCGGGTGTGGTGAAATTGGTAGACACGCCAGACTTAGGATCTGGTGCTTAACCGCGTGGGGGTTCGAGTCCCTTCACCCGCACTTCATACTTGTCGAAACGACAAATCTTTGATCTAAGTTCTGTATCATCAGTGAATGTAAAATTTGAAGAGAAGGATGCTCTGAATGCCCTTCTGACCATTGAATTTGCCCCGGAAGACTACCAGCCAAAAGTCGAAAGCGAATTAAAGAAGTATCGAAAAAATGCCCGGATTCCCGGTTTCAGACCCGGAACCGCTCCGATGGCTATGGTGAAAAAACTCGTTGGCAAAGCGATGCTGGTTGAGGAAATCAACCGAATGGCAAGCGACACTTTGTATCAGTATTTAACCGAAAATAAAATTGATGTTTTAGGGCAGCCACTAGCCGCAAAAGACAAAGAAGCCGAAATGGACTTCGACAATCCGACCGATTTTACTTTCTATTTTGATTTGGGTCTTGCACCGAAGTTTGAACTCAACATCAGCGATAAAGATGTTTTAACCCGTTACCGAATTACAATCACGGACAAAGACATCGATGAAGAAATTGAAAACAACCGTCGCCGAAGTGGCAAGATGACCGACATCGAGGAAACCGGAAGTGATCAGGACAGTGTGAAAGGAATGCTCACTGAACTTGATGCGAACGGTGAACCATTGGAAGGAGGTGTAGCGGAAAAAGAATCGACCGTTCTTTTGGAAATGATTAAAGACGACGAACTCCGCAATTCGATGATGAATAAAAAGGTGGGAGATTCGGTTGTAGTTGACGTTTTCAAATTCTTCAACGACAACAACAAGGTTTTGGGTCGAACACTGGAAATGCCTGAGGAAGGTTTGAGCGATCTTAACCGCGAATTCCGCTTTACGATTACAGAACTGAAGCGTTTCGAACCTGCTGAAATTAATCAGGAATTGTATGATCAGATGTTCGGGAAAGATGCGGTTACAACTGAAGAAGAATTCAGACAAAAAATCCGGGAGAATCTCGAAACCTATTATGCATCTGAAGCAGAGAATCAATTAGATCATTCGATTTCTCATCTCATACAAGACAAACACACATTCGAATTGCCGGATGAATTTCTGAAGAGATGGCTCATCAAATCTTACGAAGATCAATACAACGATGAAAATGTTGACGATCGCTATGAGACTGAATCATCGGCATTAAAAAATCAATTGATCACAGAAAAAGTGATCGAGCAATATCAGTTGCAGGTAACCGAGGAAGATCTCAATCAGGTTTCTCTGGGATACACGGCTCAGATGCTCCGACAATACGGACTGGGAAATCCGGATTTGGAAACCCTTCGTTATTTTGAGCAAAAGAACCGCGAGGAGCAAAACTATATGAAGCGCATCCGCGATATTGCCGTTGACCGCAAGGTTACCGAGAAAATTAAGGAACTGATTACCATTCAGGAATCTGAGATCAGCATTGAGGATTTCTACAAAATGATCGAAGAGCACAATCACGTGCATAACCATCAATAAACGGTAAACCGAAAATTAACCGGCTGGCGAATGTGTTAACATTTCAGATAGTCGATTAAGCCGAAAACTTTCTATTCCGTTTTTAGGTTAATTTTGGTAACACAAAGCAAAATGGACTACGGAAACGAATTTAAAAAGTACGCTACGAAACACATGGGCATCAGCAGTCTTCATGTGGATCACTACATCGAGAGCAGCATGAGACCGGTTGGGTTAACGCCCAACATTATTGAAGAAAGACAACTCAACGTTGCGTCGATGGACATCTTCTCCAGATTGATGATGGACAGAATCATCTTTCTCGGAGTGCCAATCAACGATCAGGTTGCAAATATTGTAATGGGGCAGTTGCTCTTCCTCGATTCAACCAACCCGAACCGCGACATTCACATTTATATCAACAGCCCCGGAGGTTCTGTGTATGCTGGTTTAGGCATCTACGACACCATGCAGTTTATTTCATCAGATGTAGCAACCATCTGTACGGGTATGGCTGCGAGTATGGCCGCTGTATTATTGTGCGCCGGTGCTGCCGGTAAAAGAACCGCACTCAAGCATTCACGAACCATGATTCACCAACCTTTAGGCGGAGCTCAGGGACAAGCCAGTGATATGGAGATTACCGTGAATGAAATTAAGAAATTGAAAAAGGAACTCTACGAAATCATCGCTCATCATTCAGGGCAGTCGTTTGATAAAGTTCAGGAAGATTCAGACCGGGATTACTGGATGACTTCCGAAGAGGCAAAGGCTTACGGAATGGTAGACGACATACTCACGAAAACTAAACCCACTAAGTAATTTGAATAAAACCGATATCACCTGCTCCTTCTGTGGGAGAAAGAACAGTGATGTGGCGCTTCTGGTTTCCGGAATCGACGCCCACATCTGTGATGAATGCATAGAACAAGGATATCTCATTGTTCACGAAGAGCAGAATCATCAGAAAAAAATGAGTGAACAAAGAGGTTTTAGAATAGACCTCTTAACACCGAAGGAGATTAAGGAATATCTGGATGAATACGTCATCGGACAGGATCAGGCAAAGCGGGTTCTGTCCGTTGCCGTTTATAACCATTACAAGCGGCTGAACAATTTCTCCGCTTCAAAACAAAAACGCGCAAAGAACGACGAGGTTGAATTGGAGAAATCCAATATTCTGATGGTTGGCGAAACCGGAACGGGAAAAACATTAATGGCAAAAACACTTGCCAGAATTCTACAGGTTCCCTTTTGCATTGCCGATGCAACTGTTTTAACCGAAGCCGGATACGTTGGCGAAGATGTGGAGAGTATTGTAACCCGCTTACTTCAGGCTGCCAATTACGATGTTCAGGCAGCAGAACGGGGCATTGTTTACATCGACGAGATCGACAAAATTTCCAGAAAGAGTGACAACCCCAGTATCACACGCGACGTGAGTGGAGAAGGTGTACAACAGGGTTTGCTAAAACTTTTGGAAGGAAGTATTACCAATGTTCCTCCGCAAGGTGGAAGAAAGCACCCGGATCAAAAATATATTCAGGTAAATACCAGTAACATTCTTTTTATCTGCGGCGGTGCGTTTGAAGGAATTGACCGCATAATTGAGAGAAGAATCACCACTTCTTCCGTTGGTTTTAAATCTGAAAGTGAGCAGCGATTGCACGAAGACAAAGACCGTTTGCTTCATCATATCTCGCCGTTTGATTTGAGAAATTATGGATTGATACCGGAGATAATCGGGCGATTACCGGTTCTCACAAATCTGGATGCTTTAGATAAAGATGCACTTCATCAGATTTTAACCAAACCTAAAAATGCTTTGATCAAGCAGTACCAGAAATTGTTTGATCTGGAAGGTAAAAAGCTTGAGGTGAGTCCGAAGGTGATCGAATACATCGTGGAGAAAGCGATGGAATTTAAGCTGGGAGCGCGCGGACTTCGTTCGATGTGTGAGGCATTGTTCCTCGATTATATGTATGAAACTCCTTCACAGCCGGATCTGAAGGTTGTCTCAATTGGCTTACCCGAAGCCCGAAAAAAATTAGATAAATTTCAGTTAAAAGCCGCCTGATAATCTCAATGTAAGGCGGAATGCCTTTTTTTGAATTATGCTCGAGAAGAACAATCCGAAAGTAGAAAACGGCTGGGCATTCTACGATTGGGCGAATTCGGTTTACAATCTGGTTATTACCTCTGCTGTCTTTCCGATTTATTTCGAAGCAGTTGCCTGGCATAGAAAATTGCCA
The DNA here is from genome assembly GCA_016124755.1 of Bacteroidota bacterium. GTDB lineage: Bacteria > Bacteroidota > Bacteroidia > NS11-12g > UBA9320 > WGNA01. Next base: position 149,060 of record WGNA01000007.1, on the reverse strand, counting down.
ACGGAAGGAGGAAAGGAGATAAAATATCTTTCAGCTTTCGGAAGAGAATTCGTGAACATGGAGTTATATTCTTATGTCTTCTCGGTTTCGTTTGTTCTGGTAACATTGCTGATTCCTTTACTGAGTGGAATTGCCGATTATTCCGGAAGTAAGAAGCGTTTCATGCAGTTCTTTTGCTATCTGGGTTCTGCTGCTTGCATCTCTTTATTTTGGTTTGATACAAACAACATTGAACTAAGTCTGATCTCACCATTTCTGGCAAGTATCGGTTTTTGGGGAAGTCTTGTTTTTTATAATTCGTATTTGCCGGAAATTTCTACTCCGGATCGTCAGGATCGGCTCAGCGCAAAGGGTTTTGCGTTTGGATATGTAGGAAGTGTGATACTGCTGGTTGCCATTCTGGTTGGAAATCAGATGTTTGATATGCCGATTAAATACGGCTTTGTTGCGGTGGGAATCTGGTGGGCAGGATTTGCTCAGATTACCTATTCGCGTTTGCCACACAACATCTACAACAAAAAACCGGATCCTAATTTCAGTTACATTAAAAAAGGATATCAGGAATTGATGTCGGTTGCCAAAGAGGTTCGAAAACAACCCAGACTTGTTCGTTTTCTAACAGCCTTTTTTATCTATAACATGGGAGTTCAAACCATCATGTTGCTCGCAGGGGTTTTTGCCGTGGAAGAAATTTTATGGCCATTAAAAGAAGACGGAACAAAAGATACAAGCGGGTTAATTATTAGTATAATTCTAATTCAATTAGTTGCTGTTTTAGGTGCCATGTTAATGTCGAGACTTTCCAGAAAAGTCGGGAATATCAGCGTTATAAAACTGGCCATTGTGATTTGGCTGATCGTATGTATTCTGGCGTATTTCACGTATTCACCGGCAGCATTCTATGCGTTGGCAGCTTTGGTCGGATTTGTAATGGGAGGAATTCAATCCATGAGTCGTTCGACGTATTCTAAAATGCTTCCTGAAACCACCGATCACGCATCGTATTTTAGTTTTTACGATGTGCTGGAAAAAATTGGTTTAATCATCGGGCCGTTTTTGTTTGGTTTCACAACCGGACAATTGGGAGGAATGCGAAATGCCGTTCTCATTCTTGCTTCCATTTTCGTGATCGGGTATATTCTGATGATTCCGGTAAGTATTTTAGAAAGAAAACTTTCGGCATCTTCTTAAATGCATCAGTTCTTTTTTGAGCATATTAGTAGTGATGTTATCGCCTTTTCGGAAGAAGAAGCCGCGCATGCTATTAAAGTTCTTCGGCTAAAACCGGGAGATGTATGTGAAGCAACCGATGGGAAAGGAACGTTAGCCCGTATTCAAATTGAACATGTTTCGAAACGGGATGTTTCGGCGAAGGTGTTGGAGAGAAATTTCGTTCCACAATCCGGGAATAGTTTGTTTACACTAATAATCGCTCCAACCAAGCGAACCGAACGAATGGAATGGATGATCGAAAAATTAGTGGAAGTGGGATTAATGAGGTTAGTCTTGATTGAATCATCCAACAGTGAACGCCATCATTTAAAAACGGATCGTCTGTTTAAAAAAGCTATTTCTGCGATGAAACAATCGGGCAGAGTCTGGCTTCCGGAAATGATTTCAGAATCGGATTTTAGTTCAGCCATTAAAAACTTTAAATCAGAAAATAACGGAATCGGGTATTGCGGAACTTTTAATAAAGTGCTTCCTGATTTGTCTTTTTACAAAGGGAATTCAACGACCATCGTAATAGGTCCGGAAGGAGATTTTACACCGAAGGAAATTGAATTATCTGCTGATGCCGGTTACTCGGTTCTGGATTTGGGTAAAGCCAGATACCGAACGGAAACTGCAGCATTAGTTGCCTGCACACTCACCAATCATTTTTGCGTTACTTTGAAGTCGCCTTTAACATGAAGAAAGTAACCGGATTTTCTGTTTTGATTTTAATCCTGCTCACGGGATCATCGTTCACTCAACAATATTCATATCAGATTGCCAAACTCAAGTATAGCGGGGGAGGAGACTGGTATGCGAACCGAACGGCATTGCCAAATCTGATCGAATTCTGTAACGATAATCTCAATACGAACATCGACCCGCAGGATCAGGTTGTAGAGGTGGGCAGTTCCGATATTTTCAATTTCCCGTTTGTGTACATGACCGGTCATGGCAACGTGGTGTTTACGGATAAAGACGTGGACAACCTCAGAAAATATCTGATCGCCGGCGGCTTTCTGCATATCGACGACAATTACGGGTTAGAGAAATATGTGCGACCACAGATGAAAAAGGTTTTTCCGGAACTCGATTTTGTGGAGCTGCCTTTTTCTCACGCTTTATATTCTCAAAAATTTAAGTTTCCAAACGGACTTCCCAAGATTCACGAACACGATGGAAAGCCACCCAAGGGATATGGTTTAATTTATAAAGGACGTTTGGTTTGTTTTTTTGATGTTGAATGTGACCTCGGAAACGGCTGGGAAGATTACGGAATTTACGGCGATTCACAGGAGACGAGACAAAAAGCGCTGAAGATGGGAGCGAACCTCGTTCAATATTCCACGACGTATTAGCCGAATGGAGAGAAAGAAAATACTGCTTGTGATCAACCCGATTTCCGGGACAAAAAAGAACAAGCAATCGGTGGTAGATTCCTTCGAAGAACTCGATCCGTCTCAATTCGATCTAAAGGTTTATTGGTGGCATAAAGTACCCGATCTCGAAGGAGAAATAAATCAATTCGTGGAGGCTGGAGGCTGGGCTGTTATTGCTGGTGGAGGCGATGGAACGGTTCACATTATTGCAAATTCTATTGCTAAAACACAAACTCATCTCATAATTCTCCCGATGGGATCAGGTGACGGACTTGCCCGGCAGTTGGGTTTTTCAAAATCGGCGAAGGAATTGGTTCATCAACTCAACCGGAATTTGTTAAAACCGGCTTTTATGGATGTTGGTAAAATGGGAGATGAATACTTTCCGAATGTGGCTGGGATTGGTTTTGATGCGCATATCGGTCATGTTTTCGCCAACCTTGATAAACGCGGATTGGTGAGTTATGCCAAAGCAGTTTTGAGTGAATTCCGGAATTTTGAAGAGAAGGAAATTGATTTTAAAACCGGTGAAGAGCAACGAAAAGTGAAAGCGTTTCTGGTGAGTTTTGCCAACGGAACTCAGTGGGGAAACGATTTTTATATTGCCGGAGAAGCCTCTACCGACGATGGTTTATTGGATGTTGTGGTTATGAAAAAACCCAATATATTCCAGATTCCGGGATTGGCGAGAGCTCTTCAAAAACGGCGACCACACAAATTGATCGAAGTTTTTAAAACCGATAAAATAGAGGTTCAAATGGAAGGTACGTGGCCACTGCACATGGACGGAGAACCGCTCGGCTCCGTGGATTCAGCTTCTTTTGAAATTATTCCTCAGGGAATCCGGTTGATGAAACCCTGAAAGTTATTACATGTTCCGTCGGTATTGTCCACCAACTTCAAACAAGGCATTCGTGATTTCACCAAGTGTTGCCCACTTACAAACTTCCATCAGCGTTTCGAACATGTTTCCGTTTTTCAACGCCGTATTCTGAAGTTCACTTAACCAGTGCGAGCTTTCGGCTTTATTCCGTTTTTGCTGATTTACCAAAGTAGAAATCTGAAGTTGTTTTTCTTCTTCGGTAGCCCGGATCACTTCTTTTGGCAAAATGGTGGGTGAGCCTTTGGAACTCAGGAATGTATTTACACCAATGATCGGATATTCACCGCTGTGCTTTAGTGTTTCGTAATAAAGGCTTTCTTCCTGAATCTTACTTCGCTGGTACATGGTTTCCATCGCACCCAAAACACCGCCGCGTTCTGTAATGCGATCGAACTCGGTCATTACCGCTTCTTCCACCAGATCTGTGAGTTCATCAATAATAAATGACCCCTGTAAAGGATTCTCATTTTTGGCTAATCCGAGTTCACGGTTTATAATGAGCTGAATGGCAACCGCTCTCCTCACACTTTCCTCGGTTGGTGTGGTGATCGCTTCATCATATGCATTTGTATGAAGTGAGTTGCAGTTATCGTAAATCGCATAAAGCGCCTGTAGCGTGGTTCGAATGTCGTTGAAGTCGATTTCCTGAGCGTGAAGACTTCTGCCACTGGTTTGAATGTGGTATTTCAGCATTTGAGACCGCGAATCGGCACCGTATTTATCACGGAGGGTTTTGGCCCAGATGCGTCGGGCAACTCTTCCGATAACTGCATATTCCGGATCAATTCCATTGCTGAAGAAGAAACTCAGGTTTGGCCCGAAGTCGTTGATGTTCATTCCCCGGCTGAGATAATACTCGATATACGTAAAGCCATTCGCAAGAGTGAGCGCCAACTGCGTAATCGGATTGGCTCCGGCTTCTGCAATGTGGTATCCGGAAATAGAAACCGAATAAAAGTTTCGAACTCCTTTTTGAATGAAATATTCCTGAACATCGCCCATCAAACGGAGGGCAAACTCGGTGGAGAATATACAGGTGTTTTGCGCCTGATCTTCTTTCAGGATATCCGCCTGAACAGTTCCCCGAACCACTTTTAATGTTTCGGTTTTTATTTTTTGATATACGTCCGCCGGCAGAACCTGATCTCCGGTAACGCCAAGTAACATGAGTCCGAGTCCGTTATTTCCCGCAGGTAATTCACCATAATATCTTGGGCGCTCAACACCTTTTTCAGCATAAATCGCCTGAATTTGTTTTTCAACTTCACCTTCCAGATTATTTTCCCGAATGTAGATTTCGCATTGCTGATCGATGGCAGCATTCATGAAATAACCGAGAAGCATTGGTGCCGGCCCGTTGATAGTCATTGAAACCGAAGTCATCGGATCCGCGAGATTAAATCCGGAGTACAATTTTTTTGCGTCGTCGAGGCAACATATAGAAACACCGGAATTCCCGATTTTGCCATAGATATCCGGCCTATGATTGGGATCGTTTCCATACAATGTCACCGAGTCGAATGCCGTACTGAGTCGTTTAGCCGGCATATCGAGACTGAGATAGTGGAATCGTTTATTGGTTCTTTCCGGTCCGCCTTCTCCAGCAAACATTCGGGTAGGATCTTCCCCGGCACGTTTGAACGGATAAATACCGGCTGTGTATGGGAAGAAACCCGGGAGATTTTCCTGAAGAATAAATCGGGCCTGATCTCCCCAGGATCGGAAGTTAGGAACGGCAACTTTTGGAATTTTCGAATGAGAGAGAGATTCGGTTGTGGTGGCTATTTTAATTTCTTTATCCCGAACCTTAAAAACGTAAAACTCCTGTTTATAGCGATCTTTTTCTGCCGGCCAGTTCTGAACGGTTTTGAGTAATTGCGAATCGATATCGTCTTTGATTTTCTCAACCACCTGATCGATGGATCGGATGGCTTCCGCTTCCGGTGCTAAACCATTTTGAATGAGTTCGGTTCGGGTTCCTTCCAGTTTGTACAGCTTGTCTAAAAGATCGGCTTGCTTTTTAGCAGACGTGTTATAACCGCGAACAGTCTCCGAAATTTCGCTGAGATAACGGGTTCTGTTTGGTGGAATGATGTAAATCTTTTCCGAAGTTTCGGCTGTGGATTTGAGATGTGAATGAAACGCGGAACCAGTTTTTTCTTCTATGGTTTTGAGAAGATTCAGATAAAGTTGATTTGTTCCCGGGTCATTAAACTGTGAGGCGATGGTTCCGAAAACAGGCATATCGGTCGTTGGTTTTTCAAACTGTTTATGGTTGCGTTGAAATTGTTTTTGAACATCCCTGAGTGCATCTAAAGCACCTCGTTTGTCGAACTTGTTGATTGCGATGAGATCCGCAAAATCAAGCATGTCGATTTTCTCCAACTGGCTTGCGGCTCCATATTCCGGAGTCATCACATATAAACTCACATCGCTGTGATCGGTAATTTCGGTATCCGACTGACCAATGCCGGATGTCTCGAGAATAATGAGATCGTATCCGGCAACTTTGAGAATGGAAACCGCATCGTCTATGTATTTGCTCAGCGCGAGGTTTGCCTGCCGTGTGGCGAGTGAACGCATGTAAACCCGGGAGTTTCTTATGCTGTTCATTCTAATGCGATCACCAAGTAGCGCTCCTCCTGTTTTTCGTTTGGAAGGATCAACCGATAAAATTGCAATGGTTTTTCCCTGACTTAAGTCTCCATCCTTGGAAAAATCCCGAAGGTATCTTCTTACTAATTCATCCACCAGACTTGACTTCCCGGCGCCGCCTGTTCCGGTGATTCCCAAAACAGGAGTTGTGATTTGTTTGGCTTTGTTCCGTATGGAAGCCAGTTCTTCATCATGCTTTTCCGGGTAGTTTTCGGCAGCGGATATCAGTCGGGCAACAGAAGTTTTGTCTGTTGTGTCCAGATGCTTGAGTTCCCCATTTAATGAAAAACCCGTTGGGAAGTCAGATTGTTGAACCAGATCGTTGATCATTCCCTGAAGACCCATCTGTCTTCCGTCATCCGGATGATAAATTCGGGCAATCCCGTATTTGTGAAGATCTTCAATTTCTTCGGGAAGAATGGTTCCACCGCCACCACCGAAAATTTTAATATGTCCGGCACCTTTTTGTTGGAGCAGATCATACATATATTTAAAATATTCGTTGTGGCCGCCCTGATAAGATGTTAATGCAATAGCATTGGCATCTTCTTCAATGGCTGTATTCACAACTTCTTCCGCACTTCTGTCGTGGCCGAGATGAATCACTTCGCATCCGGTAGATTGAATGATTCTTCTCATCACATTTATAGCCGCATCATGGCCGTCAAAAAGAGAAGCGGCGGTAACAATTCGAACTTTGTTGGAGGGGTGATAAACTTCGTTTTCCATATCCGTTAGAGGCGGGCAAAGATAGGGTGAAAACCGGCCTAAATAAAACGGGGGACCTTCGCAGATCCCCCGTTAACTCTTCAGTAGAAAGACATGAAAAATAGTAGATTCAGATGGGAGGCCTCACGGCCCATAATCATCAGTAGCATGTAGTAATCAAATGGTTAACAATTAATAGTAGTAATAAGTAGGTACAAATAAGTAAGTAGTAGTAATAGTAAGTAGTAGTCTAGTGTAAGTATCAATTTCTTTATTCTGAGTCTCAGTAAGTTTTGTTCGTCGTTTTGTGCCAGATATAATTCAACCTATGTGCCACGAGGGGTGAATGCTACCTGAATATTTGTGTAAAAAATTTAATATCAGTGCATTAAGTGTGTTTCGTGGGTATGTGTGCCAAAGAAAGACTTCTTAAAAATAGAATCATTATGGGATTATAATCTAATATGTGGAATACAATTGATCTTTTGTGACATTTGTCGATGACACGAATTCTGGTTCCTCTTCTGCGACTGATTTCAAAACCATTATTTTGCCCCAACAAAACGATGCAAGAAACAATTGAACTCAATCCGGATATAACCGGATTGTTACGCGGAGTTCTTGGGATGGCTTTACTACTGCTGATAGCGTGGTTGATGAGCCGTGACCGGAAACACATAAACTGGACATTGGTTGGAACCGGAGTTCTTATTCAAATTCTATTTGCAATTCTGGTATTTTATGTTCCAGTGATTAGCACAGTGCTGGATTTCTGTGCCCGCGCTTTTACAAAAGTCACTTCATTTACCATGGAAGGTTCCAAAATGTTGTTTGAAGGATTGCTCGATGTGAACAGCTTTGGGTTTCTCTTCGCGTTTCAGGTATTACCCACAATCGTATTTTTCTCTGCTTTTACCAGTTTGTTGTATTACCTCGGAGTAATGCAAAAGGTAGTGTACGGCATTGCCTGGATTATGAATAAGACAATGAAGCTTTCCGGAGCGGAGAGTTTATCTGCAGCAGCGAACATTTTTGTAGGCCAGACGGAGGCACCGTTAGTTGTAAAACCATATATAGCCGGGATGTCGAAATCCGAAATAATGGCACTTATGTGCGGAGGAATGGCTACCATCGCCGGCGGAGTGTTGGCCAGTTATATTGGAATGTTGGGAGGAGAAGACAAATTAGCCCAAATACAGTTCGCGAAACATTTGTTAACCGCCAGCGTACTTTCTGCACCGGCAGCTTTGGTTTTTAGTAAAATGTTGGTTCCGGAAACAGGTGAGGTGAACCGGGAAATGAAAATTAACAAAGAAAAAATCGGGACAAACTTCTTAGAAGCCATCACAAACGGAACATCAGACGGACTTAAACTGGCAATAAATGTAGGAGCAATGCTTCTTGTATTTACTGCATTTATAGCCATGTTCAACTATGTTCTTCATGATCAGATCGGTGGTAGAACACAGATTAATTCCTGGATTGAAAATATCACAGGAGGGAAATTAAAAGGTTTATCGATGCAAGCTATAATGGGGGTTGTGTTTGCCCCGTTGGCATGGGTTTGTGGTGTGCCGTCTCAAGACTTATTGGTAGCCGGAAGTCTGTTGGGTGAAAAAACCATCCTAAATGAATTTATCGCTTACAACAGTTTTTCCGAATTAAAAAAGCAGATAGATCTGTCAAATAAGACGATTATTATTCTTACGTATGCACTTTGTGGATTCAGCAACATTGCATCTATCGGTATTCAGATTGGAGGAATTGCGAGCCTTGCGCCCAATCAGAAACCAACTCTTTCAAAACTTGGTTTTCTCGCTCTGGTGGGAGGAACCCTTGCCTGTTTGCTCACTGCTACGATAGCCGGAATCTTTTATTAATAATGAGTTCTGAATTAAAGGAAAACCGGTCTTTTCTTTATGGTGACGGTTTCTTTGAAACTTTCAGACTCATCAATGGTACGGCACCTTTGCTCCGGTTCAATATTTCCCGGGCGAAAAGATCAGCGGCTATGTTGGGTATGATCTGGGATCACAATTGGGATGAAGTTTTTTTCCAGAAACTCATTCAATTCGAAAATTCAGAGAATCATGCAATCGGGCGCATTACTTTTTTTAGAGATGCATCCGGGAGTTATATGCCGGATGCTGATAAAATGGACTTTGTTTTAAACTTCCGGGAGGTGCATAATGAATCTGGTTTTTTCCTTTCCGATTCATTGGAACCCCAAAAACTAGATAATCATTTAAACCAAATACCGGTTGTCAAAGCTGGTATTAGTTCCTTTAAAAAATATGTAAGTCCGTACTCTTTTATTAAATCAACTTCCGCTATGATGTATGTTTTAGCTTCTTTAGAAAAAAGGGATTCGGGCTTCGATGAAATGATTTTATTTAATCACTACGGGAATATTTGCGAAGGAATTTCATCTAACATTTTAATCAATCACAATAGCGAATGGCTCACTCCCTGTGAAGAATCCGGTGCTGTGGCCGGGACTTATCTCGAGTTTTTGAAAAGTTTTATTCCAATCAGATCCGCAACGATAAGTGCTGATATTCTATTCTCATCCGATCGAATCTTTCTGATTAATTCAGTTCACGGATTTCGAAAATTAGAAATTCATCGCAACTTATGAAGAAAGGATTTCGGCCATTCTTATAAGAGAACTGTTTATGGGTTTGTGTTTGTGAATGGCTTCATCAAACGGGGTCATTTTTACTTTATCATTCACGATTCCTAAAGTCTGGGATTTGTGGCCCTGAATAAGTGCATGTACGGCAGAGTAACCCAATCGGCTCGCCAATATTCGGTCGTTTGCAGTTGGTGATCCTCCTCGTTGGATGTGGCCTAAAATCGTTGCCCGAATATCGAGATCGGGATATTTTTCACTGAGTTTTTGAGATAAAACCAGAACGCCGCCTTCCTGGTCACCTTCCGCCACCACAATGATCGAAAAGGATTTTGACCTTCTGTCTGATCGGTCGAAATACCGGTGAATCTTCTCCATATCATGTGTGTCTTCGGGGATGAGAATTCCTTCTGCTCCTCCGGAAATTCCGACTGAAATTCCAATAAATCCGGCATCTCTTCCCATTACTTCTACCAGAAAAACCCGGTCATGCGAATCTGCGGTATCCCGAATTTTGTCAATTGCCTGAACGGCTGTGTTAATCGCAGTATCGAAACCAATAGTATAGTCGGTGCCGTAAAGGTCGTTGTCGATAGTTCCCGGAAGTCCGATGGTTGGAATACCGTGTTCCTCATACAATTTTAAAGCTCCCGTATAAGAACCGTTTCCTCCGATGCAAACCAGACCGTCGATGTTTCTGCTTCGCAAATTGTCAGCGGCTTTTTGTCTTCCTTCGGGAGTCATGAAGTCGAGACATCTTGCGGTTTTAAGAATGGTTCCGCCAAGCTGAATGATGTTGGCAACGGATCTTCGTTCCAGAGGCAAAAAATCATTATCGATCATTCCCTGATACCCGCGGCGGATTCCTTCCACTTCCAACCCTTCATAAATTCCGGTTCTCACAACCGAGCGGATACATGCGTTCATGCCCGGCGCATCACCACCTGAAGTAAATACTGCAATTTTCTTCACGACTATTTTTTTCGTTTTGGCAAAAATAAAAGCCCGTCGGAACGAACCGGCGGGCTTTTAATATTTTAGAAATTTTGAAAATTATTCGTCTTCTACCAACATTTCAATTGTCATGGTATTATCCACGTCAATAGAATTGATTCTGATGAGGCAATATTTAGCACCACTTACTGGTCCAACGTAATAAACATCATTTACAGATACCGTTACATTGTCTGTGGTTGCAGCAGTACTGGAAACCTCTGCCAATAATTTAGCTGAATTCGTTTTAACTATATCATCGAACTCAGTTTTTGTAATGGTAGTTTTTCTGATTTTTGTTGCATTTCGGGTAGACCATGTGCTTACAGCGTTTGTTCCTGAAGTGCCTTTCAAATATGTTGCTGCAACAGTGCTGCTTGGAGCACAAAGAACAGCCCCACCTATATCATCTTTTACATAACACAAATCAATAGAATCTGAAGCAAGTTTCGCGTCTTTTAAGAGCATTGCAGCGAAAGCCTGCATATTAAAAGAAGACCCAAGTTGAGTTGAGTTTTGATTTCCAAGGGTGATTTGAGAAGCCCGCACAGCTTTAGGGGCAGCAGTTCTGGTAAAGGTTAAACTGCTTTCTGTGGAAGCACCATCCTTATCCGTTACTGTGAAATACCAGGTTTCTGTGCCTATTGAATTTTCAACAGTGTTTGTGAAATCAAGAGTAAACGACTCCTTGTTAATGGTCGTGTCACAGATGGTACAGTTATCGGGTACAACTTTGCTACCTCCGCTATAACTTACACGGATTTTCAGTGTTTCAATTTTTTTGGTGTGTGATGCAGACAAACCAACTTTAAAAGAAGACCCGGCAGCAATTGTGGTGTTTGTGGATGTGTATCCTGTTCCTGCCAGAAAATTAAGTTTTGGATTTGCACTTACATCTGTGCCATCATCCGGATTACAAGCATTAAATGTTAACGTAGCGCCAATCACCAGGGCTACAATCAGACTGATCTTAAGATTTTTCATTGCGTACGTGTCTATTATATTTCGGGCAAATATATATAGGGTCTGCCGTACTTTTGACCAGTAGGCTAAACTTACTCTTTATTTACAGATATTCATTGTACAATTCATGGTATTAAATTTTTGGGATTGGTTCGTTATTGTTGCGTTCATCTGTCTGTCACTGGGAATTGCATTTCTTTATCGAAAGCAGGGGGAAGCCGGTCTTGACGGTTTTTTCCTCGGCGGAAGATCGATGCCCTGGTATCTTGCAGGTCTTAGTATGGTGGCAACAACCTTTGCTGCAGACACTCCGCTCGCCGTTACCGAATTGGTCGCCAAAAACGGCATCGCCGGAAACTGGTTGTGGTGGAATTTGCTTGCAGGCGGTCTGCTTACTACCATATTCTTTTCACGGTTGTGGCGGCGTTCGGGCATATTAACAGAAGTCGAGTTTATACAGTTGAGATACAGCGGCAAGGCAGCTTCGTTCTTAAGAGGTTTTAAATCGGTATATCTGGGTTTGTTCATTAATGCAATGATTATCGCTTGGGTTAATCAGGCATTTATGGCTTTGGTTGAAATATTCTTCGACTACCACAATCAACAGGGTCTTTATCTGATAACGGGAGGTGCGATGTTGGTGATTATGTTTTATTCCTCCGTTTCCGGACTTAAGGGAATTGCCGTTACCGATGCCTTTCAGTTTATAATAGCGATGACCGGCTGTATCATTTTAGCCGTACTTGTTTTGCGAAGTGAAAGCATTGGTGGCATTTCCGGCTTAAAGGAAAAACTACCACCGGGAAGTCTGGATTTTTTTCCAAAAATTGGTGGAACAGAATCCGGAATTAAAACACTCAGTTTGTCTGTAATCACCTTTTTAACCTATGCCGGAATATTATGGTGGGCATCCTGGTATCCGGGAGCGGAGCCCGGTGGTGGTGGCTACATTGCACAGCGAATGATGGGAACAAGATCCGAAAAAGACGCCGTGTTTTCGACCCTCTTTTTTCAAATTGCCCATTATTGCTTAAGACCCTGGCCATGGATTATTGTGGCATTGTGTGCTGTAGTACTCTACCCGGATCTTAGCGCAGAAGATCAGAAATTGGGATATGTAATGGCCATGCGGGATTATCTTCCTTTAGGATTAAGGGGCTTGTTGTTGGTTGCATTTCTCGGAGCTTACATGAGCACAATTTCAACCCAATTAAATTGGGGAGCCAGTTATTTGGTAAATGATTTATACCAGTCTTACATTGCTCCGCCACAGAAATTCAAAACCGAAGAACAACGGGACAAGAATTACATTCTGATCAGCCGCATCGCAACCTTTATTATAATGATTGTTGCACTGCTGGTAACAACTCAGATCAAAACGATAACCGGTGTTTGGGAATTTATTTTTCAATGCGGAGCCGGTTTGGGACTTGTATTAATTCTAAGATGGTACTGGCATCGCATAAATGTATGGAGTGAAATTTCTGCTACCCTTGCACCTTTTCTTGTTTATGGATTCATAATGATCCGGCGCAATATATTTTTATCGGGGTTGGAATCGGGTTTAACAAAAGACGAAATCGCAGACTTAACTTCTCAGGTTTGGTACTTTGATTTTGCATGGACGGTGATTCTAACCGTTTTCATTACCACAGTTATTTGGATCGCAATAACCTTTTTAACCAAACCGACTTCAGAAAGTATTTTATCCGAATTTTTTAAACGGGTTCAACCGGCGGGCATCTGGGGCAAATATGGCAGACCTGACAACGGACATATCGTCTGGATGTTTCTCTCTTGGTTGGTTGCCATTTTTTTGGTTTACTCCGCATTGTTTTTTATTGGTGAAATCGTCTTGCAGGAATGGAGATCCGCAACCTTATATGGTGGAACTCTATTAATTTCGACCCTCCTTTTCAACACTTTTTCGAGGAAAGCGAAACTGTTTTCCTGACCATGGCACAGAGGTTGAAAATTGCGCTACTCCGCTGAATCCGGCGGTTAACTGACACTTTGACAATGGCTGAATTTAAAGATATGTTTCTCCAACTTGAGTCTGACGACGACAACATCGACACTCCGGGTTTTGTAACCCTGATGACTCAGGATGAAGAAAATGAAATTAATAAAGAACCTTTTCCCGATGAGATCCCGATTCTTCCGATAAGAAATACGGTTTTATTTCCCGGGGTTGTTTTTCCGATCACTCTGGGCAGGGATAAAGCAATACGCTTAATAAAAGACGCCTACAAAACGAATAAAATAGTTGGTGTAATTTCTCAAAAGGATTCTCATGTTGAAGATCCGGGAGTTGAGGATTTATTCAGCATGGGTACAGTGGCGTTCATCGTAAAAATGATTCGGATGCCTGATGGAAACACTACTGCAATTATTCAGGGCAAACGAAAATTCAGCTTAAATGAAATCACCTCCGAAGAACCCTATTTAAAGGCCAAAGTTGAAGCAATTGATGAAGTTGCGTTTGTTTCTAATAAAGAAAACAAGGCACTGATTGCGTCGGTAAGAGAATTAGCAACACAAATTGTTGAACTTTCACCCAACATTCCGACGGAAGCAAACTTTGCTTTAAAGAATATTGACAGCCCGAACTTCCTGATCAATTTTATCGCATCCAATCTCAACATCGATATTCAGGAAAAACAAAACATTCTGGAAATCGGGAGTCTGGCTACACGAGCAGAGGTTGTTTTGGGACACCTTACCCGTGAACTTCAGATGCTGGAGTTAAAAACACAGATTCAATCTAAGGTTAAAGTTGATCTGGATAAACAGCAACGCGAGTATTTTCTGCATCAGCAGATCAGAGCAATTCAGGAGGAGCTGGGGCAAGATTCACCCGATAAAGAAATTGAAGAGCTGAGAAGCAGAGGGCAAAAAAAGAAGTGGGAACCCGCCATTGCTAAAGCATTCGATAAAGAATTAGATAAACTCATGCGAACGAATCCGGCAGCGCCGGATTATTCGGTTAGTTTAAATTATGCGGAATTACTCCTGGAACTTCCCTGGAATGAGTTCTCAAAAGACAGTTTTGATCTCAAGAAGGCACGAAAAATTTTAGATGCAGATCACTTTGGTTTAGAGAAAGTCAAAGATAGAATACTGGAATATCTGGCAGTTCTTAAACTAAAAGGAGACATGAAAAGTCCGATCTTATGTTTGTACGGACCTCCCGGAGTCGGAAAAACTTCACTCGGAAGATCAATTGCAAAAGCGATGGGCAGAAAGTACATCCGTGTTTCGTTGGGGGGTCTTCACGATGAAGCGGAATTAAGAGGTCATCGAAAGACATATATCGGAGCAATGCCGGGACGAATAATTCAATCTCTGAAAAAGGCCGGGACTTCAAACCCTGTTTTTGTTTTGGATGAAGTTGATAAAATCGGCAACGACTTTCGAGGGGATCCGTCTTCTGCGCTTCTTGAAATCTTAGATCCGGAACAGAATAATTCCTTTCACGACAACTATGTTGATCTTGATTATGATTTGTCCCGGGTGATGTTTATCGCAACTGCGAACAGACTTGATACAGTGCAACCGGCACTTTTAGACCGGATGGAAATCATTGAGATCAACGGATATACATTAGAAGAAAAAATACAGATCGCTAAAAAATATCTGGTTCCGAAACAAAGAAAGGAACATGGTTTAAAGTCCGGTCAGTTTAAAATTAGCGATAAAGTTCTTTCGGTTATCATCGAGGAGTATACAAGGGAGAGCGGAGTTCGGGGACTTGAAAAAAAGATAGCTTCTTTGGCGAGACACCGGGCTAAGCAGGTGGTTAATGATGAAGAGATTGGCCAATTAATTTCTGAGCAATACGTCTACGAAGTACTCGGTAATCAGAGAATTGAAAAGGAAGAATATCAGAACAACGATATCGCGGGAGTGGTAACCGGTTTAGCCTGGACATCGGTAGGAGGGGAGATACTTTTTGTGGAAAGCACCATGACTCCGGGGAAAGGGAAACTCACTCTTACCGGGCAGTTGGGCGACGTGATGAAAGAATCTGCAATCACAGCATTAACCTACCTTAAAGCCAATTGTGACGAATTGAATATTAATCCCGGAATTTTCGATTTGTATGACTTTCACCTTCATTTCCCCGCCGGGGCAGTTCCCAAAGACGGACCTTCTGCAGGAATCACCATACTTACCTCATTAGCGAGTGTATTAACTCAAAGAAAGGTAAAACCCAGATTGGCGATGACAGGTGAAATTACCCTGCGAGGAAGAGTCTTGCCTGTTGGAGGTATTAAGGAAAAGATACTGGCAGCAAGACGTGCGGGGATCAAGGAAATAATTCTTTCAGAAAGCAACCGAAAAGATATAGAAGATATACCTGCTAATTATATAAAGGGTTTGAAGTTTCATTATGTGAAACAGATGCTGGATGTTCTTGAGTTGGGATTAATGAAACAACTGGTCAAGAATCCAAAGAAGTGGAAGGTTGAATAAAAAATCACTATTCAGTATTAAAAAGAAAGCCGGTTGAAATTATTCAACCGGCTTTCTTTTTATTAATATCTTAAAGGAGATTAAGATCTTGGATTGGAGTTCGATGATGAATTGTTTTGATTCGTAAATGCATCAAGATCGAACAACAATGTAAATCTCAAAGTATTTTCAAGAGGATGTCTTTGTTGAATTGGTTTCAGATAAGAAATATCTAAACCGAAAACGTTGTAACGAATTCCAACACCCAGAGTAAAATACTGACGACCACCTTTGGTTTTTGCTTCGTGGAAGTAACCACCGCGAATTGCAAACTGATCTTCATACCAGTATTCCGCTCCAATGTTTGTGATGAACTCTTTTAATTCTTCTCTAAATCCACCCGGTGCATCACCAAGTGACTTTATCATTCCTGCCAAAACCGGATCATCTGAAGTTTGCCAGGTTTCAAGTTGTTTTGAGCCATCGGGATAAATGGAATCCTGACCTGAACTATTCTTAACATAAACCGGCTGTGGGGTAGGAACAAGTAGTTTGTTGAAATCAACACCAAATCCGATTTTATTGTGATCGTCTATTTCGGTTTGCCAAAAGGTACCTATTCGAAGGTTGATCGGAATAAAGTCGCGGTTGGCATCATTGGTATAGGTAATTTTAGAACCCATATTGGTGATTGCCGCTCCTAATGACCAATTCCAGTCGCGTTTGTTAATTTCAATTTTGTCTTTGTAATACATCCCGATATCTCCGGCAACACCTTGTCCGGGTCTGATTTCAACACCATTATAAACCCTTTTGGACACGAGGCGGCTGTTGATATATCTTGTTGCTATACCCAAAGAGAGTTTTTTAGACAATTGAAGGGAATAGGCAAAGTCCAAGGCAAATTCTTTTGGTTCATCGCTACCCTGAGCATTGCCAAGTTGATCGGTGAATTCGATTTGGCCAAGGCTGAAGTATCTCAGGGAACCGGCAACTGTACTTCGTTTTTTGTTGCCAACTTTGGAGTAAGCTGATAAATAATAAAACCAAACATCCGGAACCAGTGAACGCAACCACGGAGCTGCACCTAAAGAAACTCCTCCATCGTCATCCACAAAAGCAAGTTTGCCGGGGTTCCAGTGAATGCTGTTTGCATCGGGAGATGTAGCAACTCCTATGTCGCCCATTCCGGCTGCGCGTGCATCTGGTGTAATGGTGAGAAAGGGAACCGCAGTTGTGATAACATTTCGTTGACCTAAAAGAGAACTGTTGTCTTTGATTACCGGGGAGATTCCACCTTGTCCGAAAGACAGCTGAATTCCGCATCCGAAAAAGGTTAGTATCAACAGCGACTTTGGTTTTATCAATCTAACTTTCAAGCTTTTGAATTTTGTGGTTTAACGTATCAGGCAAATTTATATTTTTCTTTTATTAAGGCACCATCACAGTAATACCAATTTCTGAATCTCAGATGTCTTTTTGCCATCTTCCGAGCGCACGGTTACTTTATAAATATATACTCCCCGCGCTAGTTTGTCACCGAAGTCATCCCGGCCGTCCCAATCAATAGCTGAGAAATGTGAATCTCCATTGTTGTTCATGCTTTCAAGCGTTTTTACAACTTTTCCGCTTACTGTCATTACCTGAATGAGTACGTCGAGATTCATCCCTGCCCGGTTGTGATCGAAGTGAAAAGTGGTTGCTGTTGTGAACGGGTTTGGATAATTAAGTATGTGGTCAATTTTCAGATTTTCATCTGTGGCAACAATAAATTCGGTGTAGTCTTCAGCGGTATTGTTATATACATCCCAAACTCTTACCCGAATCGTATGACGACCATTAGAAAGAGCTTCCATTGGATAACGGATAAGTCCTTCCTGATAAGAATCCAGTGTTGCCTGATAATAGTCGTTAAGTACAATAATTTTTTCCTGTTCGGTGCCTTCATCGAGTATAGCGGTGATATCCCGCCCAATTCCATTACCAACAGTGTTGATACCGTTTTCATCAAACAGCTTGCATAGCAAAATCGGCTTTGTACCTGTAATACCACCGAAAACAAAGGAGAAATCATCCATGAATAAATCTATGGATGGTCCGGTAGTATCTGTAGCAATGTCGGAAATGGAACCGCCAACTTTAATGTCTTTTTCGTAACCGTTGGCGTCATCCAGATTTTCGTTCATGGCGTAATAAGATATTTTACCGTTGCCGAACTGATAGGCGATGTCTTTTGGAACTACGAACTGAAATGAAAACTTCCCGTTTTGCACGCTCACTTGCCCCCGGTACAAAACACTGTTTTGCATGAAAAAGGAGTCTACCTTACTTTCCGGGTCATTACCGAGAGTGAGATATTTTACATACTTGTCAAAAACCGTTGGAAAAACCACACCGTTGAAATCAGGAATTAACTGGTTATTGTGATCTCTGATTTCACCGTCAATCTTCATCTTAGAAAATGCTTTGAAAGTATCCATGGCCTGAATCCCAATTACCGAATCGTTTATTGCTGTTGTTACCACGTTGTATTTGGGGTAAGCCATTACAACACCCGGATCTCCAAGCAATGTGAAATTTCGCTGATTCACTGCGCGTAAGGAATTGTTTTTCCCTTTCATCATTATTTCTCCCAAAGTGGGTCGAACACTGGAAATATTAAACATGTTGTTGTCAATGATTTTGTCATTGAGGTTGTAATTGTTGCCAATAAAAACAATTCGGGTTGTGGTAATGAGGGCGATTGCACCTCCGTCATCATCAAATAACATTAGTTCGCCCGGAGAATCCTGAGAAGGATCATCATATCTTGAAAGCTCACATGTGGCTGTGATAACAACCGGAAGTTTGTCGTAATTAGACCATGCTCTGATTTGCTCTCTGGTTACGACTCTTTCATGAGCCATTCCACTCGAGCCACCATGTCCGAGATAATTAAAAATTAGTTGACCCCGATCAAAACTATGGTCAATCTCATCATTAACCTCCGGGTATTTTTGACCGCTTCCATAGGATTGTTCTTCGTATGCATCCAGATAAATCTTTTTAATGTTAAAGACGGGTGCCTGATTGTCAATCTTTTTTGAAACATTCTCAGAATCTCGGAAGTGTGTATTGTTGTCTTCATCGTCGCCCAGAAATGTTACGTTGTTTCTCCACTCACCCAACGCAGGTTTTTCGTGATAATGAGTAACCTTGTTCAAGGCAATATTGGCCTGTTCCTGGGTTCTGCACGGAATTCTTCCGATACCAATATCCAAACCTTCCTGTGCTCCGGTAACATCGAAATATCCTTCACCGGATTCGAGGATAGCAAAGTAATCATCGGAGGCATAAGAATAACTCGGGTTGTTTGATTCCCTGCTCTGGAATGTTGGGATGAAATTGGTGTTGTACGAAAGCCGGTCTTTGTAATCATAGGAACCATCTCCGAATAACAAGGCGAAACGCAGAGGTACAGAACCGGTTTTACCATTCACATACAACATTCTGAGAAAATCTCTTATCGCAGTAACATCTTCAACTCCACCACTAAATTCGTTATAGATGTCTTCCAGTTCTATTACAGATACCTTATAATTATAGTGTTGGGTATGAAACGTTGCCAGTTTATTAGCCTGATCTAAAAAGGACTTTGGGGAAATAATGGCATATTCAATATCCCGGAGAGCGTGCAGATTTTGGTTTGAAACTTTACCGGCATATTCGGGAGTTCCAATTGAGGAGCCGGTAAAAGAAATGAACTTTTTTCTGAGACCACTTGTAGAAGTGATAAATGATGGCTTACCACTATCATCAAATGTAGAGCAAACAGCCGAATTGAAATAATCTGTAACATCCCAAAATTCGGTTGCCAGCTCATTAAATCGTAACTTGATTCGGTTGTAAGATTCGGTCTTATAAAGTTGAACAGATTGAAATCCGGATCCGGAGGAGAATTTCAATTCAGATGGTACCGATATTTCGAAATAATCAACCCATGCATTCGCTGTTGAATTCCCCGGGAAAAAGGTGAAGTCCAGATTATACTCACTGCCGGCGATATTGAAAGTTTTAACAGTGTTGGGTCTCAGGTCCATGAAGTTTTCCTCAAAATCACCACTTACAGGCGAGAAACCTATGTTTTCCAGAGTGGTCCCGTTCATTTGAACACGCATTCCGGAACTGGCAATTATAGATCTGCAGGCAACGCGGTATCGAATTGTTCCTTTTGAATCAATCAGAGCATTCGGAAAAGTTTGTTTGAAGGATCTGTCGTTTTGATTTAAAAATGATTCCCCAAGCCAAATTCTGCCGGATAAGGAACCTTGATATTCATCTGTTTCGTGAAAAGTTCTGGCAAGAAAAGATACATAAGTGGAGTCGTAGGCGGTTCCTTCCCCTGAACTATTTTGCTGAATTCGCTTTCCTTTCTGCTGAGAATGCGTCAGGAAAATGAAGTTTTGATTGTCGAAGTAGTTGAATTCATGTGTATCCATTTTGAGGGAACTGTTGTATCGCCACACGTGAGGCCCCTCGGCATAAAACATTATCTGCTCACTACCATCCAATTTCCCGTTTCCATTTGCATCAATTATCTGAACCGCAAGTTCCTTTAAGTCATCTGTTCGGGAGTCGTCAATAATTTCAGGAAGCGGGCCTCCTTCAGTTCCGAATACCTGAAAGGAAGAAATGTCAATGTTGGCTAAATCGAGTCCGATATCTTTTAGTTGGGAGGCCGTAATCCGGAACACTCCTTCATTTATTACCCGGAACTTATACCAATCTCCGTTGCTTAAAACACTATTTGCAGCAAACTCAGATTTCTTTCCAAGTGCTTTATTAAAGGGATTTGAAAAAGCCGCATTGGATTCTGCCAATTTAAAGGAAACCAGTTTTTGAAGATTACCACTCTGAGTATTTGATCTGAAAACCGGAACTTCTACATTAAGATATAGTTTGCCGCTTTCGGAGGTTATATACTGCTTCAGATTTGAACTAAAGGTTTCAACTGATTTTAGAAGTTGCGGATCCTGTTCACAATCAGTCCAGATTTCATTCAAAATTTTAAGTTGTTTGGAAAACGCTGTGGTTTCAAAACGTAAAAATTTTACCGGCAAAGAATTGCCGTTCAACTGTGTGTATTCACATCCTGAAGGGATGTTTCCTTTCCAGCTAATGGTGTAGGAATCTGGTGAAAATTCGGTCTCTTGGGCCGAACATAAATTAACAACATAAAAAAATAACAGACACGAGAACGCCCATTTCATGCGGGTTTCAATTAAGGTTTACGACTACAATAATTCTCCTTCGAACAACAATAAGCCCAATCAAATATTGTTTAATTTGAGTAATTTTTTTGTAGTGGTCATTCAAACAGAATATCTTTACAAAATTATTTGCAGCGTTTATCCTCAATTAGGTATCTGAGTTTAAAACATTACAGAATTATATGATCAAAGGGATTAAAGCCACTACATTGGTTAAGCCGGTAATGTTATTCCTGGCAGTTTGTATTTCCGCATATTCCTGGGCACAGGATCCGGAATTTTCTCAATTTTATGCGACTCCTGTTTACACCAATCCTGCAATGGCAGGAACCGGACAATGCAATGGTGGCGGACGGGCCGTAATCAACTACAGAAACCAGTGGCCAAGTCTACCCGGGACTTTCGTTACCACTGCTTTTTCGTATGATCAGCATTTTGACAAAATTAAAGGTGGTCTTGGATTGCTTGCAGTTCAGGACGTAGCCGGCGAAGGTTTGTTAAAGACTTCTCAGGTGAGTGCTGTTTATTCATACCAGCTTGAGGTAACCAAAAAGTTTTGGATGCGTTTCGGATTGGAAGGTCAGGTAATTCAGAGAGGTCTTGATTTCTCAAAACTCAGATTCGAAGATCAGATCGATGCAACAAGAGGTTTTGTAAACCCGACAAATGAACCTGTGGTTTCCAATAAAATTACTTCACCAAACTTTAGTACTGGCTTCTTGGCATACACCAAAAATTTCTATGCAGGTGTTGCTGTTCACAATTTAATTGAACCGGTTCAGTCTTTTTATGGAGACCCGGCTGCAAAGTTACCCAGGAGATATACTGTTCATGCAGGTTCTGTGATTGCGCTCGATAGAAGAAAGAATCCAAACAGTACTTTCTCACCTAACGCACTTTTCATGATGCAGGCGAAATTTACTCAGTTGAATGTTGGGTTTTATCTTAATCGGGGACCATTGGTTTCAGGTTTATGGTTTAGACAAACATTTGGTCAATACAGAAATTCTGATGCGTTGATGATACTCATCGGGTTCCGCAAAGACAAGTTCAAATTTGGATATAGTTATGATTTAACTGTGGATTCCAAAAGAGCAGCTGCTCCCGGATCACATGAAGTGAGTGCAGCCATTGAATGGTGTGCTCGCGCCCCGCAACATAAATACAGAGTGTTGCACTGCCCGGATTTCTGATAAAAATTGAAATCACGATTAATAAAACTTTTAAAGACTCCTGAAATCTCTTCAGGAGTCTTTTTTTTTACAGATCGTTTTGTGCTCAACCAAGATTGGGTTTGCATAACAACAGCCCGTATATCTTCAGATATTCGGAATACCTGCATTAATAAATCCGGCTTTAACCGGCGTCGGACTTCAGGATAAGTTGATCCGAACAGCTTATCATTTCAAACGGGAGGATTGAGACTTTGAAACACATTCAACCTCAGTTGAGGTATATTTAAATAAAGCAGGTTCTTTTGGATTAGGGTTTATTAAGGATTTCTAATGAACAAAGTTTGCAATACCAACAACTTTAATCTATGCTACTCTTATGAATACAGGTTCAAAAACAACTCGTTTCCGGGATTGGGTTTTAATACAGAACTCTATGATAGAAAGGTTGACTTTACGAATTTTACCGGAGTCACAAACCTTGGTCTGGAAGTAGCAACAAGAGGTTATTTACGCGCTACACGTGAGCCGCTGGTTACCCAAAGATTGTCATACTTATGTGCCGGAGCTGGGCTAATCTTCACCAACCCCAAATGGTTTCTATCAATTTCTTCTCATAACCTAAACCAACCCCTAGCCTTATTTTATGCTGATCCTATGGAGTTGCATAACATATATGTGTCAGGTCAACTGGCTCGGAAAATTTTAATTGGAACATTGAATAATCAATCTGAGGAATATTACGTGATGCCATTTTTTAATCAATAGCAGTTTGACGCAAAGGCTGTTAATGCATTACTGCGTTATCATTGGCTATCGTTCAAATTCGGTACGGAAAAACAGGTGATCTCCACAAATCAAGTTCTTATTCATTCAACATCTGTTTCAGTTTCAAAGGATACTCGTTGGCTCTCGGCGGTATCTGTAGCTTGTCTTTTCAAAGATTCCAAAATCATGTTATCACTGATCAGAAGACCTTTCTATAACAATCAGCAACATTTTGCAGATTGCTTTGGAGAAGTTTCGTTTAGTACATCAATTCTGAAGGGCTTGAATTCCATCCTTGAGAATACAGTTTCTCGCTGTGTCCCGGCATTATGAAATCAATAGCATTCCGATCAGTTTGGCAAGTTTAGGTGAATGATGGATGAAACTTTTTCGTACCGAATGCTTTCATTTAAACTAATTTTTTTTGTAGGGTTTTCTATAAGCAATAAAAGTTTAAACTTGTAAGTTCTTAGAAAAATGACCATCACAGATATGATGAACAGAAAGTTATCTATCGTTTTATTGGCTGCGTCTACCGCGCTTTTCGTAACTTCTTGTAAGAAGGAAAAGTCGGCTGTTACAGGCTGGAATTACAACGATTCGAAGTGGGGAGGTTTTGAAACGTATGACTATGCAGGTCAGGAAACAGGACCGGGTCTCGTGTATGTTAAAGGAGGTCAGTTTACAATGGGATCTTCTGAACACGATGTTCTTTACGAACACGATAACATCGAGCGAAAGGTATCCGTACACTCCTTTTATATGGATGAATGCGAGATCAGCAACCTTAATTACCTGGAATATCTTCATTGGTTGAGAAGGGTTTACGTTGATTATCCCGAAGTATGGGAAACTGCATTACCTGATACTAATTGCTGGCGCGATAAACTTGCTTATAACGAGCCGTATGTTGAGTATTACCTTCGACATCCTGCGTACAAAAATTATCCTGTAGTTGGTGTTAATTGGTTGCAAGCTACCGCGTATGCCGCATGGAGAAGCGACCGGGTTAATGAAATGATCCTTATCCGGGAAGGAATTCTTCAACCGGATATTGATCAGATGAACGAGGAAAATTTCAACCAGGGAGCTTATCTCGCAGGTCAGTTTCAAGGTAAAGACGGCAAGCATCTGATAAAAGATATTAATGTTAAAAAAGGTACCCGAAACGTAAGAATGGAGGATGGTATCTTCTTACCGGATTATCGTTTGCCAACTGAAGCGGAATGGGAATATGCAGCTACTGCTAACATTGGAGCATCGCAATACGAAAACGTTAATAACAAAAAGATCTACAGCTGGGGTGGTTTAACCGTTCGGCATCACGGTGGTTCAGAAAAAGACAGAGGTTTGATTAACGCAAACTTTAAAAGAGGAAAAGGTGATCAGGGTGGTATTGCCGCCTGGTTAAACGACGGAGCACTGATTACAACCGAAGTTAAAGCGTACTGGCCTAACGACTATGGCCTCTACAATATGAGTGGTAATGTGAGCGAGTGGGTGATGGATGTTTATCGTGTTCTCACTTATGATGATGTTACAGACTTCAATCCTTACCGGGGAAATGTTTATACCAAAAAGAAACTTGACGAGGACGGTGTAATTGACCTCAAAGACAGCTTGGGTAGAATTCAATACGTTCCGGTTGAAGATCGGGATAACGTGAACAGAAGAAACTACAAGAAGGCGGACAACATTGGATATCTCGATGAAGAATATTACAATGGTGGAGAGGAGCAGTACGACTATGGTGTTACTTCACTAGTAAATAACAAGGCACATGTTTATAAGGGAGCTTCATGGAATGACAGAGCTTATTGGATGTCACCCGGAACAAGAAGATTCCTTGATGAAGAACAATCACTTTCAACTCTTGGTTTCCGATGTGCGATGCACAGAGTTGGAGCACCTTGATTCAGTTTAAGAATAAAAATAAAAAAAGCGCTTAGTCAACTAAGCGCTTTTTTTATTTCGGTACTCTTCAGAACCTTTCTTATTTCAAAGAGATTCTGGAATTAACAATAACTCTCGTATGCCTGCATCAAATTAGCGGCAATCATTTCTGCACTTCTTCCTTCAATGTGATGGCGTTCAACCATATGTACCAACTCTCCGTTTTTAAATAATCCAATAGCCGGAGATGAGGGTGGATAAGGAAGTAAATTCTCACGTGCACGGGCAGTAGCTTCAGAATCCTGACCAGCGAAAACAGTTACCAGATTGTCTGGTTTTTTATTACCAGTGAGAGAAAGCAATACACCTGGACGGGCGGTACCGGCGGCACAACCACAAACAGAATTTACTACCAGCAACATTGTGCCTTCATTATTTGAGAATGCGTCGTCTACTTCTTCGGCATTCTTTAATTCATGAAAACCTTCGTTGGTTAACTGGGCTCTCATTGGACGAACTAATTCTTCGGGATACATTTCTAATTTTCTTTAATAAATCAATAATGGGTTTGCGAAATTATATTTTCTTACCTCATCTGAACAAACCAGCGTGCTGTTGGTTTTAAAATGCTAAAAGCAAAGGTTAACTTCGCGGCCTATTATTGAATCCCAAACAAATTTTCAAAGAATGACAACTTTGGCAACAGAGAATTACAAAGTAAAAGACATCTCCCTCGCAGATTGGGGAAGAAAAGAGATCAAACTTGCGGAAGCAGAAATGCCAGGACTAATGGCATTGCGGGAAGAATTTGGTGAGTCACAACCACTCAAAGGTGCGAGAATCGCCGGATGTCTTCATATGACAATTCAAACAGCTGTGTTAATTGAAACACTCACAGCTCTCGGAGCAGAAGTTACCTGGTCTTCCTGTAACATTTTTTCAACTCAGGATCATGCTGCCGCGGCGATTGCTGCCACCGGCGTTCCGGTGTTCGCATGGAAAGGTATGAATGAACAGGAATTTGACTGGTGCATCGAACAAACCCTCACCGCTTTTGAAGGTGGCGAACCTTTGAATATGATTCTTGATGACGGCGGAGACCTAACCAATATGGTTCTGGATCGCTTTCCGGAATTAGTGCAGAACATTCGCGGTGTTTCAGAGGAAACAACCACCGGTGTTTTAAGACTTTATGATCGTGTTAAAAAAGGCAGTCTTCCGGTTCCTGCAATTAATATCAATGACTCGGTTACAAAATCGAAATTTGATAATAAGTATGGTTGTCGTGAATCTGCTGTAGATGCAATTCGCCGAGCTACCGATATCATGATGGCTGGTAAAGTTGCCGTGGTTGCCGGTTATGGTGACGTTGGAAAGGGAACTGCTCAATCTTTAAGAGGTGCGGGTGCCAGAGTTATCGTTACGGAAATTGATCCGATATGTGCATTGCAAGCAGCTATGGATGGTTTTGAAGTTAAGAAAATGTCGACCGCAATTCCACGTGCAGATATTGTAATAACTGCCACAGGAAACCGGGATATTATTACCGAAGAGCATTTTAAAATGATGCACGATAAAACTATCGTTTGTAACATCGGGCACTTCGATAACGAAATTGACATGGCATGGTTGAACAAAAATCATGGATCTTCACGATACGAAGTGAAACCTCAGGTGGATGTGTACAATGTGAACGGGAATGAAATTATCGTACTTGCCGAAGGCAGACTCGTAAATCTTGGATGTGCAACCGGCCACCCATCCTTTGTGATGTCTAATTCCTTTACCAATCAGACTTTAGCTCAGATTGAACTTTGGAACAATGCATCCAATTATGAAAATCTGGTTTACACTCTTCCAAAGCACCTCGATGAAAAAGTAGCGAGATTACACCTTGCTAAAATCGGAGTAGAACTTGAAGAACTCAACGATACTCAGGCAGAATATATCGGGGTTGAGAAACAGGGTCCGTACAAATCAGATCATTACAGATATTAATTTCTATATCGAATAATAAAAAAAGGCCATCATTCGATGGCCTTTTTTTATGTTTTTCATTTTTAGGTTTCCTTCAAAGTTGTGAAACCGGGTTCCACATCGACGGTTCTTCCCGCCATAGTGCGAGTTGTTCAAGATCCGATTTTTCAACATATCCGTTTTTTGCCGCCATCGCAATCGTGTCGGAATAAGTTCCCAACGTGAACACCGAACAGTTTTCAGATTCAAAGGCTTCTGTTGCCTTGTCGAATTCGTAAGTGAAAATGGCGGCCATTCCGGCAATTTCGTACCCTTGTTCGCGGAGATATCGAACAACCTGCAGACTGCTTCCTCCGGTTGAAATTAAATCTTCAATCACTACCACTTGCTGTCCTTTCCGGATTTCTCCTTCAAGTTGATTTTTCATTCCATGTTCTTTTGGTTTTGGCCGGCAATACGAAAATGGCAGATTTAAACTATCGGCGACCAAAGCTCCGATAGCGATTCCGGCTGTTGCAACTCCGCATATTGCCCCTGCTTCCGGATATTTAGATTTTATGAGTGATGCCAGCTCTTCTTTAATAAACATTCGGATGTGTGGATAAGAAAGTGTAATTCTGTTATCACAATAGATAGGTGATTTCCAACCGCTTGACCATGTAAATGGCTCGGCAGGACTAAGCTTTACAGCTTTTATTTCTAATAAATATTCCGCTAATTTGGATCCGGTATTCATGAGGCAAAATTATAAAATATTCTTCCGGAGGCATGTCCTGATCTTTCAGGATGAGAGCGTGTTTCACGGTAAGGCCGACACCGTAATCAGCCACATGAACAAGACCGTGATTAAGTCGCTCTTTACTCATTTGCGACGTCTTAAAACACCGAAAACAATTCTCATCCGGCAACCCGGAGCTTATTCCGAGTTTCTTACCTATTTTAAAGTAGTGAAAGCAGCAGGAGGGGGAGTTTTTAATTCGAAAGGAAAACTTCTCTTAATTCATCGGCTCGGAAACTGGGATCTTCCAAAAGGCAAACTCGAGAAAGGGGAATCACCTTACAATGGAAGTATGCGGGAAGTGGAAGAAGAATGCAATGTTCACAAACTCACAATTCTTGAAGAGTTATCAACCACCTACCACATTTATTTTCAAAAGAAGTGGATGATCAAACAAACTTACTGGTTTGCCATGAACAGTGAAAAGTTTGACAAAGCAAAACCGCAACTGGAAGAAGACATTGATGATATTAAATGGGTGAACATCGAAACGCTGGATATTGAGAATTTAGAAACGTACCGCTCTATTCGGGAAGTGCTGTATGAACTTCAACGGTTTGCGGCAGATAAAGTGAGTAATCACCTCCATTCAAAATCAAATCTCGGATAACCGTCGAACTTACCGCCGTGTACTTCTGCTCACTCAAAACAAACACACTTTGTATGGCATGATTCTGATCTGAATTCACCAACGCAATTTGTTTTTCATATTCAAAATCTGCCACAGTTCTCAATCCTCTTAAAATAAAACCCGCGTTTACTTCTGCGCAATATTTTATGGTGAGGCCTGAATACGTTTCAACCCGAACCCTTGGCTCATTTGTGTAGGTATTGCGAATCCATTCGACCCGTTTCTCAAGCGGAAACATGGTTTTTTTAAGTGCGTTCACCCCGATGGCAATTATCACTTCGTCGAACATTTTTAATCCTTTTTCAACAATGTCGCGATGTCCATTTGAGAAAGGGTCGAAGGTTCCTGGGAAAACGGCAATTTTTGGCATAAACCAAAAGTACTTTAATTTGAGAAGAAGCTAAAGGCAGATTGACCGTAAACACGAATTTCATCCGCTTCGTGATTGCGAAATTTGATTTGTGCCGGATGCTCAATAATCAACAAACCGTTTTTGTTTAATAACTGCGCATTGAAAATCATTTCCGGTAGTTCCGGAATTTTGGCGTGAGCATAAGGCGGATCGGCAAAAATGAGATCATAACTTTCAGTCTGTTTGGCAATCCATTTAAAAACATCTGCGACCTGAATGTCAAGCAGGTCGATGTTTTTCTCAATAATAAATGCCTGAATCTGTTTGGCAACTCTCCGGTTTAATTCTACGGCAGTAACATACTTCGCACCTCGTGAAATAAATTCAAGACTCATGGCTCCGGTTCCGGTGAATAAATCAAGCACAGATAAATCCGGATAGTCAATGCGGTTGTTGAGAATATTAAAAAGTGCTTCGCGTGCTTTATCAGTCGTGGGTCTGATGATTCCGTTTTTAGGCATGGGAATCTGAAGCCCTTTTAGTTCGCCTCCTATGATGCGCATTTCAGATAGAAGTTGATCAAATCTGAATATTCGGAAAGAAAGTCATCTGATATAAAATTCACTTTTTGAATGTATGGCTCAAACGTATCGAAAATCGTTTTTTGATCTTTGGATGTATGTCCGACCCACGACAAAGTTGTTTGTTCGGGATCGAGTTCCAGTTGTTCAACCAGTGTCATTATGTAAAAGAAAATTTCCTCCGGATTATTCGCCGGATATTCATTGCACAGCTTGAATTCGCCGTCTTTCTGAACGATTGCCAGAATGCCGTTTTCTCTGTGACTTACAATAATGTTCGTGGCAATGGTTTTAAAACGCGCATTCACCCAACGGTAAAATGTAACGGCTTCATGTTCAAATTCGGCAATCGGAAATTTCTGCTTTACCTGATCTCTTAAATACTGAGGAATGGCATACATAACCGCAATGTCTGTAGTTAGTACACCTCGCATCAGAACATCTTCCTTCGAAAGTTCATGCTGCAGAAAGAATAGTTTGCGGGCTGAAGTCGGATCGGCAAGTTCTTCCGGCAGGCAGACAAATGAAGACTGTCCGGTTAATACCTGAATGGAAGAAAATATCTCATTAAAGATTCGGTGATCCCGGAACTGAGTACTCAGAATTTCATCGTCAACCAAGGTGAAAGTACCATCGGCAAGCAGATTATATTGCTTATCGGTAACGACCCATCTTAATGCTCCGTTGGAGTATTCAAGAATGAGCCGGTTCGAAACAGAATGGTGGTAGTTGTTTGCCACCCTTCAAACTTACTTCCAGTTTCCGGAATAACTGGCTTCCGAGAGTGAGCCTACCTGAAGAGGTTGCTTCGGATGCTTTGGATTTCGTCTCTGCTTATCGAAAGGATGCGGATCCACTACCTTAAATACGGGAACTTCCACATTATTTTGAGTAATGGTCATTGCATACAATTCAAATCTGGCCGTATCAAAAGGTGGAACAAATGCTAACGAATCCACATTAATGCCTTTAAATAAGGTATCCAGAATAGGGATATACAGAACTTCTTCGCGGAATACGGTAGTAGAATCATCCTTATCTCCGTACTGTTTGGTAATTCTCAGTTTACCGGTTTTCAAAAAGTTAATCAGGGTGTCGTAGTCGTTGGTAAACTTTCCATTAACATCCTTGTACGTGAGTTCCGCAAGGCGAATGTTGTCAAGTTTGCTGATAACCTGTTCTTCAACCTTTTCCACTTCAGCACGGTAACGCAACTCACTTGCAATTGATTCGTAAACCTCGTAGGCAAGAAAAACAGCAAGAATCGTTAAAACGATTTTCAGAATAGTATTCGTCATAGCTTTTAAACTGCTGGGCAATATTAATGAATTCGACCTTCTATTAGTATGAATTGAAGATCAACAATTCATGAACGGTAGTAAATTAATTAGAACTGGATTAAGCCATATATCGGTTGCCAACCCACACGAATCGCTTATTAATGTATTCCGGATTGGTAAAACTCGCATTGCCTGCCGGATTGCCTCCGGTAACATGGAAGTCACTGAATGCCGCGTGCTGATTTACGAAAGCCGCTCCGCCAAAGTTGAAAGATACCGGAGTGAAAACCGAATTCATTTTATCTTCAATGGTATTTTGCATTCCGGCGTCGGTGCAATATGCCGAACACGTAATCGCTCCTTTTGTAGCCGCCAGATCAGCCGCAATTTCAACCGAATGATTCCGGTCTTTGGTTTTAACAACAAATACCATCGGACCAAAACATTCGTGACCATACGCTTCCTTATTCTCCCAACCAGTTTTAACAACTGTTAAACTCATAACTCTTGCGTGTTCAAATTCAGCATTAGAAACCGTATGTCCTTCTGCCATCAGGGAGCCGCCGAAGTTGCCTCCGTCTTTAATTCTCTTAACGGTCTGGTCGTTTTGTATTCCACCTAAAGTTCCGGCCCCCATTTTAGGATGATCCGCAATTCCGTTAATGGCATTGGTGATTGCATCGGCAATTTCATCAAAAGTTTTATGACCGTCTTCTGCATCAATTCCGTCTGCCGGAACAAATACGTTTTGCGGAGCGGTACACATCTGTCCCGAATAAAGTGAGGCCGCAAAAGCAATGTTCTGGGCAACCGCATTCAGATCTTTAACCGAATCGAGAATAATACTGTTCACACCGGCTTTTTCGGTAAACGTGGTTTTATGTAACGATTCAATGTAATCTCCGAAAGCATTGCCGCCGGTATAGTCGATTAAGGTAATTGCTGCGTTGTCTGCCAGTTGTTT
This sequence comes from Bacteroidota bacterium, assembly GCA_016124755.1. Taxonomy (GTDB): domain Bacteria; phylum Bacteroidota; class Bacteroidia; order NS11-12g; family UBA9320; genus WGNA01. Next base: position 117,532 of record WGNA01000007.1, on the reverse strand, counting down.
GGTTACTGGCTCCGAAACCGTATCAACTGCAAGCTGAATAATATCCGGGTTGAGTTTATTCTCCCGAAGCACGTTTCGCAATTCCGAAATAACAATGGCAATGGGAAGAATGGATTTCGGATGGGGTTTAACAATAACCGGATTACCCGTCATCAAACTGGCGTACATGCCCGGCACGGTGTTCCAGGTAGGAAAGGTTGAACACCCGATTACAAGTCCGATCCCTTTGGGAACTGCCTTCCAGTTTTTGTGCAGGGTGAGATCAAATTTGCCCATCGGTTTTACCCAATCCACCTCATTCGGGAATCTCGTTAATTCTTCGTATCCCATCGCGATTGCTTCCAATGCGCGGTCATTCGCATGCGGCCCGGACGCCTGAAATGCCATCATAAAACTTTGACCGGTAGTATGCATGGTGGCATACGCAATTTCAAAGTACCGGTTGGCAACCCGCTCAAGCGATTCGATAAGAATTCCCGCTCGCTCACCCGCTGGTATATCCTTCCATGATTTTGCCCCATCTGCATTTGAAATTAATTGTTCAACACTTAACTGAGGATACATAACTCCAATACCTGTTTGAAGATATGGAGAAACTTCTTCTCCGATCCACTTTTCACTTTCTACCTGAAGCTCTGTGTACGGTTCATTCATTCGAAGTGCGAATGCGTCACGGCCTTTAGAGTCTGCATCCTCAGCGTATGCTTTTGGGTGTTCAGGATAAGGAGTATAGAAAGTTCGTGCGTGAATTGCCTGAATTGCGTCTTTCAACAATTGCGCATGTTTGGTTTCGAGTGTTGCCAATTCTGTCATAGTGCGGCAAATTTAGTGATGCCGGTTAATTCACAATCGCAGTTTTAAAGTTGGTCACGTTTCTTTAATCCGGGATTACTAAACTTCGGTTTCAATCACAAAAACCTTCCATCCTTTTCAACAAGATTTTTGACAATTCTTCTAATAATGTGATTCTTGAAAAGAGCGACATTGTTCAACACAAAACTTATTGATATTCGGGGCTTAAGAGATAATTAGTTTATGCTCCCATGCCGATCTGTTTTGTACATCTCACTAAAACTGAATCGGCATCGGTATAACACTTTGGGTTGTTTTTATAAATCTTCCTTTATATTGCCGCGGTAGGTAATCACAAAGTTTTGGGAGGAAAAATCAATATCGCCATCGACGGACATTCAAGTTGCGGAAAAGGTACACTGGCTAAAAATCTGGCGAAAAGTCTGCATTATCTTTTTATCGATTCCGGAGCCATGTACCGGGCGGTAACTTTATACTTAATACGAAATCAGATCAATCTGGATGAGGTTAAGCAAAACCCGAATCTCCTCGACGATATTCATATTTCATTTCAGTTCGACGAAGACGAAGGTTTCTATTTTACCATGCTAAATGGCGAGAATGTAGAAACCCTTATCCGCGGAATGGAAATTTCTAAAAGGGTTTCGGAAGTGAGCGCTGTAAAGGAAATCCGGGAATTTCTTGTTCGTCAGCAACAAAAAATGGGGAAAGATAAAGGTGTGGTGATGGATGGTCGCGACATCGGAACTGTTGTTTTTCCAGATGCCGAACTCAAGATCTTTATGACTGCCGATGCTAGGGTTCGTGCCCAAAGAAGATATCTCGAACTTCAGGAAAAAGGCATTCCTGCAGACTTTGAAGACATTCTGAAAAACATTCAGGACCGCGATCTGCTCGACAGCACCCGGGAAAACAGTCCGCTCATTCAGGCACCGGATGCAATTGTTCTCAACAACACCGACATGACCCGCGACGAACAGGCACGCATCGCTCTCACCTGGGCTAAAGGAGTTATTCTTTCAGCGTAATAAATCGGTTATCGTTTTTCGGATTCCGGTTTCACTCAAACCATATTGTTCGAGCTGTTCTGAACGATTGGCATGTTCAACCATTTCGTCGGGATATCCTAATTGAATGAATCTTCCGGTGTAGTTCAGCCGGGCTAATTCTTCTCCGATTGCAGAACCAAATCCTCCGGCAATACAACCGTCTTCAATTGTCATTACCGTTTTAAATTGTTTACTTATTTCAAGAACTAAATCGCGATCAATCGGCTTCGCAAATCGCATATCGAATACCGCGACATTCGCTTCTTTTGCCGCATTTAGAACATCACTCAGCAACGGGCCGAAATTTAAAATGGCTAACTCTTTCCCGTCCCTGACCTGAATTCCTTTACCAATTTCTACGGTGGTAAATTCTTCGTTCAGATCTTCGGAAGTACCAAAATCTTTCGGGTACCGGATGGCAATTGGCTGATCAATATTTTTAGCTGTAAAAAGCAGGTTCTTTAATTCAGACAATCCGGACGGAGCTGAGATAATGAGGTTGGGAATGCATCTTAAAAAGGCAATATCATAAATACCCTGATGCGTTACACCGTCTTCTCCAACCGCCCCGGCCCGGTCGATGCACAGTACCACCGGTAGTTTCTGGATACACACATCGTGAATCACCTGATCAAATCCCCGTTGCAAAAAAGTACTGTAGATGCAGCAATAGGGTTTTAATCCATTTTTTGCCAAACCGGCTGAGAAAGTAACGGCGTGTTGTTCTGCGATTCCCACATCGAAGACGCGGTCGGGAAATTCAGCCATCATTCGGGTTAAAGACGAACCGGTAGGCATGGCGGGTGTTACAGCCACTATTCGTTTTTCGATTCGGGCTAATTCGGTGAGAGTTTGCCCGAAAACCTCCTGAAATTTTATTCCTTTATCCTTTGGTTCAGAATCTCCCGAAACCTTTGCGTATTTTACTGCATGCCACTTGGTTTGTTCGGCTTCTGCCGGCGGGAAACCTTTTCCTTTTATGGTGCGAATGTGCCAGATTACCGGAGCGCTGATTTGTTTTAATGCTTCCGCCCGGTTGAGCATTTCAGAGAGATTGTGTCCGTCGTCCGGACCGAAATACTGAAATCCCAAATCAGAAAAGAAGTTGTTTGATGTGGATTTCAATCCGGCGAGATAAGGACCTAATCCGCCCTGGTTTGGATCGATTCCCATTTGATTATCATTTATAATAATGAGTAAATCCGACTTACTGACGGCGGCATTATTTAAGGCTTCCCAGGCCATTCCGGCAGTAAGACTTCCGTCACCGATTACGGCGATGTGTTTTCTTTTAATTCCTAACAGTCGGTCTGCTTCTGCCATTCCCAGCGCAGCACTGATGGAAGTGGAAGAGTGGCCGGCAACAAAAACATCGTATTCGCTTTCCAGGGGATTCGGGAACCCGCTGATACCTTCTTTTTTTCGGATGGTATGAAAAAGCTCTTTTCTTCCGGTGAGTACTTTATGGCCATACGACTGATGCCCGACATCCCAAACGAGCTGATCTTCGGGAGTATTGAAGACGTAGTGCAGAACAATCGTGAGCTCAACCGTTCCGAGATTTGCGCTGAAATGCCCGCCGTATTCCCGTATTTTTTCAATCAGAAATTTGCGGAGTTCGTCCCGGAAAGCGGGCAGGTCTTCTTTATTTAATTTTCTGAGATCTTCAGGTGAATGAATTTCCGGCAACATTGAAGTGCAAATAAATAGTGGTTCTGCTTTTCAATTACCGGAAGTGGTAAACTTATTAATACAAACCGTCGCATAAATACTTTTTCCACAATGCATATTAATGTGTAAACTTGTGTGCGAATGAGACCGGTCGTTTTAACCCTGCTAATCATGTTTTCGGTGCTTCAGGTGGAAGCCAGAAAAGAGCGTTTGGAAATTCTGGACAAGGCGAATGTAACGCCCGAAGAATTAACCGAACATGCCATTCTGAAATATCAGGAAGCGGAAAAATACCGGTACACCGACCGCAAACGCGCGCTTGATGCAGCGGAGGATGCGGTGAAAATAGCCGAGAAAGCCAAGAATTATCGCATTGCTTTCGAATCCTCGTATTTGCTCGGACTTATTAATCAGGACAAGCGATCGGTTTTGCAACCCAAAGCGGCCATTACCGCATTTGAAAAGGCTGCTGTTTTCGCTGAGATGTCGGGCGACAAAAACGGTTTAATGTCTACCTACAAGCGATTGGCGGAAGAGTATGCGGCGATCAATCAGTCGCAAACCGCACTAAATTATTATAAGAAATACACGGATCTGGAAGAGAATAAAATCCACCTGAAGGCACAGGAACTTTCGAGATCATTAGAAAAAACCCAAAAGGATGTTGCCGATAAAAATGAAAGAATTGGCAATCTTGAGGTTCAGAACTCCAACACGAAAGCTTTATTGGATTCGGTGAGCAAAGAAAAACTTGCTGCTGATCTTGAAATCACCACAAAAAAATACAACGAAGAAAAACTCAAACTTGAGCAGGAAAGGCTGGGCAGAATGTTGAGTGATGAGAAGAATAAAAGAAACCGGTTAATCGCCGGTGTGATTGGAATTGCGTTATTGCTCGCTTTTATGCTCTTCGCATTTATGCAGAACCGAAAAGCAAACCGAAAACTTGCCGCACAAAACGAGGAGATTGAAAGGGAAAGAGAAAAATCGGACGAGTTGCTTTTGAACATCCTCCCCGGTCCGGTTGCGGAAGAGTTGAAGGAAAATGGAAAAACGATCCCGCGCAACTACGAAAACGTTACCGTGTTGTTTACCGATTTTCAGTCGTTCACCAGAATTGCCGAACAGCTTTCTCCTATCGCACTGGTTAACGAAATTGATTACTGTTTCCGGGAGTTCGACCAGATTATTTCGAAATACCACATTGAGAAAATAAAAACCATCGGGGATGCATACATGTGCGCCAGCGGGCTTCCGGTTCCGTATGATCGCCATGTTTTTGAAATTTTAGATGCAGCTCTTGAGATCCGTGATTTGATGAACCGGCTGGCCGAAGAAAGAGAACGACAGGGTAAGTTGTATTTCAGAATGCGTATCGGAATTCACTGCGGCCCGCTTGTAGCCGGGGTTGTGGGTTCTAAAAAATTCGTTTACGATGTTTGGGGCGATACGGTAAATACCGCAGCACGAATGGAACAAAACGGTGAACCCGGAAAAATCAATGTTTCCAAAACCGTGTACGACCTTGCCCGAAACCATTACGAATTTGAGGCAAGAGGAGTTGTGGAAGCCAAGAATAAAGGTCAGTTGGAAATGTATTTTCTAACCGGTCGCAAGAAGAATATTCAAAAAGCTGCCAGCAAGTCTATGCACGATATTTCCACATCCTGATGTGTGGAATCGAAACTTCTTCAAAAATTATATAGTCTGTTTCGTATCCGAGTTTCAGATAGAATTCTCTCGCAGTTATTCGGGCGTGTAATTCAATCTTCTTAAATCCTTTGTCCGTTACAAACGATTCTGCAAAGTTCACAAGACCTTTTCCGATTCCAGCGGATTGCAAATTAGACGAAACAGCCACCTGCCGCATTTTTATCACATCAGTTTTATCCGCCATCGGTTTTAGCAAAAGAATTCCGACCACTTCATCTCCGGAAAAGGCGCCGAGATGAAACTGATTATTTTCTTCTAATAATTCGACAGAATTAAATTTTAAACCGAGAGGTGTTCTCAATATATCCTGTCGCAATGCTACCGATTTGTGGTAGTCGATACTCATGTGCCGTATCTCGCGGAAAGCTATTTCCATCGGCCGAACTTAAAATAATTACGGATTGGTTGTCTGTTGAAATTTAACGAAGCAGATGCACAGTGCCGGATTCAGTTACCAATTTCCCAAATTCATTAACACCTCTGAATTGATAGCCAAAAACTCCGGTTGCACACAATTCTTTCAGATATTTTCCATCCCATTGCAATGAAGGGTTATCGGATTTGAAAATGATTTCTCCCCAGCGATTGAACATTACAAATTCAAATGTGCTCCAATTGCAATTGCTCATCGGTCCAAAAGTTTCATTCAAATTATTCTGATTCGGGGTAAAGGCATTCGGGAAAAACAGGGCACATTCGCACGATCGGATTATCACATCAACAGAATCTTCAGCGATACAGCCTTCATATTCCACGCGAACCGAATATGTGCCGCTTTCTTTAATATGAATACCGTCACGGTCGGAACCATTATTCCATTGGAACTTCATTCCGGGTAAAGTTTCTCCGAATCGGGTTGTTAGAAAAGTTGAATCACAGGCTTCCAGCGGGCCGTGAATTCCCGGATGCGGTACGCCTTTTACTTCCACCAGATCATTCATTTTAAAATGAAAATCTGATTTCCAGGCATCTGCGGCAATTTCAAACTTCCCGTTATTATTAAAAGAGTGAGTGGCAATTCGATTTCCCGATTTAGAAAAGCCATCGGGGAAGGTCCAGTTAACACTGTCGAATCCAACGTGATTTAAACTAATAAACATAGTGTCGCCAACACAAACCGGATTCGCCCGGATGCCACAATCAATAGTGTCAAGTTGTATTACCCGACCGGCAATACATTCACCGATATGTACTTTAACCCAGATCATTCCCGGCTCCCAAACCTTAATGGCAGAATCAGTTTGCCCGGTGCTCCATTCGTAACCCTCATATTCTTTTCGCCACGCAGAAATAACGGAAGTGTCTCCGGCGCATAAAAATACATCGTTGCCAATATCCGGAACAGGAATCTCAATCATCTGAATTGTGTCGTAAAGTGTTTTTTGAAACTGATCGAGATAATAGGTGACAGAAACCGGGATGTTGCCCTTGTTGGAGTAAATGTGGTATGCAAAGGGTTTATCATTATTCAGATAGTTACCATCTCCGAAATCCCAATGAAATGAATCCGCCTTAGTAAAGGGCAGACTTAAAAGGGTAGTGTCGTTCACACAAAAATTATCGGCCTGTAAAACGCATCCGGTCGTACGGAATTCTACCGTGTCTTTATCTACGCATCCGTGATTGGAAACTTCAACTTCATAAAATCCGGATCCTCCAATGTTCCTCACTTTGGAGGAATCGCCATCAAGCCAGAATACCATCTCCCAATCCGATGCACTTAAATCAACATAAATCGAATCGCCCGTGCATAATATACTGTCTTTGCCGAGATCCGGTTTTTTAACTGAGTAAATGGTTAGCGGATGATAAAGCGTATCAATCTGATTCTTCCTGAACACAACTGCTTTAACCAGATAATTCCCTTTAGTTTGGTAATAATGACTGATGTTTCCCGCAGATAATTCGGTATTGCCATCACCAAACAACCAGCGAATACTGTCTGCTTTATAGGCAATAATGGTATTTGCAACTTCCTGTTTCGCACAGTTGCCAACGGCGGAAATATTTTCAATATAAATGGAAGAAGGATCAAAAACCGGCAAACCCAAACCACTATAACTCCAGGTAAGCGTAACACCCGAAGCCTTAAAATCACAGGCAGATCCAACGAAATCCGGTTGTTCAATCACGGCCAGAGACGGAGCCCCGTTAATCGCCATATAGATTTTTCGATCGGGTGCAAATTGCAGACTTCCAATGCTAATTCCGGGAGTTCCGTAAATTTTTTTCGAAAGGGTAGGAAAGGATGCATCTGCGGTAAAGTTCTTCAGTTCAAGTTGGTGAAGACTCCCGCTTTTCAGATCTGTGAAGTATAAAATTTCGGATGATGGAGAAAATTCAATTCCGTAAACACTTTCGATCCGGTCATAAAATTTTCGGTTGCTGATTCGTCCTGTATTCCGGTTAAAATCGAAAAGTGCCAATCCGCCGAAAGGCATAACGAACGGATAGGCAATTGCCAGTTTGCTTCCGTCGGGTGATAGTTTCATCTGACCTTCATGCGTAAAAGAACAGTTGGTTTTCAGGCGCTGTGGAGCAGACAAACCCGAGGCAGATAACCGGAAAACTTCCATGGAATCGGTTTCATATTCGTGCGAAAGAATCCAGAAATCGCTGCCGTTTGCGTGTTTTATTCCGGCAATTTTCGATGTCGGATAACCACTGATTTTCGTGTTGAGTTCGGTGACTTTTCCCAATCCGCCGGAACTGTCCATATCCACAATAGAATAATATAATCCACCCAGATAGACCGAACTGCTTTTATAGCAATAAGCGGTGAAAACATAGTACTGATTTTTTCCGGGAGACTTTGAGATAAAAACGTTCTGGGCACCACCATTTCCGGATCGGAGGTTAATGCCATTATCCATCAGTACATTCTCCCGGTTCCAGATTTTAGTACCATCGGTGTAGAAAAGTAAACTTCCGGCGGAGTCTGCAATCGAAGCACAGGCATAATTGGTCGCCATGTCGCTGCCCGAAGATTGAACAGCCGTTCCGGTGTTAAAATCCAGACTACCGTATTGACCGAATCGCCATTGATAAAATTCCCGCTGAGCGAATGCCGATAAGCCTGAAATCAGGAATAACAGAATAACGATGAAATTTTTCATGGCGGAAACCACCATCGAAGTTAATAAATCGGCGTGAATGCCGGAAAGAGGAATTATCAGGCTAATAATTCCCGGAGCGCGCCGGAGTGATTTGCTTTAAAACCGCGCTCAGTTTGTTCGATGGTTGCACATTCAATTACCGCATCGTGTTCAAACATCAACAGGTAATTATTGGCAACTACCTCCTTTAGAAAGGCTTCAGATTCACGCATGCTTTCCAGCGGACGGATGTCGTACGCCATTACATAATGCGGGGGAATGTGGCCGGTTGAAGGAATTAAATCTGCGCAATAAATCAGGGTTTGATTACCGGTATTGATTTTAGGGCACATCATTTTTTCGGTATGACCGTTTGCCAATATCACTTCCACATTATCGGAAATACGAAGATCGTCGCCAATGAATCTGAGTTGGCCTGATTGTTCAATCGGTTCAAAATTTTCCTTTAGAAAAGAAGCTTTCTCTCTCGGGTTCGGGCTAATGGCATGTTGCCAGTGATCGCGATGTGTCCAGTAAACAGCGTTCGGGAAAACCGGTTCAAAGGCATTTCCGTCTCGGGTTCTTTTCACGCTTCCGCCACAATGATCAAAATGCAGGTGGGTGAGAACAACGTCGGTAATATCACCGAAATCAACTCCGGCTTTGTGAAGAGACTTTTCTAAGGAGTCGTCGCCATTGAGATAATAATAACTAAAGAATTTTTCGCTCTGTTTGTCGCCGATTCCGTTGTCGATCAGCATTAGCCGGTTGCCGTCTTCCACCAACAAACATCGCATAGCCCAATTGCACATGTTGTTGTCGTCGGCCGGGTTAATCCGATTCCAGATGCTTTTCGGAACCACACCGAACATGGCGCCACCATCGAGTTTAAAATAACCCGTATTAATTACTTCTAATCTCATAGATCCGGTTTAAATCTTAATGAACTTTACGTACGTGAACACTTCCCCGGAATGCAGGGAAATAAAATAAATTCCCGGCCGGTAATCACTCACCTGAAATGTGAATTGTCGCGAGTCGATATTCAGGTAATTCTGGCTATACATCAATTTGCCATACACGTCGCGGATTTGAATACTCGCCGGTGAGAGCTGATAGAATTGAACGTATAAATTTAATTCGGCTGTCACCACATTCGGGTATGCGGATGTGAAAAAGAATTCCTCCATGCAAACACCCTGATAGGCGATCTGGTTAATGCCGGCATTCCGGAACGCAACACATTCGTTGCGATAGGTATGACCGTTACAACCGCAAACCGGATAAAATGTCGGGTCGTTGCATTGAAAATAAGGATCGATCCGGCTTGAGTCCACACATTGATTCTGAATTTGCGCGTGAGCAAACCACGCCGTTAATACAAAACCAATTGTTAATAGAAATTTAATCACCGTGGTCAAAAATACAAATGATCGGGATGAAACCCGTTAGATTCTGTCGAAGCCAAGATAGGGTCTTAACACTTCCGGCATTTCGATTCCGTCTTCGGTCTGATTGTTTTCTAACAGCGCCGCAACGATTCGTGGAAGAGCCAAAGCACTGCCGTTGAGCGTGTGGGCTAATTCGTTTTTACCGGCATCGTTTTTAAACCGGAGTTTCAAACGGTTGCTCTGATAGGTTTCGAAATTGGAAACGGAACTCACTTCCAACCATCTTTCCTGAGCAGCAGAATACACTTCCATATCGTAGGTGAGAGCGCTGGTGAATCCCATGTCTCCGCCGCATAATTTTAGTACGCGGTAATGAAGTCCGAGTTTGCGAAGAAGTCCCTGAACATACGCCGACATTTCTTCAAGCGTATCGTACGATGTATCCGGTTTATTGATCTGCACAATTTCAACTTTATCGAACTGGTGCAAACGATTTAAGCCGCGAACGTCTTTTCCGTAGCTGCCGGCCTCTCGTCGGAAACAGGGAGTGTAACCTACATTTTTAACGGGAAGCTCATCGGCCTGAAGAATTACATCGCGATAGAGATTGGTGATCGGAACTTCGGCGGTGGGAATTGCGTACAAATTATCCTCGGTCATAAAGTACATCTGACCTTCTTTATCCGGAAGCTGTCCCGTTCCGAAACCGGAGTCGGCATTAATAAAAATGGGCGGTTGAATTTCCCGGTAACCGGCCTTTAGTGCTTCATCCAAAAAGAAGTTGATTAACGCCCGTTGAAGCCGTGCACCTTTTCCTTTGTAAACCGGAAATCCGGCGCCGGTTACTTTCACTCCGAGATCAAAATCGATGAGGTCGTATTTTTTGGTGAGTTCCCAATGCGGCAGCGGATTGTTGAGAATAGGAGCTTCTCCCCAGGTATAAACAATTTCATTGTCTTCCGCAGATTTGCCGGGTGCAACCGAATGATGCGGAACATTTGGAACGGCGGTTAATGCGTTGAAAAGATCACTTTCGGCCGTGCGGAGTTTTTCTTCTAATTCCTGAATCGATTGCTTTAACTCACCGGTTCTCGCTTTTTTGATTTCCGCTTCTTCCGTTTTCTTTTCCCTAAAAAGCTGACCGATTTCCCGGGCAATGGAATTCATCTCCGCCAACAGACCATCAAGTTGCGTTTGTGTGTTCCGACGCTCATCGTCGAGTTGAATAATGCGGTTGATTTCGGTATCGAACGACTTGCCTCTTTTAGACAAACCCTTGAGGATGCGTTCCGTTTCGTTGCGTACAATCTGAGTCTGAAGCATGATGACTTTTTTGGTGCTGCAAAGGTGTTGAATGAAATGGATTGAAGGCAAGCGGTTAATTGATTTCTGGGAAAGATCAATTGAATCGTGAACATATCAAATTTCTTTCTCCGCCGTCACGGCCAACAATCAAAAAATAGTATTGGATTGGTTGTTTGAATTTTTAAATTAAAAGCGGTTCTGAGTCAACTGGAAATAATTTGATTTTTCTTTTATGGATTACCCAATCTTACTCTTCAAAAGCGCATCAACAGAAAGATCTTCGTCAATAAGGGGCCAGTGGATACCATAACCAGACGGTGAAATTTTATATAAACTTCTTTCCATTTCAGTGGCCTGAAATAACTTGTTCGAAACTTTACTGAGTTCAAATTGAAATTCTTCACCATCAATGTTCAGGGTCATCATAGAATCGTTAAAAAATATTTTGTCTATGTGATGTGTTGCGATCATTTCTATTTGTGTTGAAAGTAATTATTCCATGTATTCACGATCATATCAAAGTGCTGATAAATTATTTTCTTGATTGCTCTTTTTTCGCTTGAAGTCATATTGTAGGAGAATGCTTCCTGAATACCTATTTCATCAACGTTTAACCAATAGTTACATTCCATTTCCGCTTTTTCAGCATGAATGTGAATGGGTTCAGATCCTTCATTAGAATAAAAGAACAACCGCCAACCCGAAATAAAAAGTACGGTAGGCATCAAACAAAGATAGAAATCTTAAGCCAGTGCAAAAAGGTGTTCGCACTTAACACCAGACTAATTTCAAGATCACAAATCGAATTGGTTTTTCATCCCGTTTTTCCGGATTTCATCCGTATCAATTCGAAACTTCTCTCTGATGGGTTATTTTCACCACCTAATAATTCAACCATATGAAAAAAATAATCTCTGCATTACTGTTAGGCGTTTTCATGTTTGCGGGTCAGGCTTTTAGTCAGGAAAAAGAAAACCGGGAACTCGGTATCAACATCCGGAGTTTATGGCTTGGCGGATCGCTGCACATGTTGTACAGAGTTCAGAAAAAAGAAAATGCCTGGCGCAGGATTGATCTAATGGTAAGTCCGAATTTTCATCAAACCGCATTCGATGGAAAGATCGGGGAAACAACCGTTCCGCTGGATTTCAGATCCAATATCAACAACAACCTCAACTTAACCTATCGAAATGTTAAGGAAAAATATCACCGGTTGGCCGAAGGGTTCGACTTTTACCACGGACTCATGTTTTATGCGAATTATAATTATTCGGAATCAACTTCCTTGTTCGGCGGTTCTACCAGTATTTTTTATAACAGTCATGTAGTTCAGAATGTAAATCTGGGACTGGGATATCTGGCGGGTTTGCGGTATAAATTTTCGGATCGATTTGCTTTGGGTTTTGATACGGATCTGGTGTTGAGTCTTGGTGCAGGATTGGTGAATGATGAGCTTCAGACGTACACGGTTGCCACCAATCTCATCAACACCACATATCCAAAACTCGACGAGCTTTCCAAAAGCATTGATATGCAACAAACCGGAACAAGAATCTGGTTGCTGTTCTCTTTTAATAAATAACCAGCGTTGTTCGATTCGTCTGTCATTTATAATTGCTTGGATTACTTTTGCGCCGGAAAATTATAGCTTGACGAATATGGCATTAGATGTTTTGGTAATCGGTAGCGGCCCGGGTGGATATGTAGCCGCCATCAGAGCTTCTCAACTCGGATTAAAGGTTGGTGTGGTTGAAAAAGCAGAACTGGGAGGCGTTTGTCTGAACTGGGGATGTATTCCAACCAAAGCCCTTTTAAAATCTGCACAGGTTTTTCAATATATCAAACACGCGTCTGACTACGGAATCGAAGTGAGCGAGGCCAATGCTAATTTCGAAGCAGTGGTAAAACGATCACGCGGAGTGGCTGACGGAATGAGCAAGGGTGTGCAGTTTCTGATGAAGAAAAATAAAATTGAAATTCATCAGGGATTCGGAAAATTAGTGGGTAAAGGAAAAGTGGAAGTTGATAACAACGGAAGCAAAACCACCGTGGAAGCGAAACACATTATTCTCGCCACAGGTGCCCGCGAAAGGGAATTACCAAACCTCAAAATCGATAAGAAGAAAATCATTGGATACCATGAAGCGATGGTTCTTCCTTCGCTACCCAAATCGATGGTAGTGGTTGGAAGTGGTGCCATCGGAAGTGAATTCGCGTACTTCTATAATTCGATGGGAACCGAAGTAACCCTCGTTGAATTTATGCCGAACATCGTTCCGAATGAAGACGAAGAAGTGTCGAAAGCACTCGCCAAAGAATTCAAAAAACAAGGAATTAAAGTAATGACTTCTTCCTCGGTCGAAAAAGTTGATACCTCCGGTAAAGATTGCGTGGTTAGCATTAAAACGGCCAAAGGTGAAGAAACGGTGAACTGCGAAGTGGTGTTGAGCGCGGTGGGAATTCAGACAAATCTCGAAGGAATCGGACTGGAAACCATGGGTGTTAAAACCGATAAAGGAAAAGTTGTGGTGGATGATTATTACCAAACCAATGTTGCGGGAGTTTACGCCATTGGTGACATCGTTCACGGTCCTGCGCTCGCTCACGTGGCAAGTGCAGAAGGAATTATCTGCGTTGAGAAAATCGCCGGACATCATCCGGAGCCATTAGACTACAATAACATTCCCGGATGTACCTATTGTACTCCTGAAATTGCCTCGGTTGGTTATACAGAAGCCAAAGCCAAAGAAGCCGGATACGAAATCAAAGTCGGGAAGTTTCCGTTTTCAGCCAGCGGAAAAGCCAGTGCTGCCGGTGCGAAAGAAGGTTTCGTGAAAGTAATTTTCGATGCGAAATATGGTGAGTTCCTCGGTGCACACATGATCGGGATGAATGTAACAGAAATGATCGCCGAAGTAGTTGCTGCCCGCAAATTAGAAACAACAGGACACGAGATTATAAAAACGGTTCACCCGCACCCGACCATGAGTGAAGCCGTGATGGAAGCTGCTGCTGCGGCATACGACGAGGTAATCCACTTGTAAATAAGAGCTCTTTCGGAATTGGTCCCGACTATCCAGCACAAGTTGTTCAATTACCCAACAGGTTAGTTACCATTGTATGATCCAGCTTCATTTTTTTACATTCAACCCTTTTCAGGAGAATACCTATGTTTTGTGGGATGAAACCAAAGAATGCATCATTATCGATCCCGGTTGTTACAACGAACATGAACAGGATGAGCTAAAGAGTTTTATTGAAGATTCGGGGTTGAAGCCGGTTAAGATTGTTAATACCCATTGCCACATTGACCACGTTTTTGGCATCGCATTTTGCAAACGAACATGGGATATTCCATTTGTTCATCACGCTCTTGATGTTCCGGTTTTGCAGGCAGCGAGCTCATCGGCCCTAATGTTTGGTGTGCAGTATGAGATGTCGCCACCTGCAGATGAATTCATCAGTGAGAAGGATATTTTAACATTTGGTGAGTCGGAAATGGAGGTTCGGTTTACGCCCGGTCATTCTCCCGGAAGTGTTTGTTTTATTGCCGATCAGGAAGATTTTGTAATCGGGGGTGATGTGTTGTTCCAACTCAGTATCGGAAGAACCGATTTGCCTGGTGGAGATCATCAGACTTTGCTCGATTCGATTCGCGCGCAATTGTTCACACTTCCCGATTATTACATCGTATATCCCGGTCATGGCCCTGCAACGGAAATTGGTTTTGAAAAAGAACGCAATCCGTATCTTCAGGGCTGAAAGTACTTTCTGTGATTTATCAGTTTTCAGTTTGGTTAATTTTCAAGTCTGCGAATCGATGTTAATCCAATTTGTTGAAGATGTGGTTTTATTAGTTCTCTCATTTTTGCTGGTTGTGTTCGGTTGGGTGATGTTAGTCAAATAGCACTGCACTCAAAAATCCATTCAAACTTGACGCGGTTTAATTTTTTTTATAGAATTGAATTGCAAAAAGTGCGGTTTAATAAAAATTGTGCTTTTGGATTGAACTAAAATCACCAGGGGATTCATCATCTCAGGCTCTGTTTTCGGATTTTGATGTTCCTTTTGGACAACCAAATTGGAATGAACCACTTACTTCTGCTGGGGTATAAACGCCCAACATCTATTAACTCCCTTGTTTTATGTATCTTTCTTACATGCTTCACTTCACTTGGATTAAGCCAAACCTCCGATGTACAGTTGCCGGAAAACGTTTCGGGTAACTGGTGGTCGGAAGTACAAAAGGATATCGAACAACGCGAGTATCACTTTTCGTCGGAAGATCAAATTACCTATCGCGCTCCAAACCGGGCAAACGACATAGTTGCATTTGTACAGCCCGGTAACTTCGAAATGCAACCTCGCCTTGACTCGCTGGGCGACTGGAAAGCATCTATTCGTCTGGAAGGTTTTTATGCCGATGGCATAAAACTTTATTCGCCAGAACCTTCGAACCAAGTTAAAATAAACGCAGGCGATAATCGCGTTGTGTTCGATTACCCATATTTTCAGGAAGAGTACATCAACAACAAAGAAGGTGTGCGACAAAACTTCATTTTAAAACATGGTCCAACCGATATAAACAAAATTGAAGTGCGGTTAAACATAACCGGACTTATCCCAAATAAGGTACATGATTCCGAAATTCATTTGTGCCAACGCCAACAAGGCAAGCTCGAAACACAAATCATTTATAAGGACCTGAACTGTTGGGACGCCAACAACCAAAAGATTAGTGCGCATTTTGAGGTATCAAAAAATGAGGTGCGCATTCTCTTGGAGAATACTAGTGGTTTCAAGTATCCTATTACAATTGATCCGATTAGTACTTCGTCAAGCACAACTCTGGAATCGAATCAAGCAAGCGCTCTCCTTGGATGGAGTGTTTCTTCTGCAGGAGATGTAAATGGTGATGGATATGGTGATGTGATTATAGGAGCACCTGATTACGATAATGGGCAATCCAATGAAGGCGTGGTATTTTTATATTTAGGCTCCGCTACCGGGGTTTCTAGCTCAAGTGCACAAACCATCCAGCGAAACATTTCAGGCGCTGAGTTTGGCTGGTCGGTAGCGTATGCCGGAGACGTCAATGGAGATGGTTATAGTGATGTAATTGTTGGTGCAGCACATTATACAAATGGGCAAACGGATGAAGGTGCGGCATTCGTTTATTATGGAAATGGTTCCAGATTTAATAGTTCAACCATACTAGAAATCAACCAGGCAAATGCATACTTTGGTCGGAGCGTAGCCGGTGCAGGAGACGTAAATGGTGATGGGTATAGCGATGTCGTTGTGGGTGCAATTGAATATCAAAACGGGCAAACAGATGAGGGAGCTGCTTTTGTGTTTCATGGCTCCAGCTCCGGTATATCTACAACCGCTGCAACTCGGTTAGAAGAAAATAACTCGAATTCAGATTTTGGGTACTCAGTGGCCTCAGCAGGTGATGTGAATGGCGATGGTTACAGTGATGTAATTGTAGGTGCATATAATTTTACCAATGGTCAAACCTCGGAGGGTGCGGCCTTTATCTACCACGGTTCTTCAGGTGGATTATCAACCACCGCCACGACTCAAATTGAAAAAAATGAATCAGGTGCAGAGCTTGGTTATTCTGTGTCTTCAGCAGGTGATGTGAATGGCGATGGATACAGTGATGTAATAGTGGGTGTGAGAAACTACACCAATGGTACGAATGGCGAAGGTTGTGCGTTTGTCTTTCACGGCTCTGCCTCAGGTGTGAGCACAAGTTCCTCAGTAACATTGGAAGGCAATGCATTAAATGCATATTTGGGGGCCTCTGTAGCTTGTGCCGGAGATGTGAATGGTGATGGATACAGTGATGTGGTTGTTGGTGGATACGGTTATAGTGGGGGTGGAACAGTAGGCCGCGGTGTGGCAAGGGTTTATCATGGTTCAGCCTCCGGGATTAACTCTACATATTCAACTCAACTTACCAAAGTACAAAGCTACGCTGAACTGGGCTATTCAGTTGCCTGTGCCGGCGATGTGAATGGTGACGGATACAGTGATGTAATTGTGGGGGCTCCATATTACGACAATGGAAGTGGTCAAGCTGACGAAGGTCTTGCTTTTGTCTATCACGGTTCTCCAACCGGTGTTTCTTCAACAGTTAAAGCGTCTATGGAAGGCGATCAATTTAACGCCTATTTTGGCTATTCCGTTTCCAGTGCAGGTGATGTAAATGCCGATGGATATAGCGACGTCATCGTTGGTGCACGATACTACGATAATGGAGAATACGATGAAGGTGTTGCATTTGTTTATCACGGCTCTTCTACTGGATTATCAACCACCGCAGCCACGTTACTGGAAGCAAACCAAATAGGTTCTGATTTTGGCTATTCATGTTCAGGAGCAGGCGATGTCAATGGTGATGGTTACGATGATGTTATTGTTGGAGCACATAAGTACGACAACGGACAAAGTAATGAGGGTGCTGCGTTTGTCTTTCACGGATCCTCTTCCGGGGTTTCTACAACGGCAACCACAACATTAGAACAAAATCAAGCAAGTGCACATTACGGATACTCCGTCTCCACAGCCGGCGATGTCAACGGCGATGGATACAGCGATGTTATTGTGGGCGCGTATTTATTTAACAAAGGACAAACCGATGAAGGTGCCGCTTTTGTCTACCACGGCTCATCTTCAGGAATTGACTCTACATTTACCGTCAGACTTGAAATAAACATAGCAGATGCACATCTAGGTTGTAATGTAGGACATGCCGGCGATGTGAACGGTGATGGGTATAGTGATGTTATCGTTGGTGCAGATAATTATTCGAATGGTCAGTCAAATGAAGGTGGTGTCTATATTTATCACGGATCATCTTCGGGCATCGGTACAACGGCTGCTACCAGTCTTGAATCAAACCAGGCGAATTCACAGTTTGGTCAGTTTGTCGCTACGGCTGGCGATGTGAATGGTGATGGTTATAGTGATGTAGTCGTAGGTGCTAATAAGTATAATAATGGTGAAACCAACGAAGGCGTTGTCTTTGTTTATCACGGATCGTCTTCCGGAATTGATTCGATAGCCACAGACACATTGGAAGAAGACCAGGCAGGTGCATATTTTGGTCATTCAGTTTCGTCGGCCGGTGATGTGAACGGCGATGGATATAGTGACATCATTGTGGGTGCCAGGTATTACACAAACGGTGAGACAGAAGAAGGAGCTGCTTTTATTTACCTTGGTTCATCTTCCGGCTTATCAACTACGGCAGATGTGATGCTTGAAGCAGACCAGGCGAGTGCTAATTTCGGAATAACGGTTGCAGGCGCCGGCGATGTAAATGGAGATGGCTTTAGCGATGTAATCGTAGGTGCTTGTACGTATGACAATGGCGACACAGATGAAGGAGCTGTGTTTGTTTATCACGGCGGCGAAGCCGATGGATTGCCCAATCAGTTGAGGTTTTACGATGATTTATCTTCTTCAAGATTAACCGTGGGATATTTATCAAACGACAGCTTTGCGGTAGGACTGAACCAGAAATCTTATTTAGGAAGACAACAGGGGCGACTGGTTTTTGAAGTTGTAGGTGCCGGAGATGCCCTGCATTCCGGAAGCAACGGTGAACTTTCTAACAGTGTTTATGCTTCAGATACCGGTGATTTTACCGATCTCACTACTTCGGGCACTGTTTTGAAAAAAATGACTCCGATTGTTTCTTCATCTCACACCGTACGCGCAAGAGTTGAATACGATAAGGTAACATCGATAACAGGTCAGGTTTATGGTCCGTGGCGATATTTTACCAATGGAATCAATGGGATGTCGCAAACTCCCCTTCCGGTTGAACTTATTCAATTTGACGCCGTTAAGTTGAATGACGATGTCCTGTTAACCTGGAAAACAGCCTCCGAAGTCAACAATGATAAATTTATCATTCAGAGAAGAACAAACAACGGCAACTGGATTCAACTGGGAGATGTGCCCGGACATGGTACCTCGACAAACCAACAGGACTATTCCTTTACGGATGAAAATCCTGTAAAGGGCACAAATTACTATCGGTTAAAGCAGGTAGATTTCGATGGAAATTTCAAATACTCTGTGATTCGGATGGTGCAATTTGACATCGCTTCAGGAGTTTCCGGATTCTTTATTATTCCAAATCCTGCCTGTACTAACATCCGAATCGTAGCTGATCAGAATCTCCGGAGTATTTCGATTTACAGACTGGATGGAACCATGGCAATAGAACCAATCGAAACAAACCGGAGTGATATTGCACTCAATATTTCAAATCTGGAAACCGGTATGTATATAGTTGAAGTGGTGAATGCAAACGGTCAGTCATATTGGCGAAAAAAACTTTGTGTTTCGCATAACCAATAATTTTACATTCAGTGATAGAAGCTTTTGTAATGTACCAACTCAGTATCGGAAGAACCGATTTACCCGGCGGAGATCATCAGACTTTGCTCGATTCGATTCGCACGCAATTGTTCACACTTCCCGATTATTACATCGTATATCCCGGTCATGGCCCTGCAACGGAAATTGGTTTTGAAAAAGAACGCAATCCGTATGTTCAGGGCTGATCAGTAGGATTTTCTTTTTTCTCTTCACCGGTTTCGGAGTCTTCTTCAAAGAATTCGTACCAGTTTCCGCATTCGTGTCGGTTGCGCATCCGGTTTCTGAGTTTGTCTTTAAACTCAGCTTTTTGCTCGGGTGTCATGTGACGAAGTTTGTGGCGCATTTCATTTTTCCAGTGATGCATGGGGTGCCGACCATCGTGATGTCGATGACCACCTCCCCAACTTCCAAACAGAATCCGGCTCAGTAACAGAATGCCGAATCCCTGTAGATAACTGATTTCAGGGAAACCAAAGATTGCGCTCACAGTATTATTCCATAGCAGCATCACAATGCCGCCGGCGAATACGGAAATTAACAGAGCAAAAAACAGAAACTTAAAGAATGTGGCGATTCGCCATCCCCATGATTGATTGAATTTACTTTCAGGATTCATAATGTTTTTTAAAATTTTAATCGTTCAGTTCTTCGTAGAAATCGGATAGCAATTCCCGCATGAGCCGCACCGCATATTGTTTTCTGGAAATAAGCGTCGAGATATTTTCTCCTGTTAATTCCGCGATCTCACGAAAACTGAGACCTTCGATTTCATACAACAGAAACACTTCCCGCTGCTCTGCCGGGAGTTCCAGCAAAGCTTCTTCAATGGCAATTGCCACTGATTCATTCCACAAATCGTCGATGGCACTGCTTTTAGAAGACTGCGCGGATTCAATATACTGGCGGTCGGTTCCGGAGTCGAGTTCCGAGAAAGACCGGTTTTTCTTTTTTCTGAAAAGATCAGTGATTTTGTTTCGCGCAACCCGGTAAAGCCAGCCGCTTACCGATTCTACATCGTCGATAGAAGGAATTCCGGATGTGAGGTGGGCAAAGACATCCTGAAGTACATCCTCGGCTTCCATCGTGTCGTTCACCTGACGTCGGATGAAAGACAGCAACTTCGGGGAATTCTCCCGAACAATGGTTTCAAGCTTCCGGTTTCTTTCCCGTTCCACGTTTTCGGAAATAATAATTCCTTCCATTCAAAACTGAAGTCGGTTGAGGAAGAAAATTATCGCAAAGAAGATTGAAAAATATTCTAACCGGCAGAAAATCAGAATGAAATTCTACATGTTCACCGGTTTTATTCTTTTAAAATCCTGAATGTTTTTGGAAACGGTAAAAGTGGAAGTCCATAAGCCGGGGAAGTAACAAACCATGGCGTAATCGAGGGTGAATTTTTTAATACCAATACCGAGACCCCATGAAAATCCGGCGGAACCTTTCCCGCTTTCCGGTGAAAGTTCTTTCCGGCGTTGATAATTGTAACCGCCGCGCAATTGAAAATTCGGAGAGAAAACCAGCTCCGCACCAAAGTTGAAATGCCGCATCATCTTTTCGCCGAACGATGCTTTTTCATATTGCACCTGACCGGTAGACAAATCGATATTTTTATTCCGCAGATTGGTGTTCACATACGTGATGTCGAACTGTTGAAGATTGTGTGCAACCATGGTAAACCGGAGCGGATTGTGGGCGAGTTTTTTGGATAAGCCGAGTTGAATATCGAATGGTAGTGGAGATCGAACGTTATCGTACGGGATCGCATTCCAGCCGGCATTTCGGATTAGCACGGCAGCATTAAAAAGTTTTTCAGGATTGTGAAAAGCCGCCCCGGCATCAATGGCAAATACCGTTGCGATGTACCGCTCGTAATTAGAATATAAAAATTTAATGCTTCCGCCTACCGTAAAGCGATCGTCTTTTGGGTGAACCTGTCCGTATGATATTTGAAAAATAAGATCACTCGGATGAAAGGTTCCATAAGACTTTCCGGTAATATCGGTTTTAACAAAAGTTCCGAAATCGTTGTACAAAATATGACCGCTGAGCGTGCCATATTTCCGGAGTTTCCAGGCATAGCCGACGTAACCGATATTAATATCCGCCAGATAATTCTGATACGACAACATGATGTGCTGGTGCATTGAATCTACACTCAGTGCGGGATTATAAAACGCCATTCCGACATCCGTTCCGGTGGTGGCATTGGTGCTGTTTCCCAAAGCCGCCATTCTCGCAGTTGGAGCAATGTTCAATACCGAAAAGGAATAGCTTCCGCCCAACTGAGCGAAGGAAGAATCAGCCAACAGAAAAAAAGAAATAATGAGAGAAATAACGAAGTGACGCATTCGCTTAACTGGTTTTACGCATTGTGAACGGAGGGGTTTCCGGGATATTTTGAAGTCGGGTTTCAATTATTCCAGATACAACAAATATTTACTTCTGATTTTTCGAAACGCCTCGAGTCCGGGTTCCCAACTTTTATACACCTCGTTCACCGGAGTGTTGTTCTCAATCTGCTTTTGCAAAATTTCATTACCGGCGAGCTTTGTGAAAACCGGAAGAAAATAATCGGTGTTCGCTGTATCAGAATTTGACTGATAAAAGAGATAAAGCCAGTCGAGGTAAATTCTCTTTTTAGCCAAAACCCATGTATTGGCAAATTCGGAAAGTACAAAACCACTGCATGTAACATTCTCGTATTTCGGGTGATCGGCAACTCCGGGAATCGAAACAGGTGTAAAGGAAATATTTCCCTGTTTTAATCCCGGTCGACCCAACATTTCGAACGGCTTCTCGGTGCCTCTGCCCACACTCACATTTGTTCCTTCAAACAAACCCAAAGATGGATACAAATAAACAGATGCCATGGTCGGGAGGTTGGGGGAGGGGCGAACCGGAAGTTTGTAGTGAACCAGATGATTATAGTTTGCACATTTCACAATCATTAATTCGCATTTTTCAGCATCCTTCAACCAGCCTTCTCCATTTATCATCTGGGCAAATTCGCCCACCGTCATTCCGTGAACTAATGGAACCGGATGCATGCCCACAAAAGATTTGTATTTGAGATCCAGCACCGGACCGTCAACATAATGACCGTTGGGGTTCGGCCGGTCGAGTATGATCAGTTTTTTGTTTTGCTCTGCGCAGGCTTCCATGAGATAATGCATGCTCGAGATGTAGGTGTAAAAACGAACTCCCACATCCTGAATATCAAAAATCAGAACGTCAACATCCTTGAGCATTTCAGGAGTTGGTTTCTTAGTGTTGCCGTAAAGTGATGTTATGGCAATGCCGGTCTTTTCATCTTTCGAATTATCGACATGTGCTCCGGCGCTGTGATCTCCGCGAAAACCATGTTCCGGTGCGAAAATTCTGCGGATGTCGGCACCGATGCTGTGGAGGGTATCCACAAGATGAACCTTACCAACCAGACTTGTTTGATTCACCATCAGTGCGATTTTTTTACCGGCGATAATCGGAAGGTATTCATTCATTCTTTCCGCACCGACAACCACTTCCTGCTGTACTTGAGTCTCCGTAAGGTGTAGCGTATCTACCTCCGGTTGAACAGCAATTTTTTCATTTCCGGAACTTCCGGGACATCGGGTGGAAGACAATGCAAAGACGGTGGAAATGAAGAGGAGTATTTTGTGCATTTTTGAACGCTGAAACCGCCTCGAAAATATGGATTTTAGCCTGTTTGTCGGCAAACGTCTGGCCTTCTCGAATCACCGTTCTTTTACAACGGTGATCATTCGTCTGGCCATTGCCGGTATCGGAATCAGCCTCACTGTGATGTTGCTGGCGGTGGGAATTGTAAAAGGTTTCCAGAATCAGATTCGCGAGAAAGTGGTGGGTTTTGAAGGGCATATTCAGATCCGGAAATTGGATATGAATCAGAGCAGCGAACTCGCCATGATCGATAAAGATTCGGTCTTTAGCAATGCTGTTCTTAAAATTCGCGGAGTATCCCGAATCAATGCTTTTTGTAATAAAACGGGAATCATTAATACGGGAAGTGAAATCGAAGGAATGTTGTTTAAAGGTGTTCCGTCTGATTACAACTGGCAATTTTTAACATCCTATTTAAAGCGCGGACGATTACCGGTTTTTTCCGACACAGCCGACACGTATGAACTAATGCTGAGCTCCGCAATCGCCGACAGAATAAGGGTTGATACCGGTCAGAAAATCGATGTCTTTTTTATTCACGACGGAAAGGTGCGGCAACGAAGATTTAAATTAGTCGGGATTTTTAATACGGGTTTGGGTGAATTTGACCGCACCGTTTGCTTTACCGACATACGCGTTATCCAGCGGATTTATGCAACCGATTACAGTCAGGTGAGTGGTTATGAAGTTTATATTGATGACCTCACGAAACTCAATTCGCTTTCCGAAAAAGTGGATGAACAAATACCGATTAATCTGCGGGCGGAAAGAGTGGACGACCTGCATCCCGTAATTTTTCAATGGCTCGAAATTGTGGATTCGAACGCTGTTATTATTATCGTTTTAATGACTATAGTAGCGGTAATAAATCTAATCACGGCGTTTCTCATTTTAATTTTAAACCGAACTCGAATGATCGGTATTCTTAAAAGTCTGGGTGCTGCCAACCGGCAAGTCGTGGGTATTTTTCTGGTTAATGGTTTAATGATGATTATTCCGGGCCTGCTAATCGGAAATGTTCTGGGGCTGGGTTTGGCGCGACTACAGCAGCATTTCGGCATTTTTACTCTTCCGGAAGAAACGTATTACATGTCGGTGGTTCCGGTTGAGATTAGTTTACATGATATTCTGTTTCTGAACATCGGAACTCTGATCATTTGCTTTTTAATGCTGTTGATTCCGGCTTTACTGGTGCGAAGAATTACACCGGTTCGGGCCATACGGTTTAACTGATTTACCGTTTGTGGTTTCGGTTTGAATTCAGTTTGTCGCGCAGCTTTTCATTTCCAACTCCACTGTATTGATACGGACAATGGCGGCATCCGTTGCCACAGCAACAACCTCGTTTGAGATGATACTTTTCAGTCATCACCATTAATCCGTTTTTATCGAAATAAAAATCTTCACTCATTGTCGGAAGGTCATTCTTCGCTTTAACCGAAAAGCGTTCAAAAAGTTCTGAGGTAATTAAATCACTGCTCTTTTTCCAGAAAATACCGGAAGCCGAACTGCAATTGAAAACCACCACCTTTCGTAAAAAGCGAATTCTGCACTTTGTAATGATCCGGAGTTGTGTGTTCGATGTCGACATAATTGTTTCCGGAAATTCCAAATCTTCCGCTGGCGGTTAAACTCGCAACCACCACTTCATTAACCGGGTAATGAAGCGAAACATTCATATTGAGCGTGATTATTTTAGCATCAAAGGAATTGTTGACTACGGTGTATGAGATATAACCTTCTGTGAGGTCCGCCTCATTGAGTGGAACTTCCTGCGAATAATAAGGAGTTTGCAATCCGACTTTAGCCCCGACAATGGTTGAAAATCCTCCACCATACTGAATAAACATGTTGGGTAGTTTTCCGATTTTTTTTCGCTGATATAAAATTACAGGCAAGTAATAGGCGGTAAAGGTATTTACCGGAGTGTGCCGGAAATACAATCTTCCTTTTTCATCGAACAGTTCAAAGGTTGCCCGATAGTTTGAGCGGTAAAGTCCGGTTTCAAGAACGTATTTGTTGTCGAGCAAAACGCCGCCGGTTACTCCGAATAATGCACCGACGTCGTTGTGAATTTTCATGTTTGGGGAATAGGGTTTTGCATAGCCCGTGGCCATGTGATATACATCTACTTTTGGCCCGAGATCCAATCCGAAGAAATACTGGTTCTGACCCCAAATGGTCGTTGAATTTAGCACGGCAAAAAAGAAGATCAGGAGTTTGCGGGCCATAAACTGAGTTGTTTTGATTTCAATTTAAAAGATTTTCTGTGGTGATCCGAATATCCGATTTTACCAATGGCGGCAATATGTTTTGGAGTGGGATATCCTTTGTTCTGAATCCAGTCGTATTCGGGATGTTCAAAGTGCAGGTTTTCCATGTATTCATCGCGATGGGTTTTGGCTAAAACGGAGGCGGCAGCGATGTTCATAAATTTCCCGTCTCCTTTAACAACCGTTTGAAAGGGGACATCCTTCCACGGCTTAAATCGGTTTCCGTCTATTGAAATAAATCCGGGAATAATTTTCAATTGATCGAGAGCTAAATGCATGGCTTTAATGGAAGCCCAGAGAATGTTTATCCGGTCGATTTCTTCGTGATCCACCATGGCCACTGCCCAGGAAGTTGCTTCTTTTTCAATTATTTTCCGGAGTTCATTCCGATCGTTCACTTTCAACTTTTTACTGTCGTTTAACAGCTCGTTCTGAAAGTCGGAGGGAAGAATAACTGCGGCAGCGCAAACCGGACCTGCCAGACAACCGCGGCCTGCTTCATCGCATCCGGCTTCGATCAGTTCACTTTGAAAAGACGGGAGAAGCATAGGCAAAAATAGCTATGTTTGCCCACCCTCTGCGGATGTTCAATTACCGGAAAACACTTTACGAAAATTATTATTCCACGCACTCAGGTGTGGATGGTGATAAGGCTCGTTTTGTTCACTTCGAACAACAACGACGATACTTCAGAAGAGAATTTGAAAAACATCTTCCCGATGATAAATCCATTCAACTGTTGGATGTGGGTTGCGGAACAGGCTCATTTCTAAAAGCTACGGAAGACCTTGGATATACAAATGCACGGGGAATTGACCTGAGTCCCGAGCAGGTTCAGATGGCTTCGACATTTGGAGTTAAAAATGTGGAGCTGGCAAACGCGTTGGAATTTCTTGGCAGTCATCAAAATTCATTTGATGTAATAACCGCCATCGACCTGATTGAACATTTATCGAAAGACGAACTGGTTGAATTTCTGGGTCTGGTGAGAGGTGCATTAAAAGATGGGGGCAAGGCGATTTTCAGAACTCCGAATATGGATTCTCCGCAGGCATCTGTTTTTGCCTTTGCCGATTTTACCCACGAAGTTTTTCTCAATAAAAACAGTTCAATGCAAGTAATGTCTTCATGCGGATTTACGAATGTGAAGGTGGATGAGGGTTATATGTTTATTGAAAATCCGTTGAAAGAATTTTTTAGAAAAATCATCTGGTGGAAATATAAAACCTGGATGAAGATAATTCTGTTCGCGACCGCCCGCACCTGGCACGACGTGGTATTTACTCCGAATATTGTTATTTCCGGTATTAAGAAATAAGGGTTTTTATTTCTAATTTTTATCAATAGTATTTTTTTAGTTTCAATAAGGAGGTTTTTCGGTTGGAATGATACTATATCAGATTTTATAAGTATGAATCTGAATTGTTCGGACTCAAAACGAGCATACGAAAACCTGCCGGGCTATAGCCGCCCCTCCCCAGTCGAAAGATCGAGTTCATTAACGGGCTATGCAAAAAACCGTAGTGTTTTAAACACTTAATTTTTAGGTGCAATTGCCGAACTTAAAAATGAATCAATGTTTCACGCAGAGAGCGCAGTTTAATTACATTTAGAAATGTTGGTGCGGTTTGTATTTTGAGAACGCGGAGAGTTGGAATTGGAAAAACGACGCTTATTTATTCCAGAGAAACTCGGGTATCATATTCTCAATTTTGAGATAAATTGTATGAATTAAGTTACAGCGAAAACCTGCCGGGCTATAGCCACCCCTCCCCAGTCGAAAGATCGGAAATGTTTGATTAACAAATCTGGAATTGATTTAATTAAGCGTTTAATTTTTCACGCAGAGAGCGCAGATTAATTACATTTAGAAATGTTGGTGCGGTTTGTATTTTGAGAACGCGGAGAGTTGGAATTGGAAATTTATTCCAGAGAAACTCGGGTATCATATTCTCAATTTTGAGATAAATTGTATGAATTAAGTTACAGCGAAAACCTGCCGGGCTAAAGCCACCCCTCCCCAGTCGAAAGATCGGAATTTATTCTCAACGGTGTGGAATTTCAAACCAACATTAAGTACTTAATTGTTACTAAATACAAAGGGTTGAAATGATTATTAATTAGAAATAAAATTCAATAAAACTAGGCCTTTAACAATTCAAATAATCGCCTCTTTCCTCGAAATCGTTTGCTCGGCACATTGAAAAATCGTTCCCGGAAATTTGTTGATGATTCGATAGTCGTGCGTGGCCATCAGAATAGCAGTTCCTTTATCGCAGATGTCGTGAAGCAAATGCATAATGTCATCCGAAACATCCGGGTCGAGGTTACCTGTCGGCTCGTCGGCGAGTATCACTTCCGGAGAATTGAGAAGTGCCCGCGCAACCACAACCCTTTGCTGTTCTCCTCCGGAAAGTTCATGCGGATACTTGTAATCTTTAGAACCCAGACCCACTAATTCCAAAACCTCTTTAGCTCGCTTATCCATTTTAGTTTTGTCTTTCCAGTCGGTTGCTTTTAAAACAAAAAGAAGATTGTCTAAAACCGACCGGTCGCTGAGCAACTGAAAATCCTGAAATACAATTCCGATTTTTCGTCGGAGCTGGGGAATTGATTTTCGGTTGAGTTCCCGAAGATTCATACCGGCAACAGAACCTTCTCCCTCGCGCAACGGCAACTCGCCATACAGAGTTTTCAGAAGAGATGATTTCCCGGAACCGGTTTTACCAATCAAATAAGCGAATTCACTTTTTTGAATGGAAAGACTGATGTCGTGCAATACTAATGAGGCGTTGCTTTGAAAAATAAAAGCGTTCTGAATGGAAATTACCGGTTGGTTCGACATGAGGCAAATCTACTGCAACCAACTGATAACGGAATTTGAAATGTGTGGTTGAAAGCGGTCAGATGTTAACATTTGATTCAGAACTACTGTTGGTCTCCGATTAATTTTGAGTATGATTTCTAAAGCCACACGATTCCGGAATCTTCGGATCTTTCTTTTTTCTTTATTGTTTTTTACTTCTCTTCCTTCGGCTCTCATTGCACAAACCAGTGTTGCAATGGAATGGAATCTTGCCGTATTGGCTTCCATCCGGAATGATTTTGCCCGCCCGAATGTTCATGCCCGAAATCTCTTTCATACTTCGGCGGCTATGTACGATGCCTGGGCTGTTTACGACACCGTTGCATCCACTTTTCTGATCGGCAAAAAAGTGGGAACCTATACCAGTAGCTTCACTGGAATTCCAACACCTTCCGATGTGGAAAAAGCGAGGGAAGAAGCCATTAGTTACGCAATTTACAGACTTATAAAACATCGCTTTGCCAAATCACCTGATTGGGATTCGACCCGAAAAATCATCAACGATCTGATGGCTAAGTATGGTTATGATACGGTATTAACCTCGACGGATTATTCAACCGGAAATGCATTCGCCGTCGGAAATTACATCGCTCAGGAATACATAAATTTCGGGTTGACCGACGGTTCAAACGAACAGAACGTTTATAAGAATAGATATTATGAACCCATCAATGAACCATTTTACCCGGAGGTAATTAAAACACCAACTTTGGTAGATCCGAATCGCTGGCAACAACTCGGTCTTTCGGTTTTTGTTGATCAGAGCGGAAATGTTATTTCGGGTTCTATCCCTGAATTTCTCGGACCTGAATGGGGAGAGGTTGTCCCGTTCTCCTTGTCTTCAAAGGATTTACACAAATACAATCGCGACGGGCATACCTGGTGGGTGTATAATGATCCCGGTGCACCTCCTCATTTTAAACCGAATGTTACAACCGACAGTTCCGAATTTTTCAAATGGGCATTTTGTCTGGTAGCGAGATTTGGCGGTCAGTTGGATCCGCATGATGGTGTGATGTGGGATATTTCTCCCGGCGCAATTTCTTGTCCGGATACATTGCCTGCCAACTATCCCGGCTTTGTGAAATTCTACGATCTTGATTCCATGAATTATTTCGGAAACGGTTATTCCGTTAATCCGAAAACCGGTCAGCCTTACGCTAAAAACATTGTTCCGCGTGGTGACTTTACCCGAGCTCTGGCCGAGTTCTGGGCAGATGGTCCCGACTCTGAAACACCTCCCGGGCATTGGTTTACCATTCTCAACTACGTAAATACACGACCTACTTTAGTTCGGAAATTCAGAGGAGAGTTCGATGTTAAAAATGCATTGGAATGGGATGTTAAAAGTTATTTAATGATGGGAGGGGCGATGCACGATGTGGCGATTTCTGCCTGGGGTGTTAAAGGTTATTACGATTTGATCCGCCCGATTTCTGCCATCCGCTATCTCGCACATCTCGGACAAAGCAGCAATCCTTCGTTGCCCAATTATAATGTGAGCGGCATTCAACTCATTCCGGGGCAAATTGAATTGGTAATGCCCGGAGATACGTTAGCCGGTGCCGGAAATATCAATTTGTATAAAATCAAATTGTACACATGGAAAGGCCACGACTTTATTAAAGATCCGAAAGTGGATGAAGCCGGAGTCGGATGGATTCTGGCAGAAGACTGGTGGCCGTATCAGCGACCTACTTTCGTAACACCTCCATTTGCCGGATATGTCTCGGGCCATTCAACCTATTCAATGGCCGGAGCGATGGTGTTGGAAAACCTTACCGGTGATCCCTATTTTCCGGGAGGACTCGGGGAATTTCCGATTGCAAAAAATGAGTTTCTGGTTTTTGAAGAAGGCCCCTCGGTTGATTTTCATCTTCAATGGGCAACGTATCGCGATGCGGCAACACAGAGCGCCTTGTCCAGAATTTGGGGAGGCATTCATCCTCCGATCGACGATATCCCGGGCAGAAGAATGGGCAAAAAGATCGGTACCGAAGTGGTGACTTTTGCTGAGAAATTATTTTATAAAGACGACGACAACGACGGTGTTCTGAGCAACATCGACTGCGATGATCACGACCCCACAGTGTATAAAGGCGCTCCCGAACTTTGCGACAATAAAGACAACGACTGCGACGGCATTATCGACAATCACATCCCGTTTTACACCTATTATTCGGATCGGGATCACGATGGTTTTGGTTCATTAACCGACAGCATCAGCACGTGTTTAACCAGTATTCCCAAAGGTTTTTCCTCTGTTTCGGGTGACTGTGATGATTCGAATGCGAATGTATTTCCGGGGAAAAAAGAAATCTACGACAATCACATTGATGAAGATTGCAGCGGATTTGATGCTACAGATAATCTGATCGTTTGGCCAAATCCTGTTGAGGATGATATTCTGCATACATTTAAGGAGAAGGTGGCGGAGGTAACCGTTAAAATTTCGGACGCACAGGGAATTGAATTGCTCAATTACGATGCATTAGTGAAAGCCGGATTTTTAGATATCGATGTTCGCCCGCTTACGTCAGGTTTGTACTTTATTACAATGACTAACGATTCAGGCGAGAGCTGGTCGGTTCGCTTTATGAAATTATAATGATGTCGATAAGCGAGTATTGAGATCCCATTTAACCGGTTCGATTCCATTTTGAACTAAATAGGAATTGCATTTCGAAAAATGCCGGTTTCCAAACCAGTGACCTTTATTGGCACTTAAAGGACTCGGGTGACCCGATTCCAAAACCAGATGTTTTGAACGGTCAATGCGACTTCCTTTCTTTTTTGCATATCCGCCCCAAAGCATAAATACCAGATGTTCTTTTTGGGCATTCAACACTTCAATAATTCTGTCGGTAAAAATCTCCCAGCCTTTATTCTGATGTGATCCGGCTTTGTTCGCTTCCACGGTTAACGTTGCATTAAGTAGCAGCACGCCTTGTTTAGCCCACGGTAATAAATCACCGGTTTCCGGAATTTCGATTCCAACATCTTTTTTAAGCTCTTGGAAAATATTAATCAAAGAAGGCGGCTTGGGAATTCCATCGGTTACCGAAAAACAGAGACCGTTTGCCTGCTGATAACCGTGATACGGATCCTGACCAATAATTACCACTTTAACCTTGTCGATCGGACAATTGTCGAGTGCAGCGAAAATGAGATTTCCGGGCGGATAGAGTTTTTTCCCTTGTTGTTTCTCAGACTTTATAAAATGACTGAGTTCGGCAAAATAGGCTTTGCCGAACTC
Source organism: Bacteroidota bacterium (assembly GCA_016124755.1). Lineage (GTDB taxonomy): Bacteria > Bacteroidota > Bacteroidia > NS11-12g > UBA9320 > WGNA01. The sequence continues at coordinate 86,019 of WGNA01000007.1, read as the reverse complement.
GTCGTGTAATTCTTTTAACCAGGATGGTTCGAGTTTAATCTCCGCCATCCGTGGTTTGTTCTGTTTTGGGATAATACGGACTTGGCTTCACCAGCAGATTAAACAAATACCAGGAAGTGAGTCCGAGAATGCCAACGAAGATTAGCAGAGCAATAATTTTTTTTCGTTGGGATGCCGGATTATTCATGCTCATTAATTTCCATCGTTACCGAGGAAGCTGTAGTCTTTAGCGTATCGCATCATTTGCTCAGCAAAAGTGGAGTCGTACGAAACTTTGAGATCGGTAAACGCTCCGTCGTTCATTACCGGAGTGAGTGTCGGTTGAAGGAAGCCGGAATACGGAGCAAGGTTAAATTTCTCGTATCGTTCTTTCACTTGTTTCATCAAGTCCTGATCGGCAATTACGCCATAAGTCTCAACCAATTTTTCTGCACTCTTGTAATCGCCTTCTGATTTAATACGCTGGATTTCGCGAAGTAATTCACCGAAAAGAGTTCGCAAAGCATCATAGTCGTTCACAACGAAATAGGTTTTTCCGTTCTCTTCAATTTTCTCAATTACATTTTTGTCTTTGCCTTTTGCGTAACACCACTGAGCAATGAGTTGTCGGTTTCTCATGTGATCTTCTTCCACGTTTTCTCCCGGCTCAAGTCTTCGAAGTTGGAGCATCATTCCGTTCATGATGTAACCATCGAATTCTGCTTTTCCAACATCTAAACTTTCCATCAGACCCAGATCAACCAGCTTCTGATCGTAGATATAATAAAGGGCAACCAGATCGGCGCGGGCTTCTTCAAGTGTATTCGAATAATTTTTTAAAGTCTCTTTTGGAGTACCCACGCCCGGATTGATTTTACCGGAAGCATGTCCGATTACCTCGTGCATTGCTGTATGCAGTTTGCCGGATAACTTGCCGTACTTTTTAATTCGTTCTCTGGAATCTTCGCGCAGATAAAATTCATCAATAGAACCTTCTCCACTTGCATCATTGTATGATTGAACGATGTTGCCAAGACTAACGGATTTTGAACCATGGGTTGAGCGAATCCAGTTTGAGTTTGGCAGGTTTACTCCGATTGGTGTACTTGGTGCTGCGTCGCCCGATTCCATCGCCGCATTCACAACTTTATAACTTACGCCTACAACATTTTTCTTTTTGTGTTCTGCCATAATCGGGCTGTTGTCTTCGAACCACTGAGCATTGTCGCTCATCACCTTCATTCGTTTTGATGCGTCGAAGTCTTTTATTTCAATAACTCCTTCGAATGCACCTTTATAACTCATGGCATCTCCGTACACTTCAATAAAGCCGAGAATAAAATCGATATCGCCTTCTGTTGTTGCAACCCATTGGATGTTGGTTTCATCCCACTTTTTAAGATCACCGGTTCTGAAATATTCGATGAGCATTCCGAGGTGTTTGGCTTGTGCTTCATTTTCTGCAACGCCTTTCGCTTTCTCAAGCCAGAAAATCATCTTGTCCATCGCAGCGCCGTACCGGCCACCGGATTTATACGTGAGTTCTACAAGTTTTCCGTTTTCTTTAACCAGCTTAGAATTGAGTCCGAATTCAACCGGAGTGGAATCTCCGGCAACCATTTGCTTTTTATAAAAGGCTTCTGCTTCGCTTTCTGAAATTCCGTCACCATAATAATTGTTGGCTGAGGCTTTAACCTTGTCAACTCCTTTGTCTTTATTAACTTTTTTAGCATCGATTTTCGGATCAAACAGAACCGGAGTCAGTTTCGAAATCATCTGTTCGGGAGTTTCTCCTTCCAGAACCGGCCAGTTTGCATCCTTTGTATTCGCGATTAATTGCTTGAAATATTCCTGACTGAATTCCGGCATTATTTTTTTCTCAGAATAATGATGATGAATTCCATTGCTGAACCAGATGCGTTTCAGATAAACCACAAAGTTGTCCCAATCGGCACCGGAACGTTCACCTGAATATTTTTCGTAAATCTGTTCGAGCGTTCGGCGGATTTGAATGTTGTGTTTGTAATTCGAAGCATAAATAATATCCCTTCCACTCAAGGCTGCCTGCGACAAATAGTAAACTAATTCTTTTTGTTTCGCTGAAAGGTTTTCCAAACCGGGAACCTGATATCGCAAAATCTGGAGATCAGCGAAACGATCCAGTTTAACTTCAAAAACTTCTTCAACCGGTTTTTCTTCAACCGGTGGTTTTTTCTCTGTTTTTTTTGCGCAACTCACCATGGTTACAGCAATGATGGAAGCGGATAAAAGTTGTATGCTCTTTTTCATAAGTTGAAAATTTCATGTTAAAGGCAATGCGTTCGCCGGCAACATGTCGTGCAAAGCAAAAAAATGATTTGAATAAAATCAAAAGAATCAGTGACGGAAAGAAAGGTCTGGCATTGTGATCTGAAATTCAGTGCATAGGCTTTCGAGATCATTATACACCGCATCAATCAACGGGATGCCGGTTACCACTCGTTCTTTTTCCAGTCGGGCTTCCGGTTCCCCGGGGATAATTACTTCGGGTTGGCCGGGAACGGTTTCAGCGGCTTTGAACCTACGAATCCATTGATCCATATTTTTTTGAAATTCTTCTAATGGCCGGAATCCATCAACACGCATGGCTCCCACAAAATGTCCGATTCCCTCACCCGGCATATCCGGAGCAAGCGGAAGAAAACTCACAAATGGCGGAACCCACGGACCATAATTCGCCCCGGACAATACCCCGGAAAAAATATCAACAAAAGCAGAGAGGGCATACCCCTTATGACTACCGGTTTCTTTAATACTACCTAAAGGGAGAAGACTTCCACCGCCTTTCAGATCTTCAGGTTTGTTGGTGATTCTACCAAGCGAATCCTGTAACCAACCTTCCGGAATGAGTTCTCCTTTTCGCTGAGCGATTTCTAATTTTCCGTTGGCCGCGGCTGAGGTTGCCATATCGATAATCACAGGTGATTCTTCACCGGCGGGAATGGCATAGCAAATCGGATTTGTGCCGAGCAACCGTTCTTTAGAATAAGTAGGGGAAACCAACGGAGAAGCATTGGTGAGAGCCATTCCGATCATGTTTTTCGGAAGAGCTTTCATAGCGTGATATGCTGCGATTCCGAAATGATTCGAATTTTTAATGGCGATCCATCCGCTGCCGAATTGTTCCGCTTTTTGGATAGCGATATCCATAGCTTTTGCCGCGTTGGTAAGTCCGAGTCCGCTGTCGCCGTCAAAGGTTCCGGTTGTCGGGTTTTCGTAAATCAGTTTGGGACTGGCTTTAGCATTGATTCTACCAGCCTTCCACAAACGTACGTAACCACTGAGTCGCGCAACTCCATGAGAATCGATCCCGCGCATATCCGCAGAAATAAGAACATCGGCCGCCAAATGGGCATCACTTTCGGAACATCCCATTTTAGAAAAGATAGCGATCGTGAGTTCTTTTAGTTTTTCGGGAGAAACGACGTGGTAAACTGCAGACATTTTCTTTTTTTGTGCAAAGATATAGGAGTCGTAAAGCCGGAAATTCAAAAAATCTCTGGAATACATCTGATTGAAATTCAAAACTTTGAAAGTTGACTTTCAAAATATTCATCAATTTTAACCGGTACGTGCATCACTTAGTCATTTGCGTGAGTCATTGATTTGAAAACCCAAAAACCACAGAGAACTGAAGAGGATCCCGCGATGAGCGAAGAGGAGCTGATAGAAGGTTGTATTCGCGAAGACCGGGACTGCCAGGGAAAGCTATATAATAAGTACGCAAACAAGATGTTCGCAGTTTGTCTCAGATACAGCAATACAAGAGAGGAAGCAGAAGATGTTCTGCAGGATGCTTTTATTAAAATCTTTGACAAGATATCGTACTTCCGTGGCGAAGGATCTTTTGAAGGCTGGATGCGAAGAATAATGGTGAACACCGCACTTCGAAGCCGCGATAAAAGAGCGCTGAAGTTTGAACCGGGTGATATCGAGGATGTGGATGAACCATCAACTCTACCTACCATTATCGGTTCCATGGGGGTTAAAGAAATTATGAATTTAATCGGGCAAATGCCTGAAGGATATAAACTCGTCTTTCAACTCTGTGCGGTTGAAGGATATAATCATAAGGAGATTGGAAACATGCTTGGGATTAATGAAAGTACTTCCCGTTCGCAATATGCGAGAGCAAGAAAATACCTGATCAACCTTTTAGAAAAAGCACAGGCAGAGAAAAAGTAATGAACCAGAATACGAACAATTGGGAAGACCTGCTTAAGGATAAACTTCTGAATCACGAAGAAGCGGCTCCTCTTGCCGACGGGATATTTGCCCAAAGAGGTACTTGGCATGTATTTAAGAACCGTTTGATCATTCACAAACTCAGAATAATCTCCGGTGCCGCCGCTTTAATGTTAATTATTGCTTCTGTTTGGTGGTTCGGTGATATTAAGAATGATCGTCAATCCCTTGCCGGAGAATCCACAAAATCACCTGTAATTAGTCAACATACAATTCATCAAAAAACCGAATCAGCCATTAGCCCACAGCAAAATGATCAGAATTCTGAAGAAAACCATTCATCAGAAATCCGTGAAAATGGGGCAACTACTCAAAATAATAATCAAAGTACCTCAAACGTAATTGGCGGTCATCCGAATCCTTCTTCAAACAAAAACAATGGAGAAATGAATAATAACCATGACGGTTTTGGAGAAAATGAATTGCCCGGAGAAAATCCAGTTGCGACAGAGACTCCCGGATATACTGATGTGTTAAATAAATCACAGGAATCACAAACTGAAAACACGGCCGATCTCAACCATTCGAAAGAACTGGCAGACAAGCCATCTCATGAAAACACGGTTGACGGTTTAGGAAGAAATGGTGAAAATCCGGATGATAAGACTTCATCTGATCAGGCAAAAGAATTAGCAAATCAAACAGAAACACCTGCAAACCGGGAAATTCCAGAGGATGTTGATTCAGATTCCAAAACCGAAGGCCATCATACAGATCTTCCCGACAATCCACCGATTCGCAAATGGTCTGTTGATGTTTTGGCAGGAGTTGCTTATGGAGACCGAACTCTTTCTGGTTCAAATGCAAACTGGAGTACCCTTCGCAATCGTAGCGAAAGCCCCGCAATTTCATCACAGGCCGTAATCAGAGCCAATTATGAATTCTCAACCAGATGGGAAGGAACCTTAGGGCTCAGCTTTACTCAGCGAAAAGAGCAGTTGAATTACGATAGAACAAGGGAGTTTAAAACTATGGATGTCAATTCACACGAAGTAACCGTATATGATCCTGTGTTGCCTCCAAAGACAGTAACCACTTATGATACGACGTATCAGAACATTCAGGTGACCAGTAACATTAAAGGTGTGAATACCTACTCATATCTTAATCTTCCGATCGGTCTGAGATATTCTTTCCTGTACACAAATAAGTGGAGTGCATTTGCCGGTTCCTCTGTAGCTATACTTATCGGAACCCGAAACAACGGCTTTATTCTGAACCCAGTTGGAAATGAAATGAACTTGAACACTTCAGCATATTCGAGGTATAAAATGGCTTGCTCGGTAAACTTTACCGCAGGCGCTACATATAATCTCAATCAGCGTTTCAGTCTGATTGGAGAGCTCAATACCAACAAGTATTTCAGACCGAATGCATCTGTCACTTTTGGATCAAATGCAATTCGTCAGAGTGATCTGATCTATGGTTTCCGAGCAGGTTTAAGTTACAAATTCTGATGCTTCGGGTAGTTCATTAATGAAACGGCTTCTTGTTTTATATTTAATGATCATTCCCTCGTTGTGGGCTTACCCGCAATGGGATACATCGGTTGTTGGGCACACCGGATTGTCTTCTGTGGTTCAATCCAATGGAAGTTTGTTTTCGACACCAACCGGAGCCATTGCTGAGTTCCCGGCAGGAAGTAATAAAATGATGTTTGCCCATAGCGGATTATGGCTGTTGGGATTAAATGGTTCCCAGATACACAGTGCTGTAAGTATTTCATCGTCTAAAACCGAATTCTGGCCAGGGCCGATTGACACTGTAAAAATTATTGCGAAAAGCCCTGAAGACTGGAATTCTGTATGGGAAGTTTCCAGAACAGATATTAATTATCACGTTCAGAATTTCAATAAACCGGATTACCAGATGCCGCTGACGATTCAAAACTGGCCGGCCCGCTCAAAGGAAAAAGATATTAATCCGGTTCAGGCACCCTTTGCCGACTGGGATAAAGATGGAAAATATTCACCGGAAACAGGAGATTACCCATTGGTTCCCGGAAATGAAAATGCTTATACCATTTATAATGATGTTGCAGCTGAAGAGCACAAGGTAATAAACACGAGTAACCCGCTTCGCATGGAAGTTCGGTCGATGAATTACACGCTGAATTCGGATGAAAAAAATCACATTCTGATTAAGTCAACTTATCTCATTAACCGGTCTTCCTTTGTTTACGACACCTTGTATTATGGTGTGTTTACCGATTTTATTCTGGGAAATGACACCGATAATCTGGTGGGAACAGACGTAAGCAGAAATGCAGTTTACGGATATAATGCCGATGATAACGATGAAGGCGAAAATGGTTATGGAAAAGAACTCCCCACGGCGACGGTTGTGTTTTTGAATCAGAAATTGGTTGGAACTGTTGGCTTCAATCAATCAGACTTAACAAGGTCGCTGCCATCCGATACAGCACAATTGTACAATGTGATGAAAGGATACTGGCAGAACGGTCGTCGCCGCAGCCGGGGAAATACCGGAACAGATCTGCAGAATCCGGCAACCCCCTTTTTATATTCCGGAACCAGCGATCCGGATTTCAGTTCGGAAAATTGGGTTGATGAAGAAGCTGGCCATAAAAACATGTTGATGCTCGGTTACTTTTTAAATGTAAAACCCGGTGCCATAATGAAATTAGATGTTGCTTACTCTGTTGCAACCGGATCGCAAACCGGCGGAACGGTAGCAGCAAATCTTGCAGATGAAGTGCTACAACATTATAATACACACCTTGGAGTTACAGAATCGGCATTAGCATCAGAAATCAGATTATATCCGAATCCGGCGAATGCAGGTGAGAATCTTTTTATCACAGGTTTATGTACCATCCATTCTATAATAATAACTGATTTGCAGGGCAGAGAAATCGCCCAGCCAGAATATGAATATGTAAATCATGAAAAAATTTTGGTGAGATGCAGCGAACAATTAAGTGAGGGTATCTACCAAATGAGTGTCTTAACAGAAAGTGGAATATTCACTCAAAGATTAATAGTAAAGAGAATTTAAAGCGATAGTCAACCACCCGTTTAACAAACCTTAAAAATTGTAAATTAGCCCGTTTTTAGTATGAATGCAGCTTTACTCCAGAGAAAACCTAAGATGAAACAACTTGTAATCAGCCTGTTGGCCATTTTAGGATTATCCTTTTTTGCGAATGTTCAAATCGCAAGGGCCACTCACGTTATGGGGGCGGATATCACCTACAAATGTATCGACACGCTCAAATTTGAATTTACGGTAAAATATTATCGTAGTTGTCAGGGGGTGTCTTTTTCAAACCCGAGCAGTGAAACACGTGTGAAGTGTGCCAGCGGCGGTAGTTCTGCCAGCGTGAGTCTCTCACTTCAGGGAATACGCGATGTTACACCGGTATGTGCAACTTCCGGAAAACCTTGTAATCCAAAAAATACGTATGGAACAGGTGAGGGAATTGAAGAACATACGTACACAACAACTATCGATTTTAATAAATCGCCTTATTCAAGTTTAATTGGTAGCGGTAGCAGTAAATGTTGCCAGTTCATTATTGAAACCGGTCAGTGTTGCAGAAACTCAGACATCACGACTGGAGCGGCCAATCAAAACTTCTACACTTATGCGATGATTGATATTTGCAAAGCTCCGTGTAACTCTTCTCCGGCACTTACTACCGAACCAATCGCATTCCTCTGCTGTAACCAGCCTTTTTACTATAACAATGGTGCGTCGGATACATCCAACTTCGACTCACTTTCTTATTCGTTTTCCGATCCTTTGAAAGGTCAGGGAAGTGCTATCGGCTACAGCGGTAATTATTCTAAAAACAAACCTTTTCAGGTATATGACCCAACCGGTAAAGGAGTAGTAAATCCAAATGCTGCAACTCCGATTGGTTTATACCTCGATCCGGAAACAGGTGACTTGATCTTTACTCCAACCAAATGTGATGAAAAAACAGTTGGTGTTCTGGAAGTAAAAGAATGGCGAAAAAATAAATCCGGGACTTATGAATTAATTGGTATTACCAGGAGGGATATGCAGTTTATAACGAAGACATGTCCCGGGAATAACCCGCCAATTATTAACGGGCCCTATTCATACAATGTCTGCGAAGGATCTCAGTTGTGTTTTACCATTACGACCGATGATAAAGTGAAGGTCCCCGCACCTCCGCTTCCAACACCGGATCCCGATACGGTTACCGTTAAGTGGAACCGCGGTATTCCGGGGGCAAGTTTCACGATCCCGAATCCGACCGCGCTTCACCAATCCGGGCGTTTTTGCTGGACTCCGCCGGCAGGTACTGCAAGTGATCTTCCGTATTCATTCACAGTAACTGCACGTGATAATGCTTGTCCGCTCAACGCTGTAACGGTTCGTGCGTTTTCAGTTTTGGTTAAACCAATTGCTGAAACCGAAAGAGATGTGGATACCCTTGAGTGTGGTAAATACACGGTAACCAGTGTCCCGACCGCTAACTTCAAAACACCGGCAAAATATACTTGGCAGGTCAGGGACGGAAAAGGCGCACTGATCATTGATAGAAAGATTGTTTATTTCAAGAGTAATGGCTCATACATCAGTTCTAAACAACACGATACTCTTCAATTCAGAAGAGGGGGAACCTATATTATTCAACACACAATTAATAATAAATCGAATTGTCCGAATGACTATTACGATACGCTCATTGTGCCACCATTACTGGAAGTCGCATTAGCCTTAGGTAACGACACCTTTGTTTGTGCGGGTCAAACACTTAAACTAAAAGCGAATGTGCTTAATGGGTTGTTTCCTATTAAATATAAATGGGGAACAGGTGATACGACCGATTATTTGGATGTAAGAGTGCCGAACTGGAATCCCGATACAAGTTTCTATGTTGAAATCACCGATAAGAATAAATGTACAGCATGGGATAGCGTCACTGTATTCCTGCGACCGAATCCGATTGTAAAAATCGGCCCGGATCGAAGAATATGTGATTACGATTCCATCACCATCATTCCTAATGACTCTTTAGCTTATTGGGATGATCCGAGGGATACTTCAGAATACAGAATCAGACAAGGAGACTCTCTTATAAAAGAGTGGTATTATAAAGATGCCTTATTCAGCCGCGATACAAATGTTACCGTCTTCAACGAAGGTTGGTATTCAATAAAGGTAATTGACAGTCTGGGTTGTTTCGCGGAAGATTCGATGTATCTGGATGTGAATGATCATGTCGAGGCCAAAGCAGGTCCCGATCAGGTTTTGTGTTGGAACGATTTGTTGATTCTTCCTGCCGGCGGTTTAGATACGGCAACTAAAACGTATCAAACCGGAACCTATCGTTGGTACGACCAGTCGACCGCGCCTCCGACCTATCTCGGAACCATGGATACGGTTTCCTATAACATCAAGGCATCCACAGATTTCCGACTCGAACTTTATATCACAGAAGACACAACTACATGTTTCGATGATGATACGGTTAAGATCACGGTGAACCCGTTGCCAATTGTAAAGATGCCGGGTAACATGGAAATATGTTGTGATGCGGGTGTGGTGAATCTCAGACTGCTTGAAGATCCGAATGCCAAAGGAGGAGTGTGGTCTGATAAGGTTAATCCTACCTACGTTTCCAGTGGATACATATTCGAAACAGCACTTGCCTGTGCACCGGCTACCAAAACACACAAAGTTTCCTATAAATTTATAGATGCGAAGACGGGTTGTGTTAAGAATGATTCTTTCGATATTAAAGTGAACCCGCTTCCGCAGGTTGAACTCAGGGATGGTTATTTCTGTCAGTACAAACAGGTGGTTTATCTGAAAGATGATAAAATCATCAAACTACCGGGGAATCCGGATCTTGGGCGACAGGCATTCAACTGTGTTGATTGTAAAACGTATGATCCTAAAAAGATAATTGTTGATGAAGGAAGCGGTGGACCGGGAGCACCTCAGAAATTCAAACTTGTTATTGATGAGCAAACCATTCCGTTGGGAACAAAAGCCGCAGATACAATTAAAATCGAATTTGTTTACAGGAGCCAGTTTGGTTGCTACAACAGAGATACTTCTTCCATTGCGATCACTAAAGTTCCGAAAATCAGTTTTGCAGGATTCCCTGAATTGTGTTGGGATGAAGGTCCGGTTGAGTTGAAAAAATTGAGCAACGTAACGCCGGTTGACGGATACTGGTATGCTTACGATACTATGCCTGGAACCTACAGACCGGCCAAGGATCTTAATCAGGGTCTTAATAACGGAGCTTTGCAGGAGGATACATTAAATACCCTGCTCACTCCGGAGCCGACATATCCGAATGCGTACACATATTATATGCGGTACTATCACGATCGTTCGGGTTGTCCGATATATAAAGACACCGTTCTTATTATAAATCCGCTGCCGAAACCCAATATCATAGAAACACCGCTTCAGATTGTGAAGAATAATCCTCCATATCTGTTCTGTGAGAATCAGGATCCGATTGCACTTTCCGGAATTCCGGCGGGTGGAACCTGGTCGGCGCCTTATTCCGGTGCGATGACTTCCAATACCTTCAACCCGAAGAGCTCTCCAACCAACACACCGTTCTTTATTACCTACGACTTCGTATCAATAAAAGGGTGCAGGGGACAGGATTCTGTTGAGGTGCAGATCGAAGCCAAACCTAAGATAGACATTCTCAATGACGATACGGCAATGTGTCGGGTCGCAGGTGGTATGACGCTCAATATAGAGGCGGAGTATAGCAATACGAATTCGATTACCTGGGTGCCGCTCACAAAGGGAACTGTAGATAATCCGAAATCCGGTAAAGTGAAATATACCTTTACTACCAATTCTGATTCTGTAGAATCTCTTAATCTTTATGTGATGACAGATCCGGGTAATGCTTGCCCGTTTACGGATGATCTTTATACCGTAACGGTGCATCCAAGACCAAAGGCCGATATTGTGGTTGATGATCCGGATGGATGTAATCCTCATACCGGAACCATTACCACTCAAATGCTGAATACAATTGATCCGACAACGGCGACGTACGAATGGACATATTCAGATGGTGCAACGGATAATTTGCAGAACCCAAGTCATCAGTATACGGTTAACGGAACGAATACCGCGACTCTTAAACTCACTTCCGCTTTTGGTTGTGATACAACATTATCACTAAATGTAGATGTATATCCGATACCGGTTGCTCAGTTTGTTCCAAATCCGAACAACAGTACAACTGCGGCACTGCCGAGATTTACATTTAACAATCAGTCCAAAGTGGATGATGTTTTGGGGGCCTACATCGAAACCAACGAATGGGATTTTGGTGATCCGACAGATCTTCAGGATACATCAACCAAGATTAATCCGACATTCTTCTATCCGTCTGATACCGGAAGTTATACGGTAACGCTTAAGGTGACTACTAATCACGGATGTACAGATCAATTCACCTATCCGGTGATTATTGGTCCAGACATTCTGGTATTCATCCCGAATGCCTTCTCTCCAGACGGAGGCGGACCTCAAGACAACAATGGATTTAAAGCTATTGTGAATGACGGAGTTCAAACGTATCACATGATTATCTTCAACCGATGGGGTGAGCGTTTGTTCGAAACTACCGACAGAAGTCTCAAGTGGGACGGAACCTACAAAGGTGAACCCTGCCAGCAAGATGTGTATGCATACTATCTGGAAGTGGTAAGCTGGAGTGGAGAACCATATTCTTACAGCGGAACAGTTACACTGATTCGTTAATCAAAATATTTCTGAAAGCAGCGGTACTTACCGCTGCTTTCTTTTTTTATAGATGTCGTGAAATTTAACAAGTCAACTTTAAGCACATTTCCGTGTTATTAATTCACACATTCAATTACTTGAAGGTTTTATGTTATTTTAGTGAATTGTTACGAAAGTGAAGCGGTTAATTACCATATTCCTGGCGATACTGAGCTGGCTTCCGCAGTTGCAGGCTGTAAATCTGTTGGGTGGAGAAGTCACCTATGAAAATCAGGGGAATTCTAAATACAAAATTTGGGTAACCATTTACAGAGATTGCAGCGAGTGCAAGTTGAATGGAAATGGTGGCGGAAATAACACGAAATCATGCGACGGATTTGATCTTTTGGTTTACCGGTCTTCTAAAAACACCTGTAGTCAATCCTTTCTGGAAAAATACAATCTCACTTTTTCAGACTACCGAAAGATAATTCCGGTTTGTTCCTCAACTATAACAACCTGCGATACAGGCAAAGCCGGATTTGGATATGGCGTTGAAGCTCATCGTTATTATGTCGAAGTCGATTTTGATAAATACTCATCTTATGCAGGTTGCGGGTTTGATTTATATGTTAAATCAAGTGACCGGGCTGATGATATAGACAACATTAAAGGAACGGATCCGGCTTTTTGCACTTATAGTTTTATCCGACCTTTTGAAGTCCATAATTCACCGGTTTTCAATCCAAATCCGGAATTAATTCTCGCGGTAAATCAACCAATTCGATCCACGATTGCTAAAATTATTCAACCCGGAGATTCGGTTGTTTTCAGAACAGGCAGACCCATGTCGGATATTCAACAGGAGATTGCATACCAATCTGGTTATACACAGGATCGTCCACTCTCGGTATATTGTAACGGAAGCAGTACATGTTCTCCTGACCCTACGGCTGCACTGCCTATTGGTTATTATGTGAATTCTAAAACCGGAGAAATTGTATTTACTCCAACACAAAACAGCGAGAAAGCAACACTTGTCTTTGAGGTCTTAACCTATCGAAAGAAGGGGACTTCCATGGAATTGATCAGTTTGATCCGAAGAGATATTCAAACGGTAACTGTGTTTCAGGGCAACAACATTCCACAACTGTCATTATCCCAAACAGATTTTCACATTTGTGCCGGTGAAAGATGGGACATAGAACTTTCTGCAACCGATGCCCCTTATCAATTTCCCGATGGTCAGAAAGGCGATCAGCATACAGTTTCGTTTGATTGGGACTCCGACATTTCCGGTTTAAATGGAAATATTAAATCAAGCGCTCAGGCTCCGTATAACAAGTTGAAGTTTATCTGGGAGCCCGCAGGCAGCGACGTGCGTGATGCTGCATATAAAATTCAGGTCGTTACTTTCGACAACCATTGCCCCCTGTTGGGAAGATCAACCGTTCAATTGAATGTTTATGTTCATTCTGCTCCCGAATTCACCACCAAGTCGAAAGTACTTTGGTGTGGCGGAATCGAAAGTTCGGTTGAGATTAAATCATCAGATACAATTAAAAATCTCGTACATCATTGGAGTTTAAACGGAAGTGATTTACTCACCACCGGTAAATACATCGATTCACTTTTGGAAACCGGAATCCCCGGTCAATATGTTTCCGCCTATACGGTTCATTCCCAATACGGTTGTTCTACTACCAAAACAGACACAATCGAACTAACACAGGCTGATCTCAACGGACTAAAATTAAAGTTAATCTCAGACTCTTCCTTTTGTCTCGGAGATGTTGCACACCTTAAAGTTGGAAGTCCTTCAACACTGTTGTCAATCGACTGGTTTAATGGCGGCGCTCATCTGAAAAATGGAATTAGTTATGACCCGTTGCTTTCTTCTAAATCGCAATTCGACGACGGATTAAAGGTGATTGCAACCGGTAAAAATGGAAAACTGCAATGCAGAAATGAATACACGGTTCCCTTAAAAATTAATACCGGTCCGGAAATTAAATTTACTCCTGATACAGGCGGCTATTGCACAACTTCCAGCATTGATCTCAACAATTACGTATTCCCTTCAGGAGGAATATGGGCAGAAGTTCAAAAGGATTTTGGCCCGGGAAGTATTGTTATCACAGACAGTATCGATCGCAGCGCCCCAGCATTGGTTTGTAAATCATATCAGGTTACAGATCCGGTGAAAGGATGTGTATCCAAAGACACCCTTTGTATTGTGGTGAATTCAATTCCCCAAATGAAGATGTCGCCGGTATCAATTTGCAATGAATCGGGTTTGTTTAACCTTACGAATCTGATTAGTCAGCCGATTGATCTTAACAATTACCAAATCGATTGGATGCTCGATGGTTCTCCTGCAACCTATACTTTCGACAATGGAAAATATTGGTTCGACATTGCATCACTCACCGAAGGTAAACACAGCATTCGCTGTACGATGACGAATGAATATGGTTGTTCGGAAACGGATACTACTTATATCAAAAGAATTAACTCACTGGAAATCGAAAGCAATGGTGTGATTACACTTTGTCAAGGGTTACCAGACAATTTATCAGACCTTCTGGGTATTGATCCTCCCGGTGGTATTTGGAGTAGTTGGACGAACTACGACGACATTAGCGACAATCATATCAATCCGGATTTCTGCGGCAGCATTGATCTCATCTATACCTACGATCAATACGGTTGTTTTGCCAGTGGTAGCTTTACATTAAACGTGAAATGCAAACCCGATATTCAATTTAATATCCCGGCAGAAGTTTGCAGCGCAATCGATACAATTAAGCTAATAGCCAACCCGGATCCCGGTGTATTTTCCGGAAAAAATGTATCGGGGAAAAATCTGATTGTCGGAGATTTATTGGGTAAAACATTGGTTAACTATCAGGTGCATTCTGATGGATGTACCTACAATTACAAAAATGTAATTGAGATTTTCCCTTCTCCGAAATACAGTCACAATCTGCTTCCACGGGTTTTATGTGATAGTACTCCGTTGGTAATACCGAATCTTACCGTTAAAGAAGGTACACTTTATATCTCGAGCGGAACTTATCAGGGAGAGTTCAAAGATCTCAACGTATCCAATCCTGTAATTCCATTAACCGGGCGTAATTATGCCAACGGATATATCAATCTCAGTTTTGATATGTATGGAAAGGGTGCTTGTCCTTCGTTGCATAAGGATGTGTTGATCCCGATTAAACAATCAGTTTCTTTAAAACCCAAACTTCCGAATTACTCAGGATGTGAACCCTATAAATTTTCACCCAATTTCGATGTGGTAAAAGGAAGTAATGACCTTTCGGGAACCTGGATAGATTGGGATTATGGCGATCCTGCAAGTGGCGCACTGAACCATACACACGATGTAAAACCGGATCACCTTTACAAAAAAGCAGGTGTTTATACTTTAAAACTTCAAACTCAAACCGTCGATGGATGCAAATTCAAAGACAGTTTTCCTTCATTGATTGAAGTGCTTCCGGCGCCTGTTTTAGATTTTACAACAGATCCGGATGAACCGGTTTCTATTCGGTTACCGAAATTCCATTTTATAAACTTATCGCCAACCGGCCAACAGATTACATGGCTTTGGGATTTTGGAACCGGTAATTCAAAAGATACATCAACCGAGTGGGAACCAACTCATTATTTTATAGGCTACATCGACGATTATAAAGTAACACTCAGTGCAACCAATCAATTCGGTTGTTCATCGTCTGTAACAAAAACCGTTTCGGTTGTCGACGACATCAGTCTTTATATCCCGAACGCCTTTACACCGAATGGTAAGGGACCTGAAATGACGGAGGTTTACCACGTTCAGGGGAATAATGTTCAGTCGTTCCACATCCTTATTATTAATCGTTGGGGCGAAGTCGTATTCGAATCAAACGATATCAATCAATCGTGGGATGGGAAATTCCATGGGGTTAAATGTGATGTGGGCGTATATGCTTATCGAATTGAAGCAACCAGTAAAACCGGTGGTCAGTATGAATATACCGGAACTCTTCACATCCTGAGATAGCTTCTGATTCTTTAGTTTTTAATTCATAATCCGGCTGTAAATCATCCAGACGTGATAGTTGTGAAAAAATAGAAACAGTATGACTGTCACGAGAAAATGCCACTTTTTTAATGGCAGGTTGAAATAGGAGGAGTCCGTCATCAAACCAATACCGAATAACCAAATAACCGGTGTGAAAGAGGGAGCCATAAATCCTATCAGACTCCTGGCCCATAATCCCTGAGGCGAATCCATTAAAAGTTTCCAGGAAGCGAAATACAGCAGAATACCCAAAAAATAAAGTAGAGCAGCACTTCGCTGTAAAGGTTTGGCAAATCGAATGCGCATTAATAACGCGAGCATAAAAACCAGAAGTCTCAAAACATTTTCCGGTATTGAGATGTAACCCGGGATATCATTCTGAAATGTTGCAGGTTGAAATGCTTTTGGGAGTGCACCGGTATAAATCAAATTCCAGATAAGAACCGGAATCATGAGCACGAACCCGTTTGAAAATAATATTTAAATGTATTTCGGCCCATTTGTCGAAAACAGTGGTCCGAGTAATTGAATTATCGAATCAGGTGAACCTCACCGTACATGAAATGTGTTTTGCCGTTGTAATCAACAACCTTCAACGCATACATGTAAACTCCCATCATAGCATCTTTGCCATCCCAGGGTTGTGTATCCGAATGGTAGATCATTTCTCCCCAGCGGTTATAAATAGACAAATCGTACTGAACAACTCCAAGTCCGCCCGGCTGAAATAATTCATTGAGACCGTCTCCATTCGGAGTAAATGAATTCGGAATCAGAATATTAACCAGATAATTAATGTGGAGTGATTTATCGGTGCTGTCTTTACAACCAAACGGGTTGGTTACCAACTGATGAATAACATAAGTTCCGCTATCCGAAAAATGATAGGTAAAACCCGGATCCGTAAACTCAGAACCATCTGATAAAAGATAGTAATATTCACTTGCACCGGTACTTCGGTTTATAATCGTGATGTCGCTGTTGAGAATATCGGAAGAAGGTGGATCAAGATCAAACCCCGGAACCGGTAGCGGATACAGTACGGTGGTTTTTGTGGTGTCGTAAGAACAATCAGCGGAAGTCGAAACCGTTAGTTTCACCTGAAAAGTCCCGTCAGTTGAATATGAATGTTTGAATTGCGGCTGATTGCTTACCGTTGATCCATCACCCATGTCGAACGTGTAATAACCGGGCATTGGCAAACCGGAGGTGAGATATTTAACGGTCACACTGTCGGATATACAAACACTGTCAATCGAAAAATCAGGCCGAACGATGGTTTCAATGGTTAAAGCTTTGGAAACCGTGTCGCGGCAAGCTTTATCATTCTCAACCATAAGTGTGAGCGAATAGGTTTTAATGCTGTCGTACACATGATGAACATCTGCCGTTGATTCGTATGTTCCGTCACCCAAATCCCAATTCCTCCATATTATCGGAGACAACCCATTATCGGTGATATCTGAAATTTCGCTTTCGTTATCGAGGCAGGGAAGATCGGTTGTGAAGTCTGCAAAAGGTTTCGGATCGATGGTTATTTCAAAAGATGTGTCGGATAAACAATTGTGATTAGTCGTAATAATTAATGTAATGTTCTGCTTGCCATACGAATCATAATCGGTTACAACATCATTTCCGGTTAATGTATCATTGGGTTTAACTTTCCATTCAATTCTTTTAATTGAATCCGTAAACTGCGGAGAATAGGTAAATTCAATTTCAGAATACTGGCAATTTCCTGTGATGGTATAATTCGGAATTTCCTTATAAAACGTCCGCGAAATAATTTGTGCGGTATCTCTGCAACCAAAGGAAGTTTCGGCAATCAGATTCGTAACATGGTTCCCGGTATCCGGCCAGATTATGCTCAGAGAATCGGAACCTTTAAAATACCCGGAGCCCGAATTCCAGTAAACCGATGTAATGGAATCGACATACGACACCGATTTGTTCTTATACATGCTGGGTTCAGACAGGCATACATCAATTGCCGAAAGGGATGCTACCGGAATTTCGTGAACACGATTTTGCACCATCGCGGTATCTGAACATGCCTTGTTGGTTATGATAATTGCCGTGTTGGAGAAACTTCCCGTATCTGCAAAAACATGTGTGAACTCAATGAGCGTGTCGGAATTACCATCACCGAGTTTCCACAGAACGGAAGAAAGCATGTCTGATCCGAAAATATTTTGCAACTGAAATTTAGTGCTGTCTCCGAGGCAAACTTCATTAACACTTAGTTTTAGAACCGGTTTAGCATATATATAGCTCGTATCACTGTACACACCGGAACAACCAAAATTGCTGGTTACTTTTAATTCCGAAATCACAATTCCCGTATCTGCTGATCGAAACGAAGCATCTTTTGTTTTTAGAACAGATCCTTCAATTGTCCATTGTGAAGTAAAAGTTCCGGAAGCAATTGAAGAAGTGTTAATGAGTTTAACGGAATCGAACTGGCAGCCGTTTGCCGGTGTAAAGGAAGCTTCCGGTATCGGATAGGAAGTAACTGTGGAAACCGTGTCGTCGAAGCAACCTGCAGAATCGCGAACAAACAAACGCACATCTACTCGTTGAGCCGAGTCAATATAAATTACAGGTTCATAATCCTGACTTGTTCCCAAATTGCCAAACTCCCACGAAACAGAATCTAATCCCACGAGGCCGGTTTTTGTATGTTGAACAAACGGGAAGAGTTCACCGGCGCAGGTATCACGAATGCTGAAAGATGCGATCGGAATATCCAAAACTCTCACGGTTGTGGAGTCAACCATTTTGCATCCCCGGGCATCTGCAACACGAATTGTATAAGTGGTTGTTGTATCGGGTTTTGCCCACACTTTTACGCTGTTCGGATTGTTGATCGCGTAGTCCGGAGACCATTGATAGCTCTTGAAACCTTTTCCTCCTTTTACCAGATCTCCGATAATTACCGAATCACTTCTGCACAAATCGTAACCCGGGGCAAGATCCATTTGCATCGCGGGGAATAAGGTGATAAAAGCAGTATCTGTAGTTTTACAACTTCCTTTATCGGTGGTAAGAATTAATCTGAATGCACTGTCTGTTGCCGATAAATTAGTGTAATTGAAAACGGATGAAGAAGAATCAGGAAATAAAACCTGATTCGCGGGCGACCAGGAATACGTGCATCCGGGAATGGAAGCCGTACCAATGGTAATATCCGTATAAGCGCATGCAGCTGTGTCTCTTCCCGCATTAATGATTCGGATTCCCGGAACCTGCAATGACGTCGCATCGCATACACAATTGGTTGAATCAATTAATAAAACCAGTCTGCAACTTTGAATAGTTCTCAGGTTAAAGGTTGCACTAACGGTCGCGGGGTTTGAAACATCCACTTTTTGCCAGATGGTATCGGTATGCACGATTGCCTCACCTGCATCCTGATGTAGATTTCCGTTTACGTCGTCGAGATACTTTACTACAAGGGCATTTCCGTCTATTTTCTGTGAACCCGAATTGGAAAGGTTGTATGTCAGCGTCACTTTTTCCCGGTTACCATTCGGTACACTGATCGCGTTTACGAGACTTAACTGATAGATTGATTTTTGAATCGAATCGATTATCAATTGTGAACTGGTCGCCACATCAATGTTACACATCGTATTAGTTGCGACACACAAGGCCGGTTGTTTTACCACGGCCTGCCCGATGATTTGTGTATATCCGCATGGCAAAAGTGCCGGAACCACATAAGTATTAATTTCAAATTCACTTGAATCTCCGGGAATGGTGTTCATGGGAATATCCCATTCAGCCTTGTATTGACCGTTGTTGGTAATTACCGGTTTTGAAGCAGGTGAATTGTGAATGGAAATGAGATAGGATGTATCAACGAATATCCCGTCGGGCAACAGCAGTTGAATTTTATCCTTGTTGCCGGTGGTGTCGGGTCCGAGATTAATGAACTTAATTCTGATTTTGCCGTCGTAATTACAAATGTCTAACGGCGCGATGTTCATATTAAAACTGGAGAAATATGGTTTTTCAACCCCTTTGATATTGATCGGCTGACCAACTCCGTAAGAAGTAATTACCGGCATTCCGCACCGAAGATTTCCTCCCGGTCTCACTAAAAAATAGGAAGAGCTCACAAAGTCACAATCTGTGAACATGTAAAACTTCATTTTTACCACATTGGGTTCTTTGGTGGAGAAGCCGGCCAGTCCTTTCTGTTTTAATGAAGTGGAAGCAGATGAGATATAAAAACGATAGGTATTGTTTCCGATGAACAACGGATCGGCAAGCGGAAACGAATCGTTGGTGCCGGGTTCAAATCCCCAGGCCGTATCTGAAAAGGTCATTCCTTCCCGGATAATTACATCGGCATAAACATCGAAAACACGGGCTTCTCCTTCATTGGTTACCGTAATCGTAAACGGAACTTGGGCACAAAGATCAATGTTGTTCAAAGAATCTTTTACGGAGGCTGAAAGTCGGGTGTTTACCGGTGTATATTTCAGAACTTCTACTACCGGGGAACATGGGAATTGTGCAAATGAATCGGGATAACCCACGCAGTCGTAACCCACATAAAGCGGAAAACTATCTGCCCCGCATTTAGAAAAAACCGCCCGCACCACCAGATCAATTGTTTCACCGTAATACAAATCACCCAACCGGAAGATATCGTTGGTCGGACTAATGGTTGTGCCTCCGTAACGGTATTTAATTTCGGTTATTCGGGTGTTGTTATTTTTAGCATAGGATATCCAAACGTTTTTGGCATTTGAAACTCCGGATGAATTGGAAATCCGGATATTCCATTCTGCCGTATCTGATTTTGCCTTGATGTCGTTCTGCTCGACTCCCAACACCATCGTTGGTTTTTCGTATTGAATATCGTCACTGTTGGTGAGGGATTGAACCGTGTCCAGCACATTGCTCAACTGATTTTGCCCGTCCATCACAAAATCATACATTACAGTTGACACTCCCTGACTTGCGGCACAGTTAGCTCTTAGCTTGTAATAAACCACACCGTAAAATCCGTCATCACTCGGAATCAGATTTCCGCCACTCGGAGTGTGGTAACTTTCGAGATCATAAACCACCGTGTCTCGAGAAACATATATCTTTTTAATGCTGTCGTTGTAGGTGTATGAGGCAGATCCGGATCCGGTTGTCCGGTATTGGTAAAAACGTGCATTCACCACATCGAAACCTTCGGGTAAAATGAGAACACTTCGTTTGGCAATTGCCCAGTTCCGGTATTCATACGGAAAAATATTGTTACCGGCATAATTAGAACAACACGCCCCGATACCGAGGTAGTAGTTCTGAGAAACTTCAAACTCGTTACAAGAATTAGTGGAATAAACTCCCCGACCGTAATTGGTGAAGTAGTAGCCGATCTGAACAAATTTTCCGCCGAAGGTGTCGCATTGATAGCGTTGGGCAGCCGTTGGGTTTGAGACCGTGCTCAGATACATTTCGTTTTTCATCAAAACCTCCCGGTTCACACCACCCGGATTGGTTTCGTAAACGTATTTCACTTCCAGCTCAACACTGTCTTTAGTGGTGAAAAGAAATCCGCTGTAAAGAGGGCATTTAGCGCTGATCAACGCCGAAACACCGATGTCGAAAGTGAAGGTTTTGCTGTAACCCGAAGTGGAATAGGTGTGTGAAATGCCATTACAGTTATAAAGCAAATTTCCAACACGATAAATTTTTAACCGGACTTCAGCGACCTTCATGTAATATCCGTAATCCATCGTGGTCGCCGCTTTAAGATATCGCCAAGTTGTTGTGGAACCTACCGCATTAATTTTTCCGCGCAAGGTGGTGAGCAGTGTATCGCCAACCATCACCCTTTCCAGTTTTATTCTCGACATATCCAAAGTTCCGGATGCATCGGCTTCACCGTCGTTGTTATTGTCGGGTTCTCCGTATGTGATTCGTCTCGCGTCGAATTCACTGAACCGAAGTCCCGAATTGCAGGTTTTGTTACAGTGAATTCTGATTTTAGAACTAAAACAATACAGATGATACGCACATGCCGAACTACAGGAAGGATCGGGGTTATATAAAATGTCGAGACTATAGCTTTGTTCCTTATTCGCCGAAGTCGATGAACAATCTCCCGTAACTTTTATTTTTAATTCACTTCTTACCAATGAAATGGTTGGAGTTCCTTTAAAAATGGCAAATACGGTATCACTCTTTTGATAAATGGATGTCGGTTGCCAGGATTGGTTTTTTTCATTTTCAATCAGGAAGTCCGACTTGTTTTTGGAGTGGCTTAACCCGGCGGGAAGTTTCAATATTGCGGTAAATGTTCCGGAGGATGTGGGGGTGAGTAAGCTGGCGGCGGTTATGGAATAATTTAATTCCAGCGTCTGGTTATCGATGATGTCAGTAGGTGTGTACGACAGCATTCCGAATCCCTGATAAATACCGAGTGAACCGAAGTTTTCAGCATCCGTAATTGTGGTTCCGCATTGATTTTTGTAGCTCGCATTGTATTTCCATCGGTGAGCATAAAAGGATGCCCCGCAATCGGAGGGACAACAGCCAATGGTATAAAACTTTATGTGAATGGATTCTCCAGGCGGTAAATCTGCAAACGATAATTCTACGCTCCCGACTGCGCTGTTGCCCAGACATGCATACGCCCCACCGGTATAGGTGCCGAGCGTATTTCCTGAATAAATTTTGGAGAATGAAGACGAACCAATCTGATAGGTAATATTGGATTCATCGATTCTCGACATTTCGTACTGGTAGTAACCTGTACTTACACCCTGAAAAATATTCACGACGAGTTTTCGGGCAGTGTCTGTTCCTGAATTTACCAATGTGAGTTCCTGAAGATGATGGTTCACATCAGACTGACAATTAGTAGTTGCAGATTTTGCGGTGTACGTAAGTTTGGGGGCTTTGGTCGTTATCGAAATATTGGCAGACGCATTATCCTGTGAGCAAACCGAACCATTACAACCCCAGGTGACATTGAAATAGGTTTTGAGTTTAGAGCACCCGATGGCATAAACGGTATCAATTATTTCAACCGATTCTCCCTGTGATAAGAAGCTGTCTTTGTTTCCGACTGTAGTAAACAAAGCTTTGTTAAAAGAAGACCATGCAGTATCACCCGACTTGCTGATGGAACCTCCGGAAACCCCGGTAAGCGACAAATCCTTTTCGTGTATCTGCCGGAATACCAGCGACGCAACATTTCCTTTACCTCCATTGGTAATCGTGATTTTTCGGATGGTTGCTTTTCCCCTGTCAATGGTTGCGAATTGATTCGTGATGGCGGTAATCTTTACCGAAGGTTGGTAGATGGTTAAAGGAGTTCCAGTGGCAGATGTTGAACCTCCGGAGTAGGTTGCAGTCGTTTTTATCTGAGGTAGTCCTCCCGACGACAACCATGAAATCATGGAACAGGTTGCCATTATTTTTAATCGGAAAGTGGATGATTTTGCCAGCGATAAATCGGGTAAACTGAAAACAGGTTTTTGAAGATTTGAAATATTTGATTCGCTTACACCGGTTCCGGAAATGGTTCCGGATACATATTGCATCCCGGTTGGCAAAACAACCTCAGCTTTGATGGATGAAACCGTGGAAGTTGTGATGTTGCGGATGTCGATTTCGAGCCACTCACTCTCTGCACAAAGATGAATTGCCGAAGGGTTGGTAGTGGTAATACTTACTTTATTCTGGGCGATTGAAATGAAGGGTAAAAAGAAAACAGCTGAGACCAGAAAAAATTTGAACGGCGTATAAACTGAACGAATCATTGGCAGCAGAGAAGGCTCAATCTTGTGAATAGTTTTCAGCAACTGACAAATATAAGTTGTCGTTGCTTTTTGTCGAAGTAATCTGGTAAGCGATTTCGGTTTAAAATTTTAAAGAGAATCGGGTTGAGATTTGTTCAAGGTAATACGTTTCATTGGGTTCTTTTAAAAATCGAACATATCGGTAACCTTCTCAATAAAATGAGAATGCTCGCTTTGTATTTTTGAAGTATGGATGAATTAGCGCTGGAATCGGAGAAGAAAGAAATACTGAATCGCTATCGGCAATTACTCAGAGTTTCCCTGAAAACACGGGAAGAAGGAGATGTGAAAATCATCCGGAAAGCATTTGAGATGTCGTTGGAAGCGCATCGGGATATGCGAAGAAAATCAGGAGAACCATACATCTATCACCCGATTGCCGTGGCCCGGATCGCAGCGGAAGAAATTGGTTTGGGAACCACTTCCATTGTTTGCGCCTTGTTACACGATGTAGTGGAAGACACCGAAATTTCTCTTGAAACAATTCAAAAGGAATTCGGTCCGAAGGTGGCGAACATTATTGATGGTCTTACCAAAATTTCGGGAATGCACAGTCAGTCGAATTCCCCTCAGGCGGAGAATTTCCGGCACATGCTTCTCACTCTTTCTGATGATGTTCGCGTAATTCTGATTAAACTCTGTGACCGCTTACACAACATGCGCACACTGGAGTTTATGTCTCCGAAAGGACAGCTGAAAATAGCGAGTGAAACCCTTTATCTGTATGCACCATTAGCGCACCGGCTCGGACTTTATTCCATAAAAACGGAACTGGAAGATTTGTCACTCAAATACACCGAGCCCGACATGTATAAGTTCATTAAGAGAAAACTCCGCGAAAGCAAAGAAATGCGCGATCGATACATCCGCACATTTATAAAGCCTATTCGGGAGGAGCTCATGAAGTTCGAATTTCAGTTCGAAATAAAGGGGCGGGTGAAATCTATCTTTTCGATTTTACAGAAGATGCGGAAGCAGGGAGTTGAGTTTGAACAGGTGTATGATTTATTTGCGATCCGTATAATCACGGACTCACCGGCTGCCCGCGAAAAAATTGATTGCTGGAACGTGTATTCGGTGGTCACGAGTTATTATCGTCCGAATCCAGACCGACTTCGCGACTGGATATCAAACCCCAAAGGCAATGGTTACGAATCACTCCATACAACGGTTATGGGGCCCAGAGGGAAATGGGTGGAGGTTCAGATACGAAGCAAACGGATGGACGAAATTGCCGAAATGGGATATGCGGCACACTGGCGTTACAAAGAGGGAAATCAATCTGAGAACGGACTCGATAACTGGTTGAGCCGTGTTCGGGAAATTCTGGAAAATCCACAGGAAAATGCCATCGACTTTCTCGACGATTTTAAACTGAACCTGTTTAGTGAAGAGATTTTCGTCTTTACACCGAAAGGCGATGTTAAAAAACTTCCGTCCAACGCAACCGCACTCGACTTTGCTTTTGAAATTCATACGGAAGTAGGTTCGAGATGTCTCGGCGCCAAGGTCAATGGCAGGTTGGTTCCGTTGAGTCATCAACTAAAAAACGGAGATCAGGTTGAAGTGATCACATCCGCCAAACAGAAGCCCAATAAAGGTTGGCTTGAGTATGTGGTTACCGGAAAAGCCAAAACCAAAATCAATCAGGTTTTAAAAGAAGAAAAACGATTAAAGTCGAAAGAAGGAAAGGAAATTCTCGCCCGTAAATTCCGGAATCAGAAAATTCCGATGAACACCGAAAATCTGAGAATAATCTGTTTGCATTTCGGAATTCAGAGTGAAGCAGATCTGTTTGTAATGGCGGCGGATGGTAAGCTTCCGAAAACGGATGTTTCTTTTAAGTTTATTGTTCAAAATCACAAGGAGAAAACCATCCGAAAAGGCGAACGACCTGTTCAGCCGGTTGAAGAGAAAAAGAAGTCCGAACTGATAATCGGTGATAACGAAGACGCAAATCTGGTGTATTCTTTTGCCAAGTGCTGTTCTCCGATTCCGGGTGATGATGTGGTTGGTTTTGTAACGGTTGGTGAAGGAGTGAAAATTCACCGTACCAATTGTAAGAATGCAATTCGTCTGATGTCGAACTATGGCTACCGGATAATTAAAGCGCGGTGGGCCGGGCAACAAATTGCGGATTATAGCTTCTCGGCCGGGCTCGAAATTACCGGTATCGACAGTGTGGGTTTGGTGAGTCGCATTACGGATATTATTTCGAAAGAACTGAAAATTAATATGAAGGCTATTTCATTTAATTCGAATGAAGGAACCTTTGTTGGCAATCTCGTTCTCGACGTGGAAGGTCGCGAACATCTCGAAAAACTCATCACGCACATTAAAAGCATCGATCCGTATATTCAGGTGATCCGAACCGATATTAGTTGATTGTGGTTTTCGGGTGGATGAAATTGTGTTCGGCAAATGCTGTGTTGGATGGTTAATTCCTAATTTTGAATTTTAATGAGATGAGCGAGAATCCACAAGACATACGGGAATCGGTAAAAGGAATTTTTACGGAATATCTCGAAAAAAAAGGTCAAAGGAAAACACCTGAGCGCTACGCCATACTCGATGAAATCTACAGTAAGAAGCACCATTTTGATGTAGACACTCTCTACATTCAGATGAAAAACCGGAACTATCAGGTTAGCCGTGCAACTGTTTACAACACACTTGATTTATTACTCGAATGCGGATTGGTGGTGAAACATCAGTTCGGGCAGAACATGGCGCAATTTGAACAGGCGTATGGTTATCGTCAGCACGATCATATGATTTGTAATGTATGCGGAAAGGTGCTGGAGTTTTGTGATCCGCGAATTCAACTCACTTCATCGATGATGGGAGAGTTGCTAAATTTTGAAGTTACCCAACACTCGCTGAATTTATTTGGCAAACCAAAACTGGATGCCAACGGGTTGTGCCTGAATTGCGATAATCAGGTATCGTTTGAGTGATTAATCTTTAACAGTAAATCGAAATCATGTCAGAAAGAGGATATGTTGATGTTGTCCTGGGATTGCAATGGGGCGATGAAGGGAAAGGTAAAATTGCCGATTTTCTTACGCCATCTTACGATGTTGTTGCGCGGTTTCAAGGCGGACCGAACGCCGGACACAGCTTAGAAATGAACGGAGTAAAACACGTTCTCAATACTATACCGAGCGGCATCTTTCACAAAGACTGCATTAATCTGATCGGAAACGGAGTGGTGATCGATCCCGTTCGTTTGATGGAGGAAATCGACCGCACCGCCGCTGCAGGTGCAGATGTGAAAGGCGCACTTTATATTTCCCGAAAAGCGAATCTTATACTGCCAACTCATAAGCTCCTCGACGCTGCTTCCGAACAAATGAAGGGCGATGAAAAAATTGGCTCAACTCTTCGCGGTATTGGTCCGACTTATCGCGATAAATACGGCAGATCGGGAATAAGAACGGGTGATATGTTTCGGGCAGATTTTAAAGAAATGGTTGCCGCGGTAACCGAACGCCACTGCGAACAACTCAACCAGTTTGGTTTTGATTTCAGCAGTCTTGCCGCATTGGAACAGGAATTTTATGAAGCGGTGGAAAGACTAAAAACGTATCGGTTCGTAGAGAGCGAATATTTCATACATGAACTTCTTGATTCCGGTAAAAAAATATTAGCAGAAGGAGCACAGGGATCTATGCTCGATGTTGATTTCGGATCGTATCCTTATGTTACATCTTCTAATACTATCAGCGGTGGTGTTACGGTAGGACTTGGACTCGCACCCAAACACATCCGCAAAGTGATGGGGATTTTTAAAGCGTATTGCACACGTGTTGGCGGTGGACCGTTTCCAACCGAACTGCACGACGAAATGGGAGAGAAGTTACGTATTACCGGTCACGAATTCGGTGCAACTACCGGGCGACCACGCAGATGTGGCTGGCTCGATCTCGTTGCACTCAAATACGCTGTGATGCTCAGTGGCGTGGATGAATTAATTATGATGAAGTCTGATGTACTCAGTGGAATCGATAAAGTCCGCGTAGCCACTGCCTATAAAATCGATGGAAAAATTTCGGATCAGGTACCATATAATTACGTGGGAACTGATCTCGATCCTATTTACGAAGATCGCGCAGGATGGTCTGAAGATTTGTGTCCGGTGCGGGAGGCAGATCTACTTCCGGAGAATTTTACGAATTATATTCTTTGGCTGGAAGACCAACTCAAAACACCGATCAAAGTAATCTCCGTAGGACCCGATCGGGTTCAGACAATTCTCAGATAATTATTTTTCGATCCACTGAACTATCAGTCCGGGGAGTGATGTCAGCACAACAACAGCGCTGAACAGAATCGCCGCGGTAACGGCATCCGGCCCTTCGTACTGCAACAGCGGTGCAAAGTAATCTTTGAGGGACCCGATCGGGTTCAGACAATTCTCAGATAATTATTTTTCGATCCATTGAACAACCAATCCGGGGAGTGATGTGAGCACTACGACTACGCTGAACAGAATCGCTGCGGTAACGGCATCCGGCCCTTCGTAATGCAACAGCGGTGCTAGGCCGGCGAACAGAACTTCTCGTGCACCGACTCCACCCAGAAAAACCGGGACAATAATCGCAACAGAAGAAACCAGAAATACGGCAGACATCATCATGTTGTGATCGGTGAGTCCGGTCGTCCACAATAAGGCAAGAAAGGCCAGCACCTGAAGAAGCTGAACCAGCAGCGACATCATTAGAGCAGAAAAAAATACGGGTGCAAAGCGCGGATATTCCCGTCTGATTAATCGGTTTGCGAGAAAGATTATGAGCAAAACCGGGAGAAACCAAAAGGTTCCGCCATATCGATGAAATTCCGGTGCGAAAAACCCGAGTGCCGCAATTCCGATCAGAATTCCGATTAATCCAACCACCCGGTCTAAAATGAGTCCGGCAATAATTTTTCGTTTACCGGTTTTTAATTTTGAATCGTACAAAACCACTTTATAAGCATCGCCGCCAATACCTCCTGGTATAAAAAGATTGTACGACATGCCGATCACATAGAGCTTAAAATTCCACAAGCTTGTAACATGATGACCTGCCCGGAAGCGTCGCATAAAAAGCCGGAGTCGTTCGGAAGAAAGAAACTGCGACAACATATACAGCACCACAGAAAGTAGCAGCAACACGATGTCGGTTTCTTTCAGAACATTGAGAATGCTGAATTTACCAACCAGCTTTATAGCAAAGAACAGTGCAATCGCACTCAGGACAATTTTTAAAACAATGAGCCATTTGTTTTTATCGGCAGGAATGGAAAACTCAATGAGCTTTTCTTTCCTTCTTTTTCTACTTCGTTTCAAAGCTGTGGATTTTACGGATGGTATAGGTCTTTTTGTTCTGTGATTCGTAATAAGTCCTCATCTGTAATTCCAGCACAATTCCAATCGTGATGAGTTGAATTCCCGCGAGCAACATTAATATGCCGAGAAGAAGCATTGGCTTTCCCCAGATGTCGTTACCCATTATTTTTAAAATCAAAAAATACAGATTGATCACACCGCCAATCAGAAAAATTATGGATCCCATTGTACCAAAAAGGTGCATTGGCTTTTGCAGGTATTTTCTAAAAAAGGCCATCAGCATTAAATCGCTGATTACTTTAAAAGTGCGGTTGAGATTGTATTTGGAAGTCCCGTGTATTCTCGGGTGATGCTTTACCTCAACCTGATGAATTCGCGCACCCTGTAAAGCTGCCAGTACCGGAATAAACCGATGGAGTTCTCCGTAAAGATTCAGGTTTTTGGCGATCTCGTTTTTAAAAATTTTAAGTGTACAACCGTAATCCTTAATGCGTACACCTGTCATGTTACGGATGAGATAGTTCGCAATTTTACTCGGGATCTTGCGAATGAAAAGTCCGTCTTTCCGGTTTCTTCGTTCTCCTGCAACCAGGTCCCATTTCCCATTTTCTATGAGATCCAACAACATCGGAATATCCGTCGGATCATTTTGAAGATCGCCATCCATGGTTACGACGTATTCACCCTGCGCCGCGTCAATACCGGCCTGCATGGCGGTTGACTGACCAAAATTCTTCATGAACTCGATCACTTTTACATCCGGTCCTCCGAACTTATCAATAACCTCAAGCGTGGTATCTGTGGAACCGTCGTCAACCAAAATAATTTCATAAGAGATCTTTGCAAGCGCACTTCGAATCGAACTCAGTAATGGCTCGATGTTATCCTCTTCATTCAGGATAGCGATTACAACAGAAACTTTAATCATTTCTCTTTCGGCATTGGTGGGAAGTAATTTTTAAACTTTACCAGTTCAAAAGGTTTGCTGCCATAACGACGCACAAAAGTATCAAAGACCACCACATTCTCACGGTCGGTCAATACATCAGATGGAACAAAGTAGTACGCATCCATTACAAAACCGGATCTTTTAGTGGTCAGCATTTTCATTCTCGCTGAACTAAAATACCAGTTCATGGTTTGCGAAACATTGCTGTGGTACATAAATGTCGGTTCGTCTTTACAGATCGCGGCAAAACGCAGGGCTTCATTCTTTTCCTTCTCGTAAACTCCGGTGTGAACCCGCATAGGAAGGGAGTATTGAGAATAGGTGATGCGAATCAGAATTAAAACCAAAACCAGCATCGCCGGCATCGGAGGTAATTTGTGGTAGTAAAAAAGAGCACTCACCAAAGCTGTAAAAAACAGAACGATTAAAAAACCGGGAATCCAGCCTCCGCTGTCTTCGTAATGTTTGCTGATGGAGATAAGAACCGTTAAGGATGTAAGACCGATGGCAGCAACCCAGAGTGACGGGCGAATTTTTGGAGTTGAAATAATTTCCCAACCGGCCCATAGCAACGGAACTATGAAAAATGGAATCAGCATAAAAACATACCGGGCGCGATAATCCGGAGAAAGCCAGTAAACAACAATGTTTGCGGCAAAAATGAGCATCCATTGCCGGGCTTTATCAGAGGCAAAAAGTTTCTTTCGAACGCTTGGTATAAACAACAGAACAACGAGCAACCCCCACGGCATTACGTCGATTAAAAATAGAAAGGGAAAGGCAAATAAATGTGAGATGCTTTCGAGAAAAGATTTATCGGTGACGGTTCTGCTCGTAGATTCCAAAACGAGTTTCCGGATCAAATCCACCGCATCTCCCTGATCTTTAAACAGGTAAAGATATATTCCCACCGGTACGATGAACATTAACATAGAAAGCCAGTGTTGCCAGTGAAACAGTTTTCGGAATTTCTTTCGGTAGAGATAAACCGTAAAAAGTGTGATTCCCTGAAAAACGATGCTCGGCAAACCTTTCATCATAAAACCGGCGAGAGCCAGAAAGTACGAAATCACCCAACCTTTCCAGTCTTCGTCGTGTTTTGAAAATTTGAGAATAGCGATCATCTGCACAAATGTGATCAGCGAATAGGTAATGTCGATGTGCCCGAGATAGGAAGAATAAATCAGGATGTTTCCGGAAGTACCTAATGCCATCGCAGAGATAAATGCTAAATCCTCATTTTCGAAAACCCGTTTTACCACCCGGTAAACAACATACATGAAAATGAAGAGTGAAAGAATTGATGGAAGACGGATCATCCATTCGGAGTGTGAACCGGTGATCTTAAATAATAAAACCAGAAGCCAGTTGTAAAGCGGTGGTTTGTTGAGATACGGGTCGCCATTGTCTTCGGGTGCAAGGTAGTGTCCGTTCACTTCCATGTCTAATGCGATCAGTGCCCGGATAGGCTCGTCGGCACTCAGCGGCATGTAACCCAGCCGATAGAACATGGAAAGAGCAAAACCCGCAATCAGAAACCATTTAAGTGCTTTGGAGTATGCCCCGTTCATTTCGGCAAAAGTAAGAGGATGAGTCAAACGAATTCTCAGGAAATCAAAATGTAATTAAATGGAAATCTATTCCTAACATGCTACGGATAGTATATTTCTAAAGTCTGCGGTTAATTTTGAATCATGTTGAAAGCACGACTTTTTCTCTCTGTTTTGCTAATGGGTTTCTGTTCTGTGTCTGCACAGAATTTCTCCTATAAAATTCAGCGAAATATTGCGGTTGCCAAATTCCGCACTATCCGGTTTACAGATATTCCCGAGACCATGGCAACGCTGGTGGAAGTTGAGAACGAAGCACCGGAACCCTGGTCGGATGCGGAAAAGATTAAAGAAGAACTCGACCGTAACCGAAAACGAAGATTTACTCAAACCTTAAATAAATATCAGCAAGAGCCGGAAGATGTATTGCCTGCAAACGGAAAAGATTTCGATGGTCTGCCATCCGGAAGTTCCGAAATTCCGAACGATAACAACATGGCCATTTCCAACAACGGAACCATCATTAGTGTGATCAATTCGTCTGTGAGTATTTTTAGTTCAGATGGAAATCGGGCAGCTTACAGAACATTAGCCAATATCGTAAGCGGACAACTGCCAAATCTCAACAGAACTTACGATCCGAAGGTGGTGTACGACCCTTTGCAGGATCGCTTTATCCTGGTTTTTCTTCAGGGAAGTACCAGCGCCGATACCCGCATTATTATCGGCTTTACCGCCACAGCCGACCCGTTGGATGTCTGGAATTTCTATGCGGTAAACGGCAATCCGTTCGGTGGAACCAAGTGGTCTGATTACCCGATCATCGGTATCAGCAAAGAAGATTTGTATGTAACAGTTAATATTTTGCGCGATAATGAAAGCTGGCAGGAGGGATTTACCCAATCGGTAATCTGGCAGGTAAATAAGGCATCCGGTTACAACGGCCTCGATACCATTTATCAGGATTTATTTCACGATCTCACCTACAACAACAAACCGATCTGGAGTATATGCGTAGTACCCGACGACTTTATTTCAAGGGGACGAAAAGGCATGTATTTTCTGTCGGTGCGGCCCGGTGATGCGAGTAACGATACATTGTTTTTGCATCACATCGACAATGACCAACAGAGCGGAACGGCAAAATATTCATTAAAGGTTCTGAAAACTTCACAGAAATACGGTGTTCCGCCGAGTGCGCTTCAACCCGATCCGACCAACGTTTTGCAAACCAACGACACGAGGGTGCTGTCGGGTTTTGCCGGGAAGGATCACATTCAGTATGTGCAAACCACGATTATTCCCGGTACAGGTGTTTCCGGAATTTTTCACGGAATAATCGATCTCAACACATTTACAGTAGAGAATAATTATATCACTTCAGACACATTCGAGTATGCCTATCCGTCGATCAGCCATGCCGGAAGTGAAGAGGATGTTTATGCAAGTGTGATAACGTTTTCCCATGTTTCGGAACTTGATTTCCCCGGAACCTCAGGTGTTTTTCACAATAAAATTAAAGGTCATGAAAGCATTTATTCCAAAGTGGTGATGATTCGTGCCGGCGAGGTTTCGATCAACCGGCTTGCAAACGACTCGAATGAGCGATGGGGAGATTATACCGGAATTCAGCAGAAATACAGCGACCCGAATCACGTGTGGATGAGTGGTTCGTATGGAAAATCACCCAACCGAAACAGCGTGTGGATTGGTGAACTTATTGCTAACACCGAACTCAATCTGGTTTCGGAAAGTGCGATTAATTTCTATCCGAATCCGGCAGCGATGTGGTCAACCATCAGTTACACGCCTGAGAAAGACCGCAAGGTGTATTTTGCACTTGTTGATTCGAAAGGTGCGGTGGTTTACCGTTCAGATGATTTAAATCTACAGCCGACTACCTACGAATACTCCGTAAACATGTCGCAGTTCCGGGCAGGCGTTTATCATCTGGTCGTGATCGATCTCAGTGAAAAGAAAAAATTGGGAAGTTTAGAAATAATGAATCCCTGATTTAATGAACGAAATCCCAGCCAATGGAAACCTGAATGGTATTCATCCGGTGATCGAAATTAAAATTCTGACCTTTGATCTGAACGTGATCACTCAAAGAACCGAGGTTGGTTTCGAATCTGGCGTCAACCATTAGTGGGCCCATATCGAAACTGAATCCCAGTTGCCAGGCCCAGGTTCCGCCATTAAAAACAGAGCCCAGTTCGTCCCGGAAAAATTTTTCAGAGAAAACCGGATTCTGAGTGAGCTTGGTGAAAACCGGTCCGGTGAAAGCACGGATCCGGTCCTTCCGGCTGTACCCGAATAAGAGTGGTATATCAACCCGGGTTTGCTTCAATTGCATAAGCGAATCAAATTTTATGGAGGATAGTTTCATCCGGGTTTCGTGATTGCTTGCGAGTAATTCGGGTTGAAAAAAGAAGTGATGAACCTTAGCTCTGGCAAATAAACCGAAGGCGAGTCCAACGTCGGCTTCCTCAGTAGCATACGTGTAGTCGGTTCCGCCGGAATTAAAATGTTCTTTGATGTCGGCAGCTCCGTAATTAACTCCGAGTTTAACACCCAGTGCTTTAAATTGAGCATTAGAATTAAAGGCTGTAAAAATCAACAGAGGCAGAATCAGTAGCTTTTTCATTGCGGCGAAGTGGTATTGGAACAGTGGAGTAACGCAATGCAAATTACCGGAATTGCCATTAATTCAAAATAGAAAAATGCAGATCAGAATCTGCCGTAGATCGACAGGATCAGATTTCTTCCGGGAGCGCTCATTCCCCATGCGTACGGACGATACCGCTGATTGGTAATATTTTCTAATCCTAAATTTATGTTTAAGGAATTAGAAACAAAGAACACGACTTTTAAATTCAGTGTTGACCACGATGGCGAATACGAAAGACCTTTCGCATCTTTCAGATATAAATAGCTCCGAACAATTTCTTCATCCGACATGCGATCATGCGATTGCTGCAATTGAAAATTAGAATAAAACTGGGCTTTAAATCTTAGGTAACGATAGGTGAGTGCAATATTTCCAAAACCCGGTGCCATGTGTTGAAGAGGTTCCTGATTTGATTTCACGGAATTAACATAATGAAAGGCTCCCGATGCATCCCATCGTTTATTAATTAATGCGTTAAAACTAAAATCCACTCCGTAAATTTTAAATCTGTCCTGATTAACTAATGAAATGGTTTTATACTTTGTTCCATTAAAAATTACGCTGTCTTCATCGCCTATTTTGTAGTCACCAACTTGTATCCGATCAGAATAATTAGAAAGCCATGTTGAAATTCTGAAGGAGATTTTTTTATGTGTTCTGTAATATCCGTATTCAACTGTCTCGTTGGCTTCCGGTTTTAAGTTTTGATTTCGAACGGCAATGCCGGAGTTAAGTGGTTGATATAATTTGCCAAGGTCACTAACATCCGGTGGACGGTAAGCATCTGTGGCTTTGAAGTACAGAAAGTTGTTTCGGTTTAGTTTGTAATTAAAAATATAATTCAATGAAAGGTATCCGGTTTGGTTCTTATACGAATTAAAAGTGTGTTGGTAATACGGGTTAAAATAGTCGGAAGTTAAACCACTCGTTCCAACCCGCGCGCTCAACTGGAAAACCATTTTTGTCGTCACTTCTGCTGTAAATGAAGTATAACCCGAAACAGAATACCAATGATTTTCTACTGGCAGTTCCGACATTATTTTAAAAGAAGAATCCGTATTGATGTGGGTTAATTTACCTTCCGAACGAACCGAATTTGATAAAGCCTCTATACCATAGTGAAGTATGCCTTTGAAGAGGTTTTTGGGGAAATGTTTTACGGCATCAATATTCAGGTTAATAGCTCTGATATTGTCTGTGTAAGAGTATAAATCAGAAGTGAATAATGCCCTCCGGAGAGTGCTTTGTTCAAATGTCTGATAGGCTGCAATTATCTGAAGCGTATCTGCAAACCCGGATGTAAGAACACGGGTAAAATGCACATCCGACTGCAACCATTTCTGTGGGCCGTAATTGTAATCTCCGTAAATAAACTGACCGCTCCGTTGTTTTACTAATTCACTGTAAACCGGAATCTGTGATGATGTGGTAAAGCCAATATGGGCAATTAAATCATTTTGTTTATTGGGCTTATACCGGAACTTCTGGTTGAAATTGATCTGAGAATAACCCGTAAAATACTGCACATTGGGATCGTCGTTCTGAATGATGGAATCGTGCTGGCCGTTGAATTCGCTGTAAATGGGTTTGGTATAAAAATCAGGTCCGGAAGTTCCCATCTTGAGATCCGAAAAATTAAAGATGCTGATGCTGCTGATACCGGCTACTTTATTACGACCGTATTCTAAATCCGCGTGCCAGCTGTTTTCCTTATTTGCGGTGGAAGAACGCAACATGGCATTCCCGCGGTAATGTGCCGAATCTGTAATCTCCGGATTTTTGGTTCGGATGGAAATCACTCCTCCGAGTGCTCCCGGTCCGAACTGAGTTGATGCCGCTCCATCGATAATGTCGGCATCTGTAATCATTAGCGGATCAATGGTAATCAGGTTTTGATTGTAGTCGCCCGCAAATGCCGAATGGTTCATGCGAACCCCGTCGACCATTATTAAAATAGCATTACCTCCAAAACCTTTCATCATTGGACTACCACCTCCCATTTGGGATTTTTGGATAAAACAGTTCCCATTTAATCCGACAAGATCGGATGTGGTTTGGGGATTTTGCAATCGGGCATCAGCGGGATGAACACTTTTATCGGTTGGAATAAAACCTAAAATGTTTTGTCTTAAAATCACACTTTCAGAATTGCGCAATCGGTGCAGATAAACCGTATTGGCGTTAATCTTTAAACCAGCAGAATCAAATTTTGAAGGATAATAACCGTTGTTAACAATTTCAATTGAATCGATTGCTGAATCGGAAATTCCGGAAATTCTGCCTTTGGTATCGGAGGTTAAAACAAAAGAAGAAGAGCCGGTATAAATGCGCACACTCAACCCTGCAACGACTTGATCGTCATCAGCATTAATAAACATTAGGGAAGGTCTGGTTTGTCCGGATGACGGCATCTTCCCAAGCATCAAAAACAGAATACAAACGATTCCGTGTATTTTACACCTCCACATGTCGAAAACCCGATTGGCAAATTAACAGGACTGAAACTTAAAACAGAAGAGGATTATTTTTGACCCGCTATGATGCACAGGCCTGCTGTTCGATTTTATTTCCTCCTAGCAATTTTGCTTTTGTGTTCAACAACGGCTTTAATATCTTGTAAGGCCAAAGATTGCCCGGCCTATCACGAGGGAGAACGCACCGGTGGATCGATTGATCATAACAAGAAAAAGCGCAAGGTGAAGCAGGGAGTATTTGACAAAAAGACCACGAAACGTTACCGCCATAAAAAATGAATTTATGAATGCACACGAAATCGATTTCGAGATAATCGGAGAAGAAATGCAGTTTGTTGAAATAGAACTGGACCCGGGAGAAGCGGTTATTGCGGAACCCGGAAGCTTCATGTTTATGGATAGCGATATTAAGATGGAGACCATTTTCGGAGATGGAAGCTCCCAGAACAATTCGCTGTTCGATAAAATTCTGAATGCCGGCAAACGTGTTCTCACGGGAGAGCGATTATTTCTTACGGTGTTTTCAGCAATGGGTTCCGGCAAGTCGAAAGTATCCTTTGCCAGTCCGTACCCCGGCAGAATTATTCCACTCGATCTGAGTGAACACGGCGGTAAAATGATCTGCCAGAAGGATGCATTTTTATGCGCCGCCAAAGGAGTTTCCATTGGCATTGAATTTCAGAAAAAATTGGGCACCGGCCTTTTCGGAGGAGAGGGTTTTATTATGCAAAAGCTAGAAGGTGATGGTTTGAGCTTTGTTCACGCGGGCGGAACCATAACGCGTAAGGATTTAAAAACCGGCCAGAAACTGAAGATTGATACGGGGTGTATTGTCGCTTTCACAAAAGATGTACAGTACGATATTGAATTTATCGGCGGTATAAAAAACAGCATATTCGGTGGGGAAGGTTTGTTTTTCGCAACGTTAACCGGCCCTGGAACGGTGTGGATTCAAAGTCTTCCGTTCAGCCGCCTCGCCGGAAGAGTAATCGCCGCTGCTCCGGGGTTGCGGGGTTCTTCCAAAGGTGAAGGAAGCATTCTCGGCGGACTGGGAAATTTGATAGACGGAGATAACGGATTCTGATATGATACGAGTTGTACTAATCGCATTTCTGATTGTGTCTTCACTTGGGAT
The DNA here is from genome assembly GCA_016124755.1 of Bacteroidota bacterium. GTDB lineage: Bacteria > Bacteroidota > Bacteroidia > NS11-12g > UBA9320 > WGNA01. The sequence goes on along the minus strand of WGNA01000007.1, from coordinate 48,052 downwards.
GAAACCCGATGAGGATGCAAGACCGGCGTCGGAACAGGAAAAAGTGTGGGTTTTTCTAACGGATAAAGACACCGCCGGTTATAATCCGTATACCTTTTTAGATCCATTGGCAATTCAGCGGAGAATCGAAAACGACGTTCCGGTTTTTGATATTTCGGATGTTCCGGTGCAGGAACAATATCTGATTTCGGTGAATGGGATCACAGGAAATATCAGAGCAGTAAGCAGGTGGTTTAATGCCGTATGCTGTCTGGCGACCGGGAGTGAGATTTCACAATTAAAGAGCCTGCCTTTTGTGAAAGATGTGAAAGTTGTGGAGCGGCCCCTGAATCAGCAATTCATGACATCCGTTATGGTCGAAGATAAAAAGGGTGATTTTGTTCCGGATGAAGATCAGATTGAATTTCTGAAAGCTCAGATAGAAAGAATGGAGGGTCAGGTTTTTATTAAAAACAAGATCGATGCAAAGGGAATCCGTGTAGCCATTTTTGATGTTGGATTTAAATCCTACAAAACCAATCCGGCATTTGAACATATACGTGCCGCATCACATATAATTAAGACCTGGGATTTTGTGAAGAATAAGGAAAATGTAGATGATGGCGGAACGCACGGAACTTTTGTAATGAGTTGTGTCGGTGGTAAAATAGAAGGACAAAACATCGGGTTGGCGACCGGCGCCGAATTTCTTTTAGCCAGAACTGAAACCTGGACCGAATACTTTTCGGAGGAAGAAAACTGGCTTGCAGCCGCGGAGTGGGCAGATAAAAACGGTGCACACGTAATCAACAGTTCTTTGGGATATACGTATCACAGATATTTTCGGGAAGATATGGACGGCCACCACAGTCTGGTTGCCAAAGCCGCGAATATGGCGGCCGGAAAAGGAATTCTCGTGGTGAACAGTGCCGGGAATGAAGGCAGCAATAACTGGAAATTTATAGGAACTCCGGCAGATGCTGATAGTGTATTATCGGTTGGCGGAATAAAACCTACCTCGGGAATACACACAAGTTTTAGTTCGTTTGGGCCAACCAGAGATAAACGACTTAAACCTAATGTAACCGCCTATGGTCACGTAATCGGTTCCGGGCCAAAGGGACTTTCAGAAACGCAGGGAACCAGTTTCAGCGGACCATTGGTCGCGGGATTCGTGGCGTGTGCGCGTCAAACACGTTCCGGTTTCAAAACCATGCAACTGTTTCGGGAAATTGAAAAATCGGGAGACCTCTTTCCGTATTACGACTACGCACATGGTTATGGAGTTCCGCAAGCTTCTTTCTTTTTCAAGATGCCTGTAAAAGAAGCTGCGACTTTCGAATTTAAATCCACGGCAGACAGAGTTTACATCAAACCATTTAAGGTTACCGATAAGCGAGAGAATTTTCTGCAGGATACTTCCTCAGGTGATAAGATTGGCGACCGGTATACCCAATGGCCGGAATACGTTTTTTATCACATCGCCGATCTCAACGGATACATCCACAAATATTTCGTAGTGGATCCGTACGGGAGTTTTAATGAGAACCTGAAGTATCTGATCGATGATTCATCCCCGTTTGCGGGTGAAGGTCCGCTCGTGGTGAAGAAGAGTGATTATCACCCGCCTTTTGTTCTGCAGGTTTTTTATAAAGGATATGTTGAAGAAATTTTAGTGAAATGAAAAAAATGATGAATATGAAATATGTATTGATGGTGTTTGCTTTTCTGATGATTTTAATTTCAGAAACTAAGGCACAGTCGATAATGCTGGAGCAGGATGTAATCGCCGATACCACAACCCCAAAATTCGGGAAGAACCGAAGACAATTCGTTGGTTCGTTCCTGAGTACGGGTTCGATGTTCGGCTCAACAACCGGTGATTCGGCACATACGTATAATGCAGGAAAATCGGGTTCACTGGGTTTCGGTACCTATTACAAATTGCGCTTTTCGAATCTGTACAGCATTGTGGGTTCGGTTTCGTATCGCTTTTCAAGGTACGATATGAAGCCGCTGGAAGGACAGAAGTACAACCGAATAATCACCAATGAAGTGATGGGAGAGCTGGTACAAAGATTTAATTACGGACGTCGCGGAGATTATATCGGCAGATATGTGGAACTCGGTTTCTCGGCCGATTACCTGTTTAACAGCAAAAGCAAAACACGAGTTAATCCTGATGATCCCGACCTTTCGTACAAAAGCCGAAAGCTGGTGCTGGTCGGTTTGAATTATTTAGAAAAAGTGAATTACTCTGCTCACGCCCGTTTCGGTTTTAATAAATATGTACTCACTTTTGATTACCGGCTAACCGACTTGGTCTCCAAAGAATCGAACTTCACCTTGCCGCCGATGATGATTGGTTTGCGGGTTGATCTCGGAGCCTGATCAATCTTTTAGCGTGTCCAGCGCATGGCAGATTTTTTTGCAAACCCGAATAATTTCCGGTTTGGAAATAATGAGCGGAGGCGCAAGTCTGATCTTATTCGGTTCGTGTAAAAACCAGTCGGTGATTACGCCATTTTCGAGTAAATGAGCAATTGCCTTTTTAACTTTCTCTTCCGATTGAAGTCGAATCGCAAGCATAAGTCCGCGACCTGATATTTCTAAAATTTCCGGGTGTACTAATCTCTTTCGAAACAATAGTTCTTTATCGTAAACCTCATTCATCAAACCTGACTTCAATAGCAATTTCAGGTTAGCCAACCCGGCTGCTGCACTCAACGGATGCCCGCCAAAAGTGGTAATGTGACCTAATACCGGCTTGTCTGCCAGAAATTGCATCTTCTCTTTTGAGGTGATAAAAGCACCCAAAGGCATTCCGCCACCGAAAGCTTTCGCCGTACATATAATATCCGGAACCAAAGCAGTGTGTTGGAAAGCGAATAATTTTCCGGTTCTTCCGATTCCGGTTTGAATCTCATCCACGATCAATAATGCTCCATTTTTTTTGCATTTGTCGGCAACTGCGATCAGAAATTCATCAGTGCCGGCAATGTAACCACCTTCTCCCTGAACTATCTCGATTATCACGGCAGCCGCTTCATCATCTATCGCATCCGTCGATTGCACATCATTATAATTCATGAAATAGACTTCCGGAAGAAGCGGACGATAAAAATCGGAGTAATACGGATCGCTCATCAGGCTGAGGGCTCCCTGTGTACTTCCGTGATAGGCATTTTTACATGCGACGAATTTGTGGCGGCCGGTAATTCTTTTGGCCAGTTTCATTGCTCCTTCAATGGCTTCACTTCCGGAGTTTACCAAATAGGTGGAGTTCAGATTTTCGGGAAGAAGTTCAGCCAGTTTTTTAGCAAGCTGAACCTGAGGTTGAAGAATGTATTCCCCATACACCATGGTATGAAGATATTTTCCCAATTGTTTGCGAATGGCATTTGAAACCGATTCGGGCCGGTGACCAAGATTGCTCACGCCAATGCCGGAGATCAGATCGATGTAGCGTTTGCCATCGGCTGTTCTCAGATAAATTCCCCGGGCTTTTACGATTTCAAGTGAAGGCGGAGTGGGGGAAGTCTGCGCAACAAACTGAAGAAATTGATTTTTAAAGGAGATCATGGGATTTATCGTCCCTTGAATTCAGGTTTGCGTTTCTCAACAAAAGCCGCCATGCCTTCTTTCTGATCCTGAGTCGCGAAGAGCATATAGAAGTTTTTGCGTTCAAACGAAAGGGCTTCCTGCAGTGGCATTTCAAATGCTTTAAGCACACTTTCTTTTGCAAGTTGTACCGCAATCGGGCTTTGCTGTGCGATTTCAGCAGCAAGTCTCAAGGCTTCTTCTAAATACGAATCCGGTGGAACCACACGATTCACCAATCCCGCATTATAGGCATCCGTTGCCGACATAAATTTTCCGGTTAAAACCAACTCCATCGCTTTGGCCTTACCAATTGCTCTGGGCAATCTTTGTGTTCCTCCGGCTCCGGGCATTACACCAATTTTTATTTCCGGCTGTCCGAACTGCGCGGTCTCCGAGGCAACAATCATGTCGCAGGTCATACACAATTCGCAACCGCCTCCGAGAGCAAATCCGCTCACAGCAGCAATGATTGGTTTTTTGGTTTTACGAATCTGATCCCAGGTTGAAAACTGATCAATCAGCAACATATCAACGGCATCTTTTCCAGCCATTTGTTTAATGTCGGCTCCTGCGGCAAAAGCTCTTTCGTTACCGGTTAGTACGATCACCCTTACATTTTCATTGGCATCTAATTCTTTCAACGCATCTCTTATTTCACCCATCACCTGAAGATTTAAAGCGTTGAGTTCTTTCGGACGGTTGATTTGAATAAGTGCTATGTGCGGACGATGTTCCGGAGTTACGATGATGAGTTCAGGATTCATATAGAAGTATTTTCGATGGCAAAATTAAGTTGGTTTAGCACGCATTAAAAGTCTGAAACTTTCTAAGCGGCAAACCCAAAAGTGAAATGGAACATCAAACGTTGATGCGTGAAATTCTGATAAAGCAGTTTGGCCATTATCAGATCAACCGGATCTTCCAGAGTCGTTTTTCGCATCAACCGGAAAGATGTGGATACCCGGTATTCGAGAAACAGCCATTTGCCGAGGAAGCGTTTCCGGCCAAAACCCAGACTTGCCAGAGGAACCCAATTCGTCTTTTTTCCAAGATCGTAGGTATGAAGAAAAAAAACATCCTTGTCCTGATATCTTCCAAATCCGGTTACATCAGCTTCATTAAAATCGATCTGTTGAATTTCAAAACCCAGATCTAAAAAATTGCCCATGGGAGCAATTGCACCGCGGTGAATCCTGTATCTTCTGATCGACAATTGGGCGGTGCGCATCATACCATCAAAATCAATAGAAGGGTTTGTGTGCATTTCCAGATTATCAGGAGTGTATTTCGGGTCGTCAACTAAAACATATGGATCGGTTATTCTGAATGTCTGACTTAATCCAGTTCCATGAAAGTATTTCTGGCTGAGATAAACATGTATTGCAGTTCGCGTACTTAGGCTTCGTTCCAAATGCAAAACAGGATTGAATCGCGTAAACCCTGCATCCGGAATTCCCACTTCACTCCCGATACCGAAAGCCATTTTCTTTTTGGCGTAACCCGGGTTTTGGGCTAAAACAGAACCTGCACCAAAGCATAACAAAACGATAAGCAGTGCGGGCTTAGTTTTTATCATTCTCTGCATCTGAAGTGTTTCACATTTATTTCCATTCTCAAATTCTAATCTATCGGTGGCTTCCTCGGTATCGATTTATTTAATCTAAAATTTCCCTATGTATTCAACAGATCCTGAAACAAGTTTAATTCATGCAGACAATGCCGAATCGAAATGCTTCGGCATTCGTCTCCAGGATGTCTCTAGTTGATACATTCCCCAATTTATGCTGACAATGCTGACTTCAATCATATTCAATAAGTGTAACGTTCGTGGCATTCGTCAGTAATTCCCCAATTCCCCAATTCCCCAATTCTCCATTTATTAATTCTTAATTCGTTTAATTTTTTTCATCAATCAATCCTCGTTTTCTTCCCGGCTTTCGTTCAGCACTCTTTTGCTTTCGTACATCAAGTCATAAACATGGGCCCTTAACATATCGGTGGTCAATGATTTTCTTAAAATTTCATATTCAAAAAAGAGCATGGCATCCTGATCGAGATCAATCAATGCCGACATGTATTCAACACGGGAACGCGGTTTTTTAAAGGCCCGAATCCACTTAACCGGGAAGGTAACCGGAGTGAGCCATTCCAGCAATGGACGATCTTTTAGTCCATTATCTAAAACCGAAACATAGGTAAAGAATACAACATTTTGCCCGTAGGTATTTCTGGGAGATTCTTCATAAAAGGAAGTTACCGGTACAATGAGATTCGAGGCAGCCCTGATTTTTTCCATAACCCAGGCTTCCAGAAAATAATGTTCGTTGTACACTTCGGTATTAAGCGAATCGCGGTTGGTTAAATCTACTTCGGCAAACCCGATATTGAGATCGCTGCCGAAACTTCTGATCTGATTCGTTAGATCAGCGAGATTTTGTTCGTTCTGCTCAACATCGTTTTCGTATTGATCGTCTTTGTACCGATACGTTCTGATTCGCGGACTCAGAAATAAAACCGAATCGCGATGTTCCCGTGATTCTTTATAAGAGAGTTTGGGTTTGTGACTCGGGAAATAACGCAGTGTTTTTGAGTAGCGATCAACATTCGGCGGGAAAAAAGTGTCGTGATCTGCATACCATTCCTGCCATCGCTCGTAGCGTTCACCACCTTCATATTTTACCATGGTGAAGGAGTGTTTTAAATATTCGGTTCGTATGTTCCAGACTTCGTAAGGATCGAATGCGGCGTCGGCGGTATTTTTCTGAAGCCATACCTTACCGTGTGTTAATGCCGAATTCTTAACCGTATCTTCCGCGTATCTTTTAAAACTAAAACTCACAAACTCGTGAGCGAAGTAGGTGGATTGTTTTAAGTAGCGGTCGGTCACTTTATTCTCTGGATAAATTTCCTTCCATTTCATGTTTTCGCGACAGAGAATCATTAGCCATTCTTCGTTGCTCAGCAAATGAAAAAAACGAGACATGTGTGTAACATTCCAGTTGTCTGAATTGTCGAGTGTGAGCAGCGGAGTAAGGGTAATCATGCGACCGGCGCGATGAAATAATTTGTAATAAATGTTGTTGAGCGAAAGGGTTTTAAAAAATTCAAGTTCCTGTGAAGCTCCCCATTCCTGCTGTAAAATCATTGTGTAATAATGCGCCATCACATAATTGGTGGATGAAAAATGGCTGAGAAGATTGTCGACCTGACTGAGCCGGTGAACAAACTGAAACGACGCTTCAATCGGTATGTCGGTTGTAATTTCAAAACTGTCGAGCCCGGCGCTTTTCTTAAGAATGTCGCGCATGGTAGAAATACGCACACTTATGTCGGGGTGGGTGCTGTAGGCATCGTCATCATCGTCTTTCGATTTCTTTTTGGTGCGGTCTTCCTGCCAGATGATTGAATTAAAGAATCCGTAATACCGGGGATCGTCCATCGAATCCAACTGATAATACGGCGTTGGAAATTTAAAGGCAGGATCTTCCAAATAGTGGAAATTCCAGTTGTAGCGGATGAATGAAGAATTAATTTCATCCAGATTATTAAGCGACTGTAAAATGGATTCGGGGGTAAATCCGCATTTCAGATAAAGCTGGGAGCCCATACTGTCTGCTTCCAGTTCGTCGTGCCGGCTGTATGCGAAAAATTCCTTTACTCTTTCTTCGGTTGAGAGTTTTGATTTACCGGAAGACTCATTAAGCGTTTCACTTCTCTTGTATTTCTGATAGTTGTGTTTTAATAAATAATGAGAAATTTCGTGGCAAAGAATAAAGGCGAGTTCTTCCCTGTTTCTGGAATCTGCCAGTGCGCCGACCGTAACGAAAATATATCCCTGATCGGTTGCAAAAGCGTTGGTTTCGGTTGACCGCAATACGTAAAATTTCAGATCGTCGGTGATGTTGTTTGCGGTTGTAATTTCATGCGCCAGTTCATTTATATAACGGCTCACGGTATCGCCAAAAAGTATCGATCCGCTGGTGATCAATCCGTGTATTCCCAACCAGGCTTCTGTCTCAAATTTTTTATCTGTCTGGCTGTCAGATTTAATATTGTGAAGCGTCTGTTGAACGTAGTAGTGAAATTCCCGGGGAAGTTTTCCTTCGCTTTTAAGTGGTTTAAAAGTTAATTCCTGCGCTTTGGTTATAAAGGGAATAATTAGAATAATACAGAATAAAAATCTCTGTAAATGCCCGTTGGCTAAGGATTTTGAAATCATGGTTAACTGCCGCCTTATCTGCACTTTGGCAAGTTAATAAGTTGGTTCAGAACGCCAAAACAAAATTTAATGCTCAATGCACCCACGTGCTGAGCAATGCGATCAACACACCAATGATTACCGCCACAAGTTTAAGCCGGCTAAAGCGATGGTTGTCGGTGTTTTCGAAAAGTATGGTAGTGGAAATATGCAGGAAAACACCAATTACAACGGCAACCATGTACACCATATAATTCGACACATCAGCCGAAATTGTGATGGCCAGTTGGCTGAGTAATGAGCCGGCGATGGTCATTAATGAATAAACCACAAGCCAGGTATAGAGAAATTGTTTGCGAACTCCGGATGCTCTTAAAATGGTTATAAGTGCAAATGCCGCAGGGATTTCATGAAGGGCAATTCCAAAAACAAAACTGGATTGTACACTCTCCGAAAAAGTTTCTCCACCTGCAGCCATCCCTTCAAGAAAAGCATGAAGACTTAGCGCTATAAAAATTCCGTACGGCGATTTATCGTGCTGATGATGATGAAGATGACCGTGTTCAACTCCTTTAGAAAACTGGTCTATAATGATCTGAAGGAAAAAACCGGCGAGTATAAAATAGCCAACCGGCCATGCGGTATTTGCCGAATATACTTCCGGAATAATGGAAACTGCCGTGATTGAAAAAAGGAAGGCACCGCTGAAAGCCAGAAAGAGTTTCAGGTATTGCGTTTTCTCGGTTCTGATGATGAGACCAAGTGTTCCGCCAGTTAGCGGAAAAAAGAACAGGATGAAATAAAACCAGAAATTCACTTAATGCTTACTCAGATTACTTTGCCGCACCGGTGACACAACGTGATCAGATTTAACCAGCCGATTCCATATCCGATCGCTGCCCCGAGCATGGCTCCGGAAAGCACATCAATGGGAAAGTGTACACCTACATAAACCTGCGCAAAAGAAATCAGTCCGGCCCATATTATAAAAAGTAATGTCACATAAAAACGATTACTCGGCCGCGCAAAAACGGATATGAAGAAAAAGGCAAGCGCAAAATGATTCGCGGCGTGGCTGCTCACAAACGAATATCCGCTGCCGCATGCAGCCCGCAGATGAACCAGATCTTTCAGCATCGGATCGTTACACGGACGAAGGCGCTGAACCGCAGGTTTTATCATGTGTGCCGAAATCTGATCTGCGAGCAGAATGGTAAGCACAGCAAAACCGATTACGTACACCGACTGCCACTTGTGTTTTCGGATGATTAAAAACAACAGCAAAATATAGAGGGGAATCCAAAAATATTTGTCCCGGAACAACGGCATTAGAAAGTCGAAAACGCCATTGCTCATACAATGGTTAATCTGATGAAAAACCTGATGGTCGATATATTGAATCCTTTCGATCAAAATTCGAATTGCTTATTTGGTGGCGATAATGATTAACCGCTCCGATTCGTCTTCTTTGAAAGGCTTTAACTCGTAATCTCCAAAAATTGTTTGTATTTCAAAACCGGATCCTGTGAGTAATTGATAAAAATCAGCCAGATGAAGTCGCCATACATGCTCTTCGAAATGGAAGTTTTTATTGTTAATTCTAAAGTCGATGGATTTCGAGATACATTCTTTATCAAGTGTTTTTTGAATGTGAAAATCGATACCCTGGCGATGAATTACATCATTAAAACCATTCGCCAGTTTTTTCTGGATCCACGAAAAATTTAAATAGTCGATCACCAATACACCACCGTCGACCAATTGTTTATAGATGGCGTTGAGTGTTTTCTCGTGATCCGAAAATTCACAGAAGTACCCAAAGCTTGTGAAGAGATTAAAAACGTAGTGGTAATGATTTTCACGATACACTTCGCGCATGTCGTGAACTGCAAAATGCAACCCTTCGTGTTCATATACTTTTGCCTCCTCAATACTGTTTTGGCTCAGATCTATTCCGTCTACTTCAAAACCGAGATCGCGGATTACCCGGGAATGTCTTCCTTTTCCACAAGCCAGATCGAGAAAACGACTTTGCTTTTCCGGTGCAAGATTGTCAATCAGATTGCCGATAAATCTCCGGGCTTCCATATCGTCGCGATGACCATATAATATGTGGTAAAACGGGGAGTCGAACCACTCCTCAAACCAGGCATCTGACTTTTGCATGATGCAAAATTAAGGGAAACGGAAGCGGAAGCGGTAACTGTAACTGTAACTGTAACTGTAACTGTAACTGTAACTGTAACTGTAACTGTAACTGTAACTGTAACTGTAACGGTAACAGTAACGGTAACGGTAACAGTAACGGTAACGGTAACGGTAACAGTAGCAGTAACGGAAGAAGTAAAGAGCGAAAGGGCGAAAGAACGCAGAGCAAAAGAGCGGAGCTGCAGTTGAAATCCAGAATTGAACCCATACGAACACATCCACATCAGAATTTTAGCCAGTTGAACCTTTCATCTCTCCACTAACTAACTGTTAACGTTACAGTTACCGATACCCCTTGGGCATTCATGAGACTCTGCACTTCACTTAAAATCAAAACCCGCTCTCTCGCTCTTGGCTCTTGAGCGGAACTGCAGTTGAAATCCAGAATTGAACGCCTCCGAACCCATACGAACCCATCGGAATTTTGACCAGTTGAACCTTTCATCTCTCCACTAACTAACTGTTAACGTTACAGTTACCGATACCCCTTGGGCATTCATAAGACTCTTCACGTCACTTAAAATCAAAACCCGCTCTCTCGCTCTTGGCTCTTGAGAGGAGCTGCCTTTGAAATCCAGAATTGAACACATCCGAACACATCGGAATTTTGGCCAGTTGAACCTTTCATCTCTCCACTAACTAACCGTTACCGTTACTGTTACCGTTACCGTTACTCCTGAGGCATTCATAAGACTCTTCAAACCCGCTCTTTCGCTCTTGGCTCTTGCGTTCTCTGTTCTTTATTCTCCTTTCAACCGTCTTATTCACAGACAGTTCGGATATTCGTGAAAGAAAATTTTAGATTTACTGTAACTTTAATTTGCAGAGGTCGTACAACAAGCGATTCATGACAACCAAAGAGTATAATCAATGTGTGGCTGATCTGTCGGACGGAATATTCCGGTTTGCTCTAAAACACCTGCGAGACGAATACGAAGCTGAAAATGTAGTTCAGAACACCTTTGAGAAGTTGTGGGTTAGAAAGGAAAATGTTGAAATGGCCACCGCAAAAGCTTTTCTTTTTAAGATCACTTACAACAACTGTATCGACATTCTGAGAAAGTCGAACAGAAGTGGTTCTTTAGAAGAAGTGAGTGAGGTTCACTACAGCCATTCAAGGCAATACTCAGATGCGATGGAAATCGTGAAAAAGGCCGTCGATAATTTACCGGAAGCGCAGAAAACCGCAGTTATGCTTCGGGATTACGAGGGGTACGATTACCGCACAATCGGGGAAATTACAGGAACAACCGAAGCCCAGGTGAAGATTAATATTTTCAGGGCACGTCAGTTTCTCAAGAAATATTTAAAGGATTTATACGCAGTGATATGACGGGAGAAGAAAGATTTAAGAACCAAAATCCGCAGGGTCCCGAGTGGGATTTGTTCAACCTTTTGGAAGGAGAACTTTCTGATAAGGAAGCGGAAGCACTTCTTGCTGCAATAGAAGATGATGATGAACTGGGGCGTGAGTGGGAGCAGTTTCAACATACTGTTCTCAAACCCGAAGCCATTGTTTACCACAACAAATCGAGTCTGATTAAGGAGGAAAAGGCCGGAATTATTTTGTTCTCGTGGTTTAGCAAACCTCTTTCCGTTGCCGCCGCTATTGTGGTTGCACTGTTGATCTCGGTGCCCTTGTACAATTTGTTTAAAACCAACAACCCGGGAACTATTACTTCAAATGTTGAACATTCAAATCCCGGAGGTGTCAACGATTCTGCATCAGAATTAAAAACCCCGGAAAATCAAAATCCAACCGAAAAGGAATGGATTCAACCCGATCAGAATTCGGTTCATACCTTGGCTAAAAAACAATCTGGAAAGGGCAGATTCAATCTTCCGGTTATTCCCGATTCCAACCCAAAAGATTCAGTAAATCGTTTGGTACCAGCAGAAGATTTAATTGATATGCCGGAAAGAGGATTCGCTTCTTTTATTCCGCTTACTCCGAAAGAAAACAGCATGGAGCTGGGTCTTGTGAATAATGAATTAGGAGAGTTTGTGCCCAGAACTCAAAAGAACAGCCTTGAGTTTTATGCAGTAAACATTAAAGAAAAAGGTCTGGTAGGTTTTATGGGAGAAGGCTTAGCCACGCTTACTGATCCGTTTAAAAATCTCAATGTGAAGATTCATAAATCTAAAGATAAAAAAGATCCGGGGCTCAGAATCGAAGTGAGCACCGAACAATATTATATGGTAGCATCGGTGCACCTGCTGCCGAAGAACGACAGAAATTAATTTAGAAAAACAGACTAATAAAGTTAAGATATGAGCTTTAAAATGAATTATCTCAAACTAATGGTTGCCGGTTTAATAACTGCCGGATACAGTTCAACCCTGTTGGCTCAGGACTCAAGTTCCGTAACCAAAAAGGTTATTAAAAACAAAAGAGTTACGATTGAAATTTACGATCGTACCAACGGCGAGGGAGGCGATACGATTGTGCGCAAAACCACCATCACCCGATCGAATGATAAAGATGGCAATGAGGTGGAGAATATCGAGGAGACCATTATTCCCAATGATGCTCCGGAATTAAAATCATCCGCAGATCAGATGAATGCGCAACGCAGAAATCTGGAAATGCAAAGAGAAGAACTGGAAGCTCAGGAAGAAAAAATCGAAGATCAGATTGAAATGCTGGAAGATCAGATTGAGGAATATGAAGATGTTCAGCAAAAACAAATACGCGTGATCGAGCAGGATTCGGAAGACGAAGAAATTGTTAAACACAACAACATTAAAACTGTCGAACAAAAATGGCTCATCGTGGATTGGGGTTTCAATGTTTGGTTAACCGACAATACTTTCGACCTCACCGACGAATACAAAGACATGAACCTCGACAGATCAAAATCCGTGAACTGCCATTTGGGTGTGATTCAACAAGGTGTTAATCTGTACAAAGGCAAATTGAGATTCGTCTATGGTCTTGGATTCGAATTCAACAATTACCGGTTTAAGAAAAATGTGGATCTCCAGAAAGATTCAGATCCGCTTGCCTTTACCCTGAATACCGAAAGAAAATACGACAAGAATAAACTTACAAGTATATACGGAACCATGCCGTTGATGCTGAATTTTAAATCAAACGCGACCGACGACGATGAAGCGTTTAAACTCGCTGCCGGAATTCAACTGGGATATCTCCTTTCGTCACACACCAAACAAAAATGGCAAGACGACGGACGCAAACAAAAAAGCAAAGAGAAAGGAGATTACAACTTTATGGACTACCGCATCGGCTACGTGGTGCAGTTTGGATACGGCGGATTAAACATCTACGCCAAATATTATCCTACAGAAGTATTTAAAGAAGGGAAAGGTCCAAAAGCCAACACCGCATGTGTTGGATTGGTTATGCATCCTTTCTGAAGATTCTAATTCTTTCATACGTTTTTACAAATTAGTAGCCCTGTTTCTGGGAAGGAACAGGGCTTTTTTATGCCCTGATATAACCCGAAAAAAAATATCGCAAGCTACTATCAGAGGGTTTTGTTATATTTCTCACTTCACTAAAATCAAATTAATATGAACGCAGATTGGTGGAATTCACTCGACGGATTTGCCCGGGTTTACTGGCTGATTGCCATACCCTTTTCCGTGGCATTTCTGATTCAGTTGGTGATGGTGTTCACCGGAACCGATACCGATGCAGACGCAGATCTGGATCTGGATGCAGAAATGGATGCTGATCACGGAACCGGATTCCAGTTCTTTACTCTAAAAAATCTGATCGCATTCTTCACCATTTTTGGTTGGATCGGAATAGCCTGCATCAACGGCGGAACTTCGAAAGGTCTCACTATTTTATTCTCAACCATTGCCGGACTTATGATGATGGCTGTGATGTCGACCATTTTGTATTTCATGGGTAAGCTTACGTACAACGGTTCTCTCAACATGAAAAACGCCACCGGATTAACGGGAGAAGTGTATCTGAGAATTCCGGGAGGTAAAAAAGGATATGGTAAAGTTCATATTAAGGTTCAGGGTTCGCTTCGGGAATTGGAGGCGATGACCAATGGAGCTGACGATCTTGCAACCGGCGTTTTGGTGATGGTTGATTCGGTTACCGAAAACAACATTTTAATAGTGTCCCCATTAAACTAACTCAATAAAATATTATGGATCCTAATTTTTTGATTATTGCCATAGCGGCGAGTGTTCTATTCATCTTCATTCTGATCTTTTCTTTTTTGAGAAGATACAAAAGGTGCCCGTCTGATCGGGTGCTGGTTGTATATGGTAAAGTAGGAAGAGGTACTGATAAGGAAAATAAAACAGCGAAATGTATACATGGAGGTGCAGCATTTATATGGCCGGTGATTCAGGATTATGCATTTCTCGATCTCACACCTCTTTCGATTGAAGTGAATCTCACCAATGCACTCAGCCGGCAAAATATTCGGGTTGATGTTCCATCGCGTTTCACCATTGGGATTTCTACCGAACCCGGTGTAATGGAAAATGCCGCCGAGCGATTATTAGTACTAAAGAAGGAAGACATTCACAACCTCGCGCTGGATATCATCTTTGGTCAGTTGCGTCTGGTGGTTGCGACCATGGATATTGAAGAAATTAACAATAACCGCGATAAATTTCTGGCAAACGTGAGCTCGAATGTTGAAGCGGAATTAAAGAAAGTCGGACTAAAACTCATCAACGTAAACCTTACCGATATCCGGGATGAATCGGGTTATATAGAGGCATTGGGAAAAGAAGCCGCAGCCAAAGCAATCAATGATGCGCGTAAAAGTGTGGCGGAAAAAAACCGCGATGGTGCAATTGGAGAAGCAATCGCTTTACAGGAACAAAGAGTGAAAGTAGCCGACGCGGATGCCTCAGCGGTGGAAGGGGAAAACCTTGCGAAAGTGAAGGTTGCTAATTCTGAAGCAAACCGAAGACAGCGAGAAGCAGAAGCGGAAAAAATGGCCATTGCTTCAGAAAAGGTTCAATCGGCCAAGGCTTTAGAGGAAGCGTATGCTGCAGAAAAGGAAGCGGAACAAGCCAGAGCGGAGAGAGAAAAATCGACTCAGTATGCAGATGTTGTGGTTCCAGCGGAAATCAACAAACAAAAAATAGAAATTCAGGCGGAGGCCAATGCAGAGCAAATCCGCAGACTGGCGAGAGGGGAAGCCGATGGAATATTTGCCAAACGGGAAGCCGAAGCGAAAGGGCTATTTGAGGTACTCACAAAACAGGCGAAAGGTTTTGAACAACTCGTTTCCGCTGCAGGTAAAAATCCTACCGATGCTGCTATGTTATTAATCGCAGATAAACTGAAAGATCTTGTGGAACTTCAGGCAAAAGCCATCAGTAATATTAAAATTGATAAGGTTACGGTTTGGGATACGGGCAAAGGTGCAGACGGAAAAAATTCTACTTCCGAATTTATCTCCGGGATTTACGGAGCCGTTCCTCCGCTTCAGCAGGTTTTTGAAATGGCCGGGCTACAATTACCGGAATATTTAAAAGGGAAAGAGGTTAAATCCGCTTCTTCTGAGAAGACTGAGAAGGGAAAGAAAAAGGAAACAGATGAGGCATCAGAATAATCCCCTTTCTTTATTTGCGGGATGAATCTTTTATTACTGAGCAACTCCACCAACTTCGGGGAAAGCTATATGAATCATGCACTACCGGTGTTGGGTTCCTTTTTAAAAAACTGTTCGAACATTGTTTTTGTTCCCTACGCCGGGGTTACCGTTTCATGGGATGATTACGAAAAGAAAGTTCAGCAGGTACTGAGTGCTTTATCTCTTGAAGTGCGTTCGGTACATCATTTACAGGATCCGGCAAAAGCAATTGAAAATGCGGATGCCATTTTAGTTGGTGGTGGAAACACATTTCGATTGCTTCAATTGCTTCAACAGAATAAACTGATAACCGCAATTCGGGAAAGAGTAGAATCCGGTGTTCGGTATGTCGGGTGGAGTGCCGGTTCGAATGTGGCCGGAAAAACCATTTGTACAACGAACGATATGCCGATTGTTCAACCGGAATCTTTTAATGCGCTGGGTTTGGTTCCTTTTCAGATTAATCCGCATTTTACCGAAGCGCGATTGCCGAATCACGGTGGAGAAACCCGCACCGACCGGCTAAAGGAATATCTCGAACTGAATCGAGAAGGCCGTGTGGTTTGCTTGCCGGAAGGTACCTGGTTAATTCAGGAGCAAGACGTTAAAACTACCGGAGGAGGCGATGTTTGGTTGATGGAGTTCGGAAAGGAAATGGAAAAAACCGGTGAGGTAATCAACAGAATCTGGAATTGAAATGTTATGTGATTGTTCTGTTGATGTTGATTGAGTGTTAAGACAGCTATTTGTAACAAGATCATTTTTTTGTCTCACCTGCTCGGTTATGAAATCTGAATGAATATTATTGCATAAAAATCCTAGTAATGAAGTACGTAAAATATTTGATTCTTGCCTTTGTTCTGGCACCACTGTTTTTTGTTAATTCGGGTTGTAATGATAAAGAAGTAACTCCGACTAAGAAAGATACAACAGCAACTATTAAAGATACCGCACACGCAGGTTTTACCGTGAGTTTCGACAAATACGAATTGGTTCTTGACGCTAATCAATCTGATGCGCATTATCGTTCAGGTGACGACCGTACAATTGTTTTTGTGGTTGGAAATTCTACAAAAGTGAGTGGAACTGCTATCGTGGATGGTAAGGGGGAAGCTGAGATTCAGTTTCCGGGTAATACCACAGGAAGTTGGTCACAAAGCAATAAAGACGACATCACTATCGAGGCAGCAACAGGTGTTGCACCTAAGCGAAGTGAATACAGCTACGACAACACCAGCAATATGGTGGTAACCTGTACAGCGTATCCGGCAGTTGGTGGTCGCATTAAAGGAACATTCTCCGGAACGTTGAAAAGCGGTATCAATTCTTATCCGATTAAAAATGGTTGGTTTGAAATTGAAAGATCTGCTGACCAATAAAATTCCCGATTGTAGAGATTATAAAGCCCGCCGTGTGTGGGCTTTTTTGTTTTTATAACTCAAGCCAACTCTAACACAGATGTTCAGGTTTTGGTGTAAGATTGATGATATTACTTCAGGTGGGTGATTGAATGATGAAATCAACCTGTTGTCTGTATAAATCCTGTTTGTTAATGATATTGGCAATGGACTAATTTTGCCAACCTGATCAATTGTTTTCCTAAAAGCATACATCAGAAATTCAACGGACTATTAAATGAAATTACTGGAAAATAAGGTTGTGCTCGTAACCGGTGCAACCAGAGGTATCGGGCTTGGAATTGCGCAGGCCTGTGCTAATGCCGGAGCGAACATCGCATTCACCTATGCGAATTCTGCCGCAAAAGCAGAGGCAGTTCAAAAGGATCTTGAAGAGACCTACGGTGTGAAAGTGCGGGGATACCAGAGCAATGCGGCTTCATACGAAGAAACTGAAAAGCTGGTTTCCGATGTATTAGCCGAATTTGGTACCATTGACGTATTGATCAATAATGCCGGGATAACC
Organism: Bacteroidota bacterium; assembly: GCA_016124755.1. GTDB lineage: Bacteria > Bacteroidota > Bacteroidia > NS11-12g > UBA9320 > WGNA01. Next base: position 30,562 of record WGNA01000007.1, on the reverse strand, counting down.
CGGGATAATTTGCTCATGCGTATGAGTGAAGAACAGTGGGACGAGGTGATGAATGTGAATCTGAAATCTGTGTTTAACCTTACGAAAGCCTGCCTGAAAACTTTCCTGAAAAACAGAGCCGGATCTATTATAAATATGACATCGGTGGTGGGAGTGAATGGGAATGCGGGTCAGTCGAACTACGCTGCATCCAAAGCCGGGATCATTGGTTTTACCAAATCGATTGCCAAGGAAATTGGTAGCCGAAACATCCGGTGCAACGCAATTGCTCCGGGCTTTATACAAACCGAAATGACCGACGTTCTGGATCCGGAAACCGTAAAAGGTTGGGTAGAAGGAATTCCGCTCAAAAGAGGCGGAACTCCGGAAGATGTGGCAAATGCCTGTCTGTTTCTCGCCAGCGATATGTCGTCTTATATTACCGGCCAGACACTGAATGTCTGCGGAGGAATGCTCACCTGATAAGAAATGCCGCTCGACCAATACGATGTGGATACCCAGGAAAAGAATATGTCTTTTCTGGACCATCTTGAAGAACTTCGCTGGCACATCATCCGGTCTTTGATCGCGATTGCAATCGCCTCTGTAGTGGCGATGGTGAAATATGATCTGGTGTTCGACAAGATCATTTTCGGTATTACAAAACCGGATTTTCCGCTCTATAAGTGGTTCTGTAAATTGTCTGACCTGCTGTATGGTGACGATCGTATTTGCCTTGATGTAATTCCCATAGACACGCAGAACCTCGACGTTTCAGGGCAGTTTATTTATCTGATGATCGTGGGATTTACCGCAGGTCTCATCATTGCCTCACCCTATGTGCTTTGGGAATTCTGGAGATTTTTTAGACCGGCACTCAAAGTTGCGGAAAGGAAGTACACAACCGGTTTCGTGTTCGCGACTTCTTTTCTTTTTATCGTAGGTGTGCTTTTCGGTTACATGATTCTCACGCCGCTCTGCATTAATTTCTTTACGCATTTCAGTCTTACTTCGGCTATTGAGAATAAATTCACTTTGCAGAGTTACATCTCATTCGTAACCACACTTACCCTTTCATCGGGATTGGTGTTTGAACTCCCTTTGCTGATTTACATTCTGGCTAAACTCGGATTGGTAACCGCTGCATTTTTGAGAAAGTTCAGACGACACGCCATAATCATAATCTTAATCATTGCCTCGCTCATTACACCACCGGATGTGATGAGCCAGATATTGCTGAGCATACCCATTTATATCTTGTATGAAATCGGTATTTTTATCGCGCTCAGAATCGAAAACAAACGGAAATAAAATGGAAAAAAGAAAGATCGCTATCGGTAACGACCATGCCGGAACCTGGTTAAAATTCGCATTGATGAATCACTTTGCAGAAGAAGTTGATTTTGTAAACTTCGGTACTGATGGCGAAGCTTCGGTAGATTATCCGGATCACGTACATCCTTTGGCTAATGCTGTTGAAAATGGAGAATGTGAATTGGGAATTCTGATTTGTGGTAGCGGAAACGGAGTTTGTATGACGGCAAATAAACATGCCGGAATACGCGCGGCGTTGTGCTGGAACGACGAGATTAGTGCTTTGGCCCGTCAGCATAACGATGCCAATGTATGTTGCATTCCTGCCCGGTTTCTGGATGAGCAGATGGCAAAAGATATTGTAAATAATTTTCTGCACACGGCTTTCGAAGGGGGGCGTCACCAAAATCGGGTGAATAAAATTCCCTGTTAAAATAGTTACGCCCGACGTATAATGTTTCGGGAGACTGCGTAAGGGATAGCAGTGGAAAGCCCGCAGTGAAACGAGGACTTGCAACGAATAGCCCGACCGCAGCGCAGCGGAGGGTACGCCCAAAAAAAAATCAGGAATTGTTTTCCAGCATACCGATGCAGGTGAAGCGTTTGAACACTTCTTCTGTATGAGGTGCGTCTTTTAATTCGTCGGTGAGATCCTGTCCAGCCCAGTGTTCGTAGTGCTTTCCGGTAAACCAGAGCCTGCTTTCTGTGACGTCGTAAACCAATCCTTTAAACGCAATCCAGACTTCAGGTTTGTCGGATCCGTTTCGCAGCGAAAGCTGTCGTTTGGTGATTACTGTGTGCATCGTTGGCGAGAAGTTTCCGGGTTAAATCTGCGATGAAGTATTTTCGCAAACATAGCTTACCCTAATGCGTCTCCGGTTTTTCTTTTTTCTGATTATCATTTACGTAATCGCTGCTTTTGGCTGGCTAACGTATTCATTGGTAACTTTTAGTCATAATGAATACACACTAAAAGACCAGATTCTGAAAGCCGGTATGCAGGCCTGTGTTCTGCGTGTGATTGAAATGGGCAAGAACGATGAATTTGCTACCGCCAATGCCGAGGTTTATCACCTGAGACAAATCGAATTGAATGTGGATCCCGACAAACTGAACCGGTTTCTGAAGTCTTATAATTACGGAAGTTATCAGGCTAAATTCGGGGTTCAGGGCGACTTAAAAACGATCGATCTGGTTGTTGCTGCGGAGAAAACACAGGAGATTAAATCGGAACTCGACAGCAAGGTAAGGCTGTATATGTTCGAAGCGGTTTTGCTAACGATTTTGGTGGGCGCCGGAATTTACGGAGTGTATTCTTCGGTTCAGATGATTTACAATCTGAACAAACAGCAGAACAACTTTTTGCTTTCGGTTACGCACGAATTGAAGACACCGATCGCCGCCATGAAACTGATGCTGCAAACGATTCGTCACCGCAATCTGCCGGATGAAAAGAGAAACGAGCTGATGGATAAAGCGATTGAAAATAGTGATCGTTTAAACGAGCTTACGGAGAATATGTTAACCGCGATGCAGATTGAGAACGACCGGTATATGTATGCCCGGGATCTTTTTTCTGTGTCGGATATGATGCACAGCGCGGAAGAACATTATCGCAATCAGATACCGATTTCAGCAGAAATAGAAGAGAATCTGGAGATGGTTGGCGATCGTTTTATTCTGAGGATTTCGCTCAACAACCTGATTGAAAATGCAATTAAGTACAGCGGAAATCAGCCGATCCACATCCGTTTATTTGCGCAAAAGGACAAGGCGGTGATTGAAGTTTGCGACGAAGGACCGGGAGTTCCGGAATCGGAAAGAAAGAAAATTTTTAAACGGTTTTACCGCGTGGAGGATGAGGAAATCAGGGATACAAAGGGAACCGGACTTGGTCTGTTTATCGTCAAACAATCGGTTGAGAAACACAAGGGCAATGTGAGCGTTCGCCCGAATTCACCGAAGGGTTCGATTTTTCGGATCGAATTACCCCTTGTGAAAAATGAGTAATGCGTGACACTCTAATTCAGATTGTCATCCATATTTGAGATGACTATTTGAGAATTGTCACGTCGCATAAATACAGTCGTCAGACATTCAGAAAATAGCCCTCCTACTTAAATTTTGAATGACATGAAAAAAAGAATTCTTCTGGTGGAGGACGAGAAGCATCTCGCTGAAACCATCAAACTGAACCTGGAAATTGACGACTTTCACCCGATAGTAGTTCACGACGGACTCTCGGCCATTACCAAATTTAAAGAGCAGCGATTCGACATGGTGATTCTCGACATCATGATTCCGAACATCGACGGTATTGCGGTATGTGAGAACATCCGTCTGCACGATGTGAACGTTCCGATTCTGTTTTTGTCGGCTAAAAGTTCGGCTGAAGACAGAGTGCTTGGATTAAAAAAAGGTGGTGACGATTACTTAACCAAGCCGTTTAATCTGGAAGAGTTGATGCTTCGTGTACACAAACTCATCGAGCGCAACGACGACAACGCTAAAAAAATCGCGGCAACCGAATACATATTCGGAGACAACTACGTGAATTTTGTCAGCTACGAGGCGCGCGGAAATCAGGGAACCTTTTCTTTAACTAAAAAAGAAGCGTTGCTTTTAAAACTTCTGATTGAAAACAAAAACGAAGTGGTAAGCCGCGAAAAAATTCTGCAAACCGTTTGGGGTTATTCGGTTTATCCGTCGACCCGAACCATCGACAATTTTATTCTGGCGTTTAGAAAATATTTTGAACCGGATCCGAAAAACCCGATGTACTTCAAATCTCTTCGGGGAGTCGGATACAAATTTGTGGAGTAAAAAACGCGGGTACAGTTTCAACTTTCTCGAAAGGTGGTCGCGCCAAACGGGCGATGATTTGTTCTTCAATCCATAATTGCAAATCATATCGGCATTCATCAAACCACGATGCTTTTTGTAAAACCATCGTGGTTTGAGTATAAATTTGCCGGCAACGACTGGCATGGAGGAGAAACTTATTATTCTTGATTTCGGGTCACAGTACACACAGTTGATTGCCCGAAGAGTAAGAGAGCTCAACGTTTATTGTGAAATTCATCCGTACAATTCCATTCCGGAATTTGATGGTAGTATAAAAGGTCTGATCCTTTCCGGAAGTCCTTGTTCCGTTCGCGATTCGGATGCACCTTTTCCGGATCTGGACGTGTTCAATTTTCATATTCCGGTTCTCGGCATTTGTTACGGAGCTCAATGGATGGCAAAAGAACTGGGAGGAGAGGTGGAAGCTTCGAAACATCGCGAATACGGCAGGGCCGGATTGCACGTAATGGATCATTCCGGATTGCTGAAAGACATGGATGAACGCAGTCAGGTATGGATGTCGCATGGCGATACCATCACCCGAAAACCCGATAACATTACCATTCTGGCCAGCACGTCGTCCGTTGAAGTTGCCGCATTTCAGGTTAATGGAAAAGCGGTTTACGGAATTCAGTTTCACCCTGAAGTAACCCATTCTCTACAGGGTCGCCAACTCCTTCAAAATTTTGTGGTCGATATCTGTGGTTGCCATCAGGAATGGACATCTGCGCATTTTATAGAAACCAGTGTTGCGGAAATCCGCGAGAAGGTTGGGAGTGATGAAGTGATTCTGGGTTTGAGCGGCGGAGTGGATTCGTCTGTTGCGGCGGCTATTATCCATAAAGCAATCGGCGATCAGTTGAAAGCGATATTCGTGAATAACGGTTTGCTCCGTAAAAACGAATATGAACACGTTTTGGAAACGTATCGTTCTATCGGCATAAACGTAACCGGTGTTGATGCATCGGATTTATTTCTGGATGCATTACAAGGTGTTACCGATCCGGAGCAAAAACGGAAGACAATCGGAAAACTCTTTATTGATGTCTTCGATCAGGAAGCGCATAAATTCAGCAATGCTAAATGGCTGGCACAGGGAACCATTTATCCGGATGTGATCGAATCGGTTTCGGTTAAAGGTCCGTCGGCAACTATTAAGAGCCATCACAATGTGGGCGGTTTGCCCGAAAGGATGAAACTAAAACTGCTCGAACCGCTTAATACCTTATTTAAAGACGAGGTTCGCCGTATTGGCAGAGAGGCCGGAGTTCCGGAGAATATTATCGGAAGGCATCCATTTCCCGGGCCGGGTCTGGCCATTCGAATATTGGGCGATATCACAAGAGAAAAAGTGCGCATCACCCAGGAAGCGGATGATATTTTTATTAGTTCGTTAAAAGAGCGCGGTTATTACGATGACGTTTGGCAGGCCGGAGCTATTTTCCTTCCGATTCAGTCGGTGGGAGTGATGGGAGATGAGCGTACATACGAAAATGTGATTTGTTTACGCGCAGTAACTTCTGTCGACGGAATGACGGCAGACTGGGTAGATTTACCTCACAGCTTTCTGGCGGATGTGAGCAACAGTATCATCAACAACATTAAAGGAATTAACCGGGTGGTTTACGACATCAGCTCGAAACCACCGGCGACGATCGAATGGGAATGAGCAAATTCAGAAATAACTTTTTCACGAATGAATTAACGATCTGGTTGATGCTCGTTTTATTCACAGCATCTTCTTGTAAGGCCTATACAAAAATTTCAAAACCCGTAAGCGATAATTCGGATTCAGACACTTCGATCGTAACGGATCAACCTTCGCAAAACGAAAAACCGGATTCTAAACCGGCCGAAAAACCGAAGCCTGCACCCAAATCAGAATATGTTGAATTTTTCGGCCAGCTTTATCAGGTGGCTCCACACAAAGAAGAGTTCACTGTTGTGCTGATAATGCCATTTTATTTCGATGCCGAAACCGATCTTGAAAAGCGAACTGCCGGAATTCTGCTGGATTATTATATGGGATTGAAACTGGCGCTGAAGCATCTTGAAGAGAATGGTATTAAACTCAAACTTCAGGTTTATGACAACCGAAATGATACTACAGAACTGAAGCACATTCTGTGGAAGAAAGAGATTTCAAAAGCGGATGTGATAATTGGTCCGTTGATGGAAGAACAAATGGAAATTGTTCGACAATACGGAGCGCGTCAGAATATTCCGGTATTTTCTCCTTTGTCTGCGATTAATCAGCCTGTAAATGGTTATCAGGGTTTTCAGTTTTATTACGCAAGTTCACCGAATCTGGAATCCCGGGCGAAAAGTCTTGTTCAATTCTGGGCTACACGTCACGCTGGAAAAAAAGTGTTAATCATTCGCGATGATCAGCCATTCGAAAAGCAATTTGTACCGATTCTGATTAATGAACTTAAGAAAGCAGGCATTAAATACACGGAGGAAAAGCACTCCAACAAATCAAATCTGTCGGTTTCGCTTTCGGCAACCGATACTACTCTGGTTTACATTCCCACATTTCAATCGGGTGTCGTAAACACGGCTTTAGGTAAGATCTACAGCACGAAGCGAAACGTGATTGTGTTCGGTGAGAACAACTGGAAAGATTTTGAAGACAATGATTACAACTTCTGGGAAAAGCTTCGGGTGCATTTGATTGCGACCGATTACATCGATTATTCATCTCCGGAGGTTTCGGGTTTCAGAAGAGAATTCCGTGATAGTTTTGTCAACGACCCGGGATTGTATGCCTTTTTAGGGTACGATCAGATGCGGTTTATCGGAGATTTTCTAATGGCATTCGGCGAGCATTTCCCCATGTTTATCAACGGTCGTGATTTTCGATATCTATGTTCTTCGTACAAGTTTGAAAACAGAGCCGGAGTAAATCAGAATACCCACATGTTTATTCTGAAATTCGCTGATCTTCAACTTCACGTTGTGGAATAATGAATACCGCTTTCGTCTTAGAAAGACAGATTGAAAGAACCCTTTCTATCCTTTCGGGATATACGGCCGGAAAACCCTTTGCTCCTTATTTAAAGGAATACTTCCGGAATCACAAACAGATGGGATCCCGCGACAGGAGAACCGTCAGAAATTTATGCTATGCGTGGTTTCGTCTTGGTTATTCCCTGCCGGTAGAAAAAAAAGATCAGGTACGTATGGCGTATCTGTTTTTTTATCCGGAGGAGATTGATAAAGCCGGAGAAACGCATCCGGCACTTCCCAATGTATGGAGATCACTTGAGCTAAATGAAAGAATTGCATTTCTTGAAAATACTCTTGAGTGGAAAGTGGAAAATATGTTTCCGGCAGAACTATTATCCAAACAAATAGACCGGAGACAATTTGCAATTTACCATCTTCGGCAACCCTACATCTGGATTTCAGTTTCGGATAAAGACAAACAAAACGTAAAGAAAATTCTGGAGTCGAATCAGATCCGGATTTCAGAATACGAAGGAATTATCGGGTTGGAATCTGAACAAAAGCTCGACGAAATACTACCGGCTGATAGTTACGAAATTCAGGATTTGAGTTCGCAACTCACCTTGTTAAAGTTGAATGATTTCAAGTTTTACAAAGTGTGGGACGTGTGTGCAGGTTCCGGCGGCAAATCGCTGAATCTGGTTAGAAAAAAACCGTTGGAAATTTTTGCCTCCGACATCCGCCTACCGATTTTAAACAATCTCCGACACCGTTTTAAAAAACACAAAAACACCGTAATGACTTCGGTTGCCGACATGGAACAGGCGCACAGAAGTTTGCAGTTTTTGGATGAAAACCTTGAAGGAGTTGAAATTTCCGGAGAAACGTTTGATCTCATTCTGGTTGATGTTCCGTGCAGCGGTTCCGGTACCTGGTCAAGAAATCCGGAGCATCTGTTTAATCTGAGAAAACCCTCAAAGTCGGTTTTAGAAAAACAGCAAAACATTCTTAAAAATGCCCTTCCATTTGCCAAAAACGGCGCTATCATTTTATATATGACCTGTTCGGTTTTCGAATCTGAAAACGAGGAAAACTTAAAGCAATTCGCAGAAATTGAAACCTTGGAGTTGATTGAATCAGGCTACATTAAAGGCTATTTGCTGAACTCCGATTCGATGTTTTTTGCGCTCTTCCGCAAATCGGATTCCGGTCAAAAGTCCTGATTTGTTCTTCTGCCGCGGGTAAAAACTGGATGAATGAAAATTCGCGGTGTGCTGAATTCGCATATTTTTACAGTATTAAAAAACAACCTGATGAAATCTATGCGCAAAAATTTACTCTTATTCCTTTTAATCCCTTTCACCACTATTTTCACTTCGTGTGGAGATAAAGGAGATGATGCTCCTGCCGGGCCAAAGCAAAATATTGTTGAATACCTTACAGCAGACGGAGGTTATACGGTAATGTTAGCAGCACTTGAGAAAACCGGCTGGAAAACAAAACTGAATGCTTCGGGAAGTTATACGCTCCTTGCCGTTAGCGATGCTCAACTTCTGAGCGACGGAGTTGATCTGGCATCCATGACGGAAGCTGAAGCCGAAATCCTGGTTACGTATCACGTCCTGAACAAGTCGTATCAGGAAAGTGAATTCCCAGACAAACAATACCTTGCAACCGAATCGAAAGGAGGTCCGGACGGAGAAAATCTGGCCTTGTATGTTGAAGTAGCGAACCCCGCGGTGCGCTTTAATGGAATTACTATCGCGACTTCAGTGAAAGCTACAAATGGAATGGTTTACACAATGGCCGGAACGTTAAAACCACTCACGGTAATAGAAGCTTTGGCAATTAACCCGAATATTAAAAGTTACAAGGTGATGGTGAACATGGAAGCTCCTGTAAAAACACAATTGGGGAAAAGTCCGAATACAGTTTTTGCGACCAGTGAAACACAAATGATTCAATATTTAAACGACAACAACACTACGGTAACTTCCATTAATCCGTCTGCACGAACAAAAATCCTCAACAATTCCATTATTCCGAATGCGAATAAAACTCCGGATCAGTTGGGCGCTACTGAAAAAACCATGGGAGCCGATTTAACGGTAAAATCATCAGCCGGAAATATTCTGCTGAACAACAAAGCTTCTTTCGAAGCACCCAACGGTCAGTGTACTGATGGCGTCATACATGTGATCAATCATTTGCTAAACTGATCAAAGATTAGAAATTGAGAAAGCTGATTTGTCTTCGGGCAGATCAGCTTTTTTATTTAACGGAATCCCGGATTTTTTTGGGGAGAGATTTAAAAACCAGTTTGTAGCTATGGTCAATAAGTTCGCAAATAAATTTATCACTGAGATTTCCCTGCACAGAAACCGTATTCCAATGTTGTTTATTCATGTGATACCCGGGAATAATTTCCGGGTGATTCGTCCGGAGTTCTGCAGCGTATTCCGGATTGCATTTCAGATTTATGCTGCTGAAATTTTCCAGATCGCAAAGAGCGAACATCTTTCCGCCGACTTTAAAAACGAGCGTATCGGGACCAAAAGGAAGTTCTTCAGAAACTAATGGTTTGCAGATGCAGTAGTCGCGAAATTCAATAATATCCATAACTAAGGTCGGATGGGTTTATAAAGAACTATCGAATCTATATCTGCGAACTTTTCAAGCGTTTTAAAATATTGAGGCTGGTCTTTTGCCAAGTTTTTATCCCAACGTTTATTGAGAATTACAAGATCCGGTTGAATGCGGTTATCCCAATAGAAAATGTTGGAAGAGTCCCTCGACATCTCTTCATGATTAAACGTTTTGCCTTTTCGATTGAGGTAAACGAGTGCCGTATTCGGAGAAAACTCATACAAAACAAAAACTGTTGACTGCTTTGAAATACCTGCGCTATCTAATTTTTGACCGGCCGATTTGAGCCAGCTTAATTCATTTAAAATAACACGACCTCGCCAGGTGAAATAATCGGAAGATCTCTCAGAATATTGATTGAAAGCGAAAGCACCGGATAAAATCAGCAGAATAAACAAAACAGTTAAAACTGGAATCCGGATGAATTTTTCGGAGTTAAACCGGGTGAAAAAAAGAATGCTTCCCGCAATCAAAAAAATGAGTGGAATAAAGACAGACACGAAGTAATAATCGTGGTTAATGAATTGTCTTCCCATTAAATAGCAAAATGCTGCGACGCCGGTAAAAGATGAAATTAAAACCAAACTATAGATTCTGAACGGTTTATTTTCATGATAAAAAATCGTGTAAACTCCAACTAAAAGTAAAGCAACAAGCTGAGGAACACTGATCCATTGTCCGAACCAGAACAAAATCGATTTTCGGAAAAGATGGAAGAATACCCACTGATCGAGTGGCTGAGATTCAGACATGAAGACCACCGACCAGAGTTGTCGGTTCCGGTTGTAAAAATGGAAATAGTCGTATGTAATAATGAGAGTTCCGATCGCGAGAGAAATCAGCAGAATGCGAAAGGCGAATGAATAATTCTTTTGCAGCAGCTTTTCCAGAAATACCGAACCGGCGATTGATAAAAAGAAAATTCCACAACTGGTTTTAATTAGAGCGGCAAAACCAGCAAAGCAAATTGAAAGAATTAGTACACGATGATTTTTGCCTGAATCGCTTCGAAAAAGGAATCCGAAAGCGAATAATAAAAATGCTAATCCGGTGGTGTCGGGTAAAAAGTTGAAACTGTAAAACACCAGCATCGGACTTAAAAAAAGTATCCAGGTTAAAAGCGCCGGTACGATCTCTTTGCGAAACGATCCGGAGAAAAAACGAACCGCCAGAAACAGGGTCAGAAAATTAAGAATTCGCATTACCCAGGGAAGAGAATGGAATCCGAAAGGTCTTGCTATTAGTGCGGAGAGATAGGGTAATACGGGGAACTCAACACCGACCTCACCGTTATCACTCATTAAATTATACGTTGCCGGATGAAAGAAACGAAGGTCTTCGAAATAGCAACATGCCAGAGCATACCGATCGCCCTGAGCCCAACTGTGCACTCCGGCCGGTAATGCATTTTCCGGCGTTGAACTAATGAATAAAGAACTTAATGCAACGGCAAAAAGGAGTTCGAAGAGCAGGATAAATTTTTGCAAATTTTTCACAACAGCGGGCCCGCAAAATAAAGGTAAAAGATCATCAGTAAGATTTTTGCGAATTGGGATAGGAGAGGTGGATGCCGGTCATTAAAATGTTATATTAAAATCATTCGATAACATTCAACACACATTGATGTCCACTTGTGAGTCAAGTGATTATATTCACGCTCCCCAATCGAATGACTCACACGATACACATGAAGGTCAGAACTTTTACCATCGCGCTGTTGGTTCTTTTTCTACCGGAGTTCACAGCACAAGCACAGGAAAATAATGCAGGATATTCCGAAACCATTGAATCGTTTCTGGTAGGCGAAAACCAATTTTTCAGAGCAAACAACGGACAATGGGATTCTGATGTTCTTTATCAGGCAACCGGTAAACAGGCATCGGTTTCTTTTTTTAAAGACCGGGTGTCTTTCACGCTTTTCCGGTTTGAAAAACGAGATCAAAGTGTGACTCTTCCTACCGGACCCGATGATATCAAAATGTCAAGTGTGTCGTGGAGTTTGTATTTTGAGTCGGGAAACATTGCGCGAATAATCCCTTCCGGCAAAGTGGATCGCCCCATTCATTACTTCTATTCCGGTAAAAACAAGGCAGACGATGTATGTGAATACACAGAACTTCTATATCAAAATGTTTACGACGGTATAGATCTCAAGTTTTACTCAGCCTCAAACGGATCTTTGAAATACGACTTTATAGTTCATCCGGGTGCCGATGTTAATGCAATTAAAATGTATTACCATGGTGTAAAGGGATTGGAACTCGCAGAGAATGGAGATCTCGAAATAAAAACCGAATGGGGAAAACTCTCCGAAAAATCTCCGTATTCATACCAAGTGGTTAATGGAAAAAAAGAAGAAGTTCAGTTTGATTATGCTGTAGACGGTAATCATGTTGGCTTTGGATTAAAAGGAAATTATAATCCTTCCCTTGATGTGGTTATCGATCCGATTTACGTGGAATGGAGTACCTATTTTTACGGCAGTGCGACGCAGAAATGGACATGGATTCTTGCCGTTGATATTGATGATAATGATAACGTTTATGTTGGTGGTCTTACTTCCGACATTTATCCGAACCGGGAATATGGTTACGATTCGAGCATTAACTCAACTACCGGATACAAGGCATTCATCTGCCGGTTGTCGCCCAAAGGTGACAGCATTGTAGCCTTCTCTTATCTCGGGCCTAAGAATGTGGTTTCGTCGTGGTCAATCATTACCAACATGGTTGTAAATGGTAAGAAACAGCCAGTGGTCTCAGGAATTACTTACGCTAAAGATTTTCCGGTTACTTCCGGTGCATTTGATACTATTGGGAAAAAGAACAGCAGCATCGCTTATCCTTATCAGGGCTTTGTGACGAAGTTCACAACTAATCTCGACGCTCTTGTTTATTCAACATTCTTAACCGGAAAAGATGGTTATTACGATTGGATCCGGGGAATGGCTCTTAATGCCAACGGGGATGTTTATGTGGTTGGTAATACCCAATCTTCTGATTTCCCAACCACTTCCGGTTGTTTTCAGGGAACCTATGCCGGAATGGATGCTACCGGAGGAACAAATTATTATACTCGGGGAGATGCCTATATGACATGCTTAAGTTCGGATGGATCCTATCTGAAATTTTCAACCTATATCGGCGGTTCGAAGAATGAATCGGCTTATGATGTTTATGTCGATGAAAACAATGAAGTGTATGTGGTAGGAACAACCAGCTCCGGAAATTTTCCGACAACTCCGGGTGCATCAGTTTTTAACTCTTATATTAAAGGTACTTCTGACGCTTTTGTCATGAAATTCAAAAGCAACGGAAATCAATTAATATTTTCAAAGTTGATGGGAGGAAGTCAGGATGATGCGTTTGAAGGAATTTATGCCAATGCTTCCGGTGAACCGTTTATTGCAGGATATAGTAATTCCAGTGATTTTTACACGACCTCCAAAGCTTACCAGCGTTCGAATGCCGGCGGTTACGATTATGTGATTGTAAAAATGATCAGTTCGGGTACCAACGTTCGATACAGCACATATCTCGGTGGTTCCGGAAATGAATATTATTACAGCTATCCTTACTTTAAGAATGTTAAAATCACAGCCAATGTTAAAGAGGAGGCCATTATTTCCGGAATAAGTCAGTCGGGTGATTTCCCGGTAACCAGTGATGCGCTTCAGAAAACAAATGTTTCAAAGTGGGTAAGTTTCAAACAAAATCTTACGCTCTCGAAGTTGTCGTATGGCGGCGATAAATTAATGTACGCCACCTATTTCGGAGGTACAACTTACGAGTGGCCGGGAGCCATAAAAACCAAAAGAGTGGGATGTGTTTCGTACATCATCTCAGGAGGTGTTACCTATTCGGATGATTATCCAACAACCGACAGCGTATATAAAGATGAGGCAAGAAAGTATTCATCAGGTTGGACATATTCCGGTTTTGTTACCAAGTTCCGGGATACGCTTTATACCGAACCCATCACACTGGGCTTTGAAGATACCATAATTGAGTGCGATGCGGTTTTTGAAATTCTGGATGCTTCCAATCAGGGAGCCGATTTTACATGGTCAGACGGTTGGACCGACCGATACCACATTGTGCAGGATTCCGGGACTCTTTGGGTTCGCGCAACCTACGGCTGTGATACGGTCGGTGACACGATCACCATTCAATTGGAACATAGTCCGACGGTTCCTGTTTTTGCCAATGACACCACGTATTGCGATAATTTTCCTGTGACAACGCTGGATGCAAAGAATGATACGATTTACCGATCGTATTTGTGGCACGATGGAAGCACCAATCAAACCTTCAAGGCTACCAAAGAAGGTAAATACTGGGTGGATATCAGTACGCCACATTGCGGAACCAAAACAGATACGATAACCTTCAAATTACTAAAAACGCCGGTGGTCGATATCGGATCAAGTTCTACGGAGTGCGATAGTGTGCGGCTCACGTTAGATGCCGGCAACCCCAATAATGAATGCATTTATAAGTGGTCAACGGGCGATTCTGTTCAAAGCATTTCGGTTAAAGATACAGGTGATTATAAAGTTGTGGTATCCAATTTCTGTGGAACCAGAAGTGATTCGGTGAGGATCGATAAGCAGAACACTCCGGTTGCCGTATTACCGGCCGATTCGGTATTCTGCAATAAGGTTAATATAAAGTTAATCGCAGGCGACGGAACCAATGGTGAAAAGTACGAGTGGACTTCTTTCGACGGAACAAAGAATTATTCAAAAGCGAATTCCTACAATCCTACCTCTACTCAAGATATTCGGCTTAAGGTGTCTAACAGTTGCGGATCGGATATGGATTCTATACGTCTCACCCTCATTAACACACCGGTTGAGGGATTAAAAGATACAGTGCTTGCGTGCGACAATGTTTCGGAAACCTTTAAAATCGGAACTGCCGATAATGAGGAAACATATAGTTGGTCGAACGGCGGAACTACCAATGAGATAAGCGTAAACACTCCGGGAAAATATGTGGGAGTATCCACGAATAAGTGCGGAAGTGATTCTTCTTCCTTTGAAATTTTCCTCTCTTTTAAGCCGACGGTGAAATTGCCGAACGACACTACTTATTGTGGAACCGTGAACGTAGTGCTCAATGCTAAAAGTCAGGATCCGGACATGCAGTATGCGTGGCAGGATGGTTCGTCAAACGCATCTTTCAATGCAACCTCTGCAGGTTCTTATAAGGTGAAACTTACCAACAGGTGCGGAACCATTTCGGATTCGGTCACATTTAAGTTGTTACAAAAACCATCATTTGAACTTGGGAACGACCGGGTTTTTTGTGGAGGCGTTACACCATTTGATCTCACAATCGGAACTTCCGGTAATGAGGAAGTGTACGAGTGGTACGATGGCAATACAACGAACAAATCAACGATTGCAGCCGAAGGAAAATTCTGGGCTAAGGCTTCGAATCAATGTGGAGAAATCAGTGATACCATGTCGGTGAAAATATCTCAGTACCCGGTTGTTGATCTGGGGCCGGATACCATTTTGTGTGGTAATTTCAATATAACTCTCGATGCCGGAAATCCGGGAATGAGCTACGAATGGATGCCATTTGCCGAGACAACTCAGACCATTCAGGCAACAGAGCAGGTTGTTTATTCGGTAAAGGTTACCAATGCCGACGGATGTTCTTCGTCTGATGAGTTTGAAATCGGAAGTGGATGTGTGAGTCATTTCTACATTCCGAATTCTTTTTCACCGAATAAAGACGGGTTCAACGAGACCTTTAAACCTACACTCATTAATTATGAACAATACACACTCAGCATTTACGATCGTTGGGGTGAGTTGCTTTTCTCAACGGAAAATGCTGACGAGGGATGGGACGGAACATACGAAGACAAAGCAGTTCCGGCCGGTGTGTATTTATACTCGATGCGCTTCATCACCACGGAGGACGGGGAATTCCGTAATATTTCCGGTTTAGTACATATAGTTTACTAACCGCAGATTTCATTTTCATTATTTCACCGACCGTTGCCTTTGCATTTTAAGGTCGGAGTAAATTCGCGCTTTGCGTGACTCCTAATGAAGTTTTAAAAAATTATTGGGGCTATGATTCTTTTCGACCAAATCAGGAGGAAATAATTGACAACCTGATTTCCGGTCGTGACACTCTGGCTCTTTTACCGACTGGCGGAGGGAAATCGGTTTGCTATCAGGTTCCGGCAATTCTTCTGGATGGGGTTTGTTTCGTTGTGTCACCTTTGATTGCACTCATGCAGGATCAGGTTTCCGGTCTTATGTCGAAAAATATTCCGGCCGTTTATCTCCATTCTGCGATGGAACGAAGGGAAGTTAACACCGAATTAGAAAACATTCGTAATGGCAAATACAAATTAGTGTATGTGTCTCCGGAAAGACTTCAGAGTAAAATTTTTCTGGAGAGTTTTAACAATACCAAAGTCAGCTTTATTGCAATTGATGAAGCGCACTGTGTTTCTCAGTGGGGTTATGATTTCAGACCTCCTTATCTCGAGATTAGTGCACTTAGAGAATATAAAAAGGATATTCCTTTTTTGGCGCTAACGGCTTCTGCCACACCGGAAGTTGTGAAGGATATTTCGAAACAATTAACACTGCGGAATCCGGCGTTTTTTAGTTCGGGATTCAGTCGGAAGAATCTGGCATATCGCGTTCAATACTCAGAAGATATTCGGGTTGAATTGCTGAACACCTGCCGACAATCGGAAGGTAGCGGACTCATTTACGCAAACAGTCGTTCGTTGGTGGTGAATCTTGCGCAGTGGTTGAAATCACAGGGATGCAGCGTTTCGTATTACCACGCAGGATTGTCAGGTAAAGAAAGAACATTAAGGCAAAAGGAATGGATTGAGAACCGCATCCGGATAATGGTTTGTACCAACGCGTTTGGAATGGGAGTAGATAAACCGGATGTGCGTTTTGTGTTACACGCAAGAGCTCCGCTAAGCCTCGAAGCCTATTATCAGGAAGCCGGTCGGGCGGGAAGAGATGGCAAAGATTCGGTTTGTGTCTTCTATTACAACGATGGTGATTTGCAGATTTCAACCGATACTCTTCAAAACAAATATCCCGATCTAAAAACGATCGGTCGTGTTTACGAACAGCTGTGCGCATTTTACCAGATTGCTTTGCATTCGGGTGAAGGAGCTAGTTTTCTTTTCGACCTCGAATTGTTTTGCCAACGATTCGATCACAAAGCTGTTGATGTCTGGAACTCTCTTCAGCAACTCGAAGTACTCGGCTACATCACGTATTCGGAAGCTATTCGCAATCCTTCGCGAATCCGTTTTTTAATGTCGTCGCAGGTGCTGTATGATTTTCAATTGCGAAATGAAAATCTGGAACCCGTTATCAAATTATTGCTTCGCAGCTACGGTGGAATTCTGGATCATTTAACGGTAGTACGGGAAAATCAACTGGCGGAACGATTGAAAATTTCCAATCATTCATTAGCACATTTGTTAAATGATTTAAAGGAAAGAAGAGTTTTAGAATACTACAAATCGACTGATGATCCGGTTATCACCTTTGTTCAGCCACGGGTTAAATCAATTGTGGATAAGGAGAACCGCCTGGCATTTCTGCGGGAAACGGCTTTTAATCGCTGGCGGGCAGTGCGAAAATATCTGACCTGTGAATATTGCCGGGCCATACAGATCTCCGAATATTTTGGAGAAAAGCTAAAGGAGGATTGTGGTAAATGCGATATCTGTTTGGCAAAATTCAAGAACAGAATATCTTTAAACCCCAAAAACGATCTCCAATCGGAGCTCATGGGAGAATTACAGAAAGGGAGTTTGGATTACCATAAAATCTTCCAAATGTTTGCCCCGGAACAAAAGGAGGATGTCGAAATTCTCATGCGTTGGTTAGTCGAGCAGCACGTGATAAAAATTAATATACACAATCAAGTTTCTCTCAACCGTTGAAGAAGGTCGTTTCTTTGGTAATTAATGATCTCAGTTACGATCAGCGGATGCAGAGAATTTGCGGAACTCTCGCTTCTTCCGGCTACGATGTAACACTGGTGGGCAGAGAGCTGCCGGAGTCTGTCGCACTTACTGGAAAACCTTTTAATCAAAAGCGATTGAAATGCCGGTTTAAAAAAGGACCGTTTTTTTATTTAGAATACAACCTTCGCTTATTCTTTCTCCTCTTTCGCCTTAAACCGGAAATAATTAATTCGGTTGATGCAGATACACTTTTTGCGGTGAGAATGTATCGCTTCTTTGCCGGATTTATCTGGATCCACGATGCGCACGAATTGTTTCCGGAAGTACCCGAAGTTGTAAACCGGCGATGGGTTAAAAAACTCTGGACGGCTTTGGAAAAACATTGTCTTCCGCTAACAGATTCGATTTATACGGTGAGCAATTCTGTCGCAGATTATTATCGGGAAATTTCGGGTAAAGAAGTGTATGTAATCCGGAATGTGCCTGACGCGCTTCCCGATCGCGAATCGGAGGAGGTGAAAAAAGTAAATCCTCCCGTACTTATTTACCAGGGAGCGCTCAACGAAGGAAGGTGCATTGAAATGTACATCGAAATGATGCATGACCTTGAAGCACAATTATGGCTGGTGGGAGAGGGCGACTTAAGTGCAGAATTGCGGGAGCAGGTTAAGCGTGAAAATGTATCGGATAAGGTGAAATTCTTCGGAAGGGTAGAACCCCGGGAATTAAAGAAACTAACGCAACAAGCCTGCATCGGGTTAAATGTTCTGGAACCCAAAGGACTGAGTTATTTGTCGTCGCTCAGCAACAAATGTTTCGATTACATTCAAGCCGGAATTCCTTCGGTGCATTCTGCATTTCCCGAATATCTGGCGCTCGACAAGGAGTATCATATTTTTCGGTTTGCCGAGGCGAATCCCCGATCTATTTTGGATGAAACCAAATTACTGCTAAATGACCACGACCTCTATAAATCATTAAGAGATAATTGTAACATTGCATCTGACTATCTGGTTTGGACGGCGGAAAAGGAAAAATTAGTTGCGATCTATGACAAAACCGGGTAAGCACCTTCATATTGTTTCCTTTGACGTTCCATACCCTGCTAATTACGGCGGGGTTATCGACATTTTTTACAGGATAACTGCACTTGCGGAAGCAGGTGTTAAAATTCATTTGCACTGTTACCAATATGGCAGATCCGAAAGTGCCATGCTGGAAGGTTTGTGCGAATCGGTTCAGTATTATCGGAGAAAGGTTTTTAAAAATCCTATTTATAATACCAAACCTTACATCGTTGCGTCGAGAAATTCGACTGCATTAATTGAAAATCTAACGCAGGACAATTATCCGATTCTGTTTGAAGGATTGCATTGTACCTATTATCTCGCGGATGAGCGGTTGAAAGATCGTTTTAAAATTGTGCGCACGCACAACGTTGAACACGATTATTACCGCCATCTCGAAAAGGTTGAAAGCAATTTTTTTAAGAAATTCTTTTTTAGGAAAGAAGCGGAAAGACTGAAACGATATGAGTCGGTTTTAAAAAATGCAAATCTTATTGCGGCGATTTCAACCAACGATACGTATCACTTCGACCGAAAATACGGCAATACCATCTGGCTTCCGCCATTTCATGTAAATAATGAAGTTTCGACCCAAAGCGGTTTGGGTAAATTTATTTTATATCATGGAAATCTGGCAGTTGGGGAGAACAACGAAGCTGCCGTTTATTTAGTAAAAAAAGTGTTGTCTTCATTGAATTTTCCGGCTGTGATAGCGGGCAACAATCCGTCTGATGAACTTACGGAACTCGTATCTCAATTTGATCACATCACTTTAAAAAGTCAGATCACTTCAGAAGAAATCAATCACCTTATAAGTGATGCTCAGATAAATCTTTTGCATACCAATCAATCGACCGGTATAAAATTGAAATTGATCAATTCCCTTTTTATGGGAAGACATTGTATTGCCAATCGCAAAATGATTAAAGATACCGGACTTGAGGATCTTTGCGTTCAGGCTGATAATTCAACGCAGTACAAAAAATACATTCAGGATTTGTGGGAAGTTGAATTAACAGAAGAAGCGATTCGCGAAAGACAGAAGATTCTCAATCAGCATTTCAACAACAGCAACAACATCGAAATTCTTTTGCAGGCAATTGGAATGAATCGCGAGGAGATGGTACCGCGTTAGGGCGATACTCTAAATCCTTTAATTTGCAGGGTGAGGTTAGCCACTGAATTCCTGAACAAAAACGGACGAAATATTATCTGGTGCCTGATTATACTGGCGTTTGTTTTCGAATTTTTTCGGGATATCAAAAGAGACGGAGATTTTATCGGCTACGTGCATGCCGGTCAGGCTGTGATGGATGCAACACCCATTTATAATGACTATCTAAATACGTGGCCTCCTTTTTTTTCGATCTTCAGTGTTCCGCTGGCAATGGGTCATAATATTAGTCCGGTGGCCATTCGAGCAGTTTGGATTTTAATGATTGCCTGTAGCTGGATTTTTCTTTTACATCTTACACCGACACTTTTTTCAAATGCCGATTCAACCTCTAAATTTAAACGTAAGAATTTGGATGATTGGGGAATTCTGCTTCCCTTTTTGTTGGTGTTCCGATTTGTAATTGATGATATTTCCAATATTCAGATTAATACGTTTCTGTTGCTGGCATGTGTTGTTGTTTTTAAGTTAGTTCTAAAAAATAAATGGCTCTGGGCAGCTTTACTTTTGGCTTTTATTGTTTCATTAAAAGTGTATCCAGTTTTTATTCTATTGTATTTTGTCTGGAAGCGACTTTGGAAATTGGTCGGATTTTCAGTTTTATTTTTAGTTTTAATAAATGCATTCACCGTTGTTGTTTTTGGATTTAATGAAGCAATTGAAAACTGGAATATATGGTTGCACACTAGACTTGGCGGCGATATTATTATGATTCATAAAAACCAATCGTTACTGGCATTAATCGCCGGATTTCTTTCAGATGTGCCGAGATTGGAGGGAGTACGAACCAATTTTCTGTCATTAACTCAAGCGCAGATAAAACTCGTCTTTTTATTCTTTGTAATGCTAATTTCCATTTGGCCTTTGTATAAAATCAGGAAAGCATTTTACAAAACCTCGGCTTCGCAATTGCAATGGGAATTCGCACTCGTTCTTTCCGTAATTCCCATTCTGTCGCCATTAGCCTGGAAGTATTATTTTGTTTTTCTTTTCCCGCTTTGTTTTAAAATAATACAAGAGGTTCGGAATGGAAATAAAATTCCCCGCGTATCCGGGTTGATCGGTTTGAGCATTCTGTTAAATATATTTTCAACCGACGGATTGATCGGAAATTATGCTTCCGATATTGCCGAAGTTTTTGGCTGCATCACCCTTGGAACAGGGATATTGATTTACACCGGCTGGCGATATTTAGTTCAGAATAAAATCTAATCTCTTTCCGGAATTTTTCTTCCCGGCGTATACGGAACTCCCAGCAGATCGAATTCTTTTTCAAGTGCTTCAATATCCGATTGCCATTTGGCTAAAAGCGATTTGAGATCGTCGTATTGCGATTTTGCCTCCGAGTACATTTGACGGCTGGTTTGTGTTACTTCCGATGAATTATAAAGAGAACCTGAATTCGCCAGATTTATTCGTAGCCAAAGAGAATTGGGCGTTTCAAATTCCAGATCTGCAAGGCTGTTGTCACCGTACATCATAATTCCCAATTCGTAGAGTCCTACTTCAATTTTACGAATTCGGTCGAGTGTGCTAAGCGGAACCGATGGAATTCGGTCTGCGGCAGTTTTGAGAAGTTTCAGCCGTTGATCGAGATTGCTTTTTATTTGTCCGGCTGCTGCCACCTTGCGATACAAGTCTGACGCGTCTTTCTGAAAAGCCAGAACTTCCGCTTTGTTTTTAGCTGGAAGACTCAGATTGTTTAAAGGTTTTATTTCAAATTTCTCCGGTTGGGTTAATTGGTTTACGCTTCCGTTTTTAACCGAATACAAAGTGACCGTGTAAAATCCGGGAAGTGCCATCGGGCCTTTGTCTGCTGAACCATAGCGGCCGGGTTCCGGGATAATTTCCTGAACCGGACTACTCGTTGGGTAGTGGAAATCCCAAACCATTCTTTGGATCCCCTTTGCCGCATTTTGTTTGAGTTTGCAAACCACTTTGCCTGCGGTGTCTTTTATTTCAAAAATCAAATAGGGTTTCTGATCTATGTCTTCATCCCGAATTCTGGTTTTATCCGGATATCCGACATCTTTACCTTCTTTTTTTGCGGTTTTGTAATCAGAGATTCGTTGCTCTTTCAACGTTTCAGATTTGATGTTCACCAAATATGTGAACACAACACCCACCGGTGGATTCGGGGTGGCGAAATACGAATCTCCCTGAGATGCTTTGCCTGGTCCGCCGAGAGGTCTGGCTTCGAAATACATTAAGCCGGTTTTAATAGGATACATTACCCCAGACCGGATTGTGTCGATGGGTTGGATTTTTCGGAGAGGTGAATAATCATCCAGGATATAAAAACCTCTTCCAAAAGTTGCCAGCACCAAATCGTTTTCGCGTTTTTGAATTTCAATATCCCGAACAGCAATGGTTGGCAAACCGCCTTTTAATCGGGTCCAGTGTTCACCTCCGTCGTTTGAAAAGTAAACACCGAATTCGGTTCCCGCGAACAACAATCTCGGATCTTTATGATCTTCTGCTATGTCGTAAACACTTCCCCGATCCGGCAAATTATCGGAAATGATGGTCCACGTTCGGCCTTTATCATCCGAGCGGGCAATGTAAGGTTTAAAATCCCCGCGTTTATGATTATTGAAAACTGCATACACGCGGTTCCGCTGATGCTGGGACGCGACAAGTGAGTTAACGTAAGTCATCTCAGGAATGCCGGAAACACTTTCAACTTTATACCAGTTTGAACCATTGTTTTCTGTTATCTGAATCAAGCCATCGTCGGTTCCAACGTAAATCAATCCTTCCTGAACAGGCGATTCATCCAGTGCAACAATATTCCCGAAGATCGTTGTTGACTTATTCTTCTCAACGGCTTCGGGTTCCCAGACTCTTCCCATTACCTTCATGGTATTGCGGTCGAGTTGTCGGGTAAGGTCGCCGCTTACTTCCTGCCAACTGTTTCCGCGATCGTCGCTCCGGAAAAGTTTGTTGGCCGCGAAATACAAACGGGTATGATTGTGCGGTGAGATGATTAGCGGAGCATCCCAGTTCCATCGCAAAGCGGGATCACCGATTTTGTGTTGAGGCTTGATGTTTACGGTTTCACCGCTTTTCTTGTCGAATCGCACGAGCCAACCGTATTGCGACTGGGAATAAATCACGTCGGGATCAATCGGGTCGATTACGGTTTCAAATCCATCGCCGCCCCGGGTAATAAACCAATCTGCGTTCGTGATTCCCTGTTCATTGATGGTTCTCGACGGCCCGCCCTGAGAATTGTTATCCTGCGTTCCGCCGTATACATTATAAAAAGGCAGATCATTGTCGACCGACACTTTATAAAACTGTGTGATTGGGAGGTTGGCTTTGTAGATCCAGGTTGAGGCGTGATCCCAGGTTTCGTATAAACCTCCGTCACATCCCACTAACCAGTGTGATGTATTTTTCGGATCGATCCAGATGGCGTGATTGTCCACGTGTTTGGTTTCCTCACCGGTAGCAACCACCGTTTTTCCGCCATCGGTTGTGTGGTGAAGCCATGTATCCATGATGAACACTTTCTGAGGATCAACCGGATCGCAAATAATTTCCTGATAGTAATTGCCGCTGGTAAAATATCCGCTTTGTTTTTCCCAGCTAACTCCGCGATTTATCGATTTATAAAAACCTCCTTTGTTGTCGGCGGCTTCCACGATTGCATAAACGATATCCGGATTCGCCGGTGCGATGGAGATTCCGATTCTACCCAAATCACCTGATGGAAGTCCTTTATTAATTTTAGTCCAGTTGGAACCACCGTCAACTGTTTTGTAAACAGTAGACCCCGGGCCTCCTCCAATGTATGTAAATACGTGTCTTCTTCTTTGCTGAGATGCCGCATAGATTACGTCCGGATTTCTCGGATCCATTGCCATGTCTGCCACGCCGGTGTGCTCATCAATATTGAGAACCTGATTCCAGGTTTTGCCTCCATCCGTGGTTTTGTAAATTCCCCGATCACCGCCTTCATTCCACAGCGGACCCATACACGAAACCCAAACGATGTTTCCATCTTTCGGGTGAACGATGATTTCACCGATATGCTCCGAGTTCTTGAGTCCCATATTTTTCCAGCTTTTTCCACCGTCTTCCGATTTATAAACTCCATCTCCATAAGCTACACTTCGCTGGTTGTTGTTTTCACCGGTTCCAACCCAGATCACATTAGTATTGGTGGGATCATAAGTGACACAGCCAATTGAATAACTTCCCTGCGCATCAAATACCGGGGTGAAAGTGGTTCCTGCATTGGTGGTTTTCCATACACCACCGGATGCCGCTGCAATAAAATATTCCTGAGATTTCTCCGGGTTCACAGCGACATCTGCTATTCTTCCGGAAGTGAGTGCGGGACCAATGGATCGAAATTTTAAACCCGAGAAAAATGCACTGTTTAAGGGATAAGCTTCTTTAGTGGTTTTCTTTTGGGCGAGACCGGGAGTTGAAAGAGCAACAAAGATGATCGCAAACGGGAAGGTGAACTTGTAAAATTTTCGCATAGCCATTCAATGAAGATGCGGCAATTTATTGATATAGGTTCGAATAATATTGATCCGGTGGTGATCCGGTTGTTGTTTGTCTTCAGTTTGTCGATGAAGTTGTGTATCGGATTAAGAATTCAATGGGTTTGTGTATTGATTTCGTCAGGGAATTATTGACGGAGCGTCAGCAAGTTGAAAAGTGGATAATTTGAGATCGCAGGTTCAATCATAGAAATTAAACTTGCGCTGCCAACCGGTGGTTCTGTAATCCCCGGCAAATCCTTTGAGAAAAGGAACCGCCTGTCGGTTTGGACGTGCTATTTAATTAGTAGGGGTGAGGCTTGTTCCTTCGTGGAAATAGTTTCGCAGATTTCGAATTGTGCTTCCGCCGGTTGGTTTTTTAGAACCGTTTGCAAAATCCCAACTTTAGTTTATTTTCGAAGTGAAAGGCGTGTGAAGTCATACCCTTAAAACTTTGTGCCCAATCAAAGAAGCCGCGCACTTCGTATGCTTACATACATACGTACGTCTTTCATAATTTGTTAATTGTTTGTAGGTGATTGGGCACTTTTTGTTTTTAAATTCAAATAGCGTTTAGACCCGAACCCTCCAATTTTTTCAAGGGAGATTACTGAGTGTTTTTTCGTAAGGCACATCTGCTCCAACAAATTGTTCCCATTCGTCGGTTGTCATGTTTCGGCTCATTTTCTTTCTCAGGTAAGCAGCCATTTCATCAATATCAATAGGAAAAGTTCGAACGGTTTTGTCTTTACTGCAAGAGGCTAAATACTTTCCGTTCGGATGAAAAACCACATCCATCACCCATTGTGTATTCTCACTAAAAACAATGGGCTGACCACCGTTTTCAGTACTTGGATATAACCGCACTTTCCCGTCGAGGCAGGCCGTTGCTACATATCCGGTCTGATTATGAAATCGGATATTATTAATTCCAACATCGTGACCTAAGAGCGTGGACAGAGTTTGTCCGTTAGACGCATTAATAATGTAGCAGCCACCAACGTTGGTTCCCACGGCGATCTTTTTTCCGGTTGCATCCCAATCGAGACAAAGAATCCGGTTGTTTGCAATGGATTTAAGTTTTGTGAATGCGTTATCTGTTTTCAGATTCATTTTTAAAATGTCTCCGTTCTCGCAACCCACAATAATAGAATTCGAGGCCTTGTGAAAATCCATACAAATGGGCCGGGCAGTGATTGGGATTGTTTTTACAACTTTAGAATCTGTGGTGTTAATGATTCTGACATTATTGTCGAGACACGCAGAAATAATCTCATCGCCATTCCATTTCAGCGATTGAATCTTATCAGGATGAAGTCCGGCTATTTCTTTTTGAACCGTACTGATTTCTCCTGAATTAAAAATCTGAATGCTGTTGTTATCACACGAAAGCGCAATCCGGCTCCCATTTTCATTATAGACCAGATTGTCGAAAAGCAACAATTTGGGATGGCTAAAAGTGAATTCGGTGTTCTTCTCAAAATTGCTCACGATGAGTTTGCCGTCGTCGCCGGTGCTGGCCAGATCTCCGTTTGAAGAGTTATAGCAAATAGACTTCACTGCATCTTTGTGATCCCGGAGCAGATATTCTTTTTCGTTCTGAAACAATCGCATCGAATTGAAAAGAGCATAATAAATCTCCGGATCCATTGCCTTTCCTTCATATCGTTTGTGATAATTGTAAGCCTGCAATGCAAGCAGCACCTTAATGTCTGGAGAGATGGTGTTCTTATCGGCAAGTTTCGATTTTACCGCGAGGTTCTGAGCCACGTAGAGCATACTCAGCCGGGTTGCTTTTTTTTCAGATTTTTCGGATGTATAGCGCAGACTGTCTGAAATTGATTTTTGCTTTTCGGCAATTCTCCGGTCGCGTTCGGCAGCTTCCCTTGCGGTAATCGCTTTTTCCGATTCCTGTTCAGCGCGTTGTCGGGCGGCTTCCGCTTCACTGGCACTTGCGATGGCCAATTGCCTTTGTTCCTCTGTTTTGTGCTGCTGCTCTTTTACCTTTTGTTCCTCAGCTTTGGTTTTTTGGTAATTAACTTCGGCTAATAGTCTTTGTTCTTCTGCGTATTGTTTTTGGCGATCGGCTTCTTTTTTTCCCTGCAATGCTGCCGCTGCATTTTTATTGGAATTGTTTCGTTCACTTACCGCCCAAATGCTGAGTGCGGTAAGAGCGAGCATTACTCCGACGGTTGAAATATTTAGAATACGACGTCTTCTTTTTTGTTCTGCAATTGCAAATTTTTTGTCGTTAACACTTGCATCAATAAAACGGGAAGCAGAATGGAAATACGGATTGTATTGATTTGCCCAGTGTTCGTTTGGTTCGTTCCGGTTTCGCCAGTCGATGGCGATCTGTAAATCCGGGTCGCGCCATAATCCGGCTTTTCCCTGCTCGTATAAAAGTGCACTTTCCGTAATCCGGTTGTATAACTCTGCTGATTCGGCTTCTTCATCAACCCAAGCTGACAGCCGTTCCCAAATTCTCATCAAGCTTTCGTGAGAGATATCCAGAATGCTTTCCGGTTGCAGATGAACATCTTCCGGCGGCATTATAAAACCCTGATTGTGTCGACGGAAGATGGCTGCTATTTCTTCAATTTGTTTTTCATTAACTCCGGCAATACTGGCAATTTCCTGCACTTGAGTTGGCTTTCTGATTCCACGGTTGTCGGGTCCTTTTAGCGTAATGGTTTTAAATAAAACTTCGGCAGTTTTGTGTTGATTTTCCTGTAGTTCAGAATATGCTTCTTCGGCATGAACAGAAAGCGCTTTACTCATCCCGCCGGTTTTTTCGTAGTGAACCAAATCGATGGGCTGTTCCGGTGCATTGTCTTTAATCCATATATCCCAGGTTCTCATTAATACGTGTTGAAGAATGGGAAGCTGGTCTGGATTATTTCCAATTTGATTTAATAATTCATGTGTGAGTCGGGGTGATATTTTTCCTCCTGCATATTGAATCGGGCCGGTTAAACTTCTCTGCAATTCTTCGCGGTTCATGCGGGGCACCAAAAATTGTCCGTCGTTGATGGCTTCCGGTAAACCCATAAACTGTTCGCAATCTCCCAAAAAGTCGGAACGCACGGTGAGCATTACATAAATCGGTACATCTCTTTGATGAACGGCACCGAGCAAAAGCGACACGAATTGATCGGATGTGCCGGAATGATTTTGTTCGTGAAACTGACTAAACCGGAATATTTCCTCGAACTGGTCAACAACGATCAATAATTTTTTAGAATCGGGAAGGAAGTTTCTGATCAACTGCACCAATCCGAGTTTATTCGATTCCAAAATATTCAGGGATTCTTCGTTCGAGAGGTGTTGTTGTTTTTCGAAGTCGTTTTCAATTGTGAGATTGTCGATGGTTTCCAACAGATGCAAAACCGGATTTTCACCCGGACGCAGAACACAGACCACCCATTGCTTATCGGCGGATTGATCGCGTATCAGTTTTGGTAAAACCCCGGCTCGTATTAAGGAAGACTTACCACTTCCGGAGTTACCCACAATCGAAACAAAACGAAAATTGTCGAGCTTTCTGAGAATTTCCTCAATGTGCCTCTCCCGTCCGAAAAACAGGTGCGATTCTGAGGAGGTAAACGGCCGGAGACCCGGGAAAGGATTCTTGAGTTGTGTTGACATTTACCTGACGAAGACGATAATCTGCTAAATTAGCACTTAGTTGCAAACATTAAAGGATAATGATATGATACCATACATTACGGCGGCAGGTGTATTATTTATCATCTCTGTTTTTTTACTGATCCGGTTTATGTGGGTTCGGAATAAAATCACCGAATTGAAAGACAAAACTGAATTCGCAGTGAAAGGCGAGGATATGATGCTGTTGTCTTTTTCCGAAAATTCTGATCTGGGAAAGGTTGCCGATAATTTCAACACGTTGGTTAAGAAATACATTGAAGCCAGAAAAGACAGAGGTACTCTTTTGCGCGATAAAGAAGACAAATCCGCACTGGATCAGAAGGTACGGGACTTTGAATCGAGCATGTCGCAGTTAACACTCATTACAGACATAGGTCGAAAAATAACCGCGAGCCTTAACATTGAGGATTTTATGCAAATCGTGTATGACTATGTTCGGTCATCGATGGATGTGGACGAGGTGGAACTCATGTATTATAAAGGTGAAAATCCGATATTTCTGAGCATGGATTCTTCGGGACATCTTCAGCTTCACAAGAATCTGAATGTGGAAATTCAACACAGTCTTATGTTCTGGAGTCTGGAGAATCACCGGGATGTTTACCTGAACGATGCGAAAAGAGACTACGGACAATACATCGCCAAACCCGTGAAATCTTTTACTAATAAGGAACCTTCGGCTCTAATCTGTGTACCTCTTTTATTAAAGGAGAGAAAGATCGGTGCTCTTGGAATAATGAGCGTGAATAAAAATGTTTACAACAACTATCATCTCGAATTTATAAAGACACTCGGTTCGTATCTGGCCATTGCGATTGATAATTCAAATGTTTATCAATGGTTAGAAGAAGGCAAGGCCGAGATTGAATCGGAAAAATCGAAAACAGATGCCTTGCTGCTAAATATTCTTCCGGCTGAGGTGGCAGATGAACTTAAGAAAACGGGTCATTCCAAAGCTCAGAATTATGAAAATGTATCTGTACTGTTCACCGATTTTGTGAATTTTACTGGCATCAGTGAATCAATGTCTCCGGCAGATCTTGTGGCAGAAATTGATGAGTGCTTTAAAAATTTTGATGCCATTATGGAAAAGCACGGATTAGAAAAAATTAAAACGATCGGAGACGCTTATCTCGCGGTTTGCGGACTGCCTAACTCGGATCCCACGCATGCCGAAAAAGCGGTGAGTGCTGCCATCGACATCCGACAATTCATGAAAGACCGAAACAAAAAAGGAAACTCTAAAATCAACAATATCCGGATCGGAATTAACAGCGGCCCTCTTGTGGCGGGAATTGTCGGTGTGAAAAAATTCGCTTACGATATATGGGGAGATACGGTAAACACGGCCGCCAGAATGGAAGAACAAAGCGAATCGGGGAAAATTAACATAAGTGGAAAAACGTATGAGTTGGTTTCAGATAAATTCGATTGTACCTATCGCGGAAAAATTGAAGCGAAAAACAAAGGAGAAATCGATATGTATTTTGTGGAAGGTCCGAAGTCGTGATCAAAACGAAGGATCAGAAAAGCCCTCTGCATCTATTCCGCTTTCGTGAACTAAAGGAATCCGGGTGATTCCCGGAACTGCCTGAATCGAAACTCCTTTGGGAACCAACGGATGCTTTTTAATTCCCACATATTTCTGGTCAATTAAATCACTGAGGTAATTGCCACTTAGGTCGAAAATTAATGTCCGGTCGTTGTATCCGATGTTCTGGCCTTCAACATTATAAACACGGCCATTGAGTTCGTCTAACCAACCGGCAAATTCTCCGGAATTGACTTTATATAAGGCTCTCATAATTTGTTGATGCAAGTTTCTGAAATTCAACACACAAACTCAGGCAACTAAACTTTGATGTTTGCCGATTGTTGACAATTGAAAACATGGCCATCTTAGATTGGACGGCTTTAATGCATTAACCTGTTAATGAGACTTAAATCAGAAATGATTGTCATGTTGGATGAATGAATTCCTTGAAATCCGGTCAGATCTACTTGTAAATTTTTAAGAGAAGTTAGATTCTTAAATAATTAGAATAAAGGTGTCAGGTAGTTTTTTGATGAAATATTAAGGGTCGTTGAATTAATAATTATTGAAGGAATTTAAATCAACATTTTAGTGGGATGGAAATTAAGTAGACGATTAAAGTAGAGTGTAAAATTGGTAATATTGGTAATAAAAAAAAGCCCGCGAAGCGGGCTTTTTGAGTAGCGGGGAGCAGGATCGAACTGCCGACCTCAGGGTTATGAATCCTGCGCTCTAACCATCTGAGCTACCCCGCCTTCACTATGTTTCGACGGGCCAGCCCGCCAATTAAAGTTGACTATATCAACTTTAATATTTTTATTTCCGTTCCCTCCATAAGGATCGAACTGCCGTCCGCCCACTGGCGGATATGAATCCTGCGCTCTAACCATCTGAGCTACCCCGCCTTCACTATGTT